>CABHNZ010000007.1 GCA_902167985.1 Shinella sp. UYSO24
ACGCGGGGTGGAGCAGCCCGGTAGCTCGTCAGGCTCATAACCTGAAGGCCGCAGGTTCAAATCCTGCCCCCGCAACCAAATCTTCCAAAACATTCACAGCACACAATCAACATGTTCAGCCGCAAAAGCGGGTTTTGGCGTTTCTGCCGTATGGTCCGGAAGAAACCGGCCGGGCGGGATTGCTTCCCATTCCCATGTTATGTTGACACCACTGCTCATGTTTGCGAGTAAGCATCCGCATTTGAAGCGGAGATTTCCCCATGGCGCAGAAACGCCCGGCATTGGTGCAAGCATCGCCATCGATGGAAAGCCTCACCCGACGGTATGTCCTCGCCGGCGCGGCAGCGACGCTCGCAGCCCCTTTATCGCCACTCCCGGCATTGCAAGAGCGGCAGAGGCAGACGAGATCGTCTTCGACCATGCCTTCGGTACCACCGTCCTCAAGGGCCCCGCCCGCCGGGTCGTCTCGATCGGCTACACGACGCAGGATCCGCTTCTGGCGCTCGGGACCGTGCCGCTCGCCATCCGCTACTGGTTCGGCGACACGCCGCACGCGACAGGCCCCTGGGCTGAACCGCTGATTGGCGGTGCCAATCCCACCATCATCAAGGGCGAAGTCTCGGCCGAAACCGTCGCCGCCCTCGAGCCGGACCTGATCGTCGGCGTCGGATCGGGCATTTCGCAGGATGAATATGCGCTTCTCTCCCAGGTCGCGCCTGTCCTGATGCACCCCAAGGGCCGTGCACCCTATAATGTCGCCTGGGACGAAATCACCACCATGCTCGGCCGCGCCCTCGGCAAGAGCGATGAGGCGGCAAAGCTGGTGGCCGACACCCGCAAGGCCTTCGCCGATACCAAGGCGCGCCATCCCGAATGGCAGGGAAAGACGGCAGCTGCCGCCTATCACTTCGGTGGCGACAGCGGTTTCTTCACCACGACGGACACCCGCGGCCGGCTGCTGACCGAACTCGGCCTTCTCCCGACCGAAGGCATGAAGAAGCTTTCCGGCGACAGTTTCTACGTCAAACTCTCCCCCGAAGACCTGACGGCACTGGATGCTGATCTCGTCATCTGGATTTCATCGAGCGAGCAGGTCACTGATCTTGCCGCCATGCCGATGCGCAAGCTGATGAAGGCCCATCGCGAAGGCCGCGAGGTTCTGGCCGGCCCGCTGATCGGCGCCGCCATGTCCTATGGCAGCGTCCTTTCGCTCCCCTATGCGCTAAAACTTCTCGAACCGGAAATTGCGGCCGCCATGGATGGCAATCCGCAAACGCCGGTGCCCTCAGCGGTAAAGGCCGGTCTGGCACCGTGACAAGATCCGTCTGGCCGCTTGCTGCAATCCTCTCCGGTCTTCTCTTCCTTGCCATGCTCGCCTCGCTCGGGGCCGGCGTGCGCACCGTCTCGCCGGCGGAGATCTGGCAGGCTGTCACGGCCTATGACCCGTCCGATCCGCTCCATGTGACCGTCATCGATATCCGCCTTCCACGCCTCTGGGCGGGGCTTGTGGCGGGCGCGGCACTGGGGCTTGCCGGCTCCATCATGCAGGCGCTCACCCGCAATCCGCTCGCCGATCCCGGCCTGCTCGGCGTTGGGTCCGGCGCGGCCTTCGCGGTCGTCTTCGGATCGCTTCTTCTCGGCGCAAGTGATAGCGGCTTTCTTTCCATGCTCGCCTTTCCGGGGGCGGCGATCGCCTCTGCTGCCGTCTTTGCGCTGGGCGGCGGCCTTCGCGGCGATGTCGGGCCGGTGCGCCTGACGCTTGCTGGTGCAGCGCTCCATGCGCTCCTCCTCTCGCTTGTCTCTGCCGTTGTTCTGGTCAGAAGCGATGCGCTGGATGTCTTCCGTTTCTGGGTGGCGGGTTCGCTGTCGGAGGCCGGCCAGAGGCCGCTTCTGCCGATGACGATTGTCGCCGCCTTTGGTGCCGGTCTGGCGCTCGCCATGGCGCCGCTTCTGGAAACCCTGTCGCTCGGCACGGGCCTTTCGCGCGCTCGGCACACGCCTCTGGCAGGCGCAGGGTGGGGCGCTTCTGGCCGTGACCCTTCTGATGGGCGCGGCTGTTGCGATAGCCGGGCCGATCGGCTTTCTCGGCCTGATGGTGCCGCCGCTCGCCCGCCGCCTGTCCGGCCACCGGCTCGGGCTTGAACTCGTCGCATCGGCCCTGATCGGCGCGATCATTCTTCTCGTTGCCGATACGGTCGGGCGACTGGTCCTGCCACCGGGCGAAGTGCGTGCCGGCGTGATGACCGCTGTCATCGGCGGCCCGGTCTTCGTCTTCATTGCAAGGCGCATGCGGCAGGGAGCCCCGGCATGAAGGGCTTTGTCTTTCTCGCCGCAGCGCTTTTCCTGGCAATCATCCTCTCGCTGATGATCGGCGATGTCTGGATCACGCCGCAAAACTGTGGCAGGGCCTGATGACGGGGCAGGGGCCCGGCGGTCTCACCCTGCGCGTCATCCGCGGGCCGCGCATCGCAACCGCGCTTGGCGCAGGGGCAGCCTTCGGCCTTGCCGGCGCGATCTTCCAGACGCTCCTCCGAAACCCTCTGGCCGCTCCTGACGTGATGGGCTTCAATGCCGGTGCGGGCCTTGCGGTCCTTGTGGCAATCTCGCTCGGGCTGACACTTCCCATGCCGCTGGTGGCAGCGGCGGGCGGGCTTGCGCCGCCATTCTGGTCGCAGCCCTTGCGCATAAGCCGGGACATCCGCTTCCGGCATGGTTCTCATTCTCGTGGGGCTTGGTGTCGGCTTTACCGCTGCGGCAATCGCCTCCTTCATCAGCATCAATCTTCCGGTCAGCGAGGCCGGCGAGGCGCAGCGCTGGCTGACGGGCTCCCTTGCTGCCCGCAACTGGAGCCATGCGACGCAGGTCTGGGGGCTTTCCGCCATTCTCGCCGTTCTTCTCGCCGTTCTTCTGCCGGCCTTCAAGCTGATCGAGCTTGGCCGCGATCTGGCAACCGGCCTCGGCCTCAGGGTCGATCCGGCGCGCTGGGCAATCATTACAGTGGGCGTGCTTCTGGCAACCGTTGCGGTGGCCGTCGCCGGGCCGGTGCCCTTCGTCGCCCTGATGGCGGCTCCCCTCGGCATCGGGCTGACGCGGGCAAGGGAGCCCGGCACGCGCTTTGCGGCAGCAGCCCTTTCCGGCGCCTGATCATGGTTCTGGCCGATCTGGCGGCGCGGGCGGCCATTCCCGGTGTCCAATTGCCGATCGGTGTCATGACCGGCATTCTGGGAGCACCCTATCTCCTGTGGCGGCTCTCCCGCGAAATGGAAAGAGGCGAATTGTGAGCGATCCCGTTCGATTTGAGGCCGGTCATCACGGCGAAGGCGACAACACGGGCATGACCCTGTCGGTGAACAACTTGTCGCTCGGCTATCAGGACCGCAAGGTCATCGATCGCCTGTCGCTGACGCTCCCCGCCGGCAAGGTCACGTCCATCCTCGGGCCGAACGGCTGCGGCAAGTCCACGCTTCTAAAGGCGCTGGCGCGTCTCATCGCGCCGCTCGAAGGCACGGTGACGCTCGGGGGCGAAGATGTCCACCGGCAGAACACCCGTGCGCTCGCCCGCCGCCTTTCCATCCTGCCGCAGGCGCCGCTGGCACCGGAAGGCATAACGGTGGCAGATCTGGCGCGGCGTGGCCGTGCACCCTGGCGCGCCTTTCTGGCGCCCTGGAGCGATGCAGATGCGAAGGCCTGCGACGATGCGCTGACGGCTGTCGGCATGACGGACCTGGCCGATCGCCCGCTCTCGGAACTGTCGGGCGGGCAGCGCCAGCGCGCCTGGATCGCGCTCGTTCTTGCACAGGCGACCCCGCTTCTCCTTCTCGACGAGCCCACCACCTGGCTCGACCTTCCGCATCAGATCGAGGTTCTGGCGCTTCTGAAACGCCGCAACCGCGAGGCGGGCACGACGGTAATTTCCGTCCTGCATGACCTCAATCTGGCAGCCCGCTTCTCCGACCATCTGGTTCTTCTGGGGCCGAAAGGTCTGGTCGCGGAAGGCGTGCCGGATACGGTGCTGACGGCCGGGCATCTGCAGACGGCCTTCGGCCTTGCGGCCCGTATCATAGCGGATCCCGTCACCGGCACGCCCATGGTCGTGCCGCTCTGACGTGGCTCGCAAAGGGCAGATAGAACCGCCCGCCTTAACTCCCCGGCAGAGAAAAATTCCGCTGTCACGCGCCTGTAAAAATCGCGCGCTATGAAACCGCCAGAGAATTTGCACACCCGTGCAATCTGGGGGATTGATGAGCGGACAAGGGTTTCTGGAACTGCGGGGCATTGCCAGCCGCTATGGGGCCAATCAGGTCCTGAGCGATATCGATCTGTCGATCGAAAAGGGCGAGTTCGTCGCGCTTCTGGGCTCGTCGGGCTGCGGCAAGACCACGCTTCTGCGGCTGATTGCCGGCTTTATGGCGCCCTCGGCCGGTGATGTGTCCGTCGCCGCTCGCGATGTGACGCGGCTCTCTCCGGATAAGCGCGGCATGGCGCTGGTCTTCCAGTCCTATGCGCTCTGGCCGCATATGACTGTCTCGCAAAACATAGCCTACGGTCTGAAACTGCGCGGCGTGCGGCGTGCCGAGATCGCCGCGCGCGTCTCGGCCATGCAGCAGCTTCTCGGCCTCGAAGGTCTGGGCGATCGCAAGCCCGCGGCCCTTTCCGGTGGCCAGCGCCAGCGCGTCGCACTCGGACGGGCGCTCGCCATCGATCCGGAAATCCTGCTTCTCGATGAGCCGCTCTCCAATCTCGATGCCCGCATCCGCCTGACGGTTCGCCACGAATTGCGCGCGCTGCAAAAGCGCCTCGGCATCACCGCCATCCATGTCACCCATGACCGCGAGGAGGCCATGGTCATGGCCGACCGGATCGTCATTCTCGACAAGGGGCGCATCGCCCAGCAGGGCTCGCCGGAAGAGGTCTATAACCGACCGGCCTCTGCCTTCGTCGCGGCCTTCATGGGCGCGGAAAATCTTCTCCATCTCTCCGGCCGCCCGGAAGGAGAGGATTTCGCGCTCTCAGCCGGTGAGGCCAATGCCGAATGCCGTCTCCCGCTTGATGGCAGGCCGCTCGTCTCAGGCCCGGTAGAAGCCCGCTTCAGGCCGGAAGCCGCCCGTCTCTTTGCTGAGGGTGAAGCCATCGATGACACCGCTGCAGGCGCCGTCTTCGCCGGCAAGGTTCTGGCGGTCAGCTATCCGGGCGGTGACTGGCGCCATGTCGTGCGCCTTGGCGATGCGGAGATCATGGCAGATGCCGATTGCGCCTTTCAGCCCGGCGATGCGGTCAAGGTCCATGTGCCCGCCCACGCCCTCTTTCTCTTCAATTCGTCAGCCGCCAGTGCGCCAGAAACGGCACCAGACACAGCACCGGCCGCACCGATTTCGCGGGCTGAACCCGTGAAAGTGACTGCCTGATCCTTTGTCGTCCATCGATATCTCGCAACGGAGATCCGTTCCATGAAAAGACTGTCCTACGCAGCCTTTGCCCTCGCCTTCGCAGCCCTTCCGCTTCACGCCGAAGAACTGACGGTCGCGACTGCTGGCGACCAGAACATGGTTGACTACATCAACCAGTATCTCGGCCCGCTCTTCGAAAAGACCTATCCGGGCGACACGGTTCGCGCCGTCGGCACCGGTCCCGGCGATTCCGGCTCGCAGAAAATCCTTGAGCGCTTCGATGCGCAGGCCGCCGCCAATGCCAAGACCTGGGATGTCGACGTCGCCGTGGTCCACGAAAAATTCGTCGGTCCGATGGTGACGAAGCACTATCTCGAAAAGTACCGCGCCGATATCGACACCGGCAAGCTCGTCACCCGCGCCAATGCCAGGATGGCGCTCGGCACCGATGTCGATGGCTATGTCATGCCGATGTTCAACAGCCAGACGGCGATTGCCTATAACCCGGATCTCATCAAGACCCCGCCAAAGTCCTATGCGGAACTGGCGGATTGGGTGAAGGCGCATCCCAAGCAGTTCGGCTATAACGGCATCAAGGGCGGCGCCTCGGGCGCAGCTTCGTCATGGGCTGGATCTACGCCTTCGGCGGCGGCGATGCCAATATCCTGATGAACGGCCCCTTCAAGGAAGAAGAGACGAAGAAGTGGGATGCGGCGTTCAAGAGCTTGAACGAGTTCAACAAGAACGCCACGCTGACCCCCGGCAATGCCGGCACGCTCGACATGCTTGCCCGCGGTGAAATCGCCATGGGCCCGGTCTGGGTCGACATGTTCTATTCCTGGCAGGCCAGCGGCCAGCTGCCGCGACGATGAAGCTGGTTCTGCCGCCCCGGGCATGCCCGGCCAGCCGATGCACTATGTCATCCCGGAAAAGACCGCCCACAAGGCGCTTGCCGAAAAGTTCGTCGCTCTCGCAACCAGCCCCAAGGTTCAGGCCGAAGGCATCGTCAAGCGCTTCAACTGGTATCCGGGCATCGACGCCGACAAGGTGAAGGCCGAACTCGACCAGGCCACCTGGGACAAGCTCTTCGTCGACATCACCCCGAAGGATCTTGCCGACAAGGGCAAGCCCTTCCCGATCGCGCCCTACAATAACGCGATCCTCGAAGCCTACGAAAAGCAGGTCAAGTAATCAGGCTCATCGCCCGACACTTCCCCTTCTCCCCCGAACGCGGGGGAGAAGGGACCGGCTGCCGATCGGGCAAAAATCCGAAAAGCCGGTTGGCAGAGCCGACCCTTTGAGCGCGAAATCCATGTCGTCGAAACGTCTCCTCGGTCTCCTCCTCGTCCTGCCGGCGCTTCTGGTGATCATCGTCCTCTTCATCATCCCGCTCATCCTGTCGGCAGTCGGCGCCTTCAAGGTGGATGGCGCTTTCGGCCTCGGCAATTTCACCAAGACCTTTGAGCTCTACACGCAGGATATCGTCTTCACGCTGCTGATTACCGGTCTCTCGACCATCCTGATCGGCGCGGCCTCCATCGCGATCGGCGGCTATCTGACGCTCGGCGAACACCCGCGCGCCGTCGCCATCCTGAAATTTCTCTATCGCTGGCCGATGTTCATCCCCTTCATCGTCGTCGGCCAGATCCTGCGGACATTTCTGGCCAAGAACGGCATGATGAACAATGTCGCGATCGAACTCGGGCTAACAACGCCGCTCGATGCCGTGAGCCTTCTCGACTGGCGCGGCATCGTCATTGCCTTCGTCTGGAAGCAGACGCCTTTCGTGGCGCTGCTCGTCTCCGGCGCCATGGCCTCGCTCAACCGCGATACGATCGAGGCGGCCCGCAATCTCGGCGCCTCGCGGCTTAGGGTTCTCATCGAGATCATCGTGCCGCAGGTGGCGATGACGCTGACCGTCGGCCTCGTCCTCTCTTTCGTGACCATGATGTCGGTTCTCTCCGTGCCGCTGATGATCAATGCCCAGTCTCCGACCATGCTGACCGCCGATATCGCCTTCCGCGTCAATTCCTACGGTGATTACGGCGTCGCCAATGCGCTCGGCATCGTCTCCCTGGTGCTCGCCTCCTCCGTCGCATGGATCTACCTGCGCGCCAGCATGAAAGAACGCGCATGACGCTCTCCCTCTCCCCCGCTGCAGCAACGGGCAACACCGAGACCACGGGTAACAGGATGCGCTTCTCCGACCGTCTGGCAGTCCTCTGGTGGGTGCCGCGCGGCATCATTTTCGGCCTGATGGCCTTCTTCATCTTCGGCCCGCTGTTCAACATGCTGCTCTGGACGGTTGCCGAGAAATGGTATTTTCCCCATAGCCTGCCGCTGCAATATGGCTTCAGCTCCTGGGAAAAGGTCTTTGCCCCGCGCGGCGGCGCGCTGGATTCGCTTTTCAACTCGCTGCTGGTGGCGGTGCTGACGGTGATCGTCTCACTTCTTCTGGCCATTCCTTCGGGCTATGCGCTGGCGCGGCTGAAACTGCCGGCGAGAAGCCTCATCCTTCTCGCCTTCCTCATTCCGCAGGCCTTTCCCAACCTCACCGTCTATGTGAACGTGGCGCGCATCTTCTACGAGATCGGGCTGAACGGCACCGTGCCGGGCGTCGTGCTCGTGCATGTCTCGCATGGCCTCGTCTATGCGGTCTGGATCGCGACGGCGGCCTTTTCCGCCATCGACAGCGAACTGGAACAGGCGGCCCGCAATATCGGCGCCGGCCCGCTTCGCGCCTTCCGCGATGTCACCCTGCCGCTTGCAGCCCCCGGCCTGATGGCCAGCGCCATCTTCGTCTTTCTGGAATCGCTCGACGAGTTCACCGGCAGCTATTTCGTCGGCGCGCCTGACGTCAACATGCTGCCGCTCCTCCTCTACACGGCGGGCGCCGGCGGCAATTATCAGGTCGCCTCGATCACGGCGCTGCTGCTGCTCATCCCCTCGCTCCTCTTCATGATGATCGTCGAACGCTTTTTGAAGGCGGATGTCCTGTCGCGCGTCGGCCACTGATGACTGCAAATGAGAGACCCGGCATGAAAGACGAAAAAAGAATGCGCTTCGTCAGCGCCGAACAGGTGGCCCGGCTTGCCGGCGTGTCGCGCTCGGCGGTCTCGCGCACCTTCACGCCGGGCGCAAGCGTGGCGCCTGCGACGCGCGAAAGGGTGATGCGGGCGGCCGAAGAACTTGGCTATCACGTTAACGATCTCGCCCGCGGAGTTCTTGCCAACCAGAGCAGATTGGTCGGCATTGTCGCGACCAAGCCGGAAATCGGCTTTCGCGCCCATCTGACGGCAGCACTGACGCGGGCGCTGATCCGCCGTGGCAGCATTCCGATCCTCATCAATACCGGTGAGACCGACGAGGAACTGCTGGCCGCCCAGAAGATGCTGATCGGCCACCGGGCGGAGGCGACGATCATCATTTCCGGCTCGCCGCCGGCAAGTTTTGTCGATCTCGCCCGCCGCAACGGTCAACCGCTCGTCGTCATCGGCCGCTCGGAGCCGGATGCCGACCACGTCCGCGCCGGAAATTCGGAAGCCTCCCGCAAGGCGGCGCAGGCCTTCATCACCGCCGGCCGTTCGCGCCTTGCCGTGATCGGCTCGCAATTGGGCACGCCGAGCATTGCCGAGCGCGAGAGCGCCTTCCTCTCGGCGGCCCGGGCAGCCAGTGCCGTCGGCACAGAGGTCGAGGCGATCAGGGGCAGCGATTCCGATTATCAAGGCGGTGTCGGTGCGGCCCGCAATCTCCTTGCGCGCGGCTACCGGCCGGATGCGATCTTCTGCGCCAACGACCTCATCGCCTTCGGCGTGATGGATGTGCTGCGGCTGGAAGGCAAGTGCAGCATTCCACAGGATGTCGCGGTGATCGGCTTCGATGATGTGCCGGAAGCGGCATGGCTGAGCTACGGCCTCACCACCTTCCGTCAGGACCCGCAGGCGATCGCCGCCCGAGCCGTCGATCTTCTGGAGCGACGCCTGGCGGATCAGGATGCCGAGCCCAGTTATGAACGGGTCATCCCCGAGCTTGTGGTGCGCCGCAGTTTTGTCCCCGTCGGGGAGTGAAGGATCGCTCCCTCAAGTCTTGCTGCCTTCGATCACCGGCCCGTCATCAACTCTGTTGAACGAGGGTCTCTTTGAACCTTGCGTTTAGAGTGATGACGTAACGGGATGCGGGAATTCGGGTCGTGCGCTACGGCCGGGCCATTCGCCGGTCAGCGCCGCCCCTTATTCGAACTCGAGGATCAGCGCATCCACGGCAAGGCTTTCACCGGCGGAAGCTGCGATGCGCTTGACGATACCCTGTCGCTCGGCCTTCAGCACGTTTTCCATCTTCATGGCTTCCACGGTCGCCAGTGTCTGGCCGGCCTCGACGCTCTCACCTTCTGAAACGCGCACGGAGGTGATGATGCCGGGCATCGGGCAGAGCAGCATTTTCGACGTATCCGGCGGCACTTTCACCGGCATCAGCCGGGCAAGTTCGGCGACGCGCGGGCTTCTCACGCGGCAGACGAGATCCATCCCCCGCCACCGCAGCCGGATCGCGGTGCCGACAAGATCGACCTTGACGCTCATCTTCTCTCCGCCGACGGTGAAATCGGCCAGATGTTGCCCCGGCAGCCAGCCGCTTGCGACCGGCAGCATCGCACCATCGGCAAACCGGACGGCCGTGCCATCCGCCCCGGTTTTCAGCGTCACGCTTTCCTCATGGCTTTCACCTGATGACAGCGTCACGACCCAATCCTGCCCCACCATGCGCCGGCGGTTGGCAAGCGCTCCGGAAATCGCCGTCGCCCGCTCTTCAAGCGTGGTCTTGATCACCGCAGCGACGGCGGCGATCCGCCTTTCATCTGCCGCATCGGGTGACACACCTGAAAAACCTAGCGGAAACTCCTCCGTAATATAGGCGGTGGTCAGTCGGCCGTCGCGAAACCGTTCCTGTCCCATCACGGCCGCGAGAAACGGCAGGTTATGGCCGATGCCTTCCACCTCGAACCCGTCGAGTGCCTCGGCCATCGCATCGATCGCCGTGACGCGATCCTTGGCCCAGGTGCAGAGCTTGGCGATCATCGGATCGTAATACATCGAAATCTCGCCGCCTTCGAAGACGCCGGTATCGTTGCGCACGATCGTTCCGTCATCTTGCCGGCCCTCTGCCGGCGGCCGGTAGCGGGAAAGCCGGCCGATCGACGGCAGGAAATTGCGATAGGGATCCTCGGCATAGAGCCGGCTTTCGATCGCCCAGCCGGTCAGCGTCACATCACCCTGTCCGAAGGCCAGTTCCTCGCCCGCGGCAACCCGGATCATCTGCTCGACGAGATCGATGCCGGTCACAAGCTCCGTCACCGGATGCTCGACCTGTAGCCGGGTATTCATTTCGAGAAAATAGAAGTTGCGCTCGCCATCGACGATGAACTCCACCGTGCCGGCGGAGAAATAGCCGACCGCCTTGGCAAGTGCGACCGCCTGCTCGCCCATCGCCTGGCGCGTCGCGGGATCGAGAAAGGGTGAGGGTGCCTCTTCGATCACCTTCTGATTGCGTCTCTGGATGGAACACTCGCGTTCGCCGAGATAAAGCACCGTGCCATGCTGGTCGCCCAGCACCTGGATCTCGATATGCCGCGGCTCGGTGACGAACTTCTCGATGAAGATCCGGTCGTCGCCGAACGAGGATTTCGCCTCGTTTCTGGAGGATTGAAAGCCTTCGCGGGCTTCCGCATCATTCCAGGCGATCCGCATCCCCTTGCCGCCACCGCCGGCAGAGGCCTTGATCATCACCGGATAGCCGATCTGCGCAGAAATCCGCGCGGCTTCCTCGGCATCCTCGATCAGCCCCATATGGCCGGGAACGGTGGAAACGCCGGCCCGCGCCGCAATCTTTTTCGAAGTGATCTTGTCGCCCATCGCCTCGATCGCCTTCACCGGCGGGCCGATAAACGCGATGCCGGCCGTGGCAAGCGCGGCGGCAAAGGCAGGATTTTCCGACAGGAACCCGTAGCCGGGATGCACCGCATCCGCTCCGGTCTTCTCGATCGCCTGCATGATGCGGTCGATGACGATATAGGACTGGCTGGAAGGCGCGGGGCCGATATGCACGGCCTCGTCGGCCATTTTCACATGCAGCGCATTGGCATCCGCATCGGAATAGACCGCGACGGTGGCAATCCCCATCTTGCGGGCGGTCTTGATGACGCGGCAGGCAATCTCGCCGCGATTGGCAATCAGGATCTTCTTGAACATCAGCGCCGCCTCCTACTCGGCCGCTTCTGCTTTCGGCGATGGCGGTATGGCGCCGGGAGCCGCTCCTCCGATGATCAGCGCCTTGGCACTGGTCAGGTCACTCATGCCATTCTGACAGGCCAGGCCGGTCAGCTATGCGGCCAGATGCGGGAACTCCCGAATCGCTCTCTGGCCGCATATGAGACGGATCAAATCTCGAAGAAATTCTCGAAGGCTTCCGGAAAGCTCTGGCGCGCCAGCTTCTCGTTGATCACCAGCATCGACTGGTAGGACAAGGGATCGAACTCCTTGTCGGCTGCCACCACTTCGCGGCCGAAGAGGAGGTTGAGCCGGGCTGCATCGAGATTGCCGCGTTCGAACGGTTCCGGCCCGAAATGGTGCCAGAGCGAATGCATGAAGGCGGCATCGATCTTGTGTTCCTTGGTGCCCGGCCGCGCCTTGCGCGGCAGGGCCTTGATCGGTGTCACGCCGCGCGGATTGGCGCGGCGGATGGTGAACTGGACGCCCGTGCTCGGCATTCCGCCCGGAAAGCCGCGATGCTTGGTCATTTCGGGTGCACTGGCCATCCCGTGTCTCCTGTCTTTCTCTTGCTGATCGGGCGTGAAGGCCCTCAGGCCTTGCCGATCTTGTCCTGTGTCTTCGTCTCGAAATCCGAGGCGTCGTGGCGCTCGTGCAGCTGCTCGGAAGGATCGCCGGACATCCGGTTCACCATCCGGCCGCGCTTGACCGCCGGCCGGGCAAAGACCTCGGCCGTCCAGCGCTGCACATGTCTGTAGCTCTGGACATCGAGGAAATTGCCGGCATCGCCATAGGCATTGCCCATAGCAAGATTGCCGTACCACGGCCAGATCGCCATGTCGGCAATGGTGTATTCCTTGCCCGCCATATACTGGTTTTCGGCGAGATGCCGGTCGAGCACGTCGAGCTGACGCTTCACTTCCATGGCAAAACGGTCGATCGCATATTTGATCTGCATCGGCGCATAGGCATAGAAATGCCCGAAACCGCCGCCGAGGAAGGGCGCCGAGCCCATCTGCCAGAACAGCCAGTTCATCGTCTCGGTGCGGCTGCGCAGATCGGTCGGCAGGAAGGCACCGAATTTTTCCGCGAGATAGACGAGGATCGAGGCGGACTCGAACACCCGCACAGGCTCGCCGCCATCCTTCGGTGCATGGTCGGAAAGCGCCGGGATCTTCGAGTTCGGATTGATGTCGACAAAGCCCGAGCCGAACTGGTCGCCCTGACCGATCTTGATCAGCCACGCGTCATATTCCGCGCCGCCATGTCCCGCGGCCAGAAGTTCCTCCAGCATGATCGTCACTTTGACGCCGTTCGGTGTGCCGAGCGAATAGAGCTGCAGCGGATGCTTTCCGACCGGCAGTTCCTTGTCATGTGTCGGTCCCGCAATCGGCCGGTTGATATTGGCAAAGGCGCCGCCATTGCCCTTGTCCCAGGTCCAGACCTTGGGCGCTTCATAGCCCGCCGGAAAATTGTCGGCCGGAGATTTATCGGTCATCAAAACTGTTCCTTGTGCTCGAAAAGCGCCGGTTTTCGATCATGTCCTGGAGAGGGAGGCTTTGGCGCGATGGGAAACATATAGGGAGCGGATCGCAAGCTGCTACCGCCCGAGCTTAAAGCGGTATCGTATCGTGTTTCTTCCAGTGTGTGTGAAGCGTTTTGCCGCGCAGCGACGCAAAGGCGCGGGCAATGCGCCGGCGGGACGAATGCGGCAGGATCACCTCGTCGACAAAGCCGCGCTCGGCGGCGATGAACGGGTTGGCGAAACGCTCCTCATATTCTCTCGTCCGCTCAGCAATTTTCTCCGGGTCGGAGAGTTCCGAGCGGTAGAGGATCTCGGCCGCCCCCTTGGCGCCCATCACCGCGATTTCCGCCGTCGGCCAGGCATAGTTGATATCGGCGCCGATATGCTTCGAGGCCATCACGTCATAGGCGCCGCCATAGGCCTTGCGGGTAATCAGCGTGACAAGCGGCACGGTCGCCTCCGAATAGGCAAACAAGAGCTTTGCCCCGTGCTTGATCACACCGCCATATTCCTGCGCCGTTCCGGGCAGAAAGCCCGGCACATCGACCAGCGTCAGGATCGGGATCGAGAACGCATCGCAGAAACGCACGAAACGCGCCGCCTTGCGCGATGAATCGATATCGAGGCAGCCGGCCAGCACCATCGGCTGGTTGGCGACGACGCCGATCGTCTGGCCTTCGAGCCGCAAGAAGCCGGTAATGATGTTCTTTGCAAACGCCGCCTGGATCTCGAAGAAATCACCTTCGTCCGCCAGCGCCACGATCAGCTCCTTCATGTCATAGGGCTGTGTCGGACTGTCGGGGATCAGCGTATCGAGCCGCATTTCAAGCCGCGCCGGGTCGTCGTGAAATGGCCGCACCGGCGGCTTCTCGCGGTTGTTGAGCGGCAGGAAGTCGAAGAGCTGGCGCACTGCCTCCAGCGCCTCCACGTCGTTTCGAAGGCGGCATCGGCGACGGAGGATTTCTGCGTATGTGTCGAGGCGCCGCCAAGCTCTTCGGCCGTGACGATCTCGTTGGTCACGGTTTTGACCACATCAGGCCCGGTCACGAACATGTAGGATGTATCGCGCACCATGAAGATGAAATCGGTCATCGCCGGCGAATAGACGGCACCGCCGGCACAGGGCCCCATGATGACGGAAATCTGCGGGATGACGCCCGACACCTCGGCATTGCGGCGAAACACTTCCGCATAGCCGCCGAGCGAGGCCACGCCCTCCTGAATGCGCGCGCCGCCACTGTCGTTGAGCCCGATGACGGGCGCCCCGACCTTCACCGCCATATTCATGATCTTGCAGATTTTTTGCGCATGGGTTTCAGACAGCGAGCCGCCGAGCACGGTAAAATCCTGGCTGAACACATAGACCTGCCGGCCGTTGATCGTGCCCCAGCCCGTCACCACGCCGTCGCCGGCGATTTGTTCTCTGCCATGCCGAAATCCACCGCCCGGTGGGTCACATACATGTCGAACTCTTCGAACGAGCCCTCGTCGAGCAGAACCTCGATCCGCTCGCGCGCCGTCAGCTTGCCCTTGGCATGCTGCCCATCGATCCGCTTCTGTCCACCGCCGAGCCGTGCCTCCGCCCGCCGTCTTTCCACTTCTCCCAGGACTGAACGCATGAAACCTCCTCTTCCCATCGCTTCTTTTGTCTCACCCTTTTTTGCCGCGGGGCAAGCCATTCATAAGGCAAGTATGGCGGCAAACGGCGATTTCCCAGTTACGACCTTGGTCTGAGAATAGTGGCTGAAGGCGGTGCAGGGGAGGGCGCCTGATAGTTACTCGGCAGTCGCTCAGTGGTCGTTCGAGGGTGCGGATCCGCCAGATCGGAGAGAATATCGGCCCTCAGCCTTGACCTTTGGCCGCTCCTTTGTCATTTCACCGCGTCTGACAGACAAGCGCCGGTAGCGGGACGAACCCCGGCGGCGCTCGACAAAGAGAACAAGAAAATGACCAAGGCTACTTCTTCGGCGCCCTCCCAGCGCATGCTTCGCGTTGGCGAACAGGTTCGCGCCGCCATTACTCAGGTCCTCCAGCGCGGCGAAGTGCGCGACGACCTGATCGAAAAGACCGTGATCTCCGTATCGGAAGTGCGCATGTCGCCCGACCTGAAGATCGCCACCGCCTATGTGACGCCACTTGGCGTGCCCAACCACGATGCCGTCATCGTGGCGCTCAACCGTCACGCGAAATTCATCCGCGGCCGTCTCGGCGGCCAGCTGCGCCAGATGAAATACATGCCCGAAGTCCGTTTCCGCGACGATACGAGCTTCGACAATTACCGGAAGATCGACGATCTGCTCCGTTCCCCCGAGGTCCAGCGTGATCTGGGTACCGACAAGGCGCCACCAAGTCTGACGACGACGCTTCCGGCGACGCATAACGTAAAGAAAAGACAAGCATGTCCAAACCACGTAAACCCAAGGGCCGGGCTGTTTCCGGCTGGCTTATTCTCGACAAGCCGGTCGATTTCGGCTCGACCGAAGCCGTGTCCAAGATCAAGTGGCTGTTCAACGCCCAGAAGGCCGGCCATGCCGGTACGCTCGATCCGCTTGCCTCCGGCATGCTGCCGATCGCGCTCGGCGATGCGACGAAGACCGTTCCTTATGTGATGGACGGCCGCAAGATCTACGAATTCACCGTCACCTGGGGTGAAGAGCGTTCGACCGACGATCTGGAAGGCGAAGTCACCGTTTCTTCGGATCAGCGCCCGCAAGAACAGGCGATCCGCGATCTCCTGCCGAAATATACCGGCGTCATCCAGCAGATCCCGCCGCAGTTTTCCGCCATCAAGATCGCCGGCGAGCGCGCCTATGATCTGGCCCGTGACGGCGAGACCGTCGAGATCCCCTCGCGCGAAGTGGAAATCTTCCGCCTGACGCTGGTCGGCATCACCGATGACACGGCGCATTTCGAAGTCGAATGCGGCAAGGGCACCTATGTGCGTGCGCTGGCCCGCGATTTCGGCCGCGAACTTGGCTGTTATGGCCATATTTCCGAACTGCGCCGCACCTTCGTGGCACCCTTTGCCGAAGACAAGATGGTGCCGCTTGCCGATCTCGTCGCACTTGAGGAGATCGAGGATCGCGACGAGCGCCTCGCCGCCCTCGATGCCTACCTGATCGACACGGCCGAAGCGCTCTCCTCGCTGCCGCATCTTCCGCTCACCGATGAACAGGCCCACCGCATCCGCATGGGCAATCCGGTCATCCTGCGCGGCCGCTCGGCGCCGGTCGAAGAGGCGGAAGCCTATGCGACCGCCCGCGGCAAGCTTGTCGCGATCGGCGAGATCGGCCAGGGCGAGTTCCGCCCCAAGCGCGTCTTCGGGTAAGGGCGGCCTCTTTCGGCGGCTCTTTCCTTTTCGCTGAAATTCGTCTATAGGCCCCGCAAGCTCTCGGCTTCCGGGGCTTTTCACGGCCAAGGCTGGACGACATCCCGGCCTTTGGCGACCACGATCCTCTAGTTCTGAAAGGACATACGATGTCGATCACTGCAGAGCGCAAGACCGCACTCATCAAGGAATACGCGACCTTCGAAGGCGACACCGGTTCTCCGGAAGTCCAGGTTGCGATCCTCACCGAGCGCATCAACAACCTGACCGAACACTTCAAGGGCCACAAGAAGGACAACCACTCCCGTCGTGGTCTCCTGACGATGGTTTCCAGCCGCCGTTCGCTTCTTGACTACCTCAAGAAGAAGGATGAAGGCCGTTACACGAAGCTGATCGGCAGCCTCGGTATTCGCCGCTAATATCTGCCCGGCGGGCCTGCTTGCAGCGCCCGCCGGAACTATTTCGGGCAATAGCCCAAAGACTACGCTCCAGCCGCGCATAAGGTTTTACGCGGTGATGAGGAGAAGGCGGACCCGGAAAGCCGGATCTGTCGCCAAACCCCGACCTGTCATGGGGCAGGATTGCCGGATGCTTTTGACCGGAGCCGTTTAAAGGCTTCGGCCACGTTTTCCAGGAGATGGAAGGCGAAGACGCAAAGCCTCCCGTTGTCTTGCCCATGATGCGTCAAATCGACGGCGGTCGAATGCGTTGGCGCCCCTTGAAAGGCGCCGTTCATTCCCGCCATGAAGGACAGGACATATGTTCAATACCCACTCTGTCGAAATCGAATGGGCAGGCCGCCCGCTGAAGCTGGAAACGGGCAAGATCGCCCGTCAGGCTGACGGCGCAGTGCTCGCCACCTACGGTGAAACCGTCGTTCTCGCCACCGTCGTTTCGGCCAAGGCGCCGAAGCCGGGCCAGGACTTCTTCCCGCTCACCGTCAACTACCAGGAAAAGACCTACGCTGCCGGCAAGATCCCGGGTGGCTACTTCAAGCGCGAAGGCCGTCCGTCGGAAAACGAAACGCTGGTTTCGCGCCTGATCGACCGTCCGATCCGCCCGCTCTTCCCGGAAGGCTACAAGAACGACACGCAGGTCGTCGTCACGGTTGTCCAGCACGATCTGGAAAACAACCCGGACATCCTGTCGATGATCGCCACCTCGGCAGCCCTGACGCTCTCGGGCGTTCCGTTCATGGGCCCGGTCGGCGGTGCACGCGTTGGCTATATCAACGGCGAATACATCCTGAACCCGCATCTCGACGAGATGGATGAATCGGTTCTCGACCTCGTCGTCGCCGGCACCCAGGACGCCGTCCTGATGGTTGAATCCGAAGCCAAGGAACTGAACGAAGACGTCATGCTCGGCGCCGTCATGTTCGGTCACAAGGCTTCCAGCCGGTCATCGACGCGATCATCAAGCTCGCTGAAGTTGCCGCCAAGGAGCCGCGCGAATTCGAACCGGAAGACTATTCCGAACTCGAAGCCGAAATGCTGAAGCTGTTCGAAGCCGAACTGCGCGAAGGCTACAAGATCACCCAGAAGGCTGATCGTTACGCTGCCGTCGACGCCGTCAAGGCAAAGGTCAAGGCTCATTTCTTCCCGGAAGGCGTCGAGCCGAAGTACACTGCCGAAGTCATCGGCGCCGTCTTCAAGCACCTACAGGCCAAGATCGTTCGCTGGAACATCCTCGACACCAAGAGCCGTATCGACGGCCGCGACCTGTCGACCGTTCGTCCGATCGTCTCGGAAGTCGGCGTTCTGCCGCGCACCCACGGTTCGTCGCTCTTCACCCGCGGTGAAACCCAGGCGATCGTCGTTGCCACGCTCGGCACCGGCGAAGACGAACAGTATGTCGATAGCCTGACGGGCATGTACAAGGAGCGCTTCCTGCTCCATTACAACTTCCCGCCCTACTCGGTTGGTGAAACCGGCCGCATGGGTTCGCCGGGTCGCCGCGAAATCGGTCACGGCAAGCTCGCATGGCGCGCTATCCGCCCGATGCTTCCGTCGGCTGAGCAGTTCCCCTACACGCTGCGCGTCGTCTCGGAAATCACCGAGTCCAACGGCTCGTCCTCGATGGCAACCGTCTGCGGCACTTCGCTTGCCCTGATGGATGCCGGCGTTCCGCTCGCAAAGCCGGTTGCCGGTATCGCCATGGGCCTGATCCTCGAAGGCGACCGTTATGCGGTTCTCTCCGACATCCTCGGCGACGAAGATCACCTCGGCGACATGGACTTCAAGGTAGCCGGCACCGCTGACGGCATCACCTCGCTGCAGATGGACATCAAGATCGCCGGTATCACCGAAGAGATCATGAAGGTCGCTCTCGAGCAGGCACAGGGTGGCCGCAAGCACATCCTCGGCGAATGGCCAACGCCATTTCCGAAGGTCGCTCGCAGCTCGGCGAATTCGCACCGCGCATCGAAGTGATGAACATCCCGGTCGACAAGATCCGTGAAGTCATCGGTTCGGGCGGCAAGGTCATCCGCGAAATCGTTGAAAAGACCGGCGCCAAGATCAACATCGAAGACGACGGCACCGTCAAGATCGCCTCGTCCTCGGGCAAGGAAATCGAAGCGGCCCGCAAGTGGATCCACTCGATCGTTGCCGAGCCGGAAGTCGGCGCCATCTACGAAGGTACCGTTGTGAAGACCGCCGATTTCGGCGCCTTCGTCAACTTCTTCGGCGCCCGTGACGGTCTGGTCCACATCTCGCAGCTCGCTTCCGAGCGCGTTGCCAAGACCCAGGACGTCGTCAAGGAAGGCGACAAGGTCTGGGTCAAGCTGATGGGCTTCGACGAGCGCGGCAAGGTTCGCCTGTCGATGAAGGTCGTCGACCAGGCTACCGGCCAGGAAATCAAGAAGGCCGAAGGCGAAGCCGCCGAATAAGCGCGTCGTCCGATCTTCAAGAAAACGAGGCGCGGAAGTTCTTCCGCGCCTTTTTCGTATAGGGCGCAAAAGACGCCTCCAAATAAACCAACGCCAGAAGCCTGGCACGAGAACCGTCATGACCCGCGACGCCCTGAAGACCCTGTTCCATCCCTTCGTCACCGATGCCGTGCCGCTGCCCAAGGCAGGCGAGCGCGTGCTCTTCCTGGGCGCCGAGGCTGGCAATGCCTTGCCGGAAGGGTTCGATGCCGAGATCGTTTCCGTCCAGCCGTTCCGCCCGCTCTTCCGCGCTCTGCGCGACGGCGCCGTGCCGGTCGCCGAAGGCGATGACTACGATTGTGCCCTCATCCTCTGCGGCAAGCATCGCGGCGAAAACGAAAACCGCGTTGCAGAGGCGCTGGAGCGGGTTCGCCCGGGTGGACTGATCGTCATTGCCGGCGGCAAGGAAGACGGCATCCAGACCCTGCGTACGACGCTCCTGAAGCTGTCGCTCTCGCTGGACTACACCCCGAAATACCACGGCGTCGCCATCTGGCTGCCGCGGCCGAAGGATGCCGACGATGCGATCCGTGCGCTGAAGAAGCATACGGTCACGGTCGAGGGCCGTTTCGAAGCGGCGCCCGGCATGTTCTCGCATGACCGTATCGATCCCGGCTCCGAGCTTTTGGCAAGCCGTTTCCCGACCGATTTCGACGGCAATGTCGCCGATTTCGGCGCCGGCTGGGGCTATCTCTCGGTGATGTTCGCCAAGACCTCGCCGCGGGTGAACCGCATCGATCTCTTCGAGGCCGATTACGCCGCGCTGGAATTTGCCAAGAAGAATGTCGCGAAGAACTGCCCGGATCTCGAGGCCCGCTTCTTCTGGCAGGATCTCGGCACCGAGCCGCCGAAGGAAAAATACGATCTCGTCATCATGAACCCGCCCTTCCATGAGACGCAGGTGTCGGATCCGGAACTCGGCAAGACGATGATCCGCACCGCAGCAGCAGCGCTTCGCAACGGCGGCCGCCTGATGCTGGTCGCCAATCGCGGCATGCCCTACGAGCCGGTCATGGTCGAAGCTTTCAAGGAATATGGCGAGACCTGCCGCAACGCCCGCTTCAAGATCCTCTGGGGCCGCAAGTAAGCGTCACCCTCGATAATTGCCTATCCATCGCCGCCGGCATCCAGAAGGGTCCCGGCGGCGTTTTCATGCGTGTCAGGCAGCCTCTATTTCCTTGCGGGCAGCACTCGCGAGAAAGGCCGAACGTGTCAGGCCACGCTCGCGCGCTGCCATGTCGATGGCGTCCAGCATTCCCTTCTCGAAGGTCACGTTGGCACGCACGATGCGCGTGTCATCCTCGATGAAGGGGACACGCATCAGGAAGGCACCACCGCTCAGTTGCTGGCGCACGTCGTCACGGGCGATGGCTTCGTCGTAGGAAGAAGGCTGGGGCAGGGGGCTGTCTTCGGCCCAGAGGCGCAGAGCCTCGATCGCGTTGGAGGTCAGATCGCTTTCCTCATCTGCCGCCGAAAAGACGGAAGGCAGGTCGGGAAAGCCGATGCCGAAAGCGCTGTCGGCATCCTTGTGAACGATCGCGATGAAATATTTCATGTCGAGCACCTCATATCCATCCGGCCTGTCTGGCGATTGCCATGGCCGTGCCGACCGGAAGATCTTTCTTCGGGTGCGGAACGATGACGGTCTGGGTTCCCTTGCGGAGCTTGTGGTGTGAGCCCTTTATCGAGACGAGTTCGAAACCGTCCCGTTTCAGCCTTGCAATGATCTTGTGGCTGTTGCGCTCCATCTGCTGCTCCAGAACCGCTCTCAAAGAGTATCGCGGTATCAGCAGAGAGGCAAGCTGGTGCGCATCATGATGCGCACCAGCAATTCATCTTATTCAGCGTCAACCTTGCGCAGCCGGTCGAGCGTCGGCAGCGAGGTGATGCTGTAGCCGGCATCCACATAGTGGATCTCGCCGGTCACGCCCTTGGAGAGATCCGAGAGCAGGTAGAAGGCCGAGCCGCCGATCTCGTCGATGGAAGGCGTACGGCGCAAGGGCGCGTTCTGCTGGTTCCAAGAATAGATGGCACGCGAATCCGAAATGCCGGCGCCTGCAAGCGTGCGTACCGGGCCTGCCGAGATCGCGTTGACGCGAATGTCGTTCGGGCCGTAATCCGCAGCCAGATAGCGCACGGAGGCTTCGAGCGCTGCCTTGGCGACACCCATGACGTTGTAGTTCGGGATGACGCGCTGCGAGCCGTTATAGGTCAGCGTCAGCATCGAGCCGCCTTCGGTCATCAGCGGCGCGGCCCGCTTGGCGATCTCGGTGAAGGAGAAACAGGAGATCACCATCGTGCGCGAAAGTTTTCGCGGGTCGTGTCTGCGTAAAGGCCCTTCAGCTCGTTCTTGTCGGAAAATCCGATGGCATGGACGAGGAAGTCGAGCTTGCCCCAGCGCTCCTTGATCGCATCAAAGGTTGCGTCGACCGAGGCGATGTTCTCGACGTCGCAGGGAATGATGAAATCGGAGCCGAGTTGGGCGGCAAGCGGCTTGACCCGCTTGCCGAGCGCATCGCCCTGGTAGGTGAAGGCAAGTTCCGCACCCTGTGCGGCGACGGCCTTGGCGATGCCCCAAGCGATCGAATGATCGTTGGCCACCCCCATGATCAGACCGCGTTTGCCCTGCATGAATGCCGTCATGGATTTATCCGTTGTAGCGCTGGAAGACGAGCGTGGCGTTTGTGCCGCCGAACCCGAAGGAGTTGGAGAGAACGGTATCGATCTTGGCGTCGTCGATGCGCTTGCGCACGATCGGCATGCCTTCGAATTCCGGATCGAGGTTTTCGATATGGGCGCTTTCGCCGATGAAGCGTTCCTGCATCATCAGAAGGCCGTAGATGGATTCCTGCACGCCCGCCGCGCCGAGCGAATGGCCCGTCAGCGACTTGGTCGACTGGATATGCGGAACCTTGTCGCCGAAGACTTCGCGGATGGCGCCGATTTCCTTCGAATCGCCGACCGGCGTCGAAGTGCCATGCGTGTTGATATAGTCGACTTCGCCCTTCACGGTGGAAAGCGCCTGCCGCATGCAGCGGATCGCGCCTTCGCCCGACGGAGCAACCATGTCGTAACCGTCGGAGGTCGCGCCATAGCCGGTGATTTCCGCGTAGATCTTGGCGCCGCGTGCTTGGCATGTTCGAGTTCTTCGAGAACCAGAACGCCTGCACCGCCGGCAATCACGAAACCGTCGCGATCGGCGTCATAGGCGCGCGATGCATTACCCGGCTGGTTGTTGTACTTCGAGGACATGGCGCCCATGGCGTCGAACAGGTTCGACATGGTCCAGTCGAGATCCTCGTGGCCGCCGGCGAACATGATGTCCTGCTTGCCCCACTGGATCATTTCTGCGGCATTGCCGATGCAATGTGCCGAGGTCGAGCAGGCCGACGAGATCGAGTAGTTGACGCCGTGGATCTTGAACCAGGTCGCAAGCGTGGCCGATGCCGTCGAAGACATGGCCTTCGGCACCGCAAACGGGCCGATGCGCTTCGGGCTGTTGTTCTTCAGCGTGATATCGGCAGCTTCGATCAGCGTGCGGGTCGAAGGACCGCCCGAACCCATGATGATGCCGGCACGCTCGTTCTGGGCGTAGTCCTTCTCCTCAAGGCCGGAATCGGCAATCGCCTGCTTCATCGCCACATGGTTCCAGGCGCCGCCCTGGGAAAGGAAGCGCATGGCGCGACGATCGACGAGTTCCGTCGTGTCGATATCCGGCTTCCCCCAGACCTGGCACTTGAAACCGTGCTCGGCGAAATCGGGAGAGAAGGAAATACCGGACTTTGCCTGCCGCAAGGATTCGGTGACTTCGGCCGCGTCGTTTCCGATCGAGGACACGATACCGAGGCCCGTGACAACTACCCGTCTCATCTGATCAAACCTTTGTTGTTTTAGTCATCCGCACTTTGGGCGGTACCATACGCGAAGTGGCTTTGAGGCTGTCGCCTCAGGCCGCCTTCTCCTTCGACAGGCCGACGCGAAGATCGGTCGCCTGATAGATGGTTTCGCCATCAGCCTTCAGCCAGCCGTCTGCCGTGCCGAGCACGAGGCGGCCGCGCATCACGCGCTTGAAGTCGATACCATATTCGAGACGCTTCGTATGCGGGCGGATCATGCCCTTGAACTTCACCTCACCGGTGGAAAGCGCCATGCCGCGGCCTTCTTCGCCGAGCCAGCCGAGGAAGAAGCCGGTAAGCTGCCACATGCCGTCGAGGCCAAGGCAGCCCGGCATGATCGGATTGCCTTCGAAATGGCAGGGGAAATACCAGTCATCAGGCTTCACGTCGTATTCAGCGCGCAGGTAGCCCTTGTCGAAGGCGCCGCCGGTTTCGAATTCGGTGATGCGGTGAACCATCAGCATGGGCGGCAGCGGCAATTGCGCATTGCCGGGACCGAAGAGCTCGCCATGGGCGCAAGCGATGAGTTCCTCGTAGCTGAAGCTGGACTGTCTGGTGGACATGTATTCCCGTTTCCCCCGTTGAATTTTTGGCCTTGCCAAAGCTTTAGAGCATGGCGGACCGGATTTGAAGCATGGCCGCGTCCCGCGTGGTCGCCTCTTGGGGCTAAAGTCGTCCCTCGGAACATGGCACGTCAGGTCGGCATATAGGAAGCGCGGCGCGCAAACCAGAGGCGAAACGCGGAAATATCGCGTTTTTGGCGCCGCTGAGGCCTACTCTCTGGGGAAACTATTGAAACTGCACGCCGCTAAAGTTATATCCAACTGCTAGGAAACTGGGCATTTGAGATGGAACTGAACGGCGAGATGGCGCATGCCATCGTGGACATAGAGACGAGACTGCGTGATTGCGGCCTTCGGCCGACCCGTCAGCGCGTGGCGCTGGCCGATCTTCTGTTCGCCAAGGGTGATCGCCATCTGACTGTCGAGGAACTGCACGAGGAGGCTGGGGCTGCGGCGTGCCCGTGTCTCTCGCCACCGTCTATAACACGCTGCACCAGTTCACCGAGGCCGGCCTGATCCGGGTTCTCGCCATCGAAAGTGCGAAAACCTATTTCGACACGAATATCTCGGATCACCATCATTTCTTCGTCGAAGGCCGCAACGAGGTCCTCGATATCCCGATCAGCAATCTCCAGATCGGCAACCTGCCGCATGCGCCGGAAGGCATGGAGATCGCCCATGTGGATGTCATCATCCGCCTGCGTGAGAAGAAGCGCTCCTGATTTCCTTTCGTCCCTGAACCGGCAGGCAGCGCTGTCCGCGTTGCAGGCGTAGGATCATGCTATCGCGCAGCATCAATGCCGGCGTGATTTCCGTCTTGGCTTCATTGCCTCTTCCTGAGGCCGTCCGGGGCGTGGCCTGTAGCGCGGCAGCATCCAGCCGTAATGCAATGCGCCTCCGCGCAGGCCGAAGGCGACAGCAACGCCGACGACCGAACTGACATAGATGGGCAGGCCCGCCGCATGGCAGGCCGTGAAGGCACCGGACCCCGCAATCGCTGCCGTGATATAGATTTCCGGCCGCAGAAGCACGGATGGTTCATTGGCAAGAAGATCGCGCAAAATGCCGCCGAAGGCGCCGTCAGCGTGCCCGTGACGATCGCAATCGTCGGCGAGCCTGAGACCGCAAGCCCCTTGGCGGCCCCCAAGACGCTATAGGCGGCAAGGCCAATAGCATCGAGCCAGATCAGCAGCCGGTAGCGCCATTCCACCCGATGCGCGGTGAGAAACACGAAAATGCCGGCAACCACCGAGATGACGATATAGGTCGGGTCCAACACCCAGAACACCGGCACCCGCCCGAGGATCAGATCCCGCACCGTACCGCCGCCAAGCCCGGTCACGGCGGCAAAGAACAGGAAGCCGATCAGGTCCAGCTCCTTGCGCGAGGCGGCAAGCGCCCCGGTGGCGGCAAAAAGCGCAACACCGGCATAGTCCAGCATCATCAGCAATGACATCGGGCCGCAATCCTTCCAGCGTCGCGCAAGTGCGCGGGGTTAGATGGGGTGGCAGGATAATCGCCGCTGCAGGCCTTGGCATCCCCTTGGGCATCAGTCTTGGCCGGTCATGAACAGCGATTTTCCTTTAAATGGCCGATAGCGATATCGGCCGGCACGGTCTTGTCTGAAGCGGCCTGTCTGATGCGGGCTTCTTTTCGAAAATGGTTTGAACGACGCGGTATTGGTGAAGGCGGTATTGTCGAAAATGGTGATGTTCGTGAAGAAATTTCTGCTCGTCGGCCTCTCGCTTCTGGCCTTTGCCATCATGCCGGGCCTCGCCATCGCCCAGCAGAAGCTCGTCGAGGATCCTGAAATCTACGAGAAGCAGCACTTTCTCTCGACCTGCAAACCGGCCGAGTTCGGTGACGGCTTCATCAGGCGGCTGGATATCAACAATGACGGCCTGGAAGACGTCATCGTCAATCACGGCGAACTGACCTGCGACGGCGTGCGCGGGGCGGCCTGCACGGCAGAAGGCTGCCCCTACGACTTCTTCATTCAGGTGAAGGAGGGCGGTTATCTCATGATCGCCACCGCCAAGCTCTACGGCTATGATTTCGTCCAGCGCTTCGGCAACATGGTCTTCGTCTTCAAGATGCATCCGCGCTATTGCGACCGCACGGATGCCACGCCCTGCGAAATGACGGTGCGCGTGCGCGGCGGCCGCTTCTTCACCATCTCCAAGAAGTAAGGCGGTCAGGGAATACGGTCGATCCGCCCGGTCAGCCGGTAGCCGAAAAGCCCGAGCCACTCGCGAAGGGCCGTTGCCGTCTGCTGCGCATTGAGCGCCGGCTGGGTGAAATCGAAACGCAGCACGGTTCTGCCATTGGTGCGATAATCGACCGGCCATGGCGTCACTGCGATACCGGCCTTTTCGAACAGCGCGATCGAACGCGGCATGTGGAAGGCCGAGGTGATCAGCAGGCAGTCCCGCAGATTATCCGCTTTCAGCAGTTCGGCTGTATTGATCGTGTTCTCATAGGTCGTGCGCGAGCGGTTTTCCTCGATCATCCGCTCGCGGCCGATGCCGAACTCGGCAAAGAACCGCTGCGAGGCGGCTGCCTCACCCTCGTATGTGCCGCTGAACGACCCGTCGCCGCCGGAAACCAGAATACGCGATTGCGGATAGCGCAGGGCAAGCCTCAGCGCCTCGACGAACCGGTCTGCTGCTTGGTTGAACTCGACCCCGCCACGCACCGACGTCACCTCGTTTTCGAAGGCGCCGCCGAGCACGATCATGCAGGAGATCTCCTTAGGATCGCCGGCAGGTTTTGCAATGCGGTTTTCCAGCGCCTGCAGGGCCACCGTGCCCGCCGTCGTGTAGAGGATCACGAACAGCAGGAGCGCATCGAGGAGCGCGGTGAAGGCGGAAAGCCGTCGCCAGCCGAGAAAGCCGAAAAGCGCTGCTATGGCCGCAAGCAGAAAGGCGACGGAGAGGGGCTGGGCAATCAGCCAGACGATCTTGGAAAACAGGAACATCCCTTGCCTATGCCGGGCGGGCCGCCGGCGCGCAAGGTGCTTGCCTTCTCGTCAGCGGTCATGCTTGGCGGATGGCGCCGGCTCTGCCTGTAGCCGCACGCGGTTTCGCCGATGGGCGATAGGCTGCTGGAAATGCAGTTGCAGGCCCCTTGGCAGCATGAGGGTCACAAGCGACAGGCCGAGGGTCAGACTGGCAACGACGAATAGCGCATCGCTGCCCGCACCATGCGCCAGAAATGCGCCCGCAACGGCGCCGCAGGCCATGCCGGTCCAGGGAATGCACTGGATCAGCCAGCCGGACGCATTGCGATCGCCGACGAGAAACCGTCCTATCCCGCGGCCGAACCGGGAAAGCGCTCCGGTCACATAGGTCAGCCCGATCGGCAGGCCCTCCACATGCTCCACCGTGGCGTTGATCATACCCATGGAGAGCACGACGAGATAGAATTGCGGAGACCAGAAAGCCGTTGCCGGTGAAATGGCGGCCAGCACCAGAAGGGCCGAGACACAGGCGAGAACCACGGAAGCCCGCCGCGACGAGACCTTGTGGGCAACGACGATGCCAAGCGCATTGCCGAGAATGAATGTCCAGAGCGCCACGAACAGGATCGCCGCATGGCGATAGTCCATCTCGGCAAAGGCAAGCGCGGCACGGGTCGTATTGCCGGTCATGAACGAGACGAAATTGCCCGAGAGAATGAGCCCCACCGCATCCGTCATGCCGGCAATGAAGGAAATTGCCGCGACAAGGCAAAGCCCGGTTGCCGTGCGGCGCCGATGAATGATCCCGCGTCGTCTCTGTCTCGTCATCGCCCGGCCTTTGCTCCCCCGTTCCCGTCAGAACGAGCCTGCCGCAACGGCAGGTTCCGGCCTTGATAAAGATCAAAGATGCGGCGCCTGTCTTGTATCGACCTTGTCTTGTATGGACGGCCGATGCCGATGCCGATGCCGATGCCGGATCAGGCCCTGGCGAGAAAACGCTCCATGCCGCGTGCTGCCGCAAGACCGGTGGCAAAGCAGGCGGTCAGCAGATAGCCGCCGGTCGGCGCCTCCCAGTCCAGCATCTCGCCGGCAACGAACGTGCCGGGAAGCGCTTTCAGCATGAACCCGTCATCGACGGCATCGAGCGCAACCCCGCCTGCGACGAGATCGCTTCCGCAATCGGCCTCGGCCGATCGAGAGGAAGCGGCAGCGCCT
This sequence comes from Shinella sp. UYSO24, assembly GCA_902167985.1. Classification (GTDB taxonomy): domain Bacteria; phylum Pseudomonadota; class Alphaproteobacteria; order Rhizobiales; family Rhizobiaceae; genus Neorhizobium. The sequence goes on from CABHNZ010000007.1 coordinate 28,063, forward strand.
TGATCCGCCCGGCAAGCTCTGCCGCCGGCATCTGTGCTGCATCGGGTGTCAGTTCGCGCAGAAGCGCAAGCTTGACGCCCTCGATCCCGGCGCCCTTGCGCAGCCGGTTGGAAAAGCTCGCCTTCTGCCCCTGCTTTTCCAGATCACGGGCCAGTCGCGCCGCTGTGCGATCCGGCGCCAGATCGAGGATCAGATCCGCCTTGCCATCCTTGAGCAGCCTGTCGCGCAGGGCAGCCGCATGGGCATAGACGAGGCTGCCCTCGATCCCATGTTTCGAGATGACGAATTCGCCCCGCTGAGATCCGGCATCGGAGGTCGCCATCACCGATTTGACCGGCGCGCCCGAAAACCGCTCGCGAAACGTCTCGCTCCAGAGAATGTCGAAACCGCAATTGGCCGGCAGGAAGTCAAAGGTCTCGACACCCTTTTCCGCAAGCCACGGCATCCAGGCGGCATCCGAGCCGAGCCGCGGCCAGCTTGCGCCGCCGAGCGCCAGAAGCACGGCCTCGGCCTGCACCGTCAGCGTGTCGTCCGGCGTCTCAAACATCAGCCCGCCATTCTCGCCAAAACCGCAGAACCGGTGCCGGGTGCGGATCGAAACGCCCTGCGCATCGAGCCGTTTCAGCCATGCGCGCAAGAGCGGCGAGGCTTTCATCGCGGTAGGAAACACCCGGCCGGATGTGCCGGTAAATGTCTCGGTGCCAAGCCCGGCCGCCCAGTTGCGCACATCCTCCGGCGTGAAGGCATCGAGCGCTTGGCCCAGCCGCGCTGACGCAGATCCGAAGCGGGTGGCGAAACGCTCATAGGGTTCCGAATGCGTGATGTTCAGCCCGGATTTGCCGGCCAGCAGGAATTTTCGGGCAAGGCTCGGCATCGCGTCATAGACGGTGATCCGATAAATCTCGCGGTCGAGCACCGCCGAAAGATGCTCGGCCGCCATCAGCCCCGCCGGCCCGCCGCCGATGATTGCGATCTCTTGTGTCTTGGTTGCCGGTGTCATGGTCTTCGGTTACGGCAGATTGGCGCGCTTTGCCATAGCTGCGAGCAATGGCATCAAAGTGGAAACCGGTTTTGCGTCCGCAATTGCGTGGGAAAAAGGCGATAGAACGGTTTCGCCTTCCGAGGGAAGGTGGAAATGTTCTATTGCCGCCACGGTGGCCCGCCCGTTAAAGTCCCGCCATATTTGAAAACTGTTCGGGTGGGATATGCTGGATCTGCAGGCGATCGTCGACGAGATACACGAAAAGCTGACGCCGCGGCTCGGCGAGGGCAAGGTGGCGGATTACATTCCGCAGCTCGCCCATGTCGACCCGAAGAAGTTCGGCATTTCTGTCATCACCGTCGATGGCGAGGTCTACAAGGCCGGCGATTGCGATGAACCCTTCTCGATCCAGAGCGTTTCGAAGGTCTTCACGCTCACGCTGGCACTCGGCAAGCATGGCGAAAACACCTGGAACCGCGTCGGCCGTGAACCCTCGGGGTCCGCCTTCAACTCCATCGTCCAGCTGGAGCATGAGGAAGGAAAGCCGCGCAATCCCTTCATCAATGCCGGCGCCATCGCCATCAGCGATCTGGTTCTTGCCGGCCATACGCCGCGCGAGGCGATTGGCGAAATCGTCCGCTTCGTCCGCTATCTCGCCGACGACGAGACGATCAGCATCGATCCCGACGTCGCAAAGTCGGAGCAGGCGACGGGCTACCGCAATTTCGCGCTCGCCAATTTCATGCGCTCCTTCGGCAAGCTCACCCATCCGGTGGAACATGTGCTCGGCGTCTATTTCCACCATTGCGCCATCGCCATCACCTGCAGCCAGCTGGCCCATGCCGGCCTGTTTCTGGCGGCGGGCGGCAAGAACCCGCTGACGGGCCACACCGTCGTCTCCAGCCAGCGGGCACGACGCATCAATGCGCTCATGCTCACCTGCGGCCATTACGACGGGTCTGGCGATTTCGCCTACAGGGTCGGCCTGCCGGGCAAGAGCGGCGTCGGCGGCGGTATTCTGGCCGTCGCACCGGGCCGCGCTTCCGTTGCCGTTTGGTCGCCGGGCCTCAATCACAACGGCAATTCGCTGATCGGCTCGCTGGCGCTCGAAATGCTGGCCGCCAAGACCGGCTGGTCCGTCTTCGGCCATTGATCCGGCCCATCGATGTTGCAAAGAAAAAGGGCCCGGTCGCTTAACCGGGCCCTTTCGCGTTCGTCCTGGGAGGTGACGATCAGTCTTCGCTGGCGGCCAGCTGCGAGAGCGCATTGCCCTGTCCGCGGGCACGCAGGATGAGCGGCAGGATCAGCGCAAGTGCCGCAAGGAAGAGCAGCACGGCGGCAATCGGCGAAGTGAAGAGCACCGTCACATCGCCCTGGCTGATCGAAAGCGCCCGGCGCAGCTGCTGTTCGGCAAGCGGCCCGAGGATGAGCCCGACGATGACGGGCGCGATCGGATAATCGAAGACGCGCATGACATAGGCGAGCAGGCCGAAGACGAGCAGCATGCCAAGCTCGAAGACCGAAGGATTGGCGCCGATCGTGCCGAGTGTGGCAAACATCAGGATGCCGCCATAGAGCCACGGCTTCGGAATGGTCAGAAGCTTCACCCAGAGGCCGACCAGCGGCAGGTTCAGAACCAGAAGCATGAAGTTGGCGATCAGCAGCGAGGCGATCAGGCCCCAGACGAGCTGCGGATTGGTCGCGAAAAGCAGCGGTCCCGGCTGCAGCCCGTATTGCTGGAAGCCGGCCAGCATGATCGCAGCCGTCGCAGATGTCGGCAGGCCGAGCGTCAGGAGCGGCACAAGCGTGCCGGCAGCAGAGGCATTGTTGGCCGCTTCCGGTCCGGCAACGCCTTCGATCGCGCCGTCGCCGAACTCTTCCGGATGCTTGCTCAGCTTCTTTTCCGTCGCATAGGAGAGGAAGGTGCCGATCTCGCGCCGCCGGCCGGCATCGCACCGATCGGGAAGCCGATCACCGTGCCGCGTAGCCAGGCCTTCCAAGAACGCCCCCAGTCCTTCGCCGTCATCCAGACGGAACCCCTGACGGCTTCGATCCGGTCGGGCGCCTGTGCGCCCTGTGCCGCGATATAAAGCGTCTCGCCGATCGCAAACATCGCAACCGCCATCGTCGTCACCTCGATCCCGTCGAGGAGATCCGGCACGCCGAAGGAAAGCCGGTTCTGCCCGGTCAGCTGGTCGATGCCGACAAGCGACAGCGCCAGGCCGATGAACAGCGAGGTGAGGCCCCGCAGGCTGGAATTGCCGAAGGCGGAAGACACGGTGACGAAGGCCAGCACCATCAGCGCGAAATATTCGCGCGGGCCGAAGACCAGCGCCAGCTTGACGATGTAGGGCGCGATGAAGGCAAGCGCCAGCGTCGCGATCAGGCCGGCAACGAAGGAGCCGATGGCAGCCGTGGCGAGCGCCGGGCCACCACGTCCCTTGCGGGCCATCTTGTTGCCCTCGAGCGCCGTCACGATCGAGGCACTCTCGCCCGGCGTGTTGAGGAGGATCGACGTGGTCGAACCCCCATACATGCCGCCGTAATAGATGCCGGCAAACATGATCAGCGAACCGGTCGGATCGAGCTGATAGGTCACGGGCAGGAGAAGCGCGACGGTGGTCGCCGGGCCGATGCCGGGCAGAACGCCCACCATCGTGCCGAGCGTCACGCCGATCAGCGCATAAAAGAGGTTCATCGGCTCGGCGGCCGAGATGAGCCCCTGCATCAGGAAATCGAATGTGCTCATGATCTTACTTTCGCGAACCGGTCACTGGACAAGGCTTTCCAGGAAGTTTTCCAGAGGCCCTGCGGGCAGCGACAATTGCAGGACGATGGAAAACAGCCACCAGATGGCAAACGACATGACGATGCGACCGGTATCGTCACCCAAGCCTGCGCGCGCCGAAACCGGCCGCCGCGAGACCGAAAAGACAGCCCGTCGCAATCGAGAAGCCGGCGATGCGGATGAGGATCATCTGTGCCAGAAGTCCCGCGACGACCCATACGACCGGGCCGATCTCCTGTTTCTCGCGCGCCGGAAAATCATGCCTAAAGCCGGCAAACACCGTCCAGATTGCAAGTCCGACGAGACAGGCCGCGATCCAGGTGGGGATCGTTGCAGGCCCGACCTGCGAATAGCCGGCCGCGCCGCGCAAGTGCGCGACGTCAAAGAAGATCACGGCGGCGATCACCACCAGCAGGGCGGCGATGACAAGCGCCGCCCAGTCGGGGCGGCGCTCCTTCATTGGTGTTGTCTTGCCTGAAGCGCTCATTTGACCAGTCCGATATCCTTGAGGATCGTCTCGGTGGAGGCGATGTCCTTGGCAAGCTGCTCATCGAAGGCCGGGCCGGAAAGATAGGTGTCGGACCAGCCCTTGGTCTTCAGCGTGTCCTGCCAGCCCTTGGACTTTTCGAGCTTCTCGATATCGGCGGAGATCGCAGCCTTCTGTTCGGCCGTGATGCCGGGGGCAGCGGCCACCATGCGCCAGTTCTGGATCACCACGTCGAGACCGGATTCCTTCAGCGTCGGGGCATCGACGCCCTCGATCCGCTTGTCGGCGGAGATCGCGATCAGCCGCAGCGTACCGGCCTTCACCTGCGATTCCATTTCGCCATAGGAGGAGATGCCGGCCGTCACCTGGCCGCCGAGAATGGCAGCCAGTGCCTCGCCGCCGCCGGAGAATGCGATATAGTTGATCTTGGTCGGATCGACGCCGGCCGTCTTGGCAATCAGGCCTGCGGTGATGTGGTCCGTACCGCCGGCCGAGCCGCCACCCCAGGAAACAGCGCCCGGATTGGCCTTCAGCTTGGCGACGAGATCGGCCACCGACTTGATGTCGGAAGAGGTGGGAACGACGATCGCTTCATATTCGCCGGTCAGGCGTGCGATCGGGGTCACGTCCTTCAGCGTCACCGGCGACTTGTTGGTGAGAATGGCGCCGACCATCACGTAACCCGTCACCATCAGCGCGTTCGGATTGCCCTTCTGCTGGCTGGCGAACTGGGCAATGCCGATCGTGCCGCCGGCACCCGGTACGTTGACGACCTGAACCTTCTTGGAAATCTTTTCCTGCTGCAGCACGGTCTGCAGCGAACGGGCGGTCTGGTCCCAGCCGCGCCGGGGGCTGCCGGCGCCATGATCGAATAATCGGCGGCGTAAGCGGGAAGTGCCATTGCGCCGGCCAGAATGGTGGTCAGAAGAAAATGCTTCAAGGGTCGATCCTCCAAAGGCGCCGCTGCGGGCGCGTCTCTTGTTTTCGTGAAAGCAAGGACGGATCGGTCGGTGTTGCGCACCGGCCCCAAATCTCCTCCCATCATCACGCGAGACCCCGCCTCCACAACGGGGTGCCTCACGCGTAAGCGATCATATGAAGCTGACATTTGGCTGACATTGCCCGCGACCTTCTTCGCGGTGAGCAATTTTCGGTAATGAAATCCGGGCGTCACCCTGTGCCGGATCGCTATTTGTGCAGCCGCAGAACCTCGTTCCAGCGGGCGATCAGCCGGGCGCGCTTCACCTGATCGAGATAGACCATCAATCCGAGACTGACAGGCACGGGCTTCAACTGCCCGCCGAGCAGCTCGCGCATCGTAGTGGCCGTATTGTTGCCGGCAACCTCCGGGCTGACGGCGGGGATCTGCAATTCGCGGGCCATGATCGTCTGGCCCTCTTTCGACATCAGGAATTGCAGATAGAGCTTGCCGAGATCCGGCGAGGCGGCAGCATGCGGCACGAGCCCGATCCGCGACATCACCACCGTATAATCCTTCGGCAGAAGGATGCCGACTTCCGGGTGCCGCGCCGCCCAGTCCGACGCATAGGAGCCGACGATATTGTAGCCGAGCAGAAAACGCCCGTCCGCCACCCGTTCGAGGATCGCCTCGCTGGTGGAATAGAGTTTGACGCCCGCTTCGCCCATGGCGCCGATGACGGACCAGATATCGCCGAACTGTTCCTGATCGCGCGACATGAAGAGAAAGCCGACGCCCGAGCGCTCGATATCATAGGTGCCGATCCGCCCCCGGATCGCCGGCCCTTCCGATTTCAGGAATTCGACCAGTTCCGCCCGCGTCGCAGGCGGCTTCCGGTCCTTGAAGGCCGGTTTGTTGTAAACGAAGACGGCAGGCTCGAAGGTGAGCGCATAGACCGTGTCGCGCCAGTTCGCCCAGTCCGGCCAGCGGTCGCTCATCGGCAACAGGCTTGCCTGCGCATAGCCGTCATTGGCGAGTTTGACCTGCAGGTCCATGGCGGACGAGAAAGCAAAGTCCGCCGTCTTTTCATGCGCGTCCGTCTCATGGACGATCCGGTCATAGATCTCGCCGGTCAGCATGTCCTCGTAGCGAACGGAAATATTCGGATAGACCTCCTGGAAGCCCTTGATCATCGGCGCTGCAAGCGGCTCGTCGAGCGAGGAATAGATCGTCATCACCCGCGCATCGGCCCGGCCGGATGGCGCAGGAAACACCGCCGCGCCGGCCAATGCCGGCACGGGACAGAGCGCCAGCGCCGAAAGCGCGGCGAAAACCGCTCCGGCGAAATGCGGAAAAATCCTCCTCATCCGGTTACGATGCCCCGGCCGCTGCCGCCGCGCAAGACCACCGGTGCGAAGCCGCTGGTTTTGAAGAGAGGTTTCCGCCTTGTAATGCGCCCGTCCCTGCCTACCTGAGTGCGGCGTGGCAGGCCGGATGGGCAAGACCTTACGGGGCGCAAGCCCTATGGGTCAGGGGCCACGCACAACAAAGGTCATACCCCATGTCTCTTTCGCTCTATGATGTTTCCGTGCCGGCCTTCCTGCGCGGCTTTGCCAATCTTTCCGAGATCCTGAAAAAGGCCGAGGCCTTCGCCACCGAAAAGGGTCTCTCCGAAAATGATCTCACCGATGCCCGGCTGATCGAGGACATGCTGCCGCTGATCGGCCAGATCCAGCGCGCCAGCGACACGGCGAAATTCGTCGCAGTCCGTGTCGGCGGTATCGAAAACGTGCCGATGGCTGACGAGGAAAAGACCTTTGCCGACCTTCATGCCCGTATCGACAGGACGGTCGAAATCCTCAAAGGCCTCGATCCGGCCTCGATGGCCGACAAGGAAGGCATCGAAGTGGTGCTGAAGACCCGCAATGGCGAAACCAGGTTTACCGGCCGCGATTACGTGCTCGGCTTTGCCCTGCCCAACTTCTATTTCCATGTGACGACCGCCTACGCCATCCTGCGCCACAAGGGCGTGCCGATCGGCAAGATGGATTATCTCGGCACCCGCTGAGGCCCATTCGACAGCCCTCTCGTGACTTCCCGTCGCCGCATCTGTAGATTGATGCGGCGAACGGGGAGAGAGTGGTTGCGCATACTTCTGGTGGAGGACAATGCGGCATTGGCCGAAGGGCTGGTGGCGATCCTGAAGGGCAGCGGCTATGCCGTCGATCTCGTCGGCGATGGCGCCTCGGCCGAAGCCGTGGCTGCCGCTGAAAACTACGATCTCGTCATCCTCGATCTGAACCTGCCGGAAATGGATGGTCTCGATGTGCTGCGTTCCATGCGGGCGCGGCAGAACCGGGCAGCCGTGATGATCCTGACCGCCCGCGGCACGCCAGAAGAGCGCGTTCGCGGTCTCGATCTCGGTGCCGACGACTATCTCATCAAACCCTTCGACATTTCGGAATTCGAGGCGCGGGTGCGCGTGCTTTTGCGCCGTCAGGCGGGGTTGCGCAGCTCGATCGTCACCTTTGGCGGCGTCACATTCGATCTGACCTCGCGCACCTTTTCCGACGGCCTCGTGCCGCTCGATATTCCGGCCCGCGAGGTGGCGCTTCTGGAACTGCTCTTCCTGCGTGCCGGCAAGGTCGTCTCCAAGGAGGCGATCAACAGCTCGCTCACCGGCTTCGATGACGAACTGTCGCCCAATGCCATCGAGCAATATGTCAGCCGCCTGCGCCGCCGACTGGCAGCCCATGGCCTGACGGTCCGCACCGCCCGCGGCATCGGCTACTATCTGGAAAAGCTGGCAGCCGAATGATCGGAACCAAGCCTGCCTCCTCGGCTCCCGTCGCCTATTCGCTGCGTCGCAGGCTTCTGGCCTGGCTTCTGGTCGCCACTGCCGTGATCGGCGTCGCGGCCTTGTTCGACACCTGGGACGAGGCCGTCGATACCGCAAACGAAGTGTCGGATCGCGTTCTGGCGGGCTCGGCGCTTGCGATTGCCGAACGGGTCATCGTTTCCGAAAGCGGCGCGCTGGAAGTCGATATCCCCTATGTCGCGCTGGAAATGCTGACCTCGGCGGCACAGGACAGGGTGTTCTACCGCGTTGAAGGCCCGCCCGGCCATTTCATCACCGGCTACGAGACGCTGCCCTCGATAGAGCGGCGCGAAGGTCAGCTCACCGCCTTTGGCGACGCGCTTTTTCGCGGCGAGCCGATCCGCATTGCAGCGCTCTCCCGCTCTGCCTCCACCGGCATCAATTCCGTGCCCTTCGTCGTCACCGTCGCCGAAACCACCATCGCCCGCCAGCAGCTGGCTCAGGCCCTGATCGTCCGCTCCGGTCTGCGCCTCCTTCTGATGATCGTCGGCGCTGCCGTCATCGTCTGGGTGGCCGTCACCATGTCGCTGGAACCGCTCTACCGGTTGAGCGAGGCGATTGCCGAACGTAGCCCGGATGATCTCCATCCGATCCGCCAGCGGGTGCCGAGCGAGGTTCAGGGCCTTGTCGATACGGTCAATTCCTTCATGGTGCGACTGGAAGGTTCGCTGGATGCGCTCAGACATTTCACCGGCAACGCCAGCCATCAGCTGCGCACGCCGCTTGCCATCATCCGCACCCAGCTGGCGCTCGCCGATCGCGGCGCCGATCTGACGGAGGCGCGCGCCGCCGCCCGCAAGGCGGATGAGGCGGTCGCCAATGCCGAGCGCATTCTCGCCCAGCTTCTCCTGATGGCACGGATCGATGCCTCGTCGCGCCAGACGGCGATGCAGCGCTTGGACCTCACCGAGCTTGCCCGTGCCGCCACCGCCGATCATGTGCCCGGTGCCGCAGAAGCCGGCATCGATCTCGGCTTCGAGGGCGAGGATGGCCTTTCGGTCATGGTCGAACCGCTGCTGATCGGCGAGATGCTGAAAAACCTTCTCGGCAATGCGCTCCTTTATGCCGGCAAGGGCAGCGAGGTCACGGTACGCGTCGAGCGTGGCGATGGCGCCGTATGCCTCGAAGTCGAGGATGACGGCCCCGGCATCCCGGCGGAAAAGCGCGCCATCGTGCTGCGCCGCTTCGAGCGGGGCGGGGAGCGAGGCGCAACGGACAAGCCCGCAACAGCCTCCGGCACAGGCCTCGGCCTGCCGATCGTCGAAGAAATCGCCCGCCTGCATGGCGCAACGATGGAGCTCACGGATGGCCGCGCGCAAGGGCTTGAAGGTTATCCTCCGTTTTCCCTTAGCCGGATAAGAAGGCGAGACAGCCTTCTATTGCTGATGAATGCGCTGGCCGCCGATCCATGTGCTCTTCATGCCGAGATCTTCGGTCAGCACCACGAAATCCGCATCGAAACCGGGTTTGAGCAAACCCTTGCGATCCGCCACGCGGGCCGCTTCGGCGGGGTAGAGGCTTGCCATCCGGATCGCTTCTTCAAGCGGCAGGCCAAGCCTCTCATGCACGAAGCGCACGGAAGAGATCATGTCGATATCGGCGCCGGCAAGCGTTCCGTCGGCCAGCGTCAGCCGTCCGTCGCGGCGCAGGATTTCGCGGCCGTTGAGGGTAAAGCTCTGCATGTCTGTGCCGATCGGCGACATCGCATCGGTGACGATGAAAATCCGGCCCGGACCCTTCTTGGCCCGAAGCGCCACGCCCATCGCCGCCGGATCCACATGGATACCGTCGCAGATCAGCCCCGCATGAAGCGTGCCGATATCGAGCGCCGCACCCACCACGCCCGGCTGGCGATGGCCAAGCTGGCTCATGGCGTTGAAGAGATGCGTGACGCTGCGCGCGCCGGCCTTCGCATAGTCGGCAGCGGTTGCATAGGACGCATCCGTATGCCCGAGACTGACGATGATGCCGGCGTCAGCGAGCGCTAAGACCTGTGCGGCCGTGACATTCTCCGGCGCGATGGTCGAGATCAGCGCGCCAAAATGGCCTTGGCAGGAGAGAATGAGGTCGAGATCGGCGGCATCCATCGGCCGGATCAGCGCCGGGTCATGGGCGCTTGCGGGCAAGTGAGAGATGCGGCCCTTCCAGATGCAGGCCGAGAAAGCCCGGCACACCCTCGGCCGCCGCCTGCTTGCCGGCTTCGACGGTGGCGGCGGTAATCTCGTATGTATCGGTAATCAGCGTCGGCAGCAGCGCCGTCGTGCCGAATTTCGCATGCGCCGCGCAGATCTGCCGCAGTCCTTCGACAGTCGGCTCTTCATTGAGAAGCACGCCCCCGCCGCCATTCACCTGCAGATCGATGAACCCGGGTACGATCAGCGCGCCCCCGGCGGGCACGGTCTTGGTGCCTGCCGGAAGTTGGTCCGCATCGGCAATCGCCACGATCCGCGCACCGTCGATGATGAGGGCCGCATCCTCATGCCAGATCTCGCCGTCGAAAATCCGCGCTCCGGTGATTGCCGTCTGATCGGTCATCGGGTTTCCGTTACTTTCTTCAGGGCCAGCGGCGCATCGGGATTGAAGCCTTTGGCGCGCGACCAGGATTCGACAAAGCCGTAGAAAGGCACGATCAGCGCCAGCGCATCGGTCAGCGGGTGGCCGGTTGCGACGAAGGGCAGCGTCTTTGCCGTCCTGGTCAGTTCGGTGGTCGCAAAAGACAGCGCGCCCTTGCCGATGAGCGAATCGGCCATTTCGGCAGAGGAGGCTTCGGCCGCGTCACGCGCGGCAAAGGTCAGAACCGGGAAATGCTTTTCCACCAGCGCCACAGGACCATGCAGAACCTCGGCCGAGGAATAGGCCTCCGCATGCATGTTGGAAGTTTCCTTGAATTTCAGCGCCGCCTCGCTGGCAATCGCCAGAGCCGGGCCGCGACCGAGCATATAGAGCGAGCCGGCCTCGCCGATTTCGCTTGCAAAGGCACTCCAGTCTATCGCCACGGCCTTTTCCAGATGGCCGGGCAGGGCCTGCATGGCTGCCTTGAGCGCATCACTCTCTGTCCACTCGGCCAGAAGATAAAGGCCGGCGGCAACCGAGTTGACGAAGGATTTCGTCGCCGCAACCGCAAGTTCCGGCCCGGCCGCGATATCGATCGCATGGCTGGAGGCAGTCGCGATCGGCGAGGGCAGGGTGTTGGTGAGCGCGATCGTCAGCGCGCCGGAGGCGGTTGCCGCTTCCGCCATGGCAACGATGTCCGGGCTTTTGCCGGACTGCGAGATCGCAATCGCGGCGCCGCCGCCGAGCGAAAGCTTGGCACCATAGATCGAGGCAAGCGACGGCCCGATCGAGGCGACCGGGCGCCCGGCGGTCAGCTCGATCGCATATTTGATGAACGTCGCGGCGTGATCGGACGAGCCGCGCGCAATGCTGACGAGAAAGGCCGGATCCTTGTCACGCAGGGCCCGGCCGGCGGCGGCAAGAGAGGCACCGGACGTATCGATGAGCCGTGCCACGGCCTCCGGAATCTCGTTGATCTCCTGTCGCATATGCGTCTGCATTGTCTTGTCCCTTATTCTTGTCGTTTCAGTCGCCGGCCAGTGAGAGCTCGGCGACGAAGTCATAGGCATCGCCGCGATAAAGCGAGCGGGTGAGTTCCACCACGCGTCCCGATTCCAGATAGGACACGCGTTCGATCGAAAGCCCGGCGGCGCCGATTGGCACTTCCAGAAGCCCCGCATCGGGATTGGAAAGATTGCAGGCCGAGATCCGCTGGATGGCACGCACCGGCCGGGCGTCCTTTTTCTCAAGCTCCGCATAGAGCGAGCTGCGGATCATCGCCGGGTCCGGCAGAAATTCGGCGGATATGCTGGCGCGCTCGATCGCAAGCGGCATGTCATTGGCGATACGCAACCGCCCGATGCGCGCCACAAGCGTGCCGGGCGTCAGGCCGAGCATCATCATCTCTTCCGGAGACGGATGAAACAGGCCCCGCTGCAGCCATTCGGAGCGCGTCATCAGCCCGCGCCGTGCCATATCCTCGGTAAAGGAGGTCAGCCGGGTAAGCGGTTGTTCGACGCGGGACATCGGCCGAACGACGAAAGTGCCGGAGCCCTGGCGACGGATCAGCAGCCCGTCCCGAACCAGATCGTCCACCGCCTTGCGCACCGTCACACGGCTGACATTGGCGTAATCGGCCAGATCCCGCTCCGCCGGAAGCGCATCGCCATGGCCAAGCTTGCCGCCACGGATCGCATCCTCGAGGCTCTGCCTGAGCTTGCGGTAGAGCGGCCCGGTGCCTGCCGATTGCAGGCCTTCGAGCGGCAGGATGTCAGCCAGCCTTTCGCTCATGCGCCCACCTCTGCCTTGCGGCCGGTACCGGCGCCAAAGCGCCTTGCCGCCAGCTGTACGGCGCCGGTCAGCGCATCGTGAAGCGGTTGCGAGAGCCTGCCCCTGTGCCGCGGCGAAAGATAGGCCGGATAAAGCCCGGCCAGCCCGCCGAGCAGGCAGAGCCGCCCGCTGCTGGCCGTCAGCCCGGCGATCACGTCGAGCGCGTCATCGATGGCGGCAGCACCTGTCCTGACGAGATGCAGGGCATTCTCATCGCCCTTGCCGGCAAAGTCGAACACGGACGGCGCATAGCGGCCGAAATCGCCGGGCCTTGCCTTTCGGGCAAATTCGACGATCGCATCGGGGCTGTTATCGAAGCCTGAGAGGATGAAACGGGTGAAATCACCCGCGGGCCGCATTCCGTCATAGGCAAGCAGGCTTTCCTGCAGCGCCAGCTGGCCGAGCCTTGCGCCGCTGCCGAGATCGCTCACCTGAAATCCCCAGCCGCCGACGGAGCGCACGACCCCGCCGGTGCGGGCAAAGAAGATCGTGCCGGTACCGACAATGCCGATCGCCCCGTCGCCGTCGCCGACAGCGCCTTCGAGTGCAATCAATCCATCGGAGACGATCTCGGAGCGGCCGAAGGGCAGGCGTGCCGTCACGTAATTCACTGCGTCGCCGACATTATTGCCGGCAAGCCCGAGAATGGCAGCGCACCGGGCAAAATCCGGTGCACGACCGGCTTCGGCAAAGGCCAGCAGGCAGGCTTCCTCGATATGCTTGAGCGCCGTGTCGGGGTCGGTCAGGATATTGGAGGCGCCACTCTTGCCGCGGCCGATGACGGTCCCGTCCGCGTCGGCCAATGCCGCACGGCAACTGGTTCCGCCTCCGTCTATGCCGATAAGATAATCTACCATGGATACCTCCGGATTGGATGATACCAAAAAAATACCACTAACCAAGAGGGATTTTCATTCGGCGACTGCTCATATTTTATCGAATTGAATAAACAGGGACTTTTGTCGATTCTTGATCTAAATCACTACGTGTGGCGCCAAAAGTTAATTTTGCGCTAGACAATTGGTATTTTTTTGGCATCATTTTTGTCAGAGGGAGAAAATCGCATGGTAAGCGCTACCGAGGCACGGCACGCAAGATCGCAAGGGCTCGATGCGCTCGACCCTGCCGATATCCTTGCGCTCCTGTCTGAAGGCCAGCGCGATGCTGCGGAGAGCGTCGATCAGGCGATCCCTGCCATTGCGGCCGCAGCCGATGTGATGGCGAGAACGCTGCAGGCCGGCGGGCGCATCGTCTATGCCGGAGCCGGCAGTGCCGGACTGGTCGCCATGGCTGACGGCCTCGAACTGCCCGGCACCTACGGCATCGCTCGTGACCGGATCGTCCTTCTCTTTGCAGGCGGTCTGCCGACCGGCTCCGATCTGCCCGGTGGTCCGGAAGATGATGCGACCTTGGTGCGCACGATGCGCAGGTGGTCAGGGAAGGCGATCTCGTTCTCTGTGTCTCGGCCAGCGGCTCCACGCCCTATACGCTTGCCGTTGCGAAGACCGCCAGCCAAAGGGGCGCAAAGGTGGTCGCCATGTCCAACAATGCCGCCACGCCGCTTCTGGCCGCCGCCGATATCGCGATCCTGCTCGAAACGCCGCCGGAAGTCGTTGCCGGTTCCACCCGCATGGGTGCGGCGACCGCGCAGAAGGTCGCCTTCAACATGATCTCGACACTGGCCGCCGTGATGCTCGGCCATGTGCATGATGGCCACATGGTCAATCTGCGCGCCGATAATGCCAAGCTGCGCCTGCGTGCCGCGCGCATGGTGGCCGATATCGCCGGTATCGGTGAGGAGGAGGCCGCTGCCGCCGTCGAAAGGGCGGATGGCGCGGTGAAGATCGCCGTCCTGCTCGCAGTCGGCGTGCCGGATGTCGCCTCGGCCAGGACATTGCTGTCGCAGTCTGCCGATACGCTGCGCATCGCGTTGGCGACGATCGAAAAAGGTTCTGGGAAGTCCATGAAATGCGCCTGAATGGCGCGATAAGAGGGAGAACGTCATGACCAGCATATTGAAAGGCATGTTTTTCACATCCACCATTCTCGTCCCGGCCGTTCTGGCCTCGGCAGGGATTGCCAATGCCGCCGATGCCCAGCTGACGATCGAGAGCTGGCGCAATGACGACCTGTCCATCTGGCAGGAAAAGCTGATCCCGGCCTTCGAGGCGAAGAACCCCGGTATCAAGGTGACGTTCGCGCCGCTGGCGCCGACGGAATATAACTCTGCCGTCAACGCCAAGCTGGAAGCGGGCACCGCCGGCGACCTGATCGCCTGCCGTCCGTTCGACCTGTCGCTCGCCATGTTCCAGAAGGGCCAGCTTGCGCCGCTCAACGACCTGCCGGGCATGGATAATTTCACCGACACCGCCAAGGCCGCCTGGTCGACGGATGACGGCAAGACCAGCTTCTGCGTGCCGATGGCCTCGGTCATTCACGGCTTCATCTACAACAAGAAGGCTTTCGAGGAAGTCGGCGTCAAGGTGCCGAAGACCGAGGAGGAATTCTTCGCCGTGCTCGACAAGATCAAGGCGAACGGCAATTACATCCCGATGGCCATGGGCACCAAGGACCAGTGGGAGTCGGCCACCATGGGCTATTACAATATCGGCCCGAACTACTGGAAGGGCGAGGAAGGCCGCAAGGCGCTGATCGAGGGCAAAGAGAAGCTGACCGATGCCGACTGGGTTCAGCCCTACAAGGAACTTGCCAAGTGGAAGCCCTATCTGGGCGATGGTTTCGAGGCGCAGACCTATCCGGACAGCCAGAACCTCTTCACGCTTGGTCGCGCCGCCATCTATCCGGCCGGTTCGTGGGAGATTTCCAACTTCCGCGCCGCAGCCGATTTCGAAATGGGCGCCTTCCCGCCGCCGGTGCCTAAGGCTGGTGACGCCTGCTACATTTCCGACCACAACGATATCGGCCTTGGCATGAACGCCAAGACGAAGAACCCGGAAGCGGCGAAGAAATTCCTCACCTGGGTCGCCTCGCCGGAATTTGCCGAGATCTATGCCAATGCGCTGCCGGGCTTCTTCTCGCTCAACAAGACACCGGTGAAGATGAACGACCCGCTTGCCCAGGAATTCGTCTCCTGGCGCCAGAACTGCAAGACGACGATCCGCCCGAGCGCGCAGATCGTCGGCCGCGGCACGCCGAACCTCGATCTCGAAATGTGGCGCGTCTCGGCTAACGTCATCAACGGCACCGAAACGCCGGAACAGGCCGCTGCCGAAACCCAGAAGGGCCTCGACAGCTGGTACAAGCCGGCCAAGTAACAGGGTGGTCTGACGGCTCTGGCTGTGTGCCAGGGCCCGGGCCCCTGATCTGCCTTCGACATGCTCCCCCTCTCCGTCAAATGGGGAGGGGGACCTGTCTCTCGCATCTGGAGCGGGGCGGGCGGCAGCGGTAGCGGCCCGAAGGTATTGGCAATGCCGTGATGCTGCCTTCGCGCAGACAACAAGAAACATTCGGAACAGCCCATGAGCGATATCGACAAAGCCGAAGCCGGGATCGGTGAGATCCGGCGGCCTGCCCGCTGGCACATTCTCGTCTTTCTGGCGCCGGCCTTCATTGTCTATACGGCGGTGATGATCCTGCCGCTCATCGAGACGCTGCGGCTGTCCTTCTACAATCTCGTCGAAGGCAAACTCGCCTTCGTCGGGCTTGGCAATTTCGTCACGCTGTTTTCCGATCCGCGCCTGTCGCATGATTTCTGGAACGCGCTCGTCAACAACATCCTCTTCTTCATCATCCACATGCTGGTGCAGAACCCCGTCGGCATCGCGATCGCCGCCATGCTCTCGGTGCCGAAGCTGCGCTTTGCCGCCTTCTATCGCTCGGCGATCTTCGTGCCGACGCTTCTTTCCTTCGTCATCGTCGGCTTCATCTGGAAGCTCATCCTCTCGCCGATCTGGGGCATTGCGCCGACGCTGATGGATCTTGTCGGCCTCAAATGGGCCTTCGGCCCCTGGCTCGGAAAGGCCGATACGGCGCTGGTCACGGTGGCGCTGATCTCGGTCTGGCAATATGTCGGCATCCCGATGATGCTGATCTACGCCGCCCTCCTCAATATTCCCGACGAAGTGCTGGAGGCGGCGGAATGCGATGGCATTACCGGCTGGAGCCAGTTCTGGAAGATCAAACTGCCGCTGATCCTGCCCTCGATCGGCATCGTCTCGGTGCTGACCTTCGTCGGCAATTTCAACGCTTTCGACCTGATCTACACCGTACAGGGCGCGCTGGCCGGGCCGGACGGTGCGACCGATATTCTCGGCACGCTCCTCTACCGCACCTTCTTCGGCTTCCAGAACCAGATGGGCGACCGCTCCATGGGCGCCACCATCGCCGCCGTGATGTTCCTCATCATTCTGGCCGGCGTCTCGCTCTATCTCTTCGTCATCCAGCGGCGCATGCGTCGCTACCAGTTCTAAGGGGAGGGGAGAGAATGTCGAAAGCCCGTTCCGTTCCGTTTCGCACGGCCGCCATCCATGTGGCACTGATCGCCTATACGCTGATCGCCCTTTTTCCGGTCTTCCTGACGCTGGTCAATTCGCTGAAGAACCGCAATGCCATCTTCCGCTCGCCGATGAGCCTGCCCGGCCCGTCGAGCTTCAGTCTGATCGGCTATGAGACGGTGCTGAGCCAGGGCGATTTTCTCGGCTATTTCGGCAACAGCCTCATCGTTACCGTCGTCTCGATCGCCTTCGTGCTCCTCTTCGGCGCCATGGCCGCCTTCGCGCTCTCGGAATATAGATTTCGCGGCAATACGCTGCTCGGCCTCTATCTGGCGCTCGGCATCATGATCCCGATCCGGCTTGGCACGATCGCCATCCTTCAGGGCATGGCGGCGAGCGGCCTCGTCAATACGCGCACGGCCCTCGTCCTCGTCTACACGGCGCAAGGCCTGCCGCTTGCGATCTTCATCCTGTCGGAATTCATGCGGACAGTCTCCGACGACCTGAAGAATGCCGGCCGCATCGACGGGCTCTCGGAATATGCGATCTTCTTCCGCCTCGTCCTGCCGCTCATCCGCCCGGCCATGGCAACGGTTGCCGTCTTCACCATGATCCCCATCTGGAACGATCTCTGGTTCCCGCTGATCCTCGCGCCCGGCGAGGCGACGAAGACGATCACGCTCGGCGCCCAGATGTTCATCGGCCAGTTCGTCACCAACTGGAATGCGGTTCTGGCCGCACTCTCGCTCGCCATCCTGCCGGTGCTCGTCCTCTACGTCATCTTCTCGCGCCAGTTGATCCGCGGCATTACCGCCGGAGCCGTCAAATGAGCGATACGCAAGCGCCTATCCGCGTGCTGGTGGCAGGCCTCGGCAATATGGGGCGAAGCCATGCGCTGGCCTATCACCGCAATCCGGGCTTCGAAATCGTCGGCCTCGTCAACCGCTCCCGCCGGGATCTGCCGCAAGAGCTGTCATCCTATCCGCTGATGACGGATTTTGCCGAGGCACTTCGCCTGACGAAACCGGATCTCTGCTCGATCAACACCTATTCGGACACCCACGCCGATTACGCCGTCATGGCGATCGAGGCAGGCTGCGACGTCTTCGTCGAAAAGCCGCTGGCGACCACGCTTGCCGATGCCGAGCGCGTCGTGGCGGCCGCCGTGAGGCATGGCCGCAAGCTCGTCATCGGCTATATTCTCCGCCATCACCCATCCTGGATGCGGCTGATCGAGGAGGCCCGCAGGCTCGGGCCGCCTTACGTCTTCCGCATGAACCTCAACCAGCAATCCTCCGGCGACAAATGGCATGTCCACAAGGCGCTGATGCAGACGACCTCGCCGATCGTCGATTGCGGCGTCCATTACATCGACGTCTGGTGTCAGATCACCGATGCCAAAGCCGTCGAAGTGCGCGGCATGGGCCTGCGCATGACGGACGATATCGCGCCGACCATGTATAATTACGGCCATATGCAGGTGATTTTCGAGGATGGTTCCGTCGGCTGGTATGAGGCCGGCTGGGGGCCGATGATGTCGGAAACCGCCTTCTTCGTGAAGGATGTCATGTCGCCGAACGGCGCCGTCTCGATCGTCGTCGACGACAAGGCCCGCTCGGACGATCTCGACACCCATACGAAAACCTCGGTCATCCGCGTCCACAGCGCCGAGACAGGCCCTGATGGCGCCTTCATTCGCCCCGATGCGCTGTTATCCATGTCCGGCGAGCCGGACCACCAGATGCTCTGCGATCTCGAACAGGCCTATGTGCTGAAAGCGATCCGCGAAAATATCGATCTCACCCGCCATATGGACGATGCGGTGCAATCGCTGAAGATCTGCCTTGCGGCGGATGAGAGCGTGCGCACCGGAAAGGCTGTTCGCCTCGCGCCGTCCATCTCCGAACGCCGAATTTAAGGAAGACGCTCTTGGGTTCCCTGCAACTGACCTCCATCCGCAAGGCCTTTGGCGATCATGAAGTGCTGAAGGGCATCGACCTGACGGTCGAAGACGGCGAGTTCGTCATCTTCGTCGGCCCGTCGGGCTGCGGAAAGTCGACGCTTCTGCGCGTCATCGCCGGGCTGGAAGATGCCACGTCCGGTTCGATCCGCATCGATGGCCGGGAAGTGGCGACCGTGCCGCCGGCAAAGCGCGGCATTGCCATGGTCTTCCAGTCCTACGCCCTCTATCCGCACCTGACGGTCAAGGAGAATATGGGGCTTGGCCTCAAACAGGCCGGCGCGCCCAAGGCAGAGATCGAGGAAAAGGTCAGCAAGGCCGCATCCATGCTGTCGCTCGATGCTTACCTCGCCCGCCGCCCGGCCGAGCTTTCCGGCGGCCAGCGCCAGCGCGTCGCGATCGGCCGTGCCATCGTGCGCGAACCGAGCCTCTTTCTCTTCGACGAGCCGCTCTCCAACCTCGATGCGGCGCTGCGCGTCCAGACGCGTCTCGAAATCGCCGGCCTGCACCGCCGCCTCAAGGCGACGATGATCTACGTCACCCACGATCAGGTGGAAGCCATGACGCTTGCCGACAAGATCGTCGTCTTGAACGCCGGCGCCATCGAACAGGTCGGCTCCCCGATGGAACTCTATAATCACCCGGCCAACACCTTCGTTGCCGGCTTCATCGGCTCGCCGCAGATGAATTTCATTCCGGGTGACAGACTGGGAGACCGCGAGGCAAAGACGATCGGTATCCGGCCCGAGCATATCGTGCTGTCACGCGAGAGCGGCGACTGGAAGGGAAAAGTGATTCACGTGGAGCATCTGGGTGCCGACACGATCGTTTATCTCGAGACGGAGCTTGCCGGCCTGATTACCGTGCGCCTCTTTGGCGAACATCGCTACCAGCCGGATGATATCGTCTTCGCCACGCCCGACGAGGCCAGCCGCCATCGCTTCGACGGTAACGATCGCGCCATCACGCGATAGCCGCGGCCGGCCGCCCTCCAGCCCTCCTCCCAGCCCCTAGGCGCCAGCACGTCGCGGCATCTCCGTCATGGCACTTGCCGGTCGAAGCCAAGTCTCGGCGTGCCACGACCTTTTCGCGCGGGTCGAGAACTTTCTGACATTCCACGCGTTATCGGAGCGGAGGAATTGTGCAGATGACCGTTGTTTTCGCAATTTTGACAGTGATAGCCGTCCTGATCGCCGCGTCAGCGGCAAGTCTCGCCCTGGTCATCCGGGCAAAGGCGCGGGCTCTTGCGTCCCTCTACCGTGAAGAATCGGCGCTGCCGACACATGCCTGTAACACGCAGTCTCTAAAGCCGCTTGCAGAGCGGAAGGGCGTGGCCGCGATCCGCTCAACCGGGCGGGCACGTCGTCGAGTGAGGATCTACGCCTCCTCGCATTTGCCATCCTGGGTGCCGCACCATTGAAAATCGCGTGTCCGCAGCACAGATTTGCACAATGCGGTAACGAAATTGCGTCAGCTGGCGGCAATCTAACCGATTAATACGCATTTCGCGTCACAAATCGTTCAAATTAACCTTGCTCAGCTAACGCATTAGATGCAGTCTGGAGTTAATCACTAGGGGAATGCGGCACAAGCCGTCGGGAATTGGAAGAATGACTGGTATTCGCAAGCTCATGCTGTTTATCGGCCTGCTGATGGCAGGCGGTATCCCGCTCATTCTGGTTTCGTTGTGCCGCGTGCGCGACGGGTCGGCCCTTGCCTCCATTCCGGCAGGCGAATGGGCAAAGGCACTTATGTTCAGCGTTGTGATGCTCGGTCTCATTCTCGTCGTGGCGCGTTCCGCAAGCCGCGAACACCGCTCTCACCGCAAGATCGGTCATCGCTGAGCCTTGAGGCCTGCGAGCAGGCAGAGACACGTTTTCGATCATCACAATCGATAGAGGGCGCAGCGTGTAACAACGGCTGCGCCAAAATGATTCGTGGCCGGAACTGATTCGCGCCCCCTTCAAATCCGCCCGACATTTCGAACAGCAAAAGACCATCCCGAAGCAGCTTCCATATGGGGCTGCTTTTTTGTGGCCTGTGATCCGCGTGAAAAGCGCAGGGAAGAATTGCGAGGTGAGTGGGGAAGAAATCAGGCCGTTTGGCCGGTGTGTTTTTCAGGAGATAATCTGGGAAGATTTGGTGGAGCTAAGCGGGATCGAACCGCTGACCTCTTGCATGCCATGCAAGCGCTCTCCCAGCTGAGCTATAGCCCCATCAGGGTGGTCCGGTATGCTTTCCGGTCCTGGGAAACTCCGTCAGCGGCGTTTCGCTTGGGAGTGGCGGCTTAGTACTTCTGGATTTGAGGAAGTGCAAGCATAAAAATTGAGGTCCGGCGATTTTTTTTGTTTTGGCGCCGGACCTTACCGCAAATGAGGGGATCAGCCCTCGTCGTCGTCACCGCCGACGCCGATGATGCCCGACATGTCGTCGTCTTCATCGTCTTCGTCTGCTTCGAGGAACGTATCGTCGTCATCGCCGAGATCGACGTCTTCGTCATCGCCCATATCAGGAATGTCGTCGCCGCTGTTTGCGTCGTCGCCCTCATCGTGAGAGACGAGCTCGACGTCCTGGTTCTCGGAATCGACTTCCTGAACTTCTTCTTCCTCTGCCTGCTCCATCTTCACCTGAGCGCTATGCTCAGCGAAGAAGGACAGCGGCCAGGACTTGCCGCTATACGGCGAAACCACCGGATCACGGTTCAGGTCGTAGAATTTCTTGCCGGTATCGGGATCGGTACGCTTGGTTCCGAGTTCTGCTTTTGCCACAGTAAAGCCTCTTGAACATGGCCGAAAACATCGGCTCGCCGCGGAAACGGCAATGTCAGGGTGAAAAATCTAAGCCGGACCCCATAAGGCTTAGCGCCTTTCATGTCAAAGGCAAACTTTTCCCGCCATGCGCGCGTAACAACCGGATGACCGCCCCCCGCGCTTGTGCTAACGACGGGGGCACGATCGAAGGGCGCTCGTAAGAGCAGGATGGAAGGACGAAAATGTATCAGCCACCGCATTTTCGCGAGGAAGATCTCGCCACCCAGCAGGCCCTGATTCGAGCCCATCCGCTCGGTCTTCTGGTGACATCCGGCAATGGCGGGCTGATCGCCAATGCCGTGCCCTTCCATCTCGATGCCGAGGCTCGGAAAAAGGCACGCTGCGCCTGCATCTCGCCCGTGCGAACGAGCAGTGGAAGGATATCCGCGACGGCGCCTCCATCCTGACCGTTTTCCAGGGCGCAGATTCCTACGTCACGCCCTCCTGGTACGCCACCAAGCAGGAGACCGGCAAGGTCGTGCCCACCTGGAACTACGCCATTGTCCAGGCCCGTGGTACCGCCCGCGTCATCGAGGATGCCGACTGGCTTCTTTCCCAGATCGATGCGATCACTGGCCAGCAGGAAGGCGCTCGCGCCGCGCCCTGGGCGGTGGCCGATGCGCCGCAGGATTCGTCCGCGCGCAGCTCAAGGGCATTATCGGCGTCGAGATCGAGATCACCGCCATCGAAGGCAAGTGGAAGGTCAGCCAGAACCGCAATCTGTCGGATCGCGAAGGCGTCGCCGCCGGCCTCGACCAGATGCCGGGCCAGACGGATATGGCTGAACTCGTGCGGAGCTATGGCGCACGCCGCCCTGCCTGAACCCCGCGTCGCCGGCCTGCCCTTTTGAAGGCGGCGCCACCTAACCCTTTCCGGCATAACCGCCTCCAGCCTAACCGCATAATGAGTGACACAGTGACCGATACCGTAATGACGATTGCCATCGATGGCCCGGCCGCAGCCGGCAAGGGCACCCTGTCCCGGCTGATTGCCGAGGCCTATGGCTTTCATCATCTCGATACGGGCCTGACCTATCGCGCAACGGCCAAGGCGCTTCTCGATCGCGGCCTGCCGCTCGATGACGAGGCCGTCGCCGAAAAGGTCGCAAGGGAGCTCGAACTTGCCGGTCTAGACCGCGATGTTCTTTCGGTCCATGCGATCGGCGAGGCAGCCTCGAAGATCGCCGTCATGCCGGCCGTCCGTCGTGCGCTGGTGGAAGCACAGCAGGCCTTTGCGGTCAGAAAGCCGGGAACTGTGCTCGATGGTCGCGACATCGGTACTGTCGTCTGCCCGGACGCACCGGTGAAGCTATACGTGACGGCCTCGCCGGAAGTGCGCGCCAGACGCCGCTATGACGAGATTGTCGCCAAGGGCCAGTCGGCCGATTACGAGACGATTTTCGAAGATGTGAAGAAGCGCGACGAGCGCGACATGGGCCGCGCCGACAGTCCTTTGAAGCCCGCAGTCGACGCGCACTTGCTTGATACGTCCGAAATGAGTATAGAGGCGGCGTTTCAGGTCGCGCGCGCATTCATTGACGCCGCCCTGAAATAGAGGTGACGCGCCGGTTCTGCCGGTTCCGATCCGAAGTCCTTGAGTTCAGACCCAGCGCCGGATTGCCTCCCAACATATGGAGGCGGGCTGAGGCTTGAGGGCGTGTTTAACACGAACCCCCGGCGCAGATGTGTCCCTTTTTCAAAGGGATACGATCAGGAGATTTCATGGCAGTATCTACCCCGTCGCGTGAAGACTTTGCAGCCCTCCTCGAAGAATCCTTTGCAAAGACCGATCTCGCAGAAGGCTACGTAACTAAGGGCCTCGTCACCGCGATCGAAAAGGACGTTGCCGTTGTTGACGTCGGCCTCAAGGTCGAAGGTCGCATCGCGCTGAAGGAATTCGGTGCAAAGGGCAAGGACGGCTCGCTGAAGGTTGGCGACGAAGTCGAAGTTTACGTCGAGCGCATCGAAAACGCTCTCGGCGAAGCTGTTCTGTCGCGCGAAAAGGCTCGCCGCGAAGAGAGCTGGGTCAAGCTCGAAGCCAAGTTCGAAGCTGGCGAGCGCGTTGAAGGCGTTATCTTCAACCAGGTCAAGGGTGGCTTCACCGTCGATCTCGACGGCGCCGTTGCCTTCCTGCCGCGTTCGCAGGTCGACATCCGTCCGATCCGCGACGTTACCCCGCTCATGCACAACCCGCAGCCCTTCGAAATCCTCAAGATGGACAAGCGTCGCGGCAACATCGTTGTTTCGCGCCGTACGGTTCTTGAAGAATCGCGTGCCGAGCAGCGTTCTGAAATCGTTCAGAACCTCGAAGAAGGCCAGGTTGTTGACGGCGTCGTCAAGAACATTACCGATTACGGTGCGTTCGTTGACCTCGGCGGCATCGACGGCCTGCTGCACGTCACCGATATGGCTTGGCGCCGCGTCAACCATCCGTCGGAAATCCTGTCCATTGGCCAGCAGGTCAAGGTTCAGATCATCCGCATCAACCAGGAAACCCACCGTATCTCGCTCGGCATGAAGCAGCTCGAGTCGGATCCGTGGGATGGCATTGCCGCCAAGTACCCGGTCGGCAAGAAGATTTCCGGTACCGTCACGAACATCACCGACTACGGTGCATTCGTCGAGCTGGAGCCGGGCATCGAAGGCCTGATCCACATCTCGGAAATGTCCTGGACCAAGAAGAACGTACACCCCGGCAAGATCCTGTCCACGAGCCAGGAAGTCGACGTTGTCGTTCTCGAAGTCGACCCGTCCAAGCGTCGTATTTCGCTCGGCCTCAAGCAGACCCTGGAAAACCCGTGGCAGGCATTCGCCTACTCGCATCCGGCCGGCACTGAAGTCGAAGGCGAAGTCAAGAACAAGACCGAATTCGGCCTGTTCATCGGCCTCGACGGCGACGTTGACGGCATGGTTCACCTCTCTGACCTCGACTGGAACCGTCCGGGCGAACAGGTCATCGAGGAGTTCAACAAGGGCGACGTCGTCAAGGCTGTCGTTCTCGATGTTGACGTCGAGAAGGAGCGTATTTCGCTCGGCATCAAGCAGCTCGGCCGTGACACGGTCGGTGAAGCTGCTTCGGCTGGCGACCTGCGCAAGAACGCTGTCGTTTCGTGCGAAGTCATCGCCGTTAACGACGGTGGCGTCGAAGTGAAGCTGGTTGCTCACGAAGACATCACGTCCTTCATCCGCCGCAACGACCTGGCACGCGATCGCGACGATCAGCGTCCGGAGCGTTTCTCGGTTGGCCAGGTTTTCGACGCCCGCGTCGTCAACTTCTCCAAGAAGGACCGCAAGGTCATGCTTTCGATCAAGGCGCTGGAAATCGCTGAAGAGAAGGAAGCAGTCGCACAGTTCGGTTCGTCCGACTCGGGCGCTTCGCTCGGCGACATCCTCGGCGCGGCTCTGAAGAACCGCAACGCTGAGTAAGCCTCAAGCGATTGATGTGAAATGAGAAAGCCGCCGGATCGAAAGGTCCGGCGGCTTTTTTCATGGCCGCGTCACGGCCTGTTCCTGAAATACTGTGTCGCCGGGAAGCTTCGCCGGCTCCGATCGGGGCAGGGGCAGGGGAGGGGCCGTGACAGGAAAGGGGAAGGGGACAGGCAGAGGGAAGGCGAACGAGCCCTCCCGATGGGACGGGCAGCACGCAGGCGAAGCCTCACGCCCCGGTCTCAGAAGCCTACTTCCAACCCGCCATCTTGAAATAGAGATCGTGCGGCAGATCATCGTCTTGATCCGCGCCATGTGCCAGATGCGCCGTCGGCGCGGCACGCTTGCCGGCAGCCGCTGCACTGGGACTGGGGCTGGGGCCAGGACTGCGGCTGGTTTCAGGTTGGGACTGACCGGCAGAAGCCGTGTCCGACCGCTCGGCCTTTGGCCCGTCCGTCTTGCCGTCCGCCGTCAGCGGCCCGCTTTCGGCACCAGCATTGGCGCTTGTATCGCCGCCGTCCTCTGCGCCGCCATTCGCCTGATCGGCATCTTGATCGTCGTCATCGTCGAAAGCCTGCTCGCCGGGCTGTTGCGGATGCTCGCCATCTTCATCGACGGCCGAAATCTCGATCGTCGGCCGCCGGGGCCGACGCTGCGGCGGCTGGTCGAGCGGCGGATAGGTGACATAGGGAAAGACAAAGCCTTCGCGCGCCTGCGCCGCCTGCATCTGCGGGGAAAGCGGCAGAGGCAATCCGTCGATATCCTCGCGGCCGGAGGTGGAGGCATGCTGACGGGCCTGGGCAAGCATCTGCGGCAGGTCCGCATCGTCTGCTATGCTTCCTGTCGTCTGCGGATCGGCTGGTGCCGCCATCGCCTTGGCCTGCGCCATCAGCTGTCCGGTGTCGCTCGAACCCATGGCAAGCCCGCCGGCAATAAGACGGGCAATGAAATCATCGACCATCGAACCACGCCCATGCGCAGCAAGTGCGGCAATCAGGCCCGGCAGGGTATTGCCGGCAAGGGCGGTTGCCAGCCACTCGATCGTCGCCAGCGTATCTGGCCGGCTGGCAATCACCTGCGAGAGGCCGGTGCTCACCGGGGCGCGGCCGGTAACGGCCATATCGGGGAAATCCTGATCCGGAGCCGCGGTTAAATCGCCTGAAATCTGGCCCGCAGCGGGTGATGGGCTGGGCGTGCCGGTCAGGCTCTGGCCGAGATTGCGGATCTGTGCGGCAAGGCCGGAAAGAAATGTCTGGGCGTTTACGCCTGCGTTGGCCTGCGGCCCGCTGGCGGCTCCGGGCGTCGCTGTTGCGGCCGGCCGGTCGGCATGGCCCAGCAGGGAGCCATCGGCACCCTTGTCCGCAAGAGCCGAAGCCGCCGTGGCGCTGGCTGGCTGTGCCGGCTCGGGGCCTCCACCATTGTCGTCGCACCAGGGGAGGTTCCGGGGCCTGTGCCCGGCGCATTGGCATTCGGCAGAGTTGATCCTGCGGTCTGGCTCCCCGGCGTTGCCGCGCCTCCCTGTGTTCCCGGGCCTGCCTGGCTTCCCTGAGTGATCTGTGCGGCTTGTCGTCCATCCGCAGCGGAAGTGCCTGCGCCTGTCCCTGGGCCTGCGCCGGTCGAGGCCGTGGGCGCGCCCGGCTGGCCGTCGGGCCCATCGCCCTGCATTGCATCGTGGTCGCACCCTGTGCTGCAGGGCCAGCCGCTGCTGATCCTGTCGCGGCCGTACTTGCCGGAATGCTTGCTTGTGCCGCCGTGGCAAGACTGGTCGCGCCGGGTAGGGCCGTGCGGGGCGACAGGGCATCCGGTTCTGCATCCTGCTGATAGGCCGAGAGTACGGCACGCATGACCTGATCAGGATCGGCGCCATCGGTCAGCGCTGCTTCGAGATAGGCGGTCAGCCGGGCGGCATCCGGTCCGGCCGGGCTGCGCAGCAGGTCGGCAAGCATCCGAAGCGAGGTGCCGCTGACGCTCTGGTTGATCGTCGCCTCCAGATCCTGCCGCTCGGCCGTGGACATGGCGCTGACGGCGGTCGCAAGCCGCGCTGCGTAATCCTGCAGCCCCTCGCTGTCGCCACGCGGCATCTGCAGCGCCTGACCAATCGCATCGGCGATGGCAGAGACGCCCTGCGCCATCTGCAACTGTCCGGAAAGCGAGAGAAGCCCGTAGCGCCCGCCCGAAAGCGGTGACGCCGGTGCGCTCTCGGCCGAAGTCGCATTGCTGGTCGTTCCAACGGTCGTACCAGCGGTCGTATTGGTGGCGGTACTGGGCGTCGTGCTGCTGGCCGCAGTGGTGGAGCCGCCTGTGGTCGATGTGGAATTTGCCGTTGTTGCCGCAGAGGAGGCCGTGCCGGTCGTGGCGTTCGAAGCCGAGGCGCCATCCGTGGCGCTGCCGGTCGTCGTCGTTGCAGGCATGCTGCTTGTGGTACGAACGGGGGCCAGCATCACCTGCTCCTCTGTCTGAATTGCAAAAAGGCAGGCCGGCCGGAGGATTGTTTTGTCGCAACGGTACGGCGTTGCGGCCGCGGCGCATCATGGCGCCGGATCAGCCGAAGGTCAGATTATCCGTCGATCATAGTTAAGTTTTTGATAATTGCGCGGATCCGGGCGTGTCCGGTGTCGCTTCACCCGTCAGCTATGGGCGAAGATATCCGTTTCGTCCCAGCCGAGAAGATCAAGCTTGGCACGCGTCGGCAGAAACTCGAAACAGGCTTTTGCCAGTTCGCTGCGACCGTCGCGCTCGAGCCGTGCGGTCAGCTTGTCGCGCAGCGCATGGAGATGCAGGACGTCCGATGCCGCATATTCGAGCTGCGCCTGTGAAAGCTTGTCGGCCGCCCAGTCGGTCTGCTGCTGCGCCTTCGAAATATCGACCTCCAGCAATTCCCGCAGATTGTCCTTCAGCCCATGTCGGTCCGTATAGGTGCGCGTCAGGCGCGACGCGATCTTGGTGCAGAAGACCGGTGTGGTGGTGACGCCGAATGTATGAAAGAGAACGGCAATATCGAACCGGCCATAGTGAAAGATCTTCTGCCGGCCGGGATCCGAGAGCAGTGACAGGAGATTGGGGGCTTGCGTCTGCCCGCGCGCGATGCGGATGACATCGGCGCTGCCGTCACCGGGCGAGAGCTGCACGACGCAGAGGCGGTCGCGACGCGGCACGAGGCCCAGCGTCTCGGTATCGATGGCGATCGCGTCTGTGTAGCGCGCAGCATCCGCCGCCGAAATATCCTGCTCATGGTAGCGTATCACGGCCATGTGGCACTCTCCTGTCGTCTCTTCTCAAGCCTATAGACCAGCTTCCGGCCGAAGCCCACCCATGGCGGCTGATCCGTGTCGCGGCCCCTGATTTGTGCCCTTGCACCAGGCCTGTCACTGCGATCTGCCTCCAAATGAAGTGAGCAATTGCTCAGCATTGCAACCAATGCATTGCTGCGTTGCAACAAGCATGCTTGGCGAAGCAGGGAGGTTCACGTAATTTCACCTCATCGAGCAACACACCTCCTCCTCCCAGTGTTGTTCGATACCGGATCGGCAACATCCTCCTCCTCCCAGTTGCCGGTCAAGTTTAAAGCCTGGCGCATCCTCCTCCCGCGCCAGGCTTTTTCATTTCCGCAAACATCCCCACTTTCTGCAGTTTTTTCGCCTCATGCGGGAAAATATCCCCGATCCTGCGCAAAAATGCGCGATATCCCGGCCGGTCGACTGATTATCAGTCCCGCCAATCGCTTTCGATACGGCGCGGCCCATCTTCAGATCGTCAGCGCTGATGATGCCGTTCATTCGGCAAAAGGCCAAAGCAGGCAGGCGGCACCAAACCATCGGCCCGAATCTGTGTCGACGCGCCTGCCGAGGATGCCGCCGGAGCTATGCGCCTGCGTCAAACCGCCGCAGGGCGGTTTGACTTCTCCGTCACGCCCGGCTCTTCGTTCAGAGCGCGTGGATGGCCGCGATCACGTCATCCTCTATCTCAAGGCCGTTTGCCATCGCCTGGACCCGCAGATTGCGGCCGCGCCGACCGGGCAGGCGCACGCCATCCTGCTTGGCCATTTCATGGGCGAGGTCGGCAATCCGCTCGGCAGCGCCGCCGCCCGTTATCGCTTCCGGATCGATGACGATCATCGAGTGGCCGAGCGCCGGCGGCGGGCCCTTGTCGTCGAAGAGGGAGCTTGCCTGATAGGAGAAGTTCGCGCCGGAAAAGCCGGCCGACAGCACTTCTACCATAAAGGCAAGCGCTGCACCCTTGGCACCGCCTGAAGGCGCCATCGTGCCTTCCATGGCAAGGAAAGGGTCTGTCGTCGGATTGCCGTCCTTGTCCAGCGCCCAGTCATCCGGGATGGGCGTGTTCTTCTGCGTGGCAGCCATCACCTTGCCGCGCGCCACCTTGGAGAGTGCCAGATCGATGACGATCGGATCGGCATTTGCGACAGGCACCCCGAATGCGATCGGATTGGTGCCGAAGACCGGCACCTTGCCGCCCCAGGGGGCCATGGAGGCCGGCGCATTGGCAAACATCATCGCGGCCAGCCCCTGCTCGGCAAATCGCTCCACGGTCAGCGCCATGACGCCCGCATGGTGTGAGCGGTGGATGGCGCAAAACGCGATACCCTGTTCGCGGGCGATCGCCGGCACTTCTGCAACGGCAATATCAAGCGCCGGATAGGCAAATCCGTAAGCCGCGTCGATGGCCAGCAGGCCGGGACGCGGACGCGTCGCCGAGGGCGTCGCCTGACCGTCGCATTTGCCCGCCCGCACCTGCTTCACATAGGCGGGCACGCGCCGCAGCCCATGGCCGCCCTGTCCGGCGGCTTCGGATTGCACGAGGCACGCGCCACCGAACGGGCAGCGTCGTCGCGAACGCCATTGGAGTGGAAGACGTTGAAGACCAGCGTTTCGGCTTCATCGAGGGTCATATGCATGCGTAAGTCCCGGGAGAGTTCGTCGGAAGGATGCCCGCATATAACCAGAGCAGGCCTCCGCACGCAAAAGCCAGTTTGCCGCCAGGGCGGAAAATCAGGGCTTCTCCCGTTCCAAAGGAAGGAAGGGTGAGCAGGTCGTGAAAAAGCCCCGGCCGTGGCGGGCCGGGGCTCTTCATGTTTCTCGCAATGTCCTGCGGGTGGTGTCCAGATAGCCTGTCTGCCGTTCAATGCGTGCAGGTCAGGGCCTGGTCGAGATAGCT
Organism: Shinella sp. UYSO24; assembly: GCA_902167985.1. Taxonomy (GTDB): domain Bacteria; phylum Pseudomonadota; class Alphaproteobacteria; order Rhizobiales; family Rhizobiaceae; genus Neorhizobium. The sequence continues at coordinate 58,321 of CABHNZ010000007.1, forward strand.
TGCCACGCCGGCCGGCGGTGCCGGAATGGGCGAGGCGCGCCGCACGGCCGAAACGATGTAGTCGTCGATCGCTGGGTCGCCGGAAGAGCGGGACAGCGAAATGCTGGTGACATTGCCGCTGCCGTCGAAGTTGAAGCGAACGGCGGCAGTGCCCGTGCCGCTGCCGGGGCAACGGCGCGCATTGCGGGCAAGCTTGGCCTGTACGCGCGATTTCCAGCGGGCCGGCGTGACGGAGGACATGGTCGAACCGGACGTGGTCTGCGTCGCCGCGGTGCGGTCTGCCTGCTGCGTCTGCAGCTTGGCTTCTGCCATTTCCTTCTGGGCCTGTCGCTGCTGCTGCTTGGCGCGCTGAAGCTTTTTCGCCTCGTCCTTCTTCGGGCGTGGCTTGGCCTCTGCTTGCTTTTCCTCAGGCGGCGGCGGGCGCACGGTCGGCAGGGGAACTTCGACATTCTCAAGCGCGGCCGTCACCTGCTCCTCGATGGGATCGACTTCCTCGACAGGCTCCGGTGTCGGTTCCGGCGCAATTCGGCGACTTCCGGCGGTGCGGGCTCCGGTTCCGGCGCCTCGGCCACTTCCGGCGGCGGCGGCTCGACCGGCTCCGGAGGGGCCTCTGCCACCGGATCGGGGGCGGGTTCCGGCTCCGGTGTCGGCTGCTCGATCGGTGGAGGATCCTCGACCGGCTGCGTTTCCTCGCTCTTCACCTCTTCGGCATCCGCCATGTCGGGTGCCACCTGTTCCTCTTCGGTATTGGCGGCAACCGGCTCGGGTGCGAGGTCGATCATGATCGCTGCCGGCGGCGCGTTCTCGGCTGGTGAGACCGGGTCTTCCTGCATCACCAGCGCTGCCAGCCCCACATGGGCACCCAGCATGAGTGCTGCAGCGGTTGACCACAGCGCCACTTCGCCGATCCGGCTGCCACGGCTTCTGTGGAAGGCGACAAGGCTCATGGCGCAGCTCCCGCTGCCGGTGCTACGGGCGGTGCTGCCGGTGCCGCAGGCGCAGTCGATGCAGGCGCTCCGGCAGGTGCCGCCGGGGGCACAGGCATGCTTTCCAGCCCGACCAGCGCGATCTTCAGATAACCGGCATCACGCAGAAGGTTCATGATCTCCATGAACTGCCCGTAATCGACGGCCTTATCGGCGCGCAGGAAGATGCGGGCATCCTTGTCGGCACCGGTCATCTCGTCGAGATGGGCGGCCAGCTGGTCGCGCGCCACGGGATCATTGCCGATATTGAGCGACAGATCCTGCTTGAGCGTCAGGTAGATGGGCTCGTCCGGCCGTTCTGCAGGTTTCGCCGTCGAGGCGGGCAGATCGACATTGACGTCGACGGTGGCGAGCGGTGCCGCCACCATGAAGATGATGAGAAGAACCAGCATGACGTCGATGAACGGCGTCACGTTGATCTCGTGGTTCTCGGCGAGATCGTCGCCGTGGTTTTCGCGGATACCACCGGCCATGGTCGATCAGCCTCCGGCTACCAGCGAAACCGAGCTCTTCGAGCGCGAGCCCGGCGGAACCTTGCGGTAGTCGAGGTCACGGCTGACAAGGCGCTCGACGCCGGCCGATGCATCGGCAAGCAGCTGGCGATAGCCGGTCACGGAACGGGCAAAGACGTTGTAGATGACGACGGCGGGAATGGCGGCCACGAGACCGATCGCCGTTGCCAGAAGCGCTTCGGCAATGCCCGGCGCGACAACGGCAAGATTGGTCGTATGGCTCTCCGAAATGCCGATAAAGGCATTCATGATGCCCCAGACTGTACCGAACAGGCCGACAAACGGCGCCGTCGAGCCGATCGTGGCAAGCACGCCGGTGCCACGCGCCATGCGGCGGCCGGCATAGGCTTCGATGCGCGAGAGCGTGGAAGCGACGCGTTCCTTCACGCCGGCATTCTCCGCATGGTCGAGAGCACCTTCGGAAAGCTGCACTTCCTCGGCGGCTGCTCGCAGCATCAGGGCGGCAGGCCCGCCGCGCGTACCGGCTGCCTCAAGCGCCTCCGAAAGCGTACGGGCCTTGCGGATCAGCTTCAGCGTGCGGCCTGCACGGCTGCGGGCGCCGAAAAGCTCGAGGGTCTTTGCCAGCCACACCGTCCAGGTGATCAGCGAGGCGGCCGCAAGACCGATCATCACGGCCTTCACCACCCAATGCGCGGCAAGGAACATGCCCCAGGGCGACAGGTCGTGCGGAATGTCGGTGCGCTGCGCGGGGTTGGCCGGCGCTGCCGGGCTTGCCTCGATGGCCGAACCGGCCTGGACCGGGGCGGCCTGAACAGGGGCTGCCTGCTCGCCGGCATTCGGCTGGGCGGCCGTCGTCGGCGTTGCCGGCTGGGCCACACCGGCGGGAGCGGCAGAGGGGGCAGGTGCTGCCGAGGCGGCAGGTGTCGTTGCCGGTTGGGCCGGGGCTGCTGCGGGCGCATCGGCCGGTACGCGGGACATGGTCGGGGCGGTCTGCGCGGGTGCTGTCTGCGGGGCCACCGCCGGTGCTGCGGGCTGTGCCGGTACCGTTGTCTGGCTTGCCGCAGGCTGGTTCTGTGTCTCGGTCGGAGCCGTCGTCTGCGCCATGGCTGCGGATGCCGTCAGGCTGAACGCCAGCGATAGAGCGAGAGCCGTGCTGGTGCGCGTCCGCGCAAGCGGGCGAGAGGACGACGGTTCGCGAAAACAAGGACATGGCGGGCGATACTCCGGACGTTCGACGGGCACTGGCGCCGGACATGCGGATCCGCTTGTTAAGTAAACGGAAAAGCGAAACTTGCCGGCGCTTCTCAGCTGCGCAATTTTCCCGCTACCGGATAATAAACATGACTGGAATTGGCAACTAATAAATCTTGAAAATTCCGTTCAATTTTTCGCGGTTGCACAAAATTGGCCAAACACCCTCGATCAGCGCAACAAAACCGCCGGGAACAGGTTCCCGGCGGTCTTGATCTCTTGGCGATGAACGCGGCGCTTAGAGCGTGCGCGTGATGTGCTCCACGCGGAAGCACTCGATGACGTCGCCTGCGCGAATGTCTTCGTAATTCTCGAAGGCCATACCGCATTCCTGGCCCATCGGCACGTCGGACACTTCGTCCTTGAAGCGCTTGAGGGTCTTGAGCTTGCCTTCGTGGATGACGACGTTGTCGCGGATGAGGCGCACGCCTGCACCACGCTCGACCTTGCCTTCCGTGACACGGCAACCGGCAACCTTGCCGACCTTGGTAATGTTGAACACTTCCAGGATTTCGGCATTGCCGAGGAAGGTTTCGCGGCGTTCCGGCGAAAGCAGGCCGGACATCGCTGCCTTCACGTCATCCACCAGATCGTAGATGATGTTGTAGTAGCGGATGTCGATGCCGTTGCGCTCGGCAACGGTACGGGCCTGTGCATTGGCACGGACGTTGAAGCCGATGATGGCTGCATCCGATGCCTCGGCAAGCGAGATATCCGATTCCGTGATGGCACCGGCGCCCGAATGGACGATGCGGGCACGCACTTCGTCGGTACCGAGCTTGTCGAGCGATGCGATGATCGCTTCGACCGAACCCTGCACGTCACCCTTGATGACCAGCGGGAATTCCTTGTAGCCGGTATTCTGCAGCTTGCTCATCATCTGCTCGAGCGAACCGCGCTGGCCGGACTGGCGTGCAACCGCCTTGTCGCGCGCCAGACGCTGGCGATACTCGGAGATTTCGCGGGCGCGGGCTTCGTTCTCGACAACGGCGAAGCGATCGCCGGCAGCAGGCGTACCCGACAGGCCGAGAACTTCGACCGGAGTAGCCGGACCGGCTTCCTTGACGTGGTCGCCCTTGTCGGTGACGAGCGCGCGAACGCGGCCCCACTGATCGCCGGCAACGATGATCTGGCCCGGCTTCAGCGTACCCTTCTGGACGAGCACGGTTGCAACCGCACCACGGCCACGGTCGAGCTGCGCTTCGATCACGGTACCTTCGGCAGTACGCGTCGGGTCGGCCTTCAGGTCGAGGATTTCGGCCTGCAGCAGGACGGCTTCGAGCAGCTTGTCGAGGTTCGTCTTGTTCTTGGCCGAAACTTCGACGTCGAGCACTTCACCGCCGAGCGATTCAACGAAGACTTCGTGCTGCAGAAGCTGCTGACGGACCTTGTCCGGCTTGGCTTCGTGCTTGTCGATCTTGTTGATCGCCACGATGATCGGAACACCGGCCGCCTTGACGTGGTTGATGGATTCGATCGTCTGCGGCATCACGCTGTCGTCGGCCGCAACCACCAGGATCGCGATATCCGTCGCCTGCGCACCACGGGCACGCATGGCCGTAAAGGCGGCGTGGCCGGGGGTGTCGATGAAGGTGATCTTCTGGCCGTTCTGTTCGACCTGATAGGCACCGATATGCTGGGTAATGCCACCGGCTTCGCCGGAGACGACGTTTGCCTGACGGATGGCGTCGAGCAGCGAGGTCTTGCCGTGGTCGACGTGACCCATGATCGTGACGACCGGGGGACGCGAAACCATTTCGCCGGCAACGTCTGCCTTATCGAAAATGCCTTCTTCGACGTCGGATTCCGAAACGCGCTTGACGGTATGGCCGAATTCGCCGGCGATGAGTTCTGCAAGGTCGGCGTCGATGACGTCGCCTGGCTTCATCATTTGGCCTTCCTTCATCAGGTACTTGATGACGTCGACCGCACGTTCGGACATGCGCTGCGACAGTTCCTGAATGGTGATGGTTTCCGGCAGGATGACTTCGCGGATGACCTTTTCACGGGTTTCCTGGATCTGGCTGCGGCGGAACTTTTCCTGGCGGCGGCGCATGGCGGCCATCGAACGGCCACGAGCGTTGCCGTCGTCGTCCGTGCTGGCAGTCGTCAGCGTCAGCTTGCCCTGGCGGCGGCCATCGTCGGCCTTCGGACGGGCAGGAACCTTGGCCGGAGCCGGAACGGGCGCACGGCCACGGCCCGGAACGGCACTGCGAGCCGGACCACGATCGTCGTCTTCGTCATTGCCGCGGCGGCGTACCGGAGCGCTGGGCTGTGCCGGAGCGTCGCCAGCCGGAGCCGGACGGGTCGACTGCGGACGTGCGTCTGCGGTGCGGGCAGCAACAGGAGCCGGTGCCGGCGCTGCAGCCGGGGCAGGGGCCGGCGGTGCGGCAGCTTCTGCTGCTGCGCGCGCTGGCTTCTTCAGCCAGACGTACGGCTTCCGCCGCTTCCTCGATCTTGCGCTGTTCTTCCTCGACCTTGCGGCGTGCTTCTTCTTCGGCGCGGCGCTTGGCGTCTTCGATGTCACGCTGCTGCGCTTCCATCAGGCGCGGCGACGGGCTTCCATTTCGCCTGCAGACAGGTCGTGGAGAACATTCGGCCGCTGCTGCTGGCGCTGCGGGGCGTGTTATACGGGCGGTTCTGCTGCGAGTTCGAACCCGAACGCTGCTGATGCGACGGCTGCTGGCCGGAGCGCTGACCCTGCTGGGCCGGGCGCTGGCCCTGCGGAGCCGGCTGATGAGCGCGCGGTGCCGGGCTTGCGGGCTGCGGCGGACGCGGTGCCTGCGGCTGCGGAGCAGGCGCTGCTGCAACGGGTGCGGCAGGTGCCGGCGCTGCAACGGGAGCCGGCTGCGGTGCAACAGGTTCTGCCGGGCGCGGTGCCGGAGCGGCTGCAACGGCCGGAGCAGGCGTGATCGCCGGCTTCTCGTCGAGCGGACGTGTCGGGCGGCGCTTTACTGTCTCAACGACGACCGCCTTGGTGCGTCCACGGCCCATGTCCTGGCGCACGGTGCCCTGGCTCATCCCAGTCGGTTTCAGGGTGAGTGTCTTCTTTCCTGCGACGCTGAGTGTCTTGTCGTCTTTATTGTCGGTCATTCCGTTCCTGTTCCTTCGGACGGAACGGATGGAGACCATCAGCTCCCGTCAAATACGGGCGTATATCCGGTACGGTAGCCGGCGACCGCCGGTATCCGCGTCATTGTTTTGGCCGGGCAGCGCCGCCCTCTGCTCCGGATTGACCGACGTCGCGGTACTTTTCCAGCATGGTTGCGCGCTTCACTACACCCTCACCCGCCTGCCCTGCAAGCGCGCAGGCATGGATAAAAGCATTCTGGCCCATCAGCCCGTCCATTTCGGCTCCGGTCAGGAGCGAAAAGGACGGTATGTCGTACCCGGCATTCGAGCCGAGCAACCAGGCCTTTCGGGCCTGGTCGATCTTGCGTACGCCGTCGGCGGCCGCATCCGAAGCGTGGAAGGTCGCGAGCGCCTCACCGGAGCGCACGGCAGCATCCACCTTCATTGCGCCGGAAATGAACTGTCCGGCCTTGCGGGCCATGTTCATCATTCCGACGAGGTCGGCGACCAGAAGCTGGTCGACGACGGCGCCGAGATCGGCATTTGCCTTCACGTCGCGCTTCAGGGCGCGGGCGAAAAGCTTCTTCGAGACGGCCCGGTCGACAAGCGACCGATCCGCTGTAATCCAGCAACCGCGACCCGGCAGCCGACGCTTGAGGTCCGGAACGATCGTTCCATCCGGACCGGCGACGAACCGGATCAGTGCCTCTGGCGAAGTCGTCTGACGCGTTACGATGCAGGTGCGGTCGTTCACGATCAGCTCGTCATCCTGCCCATCGGCGTCAACCGCGGCACCAGCACCCAGGCCGGAACCCTGCTCCTCGTGGAGCGGGATCATTCCTGTTCGGCGGCGTCCGCCTCCTCGGTCTCTTCGGCGGCCTGTTCGGCTGCGAGGTCTTCCTCGGTGATCCAGCCGGCCAGAAGGCGGGCACGGACAACCATGTTTTCAGCTTCGGTGCGCGAGATGTCGAACTTCGAGAACAGGCCTTCGAACTTCTTCGTTTCGCCGTTCTTGCGTTCGCTCCAGCCAACCAGATCGTCAGCGGCGCAGCCGGCAAAGTCCTCGATCGTCTTGATGCCGTCTTCGCCGAGGGCAACCAGCATCTGGGCGTTGAGGCCTTCGATCTGCTTCAGTTCGTCAGCAACGCCGAGTGCCTTGCGCTTCTCGTCGTTCTCGGCCTCGATACGCTCCAGATATTCGCGGGCGCGGGTCTGGATCTCGTTGGCGGTGTCTTCATCGAAACCGTCGATCGAGGCAATTTCGTCGAGATCGACATAGGCCAGTTCCTCGACGGCGGCAAAGCCTTCCGAAGCCAGAACCTGACCGACCATCTCGTCGACGTCGAGAGCGTCCATGAACAGGTTGGTGCGCTCGTTGAATTCCTTCTGACGGCGTTCCGACTCTTCGGCCTCCGTCATGATGTCGATATCCCAGCCCGTGAGCTGCGAAGCGAGACGGACGTTCTGGCCGCGGCGGCCGATCGCAAGCGACAGCTGCTCGTCGGGAACGACGACTTCGATACGCTCTGCATCTTCGTCGAGAACGACCTTGGCGACTTCAGCCGGCTGCAGGGCGTTGACGATGAAGGAAGCCGGATCCTGGCTCCACGGAATGATGTCGATCTTTTCGCCCTGAAGTTCGCCGACGACGGCCTGAACGCGCGAACCGCGCATACCGACGCAGGCGCCGACCGGATCGATCGACGAATCGTTGGAAAGAACGGCGATCTTGGCGCGCGAACCCGGGTCACGGCAACCGACTTGATCTGGATGATGCCGTCGTAGATTTCCGGCACTTCCATGGTGAACAGCTTCACCATGAACTGCGGATGGGTACGCGACAGGAAGATCTGCGGGCCGCGCTGTTCACGACGCACGTCGTAGACATAGGCACGAACGCGGTCGCCATAACGCATGTTTCGCGCGGAATCATCTCGTCGCGACGGATGATGCCTTCGCCACGGCCGAGATCGACGATCACATTGCCGTATTCGACGCGCTTGACGGTGCCGTTGACGATTTCGCCGACGCGGTCCTTGAACTCGTCGAACTGGCGGTCACGCTCGGCTTCGCGCACCTTCTGCACGATGACCTGCTTGGCCGACTGTGCGGCGATACGGCCGAAATCCATCGGCGGCAGCGGGTCTGCGATGAAGTCGCCGATCTTGGCGTCGACATTGCGGTCCTGCGCCAGCGCGAGCGGGATCTGCGTGCCGTAGTCTTCCGCGTGCTCGACGACTTCGAGAAGACGCTGCAGGCGGATTTCGCCGGTCTTCGAATTGATGTCGGCGCGGATATTGGTCTCCGACCCGTAGCGGGAGCGGGCAGCCTTCTGGATGGCGTCGGCCATCGCGGCCAGCACGATCTCGCGGTCGATGACCTTCTCGCGCGCCACTGCATCCGCGATCTGCAGAAGTTCTAGCCGGTTCGCACTCACTGCCATTGTCGTTGGTCTCCGTCAGTCGAAAGGACGGGCGCGTGTGGCGGCCCGCATCGTAATCTCTGGTTATTCTTCGTCTGCTTCTTCGTTCTGGTTCGCGGCCTGCGCCTTGGCCAGCTTGTCGGCCCTTAGTGCATCGCGGATCAGATCGTCGGTCAGAATGAGTTTAGCCTCGGCAAGCGCCGAGAAGGGAATAATGACGCTCGGCGCTTCGCCGTAAGCCACCTGGTCGCGCTCGATCGTGAAACCATCGGCATCCGCACCAACGATCTTGCCGCGGAAACGCTTGCGGTTGTCGATGATGATCGACGTCTCGCACTTGACGATATGGCCGGTCCAGCGCGTGAAATCCGACTTGCGCACCATCGGCCGGTCGATGCCGGGCGAGGAGACTTCAAGATGATACTCGCTATCGATCGGATCTTCCACATCAAGAACGGGTGAGATCGCCATCGAAACGGCTTCGCAACCGTCGACATCCATCGTGCCGTCATTGCGTTCCGCCATGATCTGCAGCGTATGGCCGTTCTGGTTCAGCATGCGCACGCGTACCAGCCGGTAGTCCATGGCGGTCAGTACGGGCTCGATGATCTCGGCTACTCTGAGATCGAGGCCGTTCTCAACGATGAGGCGCGGCTCGTATTCGGTCTGCGACATAAGCTCTCCGGTGCTTTCCGGTTCGGGGCCGAGCCGGTGTCGGCCGGCGCGGTGGGAGAGATCGCCTAACAAAAAAGAGCGGGTCCGGGAGGGCCCACTCTTCATCGGACGATCAAGAATATGGGCTGCATATACGCCTTCGGGCCGGCGAATGCAAGACGGCCATCTTTTCAGTCTTTTCCATCGGATCGACTGGAAATCGCCACAACCGGGTCTATAAACCGAGACGTGCGATTCATCATGCGAGAAGGACATAGACGTGCCTGAGCGGATACCGACCCTGGCCCCTTTCAGGCACGAGATATTCCGAACCGTCTGGATAGCAAGCCTCGCCTCGAATTTCGGTGGCCTCATCCAGGCTGTCGGCGCCGCATGGATGATGACGGCCCTGGCGCAGTCACAGGACATGGTGGCGCTGGTTCAGGCCTCGACCGCCCTTCCGATCATGCTCTTCTCGCTGATAGCCGGCGCCCTTGCCGACAATTACAACCGCCGCAGTCTGATGCTGACGGCGCAGGTCTTCATGCTGATCGTCTCGGTGACGCTCACCGTCTTTGCCTTTCTCGGCCTTCTGACGCCCTGGCTGCTCCTGACTTTCACCTTCCTGATCGGCTGCGGCGTGGCGCTCAACAACCCGTCCTGGCAGGCCTCGGTGGGCGATATGGTTCCGCGCGAAATCCTGCCCGCGGCCGTCACGCTCAATAGCGTCGGCTTCAACATCACCCGCTCGATCGGTCCGGCCATCGGCGGCGCGATCGTCGCGGCGGCCGGCGCTGCGGCAGCCTTCGCGGTCAACGCCTTCAGCTACTGCGCCCTCATCTTCGCGCTCGTCCGCTGGAAGCTGCCGCTCAAGGACGACACCCTGCCGCGCGAGACGCTGCTGAGGGCACTCTCGGCCGGTCTCGGCTATGTCTCCATGTCGCCGAATATCCTCAACGTCCTGTTCCGCAGCGGCCTCTTCGGCCTTGCGGCCAGCGCCATTCTCGCCCTTCTGCCGATCGTTGCCCGCGATCTCGTCCATGGCGGGCCGCTCACCTATGGCGTCATGCTCGGTGCCTTTGGTCTTGGGGCAATTGCCGGCGCCATGGCCAATTCGCGGCTGCGCGAAACCTTTTCCAGCGAAACCATCGTCCGTATCGCTTTTCTCGGCTTTGCCGCCAGTTCCGGCATTATCAGCCTCAGCTCCAACATGGCGCTGACCGCGATCGTGCTTCTCATTCCCGGTGCCTGTTGGGTTCTGGCGCTGTCGCTGTTCAATACGACGGTGCAGCTCTCGACGCCACGCTGGGTCGTCGGCCGGGCGCTTTCCTTCTACCAGACCACGACATTCGGCGGCATTGCCGTCGGCAGCTGGATCTGGGGTGTCTCGGCCGATGCCTTCGGCGCTTCGGTCGCGCTGTCGCTGGCAAGCCTTGCCACACTGGTTGGTGCGCTCGTTGGCTTCCGCATTCCGGTTCCGCAATTCGCCGATATCAATCTTGATCCGCTGAACCGCTTCAACCAGCCGCTCCTGAAGCTCGACCTGATGCCGAGAAGCGGACCGATCGTCAATCTCGTCGACTATATCATTGCCGATGAGGATATTCCGGCCTTTCTCGCGCTGATGTCCCGCCGCCGGCGTGTCCGTATCCGCGATGGCGCGCGCCAATGGGGCCTGATGCGCGATCTGGAACATCCGGAAATGTGGACGGAAACCTATCATGTCGCCACCTGGGCCGATTATGTCCGCCACAACCAGCGCCGCCTGCAGGCGGATGCCGAAATCTGGGACGAACTCAGGAAGCTGCATCGCGGCGAGGAAGACCCGAAGGTCCACCGGATGATCGAGCGCCAGACCATCCAGCCCCGCGAGCTCCTGCCGAAGCCCACTCATCTCGATCCGCACTGAGCGAAATTGCGGATACTACCGGAGCTTCGCCTTCAGCGAGGCATCGGGATAGCAGGTCGGTGCAAGACCGTTCTTTGCCTGCCAGTCGCCAAGCGAGCGGCGTGTCTTGTAGCCCGGCAATCCGTCGACATTGCCGACGTCATAGCCCTTTTTGACCAGCGCCTTCTGCATCGCAAGCACATCCGAGCGCAGCATCTTTCCGACATCGCCCCACGGCGCCTCGAAGGGGCCCGAGCCGTAATCGATACGATCGGCGAGATTGCCGATGAACAGCGCGTAGAGATCCGAATTGTTATACTGCTTCAGCACGTAGAAATTCGGCGTCACGACGAATTCCGGCCCGCTGCGCCCGGCCGGAACCAGCATCATCCCGTCGGCTTTCAGATCCTGCGAAGGAAAGGCTTTGCCGGAAATCCGCGTAATACCGGTCGATGCCCATTGCGAGATCGGTTTCGCCAGATCCGGCCCTTCCTGCGCGCAGGAGACCCGCTCGGGGATTTTTACCTCGAAACCCCAGTCGCGGCCGCGCTGCCAGCCTTCCTTCTGCAGATAGTGGGCGATGGAAGCGAGCGCGTCCGGCACCGAGTTCCAGATATCCGGGTGCCCGTCCCCGTCGAAATCCACGGCATATTTCAGATAGCTCGTCGGCATGAACTGCGTCTGGCCCATGGCGCCGGCCCAGGAACCACGCATCTTCTCGGCATCCACGTCGCCGCGCTGGATCATCGTCAGCGCCGCGATCAGCTCCTGCTCGAACATCTCCTTGCGGGTCGACATGAAGGCCTTGGTGGCGAGAACGTCGATCACTGAATAGGGCATTTTCGCCTTGCCGAAGCCGGTCTCGCGGCCCCAGATGGCCAATATGATGCCGCCGGGCACGCCGTAAGCGGCCTCGATCTTCTTCAGCGTCGAGCCATAGGTGGAGGCAAGCCCGCGGCCGGTCGAGGCCAGAAGCTGCATCCGCTGCTCGGCGAAATAGCGGCCGGGAGAGGAGAATTCGGCCTGCGTCTGCGCCTGTTCCTTCGGCGGCGTCGTGCCGGGCGGGACGAGATCAGGCAGGGTCCAGTTGAGGCTGATGCCCTTCATGGCAGAACGGATCGTCGCTTCCGAAATGCCGGCCTTCTTCGCATCCGCAGTCAGATCGCTGGCGATCCAGCGCTGGAACTGTTTTTCGATCGCAGCCTTGTCCGGAACCTGATTTTGCGCCGAGGCGGCAAGCGGGGGCAGCGTGAGGGCCACTGCCAAAATCGCGGGTAATACGCCGGCGCGCTTTTTCATCGTCGTCTCCGAATGGGAAATCAGATCGTCGTTCGTGCCCGAAGTGCGGCCGTCAGCGTGCCCTCGTCGAGATAATCGAGCTCGCCGCCCACCGGCACGCCATGTGCAAGTCGTGTGATCTTCACGTCGATGCCGGATAGCTGGTCGGTTATATAGTGTGCTGTGGTTTGCCCTTCGACGGTGGCGTTGACGGCAATGATGATCTCGCGCACCGTGCCTTCGCTCACCCGGTCGATCAGCCCGCGAATGTTGAGATCGTCGGGCCCGACGCCATCGAGCGGCGAAAGTGTGCCGCCGAGCACATGATAGGCGGCATTCATCGCGCCCGCCCGTTCCAGCGCCCAGAGATCGGATACGTCTTCCACCACGATCAGCATCGACTGGTCGCGCTGGATATCGGTGCAGACGGTGCAGGGATCGGATGTATCGACATTGCCGCAGCGCGAGCAGATCTTCACCTTGTCATAGGCCTCGCCCATCGCAAGCGACAGGGGGCCTAAAAGCTGGTCCTTCTTCTTGATCAGGTGCAGTGCCGCCCGGCGGGCGGAACGGGGGCCGAGCCCCGGAACCTTTGCCAGAAGCTGGATCAGTTTTTCGATTTCGGGGCCGGTGACTCGCTTTGCCATTCCCGTGTCTTTAGCCCATATGGAAATGAAACGGAATCGCGGAAGGCCCAACCATATGAAACTTCCGATATGAAACTTCTGGCCATCTGTCTCGGCACGCCGCAGACCCTGCCTGGAAAGAATGGCAAGAGCGCGAAGACCGGCATTCTGAAAGGCCCAGTCGCGTCACCCGTGATGATCGATACCCACGGTCTTGTCGGCGATGCCGTCTGCAATCGAAAACACCATGGCGGCCCGGATCAGGCGATCCTCCTCGAAGGGGCAGAAACGCTGAAATGGTGGGCCGACGAACTCGGCCGCGATCTGCCTCACGGCACGTTCGGCGAAAACCTTGTGATCGAAGGGCTCGATGGTCGCGACATCGCCGTCGGCGACCGCTTTCGCATCGGCGAGGTTCTCCTCGAGGCGACGCTTGCCCGCATTCCCTGCAACACATTTGCGGTCAGAATGGCCGATCCCGGTCTCGTCCGCCGCTATTTTCGTGCCGGTCGGCCGGGCATCTATTGCCGCGTCCTGTCGGGCGGTATGCTCGCTCCCGGCGATCAGGTCAGCATTGAGCCCTATCAGGGCGACCGTATCCTGATACCGGAGCTTCTCGCCTCTGCCGCAAGGCCGATCACCATGTCGGAGCGCGAGCGCTATCTCGCAGCCCCGATAGGCGAACGGCTGCGCAGGACGCTTTCGGCATAAAAATCAGCGGGCCGCGATGGCCGCCGCCGCACCCGCCATCGTGCCTGCCGAAATGCGGTTGGCAATCCTGACGGCGCGCGGGCTCTTGAGGAACTGCCGGGCTTGGCTGCCAGCAGCATCCAGGCCAGATCGACCGTCGCCAGCACGATCAGCATGGCGAGGACCAGTTCCAGCCAGCCCGCAAGCGTCACACCGCCGAGATCGATGATCGAGGGCAGAAGTGCCACATAGAAGATCATGATCTTCGGATTGCCGAGCGTCACCGTCAGCCCGGCCAGAAACATTTTTATGGCAGACCGCTTTTCCGGAAGCCCCTCGCCATCGTCCGCGGGTTTCGAGAACCACATCTTGGCCGCGAGATAGAGAAGGTAGAAGACGCCGACCCACTTGATCGCCAGAAACACCGGCTGGAAGGCATCGGCAATCGCCGCAAGCCCGGCAACGGCAAGCGACAGCCAGATGGCCTCGCCGACCCACATGGCCGCCACGAAGGGAAGCACGTCGCGATGCCCCTTGGAGAGAACGCGCGCCACAAGGGCAGCAACGCTCGGTCCGGGCGATCCCGCGGCGACGAACAGCGCCGCCACGAAGACCAGAATGGATGTCAGTGTCATCGGAACCTCCTCCTGCCCCTCTAACGACCGCTCCGATCGATCAGAACGGGAACTTCATCCCGGGCGGGATCGGCAGGCCGGCGGTCAGTTCCTTGGTCCTCTCCGCAGTGATCTGCTCGGCGCGGTCCTTGGCGGACTTGTGCGCGGCAACGATCAGGTCTTCGAGGATTTCTGCCTCGTCTTCCTTCAGCAGCGAAGGATCGATCTTCAGGCCGATCATGTCGCCCTTTCCGGTCATCCTGACGGTCACGAGGCCGCCACCGGATGTGCCTTCGACTTCGAGAGCGGCGATATCCGCCTGCATCTTCTCCATCTTGGCCTGCATTTCCTTGACCTTGCCCATCATGCCCATGATGTCGCGCATCGTGCTCGTCCTTTATGCTGTTCGTTCAAAACTCGATATCGTCGCCGGGCAGGATATCGCCCTCGGCGGATTCGGCCGCTGCCGGCATCGGCAGTTCATCCGGCTCGTCCGCCTCTTCGCTGGCGCGAATGCGGACGTCGGTGATTTTCGCACCCGGAAACTGCGAGAGAATGGCCGCGACATCCGGGTCGGAGCGGGCATCGGTGAGCCGTGCCTCGCGCGCCTGACCTTCCGCCTCGACAAGCGTCGCTGCCCCCGGTTCGTTGCTGAGCGAGACGATCCAGTGGATGCCGGTCCATTCCTTCAGCTTGACGCCGAGTTCGCCGGGAAGCGTGCCCGGTGCGCCATTCGTCATCTGCATGTCGAGACGGCCGGGCTCAAGCCTGACGAGCCGGACGAAATTGCGCACCAGCGCCTTCAGTTTCGGATCGCGGTTCTTGGTGCAGAGATCGACCACATCGGCCAGCGAGCGTACGGCGACGCTCCCTTCGGGCCGGCTTTCCTGCTGCGGCTCGGAACGGCCGACAGCCATCTCGCGCGGCATCGTGTTCGGCACGGCCTGCAGCATCGCGGTCGGGCCACCGGAGGGCATGCGCTGTCCGGTCATGGCTTGGCCCGAGGGTTGGCCTTGGGCGTTGAGAGGCGCGCCGTTCATCGGTCGCCCGCCATTCCCGCCACCGGCGCCATTGCCGTTCGGAGCACCGGTAGAGGCGCTGCCATTGGCAAAATCGGCAAGCCGCCGCGCCGCATCTTCCGGCGAGGGAAGATGTGCCGCATGGGTCAGCCGGATCAGCACCATTTCCGCAGCACCCGCCGGCCGCGAAGAGTTTTCCGCTTCCGGAATACCCTTCAAAAGCATCTGCCAGATGCGCGACAGCGTGGTCACGGCCACCGTTTCGGAAAAGGCCCGGCCGCGCACCCGCTCGACTTCGCTGAGCGAAGGATCGTCTGCCGCATCCGGGATATATTTGAACCGCGTCACCAGATGGGTGAAATCGGCAAGATCCGTCAGCACCACGACCGGGTTTGCGCCCGCCTCATACTGCGCCGTAAATTCGGAAAGCGCCGCGGTCACATCGCCTTTGACGATATGCTCGAAGAGATCGACGATGCGGGCGCGGTCGGCAAGGCCGAGCATGCCGCGCACGGTTTCCGCTTCCACCCGGCCGCCGCCATGGGCGATTGCCTGGTCGAGCAGCGACAGGCCGTCACGGGCAGAGCCTTCGGCGGCGCGCGCCACCATGGCCAGCGCTTCCGCCTCGGCCGGGATCTCTTCCTTTTCAAGGATCTTCGTGAACAGGCCGACGAGATCCGCCGCACTGATGCGTCGCAGGTCAAAACGCTGGCAGCGCGACAGGACGGTGATCGGCACCTTGCGGATTTCGGTCGTCGCGAAGATGAATTTCACATGTTCCGGCGGCTCTTCGAGCGTCTTCAACAGGCCGTTGAAGGCCTGTGTCGAGAGCATGTGCACTTCGTCGATGATATAGACCTTGTAGCGCGCCGAAACCGGGCGATAGCGCACCTGCTCGATAATCTCGCGAATATCGTCGATACCCGTATGCGAGGCGGCGTCCATCTCGATCACGTCGACATGCCGGCCTTCCATGATCGCCTGGCAATGTTCGCCGGGAATGCGAAGGTCGATGGTCGGGCGGTCGATCTCGGGCGTCTTGTAGTTCAGCGCGCGGGCAAGGATGCGGGCGGTCGTCGTCTTGCCGACCCCGCGAACACCGGTCAGCATATAGGCCTGGGCGATACGGCCGGTCTCGAACGCATTGGTGAGCGTGCGGACCATCGGCTCCTGGCCGACCATGAGATCGGAAAAATCCTTCGGCCGGTATTTGCGCGCAAGCACGCGGTAGCCGGTGGCCGAACCGCCGGAAGGAGAAGAGGATCTGGTCGTTTCAGTGGGTCCGGTATCGCTCATTCAGTCCTGCCAGCCTGCCAATCTTGCCAGCTTGCGAAACCTGCCGGCCTGTTCTGGCCATTCCGGCCGCATGAACGGATTGACCGGATCGGAAGCTGACCAAGATAAGCATCAAACGCGAGCCTTGTCATGCAAGACTGCTCGCGCTGAAGAAAAGGGTGGGAGGCTGGCACGCGACCCGTGCCGAGCTCGTTAGGGCTGCTTCCTTCCGGACCTGACCCGGTTGGCGAGTGGCTCGTCCGCCACCAACCTCCCACCGCTCATATCGGCAAAAACGCTTTCAAATGCAAGCCAACCCTGTAAAAAACTGCTATCAAATAGAAAACACCTGAAAACACGGGCCATAAGGCGCGGAAATGGGGAGGAAGGCTTGAGCGACTTCGTATTGGATGACCGTCTGACCCGCGATTCCGAGCTCATCATGCCGCTCGGCCTCTGTCAGCTTCGCCTGCTGAAAGATAGCCGCTGGCCCTGGCTGATGCTCGTGCCGCAGCGCAAGGGCATGAGCGAGATCTTCGATCTGGCACCGCTCGATCAGGCTCTGCTGACCTTCGAGACCAACACCGTGGCTGCAGCCCTGAAGAAGACGACGGGCGCGACGAAGATCAATGTCGCGGCTATCGGCAATATCGTCCGGCAGCTGCATGTCCATGTGGTCGCCCGTTTCGAGGGCGATCCCAACTGGCCGGGCCCGATCTGGGGCTTTGGCCAGGCAGAGGCCTATGACGCCGCGCGCAAGCGTGATTTCCTCAACGCACTGGCAGAAAACCTTTCATCATGAGCTTTTTCGACACCGACGCCCCGCATCCCGAAGCCTCCGCGCTGACCGCCTTTGCCGGCAATCGGCTCGACCGTCAGGCCGAATACCGCAAGGACGATTGCGTCGAGAAGGCGCTGGCGATCGAGGGAACCCACCTTCTCGCCTTTACCGGCAACAAGCTCATCCTCAAGCATGACAGCCAGGTTCTGGACCCGCTATTCTCGGCCTATGAGCTGGCCGAGCTGAAGCCGGATTTCGATCGCGCCGTGCTTCTCGGCTACCGCGAGACAGGCGAGCCGCGCATTGCGGTTCCGGTCGAAACCGCCGCGGATGATCTTGCGAGCCAGTACAAGCCCACCGATGCCCGCGCGCTCTATCGCGACGGCCTGCTGGACGAGGAGCTTCAGGGCGAGGCGGCGCAGGCCTTCGCGCTTCTGAACTGGAATGCCGCCAACCGCTTCTGCGGCCGTTGCGGATCTGAGACGACAAGCGAGCTTGGCGGCTACAAGCGCACCTGCACGTCTTGCGACAACCAGATGTTCCCGCGCACCGACCCTGTCGTCATCATGCTGACGATCGACGAGGAGCGTGACATGTGCCTTCTCGGTCGAAGCCACCATTTCCAGGAGGGCATGTATTCCTGCCTTGCCGGCTTCGTCGAGCCGGGCGAGACGATCGAGCATGCGGTGCGCCGCGAAACGGTGGAAGAATCCGGCATTGTCGCCGGCCGCGTCCGCTATCATGCCTCGCAGCCCTGGCCGATGCCGCATTCGCTGATGATCGGCTGCTATGCGCAGGCGCTCTCGACCGAGATCACCATCGACCCGCAGGAAATGTCCGATGTCCGCTGGTTTTCCCGTCAGGAAGTCATAGAGATGCTCGATGCCGGCCCGGATATCAAACCCTTCGGCCCGGCAAAGGGCGCGATCGCCTATCGCCTGATGCGGGACTGGATCGACTGGCCGCGATAGAGCAATGCCAGCAAAAGTGGGAACCGGTTTTGCGTCCGGCATTGCGAGAAAACTAAAGATATAGACTGATTTCCGCCTTTCGAAGAAAGACGGAAATCAGTCTAGGCGCGGCCTTCAGGTCTCAGCTCTTCTGCAGCGAGCCGCGCATCGGGTGGCCCTTGTAGGTGCCGAGAATGCGGACCTTTTCCGAGAAGAAACGCAGTTCTTCCAGCGCCCGGCGCACCGGAGCATCGTCCGGATGGCCTTCGATATCCGCATAGAACTGCGTGGCGATGAACTTGCCGCCCAGCTGGTAGCTTTCGAGCTTCGTCATGTTGATGCCGTTCGTCGCAAACCCGCCGAGCGCCTTGTAGAGGGCGGCGGGAATATTGCGGACGTTGAACACGAATGTCGTGACGATCACCTCGGACGGATCATTGCGCTGCACCCACTTTTCCTCGCGCGAGAGCACGACGAAGCGGGTGACGTTGTTTTCCGTGTCCTCGACATTCTCGGCAAGAATGTCGAGACCGTAGAGATCGGCTGCAAGCGTGGCGCCAGCGCCGCCATCGAACGGTCCTTGACCTCCGACACCATCTTGGCCGCACCCGCCGTATCGCCCGCGACCACGGCCTTCCAGCCGTTTGCGCGGATGATCTTGCGGCACTGGCCGAGCGCATGGATATGGCTGTGCACGGTACGGATCTCGTCATGCGTCACGCCCGGCAGAACCATCAGCTGGAAGCGGATCGGCATGAAATATTCGCCGACGATATGCAGGCGTGATTCCGGCAGCAGGTAGTGGATATCGGCGACGCGGCCTGCAATCGTGTTCTCGATCGGGATCATCGCCAGATCGGCGTCACCGTTTTCCAGCGCCTGGAACGCATCTTCGAATGTCGCGCAGGGCAGGGGCTCCATGGTCGGAAACATGTCGCGGCAGGCCATGTCCGAATTGGCGCCGTAGTCGCCCTGGAAGGAAATGCGGTTGGTGACTGCGTTCATGGCGATGTTCCGATGTCGCTGCGATGATTGTTAGGATCTGGCCGAGAGAATGGCGCGCGCCCGTTCGAGATCGGCCGGCGTATCGACGCCGAGCGGCACGGAGCGGACGATTTCCGCATCGATCCGCATCCCGGCTTCGAGCGCTCTGAGCTGCTCCAGCGATTCGCGCTTCTCAAGCACCGAAGGACCGAGCTTGACGAATTTCTCAAGTGCTGTCCGCCGATAGGCGTAAAGGCCGATATGGTGATAAAGCGGGCCCTGGCCGTAAGGTGCCGTGGCGCGAGTGAAATAAAGCGCCTTCAGTCTCGTCTCGGAAAGCGGCGAACCGACGATCTTCACCACGTTCGGATTGGTCTTCTCATGCTCGTCGGTGATCTCGACGGTCAGCGTCGCGATATCCGTTTCGGCATTTTCGAGTGGCCGTAGCGAGGCACGCACGGCCTCCGGCTCGATCGTCGGCAAGTCGCCCTGCACGTTGATGACGAATTCCATGCGCTTGTCCGGATCGGCTTTTTCGACAGCCTCGAAAATGCGGTCGGAACCGGACTGGTGGTCCTCGCGGGTCATCACCACGTCGAAGCCCGCGGCCTTCACCGCATCAAACACATCCTGATGGTCGACGGCGACGATGATACGGCCGGCCTTGGCCTCTTCGGCGCGCTTGGCCACCTGCACGATCATCGGCAGGCCGGCAATATCGGCAAGCGGCTTGCCGGGCAGTCGTGTGGATGCCATGCGGGCCGGGATCAGTACCAGCGTCCGGTCGAAAGCCGAGTTCGTCATGCGAAGGCTCTTCATGTCCTTGCGGGTAGGTGGCAAAAAGTCTCAACCGCAGGGTGGATTATCGAGTTGCAAGGATCCTGCAAAAGACATAGCTTCCAGACAATTGCAAGGTGTTTACCTGGAACTCGGTCGGCGGTTGGGAAGGAGCGTTGGCAGATGAATCCGTATGTAAACATGACGGTGGGTGCCTTTTTGGCGACCGTCTTTGTTCTCATGTCGATATCGATAGCCTCTGAAGGCATTTTTCATTCTCCGGCACCGGAGAAGCAGGGCTTTGCCATCGTTGCTCAGGAAGAGCCCGCAGCAGGCGGAGGCGCGGAAGCCGCCCCGGCGGCGGTTCCGATCGCGCAGCTGTTGCAGAAGGCCGATGCCAAGCCGGCGAGACAGTGTTCAAGAAGTGTCAGGCCTGTCATGACGGGGCCAAGGGCGGCCCCAACAAGGTTGGTCCGAACCTCTTCGGCATCGTCGACAGGCCGGTTGCCGCGCATGAAGGCTTTTCCTATTCCGCCGCGCTCAAGGATTTCTCCAAGGCGGGTGCGGAACACTGGACCTATGATCACCTCGATCATTTCCTGATCGCGCCGAAAACCTTCATCAAGGGCACGGCCATGGGCTTTGCCGGCCTGAAGAGCGATACGGACAGGGCCAATGTGATCGCCTATCTGCGCACGCTGGCCGATACGCCCGTTCCGCTGCCGGAAGCACCTGCGCCCGCGACGAACTGATCCGATCGGAAGAGGCGAAAGTCGGAGCAGGGCTCAGGCGAGTAGCAAGCCCCAGAAGGCGACGGAGACCACGCCGCAGGCGGTCGTCATGCTGATGACCGAGGCGGCAAGGCTCTGTCCTGCGCGAAAGCGCTGCGCAATCAGCCAGGCATTGATGCCGGTCGGCACCGATGCCGTCAGCACCAGCCCGGCCGTCCAGCCTTTCGGCAGGCCGAGAAGATGCGCCGCCGCAAACACGACGGCCGGCATCAGGATCAGTTTCATCACTGCAGCGCTGCCCGAAAGTCCGATATCGCCGCGGATCGGATAGCGCGTCACCGCCATGCCGATGGAAATCAGCGCTGCCGGGCTGGCTGCACCGGCGATCTGGTCGACCACCGTCTGCAGCGGCACGGGCATAGGCACGCCCGAGATGTTCACGACGATACCGAGCGAGAGGCCGATCACCAGCGGATTGCGCACCAGATTGGAGCCGACCTGCTTGAGAACCGTCATGAAGCTGCGGGCTGCCACGCCATCCACCTTGGCGGATGCGCCTTCCATCAGGATCGTGCCGGCAATCATCATGATCGGCAGATGGATGGCGATCAGGATCGACAGCGCCACCAGCCCGTCCTTGCCGACCATGTGATCGACGAGCGGCAGGCCGATGAAGACATTATTGGCAAAAGCGCCGGACATGCCGGCGATCACGCCGATCTTGGCATCGCGCTTGAAGATCGTCGTCGCCATCAGGTGCCCCGCCGTCCATGTCACGGCAACACCGATGAAATAGGCGGCCCAGAGCCTGAACGGCGAAACGCCGGCAAAATGGGCTTCTGCCACGGTGCGGAAGATCAGGAAGGGCACCGCGATCTTGAAGACGAACTCGCCCAGCGCATCGCCTGTCTCGTGTTTCAGAACGCCTGCTTTCGATATGACCCACCCGATCAGGATGAGAAAGAAGACGGGCAGGACATTTGCGAGAACGGCAGACAAGGATTGAGCGCTTTCAAAAGAGGATGGTCATGCGCTTATCGCAAGCCCGCCCGGTCCACAAATGCGTTTGGCGCATAGATTGATGCCGCTAATGATAGGACTGGCGGGCTGGGTGCGGTCAATGGCATTGCCGTGGCATCACGGCAAAAACAAAAAAAGCGGGGCATACCCCGCTTTCCACCGGACCAGGCCGGTGTGGGCTCGGACCCCCAGTTCATCCGTGGTAGGTCGCTCGCCGTGTCGGGATCTTGATAGCTGTTGGAGATGACGGCCGTGTGACAGGCCTGACTTTTTCGCCATGGGCCCGCGGCCCGGGCATGGTGGGGCATTTTATTCTTCCAATCGGTAACAAAGGCGATTACGCGTGGAACTGAATGCCTGCACCGATACTGCCTTCTTTCCTAAGGACCGGGACCATATGCCTAAATTTGACGTGCTGACGATCGGCAATGCCATCGTTGACATCCTTGCCCGTTGCGACGACGCTTTCCTGAGCGACAACGCCATCATCAAGGGCGCGATGAACCTCATCGATGCCGAGCGTGCGGAACTTCTCTATTCCAAGATGGGCCCGGCGGTCGAAGCATCCGGCGGTTCGGCCGGCAACACGGCGGCGGGTATTGCCAGCCTTGGCGGCAAGGCCGCCTATTTCGGCAAGGTCGCGGCAGACCAGCTCGGCGGCATCTTCCAGCACGATATTCGCGCCCAGGGCGTCCACTACCAGACGAAGCCCGAGGGCATCGCGCCGCCGACTGCCCGTTCGATGATCTTCGTCACGCCGGATGGCGAGCGGTCGATGAACACCTATCTCGGTGCCTGCGTCGAGCTCGGCCCTGAACATGTCGAAAACGATGTCGTGGCTGAATCGAAAGTCACCTATTTCGAAGGCTATCTGTGGGATCCGCCGCGCGCCAAGGATGCCATCCGTGAAGCGGCCCGCATCGCCCATGAAAATGGCCGCGAAGTCGCCATGACGCTGTCTGACCCCTTCTGCGTCGGTCGTTACCGCGCCGAATTCCTCGATCTGATGCGCTCCGGCACGGTCGATATCGTCTTCGCCAATCGCCAGGAAGTGCTCTCGCTCTACGAGACGGAAGATTTCGACGCCGCTGTTGCCCAGCTCGCCAAGGATTGCAAGCTCGGGGCAGTCACCCTGTCGGAAGAGGGTGCGGTCATCGTGCGCGGCGCGGAGAAGGTTGCCGTCGCGGCAACCGATATCGAGGAACTGGTCGATACGACCGGTGCCGGCGATCTTTTCGCTGCCGGCTTCCTCTTCGGCTACACGGCCGGACGTTCGCTTGAGGATTGCGGCAAGCTCGGTTGCTGTCGGCCGGCATCGTCATCCAGCAGCTCGGACCGCGTCCCGTCACCTCGCTCAAGGACGCAGCCGTCGAGGCAGGCCTTATTTAAAGGCCTCGCCCGGATAGGCGCCCCAGATCTCGCCCTGGTTCACCCAGCCTTCGGTGCTGTTGGCCTCGGCGAGACACCAGTCGCCATTGCATTCCTTCACCCTCAGCATCACGCCGGGTTCGAGCTTTGCGACGACCGCGGCGGATGTCTGCGGGTCGCGGCGCATGTTGACATAGACATCCTTGCCCTTGGTCCGCATCCACGGAGCGGCAAGGGCGGTGCGCTCGCCGGAAAGAAGCGCCTGGTTCACCCAGCCTTCGGTACCGTCGGCATCGCGCACGCGGCGCCAGTTCTCGTATTCCTGGATGATTTCCATCGGCGTTCCGGCCTTCAGATACATCCACGAGACCGCGTAATCGACGCTCGGGCCGATTCGGATATTGACCTTTTTCGACTTCAGGCTGACGAAACGGGGAAGCGGCAGGCCGCTCGCGCCCTTGCTTGCCTGCGCCTGCGCTACATCTGAAAAGGAAAGGCTGCTGATCGCCGCAAAGGAGAGGGCGATGAGGGAGGATAAAATGATGCGACGCATGGGCTTTGGTTCCGGCTGAAAATCCAAGCGCGCTACGGCCCTCGCGAGGTTTTGTTTGTCTTCGCCGAAGGGTCTGTTAGATAACGCCTTGGATGCACTGACTATCGCGCGACTTGGTTAAGGACCTCTAAAGGCGGCCACAGCGACATCATGACGAACCGGAAGAAACCCAGGGTCTATCTTACGCGAAAACTGCCGGATGCGGTGGAAACCCGCATGCGCGAACTCTTCGATGCCGAGCTGAACGTCGATGATATACCCCGCACCCGCGACGAATTGGCCGCAGCCATGAAACGCGTCGATGTTCTCGTGCCGACGATCGCCGACCGGATCGACGAGGCGCTGATCGCCGAGGCCGGCCCGCAGTTGAAGCTGATCGCCGGCTTCTCCAACGGCACGGATCATATCGATGTGGATGCCGCCGCAAGGAAGGGCATTACCGTCACCAACACGCCGAATGTCCTGACCGAAGACACCGCCGACATGACCATGGCGCTGATCCTTGCCGTCAACCGCAGGCTGGCCGAAGGCGCACGGGTCCTCACCGACAAGCCGGGCGACTGGGAAGGCTGGAGCCCGACATGGATGCTCGGTCGTCGTATATGGGGCAAGCGCATCGGCATCGTCGGCATGGGCCGCATCGGCACCGCCGTTGCCCGCCGCGCCAAGGCTTTCGGCCTTGCTATCCACTATCATAACCGCAATCGGGTGACGGCCACGACCGAGGAAGAGCTGGAGGCGACCTATTGGGACAGCCTCGACCAGATGCTCGCCCGCGTCGATATCGTCTCGGTCAATTGCCCCTATACGCCGGCGACCTTCCATCTTCTGTCTGCCCGCAGGCTGGCGCTGATGCAGCCGACGGCGATCCTCGTCAACACCGCGCGCGGCGATATCATCGATGAAGCGGCGATGATCCAGCTGATCCGCGACGGCAAGATCGCCGGTGCCGGTCTCGACGTCTATCACAACGAGCCGTCGGTCAATCCGAAGCTGGTGAAGCTGGCAAGGGAAGGCAAGGTCGTACTGCTGCCGCATATGGGCTCGGCCACGATCGAGGGCCGCATCGACATGGGCGACAAGGTCATCATCAACATCCGCGCCTTTTACGACGGTCATCGCCCGCCGAACCGCGTTCTGCCCGGCCGCAACTGACGCCTGACGATCGAGGCCGTTCAGCCGATCGCCTTCTGCATCTCGATGGACGTGGTGCGGTCATAACCGGCATGGCGATTTTCCGCCGTCTTGACGAAACCCCAACGGCCGAAGGTCGCGTGGTTGGCGGTCAACTCGATGCGGGTTTCGAGACGGATGGCTGGAAGATCGAGCGAGCAGGCCGTCTCCTCGGCCTTTGCCAGCAATTGCCGGCCGAGACCCTTGCCCTGCTGCCCGGCCGAAATCGCCAGCTTGCCGAGATAGAGCGTCTTTTCTTCCGGCTTGAGGAACATGCAGCCGATGAGCCTGCCATCCTCCTCGGCAATGAAACCGATCTCGGATTTTGCCTTCTCTTCAAGCGATTGCGCCGTGAGCCGATGTGCCGAGGACGGCGGGTCGATGACGCCGTTCATATAGGCGAACGAGCCCATGATGAGGGAAAGCAGTTCTTCCCAACGGCTGAAGGCCTCGTCGATCCGGCTTATCGTCAGCATGTCACTCTGCCCTGGGTTTCTGCGTCTTGCGCTTGTAGCGGATGATATCGAACCGGGCGGCGAGCGCGTCATAGAGCATCAGCCGGCCGATCAGCGGTTCGCCCGTTTCTGTGATGATCTTGATCGCCTCCATCGCCATCAGCGTGCCGATCACGCCGGTCAGCGCGCCGATCACGCCGGTCTCGGCGCAGGCCGGGATCAGCCCTTCCGGCGGCTTTTCCGGAAAAAGGTCGCGGTAGCCGGGATTAAGCGTCCCGTCCGCGCCGGCCTCATAGGGTTTGACCACCGTCACCGATCCGTCGAACCGGCCGACTGCCCCCGTCACCAGCGGGATCTTCGCGGCCTCGGCCGCATCCGCTGCCGCATAGCGGGTATCGAAATTGTCCGACCCGTCGATGACGAGGCCGAAGCGGCGAAGATTGTGCTCGGCCCATTCCGCCGAAAACCGCTCTTCGAAATCCATCACCCGCACATGCGGATTGAGCCGTGCGATCGCATCACGGGCGCTTTGTGTCTTTGCAGCGCCGATCGTCCCGGTATCGTGGATCACCTGCCGCTGCAGGTTCGACAGCGACACGCCGTCATCGTCGACGATGCCGAGCGTGCCGACACCCGCGGCCGCCAGATATTGCAGGATCGGCGCGCCGAGCCCGCCGGCGCCGATCACCAGCACGCGGGCATTCTTCAGTTTCTGCTGCCCGCTGCCGCCGATTTCCGGCAACAGGATGTGGCGCTTGTAGCGCTCGATTTCTTCCGGCGTCAGGGCCGCAGGGGCACTGGAGCTGGCACCGGAACTGTCGCTCGAACTATCGCCTGCAAAATCAGCCATCCTTCTCGCTCCTGTCTCAGGTTGCGCCCGGTTCGACGCCGCCATGGTTCACGGTAAAGAATTGCGCCCGGTCCGCCAGGGCTGAAAACATGCTTCTGTCCGTGCCGGTCATGAAGGACTGGCCGCCGAGCCCGTGAACGAGATCAAAGAGCGCCGCACGTCGTCCCTCGTCCAGATGCGCTGCGATTTCATCGAGAAGCAGGATCGGCGCATAGCCGGTCATATCGGCGGTCAGCCGGGCATGGGCGAGGATCAGCCCGATCAGCAACGCCTTCTGCTCGCCGGTCGAACAGCGCGCCGCATCCATGTCCTTCTCGCGGTGACGCACCAGAAGATCGACCTTGTGCGGCCCCTCGGTCGTGCGCCCGGCGGCGGCATCCCGCCCGCGATTGGCCCTCAGCAGGTCGAGATAGGCATCTTCGAGTTCGGTCGCCGGCAGGTCCTGCCGCCCATCGAAAAAGCCTTCCAGCGCAAGCACCGGCGTCGGGAAGGGGCTCTCCTCGGATGTATTCGATAGCCGGCGAAGGAGCCCGAGCATTTCCTGTCTCGCTGCTGCCATGGCAATGCCGAGTTCGGCCATCTGCACTTCGATCGCAGTGATCCAGGCCGGGTCGAAACGCCCTTCGGAGAGCAACCGGTTGCGGCTGCGCATCGCGCGTTCGTAATCACTCGCCCGTCTGCCATGTGCCGCATCGAGAGACAGGACGAGCCGGTCGAGAAAACGCCGCCGGTCCGACGAACCGCCGGTAAACAACCCGTCCATCGAAGGCGTCAGCCACAGGATCCGGGCGTGATCGGAAAGTTCCTCGGTCGATTTCGACGGCGTGCCGTTGATCCTGAGTTTGCGGCTCGTCGTCTCGCCACCGGCCTCGGCCTCTATTCCGGTACCGATCGCAACCTCGCCGTCCATGCCATCGAGATCGGCAAACACCGTAAACCCGCCCGATCCGCCGACCCTTGCGGCATCGGAAAGCACGGCCCGCCGCAGCCCGCGGCCGGGTGACAGAAACGATACCGCTTCCAGAAGGTTTGTCTTGCCCGCACCATTATCGCCGGTCAGCACCACATGCCGCCCGTCGAGCTTCAGCGACGCTGCCGCATAATTGCGGAAGTCGGTCAGCGAAAGACGGGAAAGTGAGGTTTTCTGCGCCATGGGGAACCGCGTGCTTCGTTGAGAGAGGAGCTAAGGGCTCGGTGCACCAAACGCAAGCTTGCAGTCATGCATTGGCGGCAGGATCTGCGCATTCCAGTCTCGAGTAATTTTTATGATGCTAATTTATATTCCCTGAAAACTTATTGTTTTGGCTAACAGAGCGTTAAGCCTTCATGCCTAGAAGTGGACGCAAGCGCGTCAGATGGCGAATGTCAGGTGTGGCGTAGGAAATTTTGCCTTGGGGGCTTTGATGAACGACCGCAACTTGACCGCAGACCTGAACGATCGCCTGAGCTTTGCAGGGATTGGCGAGGAGCAGCGCCGCCTTTTGGCCGAGATCCGCCCGATCGTCCGCGAATCGGTCGGCGGCGCGCTCGATACGTTCTACGCCAAGGCGAAGGTCCATCCCCACACCTCGAAATTCTTTAATAACGACGCGCATATCGCCCATGCCAAGGGCCGTCAGGTCACGCATTGGGATAATATCGCCTCCGGCAATTATGATTCGAGCTATGTCGAGGCCGTATCGGCGATTGGCCGCACCCACGCGCGTCTCGGCCTTGAGCCGCGCTGGTATATCGGTGGCTATACGATGATCCTCGATGGCATCGTGCGTGCCGTCGTGCAGCATCACCTGAAGGGCTTCTTCTACGAGAAGAAGGCCAAGGTCGTGGCCGATCAGGTCGCCGTCGTCGTCAAGGCGGCGCTCGTTGATATGGATTACGCCATCACCGTCTATCTCGATTCGCTGGAGGCGCGCCGCAAGGAGGCGGAAGCCGTCAGTGAAAAGACCAAGGCCGAGCAGGACGCCGCCATGCTGGCGCTCGACGCCGCCCTGAAGGAACTGGCCTCCGGCAACCTTGCCTCCGAACTCTGGCAGGATCTGGCTGAGGATTTCGCCGGCCTGAAGAACAATTACAATTCCTCCGTCGGCAAGCTTGGCGCTGCCATGCAGGATATCAGCCAGTCGGTGGCGCAGGTGAAGGCCGAAGCCGACGGCATTTCCTCTGCTGCCGACAATATGGCAAAGCGCACCGAGCAGCAGGCATCCGCCCTCGAGCAGACCGCGGCCGCTCTCGAAGAGATCACCACGCTGTCGTCGGAATCCGCCAAGCGGACCCGCGAAGTGCAGGAAATCGTCAAGACCTCGGCAACCGAAACGGTCCGCTCCGGCGAAGTCGTCGAAAGCGCCATTGCCGCCATGGATGATATCGAGCAGTCGTCGCAGAAGATGACGCAGATCATCGGCGCGATTGACGAGATCGCCTTCCAGACCAACCTTCTGGCGCTGAATGCCGGTGTCGAGGCCGCCGCGCGGCGAGCAGGGCAAGGGCTTTGCCGTCGTTGCGCAGGAAGTGCGCGAACTGGCGCAGCGTTCGGCCGCAGCCGCCAAGCAGATCAAGGAACTGATCGACCAGTCATCGGCGGATGTGCAGCGCGGCGTCGGCCTCGTCAACCGCACCGGCGAGGCGCTTCGCGGCATCGGATCGCGCGTTGCGGCGATCGACGAGCACATCAACTCCATCGCCCAGTCGGCGCAGGAACAGGCAGCCGGCATCGAGCAGATCAATTCGGCCGTTCGCAACATGGATCACATCACCCAGCAGAATGCCGCGTTGATGGAAGAGACCAACGCCTCCACCCAGAGCCTTGTCGGCATCAGCGCAGCATTGGCAACCTCGATTGCCCGCTTCCGCACCAGCACCACCCGTCAGGTGAGCATGGAACGCCCGCGCCTGCGCGCCTGATCTGGCCAGCTACCGCCTATCCCCTGATGTGTAGTCCGGTGGCGTAGACCATAGCGTGTACTTGCTCTACCTTTGCTCTCTTGACCAGTTCTCCCGATGATCGGGAGAACGGCCGGAAGTGCCCGGGATGCTCCATCCGGCACCGGCCATGAAAGGGAGGCTGCATCATGAGCGACAACGACCGCCCGTCCTGCATCAGCCACTGGCGTGAGGTGGAAGGCCCCGATGACGGGCGCTACCGGGGTGATGACGAATTGCTGGCGATCGGCGCGCCGCTTGCGCGCCATTTCGGCCTGACCCGCCTCGGCATCCACCATGAACGCCTGCCGCCCGGCAGACGCACATCCTTTCCCCATGCCGAAAGCATGGAGGAGGAATTCGTCTACGTGCTGGAGGGAAATCCGGACGTCTGGCTCGACGGTGTCCTGCACCGGCTCGTGCCGGGCGACTCTGTCGGCTTTCCGGCTGGCACCGGTATTGCCCATACCTTTATCAACAATTCCGAAGCGGAAGTGCGGCTTCTCGTCGTCGGTGAGGTATCGCGGCCGGACAATCGCATCTATTACCCGAAGCACCCCGAAATGCGCTCCACCCGGCCCGACTGGTGGAGCGACGTCCCGGTGCGGCCGCTCGGCACTCATGACGGCATGTCCGACAGCGTGCGGGCATGGAAGGCCGAAAGAAAGGCTGCGGGCCGGGAAGGCACAAGGGAAGACTGATTGCCCAAGGAAGATTTGGTAATGACGGACGAAACGAGAATAATCGCGCTTGAGGAACTGGCGGCCCATCAGACCAAGGTGATCGAGGAGCTTTCCGATCAGCTGGCCGAGCAATGGAAGGTTGTCGAGCAGATGCGCGCCAAGCTGGATCGCCTGACGGAACGTTTTCTAACGCTTGAGGAAAACTCGCTGGAGGCCCCGGCTATCACCCGGCCGCCGCATTACTGAGCGCATAAACACAAGAATCCGGCCCGTATCCTGATCGATAGCGGGCCGGATGGATTTCTTCGAGGGACTTTCCTGATCCTGCCGGTGTGGACGACAGTCTATAGGGCTTCCGCCTACATCAGTTTCGACAACGCTTCACGGTTGACGAAGATGTTGGTCGAGCCGGCTTCATAGGCTGGATGGCTGAACTCGAATTGGGCAGTCTCCTTCATCTCAAGCGCTTGCTTGATGCTGACGAGGCCGACCGGTATTCGCTTTTCGCCGTTCTTTACGACTGCTTCCACGATCTTGTTCATGATACTCCCCTCCTCCAAGGGAAGCCCGGTTCCGGGCGCACTCTTTTGATCTTGCGCATCGTCAGGCGGTTATGTCCCACCTACGCTGATTGTTTTAGCATAATCTTATACAGGAGTCTCGTCCTCCTTCACCGCCGGAATCGATTAACGCCCCCTTAAATCGCCGCATTTATTGTCCAATGACGGATCTGGGCGAATTGATTGTTATAGCGCTCGTCTTCGGATGAGCCTCAACGGGGGTATGCCGGCTCGTATGGCAGCCAAGGGAAAATCAGGAAGACGTGTCGAGCCGTCTTTCGGCGGTGCGCGCGACGAGAGTGATGACGATTTTCACCTCGATGCCGACGATCGGATCGCTGGAACTGCACGGATATCGAAGCGGGCGCGTCGAGATGACGACGACGAAGATCAGGAGGAAAGCCTTGATCGGCGCGAACGCGTGCGCCCATCCCGCGATACTTCGTCCCGCCAAGCCTCCTCTCGTAAGGTAAAGCCTGAAAAGCGCCGCTCCGGCGGCGGCATTTTCGGTGGCCTGCGCAGGCTCGTCTACTGGTGCATCGTGCTCTGCATCTGGGGTGCGATCGGCGTCGGTGGTGTGGTCCTCTACTACGGCTCGAAAATGCCGTCGGCCAGCAGCTGGGTCATCCCTGACCGTCCGCCCAATATCAAGATCGAATCCGTCGACGGCTCTGTGCTCGCAAACCGCGGTGCGACCGGCGGCGAGGCCCTGTCGCTTGAAGAAATGTCGCCATACCTGCCCGAAGCGGTGGTGGCGATCGAGGACCGCCGTTTCTATTCGCATTTCGGCGTCGACCCGCTCGGCCTTGCGCGTGCCTTCGTCAACAACCTGCTCGGCCGCTCCGTTCAGGGCGGTTCGACCATCACCCAGCAGCTGGCCAAGAACCTCTTCCTGTCGCCCGAGCGCACGCTGGAACGAAAAGTCCAGGAAGTGCTTCTCTCCTTCTGGCTGGAGCATGAGTTCACCAAGGATCAGATCCTCGCCATGTATCTGAACCGGATGTATTTCGGTTCGAACACCTATGGCGTCGAGGCGGCCTCGCGCCGCTATTTCAACAAGTCGGCGCGCGACATCAATCTCGGCGAGGCGGCCACCATTGCGGGCCTCCTGAAAGCGCCGTCCCGCCTGTCCCCGGCACGCGATCCGGAGGCTGCCGAAGCGCGTGCCCAGGTCGTTCTCGGAACCATGCGGGAAGTCGGCTTCATCACCGATAGCGACCTGAAAAAGGCGATGTCGCAGCCCCCGGCCAAGGCCAAGAGCATGCTGTCCGGCGCCCAGCAATATGCCGCAGACATGGTCATGGATGAGGTCAAGCGGCTGATCGGCGAGCCCAAGAAGGATGTCGTCGTCCAGACGACGATCGACGAGCGGCTGGAAACCGCAGCCGACAAGGCGCTCAACGATATCCTGAAAAGGAAGGTGGCAAGGTCAACGCCACCCAGGCAGCCCTGATCTCTGTCGATGCGACGGGCGCCATTCGCGCGCTGGTCGGCGGGCGCGATTATGCCGAAAGCCAGTTCGATCGCGCGGTCAAGGCCAAGCGCCAGCCGGGCTCCGCCTTCAAGCCCTTCGTCTACGCAGCCGCGATCGAATCCGGCATGCGTCCCGATACGGTGTTCAACGACGGGCCGGTGAAGATCGGCAACTGGACGCCGGAGAATTACGAGAAAGAATACAAGGGCCCCGTTCCCCTGTCTTATGCGCTGGCGCATTCGCTGAACACGGTTGCGGCCCAGCTCGTCGCTCAGGTCGGCGTCGACAAGGTGATTTCGATGGCCCATCGCCTCGGCATCGAGTCCGACCTGCAGCCGAATGCCTCGATTGCGCTTGGCACATCGGAAGTCTCGCTGCTCGAACTGACATCGTCTTATGCCGCCTTCATGAACGGCGGTTACAAGGCAACGCCGCATATCATCACCCGCATCACCGATACGGATGGCAAGGTTCTCTATGATGCCGATTATGCCAATCCGCCGAAGGTCCTGAGCGATCAGGTGGCCGCGACGATGAACAGCATGATGAGCGGAGTCATCACCGAAGGCACCGGCCGTGCGGCGCGTCTCGACGGCTGGCAGGCCGCCGGCAAGTCGGGCACGACGCAGAACTCGCGCGATGCGCTCTTCGTCGGCTTCACCAGCATCATGACGACCGGCATCTGGTTCGGCAATGATGATGGCAGCTACATGAAGCGCGTCACCGGTGGCACGCTGCCGGCCCGCGCCTGGAAGGAATACATGACGGCCGCAATGAAGGGCTATAAGCCGACGCCGCTCTTCGGCAGCGACGGCGCCTATGCCCTGCCGCCGGCGCAGCAGCAGCCCCAGCCGCAATCGACGACGCTTGGCGATATCATTTCCGGCATCCTGCCCGGCGCCTCTTCGCGTGACACGCAGCCGGTATCGGGTGCTTTCCCGCCGGCGCCGCAACCGGTCCAGCAACAGGCCGCTTCGGTTGAGCCGCAGCCGGTGCCGGTGGAGGCGCAGCCCCTGCCGAACGTCCAGCCGCAGCAGAACCAGCCTCAGGTGCAGGCGCCAGTTCAGCAGCCCGCTCAACAACCGGCCCAGCAGCAGGTTCAGCCGCAACAGCAGCGGCGCGATCCACAGCCCGCCCGTTCGCAGCAGGCCAATGTCCAGTCGCAGCAGCCGCGACCGGTCCAGACCTATCCCGCGCCCCAGCAATATCCGGCCCCCCGTTATCAGGACCCGCAATATCAGCAGCCCCAATATCAGCAACAGCAGCGGGTTTATGGCGATCGGGGTGGCTATCAGGGCGACTATTCCAACTCCCAGCAGGGCGGCGTCAGGGACTATCGCCAGTATCGCGGACCCTATGATTCTCAAGGTCCTCTTCCACCTGCCGATGTCGGGGGAGGGCCGGTTCCCCCGGCCGCAGTCGGCTCCAGCGGCCTCTGGTAAACCGGCCTCCATCGCCTGCCTGCGCCGCGCTGCCCGCCCCTGTGGCATGCTTGTGGCGCGGTCAGGCCTGATCCACTTGGGAAAGCCTTGGCAAAAACTCTGATTTTGCTTGAAGCGACACGATTTCCCGCCTTGCAGTCGGAAAAACCCGTCCTTATATACGCCGCATGACAGCAGCTCATGCTGCGAAATTTAAGAACACCATCCCAGTCGAGGAACTGTCAGCGGAATGCCTCTCGGGGTTCCGACAGTTCGCTTAAAGGAGAGAGTAAACATGGCAAAAGTAATTGGCATTGACCTCGGGACCACAAACTCCTGCGTCGCCATCATGGACGGCAAGGATGCAAAGGTTATCGAGAACGCCGAAGGCGCGCGCACGACGCCGTCTATGGTGGCATTTTCCGACGACGGCGAGCGTCTCGTCGGCCAGCCGGCCAAGCGCCAGGCAGTCACCAACCCCACGAACACGCTTTCGCGGTCAAGCGCCTGATCGGCCGCCGCTTCGAAGATCCGACCGTCGAGAAGGACAAGAGCCTTGTTCCGTTCGAGATCGTTCGCGGCGACAATGGCGACGCCTGGGTAGAAGCTCAGGGCAAGAAGTATTCGCCGGCACAGATCTCGGCAATGATCCTTCAGAAGATGAAGGAAACTGCCGAATCCTACCTCGGTGAAAAGGTCGAGAAGGCCGTCATCACCGTTCCGGCCTACTTCAACGACGCGCAGCGCCAGGCAACCAAGGATGCCGGCCGCATCGCCGGTCTTGAAGTTCTCCGCATCATCAACGAGCCGACCGCTGCAGCCCTTGCCTACGGCATGGACAAGAAGGACGGCAAGACGATCGCCGTTTACGACTTGGGCGGTGGTACCTTCGATATCTCGGTTCTGGAAATCGGCGACGGCGTCTTCGAAGTGAAGTCGACCAACGGCGACACCTTCCTCGGCGGTGAAGACTTCGACATGCGTCTCGTCGAATATCTTGCTGCCGAGTTCAAGAAGGACAACGGCATCGACCTGAAGAACGACAAGCTTGCTCTGCAGCGCCTCAAGGAAGCTGCTGAAAAGGCCAAGATCGAGCTTTCGTCGGCACAGCAGACCGAAATCAACCTGCCGTTCATCACGGCCGATGCATCGGGTCCGAAGCACCTGACGCTGAAGCTGACCCGTTCGAAGTTCGAAAGCCTGGTCGACGATCTCGTCCAGCGCACCGTCGCACCGTGCAAGGCAGCCCTCAAGGATGCCGGCGTCACGGCTGCCGAGATCGACGAAGTCGTTCTCGTCGGCGGCATGAGCCGCATGCCGAAGGTGCAGGAAATCGTCAAGCAGCTGTTCGGCAAGGAGCCGCACAAGGGCGTCAACCCGGATGAAGTCGTCGCACTCGGCGCGGCAATCCAGGGCGGCGTTCTGCAGGGCGACGTCAAGGACGTTCTGCTTCTCGACGTGACCCCGCTGTCGCTCGGCATCGAAACCCTCGGTGGCGTCTTCACCCGCCTGATCGACCGTAACACGACGATCCCGACGAAGAAGTCGCAGACCTTCTCGACCGCTGACGACAACCAGTCGGCTGTCACCATCCGCGTTTCGCAGGGCGAGCGCGAAATGGCTGCCGACAACAAGCTGCTCGGCCAGTTTGACCTCGTCGGCCTGCCGCCGGCACCGCGTGGCATGCCGCAGATCGAAGTCACCTTCGACATCGACGCCAACGGCATCGTGCAGGTTTCGGCCAAGGACAAGGCACCGGCAAGGAACAGCAGATCCGCATCCAGGCCTCTGGTGGTCTCTCTGACGCCGACATCGAAAAGATGGTCAAGGACGCCGAAGCCAATGCCGAAGCCGACAAGCAGCGTCGTGCGGCCGTCGAGGCGAAGAACCAGGCTGAAAGCCTGATCCATTCGACCGAGAAGTCCGTCAAGGATTACGGCGACAAGGTTTCCGAGACCGACCGCAAGGCGATCGAAGATGCCATCGCTGCCCTGAAGGAAGCCGTTGAGGCTCTGAGCCGAACGCTGACGACATCCAGGCCAAGACCCAGACGCTGATGGAAGTCTCCATGAAGCTCGGTCAGGCCGTTTACGAGGCGCAGCAGGCCGAAGGTGGCGCTGCCGAAGGCGGCAAGGACGACGGTGTCGTCGATGCCGACTATGAGGAAATCAAGGACGACAAGAAGTCGGCTTGATCCTCTCGTTGCCACATGGCAAGACCTCGACCATAGTTGACTGAGTATCCGGCTGCCCTTGTGCAGCCGGAGCCTTTTCCGGAGCCGGATCTATAAATGGCAAAAGCAGACTTTTACGAAACACTCGGAGTCGGTCGCTCGGCTGACGAGAAGGAACTGAAAAGCGCCTTCCGCAAGCTCGCCATGAAATATCATCCGGACAAGAATCCGGGCGATGCCGAAGCGGAAAAGAAGTTCAAGGAATTGAACGAAGCGTATGAAACGCTGAAGGATCCGCAGAAGCGTGTGGCCTATGACCGTTTCGGCCACGCTGCCTTCGAACAGGGTGGCATGGGCGGCGGCGGTTTCGGCGGCGGCGGCATGGGTGGCGGAGCCGGTGGCTTCTCCGATATCTTCGAAGACATTTTCGGCGAGATGATGGGGGGCGGACGTGCGCGTCGCTCCTCCGGCGGTCGCGAGCGCGGCGCCGATCTTCGCTACAATATGGAAATCACGCTGGAAGAGGCGTTTGCCGGCAAGACCGCGCAGATCCGCGTGCCGACGTCGATCACCTGCGATGTCTGTTCCGGTTCGGGCGCCAAGCCGGGCACCCAGCCCAAGACCTGCGGCACCTGCCACGGCTCCGGCCGCGTGCGCGCTTCCCAGGGCTTCTTCTCCGTCGAACGCACCTGCCCGACCTGCCATGGTCGCGGCCAGACGATCGCTGACCCTTGCGGCAAGTGCCACGGCCAGGGCCGCGTCACCGAAGAGCGTTCGCTGTCGGTCAACATTCCGTCGGGCATCGAGGACGGCACCCGCATCCGTCTTCAGGGCGAGGGCGAGGCCGGCACCCGTGGCGGCCCGGCTGGCGATCTCTATATCTTCCTGTCGGTAAAGCCGCACCAGTTCTTCCAGCGCGACGGCGCTGATCTCTACTGCGCCGTTCCGATCTCCATGACGACGGCAGCGCTTGGCGGCACGTTCGATGTCGGAACGCTCGATGGCTCCAAGTCGCGCGTCACCGTGCCGGAAGGCACCCAGGCCGGCAAGCAGTTCCGTCTGAAGGGCAAGGGCATGCCGGTGCTGCGCTCGTCGCAGACGGGCGATCTCTATATCCAGATCCAGATCGAAACCCCGCAGAAGCTGACCAAGCGCCAGCGCGAGCTGCTGCAGGAATTCGAGGAAATCTCGTCCAAGGAAAACAATCCGGAATCGACCGGCTTCTTTGCCCGGATGAAGGAATTCTTCGAGGGCTGATCCTTATCCTCGCTTCGGATACAAACACGAAGACGCGCTTGAATGCCGGCGTTGCGTTTGTGATCCCGTTTCCCGTCTCGCTGCTCCCCATGGTCGGCTGCGGGAACCATAGGCGGCCGAGGGCGTTCGGTTAGGAGGACAACAGCGAAGGAGTGCATCATGCCCAATCGCGACCCTCTTCCCACTCCGGAAGAACTGACCCCGCGCGGCCCCCTATCGACAGGCGGCGTGCCCGATAGAACTCAGGAGAAGCCGCCGCGCACGACCGTGCAGGATGTCGGCGATAGCAAGAACCCTCAGGATCCCGAGCTTGATCCGAAGCTGAAGCCCGCCCTGATGCCAATCGGCGATCCCGCCTCCATGGCGTGATGAGGGGGCAGGCTCTCTCAACCAGTTCATGCCCGGCGCTGCGCCTGCAACGCCGGGAAATTCTTTGGAGAGATGTGAGCATTTTCCTCCAAGATTAGTCACGCGTATGCGTCTTATCCTTGTCGCTGCCAAGCCGGCATCGATCTGTCTGAGTTTCCGCGTCTGTCGAAACGGTGTCGCTCCGAAAAGTGGCGCTGGATTGCCTTCAGCCTGCCCAACTTTCTGCGAGATCGTAGCGTTGAGTGCGACACCTGACATTGATTCGAAAAGATAATTACCGTGTCTGGAAGGAAACGATGCCTGCACATCTTGTCCGCAATCCGGTCAATCCGGAACAGCTTACCCTCCTGCAGGAGGTCTTCGACGAAACCTGCGCCGAACATCATATCGCAAAGGGCAGTCCCGATGCCGAGGCGCTCGCACTCATTCTGGTCAATCAGGTGCAGAAGGGCGCTGATGACAGGCAGCGGCTTTCCGAGCTTGCCGGAACGCTTGTCCAGGGGCTTTAGGCAAGGTCTTCACGGCTCGTTTACGCAGCCGTGAGACGGATTTCTTCGAATAAAGGAACTTATCCCGGCCTCGCAAGTTGACCGCACTCTCGTCTAACAGCAGGAGGCCGGCATGGCAGAGACCGTAAAAAGCTTGAAATCCTTCGAACAGAAGATCCCGTCTTTCGATCATCATCCGAGCGATAGCAGCATTGGCGAACAGATCGACAATCTGCGCTCCGAAGTGGCTGGCCTGCGCGAAATCCTCGCCGAAAAGACCGGCATTGCCTATGATAAGGTTGCTGCCCGCGCCAGCGGCGCTGCGACCTACGTCCAGCAGGAGGCAACCTCGGTGGCCGGCACGATCCGCGAACATCCCGCTGCCTCGACCACGCTCTTCACCCTCATCGGTGCCATTGGTTTTGCTGTAGGTTATGCCGTCGCAACCGCCTCTGCGGAAAGCAAGCAGCAGGCCTGGTATCAGCGCTATCTCGGCGATCGTTTTTCCTGATGGAACAGATCCTGACGAGGGCGCGATCCAGCCCTCGTCTCACACCTGCCACGGTGCCGGCGCGGCCGGCTCCTGGCTGATATCGACCCAGCTGGCGCCTGTCACAGTCGCCAGCCTGTCCGGCGAAATCCTCACCGCCGCATTCGTGGCGCCGGCCGCCGGAATGACCTCGTCAAAGTCCTTCAGAGACGCATCGCAGAAGATCGTCATGGGGGCGGGCAGCCCGAACGGACAGACCCCGCCCACCGGATGGCTGGTCAGCGCAAGCACCTCGTCGGCATCCAGCATGCGCGGCTTTGCGCCGAAACGCTCCTTGAACTTCCGGTTATCGAGACGCCGCGTGCCAGACATGACGACGAGCATCGTCATGCGCCGGCGCGCAGGCATATCGTCTTGGCGATCTGTTCCGGCTCGACATTATGCGCGGCCGCCGCAAGCGGCACCGTCGCGGAGCTTTCTTCCGTGACGAGAACGTTGAGATCCGGGGCGTGCGTGGCCAGAAAGGCCTGAACGGAGAGGAGGGACATGATGCGAGAGATAGCCACATTCCATCGGCGC
Source organism: Shinella sp. UYSO24 (assembly GCA_902167985.1). GTDB lineage: Bacteria > Pseudomonadota > Alphaproteobacteria > Rhizobiales > Rhizobiaceae > Neorhizobium. The sequence continues at coordinate 96,624 of CABHNZ010000007.1, forward strand.
CCGCAAGGCGACTGAGCCCGATTGCCGGCGGAACACGCCAGGGGCGTGAGCCATGCTCCACCTGCAATGCTGCGCTGCGAAATATTCTCTGTTGCTCACGGAGTAATCATGTATAGTTAAATCATCGAAGGGCGCACTCCTCCTCCCAGTGCCCTCGATGGGACCAGCAACACCTCCTCCTCCCGGTTGTTGGTCAGTTTCGGAAACCCGGCGCACCTCCTCCCGCGCCGGGTTTTCTGTTTCTGCCTTTCTGCGGCCGCTCTTGACGGGAGGCGGCGCCGGCACTAAATCCTAGGCCTCGATATTTGTTTGACAGCCAGCACTTGGCCCATTTGCCTCGCCTGCGACGATCTTTCCTGCAAATACGAACACACAATCGCCAGGTCCGTTCGCGGGCAGGGCACGTTACTTTGCAAGTGAAAGGCACTATCAATGGCAACCGGTACGGTTAAGTGGTTCAACGCCACCAAGGGCTACGGCTTCATCACCCCTGACGAAGGCGGCAACGACGTTTCGTTCACATCTCGGCTGTAGAGCGCGCTGGCCTCGGCCAGCTCAAGGACGGCCAGAAGGTTGGTTACGAGCTGACCACCGATCGTCGTTCGGGCAAGGTCTCTGCTGACCAGCTCAGCGCTGCTTGATCTTCTGATCAGCACCGAATTTTAGGAAAAGGCCGGCTTGTCCGGCCTTTTTCTGTTTCTGGCCACGTTTCCGGCCGGATGTGTCGATCAGGTTTGGCATTAACGAAATGTTAACCTTCCGGCGAGACCATTGACCTACAGATCGCGATATCGCCGACGAGGCGCATGGAGCCGATCACAGGAATGTCTCATCGACGCGACCACGGATGTACTGGCGCAGATTTGAGAAACCGAAAGGTCGGGCTCGCCCGGCCTTTTTGTTTTCCGCCGGCCCGGATGGGAGCCAGCGGGTTACTTTTGGGGCCGGGTGCCTCAGGCGGCAAGTGCTGCCATGATGCGCGCCCAGGAGCGGATGCCCTTGTGGAAGGACTTCAGGTCGTATTTCTCGTTCGGCGAATGGATACGGTCATCCACGAGGCCGAAACCGACCAGCAGCGAATCCATGCCGAGCGTCTTCTGGAAATCACCGACGATCGGGATCGAGCCACCCATGCCGATGATCACGGCCGGATTCTTCCACTCATCGGAAAGCGCGTTCTTCGCCTTCGTCAGTGCCGGTGAATCGTAGGAGAGCTGGATGGCAGGCGAGGCGCCATGCTCGTGAAACTCGACCGAGCAATCGCCGGGTATCTTCGACTGAACATAGGCGCGGAAGGCTTCGCGGATCTTCGCCGGGTTCTGCTCGCCGACGAGCCGGAACGAAACCTTGGCCGAAGCCTGCGCCGCGATCACCGTCTTGAAGCCGTCACCGGTATAGCCGCCCCAGATGCCGTTCACCTCGGCCGTCGGGCGCGCCCAGGTCAGTTCGAGCACCGAACGGCCCTTCTCGCCAGACGGGATAGACAGGCCGACGCCACCGAGGAAATCGGCAGCACCGCGGCCAAGCGTTTCCCAGCTCGCCTTGACGTTTTCCGGCGTCTCTTCGACACCGTCGTAAAGCTTCGAGCGTCACCTTGCCGGTCTCGTCATGCAGGCCGGCCAGAATGTCGGTGAGGATATGGATCGGGTTTGCCGCCGCACCGCCGAAGAGGCCCGAATGCAGGTCGCGGTCGGCAGCCTTCACCGTCAGTTCCTCGCCAACGAGACCGCGGAGTGCCGCCGCGATCGCCGGCGTATCGCCGTCCCACATGCCCGTATCGCAGACCAGCGCGTAATCGGCCTTCAGCTCTTCCGCATTGGCATCGAGGAAAGGCTTGAGCGACGGCGAACCGGATTCTTCCTCGCCTTCGAAGAGTATGGTGACGCGGATCGGCAGCGAGCCATGCACATCCTTATAGGCGCGGCAGGCCTCGACGAAGGTCATCAGCTGGCCCTTGTCATCGGCTGTGCCGCGGCCGGTCAGTACCTTGCGACCGTCAGCCAGTTCCTTGATGCCGGGGTCAAAAGGGTCTTTTTCCCAAAGCTCGATCGGATCGACCGGCTGCACGTCGTAATGGCCGTAGAACAGCACATGCGGCGCATCCGCAGTCGCCGCCGGATGGTGGGCAACGACCATCGGATGGCCGATCGTATCACGCACCGAGGCATCGAAGCCGATCGTCTTCAGGTCTTCGACGAGCCATTCGGCCGCCTTGCGGCAGTCCGCCTTGAAGGCGGGGTCGGTCGAGATCGACTTGATGCGAACGAGGCTGTAGAGGCGCTCGAGGCTTGCGGGAAGGTTCTGGTCGGCGCGGTCGAGAACGGCGGAAAGATCGGTCATGAAAATACCCTGTCCTTGAAATGCGAAAGCGGCATGGAAAGCCAGTCGCGGCACGCTTCCGTGTTACAGCATCAGAAAGCCGGCCGGTACCCGTTTTCGGGTTTTCCGCCCAACCCGGCAAGTCCCTCCCGGCAAGTCCCTCCCGGTAAGCCCCGCCCAGTTAGCCCCTGCGTGCGGTCTCCACGATCTTGCGCATATATTCGATCATCAGTTCGCGCTCGAACTGGCGGAAGCCGGCAAACAGCGCGTCGTCAGCCTCTGCTGCCGCCGTCACGGCGCGGTTTTCCAGCTCGCGGCCAAGGTCCGTCAGCGAGATCACCTGCGCCCGCTTGTCATGCGGATGCTGCCTGCGGTCGATCAGCCCGTCGCGCTGCATGCGTGACAGCGTGTTGGCAAGCGTTGCCTGCTCCACGTCCAGCCGGTCGAGCAATTGTTTCTGGGTGAGCCCGTCCTCCTGCCAGAGTTCGAGAAGCACCGGAAACTGGCCGGGAGAAAAGCCGAGTTCCGCCGAGCGTGCGTTGAGCGAGCGCGCGAAACCTTTGGCCAGCTGGCCGGCAAGATAGGTCGCCGAATGCGAGCGGTCGAATGCCATGCTCCGGTCTCCATTCCCCCCTTGTGAACGAGCTTCGGGCGGGGCGGATACTGAAATATATCGCAGGCCATGCTTTCGCCAAGCCCACGCGCCCAAAGCTTTTCAGAAGCGTAAATAATCAAGAAAAACCGCCACGGCCGGGAGGGGAAACGGTCGTGGCGGTCGGATGGTTGGACAAGGCCCGGAGAGGGGATAGGCCTTTGCCCGGTCTGGTGCGGCGGGGGACAGGCCAGCTTCCAGACGACGGCGTGATCAGGCGCCGTGGTTCTGAGATGGCCTTGCGAATGCGGCTTTTCAAGGGAAGCGGCAATTACAAATCGGTAACGTTGGGGTGAATTTTCGCGGTCGAACTCCGCAGAGGTTGCAGCAAGTTTTCATGGACGCGATGGGTGGCCCGCGCTATTCCATGAGCCATGAAAAAAGGCGATCACCTCTTCCTCGTAGACGGCTCCGGCTTCATCTTTCGCGCATTCCACGCGTTGCCGCCGCTCACCCGTAAAACCGACGGCCTGCCGATCGGCGCAGTCTCCGGCTTCTGCAACATGCTGTGGAAGCTCCTGACAGACGCGCGCGACACCTCCGTCGGCGTGACGCCCACTCATTTCGCGGTCATCTTCGATTATTCCTCGAAGACCTTCCGCAAGGATCTCTATGACGCCTACAAGGCGAACCGCTCGGCCCCGCCGGAGGAACTCGTTCCGCAATTCGGCCTGATCCGCCAGGCGACGCGCGCCTCAATCTCCCCTGCATCGAGACCGAAGGTTTCGAGGCCGACGATATCATCGCCACCTACGCCCGCATGGCGGAAGCCACCGGTGCCGACGTGACGATCGTCTCCTCCGACAAGGACCTGATGCAGCTCGTCACGACGAACGTCCATATGTATGACAGCATGAAGGACAAGCAGATCGGCATTCCCGACGTCGTCGAGAAATGGGGTGTCGCGCCGGAAAAGATGATCGACCTGCAAGCGCTGGTCGGCGATTCCGTCGATAACGTGCCCGGCATTCCCGGCATCGGCCCGAAGACGGCCGCGCAGCTGCTCGAGGAATTCGGCGATCTCGACACGCTTCTTGCCCGTGCCGGCGAGATCAAGCAGGTCAAGCGTCGTGAAAACATCATCGCCAATGCCGATATGGCGCGCCTCTCGCGCCAGCTGGTCGAACTGCGCACCGATGTGCCGCTCGATCTCGATCTCGACGCGCTGGTTCTCGAACCGCAGGATGGCCCGAAGCTGATCGGCTTCCTGAAGGCGATGGAATTCGGCACGCTGACCCGCCGCGTCGCGACTGCCTGCGATTGCGATGCCGCAGCCATCGAGCCGGTTGCCGTCGAAGTCGAATGGGGTGATGCCGCCCGCGGCCCGGATCTCGATGCCGCAGCCCCTGCCGATAAAGCCGCCTCGGCCGATGCGCCGAAGAACAGCGCCAAGTCCGCTTCGGCCGCACCGGCAAGTGCTGCAAAGGCAACCGTTTCCAAGGGCACCGGCGAACTGGCCCCGGCCGATCTTGCCGCCTCAAGGACGGAAAGCTTCGCCAAGGCGCCGATCGACACGACGAAATACGAGACCGTCCGCGACATCGCCGCCCTCGACGCCTGGGTTGCTGCCGCGCGCGAGACCGGCCTTGTCGGCTTCGATACCGAGACCAATTCGCTCGATCCGATGCAGGCCGAGCTGGTCGGCTTCTCGCTGGCCATCGCCAACAATCGCGACAACCCCGAAGGTCTGGATGTCCGCGCCTGCTACGTTCCGCTGACCCACAAGACCGGCGTCGGCGATCTTTTGGGCGGCGGCATGGCGGAGAACCAGATCCCGGTCAAGGATGCACTTGCACGTCTGAAGCTCATCCTCGAAGACCCGGCGATCCTCAAGGTCGCCCAGAACATGAAGTTCGACTATCTCGTCATGAAGCGCCACGGGATTACCGTGCAAGGCTATGACGATACGATGCTGATGTCCTACGTGCTGGATGCCGGCAAGGGCAATCACGGCATGGATGGCCTGTCGGAGCGCTGGCTCAATCACAAGCCGATCGCCTACAAGGATGTCGCGGGTTCGGGCAAGAGCGGCGTCACCTTCGACTTCGTCGATATCGACCGCGCCACCGCCTATGCCGCCGAAGATGCCGATGTCACGCTGCGCCTCTGGATGGTGCTGAAGCCGCAGTTGGCGGCGATCGGCCTCACCCGCGTCTACGAGCGGCTGGAACGCCCGCTTGTCGAGGTTCTGGCGCGCATGGAAGAGCGCGGCATCACCATCGACCGGCAGATCCTCTCGCGCCTCTCCGGCGAACTTGCACAGCGCGCCGCAGCTTTCGAAGACGAGATCTACGAGCTTGCCGGCGAAAAGTTCACCATCGGCTCGCCCAAGCAGCTCGGCGATATTCTCTTCGGCCGCATGGGGCTTCCCGGTGGCGCCAAGACCAAGACCGGCCAGTGGTCGACCTCGGCAAGTGTGCTGGAAGATCTCGCCGCTACCGGCCATGAACTGCCGCGCAAGATCGTCGACTGGCGCCAGCTTACCAAACTGAAGTCCACCTATACCGATGCTCTGCCGGGCTACGTCCACCCCGAGACCAAGCGCATCCACACGTCCTATGCCATGGCATCGACCACGACCGGCCGCCTGTCCTCGTCGGAACCGAACCTGCAGAACATCCCGGTGCGTACCGCTGAAGGCCGGAAGATCCGCACGGCCTTCATCTCGACGCCGGGCCACAAGCTCGTCTCTGCCGATTACAGCCAGATCGAACTGCGCGTGCTCGCGCATGTCGCCGACATTCCGCAGCTGCGTCAGGCTTTCGAGGATGGCATCGACATTCACGCCATGACCGCGTCGGAAATGTTCGGCGTTCCGGTGGAAGGCATGCCGTCGGAAGTGCGCCGCCGCGCCAAGGCGATCAACTTCGGCATCATCTACGGCATTTCCGCCTTCGGTCTGGCCAACCAGCTGTCGATCGAGCGCTCCGAAGCCAGCGACTATATCAAGCGCTATTTCGAACGCTTCCCCGGCATTCGCGACTATATGGAAAACACCAAGGCCTTTGCCCGCGAGAACGGCTATGTCGAAACCATTTTCGGCCGCCGCTCGCACTATCCGGAAATCCGCTCGTCCAACCCGTCGATGCGTGCCTTCAACGAGCGTGCGGCGATCAATGCGCCGATCCAGGCTCGGCCGCCGATATCATCCGGCGCGCCATGGTTCGCATGGAGCCGGCGCTTTCGGAGGCAGGGCTTTCGGCCCGCATGCTGCTGCAGGTGCATGACGAACTGATCTTCGAGGTGGAAGACGCAGAGATCGACCGCACCATCCCGCTCGTCGTCGCGACGATGGAACAGGCGGCCATGCCGGCAATCGCGATGAAAGTGCCGCTGAAGGTCGATGCCCGTGCCGCGGCCAACTGGGATGAAGCCCACTAAGCCGATGGTTCGGTGCGGGAGGGAGCGGGTAGCGGAGAGCGGGCAACGTTGCCCGCCTCAGCCCTTCGACTTGTCGGCCGGGTAAAGCGACAGCAGCGCCGTCGATAAAAGCTCGTCGGCATAGTCGGATGCATGCTGCTGTGCCTGGTCGGAAAGCCCGACCTCGATACAGCGGTGCTTCACCGTTTCGTTGATCAGGGCGGCGATACCGCGGGCATGGTCCGGGTCGCTGTCTTCGGATGTGTCGAGCGCCAGCGCCAGCGCCGTCATCGCAACGATCTCGAGAACGACCGTTCTCGCCTCCAGATCACGCGTCTGTGCCTTGGGCTGCCTCTGGCCTTCATGTGGGCTTGTCTGGCTCATGAGTATTCGCGTCCCTCTATATTAGAAGGCGCAAATAGAGGCCATGTGACAACTGTAAAGCCACGTCACTTGCGTTTTGTAAATTATATTGCAGGCGTTCCAAGGCAATTCTGAAGAACTGCAATCAGATGTTGTGCCGCATCTTCAAGGGCGCCACTATTGTCGATCGTTACAACCGAGTAATCGCCGTCGACCGACAGAGAGCTGCGTTCGAGCCGGCGCATGATATCTTCGCGGCTCTCACGCCCGCGTGCTTCCAGCCGCGCGGCAAGCACTTCTGGACTTGCCGTGACATTGATGACGACGAGCGATGGATAGGCGGCCTTGAACTTGCCGAGCGCCGAGCGCGAGCCGTTGGCGATCACCAGACGGCCTTGGGCGACGGCATCCCGCGTCTCCGCGGGAATGCCGTAATGCAGCCCGTGGGCTGCCCAGGAGACGGCAAACCGGCCGTCTCGTTCCAGCGCGGCGAACTCACCTTCCGATACGCCGTCATGATCCTCGCCGCCGGCATCGGCATTGCGGGTAATCACCCGGCGGGCGAAAATCACCTGCTCATGACCGGCAAAATGCCGGGCAGCGGCGGCCATCAACGTGTCCTTGCCGGCACCGCTGGGGCCGACGACGACGGCCATCACGCCGCCATCGGACCGGTCGGTCAAATGATGATCCGCAGCCCCGCTCTCCATTACGCGACGCGCCGGCCTTGCCGCCATACGGAGCGCGCCACCGGCACGCCCTGTTCGCGGTGAACGCGCACGATATCTGCGCGAAGACCGATGGCGATACGCCCGCGATCGTCAAGGCTGACGCTTTTTGCAGGCGTCGAAGTCACCATGGCAAGCGCTTCGGCAGCGACAGGCCCTCGATCTCGTCGGCGAGAACGAAGGGTGCGTAAAGCAGGCTGAGCGGCACGTAGTCGGAAGAGAGAACGTCGAGCACGCCGCGTTCGGCCAGATCGCGCGCGGCGATATTGCCGGAATGCGATTTGCCGCGCACCACGTTCGGCGCCCCCATCAGAACGCTCATGCCCGCTTCATGCGAGCCTTGGCGGCATCGAAACTGGTCGGGAATTCCGCCAGCCGCACACCGTTCTCGATCGCCTCGTCCACATGCGCAAGTGTCGCGTCGTCATGGCTGGCGACGGTGATGTTGCGCTCGGCGCAGACCTTGGAAATCACATCGCGATGCGGTGTGGAATTGCGGGCCGATTCTTCCTGCCGGCGCGCAACGAATTCGGCGAATGCCGCATCCGAGAGGCCGCGCTTCTTCTGGTAATAGAGCGTGTACTGGTCCATCGTCTGGAACTGCCGCTGGCCCGGCGCATGGTCCATCAGCGAGACGAGACGCACGTAAGGGTCGGTCTCGAAATCGGAAAAATGCTCCAGCACATTATTGGCCGAGACTTCGCAGCGCAGGTGGATGAGGTGCTCGGAGCGCAGGCGCCCCTCGCGCTCGGCCGCCTGGATGGCGTCTGCCATGTCGCGCATCTCGCCACGCTCGAAACCGCCGTCCTCGTCGGCGCCCATGCGCAGGCAGTCGAACACGGTGGTGATGCCGGAAGAGGCGATCTGCGCGTCATGCGCCTGGATGGCCGCCGTCGGGTTCCAGCGCACGCCGGGACGTGGCGAATAATGGGTCTCAAGATGGTCGGTATGCAGTTCCACCAGGCCGGGGATCAGGTAATCGCCAGCAAAGTCTTCGCCCGTATGCACAGAACCTTCCGAAACGTCGCTGATCTTGCCGTCGCGGATCTGGACGGAGCCGGAAATGATCTCGTCCTCAAGGACGATCCGGGCATTGGTGAAAACGAGTTCGGCAGTCATGAGGCTGTCTTTCTGTTCTTGAGCGCACCGGTTAGCGGGAACCGGCGATAGGCGATAAAGTCGGCGCCGCGTTCGGGCTCGACGAAAATGGAAAGCGCATCGATCGCAAGCGGCCTGTTGGTCAGCGCCCCGAAACGGGCGTCGAGTGCGGCCCGGATCGCCGGCGCCTGATCGGGCGGCACCTGGCCGGAGAGCGTCATGTGGAAGCGGAACTCCTCCATGACGTAAGGGTAGCCGTAGCGAAAGAGGTATTCGCGCTGTTTCTCCGACAGCGCATCCGGCTTGCGGCGCGCGATATCGGCATCCGAAAGCGGTGCCCGGAACGGCTCGAAGGCTTCCACCACACCGGCCGTGAAATCCTGCAGTTCCGGATAAACCTGATCCGGCACGATGGCGAAGAACCGGCCGATCTGCCCGACGATCACGTTCGGAATGGCAAAGGCCGGCGTCGCTGCTGTAAAGCCCTCTATGGCATCGAGAAATTCCGCCTCGGTCTTCCCCTCGCCAAGCCCAAACGGCGCCTTCAGCGTCGCATGAAAACCGTAGCGGCGCGGATCGGCGGTGAGCGCGTGGATGGTCTCGACCGAGAGCCCTTCGACGGCGGGTGTCGGCAGCATTTCGCCTGTAAACGCGTTTCGCCCAAGCCATTGGGCGGCGGCTTCCGTCAGCACATCGTCTTCTGAGGGAGAGAAATAGAGAGCGTATCGCAAGACATCATTCCGGAATCAGGGGAGGCCCGATCATAGCCGCGCAGGCCATGTGGAGACAGGGCCTGCGGTAAAAGATTTCGATGACAGAATGATGATGGAGCGCGCGATTAATGGCTGTTGGTGGCCTTGTTCGTGCCCATCAGCCGCGAGCGCAGCGCATTCGAAGCGGCGTCGAAGAGGAAGACGACGATCAGGATGAGGATGACCATGTAACCGACATTCGCCCAGTTGGTATTGGTCCGCATCGCTTCCCAGAGCTTGAGACCGATACCGCCGGCGCCGACCGCGCCGATGATCGTGGCGCCGCGCACGTTGGATTCCCACTGGTAGAGCGTCTGGCTGACCATGACCGGCACGATCTGCGGCATCACGCCGAAACGATGCACGAGCGCGGTCGAGGCACCTGTCGACTTGATGCCTTCACGCGGCTTGTCGTCGATGTTTTCGAGCCCTTCCGAATAGAGCTTGCCGAGCGTGCCCGTCTCGGTGAGGAAGATCGCCCCGGAGCCCGCAAGCGGTCCCGGTCCGAAGGCGCGGGTGAGAAACAGCGCCCAGATCAGCATGTCGACCGAACGCAGGAAATCGAAGAAGCGTTTGAGAACCTGGTTCAGAAGCCGGTTGGGTGTGATGTTACGGGCGGCGAGGAAGGCCAGCGGGAAGGCGGCGATGGCCCCGAGAAGCGTGCCGAGAAAGGCCATGACCACGGTCTGGAAGAGCTTGGTCCACACGTCGCCATGCTGCCACGCGGTGTTGTTCCAGATATTGTCGAAGGCAAGCGACAGGTTGGACTGGTCCGGCTCGATGCGCGGGCCAGACAGGATCAGGCTGAACACTTCGCCCGCCGGCTTGTCGAAGAAGGGCGAGCGGGTATCGAAGAAGAAATTCGGCCAGCCGATGAAACGCTTCCAGATCTTCACCCGGTTCGACGAGATGCTGGCATCGCCGGCAAAGCCGAGATCGACCATGATATTGTCGTCATAGACCTTCATCCACGACGGCGCCTGGCCGACGAGACGCGGATTTTCACCGCTCATGTCCACCTTGTAGGTCTCGCCATGGCCCGTGATCGTCACCTGCCTGTTGCCGGCCGTGACGGTGCGCGACTGACCGCTCACCAGCACGGTGACGCTGCCATCGGCATTGTTCACCATCCAGTCGGGGTGCGGATTGTCGCCAAGCGGCGAGAAGCGCGGATACCAGACCTTTATCGAGCCATCGTCCTGCATGCGCAGTTCCGGCTGCACGTCATAGCTTACCCACTGGCTCATATAGAGGCCGAAGCGCTCCCAATGTGCTTCCGAGACGAGCTTCGGCAGGTCGAAGAACCACACGGCATAAAGCATGTAGAGAAACGTGCCGCAGCCGATCATCAGCGCGCCAAAACGCTGCTTGAAGGAGCGCTTGAAATATTCGGGATAGCGTTCCTCGATTTCCTGCGCGCGGCTTGCGTGGATCATGGTCATCGTCATGGCAAGGGCCTCAATGCTGCAGAAGGAAGGCGTGATCGCCGACAAGGCGGCGGCGCAGCCATGCGGAAAACTGGTCGACGGCAATGATCGTGGCAAACAGCAGGATCATCAGCGCCACGGTCTTTGCGCCGAAGCCGCGCGAGATGGAGAGCTTCAGTTCCTCGCCGATGCCGCCGCCACCGACGGCGCCGATGATTGTCGAGGCGCGCACGTTGATCTCGAGGCGCAGCAGCGCATAGGAGGAGAGGTTCGGCAGGACCTGCGGCAGGGCGGCGAAGCGGACGCGCTCGAACCAGTTGCCGCCGACGGCACGCATGCCCTCGTCGGCCTTCATGTCGGTATTCTCGATCACCTCGTAGAACAGCTTTCCGAGCGCGCCGATCGTGTGAAGGCTCACCGCGATGATGGCGGCGACCGGGCCGATCGACAGGATCGCCGAGAAGAGCCCGGCAATGACGATTTCTGGAAAGGCGCGCAGGAATTCCATCAGGCGCTTGGAAAAGATCCGCAGCGGCCATGACGGGCTGAAATTCTTCGCCGCTAGAAAGGCAAGCGGCAAGGCGAAGGTGAAGCCGATAATGGTGGAGACGATGGCGATGTTGATGGTGGTAATCATCAACTCGAAATATTCGGGCACATAGAACGAGCCCCAGACATAGACCCGGCCGTCGGCGAAATTATATTCCTCGCCGCCCTTGTGGTTGGGGCTGGCAATATCGAACAGCGCGCGCCAGACATCCGCCCAGTCCTTGGGGATGAGCCAGCTCAGGAAGTCGAAGAGATGCGGCAGGCGCTCGAAGAAATGCCCGGCATTCGCCTCGTCGGCATATTGCGCCGAACTGACGGCGGCAAAGATGAGGATGGCAAGCCCGATCAGCGTGTAGAGCCGTCGTCTGGCGACCATCCGGTCCCAGGCATTGCCGATGTCCCGTGTCGTGCGCGGCATTTGCGAATGCATGTCAGCAGTGGTCATGGAAACTCTCACCTGATCGCATGAAAAAAGGCGGCCGTTGCCGGCCGCCTCTGGGTTTGGAGGAAATCAGCCGCCAATCGTGGCGCGGCGCGTCTCGATGACGGCGTCGTAGAAGTCCGGCGTGACCTTGACATAGCCCTTGTAGTCGCCGCCTTCGGTGGCGTCGAAGCAGGCCTTGTCCTTCTTCGGCAGGTTCAGGTAGAAGTCGGCAAGCTTTGCCTTCCACTCGTCGCCGAGCTTGTTGGAAACGACGACCGGGCCGTTCGGGATCAGCGGCGACTGCCACAGCTGAACGACATCGTTCATGTTGAGCGTGCCCTTGTCGACCATCTTGCGCAGCATGCCGGACGAGTAGCCGTCCTTGAAATCGCCAACGCCCGAAGCCCAGGTCACGCCGACATCGACCTTCTTGTCGATAACGGCGAGAACGTTGTTCTCATGGCCGCCATTGAACGAGGTCTTGGAGAAATACTTGTCGACGGCTTCGCCACCGAGAGCCTTGGGCAGCGTGACCTTCGGAACGAGATAGCCCGAGGTGGAGTCCGGATCGGCATAGCCGAGCGTCTTGCCCTTGGCTTCGGCCAGCGTCTTGATGCCGCTGTCCTTGCGGGCGATCAGCACGGAGTAATAGCCGGTCGCGCCATCAGTCTGCTGCGTCGTCAGGATCGGGGTGACGGCCTTCGGATCCTTGATATAGACGGCTGCATAGCCGGAGGCGCCGAGGCCGGCGACGTCGAGCGTGCCGCCGAGCAGGCCCTGGATGACGCCGTCATAATCGGCGGCCGGGAAGAGCGAGACCTTCTCGAAGCCGAATTCCTTCTTCAGGTCTTCCTGAAGGCAGGCGTAGTTGCGCAGGCGGTCGGCCTCGTTTTCGCCGCCGAGGATGCCGATGCGCAGTTCCTTGAGGTCGGCTGCATTGGCGGCAGCGCTGGTGGCGACGGCGACAAGCGCCGTTGCCGCGAAAAGTACGTTCTTCAGCATGGATATTCTCCTGATTGACCCGTCTGTGGGATCGTTCGTTACGAAGACTTGTGCCCTTGACGCGGGCCATCGATCGATCAGCGGCTCAAAGCCTCGCGGAACGCAGGCGCTCAGCGCGTGCGTTGGCGAGGGTCTGGAGGCCGGAGGATTGCGGTGCACCGGCGGCTCTTGCGGCCTCCGGCACAGGAATGCTCGTGGATGTCATGCTCTCGTCGATGCCGGCGCCGTCCCTGTCGGCGCCGTAGATGGCATGAATGGCATCGGCGGTCAGATCGCCGGGCTGGCCGTCGAAAACGACACGGCCGGCCGCCATGCCGATGATCCGGTCACAATAGTTGCGTGCCGTGTCGAGCGTATGAAGGTTGGTGACGACGGTAATGCCTTCGCGTTCGTTGATGTCGCGCAGCGCGTCCATCACGATCTTGGCGTTGAGCGGGTCGAGCGATGCGATCGGCTCGTCGGCAAGCAGCATTTTCGGCGTCTGCATCAGCGCGCGGGCAATCGCCACACGCTGCTGCTGGCCGCCGGAAAGCGTGCCGGCCGGCTGCAATGCCGTCTGCTCGATGCCAAGGCGCTCGAGTGCCGCAATCGCCATGATCCGCTCTTCGCGGGAAAAGATGCCGAGCATGCTGAGCGTCGTGGAACGATGGTTCAGCCGGCCGAGCAGGACATTGGTCAGAACGTCGAGGCGCGGCACGAGGTTGAACTGCTGGAAGATCATCGCGCAGTCGCGGTGCCATTCGCGAAGGGCAGCACCCTTCAGCGTCGAAACCTCGCGATCGCCGAAACGGATCGAGCCCGAGGTCGGATCGGTCAGCCGGTTGATCATCCGCAGAAGCGTCGACTTGCCGGCCCCGGAACGCCCGATAATGCCGACCATCTGCCCCTGTGGGATCTCGATCGTCACTGCATCGACCGCGGTACGATTGCCGAACCTGCGGGTGACGTCTTTCAGCTCGAACTTCATTTTCCCTCACCGGTGAAGCCTTGTCTCCGTTCCGATTAGAGGGTTTCTGTGAAGTCTGAATGTCGTCTGGATGTAGCTTTTCTGACAATTGCTCCGCCCCGGAAATCAGGGCTTTCAGGCATAACGTGACAGAAATTCTTCCGCCGAAAGCGCCCGGAAGTCGTCCAGAGCGGTGCGCAGGCGGGCGTGATCCCAGTCCCACCAGCCAAGCCTGTCCATCGCCTGTCCGGTTTCGGCCGAAAACGCTCACGGATCAGCTTGGTCGGCACACCGCCGACGATCGTATAGGGCGCGACATCCTTCGACACGACGCACCGGTGCCGATGACAGCGCCATTGCCGATGGCGACGCCGGGCAGGATCGTCACGCCGTGGCCGATCCAGGTATCATGGCCGATCGTGACGGGCCTTGCTCGCCTCGCGGCAAAGAAATCGCTCTCGTGTTCGGCGTCGCCCGGCCAGTAATCGCCGGCCCGATAGGTGAAATGGTGCAGCGTCGCCCGCTCGACGGGATGGTTCGTCGCATTGATCCGCACGAAGGCGGCGATATTGGAGAATTTGCCGATCTTCGCGTTCCAGAGATGGCCATGTTCCATCACATAGGAATAGTCGCCGATCTCGCATTCGCGGATGCGGCAGAATTCCGCCACTTCCGTATAGCGCCCAAGCGTGCTGGCCTCGACCATTGCCGTCTGGTGAATGCTCGGTGTCTCGGAAAGCTGCTTGCTCATGCGGCCACTGCCTTTCTCGGCGAAAACGCGCTGACATCGATGATCCGGTCGGCCACAGCCTCGCGCACTTCCTCGTCGTGGAAAATGCCGAGCATGGCCACGCCCTCCGCCTTCTTCCTGGCGATCATGCCGATGACGACCCGCCTGTTGGTGGCGTCGAGCGAGGCGGTCGGCTCATCGAGAAGGAGAACCCGGTGATCGGTGATGAAGCCGCGCGCAATGTTGACGCGCTGCTGTTCGCCGCCGGAAAAGGTCGCGGGCGGCAGCGACCAGAGCTCTTTCGGCAGGTTCAGCCCGCCAAGCAAATCCGCCGCCTTGTCCCGCGCCTCCGCGGCGGGCACGCTGCGCGCCACCAGCGGTTCGGCCACGACATCGAGCGCCGAGACACGCGGCACGGTGCGCAGGAACTGGCTGACATAGCCGAGCGTGCGGCGGCGCACGTCGAGAATGACGCGCGGGTCCGCATGAGCGATATCGACCAGCCTGTCGCCGTCCGGATCGCGATGGTTGATCAGGATCTGCCCGGCATCGACGGCATAATTGCCGTAGAGCATTTTCAGGATCGAACTCTTGCCGATGCCCGACGGGCCGCCGAGCACGACGCATTCGCTCGAGGCAACCGAGAAATTCACATCATTGACGACCGGCAGGCGAAGGCCGTCGCGCAGATGCATGGTGAAGCTTTTGCTGACTTCCGAGACGACGAGGGGAGTGGCCATGTCGATCTCTCCCTTAGACCTGGAGAATGGAGGAAACGAGAAGCTGGGTATAGGGCTCGCGCGGATCGTCGAGCACCCGGTCGGTCAGCCCGTGTTCGATCACATAGCCGCCCTTCATCACCATCATCCGGTGCGACAGCAGCCGTGCGACGGCGAGATCATGGGTGACGACGATCGCTGCAAGCCCGAGATCATTGACGAGCCCGCGCACCAGATCGAGGAGACGCGCCTGAACCGACACATCGAGACCGCCGGTCGGCTCGTCCATGAAGACGAGGCGCGGGCCGGTCACGAGATTGCGGGCGATCTGCAGGCGCTGGCGCATGCCACCGGAAAAGGCGCGCGGCTGGTCGTCGATCCGGTCCGTGCCGATCTCGACGCGGGTGAGCCAGTCGGTGGCCGTCTCGCGGATCTTGCCATAGTGACGGTCGCCGACCGCCATCAGCCGCTCGCCGACATTGGCGCCGGCAGACACCGTCATCCGCAACCCGTCGGCCGGGTTCTGGTGGACGAAACCCCAGTCGGTGCGCATCAGCAGGCGGCGCTCCGCCTCGCTCATATGGTAGAGATCGCGGAACTGGCCGTCGCGCATCCGGTATTCGACGCTGCCGGCGGTCGGCAGAAGCCGGGTCGACAGGCAGTTGAGAAGGGTCGTCTTGCCCGAGCCGGATTCACCGACGATCGCCAGCACCTCGCCGGGCCAGAGATCGAAGGAGACGTCCTGGCAGCCGATCCGGCCGCCATAGAATTTCGAGACGCCATTGACCTTGAGAAGAGGGGTGTCGGTCATTCCGCGGCCTCCTTGGTCGTGCCAAGCCCATTGGCCAGCATGGCGCCGACATGGCCCTCGTCCCGGCGTTCCTCGCAATGATCGGTATCGGAGCAGACGAACATCCGCCCGCCCTTGTCGTCGAGCACGACCTCGTCGAGATAGACGCCGTGGGCGCCGCAAAGCGCGCAAGGCTGCTCGAAGGACTGGATCTCGAAAGGATGATCCTCGAAATCCAGACTGACGACTTCGGTGTGCGGCGGCACCGCATAGATGCGTTTCTCGCGGCCGGCGCCGAAAAGCTGCAGCGCATCCGACATGTGCATTTTCGGATTGTCGAATTTCGGCGTCGGCGAGGGGTCCATCACATAGCGGCCGGCGACCTTCACCGGATAGGCATAGGTCTTCGAGATGCGGCCGTTATGGGCGATGTCCTCGTAGAGCTTCACATGCATCAGGCCGTATTCTTCCAGCGCATGCATCTTGCGGGTTTCCGTCTCCCGCGGCTCGAGAAAGCGCAAGGGCTCCGGGATCGGCACCTGATAGACCAGAACCTGCCCTTCAGAGAGTGTCTGTTCGGGCACCCGGTGGCGCGTCTGGATGATCGTCGCATCCTTGGTATGGGTGGTGACGGCGACATTGGCGACCTTCTGGAAGAAGGCGCGGATGGAGACCGCATTGGTCGTGTCGTCGGCGCCTGGTCGATGACCTTCAGAACGTCGTCGGGGCCGATGATCGAGGCCGTCACCTGCACGCCGCCGGTGCCCCAGCCATAGGGCATCGGCATTTCGCGCGACGCAAACGGAACCTGATAGCCGGGAATGGCGATCGCCTTCAGGATGGCGCGGCGGATCATCCGCTTGGTCTGCTCGTCGAGATAGGCGAAGTTGTAGCTGGCGAGATCGCTCATTCCGCTGCTTCCTTGTTATCCATGCGCTCGTTGCGGGCCTTGTCGATATCGGCGCGCATCTTGCGCACCAGTCCGAGTTCGGCCTGGAAATCCACGTAATGCGGCAGTTTCAGATGCTCGACGAAGCCGGTCGCCTGCACATTGTCCGCATGCGAGATGACGAATTCCTCGTCCTGCGCCGGCGCCGTCACATCCTCGCCGAGTTCCCCGGCACGCAGCGCCCGGTCGACCAGCGACATCGACATCGCCTTGCGCTCGCTCTGGCCGAAGACGAGGCCATAGCCGCGGGTAAACTGCGGCGGCGCCTTGGACGAACCCTTGAACTGGTTGACCATCTGGCATTCGGTGACGCGGATCGTTCCGAGCGATACGGCAAAGCCGAGTTCCGCCACGTCCAGCTCCACCTCGACCTCGCCGATGCGGATCTCGCCGACAAACGGATGATTGCGCCCATAGCCGCGCTGGGTGGAATAGCCGAGCGCCAGCAGAAAGCCCTCGTCGCCGCGCGCCAGCGCCTGCAGGCGAAGGTCGCGGTTCATCGGAAATTCCATCGGCTCTCGCGTCAGGTCGCCGGCCGGCTCACCATCGTCTGACGCGCTGTCGGGCTCGATCAACCCTTCCTGCGCCAGAATGTCGGAGACCCGCATCATCGCGTCCTCGCCCGCCTCACGGCGTGCAGGGGCCTCTACCTCTTCGTCTGTCAGAAGCGAAGGGTCGAGCAGCCGGTGGGTATAATCAAAGGTCGGCCCGAGCAGCTGGCCGCCAGGCATATCCTTGTAGGTGGCCGAGACGCGGCGCTCTATCACCATATTGGCCGTATCGATCGGCACCGAAGAGCCGAAGCGCGGCAGCGTCGTGCGATAGGCTCGAAGAAGGAAGATCGCCTCGATCAGATCGCCGCGCGACTGGCGCACGGCAAGCGCTGCAAGCGAGCGGTCATAGAGCGAGGCCTCCGCCATCACCCGATCGACGGAAAGGCCAAGCTGCTCGACAACCTGCTCGATGGTAATCGACGGCAGGGAACGGTCGCCGCGGCGCCGGTCTGCCAGAAGTCGGTGGGCATTGTTGATGGCGGCTTCGCCACCCTTGACGGCAACATACATGGTTCATTCTCCTGCCGGCGGATTTTTGGCGCGATATCTGCGCCGGGCCGATCCAAGGCGTTTTGAGCGGTGAGAGCGTCGAGGCGTCTTCAGGCAGCGTTGATGCGGGTGGTGCGCGGCAGGCACATGAGTTGCCGGCCGGCCGTCAGGATGGCGTCCACGCCGCGGGGAAAGAGCGCGTGATTATCGGCCCAGAGCCGCGGAAAGATTTCTGGCAGGCCCGCGATCGAAACCTTTCGGGCCTCCAGAATGCCCGGGCCTGTGAGTGACAGCGCCTGTCCTTCGCCAAACCCGAAACCTTGATGATGAGTGTCGTCGAGCGGTCGGGATATTCCTGCGTACCGGGTGAGAAGAGACCGAGCGAGGCAAGCGCTGCAGCCGCTTCGACAAAGGCGAAGCGTGCCTCGGCCTTTTCGCGGGTCATCGGCGCGCCGGCATGGAAGCCGATCCATTCGCCGGCAGCGGATTTGGCAAGCGCTGCACTCAGCCAGACCGGCGTGTCATGGTCACAGACCGTCAGCGCCACGGCGCCGGCTGCGGCACCGAGCGGGTCCGGCTGCCCGACATCCGTGCCGATCGTCTGGATCGTGCCCGGTCTTGCCATGCCGTCCATCAACTGGCGAAACACGCTCTGCGAGCCGAAGACCGGTTCGGCGAAACCTCCGGCCAATACTGTATTTCTGCCGGTCATCAATTGTCTCCCCGCACCATGGTGAAAGTCGCGCGGGTGGCTGCAGCCTCTTGCGCCTTCACCTTGTCTTCGGCGGCGACCCGCGCCCCGATCGGCGCCAGCACCTGCTGCTCGACGAAATCGCGGCTGCCTTCTTCCTGAAAAAGCGCGTCGAATATGGCGGCGAGCCGGGCCTTCTCGCGGTCGGTGCGAGCGCATGGGCATGACCGGCCGTGCCGCTGTCGAGCATGACCGTCGCCCGCGTCACGGTGGCTTCGCCGAGATTGAACGGTTGACCACCGCCGCCGATCCGGCCGCGAACCATCACCAGCCCCGTTTCCGGGCCGCGCACCGGCTTGACGGCAGGCTGTTGCGGCAGTGCGCTCCAGGCGGCTTCCAGTTCCTGCCGCGTGGCGCGGGCAAGCAACGAGGCCGCACGGCGGCGGTTCTCGTCGATATCCGGGCGCTGTGGATCTGGTGCCGCCTGCGGCGTGATCGGTCTTGCACGTTCCATTGCCAAACCTCCAAAATGTCTATTGACATAGACAACTATACAAATCACATATACTGTTATCGGCGGGATATAACAAGCGTGTGACATGGATAGCGGGCATCAGAGCGTTCAGAGGCAAAGCGGCGTCGCCTGTGGCGGCAGATTGCCGACCGCATCCGCATGTCGATTGCCAATGGCGACTATGACGAGACCGGCAAGGTGCCGCCGGAAATGCTTCTGGCAGAGACGTTCGGCGTCAACCGTCATACGGTGAGAAGCGCGCTACAGGCGCTGGCGCAGGAGGGCATCGTCCGCGCCGTTCAGGGACGCGGCACGCTGATCGAGCGCAAGGAGAGGCTGAATTTCCCGATCTCGCGGCGCACGCGTTTCAGTCAGGGGATCGGCGAGCAGGCGCGCGAAAAGGAAGGCCTGCTGCTCGACAGCGCCGAACTGCCGGCAACGGTCGAAATCGCCGGCCGCCTCGCAATCGAGGTCGGCGCGCCCGTGCTGCGGCTCGAAACCCTGCGCAAGGCCGATCGCCGTCCCGTCTCGCGCTCCACCTCGTGGTTTCCGGCGTCACGCTTTACCGGCATCATCGAGGCCTATCGCGAAAGCGGTTCGATCACCGCTGCATTTCAGAAACTGGGATTGCAGGATTACCTGCGTGTCTCGACGGAAGTCACGGCAATCCACGCCGATGGCGCCGATATCGCCGACTTGCAGTTGTCGCCGGGTGCCATCCTTCTTGTAACGAAGGCGCTGAATGCCGATCCGGATGGCCTGCCCGTCCAATACGCCGTCAGCCGCTTCCCGGCCGACATGGTGCAGTTTTCGATCGAGAATTGAAGCCGGTCGACACCGGATGATCATATGGCCGGTGGCCATTGCCGCGCCGTATGGACAAGGGCAAGGATGCGGATCTGCGCGCCGTGAAGGTCATAGACCATCAGATAGCTCGGATGGATCACGAGTTCCCTCGTATCAGCCACGCGTCCCGGCCGGCCAGAGAGAGGCAGATGTCGCAGGCGTTCCGACGCGCTGGCAAACCGCTCGTCGAGCAGGATGGCGGCAGCTGGGCTTATCTTTGGAGATATGGTGGAAGATGTCGCGTCGATCGAGACGCGCCTGCCGCGTCCAGACGATTGTCATCGCGAGGACGACCGTCTCGCCTGTTCGCGCATCGTGGCAAATTCGGCCTCGACGTCCTCGCCGGGCACAACGTCGCCGGCATTGGCCGAAGCGATCGCCGCCGTAACCTTGCTGCGAAACCAGCCGTCATATTCGGCCGCTGCCTTCTGGCCTTCGATATAGTCACGCATCAACGCGCGCAAAACTTCCGGCTCGTCCCGATTGTCGGCACGCGCGGCAACGCCGAAAGCGGCTTTCAGATCTTCATCGAGGTCGAATGTAAATTTGGCCTGGGTCATCGTCGTCCCGTGCGTTACGGCAATGGCAGCCTAGCACACGGGACCGTCAGATGCGACGGCTCAGTGGGCGCCAGACATATCGCCCAGAACGACCTTGGAGGCGACGGTCGTGTCGGCATTGAGCTTGTAGACCATCGGCACGCCGGTCGCGAGGTTGAGCTTGAGGATCTCTTCCTTGCTCAGACGGTCGAGAACCATCACGAGCGAGCGCAGCGAATTGCCGTGCG
Source organism: Shinella sp. UYSO24 (assembly GCA_902167985.1). GTDB lineage: Bacteria > Pseudomonadota > Alphaproteobacteria > Rhizobiales > Rhizobiaceae > Neorhizobium. The sequence goes on from CABHNZ010000007.1 coordinate 117,313, forward strand.
CGGCAACCAGAACCGTCTCGCCGCGCAGCACGCGGGGCAGGATCTCGGTCATGTAATAGGGCCAGACGCGGGCGCCGGTATCGCGCAGGCTTTCGCCGCCCGGCGGCGGTACGTCATAGGAGCGGCGCCAGATATGCACCTGTTCCTCGCCCCACTTTTCGCGGGCGTCATCCTTGTTGAGGCCGGAAAGATCGCCGTAATCGCGCTCGTTGAGCGCCTCGTCGCGGATCGTTTCGAGGCCAGGCTGGCCCACCTTGTCGAGCACGATCTTCAGCGTGTCCTGCGCGCGCTTCAGCGCCGAGGTGAACGCGATGTCGAACTTGATGCCGGTTTCGGCCAGCGCCTGACCGCCGGTTTCGGCTTCCTGAATGCCGAGTGGCGTCAGTTCCGGGTCGCGCCAGCCGGTAAACAGGTTCTTCAGGTTCCAGTCGCTTTGCCCGTGACGGACGAGGACGAGAGTGCCGCTCATGGTGTGGTTTCCTCCAGTGGTGAAATCAGGATCAGTAGGACAGCCCGAGAACGTCGAGCATGGAATAATGGCCGGGCTTCTGGCTGCGCGCCCAGAGCGCTGCCGCCACGGCGCCGCGGGCAAAGATCGAGCGGTCGCGCGCGCTGTGCGACAGCGTCACCAGTTCGCCTTCGCCGGCCAGCATGACGGAATGATCGCCGACGATGGATCCGCCGCGCAGTGTCGCAAAGCCGATCGTGCCCGCGACCCGCGGTCCAGTATGGCCATCGCGCACCCGCACCGACTGGCTGGCAAGATCGATGCCCCGGCCATGCGCTGCCGCTTCGCCCAGCAGAAGCGCCGTGCCCGACGGCGCGTCCACCTTGTGCTTGTGATGCATCTCGACGACCTCGATATCCCATCCGGCTGCCGGCAGAGCTTTCGCGGCCTTGGCGGTCAGAACGCCGAGGAGGTTGACGCCGAGGCTCATATTGCCGGATTTGACGATCCGCGCATGCCGTGCCGCCGCCTTGAATTTTTCCTCGTCGTCCAGCGAGCAGCCGGTCGTGCCGATCACATGCACGATACGCGCCTGTGCCGCGAGCGTCGAAATCTCCACGCTGGTCGCCGGGCTGGTGAAGTCGAGCACGCCCTCGGCGTCGAGAAATGCCTTCAGCGGATCGCTCGTCACCTTGACGCCGAGTGTGCCGACACCGGCAAGCTCGCCCGCATCCTGGCCGATGAAGGCTGAGCCTTCGCGGCTGATTGCGGCGTGAAGAGTGACGCCATCGGTCTCCTGGATGACGCGGATCATCGCCTGACCCATGCGTCCGGAAGCGCCGACCACCACGAGTTTCATGTCATTTGTGGTCATCGGCCTTCGTCCCTGTCCTGCGATATGATGTTTAGCCGCCCGAATGGGGCGACTGGAGATTGTTGAGGCGAGCGTAAAGACCGTCCTTGCGCTGCGCAAGCACCTCATGCGTGCCTTCTTCGACCACGCGGCCGTCATGCATGACGATGATCTTGTCGGCATGCACCACCGTCGACAACCGGTGGGCAATCACGATCACCGTGCGGTTGCGCATCGCGGTCTCGAGCGCCTTCTGAACGGCTGCCTCGGACTCATTGTCGAGCGCGGATGTCGCCTCGTCGAGCAGCAGGATCGGCGCATTGCGCACCAGCGCGCGGGCAATCGAAAGCCGCTGCCGCTGGCCGCCCGAAAGCGTCGAGCCGTTCTCGCCCACCTGCGTGTCATAGCCCTCCGGCTGTGCCATGATGAAATCATGCGCATAGGCAAGCCGCGCTGCTTCTTCCACCTCGGCATCGGTCGCGTCGGGCCGGCCATAGCGGATATTGTCGCGGATCGAGCCTTCGAACATATAAGGCTGCTGCGAAACATAGGCGAGCTGGCCGCGCAGCGACCGCTTCGTCACATCGGCAATATCCTGCCCGTCGATCAGGATCTGGCCTTCGGAGGGATCGTAGAAGCGTGGAATGAGATTGATGATCGTCGATTTGCCGGCGCCGGACGGGCCGACCAGCGCGGTCGTCTTGCCGCCTTCGGCAATAATATCGACGCCGCGCAGGATCGGGCTTCCGGTCGCATATGAAACGCGACATTCTTAAGCTCGATCTTCGCATCGGTGATGACCAGATCCTTGGCGCCGGGCTTTTCCCGCTGCTTCGGCTGCAGGTCGAGCAATGCGTAGATCATCTGGGCGTTGACGACCGCGCGGTCGATCTGCACTTGCAGCTTGGCAAGTCGCCGGGCCGGGTCATAGGCCATCAGAAGTGCTGTCACGAAGGAGAAGAAGCGCCCGGCGGAACGCCGCCATAGATCGAGCGGAAGGCCGCATAGGCAAGCACGCTCGAAATCGCAAAGCCGGCAAAGGTCTCGGTCAGCGGCGATGTGCGCTCCGAAAGCCGGGCGATCCGGTTGGAGCGGCGCTCGGCCGTATCGATGATGCTGTTCACCTTGTCTTCGAGCTGCCGCTCATGGTGAAGGCCTTCACCACGGCAATGCCCTGGATCGTTTCCTGCATGGCGCCCAGCACGCGGCTGTTCGTCTCGATACTGTCGCGCGTCGCCGAACGCAGCTTCTTCGAGACATAGCGCAGCGCATAGAGAAGCGGCGGCGCCACGGCAAAGACGATCAGCGACAGAACCCAGTCCTTGCTCACCATGACGCCGATCAGCGACACGAGCGTCAGGAGGTCACGCGCCGTCGAGGTAACGGTGAGGTTCAGCACGTCGCGGATGCCGTTGACGTTCTGGCTGACCTGGGCTGCCAGATGCGCCGAGCGCGCCTCGGCGAAAAGCCGACATTCAGCGTCATCAGATGCGTATAGAGGCGCCGCTGGTAGCGGGCGACGATATTGTTGCCGATCTTCGACAGGATCACCGCCTGGCCATAGGTGGCAAAGCCGCGCAGGATAAAGGCCAGCAGGATGGCGCCGCAGATCAGCCAGACGAGATCGGCACGCTTGTTCGCAAACGCCTCGTTGACGACCGACTCCATGATCCACGCCGTAAACGCGGTGGACAGCGCCACCACGACAAGACAGCTGATCGCCATCGCATAGGACCGGATATGGTCGCGCCCGTTCTCCGCGATCACGCGCTTCAACACGCTGACGACGGTTCCGGAATCGACGTGGCGCTTCTTCTCGGTTGCTTCTTTCAAAAAAACATTCCCGTTTCGGCCAAAGGCTCATTTGGCTTTCATTGCCGGGCTATTAGCCGGTTGGAACGGATTTTGCCAGCCGAAGGGCGTGCTTTCGGCAAACCTGTTGCATTCGCGCATGATCTTCGGCCCATCCGACTGACCTGCCGGATAGGCTTGGAAGCGTCTTTGCGGCCTCCGGACGCGCGTCTCAGCGGTGCCAGTAGCGGCCGTCGAGCGCGATACCATAGGCTTCCGGCGTGCGTGCGAAGCTTGCAAGGCCGGCAAGTGCTGCCTGCGGATGGGTAACGACGAAGGTCGGGATCGTCTTCATCAGTTCCGTATGCGGCGCCTTGTCCTCAAAGGCGGCGCGGAAGGCCGGGCCCTTGAGTGCGTCGATGATCTTCGGCGAAATGCCGCCACCAAGGAACACGCCACCGCGCGCCATGAAGATCAGCGCCATGTCGCCGGCAAGCCTGCCGAGATAGGTGACGAAAAGCTCAATGGTTTCGGCCGCCTGCTTATTGTCGCCGGAAAGCCCGTGAGCTGTCACGTCCGGCGGCGTATCGAAGGCCGGCGTCACGCCATCGGCGGCACAGACGGCCTTGTAGATGTTGACGAGGCCGCGGCCCGAGACGATTTCCTCGGCCGAAACACGTCCCTCGATCTTGGCAAGATGCGGGAAGATCTCGTGGTCACGCTCGGAGCGCGGGCCGATATCCACGTGCCCGCCTTCGCCCGGAACCGGGAACCAGCTGGAACGGGCCCGAACCACGCCGGCAACGCCAAGCCCGGTGCCGGGGCCAAGCACGACGCGTGATGCCGTAAGCGCTTCGGCCACCGGGCCGATCTGCTCGCGATCCTTTTCGGTCAGTGACGCGACGGCAAGCGCCTGCGCCTCGAAATCGTTGAGGACGATGACGGTATCGAAGCCGAGCTTCTCGATCATCTGGGTCGGTTTCACCACCCAGTCGCAATTGGTGAGGTCGATCTCGTCACCGTCGATCGGGCCGGCGACAGCCAGAATAGCCGAGCGCGGCTTGGTCGTGACGGTCGGAAACACCTTGTCGCTGATCGCTTCATCGATCGTCGGGTAGTCGGCGGTCTGGACGTGGATGAACTTCGTCGGCTCGGAATCTGCCGATGCCAAAAGCGAGAACCGGGCATTCGTGCCGCCGATATCGCCAATCAGGATCGGGAAGGGAAGCGTCTTTTCGTTCAGGGCATCAGCCATCGCAGCAGATCCGTTGTTCTTGTGATTATTGATGAAAATCGACCAGCCGTTCGGCTGTCGCGCGGTTGAGTGCCATCGGGATGTCATAGACGGTGGCAAGCCGGGTCAGCGCCTTGACGTCGACATCATGGGGGAGGGCACTCAGGGGATCGATGAAGAAGATCAGCATGGCGACTTCGCCTGTGGCGATCATCGCACCGATCTGCTGGTCGCCGCCGAGCGGACCGCTTTTCAGCCGCGTCACGTCGAGGCTCGGGCAGGCGTCCTGCACGCGACCACCCGTCGTGCCGGTAGCGACGATCCTGAATTTTCGAGGGCCTCCCGATGCTGGCGGGCAAAATCCGCCATGTCATCCTTCTTCAGGTCATGCGCGATCAGCGCGATACAGGGTGGGTTCGACATGAAGAGGTTCCTCCAGACATTCAATCGAATAGCGTTGGGTTCTAGCGCGCCCGGATGCCGTTGGAAAGGTCATTGCTGATCTTTCGTTGCAGCAAACTTATCGACAAAGCCTCCGATAGTCGACGTTGCAACGTTTTAAAGGCTTATATCCTTGTGTGCAGCTGCTCTCGCTGGTTCCGCCCCACCTCACTTTTCGCCCTGACGGCCCTTCCGCACGCGTCAGGCTGCCCCCAAAGCCGCTCCGGCGCCTACTGCATGGGCCTTGGTGTCGGAAGCGGCACGTCGGCGCCGGCTGTCGGTGAGGCTGCCGGCAGGGCTTCGCTATAGGCATTCACCGCGTCGGCGCCGGACAGCATTCCGCCGGCCGGCCGGGCGGGTGCGCGCAGCACGGCCGCACACGCTTTCGGCAGGTCGGATACCATCACCTGACGCGGTTTGACCGGCTTCTTGGTCGGATCCGGCGGCTTCGGCGGCGCCCATGGTTCCTTGGTAAACCACCATGCCAGCGACTTGTCGCAACCGTCGCCCTTGGCAACGGCGGCCTGCTTTTCACAGTTTGCAGCACCGGGCGGGCAGAAGAGGCGGATATGGAAATGCTCGTCATGACCATAGACGGGCCGTAGCTTGCCGAGCAGGCTGCGATCGCCCATCCATGTGTCGCACATCTTCTTCTTGATCGCCGGATTGACGAAAACCCGCTCGACCTGCGGATAGCTTGCCGCCAGCATCAGGAGCCGCGCATGCGTCGGGCTCCAGCGCCTCGCATCGACGGTGAGGAACTTGCTCTTGTCGAGCATGGAGGTGAAAGGCATCGCCTCGCGCTCGGCCACCGAAAGCGGCGCTGCCGGCTTCGGCGTGAACCAGATATCCGCATCGAGGCCGATCTGATGTGAGGCATGGCCGGTAATCATCGGCCCTCCGCGCGGCTGCGAAATGTCGCCCACGAGAATGCCGGTTCCCCAGCCCAGCTGCGCCGCATCGCCTGCCATGTCGGCCCATCGGCTGGCAGTGCCACGGCGCCCGACATGCAGCCCTTGGCATAAAAGCCGATCGGATCCGCAGCCCCGCCATTCGGCAGCGTCTGTGCGCCGAACAGCTGCTTGGCCGTCTTCTCTTCCTGTGCCGCCGAAGGAGCCGCCATCGCGCCGCAGAGAAGCGCTGCCATTGCCAGCCGCAGCGCGTTCGCCGTCATCGATACCCTGTGGGATGCCATCTGGTCTCCACTGCAAATCACTATCGTCGGTAGTAATTCTAGCCCGAAATGGCCTTCGTGCGAAATCCGCTTATGCGCTGGTCCGGCCATTATGCCCGCCCTACCTTTCTGCCCCTAATGCCGGGTGAGTGGGCGCTGCGGAGATACAAAGCCTGCGATAATACGCTTGTGAGCAAGCTCTCCTGTTTTTTGCCGGCTTTTGCCTTATGCTTCGCCGCAACACGACAGTGAGAAGGATATCCGCATGCGATCGGCTTGGCTGAAACTGGGTTTTGCAACCGTCTTCACGGCGGCTCTCTTCGGCTCAGCAGTCGCACAGGACGCACCGGCCGCCGGCGCCGCCACGCCAAAATGGCGCTACGGCATGGCGGTGATCGGCGATCTGAAACTGCCGGAGAATTTCAAGCAGCTTCCCTATGTGAAGGCCGATGCACCGAAGGCCGGCGAATTGCGCCTCGGCGAAGAGGGCACGTTCGACAATCTCAATCCGGTGATCGACCGCGGCACGGCGGCCGCCGGCCTGACGCAGATCTATGACACGCTGATGAAGCGCTCCGAGGATGAAGTCTTCGGCACCTATGGCCTGCTGGCCGAAGCCGTGAGCTACCCGGATGACATGTCCTCCGTCACCTTCCGCCTGCGCCCCGAGGCGAAATGGCCGGACGCCAGCCGGTGACGCCCGACGATGTCGTTTTCAGCATGATGATGCTGAAGGAGCATAGCGCTTTCTATTCCGGCTATTATCGCCATGTCGCAAGCGTCGAGAAGACCGGCGACCGCGAAGTCACCTTCCGTTTCGACGAGAAGAACAACAAGGAACTGCCCTCGATCGTCGGCGACTTTCCAATCCTGCCGAAGCACTGGTGGGAAGGCACGGATGCCAAGGGCAACAAGCGGGATATCTCAAAAACCACGCTTGAGCCGCCCATGGGCTCCGGTCCCTACAAGATCGCCGCCATCCAGCCCGGCCAGACGATCCGTTACGAATTGCGGGACGATTATTGGGGCAAGGACCTGCCGATCAATATCGGCCAGTACAATCTGCGCGCCATCAACTACACCTATTTCGCCGATGCCGATGTGGAGTTCGAGGCTTTTCGCGCCGGCACGATCGATTACCGCCAGGAAAACAGTTCCAGCCGCTGGGCGACGCGCTATGATTTCGATGCGGTGAAGGACGGTCGGGTCAAGAAGGAAGCGTTGCCCAACGAGTTTCGCGCCACCGGCATCATGCAGGCCATGGTGCCGAATACGCGTCGTGACATGTTCAAGGATGCCCGCGTTCGCGAGGCACTGAACTACGCCTTCGACTTCGAAGACATGAACCGCAGCCTTGCTTACGGCGGTCTGAAGCGCGTCGACAGCTTCTTCTGGGGCACGGATCTGGCCTCCAAGGGCCTGCCGGAAGGCAAGGAACTGGCGCTGCTCGAAAAACTGAAGGACAAGGTTCCGGCCGAGGTCTTCACCACGCCCTATACGAACCCGGTCGGTGGCGACCCGCAAAAGGCGCGCGACAACCTGCGCAAGGCGGTCGAACTCTTCAAACAGGCCGGCTGGGAGCTGAAGGGCACCAAGATGGTCAATGCCAAGACCGGCCAGCCGATGAGCTTCGAGATCCTCATCAACAGTTCGTCTCTGGAGCGCTCGATCAATCCCTTCGTCGCCAGCCTCAAGCGGATCGGCGTTGATGCGCGCATCCGCACGGTGGATAGCTCGCAATATGTCAACCGCGTCAGAAGCTTCGACTATGACATGATCTGGTCGGTCTGGGCCGAAACCATGAACCCCGGCAACGAGCAGACGGAATATTGGGGCTCGGCCTCCGCCAACCGCCAGGGCTCGCGCAACTATGCCGGCATCAGCGACCCGGCCGTCGACGCGCTGATTGCCGATATCATCCAGGCGCCGAACCGAGACGATCAGGTCGCGGCCGTCCACGCGCTCGACCGCGTGCTTCTTGCCAATCACTATGTCGTGCCGCTCTTCTATTCGGGTGAATCGAAGATCGCCTACTGGAACCGCCTGTCGCATCCCGATCCCCTGCCGGAATATGGTCTCGGCTTTCCGTCGAGCTGGTTTGCCTCTCAGCCTGCCAAATAGCCGTATCGCAAAGTCTGAAAATCGCTGACGGCTTGCGTGGCGCAACGTCAGCTGGTCCATATGAGAATATGATTCGCCTGCAACACCGAGAGGCCCGCCATTTGACCAAAGCATTGATCGCCAGCTTTGCGGACCATGCGCCGGGCGCAATGCCTCAGGGCATTCCGGCGATGTCGGGCATGACGGGACACGATCGCTGATGGGCGCCTATATCCTTCGCCGCATCCTTCTGATGATACCGACACTGGTCGGGATCATGGCGATTTCCTTTCTCGTCGTTCAGTTTGCGCCCGGCGGCCCGGTCGAGCAGGTGATTGCCCAGATCCAGGGGCAGGATAGCGGCGACCGGCTGTCCGGTGGCGGCAATGACATGATGAGCCAGGGCACCGGCGACGACAGCCGCTATCGTGGCGCCCAGGGGCTCGATCCGGAATTCATCAAGAAGCTCGAAATACAGTTCGGCTTCGACAAGCCGCCGCTCACCCGCTTCCTCGACATGATGTGGAACTATGTCCGCTTCGATTTCGGCGAGAGCTTCTTCCGCAACACCTCGGTCATCGATCTCATCATCGACAAGCTGCCTGTCTCCATGTCGCTCGGCTTCTGGATCCTGATCGTCTCCTACATGATCTCCATCCCGCTCGGCATCCGCAAGGCGGTGAAGGATGGCTCGACCTTCGACGTCTGGACCTCTGGCGTCGTCATCGTCGGCTATGCCGTGCCGAGCTTCCTCTTCGGCATCCTGCTGATCGTCCTCTTTGCCGGCGGATCCTTCCTCGACTGGTTTCCGCTGCGCGGCCTCGTCTCGGATGATTTCGCAAGCCTGACCTGGCCGCAGAAGATCCTCGATTATTTCTGGCATCTCACTTTGCCGCTGATCGCGCTGTCGCTGTCGGCCTTCGCCACCACGACGCTTCTGACGAAGAACTCCTTCATCGACGAGATCAAGAAACAATATGTCATCACCGCGCGCGCCAAGGGGCTTACCGAGCGGCGGGTGCTTTACGGCCATGTGTTCCGCAATGCCATGCTGATCGTCATCGCCGGCTTTCCGAGCGCCTTCATCTCGGCCTTCTTCACCGGATCGCTGCTGATCGAGAACATCTTCTCGCTCGATGGTCTCGGCCGCCTCGGCTATCTGTCGATCGTCAACCGCGATTACCCGATCGTCTTCGGCACGCTCTACATCTTCTCGCTGATGGGCCTCGTCGTCAGCCTTCTCTCCGACCTGATCTATACCTGGATCGATCCGCGCATCGATTTCGAGCGGAGGGACGTCTGATGGAAGCGAGCGCCGTGAACACCGCCACCGGTATCGTCGCCCCGAAGCGTCCATGGATCTCGCCGGCCAACCGAAGGCGGCTGTCGAATTTCCGTGCCAACAGGCGCGGCTTCTGGTCCTTCTGGATCTTCATGATCCTCTTCGTGCTGAGCCTGTTTGCCGAATTCATTGCCAATGACCGGCCGATCATCGCCTCCTACAAGGGCGAGATCCTTTTCCCCGTCCTCGTCGATTACCCGGAAGAGAAATTCGGCGGCTTTCTGGCAACGACCGATTACCGCTCCGATTACATCGAGCAGGAGATAGACGCGCATGGCTGGATGATCTGGCCGCCGGTGCGCTATTCCTATCAGACGGTCAATTCCAACCTGCCGCATTCGGCGCCGACCGCCCCCTTCTGGATGATGAAGGCGGATGAGCGCTGCAAATCCTATCCGGAAGGCGCAAACGACAAGAATTGCCGCCTCGGCAACATGAACTGGCTCGGCACCGACGATCAGGCCCGCGATGTTCTGGCCCGGATGATCTACGGCTTCAGGATTTCGGTTCTCTTCGGCCTGGCGCTCACTATCTGCTCGGCGATCATCGGTGTCTCGGCCGGCGCCATTCAGGGCTATTTCGGTGGCTGGACGGATCTTCTCCTGCAGCGCTTCATCGAGATCTGGTCGTCCATGCCGGTTCTCTACATTCTCCTGATTATCGCAGCCATCCTGCCGCCCGGCTTCTTCGTGCTTCTAGGGATCATGCTGCTCTTCTCCTGGGTCGGCTTCGTCGGCGTGGTGCGGGCGGAATTCCTGCGCGCCCGAAACTTCGAATATGTGCGGGCCGCCCGCGCGCTCGGCGTCGGCAACTGGACGATCATGTATCGCCACCTCCTGCCCAATGCGATGGTCGCGACGCTGACCTTCCTGCCCTTCATCCTCTCGGGCTCGATCGCGACCCTGACCTCGCTGGATTTCTTAGGCTTCGGCATGCGCCCGGCTCGCCCTCGCTGGGTGAAATGATCGCTCAGGGCAAGAACAACCTTCAGGCCCCCTGGCTTGGTCTGACCGCCTTCTTCACCATGTCGATCATGCTCTCTCTGCTGATCTTCATCGGCGAGGCGGTGCGCGATGCCTTCGATCCGCGAAAGACCTTCGGATGACCGCGCCCTCGTCAACCGTCTCTGTCGGGGCTAGACTGCGCCGTCATCAAGGCAGCCGAGGATCTGGCGATGAACAAGATCGTGCGCGAACATTATCCGGTGGCCAACCTGCCTGAGGATCTGCGGGTGGGGCTGGATGCCGATGCCCGCGTGCGGGTCGTGGTGGAAGTCGAAGACGAAGTTGTTCCGAAGGGCGGCACAGCCTTTGATTTCAGCGCACTTGCCGATCGCCCACCACTCACCGTGGAGGAGACGCTTGCTTTGATCAAGCAAGTGCGCGAGCAGGATCGGCCATCGGTCTCCATGGAAGAAGCTGTGGCACGTATCCGCGCACTTCGAGATGAATGGGACGACTGATGACAGGCGTCGAGCGCATCTATCTCGATACCAATCTGTTCATTGCGGCCTTTGAAAGAAAAGATGCGCTGAGCATTCGCTTTGGAGAGCTTTTCACGGCATCCAGACAACCCGGTCATAAGGCATTCGTAACCAGCGAATTGACCCTGTCGGAGGTTCTCGTTGGGCCGTGCCGCAGTCGTGATGACAGCCTGATCGGGTCTTATGAGATGCTGGTCAGAACCAGTGAATGGTTGGATGTTGTGCCCGTAGCAAGGCAGGTCCTGCAAATGGCTGCCGTGCTGAGGCGTCTGCATTGAGCCTCAAACTCCCGGATGCGATCCATCTGGCGACCGCCTTGGGCACGGGGTGCTCGCATATCTTGACCGATGATCGTGGCATTGGTCGTGCAAGCCTGCCGGCTGATGCGCAGATTGAAATTCTCCGTCCCGACGCCACGACGCTGGACGCCCTCATTCAGGAACTCTCCGCATGACCGAACCGCTTCTCACCGTCCGTGATCTGTCGGTCGCCTTTCATCAGGGTGGGCAGACCTCGCTTGCGGTCGACAAGGTCTCCTTCGAGATCCGCCCCGGCGAGGTTCTGGCGCTGGTCGGCGAGAGCGGCTCGGGCAAGTCGGTCACGGCAAACTCCATCCTGCGGCTTCTGCCCTATCCGGCGGCAAGCCACCCGACGGGCGAGATCCGCTTTGCCGGCCAGGATCTCCTGCATGCACCGGAGCCGGCCATCCGCCGGGTGCGCGGCAATGATATCACCATGATCTTCCAGGAGCCGATGACCTCGCTCAATCCGCTCCATTCCATCGAAAAGCAGATCGGCGAGATCCTTGAACTGCATCAGGGCATGGATGCGCGAGCGACCCGCGCCCGGACATTGGAACTCCTCCATCAGGTCGGCATCCGCGAGCCGGAAAAGCGGCTGAAAGCCTATCCGCATGAGTTGTCCGGCGGCCAGCGCCAGCGCGTGATGATCGCGATGGCGCTCGCCAACCGCCCGAAACTTCTGATCGCCGACGAGCCGACCACGGCTCTCGACGTCACCGTTCAGGCGCAGATCCTCGAACTCCTGCGCCAGCTGAAGGGTGAGCATGGCATGTCCATGCTCTTCATCACCCATGATCTCGGCATCGTTCGGAAATTCGCCGATCGCGTCTGTGTCATGACCAAGGGCAAGATAGTCGAGGAGGGCGCCGTCGAGGATGTCTTCTCGAAGCCGCAGCACGAATATACCCGCCATCTCCTCTCGTCGGAACCGCGCGGCGAGCCGTCACCGGCCGATCCCTCGCGCCCGGTCGTCATCGAAGGCAAGGACCTGCGCGTCTGGTTCCCGGTAAAGGCCGGACTGATGCGCAAGGTGGTCGATCATGTGAAGGCCGTGGATGGCGTCGATCTCGCATTGCGCGCCGGAGAAACGCTCGGCGTCGTCGGCGAATCCGGTTCCGGCAAGACGACGCTTGGTCTGGCGCTCGCCCGTCTCATCTCGTCCAAGGGCCGCATCGTCTTCATCGGCAATCAGATCGATGGCTTTTCTTTCCGCCAGATGCTGCCTTTCCGCGATCGGCTTCAGGTCGTCTTTCAGGACCCGTTCGGATCGCTCAGCCCGCGCATGCCGGTCGCGAGATCATCGCCGAAGGCCTGAAGGTTCACGAAAAGCAGCTTTCCGCCGATGAGCGGGATGAGCGCGTTTCCTGGGCGCTGAAGGAAGTCGGCCTCGATCCCGCCACCCGCTGGCGATATCCGCACGAATTTTCCGGCGGCCAGCGGCAGCGCATCGCTATTGCCCGCGCCATGGTGCTGAAACCTCGTTTCGTCATGCTCGACGAGCCCACGTCCGCGCTCGACATGACGGTGCAGGCGCAGGTGGTCGATCTCCTGCGCGACCTGCAGAAGAAGCATGATCTCGCCTATCTCTTCATCAGCCATGACCTGAAGGTGGTGAAAGCGCTCGCCAACCACGTCATCGTCATGCGGCTCGGCAAGGTGGTCGAGGAAGGGCCCGCGGCAGAGATCTTCAGCGCGCCGAGAGAAGATTATACCCGCGCCCTCATGGCCGCCGCCTTCAATATCGAGGCCGTCGAAAGCGGCACTGTCAGCCAGTAATCCGGAGCATCTCCATGTCAGACAAGGGTTCGATCGTCATCGACCTCAAGTTCGAACGTCGCCAGATCGATGCGGCGCTCGCAAACGCCTTCAAGGGCCACACGGTCCTTCGGGCAGACGATGCCGGCGCAGATCTTGCGGAGGCGCGCTATGCCGTTCTCTGGAAGCCGGATCTGGACCTCTTCAGGCGCGCTCCAAAACTGGAAATCCTGTTTTCCGGCGGTGCCGGCGTCGATGGCATTCTGGCTGTTCCCGGCCTGCCTGATCTGCCCATCGTCCGCTTTGTCGATGAAAGCCTGACGGTCCGCATGAGCGAATGGGTCGTCCTTCAGGCGCTCACCCATCTGCGTCAGGTGCCGACCTATCTGAAGCAGCAGCGCGAGCATCTCTGGAACGAGCTTGCCCAGCCGGAAGCCAAAGACCTGACGGTCGGTGTCATGGGCCTGGGCGTGCTCGGTCAGGATAGTGTCCGCAAGCTGAAGATCATGGGCTTCGATGTCATCGGCTGGTCGCGAAGCAAGAAGGAGATCGATGGCGTCGAAACCTTCGATGCGCAAGGCCTCGACGCATTCCTTGCAAAGACCGACATCCTTGTCGGCCTCCTGCCGCTCACCGATGACACGCGCGGCATTTTCAATGCTGTGCTGTTTGGCAAGCTCCGTCAGGGCGGCGCGCTCGCAAAGCCTGTTTTCATCAATGCCGGCCGTGGCGGCAGCCAGGTCGAGGGCGATCTCGTGGTGGCGCTGGAGACTGGCATTCTTGGCGGGGCCTCGCTCGATGTCTTCGAGCGCGAGCCGCTCGGCGCCGAAAGCCCGCTCTGGGACATGGACAATGTCGTCATCACCCCGCATGCGGCCTCCGCGTCGGATGTGTCGGCCCTGTTCCGCACGGTCGAGGCTCAGATCGCGCGATATGAGGCAGGTGAGCCCTTGGCCCACGTCGTTGATCGCGTGACTGGTTATTGATCTCGGCCTGTGTCACATTGACGCAAGGCAGTGCTGCGCCTCGCGCATGGCCGCCATGGAAAAGCCTGCTGGACTTGGAAGGTTTTTTTCTTGATAAGAACTGCCCGGAGGCCGGGCAGCTGCCGCCTTCCGATGCATAGCACTAAGGCAAAGCCGGTTGCGCCGCGCGGGCCGGCAACGGGGTAGGCATGACGAAGACCGATATCGCCACCAGGTTCTACAATCACACCTGGAAGCTCGACCCGATCATCCGCAGCCTGATCGATACGGATTTCTACAAGCTGCTGATGCTGCAGATGATCTGGAAGCTCTATCCGGATGTTGACGCGACCTTTTCGCTGATCAACCGCACGACGCGGGTGAAACTGGCCGAAGAGATCGACGAGGCGGAGCTGCGCGAGCAGCTCGATCACGCCCGTTCGCTGACGCTCACCAAGAAGGAGATGATCTGGCTCGCGGGTAACACTTTCTACGGCCGCAAGCAGATCTTCGAACCGGAATTCCTCACCTGGCTCTCCAACTATCGCCTGCCGGAATACGAGCTGAGCAAGCGTGACGGCCAGTATGAGCTGAGCTTCCATGGCAAGTGGATGGAAACCACCATGTGGGAGATCCCGGCGCTTGCCATCATCAACGAGCTGCGCTCGCGCTCGGCCATGCGTTCGCTCGGTTATTTCACCCTCGATGTTCTTTATGCGCGCGCCAAGGCCCGCATGTGGGAAAAGGTCGAGCGTCTGCGCGATCTTCCGGGCCTGCGCATTTCCGATTTCGGCACCCGCCGCCGTCACAGCTTCCTGTGGCAGCGCTGGTGCGTCGAGGCGCTGAAGGAAGGCATAGGCTCGGGCTTCACCGGCACCAGCAACGTCTCGCTGGCAATGGATTCCGATCTCGAAGCCGTCGGCACCAACGCCCATGAACTGCCGATGGTCGTGGCAGCCCTTGCCGAAACCGACGAGGATCTGCTGGCAGCGCCCTATCAGGTGATGAAGGACTGGAACCGTCTCTATCACGGCAACCTGCTGATCGTTCTTCCCGATGCCTTCGGCACCGCAGCCTTCCTGCGCAATGCGCCGGACTGGGTGGCCGACTGGACCGGCTTCCGCCCCGACAGCGCCCCGCCGATCGAAGGCGGCGAGAAGATCATCGACTGGTGGAAGAAGATGGTCGCGACCGAAGAGCAAGCTTCTGATCTTCTCGGACGCCTCGATGTCGATGCCATCATCGACACCTACCGGCATTTCGAGGGCAGGGTGCGGATGAGCTTCGGCTGGGGCACCAACCTCACCAATGATTTCATCGGCTGCGCGCCTCAGCAGATGGCCGGGCTCGAGCCGATCTCGGTCGTCTGCAAGGTCACGGATGCCAATGGCCGCCCGGCGGTAAAACTGTCGGACAATGTCCGCAAGGCCACCGGCACGCCGGAAGAGGTCGAGCGCTACCTGAAACTCTTCGGCCAGGAAGATCGCGTCGAAAAGGCCGTCTTCGTCTGATGTGCCCCTGCCGTAAGGCGACAAAAAAGGCCCCGTGACGCATGGTGTCCGGGGCCTTTCTGCATTCAAGCGCTGATCTTACTGGATGACCTGCACCACCGTATGGGTGCGCGGATCGACGATCACACGCTGGTTGTTGACGATCGCATAGGCATAGGCCGGATCCTGCGGCACCGGCGTCACGATCACGCCCTGCGGCATCGGATGGCCAACCGCGATCTCCTGTTCCACCACGACAGGTGCGGCCGGCACCGGCTGCTCTTCGACATAGGTGACGACCTCGCGCGGCGGCGGATCGATGGCGGTGCCGGCAACGGCGCCAACCACGCCACCCACCGCAGCGCCGATCGGCCCGCCGACAATGGCGCCGGTCACGGCACCGCCGGCAGCGCCTGTCACAGTGCTCTGCTGGGCGAATGCGCCTGCCGGAATGGCTACGGCCGTCAGGCCGGCGGCAAGGATGGCGGCGGAAACAGTAACGATCTTTTTCATGCTTCTTCTCCTCGTTCAAAGTCCAGCCCTACAATGGCTGGTCGAGGAAAGCCGTTCCCGATCGACGCTCACCTTTGGTAAGGCATTGAAATATTGAGAGAGCGAGGAGCCCGCAAAAGATGCGGTTGCGCCTTGCGGTGGCGCTGGAGTGCCTAGCGAGGAAGAAGAATCTCGCGGTCTTGACGGGGCTGCCTATTGTCGAAGGGCGGTGCCCGTCTATTTCCTTGGTGTAACGTAGAGGATCTTGCCTTGGAATATCGTTTCCTGATCGTCGAGGACAGCTTGCTCGTCGCCATGGATATCGAGGATGCGGTACACCGCAGCGGCCATGATGTGGTCGGCATTGCACCCGATATGAAAGTTGCCCTCAACTACACCAAGGACACCGACATAGCTTTTGTCGATGTGCGGCTTGCCGATGGCGAGACCGGACCGGAGATCGCGCGGACGCTTGCGGAATTCGGCATCGTCGTCATCATGATCACCGGCAATCCCGGTGTCGTCGCATCGGGCGTCTCCGGCGTCGTCGGCGTCATGGCAAAGCCTTTGACCGATCAGGCCTCGATGGATCTGATCCAGTTTGCCGTCGATCGCAAGAATGGCCGGGCCGGCACGCCGCCCGCGCGCCTGCGGCTGTTTCACTGAGCCGGCCACGTTCACTGAGCCGGCGATGCCGTCGAGGGCGCGCAAGGCCTGGGCCTTTCCCGCATAGGCGGCTGTTCAATCCGCCATCAACGGTCTAAGGGAAGCCATCCTTGGATCAAGTCGGGATCGACACATGCGCTTCTTCATAACCGGCACGGCAGGTTTCATCGGCTTCCATCTGGCCCGTCGCCTTCTTGAACAGGGCCATGACGTGGCCGGCTTCGATGGCATGACGGCCTATTACAGCCTGAAGCTCAAGGAGGCGCGCAACGCCGCTCTCGCCCAGTTCCCCCGCTTTTCCGGCACCACCGGCATGCTGGAGGACAAGGCCCTGCTCAGCGAAACCGTCGGCGCCTTCCGCCCCGATGTCATCATCCATCTCGCGGCCCAGGCCGGCGTTCGCTACAGCCTCGAAAACCCCAAGGCCTATCTCGACAGCAACCTTGTCGGCAGCTGGAACGTGCTGGAGATCGCCCGCGAAATCTCCGTCGGCCATTTGATGCTGGCCTCGACCTCGTCGGTCTACGGCGCCAATCCGGAAGTTCCCTTCCGCGAGACGGACAAGGCCGACGAGCCGCTCACCTTCTACGCTGCCACCAAGAAGGCGACGGAACTGATGGCGCATAGCTATGCCCATCTGCACAAGATCCCGACGACGGCCTTCCGCTTCTTCACCGTCTACGGCCCCTGGGGCCGGCCGGACATGGCGCTATTCAAATTCGTCAAGGCGATGATCGAGGAGAGGGAGATCGAGGTCTACGGCGAAGGCAAGATGAGCCGTGACTTCACCTATATCGACGATCTCGTCGATTCGATCATCGACCTCTCGGCTGTCATCCCGTCAGAGGCAAACCGTGTCGAGACGGTCGACACGCTGTCTCATCAGGCCCCGTTCCGCGTCGTCAATATCGGCGGCGGCCAGCCTGTCGGGCTGCTCGATTTCGTCGAGACGATCGAGAAGATCATGGGCAAGCCGGCGAAAAAGAAGATGCTGCCGATGCAGAAGGGCGATGTGCCGCGCACTTTCGCAAGCCCGGACCTGCTTGTCGCGCTCACCGGCCGCAAGCCGGAGATCGGCCTCGAACAGGGCGTGCGCGCCTTCGTCGAATGGTTCCTGGAACATCGCGATCAGATCGACTGATCGCTTCCGCCCCGTTTCATGATGAAGAGCCGGGCAGGAAACACCTGTCCGGTTAAAAAAACGCATGGATCGTCGCTGACACGAAAGCGTCTGGAGAGACTGTCATCTTGTCGTTGGGAGAGAGGTATGGCGGACAGAGAGGGATTCGAACCCTCGATACGCTTTCACGTATACACGCGTTCCAGGCGTGCGCCTTCAACCACTCGGCCACCTGTCCTTAAACCTAAGGGCTGCTGAGATGGCGAAGCACCTCCGCAGCGGTCGGGCGATATATACCGATGATTTTTCTAGGATCAACCGGAATCTGAACGTTTTTTGACAAGCTTGCGATGGATAGTGAGATTGCCTGTGAATGACGGTGCCGTTACGCTTGCGCGTCAGGGTATCCGGGCATGGCAGTGTATGAAGGGAAAGGGATCATGGGAGTATTGAGAACCCTGTTCCGTCTCGTTTCGGTGGTTTTTCTTCTCGCAGCCGTTCTGTCGGGCGCGGTTGATTCGATCCTTTCGGTCGCCTCGTCTTCCGTGGTCATGACCAGTCTCGGAAATGCCTGGCTCGGGCTTGATCCTGAAAGCCTGACGCTGGCGGAATTCAATGCCGATTCCTATATAGGTGTAGATATGTGGCGGCCCTACGTGGCGCCGGTCCTCGCACAGCCTGCCTTCGCGGTCTTTCTTGTCCTGTCGCTGGTCTTCTGGATCATCGGCTACAGGAGGCCGGTCGAGGCAGACGCCCTGCGCTGAGGCCGTCTCCCTGATGGGAGCCGTCTATAAAGGAGGCGAAGATGTTCATGCTCGACATGTTTCAGAAAAAGACGGTAATGCCCACAATCGATAGCGCGCTGCCCGGCCGCGCCGAGGCGATCCCGACTGCCGATACCCATTCGTCAACGGCCGCGCGCTGGACGGTCCTTATCCGGAAGGCCTCGAAACGGCCTATTTCGGCATGGGCTGCTTCTGGGGCGCCGAACGGCTGTTCTGGAAAATCCCCGGCGTCTACGTGACCTCGGTCGGTTATGCCGGTGGCATTACCCCCAACCCGACCTATCACGAAACGACGACCGGCATGACCGGCCACGCGGAAGTGGTCAAGGTCGTGTTCGACCCCAAGGTCGTGACCTACAAGGAACTCCTCAAGACCTTCTTCGAGGAGCATGATCCTACCCAGGCATGCGCCAGGGCAACGATATCGGCACAACCTACCGTTCGACGCTCTACACGACGACGGACGAGCAGCAGCAGCAGGCACAGGAAGCGCTCGATGCGTTCCAGGCGGCGCTCGATCGCTCGGGCCACCGGGAGAAGATCACCACCGAGATCGAGCCTGCGCCGCAATTCTTCTATGCGGAGGATTATCACCAGCAATATCTGGCCAAGAATCCCGGCGGCTATTGCGGCCTGCGCGGCACAGGCGTGTCCTGCCCCATCGGCTGACGGGCGCCTCGGTATCGCCGCCTCGGCGGTGTGACTGACTTTTGCTCAGTTTTTGCATTTTTGCGCCGCGGATTTGTGCAGGTCCGCGGCGTTTTGTGCAGTCTGTGAAGGCGTTTAAAGCTTTTGACCATTTGAAAAAAAATCGTGAAATTTTTGAGCGCCCATGCAAGACTAGGGAAGCTTAGCCTTCTAAGAGGGGGGCAGGTCAACGCGCTGGAGGCCCGCTCGGCGGATGCGCGGAAAAACCTAACGTGAAAGAAAACAGGGCTGCACGAAATGAAAAAACCCTTTTGAGCCTGATTGCACTGGCCGCAATGGCTGGAACTGCGCTCGCCGCCGATATCAAGCCTGCCGTTGTCTATGGCACCGGTGGCAAGTTCGATAAATCCTTCAACGAAGCAGCCTATAACGGCGCCGAGAAGTTCAAGAAGGAAACCGGCGTCGATTATCGCGATTTCGAGCCGACCAGCGACACCCAGGGCGAACAGGCGCTGCGCAATTTCGCAAGCCGCGGCTATAACCCGGTCGTTGCCGTTTCCTTCGCCTGGACCTCTGCGCTTGAAAAGGTCGCAGCCGAGTTTCCGGACACCAAGTTCTACATCATCGACAGCGTCGTCGACCTGAAGAACGTTCATTCGATCGTCTACAAGGAAGAGGAAGGCTCCTACCTCGTCGGTCTTCTGGCCGGCATGAAGGCGAAGTCCGGCAAGGTCGGCTTCGTCGGCGGTATGGATATCCCGCTCATCCGCAAGTTCGCCTGCGGCTATGCCCAGGGCGCCAAGGCCGCCAATGCCAAGATCGAAGTCTTCCAGAACATGATCGGCACCACCGGTGCTGCCTGGAACGACCCGGTTCGCGCCGGCGAGCTCACCAAGAACCAGATCGACCAGGGCGCCGACGTGATCTACGCGGCAGCCGGTGCATCCGGTCTCGGCGTTCTTCAGACCGCAGCCGACAACAAGAAGTTCTCGATCGGCGTCGATTCCAACCAGAACTACCTGCATCCGGGTTCGGTCCTGACCTCCATGGTCAAGGGCGTCGATCTGGCCGTCTACAACGCCTTCAGCGATGTGAAGAACGACAAGTTCACCGCCGGCACCCAGGCGCTCGGCATCAAGGAAGGCGGCGTTTCGGCTGCCCTCGACGACAACAACAAGTCGCTCATCACGCCGGAAATGCTGGCTGCCGTCGAAAAGGCCAAGGCTGACATCGTTGCCGGCACCATCAAGGTCCACGACTACATGTCGGACAACGCCTGCCCGATGTAAGAATTGTTGAAAAGGGCGCATGGCAGCCGCCATGCGCCTTTTTTCGTAGCATGCGCCGCTTTTCCTGACAGATGAGAAAAGCGCAGGAAGCGAATGGCAAAAGGGCGGACGTTTGAGCCTCGATATTGAGAAAGAACCGGCCATCGAGCTTGTCGGCATCGACAAGCGGTTCGGTGCGGTTCATGCGAACAAGAACATCAATCTCACCGTCGCCAAGGGCTCCATCCACGGCATTATCGGCGAGAACGGTGCCGGAAAATCGACCCTGATGTCGATCCTCTACGGTTTCTATCAGCCGATGCGGGCGAGATCCGCATTTCCGGCAAGCCGGTTTCGATCCGCGACAGCCAGACGGCGATCTCCGCCGGCATCGGCATGGTGCATCAGCACTTCATGCTGGTCGAGGATTTCACCGTGCTCGAAAACGTCATGCTTGGCGCCGAAGGCGGCCAGCTCCTGCGCCGCGGCGTTGCCAGCGCCCGCAAGGAATTGAAACGTCTCGAGACCGATTACGGGCTGGATGTGGATCCGGACGCACTGATCGAGGAATTGCCGGTCGGCAGCCAGCAGCGCGTCGAGATCCTGAAGGCGCTCTATCGCGGCGCAGATATCCTCATTCTCGACGAGCCCACCGGCGTGCTGACGCCGGCCGAGGCCGATCACCTTTTCCGCATCCTCCAGGTCCTGCGCGATCAGGGCAAGACGATCATCCTGATCACCCACAAGCTGCGCGAGATCATGGCGATCACCGATACCGTCTCCGTCATGCGCCGCGGCGAAATGGTCGCCACCCGCAAGACCAAGGAAACGACGGTCGAGGAACTTGCCGAACTCATGGTTGGCCGCCGCGTGCTTCTGCGCGTCGAAAAGGGCGAGGCCAATCCGGGCGCGCCGCTCCTGTCCGTCCGCAATCTGACGGTCAAGGATGGCCGCGGCGTCACCATGGTCGATGACGTTTCCTTCGATATCCGCGCCGGCGAGATCGTCGGTATCGCGGGCGTTGCCGGCAACGGCCAGTCGGAGCTTCTGGAGGCCATCGCCGGCATCCGCAAGCCGTCTTCGGGCGAGATCCTGATCGAGGGCCAGCCTGTCGCAGGCGTCGATCCGGCGCGCCTCAGAGCCCTTGGCCTCGCGCATATCCCCGAAGACCGCCATCACATGGGCCTCGTCCTCAAATTCGAGGAATATGAGAACTCCATCCTCGGCTATCACCGCGATCCGCGCTATGGCCGCGGTGGCCTTCTGGATCTCGATGCCATCCGCAAGGATGCCGAGGAAAAGATCGCCAAATACGATATCCGCCCGCCGAACCCGCGGCTGAAAACCGCGAATTTTTCCGGTGGCAACCAGCAGAAGATCGTCGTTGCCCGCGAAATCGAGCGCGATCCGAAAATGCTTCTGATCGGCCAGCCGACGCGCGGCGTCGATATCGGCGCCATCGAATTCATCCATCGCCGCATCGTCGAAATGCGCGATGCGGGCAAGGCCGTGCTTCTGGTATCGGTAGAGCTCGATGAGATCCGCGCGCTGTCGGATCGCATCCTCGTCATGTTTGCCGGCAAGATCGTCGGCGAAAAGACGCCGGATGCCGGTGAGCAGACGCTTGGCCTGATGATGGCCGGTATAGCTGCCTGAAATGGCATTGCGGCCTGAAAACGAGAATAAGAGAAGACGGGGAATAAGCTTTTGGAGCATGGCATGATGGCATCACGCGTGGAATGCGCGGCGCGCGGGAGTGAAATATGAGCACCGCTTCCGTTCCGCTGCCGGGCTGGATTTCCTATGGCGTCATCCCGCTCATCAATCTCGTGATCGCCTTCTTCTTCTCCGGCCTCGTGGTCTGGCTGATCGGCGAAAACCCGTTCGAGGCGCTGAAATACCTGATCGACGGCGCGCTAGGCCGCGGCGATGCGATCGGCTTCACGCTGTTTTACACGACGAGCTTCATCTTCACCGGCCTGTCGGTCGCGGTCGCCTTCCATGCCGGCCTGTTCAATATCGGTGCGGAAGGTCAGGCCTATGTCGGCGGTCTTGGTGCTGCGCTTGTCGCGCTGGCGCTTGACCGTTACGTGCCTGGTATGTGACCATGCCGTTTGCGGTGATCGGCGCTGCCGTCTTCGGTGCGGCCTGGGCCTTCATCCCCGCCTGGCTTCAGGCCAAGCGCGGCAGCCATATCGTCATCACCACGATCATGTTCAACTTCATCGGCGCGGCGCTGATGGTCTATCTTCTCGTGCATGTGCTGATCGTGCCGGGCAAGATGGCACCGGAAACCCGCACCTTCCTGCCCGGCGGCCAATTGCCGAAGCTCGACTGGCTGATGGCGCTTTTTGGCCTGAAGCTCGGGCCGGCGCCATTCAACGTCTCCTTCATCATCGCGCTCGTCATGTGCTTCCTCGTCTGGCTGCTCATCTGGCGCACCAAGCTCGGCTATGAAATGCGTACCCTCGGCATCAGCCCCTCGGCTGCCGTCTATGCCGGCATTCCCTATGTCCGCACCGTCATCATCGCCATGCTGATCTCCGGCGGTCTCGCCGGCATGATGTCGCTCAACGCCGTCATGGGCGCCTCGGCACGTCTGCAGGTGGAGTTCGTCGGCGGCGCAGGCTTTGTCGGCATTGCCGTCTCGCTCATGGGCCGCAGCCATCCGGTCGGCATCATTCTGGCCGCACTTCTCTTCGGCATTCTCTATCAGGGCGGCGGCGATCTCTCCTTCGAGATGCCGAACATCACCCGTGACATGATCGTCGTCATCCAGGGCCTCGTCATCCTGTTTGCCGGTGCGCTCGAATATATGCTGCGCCCGGCAATGGTGCGGATCTACCAGCAGTTCGCCAGCGGTAAGCAGGCGGGCCAGACGCTTGCAGGGAAGTGAGGCCATGGAAAATTACGAGATCTTCGTCAGCATGCTCGGCTCGACCGTCCGTCTGTCGATCCCGCTGATCTTCACGGCGCTCGCCGGCCTGTTTTCCGAGCGCGCCGGCATTTTCGATATCGGGCTGGAAGGCAAGATGCTCGCCTCGGCCTTTGCTGCCGCCTGCGTCGCCTATGCCACCGGCAATGCCTGGCTTGGCCTGCTTGCCGGCATCGGCATTTCCATTCTCTTCGGCGTGATCCACGGCTTTGCCTCGATCACCAATCGCGGCAACCAGATCGTCTCGGGCGTGGCGCTCAATTTCGTCGCCGCTGGCTTGACCGTCGTGCTCGGTCAGGCCTGGTTCAACCAGGGCGGCCGCACGCCGCAGGTGCCGAATGGCGCCCGTTTCGATCCGATCATCCTGCCGGGCGCAGAAGCCATGCGCCACGTACCGATCATCGGGCCGATCTATTCGCAGGTCATCTCCGGCAACAACATCCTCACCTATATCGCCTTCCTCATGGTGCCGATCTCCTGGTGGGTGCTTTACCGCACGCGCTTTGGCCTCAGACTGCGTGCCGTCGGTGAAAATCCGGGTGCGGTGGATACGGCGGGTATTTCCGTCACCTGGCTGCGTTACCGCGCACTCATCGTCGCGGGCTTCCTTTGCGGCTTTTCCGGCGCCTATCTGGCGATTGCCCAGTCGGCAGCCTTCATCAACAACATGTCCGCCGGCAAGGGCTATATCGCGCTTGCCGCGCTGATCTTTGCCAAGTGGAAGCCGGTGCCGGTCATGTTCGCCTGCCTGCTCTTCGGCTTCCTCGATGCCTTCGCCAACTTCATGCAGGGCAAGCAGATGCCGCTCATCGGCGAAGTACCGGTGCAGATCTTCCAGGCGCTGCCCTATATCCTGACCTGTGTTCTCCTGGCCGGCTTCATCGGCGTTGCCCGCCCGCCCAAGGCAGGCGGCGTCCCCTATACGAAGGAGCGTTAATCCGATGTCCCACGATCTCTTCGAAGCCGCCCGCGATGCCATGGGCAAGGCCTATGCGCCCTATTCGAAATTCCCGGTCGGCGTGGCACTGCGCGCCGATGACGGCAAAGTCTATCTCGCGCCAATATCGAGAACCTCTCCTTCCCTCAGGCTGGTGCGCCGAGCCGACGGCAATTGGCGCCATGGTCATGGGCGGCGGAAAGAAGATCGTCGAACTGGCGGTGATTGCCGAAAAGCTGGCGCTCTGCACCCCCTGCGGCGGCTGCCGCCAGAAGATCTCGGAATTCGCTTCCGCCGAAACCCGCATCTACCTTTGCGACGATGTCGGCGTGCAGAAGACAGTCACCATGGCCGAGCTTCTGCCCTATGCCTTCGAGACGGATGTCATCGGATGAAGAAGACGGTTATCGATCTCCTCGTTGAAAAGCTTGATGGCCTCGTGCCGCGCCATGCGATCGTTCTCGGCTCCGGCCTTGGCTCGCTGGTGGAAGAGATCGAAAACCCTCTGCGGGTGTCCTACGCCGATCTGCCGGGCTTCCCGGCAAGCGGCGTCACCGGCCATGCGGGAGAACTGGTTGCCGGCCACCTCGGCAAGACGCCGGTCATCATGCTGTCCGGCCGCGCCCATTATTACGAAAAGGGCGATCCGCGCGTCATGCGCCTGCCGATCGAGGTTCTGGCCGGCCTTGGCGTCCATTCGCTGATCCTCACCAATTCCGCAGGCTCGGTGCGGCAGGACATGCCGCCCGGCTCGGTGATGCAGATCACAGACCATATCAATTATTCCGGCATGAACCCGCTGATCGGCGAGGAGGGCGATCGCCGCTTCGTCGGCATGACGACGGCCTATGACCCGGATCTGGCGCTTGCCATGCGCAATGCAGCGATCCGTGCCGGCATTCCGCTCTTTTCCGGCGTCTATATGTGGTTTTCCGGCCCGAGCTTCGAGACGCCTGCCGAAATCCGCATGGCCCGCACGCTGGGCGCCGATGCCGTCGGCATGTCCACCGTGCCGGAAGTCATTCTGGCCCGCTATTTCGGGCTGAAGGTCGCGGCGGCCTCCGTCGTTACCAATTACGGTGCGGGCATGACCGGCGCCGAGCTTTCCCACGAGGAAACCAAGGACATGGCCCCGGTCGGCGGCGCCCGACTGGCGGCGATCCTGCGCGAAATGCTCGGCTAAGATCTCTTTGAAACCAGAGGTTTGCGGCTGGAAGGCAGGCAAGAGGCAGGCCCCCCGCTTGCATCCGGGCATTTCCCCGATAAAGATGGCGTCTCTTTGTCTGCCTTCTGCTGCGGGATTCGGGGCACCACAGGCAGACCTTATTTGTTTGACCTGCATAGGGCGTTCTCGCGTTTTTGAGGTCGGCGCCGATATGCGATTTGCGGAGGAAGACCATGGAACTCCAGAGCCCGCGCGAGGCCGCTGCCTTCGCGCTCTCGCTTCTTGATCTTACCAACCTGCGCGATGACTGCGACGAGGCAGCCATCGAGAACCTGTGCCTGAGGGCGCAGACCCCTTACGGCCATACGGCCGCCATCTGCATCTGGCCGCGCTTCGTCGCAAAGGCCCGCGCCATTCTCGGACCGGACCATGCGATCCGCATTGCAACGGTCGTCAATTTCCCCTCGGGCGATCTGCCGGTGGTAGAGGTCGTGGCCGAGACAGAGAAGGCGGTCGCCGATGGCGCCGACGAGATCGATCTCGTCATTCCCTACCGCGCCCTGATCGCCGGCAACGAGCAGGCCGTTACCGACATGGTGACGAGCGTCAAGGCGGTCTGCGGCGATGCCCGTCTCAAGGTCATTCTGGAAACCGGCGAGCTCAAGGACGCAGCCCTCGTGCGCCGCGCCTCCGATCTGGCGATTGCCGCCGGTGCCGATTTCATCAAGACCTCCACCGGCAAGGTGGCTGTCAATGCCACACTCGAAGCATCGGACCTGATGCTGCAAGCGATCCGCGATTCGAAACAGCGCGTCGGCCTGAAGCCCGCGGGCGGTATTTCCACGGTTGCCGATGCCGATCTCTATCTGCGTCTGGCGGAAGCGATCATGGGGCCGAACTGGATCATGCCCTCGACCTTCCGCTTCGGTGCCTCGAGCCTGCTGGATGATATTCTCGCGGTTCTCTCCGGCAACGCCCAGTCGCGCGCCTCCTCCGGCAGCTATTGAGCATGATTCCGCCGATGATCCCGCCAATGATCCCACAGGAGATCATCCGAAGGAAACGCGATGGAGCGGTTCTCGAAGCCTCTGAGATAGCCGGCTTCATCGCGGCTCTGGCAAGGGAAGAACTGTCGGATGCGCAGGCGGCCGCCTTTGCCATGGCCGTCTTCTTCCGCGGCATGACCCCGGATGAAACCGTGACGCTGACGCTTGCCATGCGTGACAGCGGCACGGTGTTGAACTGGCGCAGTCTCGATAGACCGGTGGCGGACAAGCATTCGACCGGCGGCGTCGGCGACAATGTCTCGCTGATGCTCGCGCCGATCGCAGCCGCCTGTGGGCTCGCGGTGCCGATGATCTCCGGTCGTGGCCTTGGCCATACTGGCGGCACGCTCGATAAGCTGCAATCCATACCCGGCTATGAAATTGCGCCTGATGGCGAGACATTTGCCCGTGTCGTGAGGGAAGTCGGCTGCGCCATCGTCGGCCAGACGGCGGATCTGGCGCCGGCCGATCGCAGGCTATACGCCATCCGCGATGTCACGGCGACGGTCGAATCCGTGCCGCTCATCACCGCCTCCATCCTGTCGAAAAAGCTGGCAGCCGGGCTCGAAAACCTCGTTCTCGACGTCAAGATGGGCAACGGCGCCTTCATGCAGGATCAGGCGGCAGCAGAGACGCTGGCCCGCTCGCTGGTCGAGGTAGCAAATGGCGCCGGGCTGAAAACCTCGGCCTTCATCACCGATATGAACGAGCCGCTCGCCGATGCCGCCGGCAATGCGCTCGAAATCGTCAGCTGCCTCGATTTTCTGGCCGGTCGCAAAACCGGTACACGGCTGGAAATGGTGGTCATGCTGCAGGCAACCGAAATGCTGCTTCAGGCCGGCATGGCGGAAACGCTCGAGGATGCTGCCTTCAAGGCCGCCAACGCACTGGCCTCCGGCGCTGCCATGGAGCATTTCGCCCGCATGGTCCACGGTCTCGGGGGCCCGGCGGATTTCTGCGTCAAGCCGGATGCCTACTTGGTCCCCGCGCCCGTGAAGCGAGACGTTCTCGCAGCACATGACGGCTATCTGAAGGCCTGCGAAACCCGCGCGCTCGGCATGGCGGTGGTCGAACTCGGCGGCGGCCGGCGACTGGCCTCCGATCCGGTCGATCATCGCGTCGGTCTGGACGGTCTGAAACCGCTCGGCACGAAAGTCACCCGCGGCCAGCCGATCGCCACCATCCATGCCGCAAGCGAGGACGACGCCACGCGTGTGGCGAGGATCGTTGAGGATTGCTACCGCATCGATGAGACGGCGCCGGAAGGGCGCCCGGTCGTGATCGGCCGCGTCGGCTGATCAGACCCGTATCTGCGCATGCAGCAATTCCGGCAAAAGCGACGGCAGGCTTGGCGTCTGGAAACGTGCAACACCGGGCGGCAGGGCATGCCGCGTTCCGATAAGCCGAAGATGCCTTATTGGGCAAGCGTCATCTGCCCGTCTGCCACCTGATAGCTCTTCAGCTTCTGCAGGAAGGTCATGCCGACGAGCATGCCAGACAGCGCCTTGTCCCGCAGCACGAAGGCATCGACGCCGGTGACGCGGATCGAGCCGATCTCCACCCGGTCGAGCACCACATGCGCCGCTTCCGTGCCACCATTGGCGGTATTCACCGTATAGCGGAAATCGAGGCCATTGCCGGTAAACCCGAGCCGGCGGGCGGCCGTCTCGTTGATCGCGATCGTCGAGGCACCGGTATCGATCACGCCGTCCATCGGCTTGCCGTTGATGCGGAATGAGGCCTGGAAATGGCCGCGACTGTCGGCATCGATGCGTACACGGCCCGATGATAACGACGCCTGTTGCGGCGCCTGAGAGGCGGGAACGGAAGGCGAGGGCGCTCCGTTGCCGGACACGGCCGCCGTGCCGGGTGCCGGCGGCGGCGATAGATCCTTCTGCGCCAGCTGGATCATCGACGGGATCTGCGTTGCCAGAACGGCAGCGACGGCAGCGAATATGGCGGTTCGTACCAGCATGGTCTGTCTCTTCCGCTCGAATGGCCTGCATGAAGGCCCTAAATGAGATGCGATAACGGAAAACCATGAAAAAAGCGGCCCGGCCGGAAGGCGGGACCGCTCGATATTTGGGCTTGGTAAAGAAAGCCTTGCTTACTTCGTACCGTACATGCGGTCGCCGGCATCGCCGAGGCCGGGCATGATATAGCCCTTCTCGTTGAGATGGCTGTCGATCGAGGCCGTGTAGACCTTCACGTCCGGATGGGCGCTCTGGAAGTTGCGGATGCCTTCCGGCGCTGCGAGCAGGCAGAGGAAGCGGATGTTCTTCGCGCCGCGTTCCTTCAGCTTGTCGATGGCCGCGATCGAGGAATTGCCGGTCGCCAGCATCGGGTCGACGACGATGATCAGCCGCTCGTCGAGACCCTCAGGCGCCTTGAAGTAATATTCGACCGGCTGCAGCGTATCGTGATCGCGGTAAAGGCCGATATGCGAGACGCGTGCGGAAGGCACCAGTTCCAGCATGCCTTCGAGCAGGCCGTTGCCGGCGCGCAGGATGGAGACGAAAACCAGCTTCTTGCCTTCGACGACAGGCGCCTGCATTTCGACAAGCGGCGTCTCGATGGTTTCCAGCGTCAGCTCCAGATCGCGGGTCACTTCGTAGCAGAGCAGCATGGAGATTTCGCGCAGCAGCCGACGGAAGCCCGCGGTCGAAGTCTCCTTCTTGCGCATGATCGTCAGCTTGTGCTGCACCAGCGGATGGTCGATCACTGTAACGCCGTCCATGGCTTTCCCTCTTCTGTTGGTTTCCAGTCTTCTCAGCATTCTCATTCAGGAAATTCGCGTTTTCCGCAAGATGCCGGCCCCAATTCGCCGTCTCATCCCCAGTTGCGCGGTCTTCCCGGCCTCATGATGCCTGTGCGGCATCGAACCGGGCAAGCAGCTTTTCGCGCGTTGCTTCGTCGACGAAGGCCGCTTCCAGCGCCACGCGCGTCATCCCGTTGATCTCGTGATCGCTCATGCCCATCACGGTCGATGCGATTTCGTATTCGGTCCGCAGCGAGGTGCCGAAAAAGGGCGGATCGTCCGAATTGATACAGACGCGCACGCCAGCAGCCTTCAGCCGCTTCAGTGGGTGGCTGGCGAAATCCGGATAGACCTGCAAGGCGACGTTCGAACCGGGGCAGACTTCCAGCACCGTCCCGGCCTCTGCAAGCCGCTCGACCAGAGCCGGATCCTCGATCGCGCGTACCCCATGGCCGATACGGGCCGGCCGCACCAGATCGAGGGCATCGGCAACGCTGAAGGCGCCGCAGACCTCGCCGGCATGGATGGTAAGCCCAAGCCCTGCATCGCGGGCAATGTCGAAGGCGCGCGCATAATCGGCAACGCGGCCCATCCGCTCTTCGCCGGCCATGTTGAAGCCGGTGACGAGCGGGTTCTTTGCCCGCGCCGCGTATTCGGCAGCACCGATCACCCGGTCGACGCCAAAATGCCGTTCGCCGGTCACGATGATCCGGGTCTCGATGCCGGTCTCCTCGCGTGCCGCATGGATACCGTCGCAGATCCCGGCAAGATAGGCATCGGCGCCAAGTCCGATGCGGTCGCCGTGATCGGGCGAAACGATGATCTCGCTATAGATCGTGTTCGTCTCGGCAAGCTCTCGCAGATAGGTGCGGGTCAGGAGCGCATAATCGTCCGCCGTGCGAAACAGCGCCGCCACCCGGTCGTAACAGAGGATGAACTCGGAAAAATCCGTCCACTGATAGGCGTCACCGCTCAGGATCGGCCCGAGATCGACGCCGTAGCGCTCAGCCTGGGCGCGGGCGAGCGCCGTCGGGGTTGCGCCCTCGATATGGCAGTGGATCTCGGCTTTCAGAAGATGCTGCGTCACAGGAAACTCCATCCATGTCGGCCGGCGGGAATATTCAGATGGGCCGCTACCGTCTCGCCGATATCGGCAAAGGTGGAGCGAACCCCGATGGAACGGGAGCGGATGCCGGGGCCGAATGTCATGATCGGAACCCGCTCTCGCGTATGGTCTGTGCCGCGCCATGTCGGGTCGCAGCCGTGATCGGCAGTCAGGATCACGATATCGCCCGGCTCCAGCCGCCGATGCACTTCCGGAAGCATCATGTCGAAGCTTCGAGCGCCGCCGCATAGCCCGGCACGTCGCGCCGATGGCCATAGATCATGTCGAAATCGACGAAATTGGTAAAGACGAGATCGCCGGCCTCAGCTTCAGCCATCGTGGCAAGCGTCGCGGCCATCAGCGCCGCATTGCCATTGGCCTTGATCACCCGGGAGACGCCCTGATGGGCGAAAATGTCGCCGATCTTGCCGACCGCATGCACCTTGCGACCGGCCTCCGTCAGCCGGTCGAGCAATGTCGGCTCCGGCGGCACGACGGAAAAATCGCGACGGTTGCCCGTGCGCTCGAAAGTCTCTGCCGTTTCGCCGGTAAACGGCCGGGCAATCACGCGGCCGATATTCAATGGATCGACGAGCCCGCGCGCGGCTATGCAAAGCGCAAGAAGTCGGTCGAGGCCGAAATAGGTCTCATGCGCTGCAATCTGCAGCACGGAATCGGCAGACGTATAGCAGATCGGCTTGCCGGTGCGGATATGCTCCTCACCGAAGCGGGCGATGATCTCGGTTCCGGAGGCATGGCAGTTTCCCAAATTCCGGGGAGATCCGCCTCGCGGCAAAGCGCCTCGACCAGTTCCGGAGAAAAGGCGTCGCCTTCGCTTGGAAAATAGCCCCAGTCGAACATCACGGGCGTGCCGGCGATTTCCCAGTGGCCGGACGGCGTGTCCTTTCCGCGCGACAGTTCGCCGGCGGCACCATGCAGGCCGAAGACGCGCTCCGGCCGCTGCATGCCGGCCGGCTCCTCGCCGCAGGCGAGTTTGGCGATGTCGATCAGCCCGAGCGAGGCCATGTTGGGAAGGTTGAGCGGCCCTTCGCGCAGGCCCGCACGGTCGGCGGCACCGGCCGCGCAGAACTGCGCAATATGGCCGAGCGTATTGGCGCCGAGATCACCATAGGTGTCCGCATCGCGTGCGCCGCCGACACCGAAGGAGTCGAGAACGAAGAGAAAGGCACGCGCCATCTGTCACCTGCAAGCTGAAACCGAAGAAGCCGGGCAGGAAAGCCCGGCGGGAATCGCGTTACATATAGTTGCAGCGCGCCTTGGCAAAGGGGTGGTCAGCAACCGCTGCAGGAGACGCTCGAACCGGTGCGCAGGCGATAGAAATAGTGGCGATAGATGGTGAGCTTCTGCGCGCTGCTCGGCAGGAGGTTGGACGTCACGACGAAAAGCGGGAAATCGGTCGAGATTTCAGCATGGATGAAGAACGTGTTCGGCGTCCGCATCTCGGTTGGCATGTTGACGGAGGCACCCGTCGCATAAGGCTTGCCTCCCGCCTGATCCCTGGACCATGCCACAGTCGGATTACCGTTGGCATCAACGGTGACACCGGTGATTTTCATGGTTCCGTTATTCGGCGTGTAGGGGGTGAACATGGCCTGCGTCAGATAGGTCATGTCGGTCAGCATGGCCGGTGTGACCGTCGTCTGTTGGGCCACGTAATCCGCAATCGCTGCGGCCGTTCGCGAGGCACGCTTGGAGATGCTAAGCCCGATCGTCAGCTGGAATGCCATCAGATAGAGGCACAGGAGCAGCGGGACAACGAGCGCAAACTCGACTGCGCCGGCACCGCCACGGTCTGTAAGCATGGCGCGGAGTTTCAGCAAAACACCCTTCGGCCGGCCCTCGTTCAACGGATCTTTCGCCATCACGGATAGTCCTCCGTCTGGAACACGGTTCCCTGGACGATCAGATAATAGGCCTGTGTCCCGCCGGTCGGGCGAATATTGGTAACATAGGGGCGCACGAGATCGGTGATGACGCTCCATTTGTAATAGGCGCGCAGCATGTTCGTCGTGTTGGCGCCGCCCGGCGCATAGGCCATAGCCAACGTATTGAGATCGCCCGTTGCCGTCAGCGGGACCCCCGGCGCCATCGTGGTCATTGTCTGGAACGAGCTGAAGGACCGCAGGTCGATCCACAGCTTGTTCGGTGTTGCGACCTCGCTTGCCGAGCACCGGATCAGGATGGAGATTTCATTGCAGAAGGCCTGGCGAAACTGCGTCCGATCCATGTCCGTAGAGGAAGAATGGTTGACGGTAATCGCACCCGTCCTCAGCTTTCGCCCCATCGTATCGACGGCATTGCCGACGAGCTGTTCGGCGGCGAAGGCGACGAAGGTTTCGATGATGGCAAAGACGATGATGAAATAGGGAATTGCCAGAATGGCAAATTCGATGGCCGCCGCCCCATCCCTGGAGCGAAAGAGCGAAGACAATCGTCCTCCTCGCCGGGTGCCGGGCGCGCGGGCGCCGACACCGTTCGTGTCATCCGGATGCATGCTCGTCCAAGCCCCCTAGAGCAGCATCAGGCCGGTCCAACCGGTGATGCTCCCATATCGAAAACCGCAGTCAAATCCCGTCGCAGGCGTGAGTGGCCGCGGGATCAGATACGGTCGCAGGCTCTGGATTGTAAGCAGGGACTATTGAGAAACCGTTGCAGGGATTGTTTGCAATTGAGCGGATTGTTCAGGATCAGGGCGTGCTGCTCGTGCCCGTTCCGCTGTTCTTCGTCACCGTCTGCTGCTCGCAGATCGGCGTGCAGGAAAGAACGGTGCGCTGGGTCTGCCGGAACACGCGCACCGAATTGCCTTCATCAATGGAGACGACGACCCGTTCATCGGCAATTGCATTGCCGTCGCCATCAAGCAGGACGAGATTTGTGGTCCCGAAGGCACGTCCCGTGAGCACGATCGTCTTCGGATCGGCGACTGTGGCATCCGCCACCTCGGCATTGCCGATGATCACTTTCGAGACCGGCCGGTCGAGTTTCAGGACGCGCGCCTGATTCATATAGACCTTCAGCATGTCGTCCGCGCGATCTGCTGCGTGAGCGAGGCTGGCAAATGTGGCACCGAGCACGACGGCAAGCGCGGCTGCTGATTTGCGCGACACCATTTCTGTGGCCTTTGATTGAATGACGTTGGCTCCAAACATGCCGGGGAATGGTGAATGAAGCCTTAAGTGGCACAGGTTGAGCGCATTCATAAATCGTTAACCTCCTGCCGGATGAGGCCCGAAACTCCGATTTTAGAGGCCGATTTTCATTGAATAACGCCTCAATATTATGAAATATAAAGAATATTAGATTTATGTTTAATACGCGAACCTAGTTCGAATTCTGCCGGTCTTTTTCTCGTCCCGTTAACCAACCTCCGCAGGTTTGCCTCGTTAACCTTCTGTTAGGCGCCTTCCTTAAGCCGATGGCAATCGTCTGGCGGTAGTTTTGGCTCATCCGAACAACGGCAAACAAGTTGTCGGCAGTGCTGAACCAACAGAGTTAGGAGAATTCACATGACCAAGATTTTCGCTCGCTTCATCAAGGATGAGTCCGGCGCGACCGCCATCGAATACGGCCTGATCGCTGCCCTCATCTCCGTCGCCATCATCACCGGCGCGACCCAGCTCGGTGGCGCGCTGAGCAATCAGTTCAAGAACGTCGCACTTAAGCTGAACCAGCAGTAACATTGCGTGAGATACCGCAAGGCGTTCCCATATCAGGCGCCTTGCGGTCTTTTGATTCCGCCGAAATCTGTAAACACCGCCCGGAGGTGTGTGGCGATAATGGTAACGGCTGCTTCATTGGCGATACTGGCAGTGCTGCCATTCTGTTTGGCAGTTGCCGCCGTCAGCGACCTCTTCACCATGACGATCCCCAACCGGGTCTCGGTGGCGGTCGTCGCCGCCTTCATCATTCTCGCGCCTCTATCCGGCATGGCCTGGCCTGAGATCGGAATGAGCTTTGTTGCCGCCTTCGCGGTCTTTGCTGTCTGCTTTTGCCTTTTCGCCCTCAACATCATGGGTGGAGGCGATGCCAAGCTGCTGACAGCTGCAGCGCTCTGGTTCGGTTACGACCAGTCGCTCATCATGTTCTTGCTTGCCGTTGCCTATGCCGGCGGCGCAGTCACGCTTCTCGTCCTCCTGATCCGCACACAGCGCCGACCGTCATGGCCCTCGGTATTCCCGTGCCGCCGTCCCTCGCGACCGTGTCCAAGATCCCTTATGGTATCGCGATTGCGATTGGCGGTCTCTTCACCATCGAGCATGCGCCGCTTTACGAAATGGCCGTCCGCCACCTCGGCTGACCGGGATGTTGGCGTCAAACGCACCACTACTTGTGGTCATGCCGCGATAACCGGCCGTTAACCAATATCGTAAGCCCCATATTAACCATAATTACACCATTGCGCCCCATTCTTCGGAAAGATTTGATTTCCGCCGGGGAAGGCCATGAAGCCCGCTCGTCTAATTATACTCGGGGTAGCCGTTGTCGCTGCAGGTCTTGCCGGTCTGCTGGCGATGCAGCTGTCGGGCACCCGTGCGCCTGATATCGTTCAGACCGTGGTTCAGCGTGAACCGACCACCAAAGTCCTGGTTTCCTCTGAAAACCTGCCTGTCGGCAGCCGGTTGAACGATAGTTCCGTCCAGTGGGCCAACTGGCCCAAGGGTGACGTCGTCGAAGGTTTCATCACCAGCGATGCACGCCCCGATGCGATCAAGGAACTGACGGGCGCCGTCGTGCGCCTGCCGATCTTCAAGGGCGAACCGATGCGGGCCGAAAAGGTCGCCGATTCGTCGAGCCGCATCATGTCGTCGCTTCTGCCCTCAGGAAAGCGCGCCGTTGCGACCGAGATCACGGTTGCGACCGGTGCCGGCGGCTTCGTCCTGCCGAATGACCGCGTCGATGTCATCATGGTGCGCGACAACAAGGAAACCGGCGGCTTCATCACCGAGAACGTCCTCAACAACGTGCGCGTCTGGCGATCGACCAGAACATTCAGGAAGGCCCGGACGGCAACAAGGCTGTCGTCGGCACCACGGCCACGCTGGAACTCACGCCCGATCAGGCGCGGGTGATCGCGGTGGCACAGCAGATGGCAAGCCGGCTCACGCTGGCGCTTCGCTCTGTCGCCGATGCCCAGGAACCGGACACGTCGGCTGCGACTACCTCCTGCATGGAGGCGGCAAGGCCGAGGACATCCAGATCATCAAATCCGGGTCGATCGTCAAAAGCACGGCGACGCAGCAGCTGAAGTAACGGAGCGGATTACGTGAACCGTCTGAAGAGAAAAATTCAAAGCTCCGCTGCCGCCGGGATGACCTTCTGCCTGGCGCTCTCGGGTCCGACGGTGAGTTTCGCACCGGTCGGCCTTTCTGAGGCGCAGGCGGCAGACAGCAGCCTCATCCGCATCAACGACATGGGACCCGGCACCAAGCGCCGGGTCAATCTCGGCTTGAACAAGGCCGTGGTCATCGATCTGCCGGCTGACGCCCATGACATTCTGGTGGCTGATCCCTCCATGGCCGATGCCGTGACGCGCACCTCTCGCCGCATCTATCTCTTCGGCAAGTCGGTCGGTCAGACGAACATCTTCGTCTTCGGCGCTCATGGCGAGGAGATCGTCAGCCTCGACGTGCAGATCGAGCGTGATATCTCCGGCCTGCAGGCCAATCTGAAACGCTTCCTGCCGGACTCCGATATCAAGGTCGAGATCATCTCGGACAATATCGTGCTCTCCGGCACGGTCCGCACCCCGCAGGATTCGACCCAGGCCGAAAAACTCGCCCGTGCCTTCCTGAAAGGCGGTGAGGCGACCACCCGCAACATCACCGCCGAAGGCAATGCCGGCAGCACCGCGGATATCTTTGCCGAAGATCGCCAGACCTCCCAGATCGTCAACCTCCTGACGATCGAAGGCGAAGACCAGGTCACGCTGAAGGTCACTGTGGCGGAAGTCAGCCGTCAGGTCCTGAAACAGCTCGGTTTCAACGGTTCGATCAGCGGCAAGGATGGTTCGATCTCCTATGCCAACCCGTCCAACCTCGGCAATGCCATCAATGTGGCCGGCACCGGCGCGCTGACCGGTTCGATCGGTGGCACGGCGCTCGCAACCTATATGAATGCCATGGAACAGGCCGGTGTCATGCGCACGCTCGCCGAACCCAGCCTGACGGCAATTTCCGGCCAGCAGGCGAAGTTCTACGTGGGCGGCACCTACCGCCTTCCGGCGGAACAGGAAGTCTCCAAGGATGAGACGACCGGCCTTCCGACCGTGACTCGCACCAGCGAATCGACCGATTACGGCATCACGCTCAACTTCAAGCCGGTGGTTCTCTCGCCGGGCCGCATCAGCCTTGCCATCGAGACTGATGTTTCCGAACCGACGATCGAAGGCTCGGTCGTTACTGGCAATGGCAGCTCGCTCAGCATTCCGGGCAGCACATACCTGGCTATCCGCAAGCGCGAGGCTTCGACCACGGTCGAACTGCCCTCCGGCGGCTCGATCGTGATTGCCGGCCTGGTGCAGGATAATATCCGTCAGGCCATGTCCGGCCTGCCGGGCATTTCCAAGGTGCCGATCTTCGGCACGCTGTTCCGCAGCAAGGATTTCGTCCGTAACGAAAGCGAACTCGTCATCATCGCGACGCCCTATCTGGTGCGACCTGTCGCGCGCGACCAGATCGCAAGACCGGACGACAACTTCAATCCGGAAAACGATGCGGCCATGTATTTCCTGAACCGCGTCA
Organism: Shinella sp. UYSO24; assembly: GCA_902167985.1. GTDB lineage: Bacteria > Pseudomonadota > Alphaproteobacteria > Rhizobiales > Rhizobiaceae > Neorhizobium. The sequence continues at coordinate 154,377 of CABHNZ010000007.1, forward strand.
ACAAGATCTACGGCCGCAAGGAACAGCCGGCGACCGGACAGCAATATAACGGCTCAGTCGGCTTCATCTACAAGTGAGCGGGATCAGGGACATGATGACTATCGACCATACTTTCCTTGCCCCCGCAGCGCCCGTCGGGTTGTGCCCGCGAAAGGCCTCCGCACAGGCTTTATTGCAGCCGGGCTTTCCGCCTGTGCCATGCTTCTGTCGTCCTGCGCGACCGGACGAGACCGGTGCCATTCCGGACGACTACCGTACCCGTCATCCGATCGTGATTTCCGAGGGGCCGACGACACTCGATTTGCCGGTGTCTTCCGGTGACACGCATCTGACGACCGGCATGAAGGACACGATCCGCGGCTTCGGTCAGAGTTTCTCGGCTTCCGGCGCCGGTGTCATGCAGGTTCAGGTACCGCATGGCTCCTATAATGCCGGTGCCGCCTCCGTCATCGGCGGCCAGGTGCGCCGTACCCTCACGGAAGCTGGCATTCCGGCACGCAGCGTCCTGATGACCGGCTATGCCGCCAACCCGAACGGTGATGCTGCCCCGATCCGTCTGTCCTATGTTGCCACCAAGGCGATGACCGATCAGTGCGGCCAGTGGCCGGCCGATCTCACCGACAACACGTTCGGCAACAAGAACTGGTACAATTTCGGCTGCGCCAGCCAGAACAATCTCGCAGCCCAGATCGCCAACCCGTCCGATCTCATTGCGCCGCGCGCCATGACGCCGATCGATGCGACCCAGCGCGCCGGCGTGATTGCCGATTACCGCGGCGAAAGCTCGAGCGGCACGACCACCACAACGACCACGACCACCTCGAACTGACGGGATCTCGGGCAACCGGAGTAAAAGATGAGCGCGATCAACTATGAAATTCGCGGAGCCTCCGCCGAGGAGGTCCCTGACGACCTCGAAAAAGGCGGCGACTTCGAGCAGCTTCGCCCGCTGCCGCGCATCTCGATCCATGCCTTTTGCGAGACCGAGGCGATGCAGCGGATGATGGATCGCATGTCGCGCGACCGCCGCATGGCCAAGGTCAACCTGCGGATGACCAATGGTGGCATCGAAGCGGCAGCCAACATGTTTTCCGGTACGCCGACCCCGAACCTCATCATTCTGGAAACCGATGCCGAGCCGAAGAACCTTCTGAGCGAGCTCGCGCCGCTCGCGGAAGTCTGCGATCCCTCGACCCGCGTCATCATTGTCGGCCGCTATAATGATATCGCGCTTTACCGCGAACTCATTCGCAACGGCATTTCCGAATATCTCGTCGGTCCTGTCGCCATGGCCGACATGCTGTCCTCGGTCGCGCAGATCTTCGTTGATCCGGATGCCGAGCCGCTTGGCCGTTCGATCGCCTTCATCGGTGCCAAGGGTGGCGTCGGTGCCTCGACCATTGCCCATAACTGCGCTTTCGGCATTTCCAGCCTGTTTTCGACCGAGACAATCCTCGCCGATCTCGACCTTCCCTTCGGCACCGCCAATATCGACTTCGATCAGGATCCCCCGCAGGGCATCGCCGAGGCCGTCTTCGCGCCGGAACGACTGGATGAGGTCTTCCTCGATCGCCTTCTGACGAAGTGCTCGGAACATCTATCGCTGCTGGCTGCCCCGTCGCTGCTCGATCGCGCCTATGATTTCGACAGCGCCGCCTTCCAGCCCGTCATCGACATTTTACAGCGCAATGCGCCGGTGGCCGTTCTGGATCTGCCGCATGTCTGGAACGACTGGACCCGCGCAGTCCTCGCCGATGTCGACGAGGTCGTCATCTGCGCCGTGCCGGATCTGGCCAATCTTCGCAACACCAAGAACATGCTGGATGCCCTGAAGAAGCTGCGGCCGAACGATGCTGCGCCGCGCCTCGTCCTCAATCAGGTCGGCATGCCGAAACGCCCCGAGATCGCACCATCGGATTTCATCGAGCCATTGGAGATCGAGCCCGCCGCCATTCTCCAGTTCGATGCCCAGCTCTTCGGCAGTGCTGCCAATAGCGGGCGGATGATTTCCGAGATCGATGGCAAGTCGCCGACGGCCGAAACCTTTTCACAGCTCGCCCATGTGCTGACCGGCCGTGTGGCGATGAAGAAGGCAAAGCGCGCCGGGCTTGGCAAGATGCTTGGCATGCTGGGACGCAAGTAGTCTCGCACGCCGATAACGAAAGGGCAGGTCACTCCGTGGCCGGCTGACGCAGACAACCGGAAAGCTGGGTCGAGAGATGTTTGGAAGACGCGGAAACGAAGGCATGGGCAAGGGTGGCGGTCTCGCATCGCCACCGCTGATGCCGGCTGCGACAACACCCGCCGCCTCGCCACAGCCGGCCGGCGCCATTGTGCCAGCATCCTCGGGACCGGAAGTCTTTGCCGAACCGTCGCGTGACAATGGCCCGGCCCATCGTCAGCCCATGGCCTCCTCGTCGTCGCATACGCCGGCAGCCCGCAAGCGCCCGGCCCGCAACGAGAACTATTACGATACCAAGAGCCAGGTCTTCTCCGCGCTGATCGACACAATCGATCTGTCGCAGCTTTCCAAGCTCGATGCCGAGAGCGCGCGCGAGGAAATCCGCGACATCGTCAACGACATCATCACGATCAAGAATTTCGCGATGTCGATCTCCGAGCAGGAAGAACTGCTTGAAGATATCTGCAACGACGTTCTCGGCTACGGTCCGCTCGAGCCGCTTCTGGCACGCGATGATATTGCCGATATCATGGTCAATGGTGCCGGGCAGACCTTTATCGAAGTCGCCGGCAAGACGATCGAATCGGAAATCCGCTTCCGCGACAATGCCCAGCTTCTGTCGATCTGCCAGCGCATCGTCAGCCAGGTCGGCCGCCGCGTCGATGAAAGCTCGCCGATCTGTGACGCGCGCCTGCCCGACGGTTCGCGTGTCAACGTCATCGCGCCACCTCTGTCGTTGGATGGCCCGGCGCTGACGATCCGTAAATTCAAGAAGGACAAGCTGACCCTCGAACAGCTCGTCCGCTTCGGCGCGATCACGCCGGAGGGCGCCACCCTTCTGCAGATCATCGGCCGCGTCCGCTGCAATGTCGTCATTTCCGGCGGTACGGGCTCCGGCAAGACGACGCTCCTCAATTGCCTCACCCGCTATATCGATGGCCATGAGCGCGTCATCACCTGCGAGGACACGGCCGAACTGCAATTGCAGCAGCCGCATGTCGTACGCCTCGAAACCCGCCCGCCGAATATCGAAGGCGAGGGCGAGATCACCATGCGCGACCTCGTCAAGAACTGCCTGCGTATGCGCCCCGAACGGATCATCGTCGGTGAAGTGCGCGGACCGGAAGTCTTCGACCTTCTTCAGGCGATGAACACCGGTCACGACGGCTCGATGGGCACGATCCACTCCAACACGCCGCGCGAATGCCTGAGCCGTATGGAATCGATGATCGCCATGGGCGGCTTCACCCTGCCGGCCAAGACCGTGCGTGAAATCATCACCGGTTCCGTCGATATCATCGTCCAGGCCGCGCGCCTTCGCGACGGTTCGCGCCGCATCACGCAGATCACCGAGGTGATCGGCATGGAAGGCGATGTGATCGTGACGCAGGATCTGATGCGCTACGATATCGAGGGCGAAGACCAGGCCGGCAGGCTGATCGGCCGTCACGTCTCGACCGGCATCACCAAGCCGCATTTCTGGGATCGCGCCCGCTATTACGGTGAGGAACGTCGTCTCGCGGCGGCGCTCGACGCCATGGAAGTCGGCAGGACCTGATCGGGGAGGGCGGCATGGATCTCACTGTTGTGGCAATCGTGGCGCTGGCGGCGATCGCGGCCGGCGCTGTCTGCTACGGTTTCCTCTTCTCCAGCATGGAAGTGGAGAAGAAGTCCGGCGTCCGGTTGGAGCGGGTGAAATCCCACGAGACGGATCTGGGCCGTGCCAAGGCTGCCCGCGACCGCGTCCAGGAATTGTCGAAGCGCCGCAAATCCGTCCAGGACAGCCTCAAGGAGCTGGAGAAGAACCAGCAGGAAAAGAACAAGAAGCTTGGCGATGGCAGCATCAAATCGCGCTTGCCGCGCACCGGCCTCGCCATCACGGTTGGCCGCTTCTATCTTTTCAGTGCAGCGCTGGGCTTTTTCGTCTTTCTCGTCGCGCTGCTGCTTGGCACCAATCTGCTTGTCGGTCTGGGCGCCGCCTTCGTCTCCGGCATCGGCGTGCCGCGCTGGGTCGTCGGCTTCCTCATCAAGCGCCGTCAGAAGAAGTTTCTCGAAGAATTTCCGAACGCCCTTGATGTCATGGTCCGCTCGATCAAGTCTGGCCTGCCGCTGAACGACGCCATCCGCCTGATTGCCTCCGATGGCCAGGAACCGGTGAAGGCAGAGTTCCGCCGGGTCATCGAGGCGCAGCAGCTCGGCATCAGCATTCCTGATGCCTGTTTCCGCATGATGCAGACCATGCCATTGCCGGAAGTCAATTTCTTCGCCATCGTCATCGCCATCCAGAGCCAGGCCGGCGGCAATCTTTCGGAGGCACTCGGCAACCTCTCGCGCGTCCTGCGTGAACGCAAGAAGATGAAGGCCAAGGTCAATGCCCTGTCGATGGAAGCCAAGGCCTCGGCCTGCATCATCGGCGCGCTGCCCTTCATCGTCGCAACGCTCGTCTACCTGACCTCGCCGGATTACATCTCGCTGCTCTTCACCGATCCGCGCGGCCATATCATCCTTCTCGGTTCGGCCATCTGGATGTCGATCGGCATTTTCGTCATGCGCAACATGATCAACTTCGATATCTGAGGACGGATCGCGATGAAGGACCTTGCAGCACTTCTGACCGAGCCGACGACGCTGATCGCGGCACTTGTCGCCGTTGCGGTTTTGCGACACTCTACACGCTGGCGATCCCGCTTTTGGAAAAGGGCGACCTGTCGAAGCGAATGAAGGCCGTCTCCACCGAGCGCGAACAGTTGCGCGCGCGCGAGCGGGCGCGGATGAATGCCGATCAGTCGCGCGGCTCGCTGCGCAACCAGAACAACCGGCAGGCCAGCCGCATTGTCGAGCGCTTCAACCTGCGCGAGGCGCTGGTCGATCAGAACACAGTCAACCGACTACGTTCTGCCGGCCTTCGCACCCAGACGCCCTGAACATGTTTCTGGCGGCCCGTTTCATCCTGCCCTTCGTCTTCCTGATCGTCGCGATTGTCTGGCTGTTCGTGCTGGGCAATCTTGAGAGCAAGCCGCTCGCCATGCGTATTCTGGGCGCGGTCGGCTTTGCCTATCTCGGCTTCTATGCGCCGAACATCTATGTCTCGAACCGGATCAAGAAGCGGCAGGCCTCGATCAAGCGTTCCTGGCCGGATGCGCTGGACCTGATGCTGATCTGCGTCGAATCCGGTATTTCCATCGAAGCCGGCATGCGCCGAGCCGCCGAAGAAATCGGTACCCAGTCGCCGGAACTGGCGGAGGAACTGGTGCTGACCACGGCCGAACTCTCCTTCCTTCAGGATCGCCGCACCGCACTCGAAAATCTCGGCAACCGAACCCAGCTCGATATGGTCAAGGCCGTCGCACAGGCGCTTATTCAGGCAGACCGCTACGGTACGCCGGTGGCGCAGGCCCTGCGCGTTCTCGCCCAGGAAGGCCGCGACGAGCGGATGAACGAGGCGGAAAAGAAGGCCGCGGCCCTGCCTCCCAAGCTGACGGTCCCGATGATCCTGTTCTTCCTGCCGGTCCTGATGGCCGTAATTCTCGGCCCTGCCGGCATTCAGGTCGCCGACAAGTTCTGATCTGCCGGTTCCGGCCGTGTGGGGCCGCCGGACGTCCATCGATGGGCCGCGAGCAAACACGGCTGATGGACCGCCGGCTATCCCGTTTGAAAACCGTCTCTGGATTTTAGTTGGTGGAAACGCTCGGCCGCATGGCCATGTCGCCAAGCCCACTGCCTGCCGCACTGGCGCTTTTGCCGGTGGCCGCCGTGGCATTGTTCGACGGCTGACGTGACGCTGCCGGGGCAGGGCTCTTGTCGGCAAGCTTCGACCAGGAGTTCTGTTGTGCCAGCATATTGCGCAGATAGGCGACATTGGCATCCGCCTGCTGCGGTGAAAGCTCGGAGCGGGCAATCTGGATGGCTTCCGGGAAACGTCCCTGCAGGCCGACGACGAGCGCGAGGTTCTGTCTGACGCGGCTGTCGGCCGTCGGCTGCTTGGCGGCATTGCGCAGATAGGTTTCCGCCGTCTTGAGGTCGCCGGTCAGCACATAGGACATGCCGAGATTAGAAAGGACGCTCGGCTCGTTGGGCTGCGCTTCGAGCGCCATGCGATAGGTGGCGCGGGCATCATCGGCCCGGCCGAGCTGGTCGAGCACGGCACCCTTGGCGGAGTAAAGCCGCCAGTCGGGATGGTCGGGCGTCTGGGCCCGGTCGATCGTATCGAGAGCCTGCTGCAATTGTCCCGCGCCGGCCTGCGCCTTGCCATAGGCGGCCAGCACGTCGCGGTCGCTCGGATGGGCGATTGCCACCTGCTGCATGACTGCCAGCGCCTGTCCGTTCTTGCCGTTCATGCCGAGAACGGTGGCATAGCGCATGCCTATGTCTTTATCCTTCGGGCTTTTCACATAAGCGGCACCGATCGAACGCTCGGCATTGGCAAGCTGTGCGCTGTCCATCGTGTCGAGCGGTGCGGAGGCCGAAACCGGCGGGATAGAGCCGGTCGTGGTCGGATCCTGGCGTGACGTGGTGGCGCAGCTCGCGACGGAAAGGGCGATTGCGGCCATCGCCGTTGCCCTGAAAAGGTTCGTCGTCAACAGTCTGTGGCCTCGGGCAGCGGTCATCGGCGATCTCGTCGGGTCCGGCCCGGTTCCTGCCGGCTGGCGAAGGCTACGGGCAACTAGCGCGTTTCCCTGAAGTCAATAAACTGTTAACCCTAACAGATCGTTAAGACGTATGATTCCAGACGCTTGCAAAGGCCGGCCATGACCCTCCACCAATTCATCGAACGCCCCTCCGTTTTCGCCGCCGAAGGCGCTGCGGCAAAGACCGTTTATGCCGTCACCCCGGCCGATCTTGAGGCCGCCGGCGCAGACGGCAAGGGCCCGGATGCCGCGGCACTGGCATGGGCGAAGGCTGCGGGCTTTGCAGCCGAAGCCGGCAGCCTGCTTCTGGTGCCCGGTGAGGATGGCGCTGTCAAATCGGCGCTCTTCGGTCTTGGCGGCAATCCGGCAGAACAGCCTTTCGCCGCCGGCCGCCTGTCAAAACTTCTGCCGGCCGGCGACTGGAAGGTCGAGACCACGGCTCTCACCGGCGAGCAGGTGGCGCTCGGCTTTGCGCTCGGCGCCTACACTTTCCCGCGCTATCGCAGCGACAAGCAGAAGGGCGTCCGGCTTCTCCCCTCGGAAAGCACCGACCGCGCCGATCTCGAGCGCAAGGCCGCGGCCGTCACGCTGGTCCGCGATCTCGTCAACACGCCGACCAACGATATGGGTCCGGCCGATCTCGAACAGGCTTTCCGCGCTCTGGGAGAGCATTATGGCGCGACCGTCACCTCGATCGTCGGCGATGAGCTTCTGGCGCAGAATTTTCCGCTGATCCACGCTGTCGGCCGCGCCAGCACCACCGCGCCGCGGCTTCTCGAAATGCGCTGGAGCCCCAAGGGGAAGGCAGCGGCAAAGAGCATCACGCTGGTCGGCAAGGGCGTCTGCTTCGATACCGGCGGTCTCGACATCAAGACCTCGACGGGTATGGCGCTGATGAAGAAGGATATGGGCGGTGCGGCCAATGTCATGGGCCTCGCCCTGATGATCATGGATGCGAACCTTGGCCTTGATCTGCGTGTCCTCGTGCCGGCCGTCGAAAACTCCATCGCAGGCGATGCATTCCGCCCGGGCGATATTTATAAGAGCCGCAAGGGCATCACGGTGCAGATCGACAATACCGATGCCGAGGGCCGGCTGGTTCTGGCCGATGCGCTCGCCTATGCCGACGAGACGCCGTCCGACCTGATGATCGATATGGCAACGCTCACTGGCGCCGCCCGTGTCGCGCTCGGCGCCGAGCTTGCTCCCTATTTCACCGATGACGAGGCCCTGTCGGCGAGCTCGGCCAGGCCTCGGCACAGGAGAGCGACCCGATGTGGCGCCTGCCGCTCTGGATGGGTTATGACAAGGATCTCCGCTCGCGTGCGGCAGACATCACCAATGCCCCGGGCGGTGGCATGGCGGGCGCATCACCGCAGCCCTCTTCCTCAAGCGTTTCGTCACCGAAACGAAGAGCTGGGCGCATTTCGACATCTATGCCTGGGTGCCGGCGGAAAAGCCGCATGCGCCGGTCGGCGGCGATGCCTTCGCCATTCGCGCGCTCTATGGCGTCATCCGCGATATGGCCGGCAAAGCGTAACGGCTGCGAAACGAAACGGTAACGCCCTGTCCTATAATGTCCTTTTGACAAGACAGGGCGATTGCCGAGGGCAAGACCCCTCCCGCGCTTGCGGCCATCTCACTTGAGGGGGCAGATGAGCGGGGGAGGGAGCCACGCAGGCTATCGATCACCCTGCTGAGAGAGGGAGATCACCATGCCGGCGGAACTGACGGCCACAGAAGCGCTCGGTCTCTGGCACCGGGTCTCGCTTGGCCTCGTGCGCCATGCAGGCGCTGGCAGCGAGGAGGGCGCCGACATGCCGGCCGCAACGGGAGCGCCGGAAGGGCGCGACCTGACCCAGCGCCAGATGGCCATCCTCCTGCAGATCTATCTCGTGCCCCCGCCGCATACGGTGCGCGGGCTGGCGGCCACGCTTGGCGTCACCAAGCCGGTGGTGACGAGAGCGCTCGACACGATGGGCGCTGCCGGCCTCGTCGATCGCGAGCGCGACGAGAAGGATCGCCGCAATGTGGTGATCCGGCGCACGGTTGCCGGTGCCCTCTATCTTGAAACGCTGGGCGACCTTATTATCCGCGAAGCACGCCGGCAGGCTTGAGTCTGACCTTGAGTCTGGCCTTGAGCCTGATCCGGCAACAACCCCGTTATCGAGCATTGCCATGACCGCACAATTCGATCGCCGCCTTCATGCCTTCCGTTCCGATCTTGCCGACATAAGGCTAAAGGGACAGGTCGAGGCAGAGCGCTTTGCCGAAGGCGAGCCCGCCACGATCTCCGTGCCGGTTGCGCAGCTGCGCCCGGTGCCGGATCTCGCCCGCGGCATTGATACAGAACTGCTTTTCGGGGAAAGCGTGCGCGTCTTTGATCGCCGCGATGGCTTTGCCTGGGTGCAGGCCGAGGAGGATGGCTATGTCGGCTATCTGCCGGAAACCATGCTGTCCGAGCCAGTAGTGGCGACGCACTGGATTTCGACGCCGCGCACCTTCGTCTATCCCGAAGCGGAGCTTCGCAAGCCCGTGGTCACGGCGCTCTCTATGGGCAGCCGCATCGCGGTGACGGGGGAGGCCGAAACCCGCGGCACCCGCTACTTCATGCTGGCCGGCGGAGGCGCCGTCATCGCCAATCATTGCATAGCCTTTGGTGCTTCTGCGGATGCCGATTATGTGGCGATTGCCGCACGCTTCGCTGAGACGCCCTATCTCTGGGGTGGCCGCTCCGGTTTCGGCATCGATTGCTCCGGCCTGGTGCAGCTGGCGCTGATGATGGCCGGCAAGCCTGCTCCGCGTGACAGCGACATGCAGGCAAGCTTCGGCGAGCCCATCGCCCGCGAGGAACTTCGGCGCGGCGATCTCGTTTTCTGGAAGGGCCATGTGGCGATCATGGAGGATGCGGAAACCATACTTCATGCCAATGGCCATACGATGAGCGTGGCGCGGGAAAATTTTGAAGCCGCCGTCGAGCGCATCGGCTGGCTCTATGACGTCCGACAGGCTACCGGCGGATTGTCTGAGATCTGACCCTGTGGCGTGAATATTCACGCAATCGTGGCCATCTCCCGGTGGCATCGTGGCCAGCCCATGCATATGTGAAGTCTGTCCGCGAGTTTGGCGGACGAGGAGTTGAGACAATGCCGAAGGGTGCCTGGATCCTGCCTGCCGCAATGCTCGCGGCCGTCATCGTGGTGGCCGTGCTGCCGGGCTCGGTCTTTGCTGCGGATCGCAACATCTTTTCCAAGTCGAACGAGAGCTATTACAAGGATCTTCCCGGCGTCGTGCCGCAGGAAGAGGTCGTCAAGCCGGACGACTACAAGTGCCGAAGCGATATCGAGGATGTCTACCGTCACCGCGGCTATTACGACACGCTGTTCGGCGATTTGGAGCCGACGCGTATCTATACCTGCAAGACGAAGAGCGGTGTCACCTATCGCGGCACACAGATGCCGAACACCCAGTGGGTGCCTGGCCTCAATCCCTACGATCTGCCCCGCTGAGGGGCGCAAGAGCGTCTGATCTCACCGATCCCCGAATCCGTGTGGCAACGCGCCCAAAACCCTCTCTGAGGGGGCGTGGAACGCCGTGCCGCGGGCAGTCATCGCAGTGGGGTGAATCTGCAGCCCAAGCCTCTCCCGGCCGTGCTCCAAAGAGCATCGGCAGCCACGGAGGCAAGACTGTCGGGCGTGTGGAAAATCGTGTCGCGATGAAATCGGCAATATCGGCCGGTTCCCCGTAAGGGGTTGATTTCTAAATCACATCTTCATCGGAAAATTTCGATCATGGTGTTGATCGAAGGGAAATGGTGCCCAGAAGAGGACTCGAACCTCCACACCCTTTCGGGTACCAGCACCTGAAGCTGGCGCGTCTACCAATTCCGCCATCTGGGCGACGAGGAGCATGTACGGGGGCAGGCTCGAAGTGTCAACAGGGTTTTTGAACTTTCTGCGTCAGTTGCGAAAAAACATGTGCCGACATGCTTTTAGCCGAGGTTTTCCCCAGCCGTCCGGTCATGGCTGCGGTCGACATGGCCGAGGTCGCGATCCGGGTCTATCACGTCGCGCACCCGCTGTTTCAGCTCTTTCGGACCGGGGAACCCGCCATCCCGCTTGCGTTCCCACAAAAGCGCGCCGTCGAGCCGGATTTCGAACACGCCGCCCGTGCCGGGAATGAGCCCGACCTCCCCAAGCGAATCACTGAATGTCTGCAAAAGCTCCTGTGCCATCCAGCCGGCGCGCAGCAGCCAGTTACACTGGGTGCAATAGAGAATGGTGATATGCGGCTTTGTCGTCGCGTCGGTCATCTTGATCGTCTCCATCATCCTTCAGGTCCGGTGCCGGGCTTGGGCGGTCACGCCTTGAGCCGGCTCGCATTGCGTTTACATTGTCTGCTATTTGCGGCCTGCCGCCAGACGCTCTTCCTCGGCCTCGACAAGCGCCACCCGCACCATGGTCGCAAGATCGCGCTCCATATGCCCGAGGGCCGCCACCCGCTCGAAGCTGGCCAGCGAGGCGGCAGTGGCGGGTATGGCGATACCGAGCTGTTCGGCAAAGTCGCGCACGACGCGCGCATCCTTGATCGCCCCCGACACGGGAAAGCCCACCGCCTCGCTTTCGCCGGTAATGATTGGCAGGCGGCTTTTCATCGCCGGGCTGGCGGCCGGGCTGCCGGAAAGGACGGCAATCATCCTCTCTGCCGGAAGGCCCGCCTTGGCGCCGAGCGTGATCGCCTCCTTCATCGTCTGCCAGAGCCCGATCAGCATCATGTTGTTGACGAGCTTGGCCGACAGTCCGTCCCCCAGCGGTCCGATATGATGGACACGGTCGGAAAGCTTGTCGGCAATCGGGCGGAAGCGCTCGAAGTCTTCGGCCGCGCCGCCGATATAAAGCCCCGCTCTGCCGCCCAGCACCGTTTCCGGCCCGCCGGAGATCGGCGCATCGAGAAGCCGGGCACCGGCCACCGTGATCGCCTCCTGATGGGCGCGCAGCGTCTGCGGGCTGATCGTGCTGGTCTCGACCACGAGCTTGCCTGCAAGCGGCAGGCCGGCGAGCGTCCGCATAACGCTGTCGACGGCTGCGTCATCGATCAGCGAGGAGAGAATGATGTCGCTCGTCGCTGATAGCGCTGCGATATCCTCCGCCGTCTTGATGCCAAGTGCAGCTGCCTTGTCCGCATCTATCCCGCTGCGGTTCCAGCCGGTAACGTGAAAACCGCAGGCGGCGAGGCGCCCGGCAATTGCGCTGCCCATTCGCCCAAGGCCGATAATGCCGATCCTCGTTTCGCTCATTCTGCCATCCTCCTGTCCGCCGCCCGTCTTCCCGTTGCGGGCTTCCGCTGCATTTGTAGGGCAGTTTGGCCGTATCGGGAAAGCAGCTATCTGTAATGCCGGCGATTGCTGCCATGGCGTGCCGTGGAACCATTCTCTCGCGCAGGCATTGTGTTGGCTGGAAGGAGGAACATTCCATGGCTTACGATCCCAATCAGACCAACCGTCCGGATCTTCGCAATCCGGACCTCCGTACCACGGTGGATATCCGCGAGAAGCGGTCTTCCTCGTGGGTAACATGGGTTGCCATTCTCGCCGTCGTCGTTGTCGGCGCGTTCGTCTGGTCGCAGATGGGCGGCAATACGGCAACTGACCAGACCACGACGTCATCCACCACGCCGCCGGCTCAGACGCAGAGCGCGCCGGCCCCGGCTCCGATGACGCCGGCAGCCCCGCCGGCCGGCGGTAATGCTGCCCCTGCCGCTCCTGCCAATGGTGGCACCGGCGGCACTGGCACCAGCCAGCCGTAATCATCCATAGGCGGATTTTACGATTGGCCGGATGAAGTAAAACGGATGAATATCCGACAGCGACGAGAGGCCGCTTGCCGCAAGGCAGGCGGCCTTTCATGTCGGTTGACGGCAATCATAGGTTGTTATCACGAAGTCGTGAATACGAATTTATGGCAGACCGAAAACGGACGAGACGCCTTGTTAGCCAGTGGATCACGTCGGAAATGACGTATTTGAGACAACGATTGCGCGAGAAAAATAACGCCACATTTGTGGACATATGCGGATCGCGACCCTAAAACTCTCATAGCCGATCAAGGCTGCTGGGGTCGCCGCGAACGGGCAGAATGAATATCTGTCGCGTCTTGCATGGGTATATTTCCCGATATTGCGACATAAAGACGATCGCCTCCGATCGATGTTTGAGAACGTCTCGGATGGATTGCGATCGACTGAGAAAAATAACCGAAGATCGATGTTTTTACATCGGTCTCATTGGGCTGGAAACGACAAGGAGCTTGCCTGGACTACCGAGTCCGGGCCCAGATATATATGGCTTTTACAACTGAAAATGACGCGCCGGTTGAACCGGCTTCGACCAAGATCAGTCTCAAGAACGTCTACAAGGTGTTCGGCGAACGGCCGGACAAGGCGCTCGACATGGTTCGCGCCGGAAAGACGAAACAGGAAATTCACGCCGAGACCGGCTGTTCGGTCGGTGTCAACGATGCCAGCTTCGAGATCCGCTCAGGCGAGATCTTCGTCATTATGGGCCTTTCGGGCTCCGGCAAATCCACGCTTCTGCGGCTCCTGAACCGCCTGATCGAGCCGACCGCCGGTTCGATCGAGATCGACGGACAGGACATTACGAAAATGTCGCGCCGCGAGCTGATCGCGCTTCGCCGCCGCAATATCGGCATGGTGTTCCAGTCCTTCGCGCTTCTGCCCAATCGCACGGTGCTGAACAACGCCGCCTTCGGTCTTGAAGTGGCCGGCGTCGGCGAGGCTGAGCGCAAGCAAAAGGCGCTCGCCGCGCTGAAGGCCGTCGGCCTCGACGCTATGCCGAAAGCCGTCCCGACCAGCTGTCGGGCGGCATGAAGCAGCGCGTCGGCCTGGCAAGGGCGCTTGCCGCCGAGCCGAGCATTCTTCTGATGGATGAAGCCTTCTCGGCGCTCGACCCTCTGATCCGCACCGAAATGCAGGATGAACTCGTTCGCATTCAGGCCGAGCACAGCCGCACCATCGTCTTCGTCAGCCATGATCTCGATGAGGCGATGCGCATCGGCGACCGGATCTGCATCATGCAGAACGGCAATGTCGTGCAGGTCGGTACGCCGGACGAGATCGTCATGAGCCCGGCAAATGACTACGTCCGGTCCTTCTTCCGCAATGTCGATGTTTCGCAGGTCTTCAAGGCCGGCGATATCGCCCGCAAGAACCAGGTGACGATCATCGAGCGTCAGGGTGTCTCTGCCGCGGCGGCGCTGGAGCGGATGAAGAGCTATGACCGCGATTATGCGATCATCATCGGTCGCGACAAGCGCTATCACGGCATGGTCAGCCAGTCCTCGCTGATCGAGCGGCTGAAGGAGCGCAAGGCGGCTGCGGCAGCCAATGGCGACATCAACGGCAAGCCGGCGCAGGCCAGCCAGGCGGACGCCTATCGTCATGCCTACCTGCCGGACGTCGAACCGATCGATGCCTCGGAAACCCTCTCCAACGTGCTTGGCAAGGTAGCGGCGAGCCCCTGGCCGGTTCCGGTGGTCGATGATGGCAACCGCTATCTCGGCTCGATCAGCAAATCCGCCCTTCTTGAAACGCTCGACCGCGCCGGCTGATCGCTGAAAAGCAGATCGCCCGCGGATCAGGCCCTCCAATAGATCGGATCATCTCCATGAACTTTGATATCGGTGACGCCGTCGACACGGCCGTCAATTACGTCCTCGACAATTTTTCGCCCGCACTGGATTTCATCGCAGCCGTGATCGGCTTCGTGACCGGCGGCATTCAGTCCGGCCTCGTGGCCATCCCCATGCCGCTCGGCATTGCCATTTTCGTTCTCCTGTCGCTCTGGCGGGTCGGCTTCGGCTTTGCCGTCTTCACGGGCGTCGCACTTTATCTCGTCAACCATATGGGCCTCTGGGGCGCCATGATGGAAACGCTGTCGCTCGTCATCGCCTCCACCCTGATCGCGATTGCCGTCGGCCTGCCGCTCGGCATTGCCATGGCTCGCCGTGATACGGTGGCCACCATCGTGCGGCCGATCCTCGACCTGATGCAGACCATGCCGGCCTTTGTCTATCTCATCCCCGCAGCAATGTTCTTCGGTCTCGGTGCCGTACCGGGTGCGATTGCCACGGTGATCTTCTCCATGCCGCCGGTCGTGCGACTGACCAATCTCGGCATCCGCCAGGTCCATGCGGAATTCATCGAGGCCGGCCACGCATTCGGCTGCACCTCGCTGCAGCTACTCTTCAAGGTACAGCTGCCGAATGCCCTGCCGTCGATCATGGCCGGCATCAACCAGACGATCATGCTGTCGCTTTCCATGGTGGTCATCGCCTCGATGATCGGCGCGGGCGGCATCGGCAACACGGTCCTGACGGGCATCCAGCGCCTTGACGTCGGCACCGGCTTCGAGGGCGGCCTTGCCGTCGTCATCCTCGCCGTCATCCTCGATCGCATCACCCAGAGCCTCGGCTCGGGCCGGGCAAGCGTCTTCCAGTCGCTGTTCCGTCGTCGTGGCGAGGCAGCGTCGGCAACGGCCGGGCAGGCCGTGCCCGCCACCTGATCCTTTCTCACCACCTCCATTCCATGGTGCGCCGTCTCCGGCGCACCGCACCCCAACTCCCAAAAGGAGCAAGCATGTTGAAGACATTTGCAACGCTCGGCCTTGCCGCAGCAATTTTCAGCGGCACGATGGCCGCCCCGATCACCGCCTCGGCCGCGGAAGAGCAGAAGACGGTCAAGATCGGCTGGGCCGCATGGTCGGATGCCGAGTTCGTCACCAAGCTCGCCGCCAAGCTCATCAAGGACAAGCTCGGCCAGAAGGTCGAACTGGTGCAGACGGATGTCGCACCGCTCTATCAGGCGTCAGCCGCGGCGATCTCGACGCGATGATGATGGCCTGGCTACCGGCCACCCACGCCGACTATTACAAGCGCGTCAAGAACCGCGTCGAAACGCTCGGCACCGTCTATGACGGCGCAAAGCTCGGCTGGGTCGTGCCGAAATACATTCCCGAAAGCGAGATTTCCTCGATCGAGGATCTGAAGAAGCCCGAGGTTCAGGAAAAGCTCGCCGGCACCGTGGACGGTATCGATCCCGGCGCGGGCCTCACCCGCCTGTCGGAAAAGGCGCTGAAGGATTACGGCCTCGACAAGTACAAGCTGCAGGTCTCCAGCGAAGCCGGCATGCTGACCACCGTCGACCGCGCCATTCGTGGCAAGAAGTGGTTCGTCGCCACCTCCTGGAGCCCGCACTGGATGTTCGGCAAATACGAGCTTCGCTATCTGAACGACCCGAAGAAGTCGCTTGGTGATGCGGAACATGTGGATGTTCTGGCGCATAAGGGCTTCAAGGATGAAAACCCGGTGGCGGCCGGCTTCCTGTCGCGGATGAAATTGCCGCTCTCCGATCTGGAAGCGGCAATGTTCGACGCCCAGAACACGTCCTACGACGCTGCAGTCGATAAATATATCAAGGACCACCCGGACCAGATCAAGGCGTGGCTTGGCGACGCGGCCGAAAAGGGCTGATCGATAGGATGAAGGACGCGGGGCGAAAACACCTGCGTCCCTTCTGCTCGAGAATCGACCGAAATGAGGACGTGAAAAATGTTCATCGACGGAATGGAAGACGTCATCCCGAGCGACGACACGATCGGCGGCCGCATGTCGCTGGCGCGCGATGCCTGTGAGGTGACGATCCCGGAAGCGGCCGAAATGGCCGGTGTGCATGAAGATGTCTGGGCTTCCTGGGAAAACGACCGCGCCGAGCCGATTGCAGGCCATCTCGATACGGTGGCAGCCGTGCTCGATGTCAGCCTTGCATGGCTGGTGAGCGGCCGCGGCATCGGCCCCGACTGGGCGATCGCCGAGTGACAGTAGCGCGGTCGCAGGGCCGCCAGCGTGCGGGCCTTTGTTGCGGCCACCCTCTGTCGCCGCTTTGAAAAGATGCTATGCCTTCTCCATCAATGCAGTGCGGCAAGGAGGCAGGCATGTCAGCGGAAAAGGTAGCGATCATCACGGCGGGCGGAAGCGGCATGGGGGCAGCCTCGGCGCAAAGGCTCGCAGCCGACGGTTACAAGGTTGCCATCCTGTCCTCCTCCGGAAAAGGCGAGGCTCTGGCGGCAGAACTCGGCGGGCTTGGCGTCACCGGCTCCAACCAGTCGAATGACGATCTGAAGCGGCTTGTCGATCTCACCATGGAAAATGGGGCCGCATCGATGCGCTGGTCAACAGCGCCGGCCACGGCCCGCGCGCCGAGATCACCGCCATTACCGACGAGCAATGGCATACCGGCATGGACGTCTACCTCATGAACGTCGTGCGCCCGGTCCGGCTCGTCACCCCCATCATGCAGGCGCAGAAATCCGGCTCGATCGTCAATATCTCGACCGCCTGGGCCTTCGAGCCGGCAGCGATGTTCCCCACCTCCGCCGTCTTCCGCGCCGGCCTTGCTGCCTACACGAAGATTTTCGCCGATACCTATGCGGCTGATAATATCCGCATCAACAACGTTCTCCCCGGCTGGATCGACAGCCTGCCGCAGACCGACGAACGCCGCGGCAGCGTCCCCATGGGCCGCTACGGCACGAGCGAGGAGATCGCCGCCACCGTCGCCTTCCTCGTCTCGGAAGGGGCAGGCTATATCACGGGCCAGAATTTGAAGGTCGATGGCGGCCTGATGCGCGGGATCTGACGAGTGGGATCTGGCGGGCGGGATCTGGCGGCCGGCTTAAAAGCCCTGAAACAGCAGATCCATCGCCGCGACGATCTCGTCATATTGGGATGAGAGATTGCCGACCGTACCGGCAATCTCCTTGATCGGAATACTGCCCATCATGTGGGTGATCAGGTGGTAGGACGTGCCGTCGATGACTACTCTCGGGTTCAGGCGCATGACCGGCGTGACGAATTCAGCGATGGGCAACAGCGGCACGACGATCCTCGTTTCCAGCCTGTCGAGCAGATTGGCCTGAATATCCATCGCCAGCGCCTGATTGGTCTTCAGCCGATAGACATCGAAGCGCGCCATCAGAACAGCCGGTATTTGGCGAGCGGCAGCCCGTGCTTCTCCACGTATTCGTTTGAATAACGGATCGCCTCGGCGTTCTCGATCAGGAACAGCCGTTCCTTCTCCTTGCGCACCGCGTCCTTGAGGCTCTGGGCATCAAGGCCAGCAGCCTCGATCTTCAGCGCCTGCGCTTCCTCGATCAGGGTCTGGTCGGGATTGGATGAAATCTTGGCATGCCGCGTCATGGCTTCGGCCTCCGGGTGTCACGGATGAGCATAGCGCGGTTTCCAGCGGAGGAAAATGACCTCCCCGCCGCAGGCGGCGAGGGTGACGATGGTGAGGCTCTGTGGCCGATGGAACGACGGGCGAAAACGCCTTATTCGTCGTTCATCTTCAGGCTGCGATAAACGCTCCTGCGGAATGTCGACCTTGCCGAACTGCCGCATGCGCTTCTTGCCTTCCTTCTGCTTTTCCAGAAGCTTGCGCTTGCGGGTGGCGTCGCCGCCGTAGCACTTCGCCGTCACGTCCTTGCGCAGTGCACGCACGGTCTCGCGCGCGATAACCTTGGCGCCGATCGCAGCCTGGATCGGGATCTGGAACATGTGCGGCGGAATGAGTTCCTTCAGCTTCTCGCACATGCCGCGGCCGCGGCGGTCCGCCGCCGAGCGGTGAACCAGCATGGAAAGCGCATCGACCGGCTCGCCATTGACGAGGATCGACATCTTCACGAGGTCGCCGGCACGGTAGTCGATGATGTTGTAGTCGAAGGACGCATAGCCCTTCGAGATCGACTTCAGGCGGTCGTAGAAGTCGAACACGACTTCGTTGAGCGGCAGTTCATAGGTCAGCATCGCGCGAGTGCCGACATAGGTCAGTTCCGTCTGGATACCGCGACGGTCCTGGCAGAGCTTCAGAATGCCGCCGAGATAATCGTCCGGCGTCATGATCGTCGCCTTGATCCACGGCTCGCGGATTTCCTCGATCTTCACCACGTCCGGCATGTCGGTCGGGTTGTGAAGCTCAAGCTCCGTGCCGTCGGTCAGCGACATCTGGTAGACGACCGAAGGGGCGGTGGCGACGAGATCGAGATTGAACTCGCGCTCTAGGCGCTCCTGAATGATTTCGAGGTGAAGCAGGCCGAGGAAGCCGCAGCGGAAGCCGAAGCCGAGAGCGGCCGAGCTTTCCATTTCGAACGAGAAGGACGCGTCGTTGAGGCGAAGCTTGCCCATCGCCGCACGCAGGTCTTCGAAATCGGCGGCATCGGCCGGGAAGAGACCGCAGAACACGACGGGCTGCGCCGGCTTGAAGCCCGGCAGCGCCTTTTCGGTCGGCCGCTTGTCTTCGGTGATCGTATCACGACGCGGGTATCGGCCACTTCCTTGATCGAGCCGGTGATGAAGCCGATCTCGCCCGGACCGAGGCTGTCGACCGCCAGCATCTTCGGCGTCAGCACGCCGACGCGCTCGACCTGATACTTGGCGCCGGTGCCCATCATGCGGATCGTCTGGCCCTTGGAGAGCACGCCGTCGATGACGCGCACCAGAACCATGACGCCGAGATAGGTATCGTACCAGCTGTCGACGAGCAGCGCCTTCAGCGGGCCCTTTTCACCGACTTCGCTCTTCGGCGACGGCAGGCGGTTGACGATCGCTTCCAGAACATCGGGAATGCCAAGGCCGGTCTTGGCCGAGATCATCACCGCGTCCGAGGCATCGATGCCGATCACTTCCTCGATCTGTTCCTTGATCCGGTCGGGCTCGGCCGCCGGCAGGTCGATCTTGTTGAGAACGGTGACGAGCTCGTGATTGTTGTCGATCGCCTGATAGACGTTGGCGAGCGTCTGGGCTTCCACGCCCTGCGAGGCATCGACGACGAGCAGCGAACCTTCGCAGGCCGAAAGCGACCGCGAGACTTCATAGGCGAAGTCGACATGGCCGGGCGTGTCGATGAGGTTCAGCACATAGGTCTCGCCGTTATTCGCCTTGTAGTGCAGGCGAACGGTCTGTGCCTTGATGGTGATGCCGCGCTCGCGCTCGATATCCATCGAGTCCAGAACCTGTTCCGACATGTCGCGTTCGGCAAGGCCGCCGGTGGACTGGATCAGCCGGTCGGCAAGCGTCGACTTGCCGTGGTCGATATGCGCCACGATCGAGAAGTTGCGGATATGGTCAAGGGGCGTGCGGGACGAGGTGCTCATGGCTCGCGCATATAGCAGTGCGAATCTTCCCCGCAAAGCGGAAAGATAAGGCTTCGTTCAGCATATGCGCGAGTTCTGCCGCTATTTCGCGCCTATTTTGCGCCAGTGCCGCCTTCCGGATCGGTGATGATCGCTGCATTGGGCATCTGGGCGGATCGCAGCTCGTGGCTTTCGCGCTCCTCTTCCGGCGCAGGCGCCCGCTTTTTCAGCCGTTGCAGGATGAAGAGACCATAGGCAACCGCCACCAGCATGGCCGCGACGATGAAGGTGCGCGGGCCGGAAAATGGCGAGATCATCGTCACGAGAAGCGGCACGATCGTTGCCGCCGTCGACCATGCGACGAGCAATGTCGAAGAGAGCGGCACGAAGTCGCCGGGATCGGCGCGGTCATTGGCATGGGCATTGGCCACCGAATAGACGGTTTCCACCGAGCCGCCGAAGACGAGGAAGACGATCATCAGCAAGTAAAGGGCCGCGAATGACGAGAAAAGCGCTGCAAACCCGGCCATAACGATCAGGCAGCAGGTAATCAGCAGCACATAGCGCCGGTCCATCCGGTCGGACAGCATGCCGAGCGGATATTGCACGAAGAGCAGGCCGGTCTGCATGACGAACATCAGGAGCGCCACATTGCTCTGCGACACGCCATTGGTGGAGGCATAGATCGGCGTGAAGCCCTGCACCACCATCGAAAGCCCGCCGGATGCCAGAACGCCGGCAAGCCCGACCGGCGAAATTTTCCAGGCCTTCCTGATATTCACACTGACGCTTGCCGGCGGTGGCGGATTGGGCAGGCGGGTGAGCCCGATCGGCAGGATCGAGACGGCCGTGACGAAGACGACGACCAGCGGCGCAAGATTGCTGCCGGTCGGCAGCTGCCCGAAGATCAGCGCGCCCGCACCAAGCCCGAGAACGAAGGCCATGTAGAAGAACGACATCGCCCTTCCGCGCCATTCGTTGGAGGCCGCATGGTTGAGCCAGCTCTGGGCAATGATGAAGTTGACGTTGGAGGCAGCCCCGTAGATGCGCGCGCCAGAACCCACCATGCTGCCGGAAGATCGGCCGCCACCAGAACCGCGCCGATGATGACCATCGCCATCGAGCAGGAGAAAAGCCGCGCATGGCCGACGCGCTGGATGAGCGG
This sequence comes from Shinella sp. UYSO24, assembly GCA_902167985.1. Lineage (GTDB taxonomy): Bacteria > Pseudomonadota > Alphaproteobacteria > Rhizobiales > Rhizobiaceae > Neorhizobium. The sequence continues at coordinate 175,553 of CABHNZ010000007.1, forward strand.
GCCGGCGAGAACGCAGCCGAGCAGCCCGCCGAAGGCAAGTGCCGGCACGGCGGCACTGGCCGCCCATGTCTCGCCCGTGCGCGTCAGTTCGAATGGCACATAGGTCGCCATGATGCCGCTGCCAATGGCGGCGATCGTCATCGAGATGACGATGCTGGCGATCGAGAGCGGCGATCCCGTTGCGTGTCGCTGCCCCTCGGCTGCATGAGCGTCGCCCGCTTGACCGACCTTCGACTGACCGTCCATGCGAGTGCTCCCGACCTTTGCCATCAATGTGTGATTATGGGTGTGTGATATCGCATGCTTTAGCGTATGCCGATTGACATTTGCTATCGTGGAAACGGCATCGATTATAAATTTCCTCCTGTCCGTCATCAGTCCGGGAACAGAGCTTGATTCCATTATCAGGGAATGACATTCTCAAATAATGGAATCAATTGATACGGAAATAGAACTCGCCATTGGCGAACGGCTGAAGGCCCTGCGTGCAGCAAGTGGGTTGACGCTCGATGAGCTGGCAACGCGCTCTGGCGTCAGCCGGGCCATGATCTCCCGCATCGAGCGGGCGGAGGCCAGTCCGACGGCGGCACTTCTGGCGCGTCTGTGCGAAGGCCTGGGGCTGACACTGTCTGCCTTCTTCGCGCCGGACGAGCCATCCACATCGCCGCTGTCACATCGCAGCGAACAACGGCTCTGGCGCGATCCGGTGACGGGTTATCTGCGCCGCTCGATCTCGCCGCCCGGCATGCCGAGCCCGGTCGATATCGTCGAGGTCGAGTTTCCGGCCGGTGCCCGCGTCAGTTTTCCGCCGCGTGAGGAAAGCCGCGCGCTGACGCAGCATGTCTGGCTCTTCGAGGGCGAGCTGGACATGGTCCTGCCCGACGTGACGCATCACCTGAAGCCCGGCGACTGCCTGTTCATGGATATCGGTGATGCCTTCGACTTTCACAATCCATCCGACAGCCCGGCGCGTTATGCCGTGATCCTCCATCGCGGCCGCTGACTGACCCATGTCCCGAGTATCAGAGGAATAGACCAAATGACCGTGACCGATGACACTGCCACCATTCGCATTCTGAGCGCCGATGAAGCGCGTGCCGCCAATGCCGATCTCTGCGAAACACTGTCGGATTGCATCAATGGCGGCGCTTCGCTCGGCTTCATGCTGCCCTTCGGGCCGAAGGATGCGGAAGGCTACTGGTACGAGATTGCCGATGCGGTCGAGGCGGGTGGCATCATTCTGGCCGTGGCGGAAGTCGGGGGCAGGGTGGTCGGCACGGTGCAGGTGGGGCTTGCCTCAAAACCCAATCAGCCGCATCGCGGCGACCTGATGAAACTCCTCGTCCATCGCTCCGCCCGCGGTCTCGGCCTCTCGCGGCAACTGATGGCGGCGGTGGAAGGCGAGGCAGCTCGCCGCGGCCGCACGCTTCTGGTGCTGGATACTGCAACCGGCAGCGATGCCGAACGCATCTACCCCCGCTTTGGCTGGGAACGCGTCGGCGTCATCCCAGATTACGCGCTCTGGCCGGAAGGCGGCTTCTGCGCAACGACCCTGTTTTACAAGCGGATCGGTGGATGAACAGGTTGTTCGGACGGGCCGAAGACTGACGGTTCGAGCCCCCGGCTCTCGCCTAACGAAAATAGCCCGCCATCTGGCGGGCTACAATCTTCGGTCATCCGTCTATGGGCGGATCTCTTTTCACCGCTTCTCGGTGAGGAAGTAGAGGAAGCCGACGACCGGCAGGGCAAGCCCGATCGTCGATGCGGCAAGCCAGCCGCCCTCGGCATAGGCCCAGGCTCCGAGTGCGGAAGACATGGCTGCGCCGACGAAGAAGGTCGCCATGAACAGGCCGTTGAGACGGGATCTGAGATCGGCGCCGAGCGCAAAGATCGCGCGCTGGCTGGTGACGAGCGTCATCGACACGCCGAAATCGATCACGATCGCAGCAACGCCGAACAGGATCAGTGCCAGCGTCGAGCCTTCAGGCGCGAGATGGGTGATCAGGAAACCGACGGCGACGGAAAGGATGCCGAAGGCAGTGGCAGGCTTGCTCCAGCCGCGGTCTGCCAGGCGCCCGGCGATCGGCGAGGCGATCGCTCCGGCAACGCCGACAAGCGCGAAGATAGCAATGCCGCCCTGCGTCAGGTTGAAGCCCGGCCCGGCCAGAACGAGTGGCGTCACTGTCCAGAACAGGCTGAAGGCGGCGAACTGGCAGAACTGGTAGAAGGCACGCCGGCGCAGCACCGGCTGGGTGACGTAAAGCGTTCCAAGCGAGGCGATCAGCCCGGCATAGGAAAGCTTCGTCTGCGGCACGCGCTTCGGCAGGCGAAGCGCAAGCGTAACGGCAACCACGACCATCATGGCCGCCGACAGGAAGAAGACGACATGCCAGGAAGACAGGCGGGCAATGAAGCTCGAGACCGGTCGCGCCAGCATGATGCCAAGCATCAGCCCGCTCATCACATTGCCGACCACCCGTCCGCGGCTTTCCTCCGGCGCAAGGCTTGCGGCGAAAGGCACAATCATCTGCACTGCCGTCGACGCGACCCCGATGGCGAGCGCCGCAATCAGGAAGGGCGTTGGCGTGCTGGATAGTCCGGCAGCCAGAAGCGCGACCACGCTTGCCCCGATCATGGTCACGATCAGCCGCCGGTTCTCGACCAGATCGCCGAGCGGCACGGCAAACAGCAGGCCGAGACCGTAGCCGATCTGGGTCAGCGTCACGATCAGTCCCGTCATGTTTTCCGGCAGGCCGATGGCGGTAGCGATCGGTCCCGCCAGCGGCTGGGCGTAATAGAGATTGGCACAGACGAGGCCGGCTGCCGCCGCCATCATGAAGGCCATGCCGGAGGAGAGCGTCGTTGCGGGCCCTGCCGCCCCGTTCGCACCGTCGGTTGCTGCCGGCGTTGCTGCCGTCGGGGCCTCGGTTTGGGCTGTAGTGTCGGCGGATGCCCGTTGGGTTGCTGGTATTGTCATCAATGGCTCCTGGGAGGAGGGAGTGGAAAATCTCTTCTGGCTCTTGCGGCATCGGTGGGCTTCCGGGAATTATCTGCCCGGCCATATGGACCGCTTGTCCAGACCAGTTACTTGCGCTGCTTGCCCGGCGTCCTTGTCTGGACTGTACGTTTGGGCAGTGCCGAGAGGCGTCAGTCGAGGATCTTGAGGGCAGCCTCGGCGGTCGCCATGGCGCGGGCGCGGTCCTGTCCGGATTTGCCGGCGATCCGCAGCCCCTGCACCACGGCATAGAGAAGATGCGCCGTCAGTTCGGCATTGATTGCCCGGCTCACGGTTCCGTCGGCCTGCCCCTCGCGCACCAGACCTTCGAACAGCGCTTCCAGCCGTGCCTGCGAAATCTTCACACGCTCATCGGTGTCCGTATCGAAGAGAGCGAGTTCGACGGCTGCCCCGACCACGAGACAGCCGCGCCGCCCGTCATCGCCATGTGCACTGTCGGCATAATGATTGAGCGCCAGCCTGACCTTGTCGCGACCGCTCGTGCCGGGTGTGAGCGATTTTGCCAGTGCCGCATTGCGCACCTGCTTGTAGCGGTCGAAGGCGGCCAAAAAGATCGCCTTCTTGTCCTTGAACGCCTTGTAAAGGCTGCCGGCGGTCAGCCCCATCGCATCCTTGAGGTCGATGATCGAGGTTGCGTGATAGCCGCGCTCCGAAAACACCACGATCGCCTTGTCCAGCGCCTCGTCTATGTCGAACTCGCGCGGGCGCGGCAGCCTTGGGCGCAGGGTCTAATGTGCCGGCATTCGTCTTTTCCGCGGCATCCATGCTGCGCTTCCTATTTGGAAATGATCGTTCCCAAATATCCCCGGATATGACATCCGTCAAGCGGCCGTCCCTAACGAATGTCGGAACATAACGCGGCGGCAGGGGTTAGCCCCATGTCACCAACCCCAAAAAGCTGGAGGCAGACATGAGCAAGAGTGACGTACAACAGGCAATCAAGCGTGCTGAACGACAGGTGGAAAACACCAGTCTGGTGGCCATCTCGGCGGCACCTATTATGGCCAGGGTCCCGACGGCAAGACGGCGTCGACCAACGGCAATGTCGGGAACAACCGCCCCAACGCGGGCAGCTGACGTCACAATCGTCTCCATGACGACTTGGACATGGACAACTCTTGAGTCCCGCCGCTCTCTACCGGCGGGGCTCTTTTTGTATGATGGCTGCCAAAACCGGAGAGCCAAAACTGGAGTATCTGTCGAAGTTTTTATCGCCGCTGGCGCAAAAGAGGATGCGCGGCAAAATAAAACTTGCTAATGACAGTCCGGTTTTATCGCGGAGCGCTTTTATTCCGCGGCATCAGATGAAGAGTTTTGCGCCATGGCAGACCTGTCCCGTTCGACTGCTCCTTTGACTGCTGAAGCAACGATTGCTCACCCGGAGATCGCCAAACTGGTCGAACAGGTGATGCAGGAACATGCCGAGGCCGTCGTCGGCTCGCCGGCGGAAAGCCCGGCCAAGGGCATGGTGCAGTTCAAGCTGCACTATGGCGAACTCGATCTGGTTCATGGCGACCAGCACTGCACCTTCGTGGTGCGGGCGAGGGACGAGACGACACTTTCCTATTGCAAGATGACGGTCGCGCTTCAGGTGTCGCGCCACATGGGCACGACCTCCGGCATCCGCTGGACGGGCGACGGCCAGACGAGCGGCACGCCGGTCTTCTTCCGAGAACTGACGGTCCTCTCCTCGCACCGCGTCGGTCCGCATATGCAGCGGCTCACCTTCTGGGGCGATGATATCGCCCGCTTTGCCGAGGGCGGCCTGCATCTGCGCATCCTCATCCCGCCGAAGGACCGCACGCCGGTCTGGCCGGTCATGGGCTCGGATGGTCTTCTCGTCTGGCCGCAGGGCGAGGACGAGCTGACGGTGCGTGTCTATACGATCCGCAAGATCGACGTCGAAGCCGGCACGATCGAGATCGATTTCGTCATGCATCCGGGTGTCGCAAGCCCGGCTGCCGTTTTCGCATTGACGGCCAAGACCGGCGATCTCGTCGGCATTGTCGGCCCCGTTGGCGAAGGTGGGCCTGCTGCCCGCAATCTCCTGATGTTCGGCGATGACACCGCCATTCCGGCGATCTCCCGTATCGTCGAAATGCTCCCCGATGATAGCCGCGCAACGATCTATCTCGAAGTCGACAGCCCGGCCGATGTCGTGCCGCTCGAACGCGACAACGTGGCGATCCACTGGCTCTTCCGCAAGGGCAGCCATCCCGGCACGACCGGCGCATTGACGGCGGCACTCACCTCTATCGAACGCGACAGCCTGCCGGCGGAGACCTTCGTCTGGGCCGGCTGCGAATTTTCCGATTTCCGCGAGATCCGCCGCATCCTCAAGAAGGATTGGCAATTGCCGAAAGACCGGATGATGGTCGTCGCCTACTGGCGCCGTGGCGCCAATGGTGATGAAGCTCGCAGCGAAGCAGCAGCCTGATCGCTATCACCCGGCCGTACCGGTTTTGACTTCATCCGCTTCGATCCGTGTCCGGATCGTCGCGGCAAGATTGCTGGCATGGCACTTTTCATAGAAGGCCAAGGTCTCGGCCGGCATGGATACCGAAAGCGCCACGAAATCCCGCAGTGCCAGTCCGGACAGCCGTGAGGGATCCGCCGCGTAAAGCGCTGTCTGATCGAGTGATCCGACCCGTTCCGCGAGCTGGTCGAAATAGGCGATATTCTTGAAGACCGTCTCTGGCGAGGCCGTCTGGCCATGGGCGAGCACGACGAATTCGCAATCGAGCTGCCGTATCGTTTCAAGCGATGCGCGCAGGAGCCGGAGATCGTCGGGATTGCTGCTCCAGACTTCCGGTATCGGATCTTCCACCGCATCGATTGCGAGACAGGTTTTGATCTCCGGTATGAAGACCACGATATGATCGGGCGTGTGGCCCGGCGTATGGATGAGCCGCAGCGTCAGGTCGCCGCCATCGAGCAGCATGTCACCGTCGAAGCCGATTGTCGGCGGGATGAGTTCCACATCGGCAAAACGGATATCCTCGGCCATCTTTTCATCAAGTGTGCGACGAATGGCAGGCTCGCGAAACCGCCTGATCGCAGTGTTGTGCGCAATGATCGGTGCAGAGCCGGCAATCGCCGCATTCCCCCAGAAATGATCCCAGTCCATATGCGAATTGATGACCATGAGAGGCCGTGACTGCCCCGCGCCAACCAGATCGAGGGCCTGCCGGCAGAGTTGCGGCGTGCCGAGCGTATCGATCAGAACGTCGAAACGCTCTGTGCGGACGAAAACGGCATCCACCTCGTCGCCGGCGCGCAGGATGGTGATCCGGCGGTCGAGGCCCGGATAGGAGGTGAGTTCCACCACGATTGTCATCCCGCTGTTCCTTCTAACTGTCGGCGTCGATCCTGCCTTCGATTGCCACTGATGACCAGCCGTCTGCGGATCGCTGGCAGCGCTTTGGCACAATACCGCTGGTGGGTCGCCCCGACACGCGATCGATCGGGTGAGGTCGGCAAATGTCCGGCGCCGATCTCTGGACATCACCCCAGTCGTCCTGTCTTCTTGTCGGTGCGTGTGCGATCAGGGAAATGTTTCATGGGCATCGATATCAGGCAGGCCGGGGCGGAAGATCTGGCGGTGGTGAAGGATATCACGGAGCGCGCCTATGCGGCCTGGCTACCCGTCCTGCATTATCCGCCGGTGCCAGTGACCGAGGATTACGTGCCGCGCATCGCGGCCGGAAATGTCTTCCTGGCCCATGAAGGCGAGGTTATCTGCGGCCTGATCGTCATGGAACACGCCGATGACGAGGACACGATCTTCAGCGTCGCCGTCGATCCTGATCATGCCGGCAAGGGCATCGGGCCGAAGATGATGGCGGAGATGGAAAACCGCGCCCAAGCGGCCGGAAAACGGCGGATGACGCTCTATACCAACGCCCTGATGGAACGGAATATCGGTCTCTACCAGAAGCTAGGCTACACCGAGACGGGCCGCCGGCCAAACCCGGCAAGGCCGGTCTCACCATTGTCGACATGGTGAAGCCGCTTTGAGACAGGGCGGGATAGGGGGCACGCCATCCCCGAACCTTCGGCACGGGGATGGCTGAGAGATGGCAGGGTCGTGAATTCGGCCCGCAGCTTCAGCTCAGAGCGAGCCGTTGCGCTGCTGGATCATCATATAGGTGTCATACGTATAGTCGGCGATCTGTTCCCACAGATAGCCATCCTTCTTGAAGGCCTGCTGGCTGTCATAGATCTTCTTGAAGGCCGCGTTCTTGGACGTGATGTCCGCATAGACCTCAAGGGCTGCCTTGTGGCTGGCATCGAGGATCTGCTGGTTGAACGGCTTCAGCACCGCGCCTTCGCTGACCAACTGGCGCAGCGCCTTGGCATTCTTGGCGTCGTAGCGGGCCAGCATGTTGGTATTGGCGTTGGCGCAGGCATCCTTCAGGATGCGCTGGTAGCTCTTCGGCAGGCCGTTGAACTTTTCCAGATTGAAGAAGGCATGCACCGCCGGGCCACCCTCCCACCAGGCCGGATAGTAGTAGTATTTCGCAACCTTCACGAAGCCGAGCTTCTGGTCGTCATAGGGGCCGACGAATTCCGTCGCATCGATCGTACCCTTTTCGAGCGCGGCATAGACGTCACCGCCGGCGATCTGCTGTGGCGTCACGCCGAGCTTCTGCATCACCTGCCCGGCAAGGCCCGCGATACGCATCTTCAGGCCCTTGAGGTCGTCGACCGTGTTGATTTCCTTGCGGAACCAGCCGCCCATCTGTGCGCCGGTATTGCCGGCGGGCAGGGCGTAGAGATTGTAGGTCGAGAGGAATTCGTTGAGCAGCTCGTTGCCGCCGCCGATGGTGAACCAGGAATTGGTCATGCGGGCATTGAGGCCGAAGGGCACGGCGGTGCCGAGCGCGAAGGTCGGGTCCTTGCCGATATAGTAATAGCTGCAGGTATGCGCCATCTCGACCGTGCCGTTGGAAACGGCGTCGGCCGCCTGCAGGCCGGGCACGAGCTCGCCGGCTGCAAAAGTTTGGATGGTGAAATTGCCGTCGGTCGCCTCTGCCACGCTGGTGGCGATGTCGGTCGAGGCGGCAAACAGCACATCCGTGTTCTTGGTGAATGACGATGTCAGCCGCCAGTTGATCTTAGGGCTGGACTGCGCAATGGCGGGTGCCGCCAGCGGCGCGGCAAGGGCCGTTGCAGCGGCTGCTCCCGCACTTGCTGTTGCGGCCTGACGGAAAAAATCTCTGCGCTTCATGGTGGTGTTTTCCCTGCTCCCAGGCCCGGATCTCGCCTCTCCCGGCATCCGCGGCCTAGCTCATTAATCCGTTTGTGTCTGAAACGGCAAGTTGAGATTTAATAAAGTTACACTGCAGCGCAGCAATGCTTTCCGGATCTTGCGAGAGGGCCGATTTCCGCCGCGCGTTAACGAATATAAAGGGCGAATGCGGTGTGACGATGCAAGCCTCTTGATTTTCACCGCCAAATTTATAATTAGAATAATTCTAAACAAGGAATCTCGTCATGCTGCGTCTCTTCTCATCCTCCAAGCGATCATTCGATACCCTGAGCGAACAGGAAATCCTCGCGCTCGCCATTGCCTCGGAGGAAGACGATGCGCGTATCTACATGTCCTATGCGGATATCCTGCGCGATCACGCGCCTGCCTCAGCCAAAGTGTTCGATGACATGGCGGAGGTGGAGCAGACCCACAAGAACATGCTGATCGAGATGTTCCGCTCGCGCTTTGGCGAGCGCATTCCGCTCATCCGCCGGGAGCATGTGCGCGGCTTCTACGAGCGCAAGCCGGACTGGCTGCGCAAGAACCTCTCGCTCGACAAGATGCGCGAGGAAGGCGAGGCGATGGAGCGGCAGGCGGCCGCCTTCTACCGCGAGGCGGCAAAGCGCGTCTCGGACGCCTCGACGCGCAAATTGCTCGGCGATCTGGCGCTGGCCGAGGAAGGCCATGAGGATATTGCCCGCATGCTGGAGGGCAAGCACGTCTCGGCTGATGCAAAGGCGGAAGAGGATGAAGCGCCCGCCGCCAGTTCATCCTGACCTATGTGCAGCCGGGCCTTGCCGGCCTGATGGATGGCTCGGTCTCGACGCTGGCCCCCATCTTCGCCGCAGCCTTCGCCACGCAGGATACCTGGTCCACTTTCCTTATCGGCCTGTCGGCAGCTGTCGGTGCAGGCATTTCCATGGGCTTCACCGAGGCGGCGCATGACGATGGCAAGATTTCCGGTCGCGGCTCGCCGATCAAGCGCGGCCTTGCCTCCGGCATCATGACCGCACTCGGCGGCCTCGGCCACGCGCTGCCCTATCTCATTCCGCATTTCTGGACTGCCACGGCCGTTGCCGCGGTCGTCGTCTTCTTCGAACTCTGGGCCATCGCCTTCATCCAGAACCGCTACATGGAAACCCCTTTCCTGCGCGCCGTCTTCCAGGTCGTGGTCGGTGGCTCGCTGGTTCTGGCCGCAGGCATCCTGATTGGCAATGGGTGAGAGGCGACGGCGCAAGCCGGCAAAACGCTCCACTGGAGCGTTTTGCGCCTCGACGCCGTGAGCCAAAGCGAAGGGCCGGGAGACGGTCCCTCATCCCCGACCCGTTCCGCGCCCAAAAAGCATCGTTGAAAACCAAAAGGCCCGCCGCGGAAACCGCGCGGGCCTTTAATCTTTTCCATATCGATCGAGCGTTTAGTGCAGCGCGCCAACCAGAATATCGCGGCCGTTTTCGATCGTTACCCACTTGCCGGTGTTGAACGTCGCCTGACGCTTCAGGAACGTATAGGGCTTGGCGTACCAGGGCTGGATCTCGTCATCGAGATTGTCGAGGATGAAGTCGCCATCCGAGGTGCGCAGCGTCAGAACCGCATGGCCCTCGCCATCCTGCTTGCGCACGACGGTGATGAGAAGATCCGAGTGATCGAAGCCGGCGGCAACCAGTTCCTTCTGCTTTTCGAGCGCGTAGTCCTCGCAGTCGGCAGCAACGGTCGGATAGTTCCAGTATTCTTCCTTGCCGTAGATCTCCATGTCGGTCCGCGGCACGTAGCGCGCATTGACGGCAATGTTGATCTGCCGGGCGATTTCCCAGCCCTTGGCGGTCAGCACCGGCGCCGGGCCGGTCTTGCTGCGAATGTTGCATTCGTCGACAAAGCGCTGACAGAAGTCGTAATGGCCAATCGGCTGCGAGGTGACGCTGCCCGTGACCATCGACGCCTCGATCGGCTGTGATGCCGGCAGGGCTGCGCTCGCCGGCACCAGAAAACTCAACAGGATCACGGCTACACGCCGTGCCAGCAAGGCTCTCATCATCTGCCCGTCCCTTAAATTCCTAACAAAAGGTTAAAAGGGTTCGGGCGCCGTTAGTCAATCGTTCAGGATTTGTTAACCCGGTGCATGCTGCGAATATGGTTAATGTTGCGGCATTTCTGTATCAGCCTGAAGTTTCATCATGGCGCGATGAGTGCAGCCACCGCGTCGCGCAGCTTGTCGAGGTCCTGAGGGCGGGAGAGCCGGTGGTCGCCGTCGCGGATCAGCGTCAGCACCACGTCGTCGGCGGGAAGAAACTCCACGAGCTTCAGCGCATGGGTATAGGGCACGTCGGGATCGGCCATGCCCTGCAGGATCGTCACCGGGCAGCCGGTCTCGATAATTCCGGTCATCACCCGGTTGACGCGCCCGTCCTCCATCAGTGCCCGGGTATAGATATAGGGCTCCGGGCTGTATTCGGACGGTTCCTCGAAATAGCCGCGCTCGGCAAGCGAGGTCTTTTCCGCCTCCGTCAGCATCGGCTCGATGAGTTCCGAGGTGAAATCCGGCGCCGGCGCGATCAGCACCATGCCCTTCACCTGCGCGCCATTACGCTTTTTCAGTTCCTGAACGGCGCGTAGCGCAATCCATCCGCCCATCGATGAGCCGACGAGGATCACCTCCTCGACGCCCTGTGCATCGATCACGGCCAGCGTCTCTTCCAGCCAGCGGGAGATCGTGCCGTCTTGAAATGCGCCGCCGGAAACCCCATGTCCTGAGTAGTCGAAGCGGATCGCACCGGCCCCCAACTCGGCGGCGAGCGCATCGAGAGCAATCGCCTTCGTGCCTTCCATGTCGGAACGGTATCCCCCGAGCCAGACCAGCGCCGTTTTCGGTCCGCCATCGCGGGCAGGGCGTGCCTTGATGGCGATCGGACGGGCGGCCTTGTCCGTTCCGACGGTAATCGTGGTTGCAATGGCGCCCCGGGCTTCCGATTGCGCTTTCGTGGTTTCGGTCGGGTTTGGCATCAAAGTCTCCGTTATCGCAGCGGTTCAGGGTCCATAAATCATAGTCACCGGTAGGAACAGCAGGTGATTTTTCTATGCTGTTATGCTATTGACATCCTCTCGGCGATCACGACATTGCCCGCGCGTCCTCGGACCGACGCGGCAGATGCGTCGCCGGACACCGAAATAGTCTAGGAGAACACGACCATTCGCAGACCATTCAAAGCCGATGCCCCCGTCAAGGAAGGGCCGCGCTCCAACCGGGAAATTCGCATTCCCAAGGTCCAGCTCATCGATGCCGAAGGCCAGAATCTTGGCGTAGTCGCCACGGATCAGGCTCTGAAAATGGCTGAGGAAGCGGGACTCGATCTCGTTGAAATCTCGCCGAACAACGATCCGCCGGTGTGCAAGATCCTCGACCTCGGCAAGCTGAAATATGCGAACCAGAAGAAGGCTTCCGAAGCTCGCAAGAAGCAGAAGGTCGTCGAAGTCAAAGAAATCAAGATGCGCCCCAACATCGACACGCATGACTATGACGTGAAGATGAAGGCCATGAATCGCTTCTTTGAAGACGGCGACAAGGTGAAGGTGACGCTGAAGTTCCGCGGCCGTGAAATGGCCCACCAGGAACTCGGCATGAAGCTTCTTCTTCAGGTCAAGGACGACACCGTCGAGATCGCCAAGGTCGAAGCCGAGCCCAAGCTCGAAGGCCGTCAGATGATGATGGTGCTGGCGCCGAAATAAGCGCCGCATCACTTGGCCCTCTGGCATCCGCCCGAAGGGTCTTTCCGGTGGATTTGCGCCGTTCGGGCGCATTCTGCCAGCCTTCCTTTTGCCCATTGCGCTTTTCTCGGCCTGCGAGTATAAGCGCGCGTCCGAACGGTCCGGCAGGGCATGCCGAGGCCGTTCAAAATGCTTGGGTCCACCTCGTCTGTGGGCCCGATACAAAACGGAGTAGCAAAATGCCCAAGATGAAGACGAAGTCCGCTGCTAAGAAGCGGTTCAAGGTCACGGCGACCGGCAAGGTCGTTGCAGCAGCTGCTGGCAAGCGCCACGGCATGATCAAGCGTTCCAACAAGTTCATCCGCGATGCACGCGGCACGATGGTCCTTGCTGAGCCGGATGGCAAGAAGGTCATCAAGAACTACCTGCCGAACGGTCTCTAAGACTTTTCTGCTTTTTGGATCATTTAAGGAGATCATGACATGGCACGCGTAAAACGTGGCGTAACGTCCCGCGCCAAGCACACCAAGACCCTCAAGGCAGCCAAGGGCTTCTACGGCCGCCGCAAGAATACCATTCGCGCCGCTAAGGCCGCAGTCGATCGTTCGCGCCAGTTCGCAACGCGCGACCGTCGCGTCAAGAAGCGCAACTTCCGCGCTCTGTGGATCCAGCGTATCAACGCTGCCGTCCGCGAAACCGGCCTCACCTACGGCCGCTTCATCGACGGCCTGAACAAGGCTGGCATCGAAGTTGACCGCAAGGTTCTGTCCGACATGGCTATCCATGAGCCGGCTGCATTCGGCGCTCTCGTCGAAGCATCCAAGAAGGCGCTTGCCTACCTCAAGGAAGCCGGCACGAAGAACGAGTTCGAAAGCACCGTCAAGTAAGTCGGCGCTGAAGACACTTAAGGTCTTTGAAAGAACCCGCGCTGGCCAGCCCCGCGCGGGTTCTTCCGTTTTTGCTCATAGCCGATCTGATCGATTGAAAGGAGATGTCGCTTGCGGGGCGATCTCACCGAAATCAGTGGCACCCCGGCACTTTCGCCGGAGGATGTGGCGATCCTGCTGTCGGCGCTGGTAAAACATTCGCGCCGCGTCGAGCGGATCGAGCTGTCCACCGGCGCCGTCTGGATCAAGCGCCACGATACCAAGGGCCGGCCGAAGCTGGCAGCGCTGCAACAGGCGCTGGCGGGACTTCTGCGCATGCCCTTCCTGCGCCCGTCTCCCGAGCCGAAAAACGGCGATTTCGCCGGCCGCGACCTGCGCCGCATGGCGCTTTTCAAGGATCACGGCGTGCCGACGGCCGATGTCGTCTATTCCTCCGGAAGTGCCGTCGTGCTGACGGATGTCGGGCCGACTGTGCAGAAACAGCTTTCGAAGATCGAGGATCCGAAGGCGCATGACGACATGCTGGTCTTCTGCTGCGCCGAGCTTGGCCGCCTCCATGCCAGGGGCCTCTGTCATGGCCGGCCGTTCCCGCGGGACATGTTCACCCGCGATGGCCGCATCGGTTTCATGGATTTCGAGGAGGAGCCGGAGGCGGTGATGCCCATCGAGGTGGCGCAGGCGCGCGACATCTGGCTGCTCTTCCTTCAGGTGGCAAGCCGGGCAAAGCTCGGCGGTGAGGCGCATGATCGCGCCTACCGCGCCTGGGCGGCGGCCGCGCCGCCTGCCGCCGTGGCCGAACTCGCCCGTCTCACAGGCTTTCTGGGCGGGTTTTTATGGCTTGCCCGGTTGATCGGGCGGGTGCACATGGGTAGAGATCTGCGGCAGTTCATAGAGGCCACGGCCTATCTCGAAACGACCTTGAACGGCCGCGACGCCGAAGCAGGAAGAAGATGACGGAAATCGATACATTGAAGGCCGCCCTGCTGGCGGAAGTCGCAGGCGCTGAAGACGAGGCGGCCATCGAGCAGGTCCGCGTTTCGGCACTCGGCAAGAAGGGCTCGGTCTCCGAGCTTCTGAAAACGCTCGGCACGATGACGCCGGAAGAGCGCCAGACGCGCGGTGCCGCGATCAACGCGCTCAAGAACGAGATCACCGATGCCATCACGGCGCGCAAGACGGTTCTGAAGGACGCGGCAATCGACGCGCGCCTGAAGGCCGAGACGGTCGACGTCTCGCTGCCGGTGCGCTCGTCTCCGGCAGAGCGTGGCCGCATCCATCCGATCAGCCAGATCATCGACGAAATCACCGCCGTCTTCGCCGACATGGGCTTTTCGATTGCCGAAGGCCCGGATGTCGAGACCGACTATTATAACTTCACCGCGCTGAACTTCCCCGAAGGCCACCCGGCGCGCGAGATGCACGACACGTTCTTCTTCCAGGCCGACGAAAAGGGTGAGCGCAAGGTTCTGCGCACCCACACCTCGCCGGTTCAGGTCCGCACCATGGAAGCGCAGGATCCGCCGATCCGCATCGTCATCCCGGGCAAGACCTACCGTCAGGATAGCGACGCCACCCACTCGCCGATGTTCCATCAGGTCGAAGGCCTCGTCATCGACAAGAAGTCGAATGTCGGCAACATGCGCTGGGTTCTGGAAGAATTCTGCAAGACCTTCTTCGAAGTGCCGTCGGTGACGATGCGCTTCCGCCCGTCCTTCTTCCCCTTCACCGAACCGTCCTTCGAGGTCGACATCCAGTGCGACCGCTCGGGTCCGATCGTCAAGTTCGGCGAAGGCACCGACTGGATGGAAATCCTCGGCTGCGGCATGGTTCACCCGAACGTCCTGCGCTCCGGTGGTCTTGATCCGGATGAATACCAGGGCTTTGCCTGGGGCATGGGCCTCGACCGTATCGCCATGCTGAAATACGGCATGCCGGACCTGCGTGACTTCTTCAACGCCGATGTCCGCTGGATGAACCATTACGGCTTCCGCCCGCTCGACATGCCGACGCTGTTCGGCGGTTTGAGCCAGTAAGGGAGGGATAGACACATGAAATTCACGCTTTCCTGGCTCAAGGATCATCTTGAGACCGACGCCACCCTCGATCAGATCTGCGAACGCCTGACGGCGATCGGCCTCGAAGTCGAGGATGTCGATGACAAGGCAGCCTACAAGCCTTTCGTCATCGCAAAAATCCTGACGGCTGTGCAGCACCCGGAGGCGGACCGCCTCAAGGTTCTCTCCGTCGATGCCGGCCCTGACGTCAACGGCGGCAAGCCGCTGCAGATCGTCTGCGGCGCGCCGAATGCCCGCGCCGGTCTCGTCGGTGCGCTCGCGCGTCCCGGTGATTACGTTCCGGGCCTCGACGTGACGCTTGGCGTCGGCAAGATCCGCGGCGTCGAAAGCCACGGCATGATGTGCTCCGAAAAGGAGCTCAACATGTCGGAAGATCACAACGGCATCATCGATCTGCCGGAAAATGCCCCGGTCGGCACATCCTTTGCCGCCTATGCCGGTATCGATGATCCGATGATCGAGATAAACCTGACGCCGAACCGCCCGGACTGCACCTCGATCTACGGCATCGCCCGCGATCTCGCAGCCTCCGGCCTTGGCACGCTGAAGGTGCCGGCAGCCCCGGAACTGAAGCTCGAAGGCGAAACGACGGTCGCCCTGTCGATCGATCTCGACGATGCAAAGCTTTGCCCCGGCTTCGGCCTGCGCCTCGTGCGCGGCGTCAAGAACGGCCCGAGCCCGGCCTGGATGCAGACCCGCCTCAAGGCGATCGGCCTTCGTCCGATCAACGCGCTGGTCGATATCACCAATTACATGACCTTCGACCAGGGCCGCCCGATGCACGTCTTCGACGCGGCCAAGGTGAAGGGCGATCTCATCGTCCGCCGCGCCAAGGAAGGCGAGACGGTGCTGGCACTCGATACCCGCGAATACAAGCTCGGTCCCAACAACGTCGTCATCGCCGATGACAACGGCGTCGAATCGATCGGCGGCATCATGGGCGGCGAGCATTCCGGCTGCGATGAAAACACCGTCGACGTGCTGATTGAAAGCGCCCTCTGGGATCCGATCAACATCGCCAAGTCCGGCCGTACGCTCGGCATCATCACCGATGCCCGTTACCGCTTCGAGCGCGGCGTCGATCCCGAATACATGGTCCCCGGCCTCGACCGCACCACGCAGCTGGTTCTCGACCTCTGCGGCGGCGTGGCCGCAAAAGAAAAGATCGTCGGCTACAAGGGTTTTGACGCGAAAACCGTCGATTTCCCCTTCTCCGAGGTCAAGCGCCTGACCGGCCTCGACGTCTCGACGACGGAAAGCCGCGAAATCCTCACCCGCCTCGGCTTCACCGTCGAAGGCTCGTCCGACGAGCGCGTCTCGGTCAAGGTTCCGTCCTGGCGTCCTGATGTCGATGGCAAGGCCGATCTGGTCGAGGAAGTCATGCGCATGCATGGCGTCGACAAGATCAAGCCGGAGCCGCTCGAAAGCCATGGCGCGGTCAACGGCCGTATCCTGACGACGCTGCAGATCCGCACCCGCACGGCGCGCCGCGCGCTTGCCTCGCGCGGCATGCTGGAAGCAGTCACATGGTCCTTCATCCCGGAAGACCAGGCAAAGCTCTTCGGCGGCGGTTCGGCCGCGCTGAAGCTTGCCAACCCGATCGCCGCCGATATGTCGGACATGCGCCCCTCGCTTCTGCCGGGCCTCCTCTCGGCTGCGCAGCGAAATGCCGACAAGGGCTTTGGCGACGTGGCGATCTTCGAAGTCTCGGGCACATACGAGAATGACACGCCGGAAGGCCAGCGCCGTGTCGCAGGCGGCGTCCGCCGTGGCACCGCCTCGATCAATGGCGCAGGCCGTCTGTGGTCGAACAAGGAAAAGGGCGGCGGCAAGCCGGTCGATGTCTTCGATGCCAAGGCCGATGCGCTTGCGGTTCTCGAAGCCTGCGGCCTGCCCATGGCCAATGTCCAGATCGAGCAGGGCGGTCCTTCGTGGTATCATCCGGGCCGTTCAGGCACGATCAAGATGGGTCCGAAAGTGGTCCTCGGTACGTTCGGCGAATTCCACCCGAAGACGCTGTCTGCCCTCGATGTTTCCGGCGCGCTGGCAGGCTTCGAGATCTATCTCGATGCCATGCAGGAGCCGAAGAAGAAGGCGACCCGCACCAAGCCGCCGCTGGAGCTCTCGCCCTTCCAGGCCGTGAAGCGCGACTTCGCCTTTGTCGTCGAGACGGGCGTTGAAGCCGGTGCGATCGTCAAGGCCGCCACCAGCGCCGACCGCAAGCTCATCACCGCCGTCACCGTCTTCGACATTTTCGAAGGCGCATCGGTCGGCGAAGGCAAGAAGTCGGTTGCCATCGAAGTGCAGATCCAGCCGATCGACAAGACCCTGACGGACGAGGATTTCGAGGCTCTGACCGGCAAGGTCGTCGCCAATGTGGTGAAGGCGACCGGCGGCGTTCTGCGCGCCTGATCATCGCTGATGAAAATCGGGTGGCGTGACCGCCAGCCAGAGATTAGCCTGCTCCTTCATCGGGGCAGGCTTTTTCGTTTGAGGCAAAGCCGCCCGCTCTAAAGACGGGTGGAGATCAGACATGCGCAAACCGGGATCGATGCGGGGCCTTGAGGATCTTGGTCGGGTGCGCCTGTCGCAAAACTTCTTCCTGCGCGATTTCCTCCATTCGGAAATCGCTGCACTCAACGGCTTTTCCAACATCCCCGACAGCCCCGATCTGGCAATCGCGGCGGGCACGCGCCTCTGCGAAGAGGTGCTTGAGCCGCTGCAGCAGACATTCGGCCGTCTTCACATCCGCTCCGCCTATCGCTCAATTGAGGTCAACGGCTTCGGCAATGCCAACAATCTGAACTGCGCCTCCAACCCGGCCAATTTCGCCCATCACATCTGGGACAGGCGCGACGCGGACGGCTGCATGGGTGCGACGGCCTGTATCGTCATCCCATGGGTCTGGGACCGGCATCAGGAAAAGGGCGACTGGCGGCGGATCGCATGGTGGGTGCATGACCATCTGCCCTATGCGACGATGGAATTCTTCCCAAAGCTCTGGGCTTTCAACATCCAGTGGCACGAACGCCCGAAACGGATCATTTCGAGTTACGCCGAACCGCGCGGCATCCTGACGAAACCCGGCATGGCAAACCATGAAGGTCGCCATACGGATTGGTACGAGGGCTTTCCGGCCCCTGCCAGCAAGGTCTGACATTGGTGCCCTGACACCACGCCTACGAATGCAGGTAATAAAGCTTGCCGACGATCGTCCAGCGCCCGTCGATCTTGAGCAGTGACAGATAATCCGAAAACCGCATTCCGCCGAAATGATCGACCACTTTCACCGAAGCCGTATCGCCTGTGACGTCGAGCGCCTCGATCTGGATCACCGGCTGCGTCCCGGCAGGCGCCGACCCTTCCGAAATCACCGCCGCAACAAATTCGTCGAGCGATAGCCACTCGACCGAGCCCTCGTAATTGCCGATGATCGATGCGCGCGGGTGAAACGCCTTGCGCAACGCCCCCTCATGCGCAAAGGCCATGCCTTCCACATAGAGATGCACCACCGCCTCGACTGCCTGATCCTCCGACATGCTGTCTCCTCCGGTTTTGCCCGGTATTTTAGCATGATGGCGGAGATGGCAGAAGCCTTTCGAGGGCGCGGGCTCTAAAGCCTAAGTCTTTTTACGGCGGCCGATGGCTGCGGTACTCTGCGGATCATAGACCCGGCTGCGATGCGCCACACGGACAATAAGGACGAAGGTGTCGTCCTTGATCCTTATTTCGCAGACGAGGCGGTAGTCGCCAGCCCGCAGCTTCCAGAAGCCTTTGAGATTGCCCGAATAGGGCACCAGCCTGTCGCGTGGGTCGGTTAGCATGGCCAGTTCGCCCAGCGCCTTCTTGATCCGGCGCTGGTTGTCGGTTGAGATGGACTTCAGATCCTTGACGGCATCAACATGCCATTCAATCCTCAAGACCGAGATCCTTCCAGACGTCTTCGTTGGAAACTGTCTTGAAAGGTTTATCGAGCCGTTCTCGGACGATGTAGAAGTCTTCAAGTTCCTCGAGCTTTTCCTCGATCGCCTGGCGGAAGAGTTGGCTCTGGTTCAGCCCGAACTCGGCCGACAGCCTTGTCCAGCGGGCCTTGACCTCATCATCGATGCGAATGCTCAAGGTTGCCATGAGTGCTGTCCTACGTGTTCGTATTGTATGGCAATGTATGACACGTAGGACAAATATTCAATTGGCGCCTTATCCGGCCTCAGCTTGTCCGGTCCGAGCTCGAGTGCCTCACTTCTTCGGTGTCCACGCCGCCGCCTGCGCGCCATAACGGGCACCGGCGATCTTGTCGGGAGACAGCATGTCGCTCAGCGCCTTCACCTCGTCTGCCGTAAGCACCACGTCGGCGGCAGCGGCATTCTGTTCGAGGTTGGGGATTTTGCGCGCACCGGGAATGGGCACGATGAAATCGCCCTGCGCCAGAACCCAGGCCAGCGCCAGCTGTGCCGCGCTCACCCCCTTGTCGGCGGCCATCTCCTCGAGGCGTTTCACCAGCGCCAGATTGGCCGCCATATTCGCCTCCTGGAAGCGCGGCAGGTTGCGGCGCATGTCATGCGCTGCCATCTCCGACGTGCTGGTCAGCTTGCCGGTGAGAAAGCCGCGGCCGAGCGGGCTGAACGGCACGAAGCCGATATTGAGCTCCCGGCAGGTATCGAGAATGTCGCCCTCCGGATCGCGGGTCCAGAGCGAGTATTCGCTCTGCAGCGCCGAGATCGGATGCACCATATGCGCCCGGCGGATGAGATCGCTCCCCGCTTCCGAAAGCCCGAGCGCCTTCACCTTGCCCTCCTTCACGAGGTCCGCCATCGCGCCGACCGTATCCTCGATCGGCACGTTCGGATCAGGCCTGTGCTGGTAGAAGAGATCGATCACCTCGACGCCGAGACGCTTCAGCGAGGCTTCCGCTACTTCGCGCACATGCTCCGGCCGGCTGTCGAGGCCTGTCATGGCCGAAGCATCGCTCTTCGACGTGTCGATCTTGAAGCCGAATTTCGTCGCGATGACCACCCGGTCGCGATAAGGTTTCAGCGCCTTGCCGACCAGTTCCTCGTTGATGAACGGGCCATAGACTTCCGCCGTATCGAAAAAGGTCACGCCGAGATCCACGGCGCGGTGCAGGGTGTTGATGGAGCTTGCCTCGTCCTGCCCGCCATAGGCATGGCTCATGCCCATGCAGCCAAGGCCGATGGCGGAGACTTCGAGGGTTTGACCGAGCTTGCGTGTTTTCACGATCGTCGTCCTTTTCAAAAATGGGGCCGGCCGACTGCTTCCGTGCGAACCGGCGACAGGCAGACAATACGCCACTCCGGAAGCCAAGATAATCGCTGCAATCAAGCGCGCCATGTTCTAAAAGATAGAACAATGAAACGATCCCAACTCTCCCAGCTTGCAGTTCTGGCCGCCGTCGCCGAGGCGAAAAGCTTCCGAGGCGCGGCGCGGGAACTCGGCATTGCGCCCTCCGCCATCAGCCACGCGATCTCGGCGCTGGAGGAAAGCCTCGGCCTGCGCCTGCTTTCCCGCACCACCCGCAGCGTCGCGCCGACCGAGGAAGGCCGCCGGCTTCTTGAAACGCTGGCGCCGGCACTCGGCGATATCGCCGCGACGCTTGATAATCTCGCCGAGCGGGAGGATCGTCCGGCCGGGCCGTTGCGCATCACCATGACCCGGCTTGCCGCCGAAGACCTCATCGTGCCGCGCATCGCCGAATTCCTGCGCCTCTACCCCGAGATCGAGCTGGACCTGACGACCGACGACCGTTTCGAGGATGTCGTGGCTGGCGGCTACGATGCCGGCCTGCGGCTTGGCGAACATCTGGAACAGGACATGATCGCGGTGAGGGCCGGGCCACGCATCACCGGCGCCATCGTCGCGGCTCCACGCTATTTCGAAGATCACCCGATCCCGCGTCATCCGCATGATCTCCTTGCGCATCGCTGCATCCGCCGCCGGTTTGGCAGCGGTCTGATCTATCGCTGGGAACTGGAAAAAGAGGGCAAGGCGATCGTCGTCGATGTCCGCGGCCCGCTGATCCTCACCGACCAGACCCTGATCCGCAATGCCGCGATGGATGGTGCCGGTCTCGCCTATGTCTTCGATGACCGGGTTGCAGAAGACGTCGCGTCCGGCCGGCTCGTTCGGGTTCTCGAAGACTGGTGCCAGCCATTTGAAGGCTTCTACATCTATTATCCCTCGCGCCGGCAGATGCGTCCGGCGCTGAGGGCCTTCGTCGATTTCTTCCGCCGCACGGATTGATCCATTGCCTCCCATGCGGCGGAAGGCTTGCTCCGTTATCAGGCGCCGGCAGCCGTCAGCTTGGCGATCTGCGCCTCGGTGAGTGTAAGCTTGCCGGCGGCGATCAGCGCTTCGAGCTGGCGCGGGCTGGTGGCGCTGGCGATCGGGGCGGTAATGCCGGGGCGTGCCGCGACCCAGGCGATCGCGATCGAGGCAAGACCGGCGCCGGTCTCGGCGGCGACGTCGTCGAGCGCCGAAAGGATCTTCAGGCCGCGTTCGTTGATATAGTCGGGAATGCGGTAGCCGCGCGCCTTGCCCTCGGCATCCTCTGGCTTGCGATATTTCCCGGTGAGGAAGCCCGCAGCCAGCGCATAATAGCTGATGACGCCGATCTCTTCGGCGATGCAGAGATCCGCAAGCGGCCCTTCGAACGTGTTGCGGGTGCAGAGATTGTATTCCGGCTGAAGCACGTCATAGCGCGGCAGCCCGTTCTTCTCGGAGGCCTCAAGTGCGGCCTTCAGCTGCTCGGCGCTGTAGTTGGAGCAGCGACGGCGCGGATCTTGCCCTCTTCCTTGAGCTTCTGATAGGCGCCGAGCGTCTCTTCATGCGGCGTCGAATCGTCAGGGAAATGCGACAGATAGACGTCGATATAGTCGGTCTTGAGCCGCTTCAGCGAATCTTCCGCAGCCTTGACGATCCAGCGGGCCTTCAGCTTGTCGTCGCTCATCGAAGGATGTCCGACCTTGGTGACGATCACGGCCTTGTCGCGTGAAACGCTGCCGCGCTTCAGCCAGTTGCCGATCACGACTTCGCTCTCGCCGCCGACATGGCCCGGCACCCATTTCGAATAGACATCCGCCGTGTCGATCGTGTTGAAGCCGGCGCCGAAAAACTGGTCGAGCAGGTCGAACGAGGTCTTCTCGTCGGCGGTCCAGCCGAACACATTGCCGCCGAAGACGATGGGCGAGATGGAAAGGCCGGTACGGCCGAGCGGGCGAAGCTCCATGGTTTTCTCCAGATGTTTTTGAAATCTTTAGGGGATGGCAAAGGCAAGTCTATGTTGTTGAACCTAGCGGATGTTGCCGTTTGAGAAAGCCCTGAAGTTGGCATGTCATCTATTTTTACCGGCGGTCCGGCGCGGCGCTTGTCCGCAGCCTTCTTGATGCAGCGGGTTGCCGAGATGGCGGCATGGCCCATATGCTGGCCCCGGAAACAGTAAAGGGGAGAAACGCCAATGCTGCGCTTCGGAATTCTGTCGACGGCCAAGATCGGCCGTGAACTTGTCGCACCGGCCATTCAGGATGCCGAAAACTGCGTCGTCTCGGCCTTTGCCAGCCGTGATCTGCAAAAGGCGAAGGATCTCTGCGACCGCTTCGGCGCACCGCATGCCTTCGGCTCCTATGACGAGATGCTGGCATCCGACCTTATCGATGCGGTCTATATCCCGCTGCCCACCAGCCAGCATGTCGAATGGGCCGCCAAGGCAGCCGAGGCCGGCAAGCATGTGCTGGTCGAAAAGCCGCTTGCCCTCAAGGCACAGGAGATCAAGGATCTGATTGCGGTGCGTGACCGCGCCGGCGTCATCATATCCGAAGCCTTCATGGTCACATACGCGCCGGTCTGGCTCAAGGTGAAGGCATTGCTGGAGGAAGGCGCGATCGGCCGCCTGCGCCATGTGCAGGGCGCTTTCAGCTATTTCAACCGCGACCCCAACAACATGCGCAACATCCCCGAACTCGGCGGCGGCGCGCTGCCCGATATCGGCGTCTACCCGACGATTGTCACCCGCTTTGCGACCGGTGCCGAGCCTCTGCGCGTCAAGTCGACCATCGAGCGCGACCCGGATTTCGGCACCGATATCTATGCCAACGTAAAGGCCGATTTCGGCACGTTCGACATGACATTCTATGTCGCGACCCAGCTTGCGGCCCGTCAGGTCATGGTGTTCCACGGCACCGAGGGCTATATCGAGGTAAAATCGCCCTTCAACGCCAACCGTTACGGCGCCGAGGAAATCGAGCTGTCGAGCCAGAACCACAATCAGGCGCAGATCTTCCGCTTTCCCGACAGCCGGCAATACAAGCGGCAGGTGGAAGCCTTCGCTAAGGCTGCAGCGGGTGATGTCTCGGCGGTCGTGTCGCTGGAAAGCTCCTACGCCAACCAGCGCTTCATCGATGCCATTTACCGCGCGTCGGACAAGGACGGCTGGGAAACCGTCTGACGCCTGGAATTACCGGCGCCTGAAATTACTGGCGCCCGCAGTTACTGGCGGAATACGAAGCGCGAATAGCCGAAGAAACTGTAGAGCGTCGCCGAGGCCGAAGAGAGGACCACGGCGGCGATCGGTTGCAGCATCGGCAGATGGTAGATCAGCGCCGAATAGACGGCATAGTTCAACACGGCCGATGTGATGCCTACGGCCCAGTAGCGAAACCCCTCGACGGCGAGAGAATGGCGCGACGGTTCGAACGTGCGGCTGCGATTGATGAACCATGTGAAGCCCATGGCGCAGAGGATGGCCGGAATGCGCGCATGAAACGGGCTGACCTGTGCAGCGGTGATCAGCAGATGCGTCAGGCCCGCATCGATGATGAACCCGCCGCCGCCGGCCAGCAGAAACCAGAAGAGACGCTTCATGCCGCGCTCTTCTCGCTCCGCCGCCGCTGGTTGGGTCTTGGCTTGACGTCAGAGGCCGGCATTTCGCTCCGGTGCGGCAGCGACATGTAATGGATGCGCAGCACTTCGGCGCGGGCACGCGACAGGGAATCGAGGATCAGCCCGGCGGTCAGCACCAGAAGCGAGCTCATCATCAGCACCAGCGAAAACACCCAGGTGGGCATGCGGTCGACGAGGCCCGTCTCGAAATAGGCGACAAGCACCGGCGCCATGAAGATCAGGCTTGCCAGCATCAGCGCGCCGCTGATCGTGCCGAAAAAGGCGAATGGCCGCGTCTCCTTCATCAGCATGGCGAACATGAAGAGGATCTTGAACCCGTCGCGGAAGGTGGAAAGCTTGGAATGCGAGCCCTCCGGCCGACGGCCGTAATCGAGCTCG
Organism: Shinella sp. UYSO24; assembly: GCA_902167985.1. Classification (GTDB taxonomy): domain Bacteria; phylum Pseudomonadota; class Alphaproteobacteria; order Rhizobiales; family Rhizobiaceae; genus Neorhizobium. The sequence goes on from CABHNZ010000007.1 coordinate 199,775, forward strand.
ATCTCGAAGACCGGCAGTTTCAGCCGGGAGGCATGCACCGACATTTCCGTCTCGATCTCGAACCCGCCGGAAACGGCCGGAAAGCTTTTCACGAACCGGCGCGAAAACACCCGGTAGCCGGAAAAGATATCGGTGAAATCACGCCCGAAGATCGTCCGGTAGAGAACGTTGAAGATCCGGTTGCGGTGGCATGGCCCTGCCGCCCGGCATCGTCATGCACGCCGCGGCGCGTGCCGACGACCATGTCGGCGCGCTCGGTGACAAGCGTGCGGATCAGGTCTTCGGCGTCCTTCGGCGAATAGGTGCCGTCGCCATCGGCCATGATGTAGATATCCGCATCGATATCGGCAAACATCCGGCGCACCACATGGCCCTTGCCCTGGCGCCGTTCGCGCATCACATGCGCGCCGGCGAGCATGGCCTTCAGCGCCGTGCCATCGGTGGAATTGTTGTCATAGACATAGATGCGCGCGCCCGGCAGTGCCTCGGCAAAGCCCCTGACGACGCCCTCGATCGTGGCGGCTTCGTTGTAGCAGGGCAGGAGGACGGCGATATCGAGTTCGCCGGCAAGCACATCACTCATGATTTTCACTCGGATACTAAAGAAAACCGTGATGCGGTAACTGATCCGCATCTGGCCCCACTATCGGCCGGTGGAGGTTAAGGTCCCGTTGAAGCCCCGCATTGCTGCAACGAAAATGGCGCAGAGTTGATCGGGCCGGGCGGGGGCGTTTCCCAGTTGGTAATGTCCTTGTGCGTAAGGTCCGGCCATTCTCTGAAGCATAGGAAGTGCTTGTCGATGGCAGAAGGCCTGGCGAATGATGGTTTTGGCGTAGCGACCGGTCGGGAACGTCCACCTCTGCTTCACCGATTGTTGCCGGCCGTCCTTCTTTACTGGCTGGCGGCGATCATCTTCGCCTCGTGCTCAATCTGCCCGGCGCCAAGGATCTGATCGGCCCCGACAATGACGATGCCATGCGTCTCGTCGAGGTGCGCGATTTCCTCAATGGCCAGGCTGGTTCGATCTCATGCAGTACAGGCTGGGGATCTCTCCCGGCACGCTGATGCACTGGTCGCGCTTCATCGACCTGCCGCTGTCGCTGCTGATCCGCTTCTTCTCGCTCTTCGTCGACAACCGCGAGATGGCCGAGGGCGCTGCCGCCACCGCCTGGCCGCTGCTTCTGGCAGGCCTGCTGCTCTATACGCTGGCACTTGCCGCCCGCTGGATCGGCGGCGTTGCGGTCATGCACATGGCGCTTGGCCTCGGCATCATTTTCGTCGTCACCTGCACCAAGTTCAAGCCAGGCGCGATCGACCACCACAATGCCCAGATGGCGCTCACCATGTGGGTCGTCGCCATGCTGGTCGATCCGCGTGCTCGGGCCTGGACTCATTCGCTGGCCGGTATCGCGGCGGCGCTTGCTGTCGCCATCGGCGCTGAGACAGTGCCTTTCGTCGCGGTCGCCTGCGTCTGCGTCGTCATCCGCTGGGCATGGCAGGGCGCAGAGTTTGCCGCTGCCGGCCGCGCCTTCGGCATCAGCCTTGCGCTCGCCATCGCCGCCGCCTTCTTCGGCACGGTCCCGCCATCGGCCTATTCGGCCGTCACCTGCGATAACCTTTCGCTTGGCTTCTTCTCGCTGACGGCGATCGGCGGCGCCGGCTTCTTCATGATCGCCTGCTTGCCGGCGGGCATCGGCCGGATCGGCCGTTTCGTCGCGACCGGCCTTCTCGGCATCGTCGTGCTCATCACGGCAAAGCTCGTCGCACCGCAATGCCTGGGTGATCCGCTTGGCAATCTCGATCCGCTGCTCGTCACGCTCTGGCTCGATGGCGTCTCGGAGGCGCGGCCGGTCTGGAAGGAGATTTTCGCCTTCCCGGAAACCTTCGGCGCCTATTATCTCGTCGGTTTCTTCGCCATGGCTGTCTGCGCATGGCGCATGGTCATGGGCCGCGATGTCGGCCTGCACCTCCTGCTGCTGACGCTGATCGCCGCCGAATGGGGCGTCTCTCTGATCCAGGTGCGCAATTCCTTCTTCGCCAACCTCCTGAGCATCCTGCCGCTTGCACTCCTGATCGCCGATCTGCGCAAGGTCAGCGGCAAGGATCCGGAAAACCCGGCAATCGCCGCCACCTATATCCTGACGGTTCTGGCCTCGGTGCCGATCGTCTGGGGTGTTGCCGGCGTTCTCATCAAGGAGGGCGCATCGAAGCTCGACATGAATGCGCTCGGCACGGCCGGCGGTATGCAGGAGAGCAGCTGCGGCGGGCCTGACATGATGCGGGTACTGAGGAGCCTGCCCGACGGCACCGTGCTTGCGCCTTCGAATGCCGGCGCCGGCATTCTGCGCTTCACAGGTCAGCGCGCGCTGGCGGGGCCTTATCACCGCAATCAGGCGGGTATGCTGGCAGAACTTCACGCAGGTCTCGCCACGCCGCAGGATGCGCTTGCCATCATCAGGCAGTCGGGCGCGACGATCCTGGCCTTCTGCGGCAGTGACCCGCAGACCGAAACGATCGTCAAGATGAAGCCGGACGGCCTTTATGCGACGCTCGCCAAGGGAAGTGTTCCGGATTATCTGGAACCTGTCGGCGGCCTCGTCGATGGTTTCCGCATCTTCACGGTAAAGCCGGCCGCGCCATAGGTCGCGGTCGGGCGGGTGCGGTCAAGCCGCATGCCGCCGGCATCGCTGCGGGTGAATATCAGGCGGAGTGGGAAGGCTTGGTCGGCCGCAGGCGGGCGAACACCGCATAGGACGCAATCAGCATCACGATGCCGAAATTATATCCCAGGATGGCATAGAGCAGCCGGAGATAATGCACCGGGCCAACGCTCACGAACGAGGCCAATGCGAATGTCATAACAATAAGGGCAGCAGTCAGCGCGATGCAAAACGCCGACCGCATCATGCCCGCGGCAAAGCCGATGCCTGTAGCGGTCAGGAAAAGCACGTCATCACTCCTTCTTTTTGTGGGGGCAAATTAGCATCGACAAGCTAATAATTGCTTGCCGCGCAGCCCTTCCAAAGTCCGGACATCGGACATTTTCATCGGATGGCGACCCGTTTCAGGACATTCATGTCGCAGGACCATCATCCGCCGAGGGTGATCACACCATGTAACGCGATATTACAGAGGGTGGTTCCCCTTTCCACGCAAGAAGGACGTGAAATACTTGAACGGGCCGGACAAGTTCGACCGGCTCTCCCTCGAATTCCACCAGTTCCGCGCGACGGCAGGGCCGCGCGGAGGTCTCGTCGAAGGCGCAGCCGACGCAATCGCAACCCCATGGGAAATGCTGCCATTGCCGATCGTCTCCGTGAGCGTGATGCCGGCGCGGCCAAGCACCGTCACAGCCTCGTCCCGGTTTCGAAACGCAACAGCAGCGGTTCCTCGCCCATGGCACGGACCTCCGGCATCTCCATAGCAGCCTCAGACCAGCGCTGCGATTGCGCCGGCTGTGGTTCCGGTCGCAAGCACTGCGGTGACGCGAAGTGGCAGGATCGCGCCCGTCGGCACGTTTTGCAATGTCAGAACCTCTCCTGACAGCATGCGTAACGTAAGGTTGCCACCATTGCCGATGAAAAGCGCCCGCGTCGTCTCCGTCAGGAGGGCGGTATCGCTGGGTGTGATGGAAAATCCGGATGAGGCAGGGCCGGAAAGTGAGGATTGCGTATTGGCAAAACGGTCCGTCATGGTCGATGTCTCCTTGTCGATCGCCCTCCCATTGTGCGGCCTGCCACGGTCATGGGGACGAAAGCGGTAACGTCGATGGCGAAAATGCCGAAAGGGCGCCTCGCGGCACCCTACCGGCAGCTCTTCTTCTGACATGGTCCCTCCGGCGGAAAAGAAAAGGCCAGCGAGAGAGCCTCGGCGCCTCTCGTTTTCCATATGTTGTGCAACCCTCGAGGAATGCCGAACGCTGGTGAAATCCGCGGTCACTTCCGCTAGGAAGGAAGCATGAGCAGCTTCTTCGCCAGCGATTCGCCATCCAATCTCGCCGAGTTTTCCGTTTCGGAACTCTCCGGCTCGATCAAGCGCACCGTCGAAAACGCCTTCGACCATGTGCGGGTGCGCGGCGAAATCTCCGGTTATCGGGGACCGCATTCCTCCGGTCATGCCTATTTCGCGCTGAAGGATGACCGTGCCCGCATCGATGCCGTCGTCTGGAAGGGCACGTTCTCGCGTCTGCGCTTCCGCCCGGAAGAGGGCATGGAGGTTATCGCCACCGGCAAGGTGACGACCTTCCCCGGCTCATCGAAATACCAGATCGTCATCGAGAGCCTTGAGCCTGCCGGTGCCGGTGCGCTGATGGCACTGCTGGAGGAGCGCCGCCGCAAGCTCGCCGCCGAAGGCCTGTTCGATCGCGAGCGCAAACGGCCTCTTCCCTTCCTGCCGCGCGTCATCGGCGTCGTGACATCGCCGACGGGCGCCGTCATCCGCGATATCCTGCACCGCATTTCCGATCGCTTTCCCGTTCATGTCGTCGTCTGGCCCGTCAAGGTTCAGGGCGAGGGCTCCGGTGACGAGGTTGCGGCCGCAATCCGTGGCTTCAACGGCGTCGAGCCGGGCGGCCCGTTCCCGCGGCCTGACGTGCTGATCGTCGCGCGCGGCGGCGGCAGTCTTGAAGATCTCTGGAGCTTCAACGACGAGGCCGTGGTCCGGGCAGCTGCGGAGAGCGCCATCCCGCTCATATCTGCCGTCGGCCACGAGACGGACTGGACGCTGATCGACCATGCCGCGGATGTCCGCGCTCCGACGCCGACCGGCGCCGCCGAGATGGCCGTTCCTGTGAAAGCCGATCTGGAGGCGCAGCTTGCAACGCTTGCGGCACGCCTCGGCGGCAGCGCCTTGCGCCAGATGGATCAGCGCCGCCAGTCCGTTCGCGCGCTCGTGCGGGCGCTTCCCTCGCTCGACCAGTTGCTGGCACTGCCGCGCCGCCGGTTTGACGAGGCGGCAGCCGGGCTTGGCCGTGGGCTCGAACGCACCACGATCGTCAAGCGCCGGCAGTTCGAACGGGCATCCTCCGGCCTGCGGGTCGATCTTCTATCCGGCCGGATCCAGCAGCAGAGGCAGCGGTTGGCCGAGGCCATCCTGCGTGCGGAGCGCCAGCTGGAACGCCAGCTCTTGCGCGGCAAGGGCAGGGTGGATCGCGCCGAGGCGGCCCTTGTCGCTCTGCCGGCGCGGCTTTCCGGCCAGTTGCAGCGCGAACGCCAGCAGCTGACGGCGCTCTCCCGTCAGGCCGATACGGCACTCACGCACGCCCTGTCGAAACGCCGAGCGGCGGTCACGGCGCAGGATCGCGTCCTGCAATCGCTCTCCTATACCAATGTCCTGAACCGTGGCTTTGCCGTGATCCGCGGCGAGGATGACCGGCCGCTGACCCGTGCTGCCGCGCTCGGCGAGGGACAGGGGATCTCGATCCAGTTCGCCGATGGCCGCGTGGCCGCGCGCACGCAGGGCGAGGGCGAGGAACCGGCGGCTCCATCCGGCCCCGTCGGGCACACGGAGCCGGTGCAGAAAAGCGTGCACCAAAGTCGCCCGCGCCGGAGCAGTCGGCAAAGGCTGGCGAGCCCGGCGATCCTCCGAAACAGGGCAGTCTCTTCTGATGTACGCCGGCTCGCCGGCTGTGACGAGCTTGTGATATCTGCCTTGCGCCGCTCCCGCATTTCATTCTCGACAGGAAATGCCTATCTAGACCAAGGCGCCTGGCGTTATGATCGCCGCAATTGTCCGGTGAATGCCGGAGGATTGTCGGGCAATGGCCGGCCGCTCCATGGAGAATGAGATGAAACGCAAGATATTCCCCCTCTCTGCCGCCATCATGCTGGGCGCCTTTGCGGCCTTTGCCTCTGAGACGCCGGCTTTGGCCGCCCAGTCGCCGCTGTCACAGTTCATTTTCGGCAAGGCCTATAATGACGGCGTGACGGCAGTGCAGATCACGCCGCAGGCGCGTCACGATGGCGACCTGCCGATCTCGGTGATCTACGCAACGCCGAATGCGATCCGCTATCCCAGTCGATTGTCGGCGCCGATGCCCATCTGCGCAAGGCAATCGCCGATCGCGGCATTTCGCTCCACAATGTCGTGAAGGTCGAGACCGCCCTCAATGGCGGTCATGTGCTCTACTATCATTGACACGGCTGCTGCGGCCGCCTGAGAGGGCGGCCGCCGGCATTGAAGGTTCAGGCGAGGCTCAGGCCCACTCGCCCTTGCGCAGGACCGGCACCCTGCTGCCATCCGGCTTGATGCCGTCGATATCCACCTTGTCGGAGCCGATCATCCAGTCAATGTGGATGAGCGAGGAATTGCCGCCCTTGGCCTTGATCTCGTCCTGCGAAAGCGAGGCGCCGTTGAGGAAGCATTTCGAATAGCACTGGCCGAGCGCGATATGGCACGAGGCGTTTCGTCGAACAGCGTGTTGTAGAAGAGGATGCCGCTCTTCGAGATCGGCGAGGAATGCGGCACCAGCGCCACTTCGCCGAGCCGGCGTGCACCTTCATCCGTATCGAGAACCTTGTTCAGAACCTCTTCGCCCTTCGACGCCTTCGCCTCGACGATCCGCCCGCCCTCGAACCGCACCTGGATATTGTCGATCAGCGTACCCTGATGGGAGAGCGGCTTGGTGCTTGAGACGGTGCCTTCCACCTTCAGCTCATGCGGGGTGGTGAACACTTCCTCGGTCGGGATGTTCGGGTTGCAGGTAATGCCGTTCTTCGCTGTCGAGGCGCCGCCATGCCATTCGTGCTCATCCGCAAGGCCGACGGTAAGATCGGTGCCGGGGCCGGTAAAATGCAGTGCCGAGAACCGCTGGCCGTTCAGCCAAGTCGAACGCTTGTTGAGGTTGGCGTTATGCGCGTCCCATGCAGCAATCGGATCGTCGAGATCGACGCGCGAGGCGGCAAAGATCGCATCGGCCAGCTTGGTGACGGCCGCATCCTCGGAAAGTTCCGGGAAGACCTGCCGCGCCCAGGACGGGTTGGGATAGGAAACGATGTTCCAGTTGATGTCGAAATTGGCGATCTTCTCCAGCGCCGGCTTGTAGGCCATCGAATTGGCCTTGTTGGCGCGCGCCACCTTGGCCGGATCCTGGCCGGCCAGCATCATCGGATTGTCGCCGGCAATCGCAAGGCGCGCCGCACCATTGGCATAGGCCTTGGCCATGCCCTCGTAGAGCCAGCCGCTGGCCTTGTCGAAGCTTTGATCCGGCGCATGCTCGTAGCGGGCAAGCGTTGCCTCTTCATCCGAATAGAAGGTCGAGACGATGCCGGCACCCGCAATATAGGCGTGCTTTGTGATAAGCCGCACGAGCGGCAGGGCCGCGATCGGCGCGGTAATGACCAGATCCTGGCCCTTCTCGAGCCTCAAGCCCACCTTGACGGCAACCTCGGCCAGCTTTTCGAGCTTCTGCGGATCGATGACGGCGGTCTGGAAATTTGGCGCGATGGTCATGGGCTTGCCTCTCTTGATCGGTGCACAGCCACAGACTTAGAGAGGTTGGGAGCAAAATTGAAGGGCCGCGTCCGCCATTATCGGATACCTCTCATCAGAGGCGGGGGGCAGGGACGGGGGCGACGGCCGGCACGCATCTCTCCATGCTCCGTCGCCGATACCCTTGCCCGTCAGGCAACGAGAGACGCCGCGATAGCCTTCAAGGCCACCTGTGCGGCCTTCGGGTCGAGCCTCACCTGCAGCCCGCGCTGCCCGCCATTCATATAGACCAGCGTCTCGTCGAGTGCCGCAATCTCGATGGCTGTCGGCACCAGCTTCTTCTGTCCGAACGGGCTGATGCCACCGACATGATATCCCGTGGCGCGCTCGGCATCGGCAGGCTTCATCATATTGGCCGACTTGCCGCCGAAGGCTGCAGCCAGCTTCTTCATCGAAACCTCGCGATCGGACGGCACGACGACGCAGACCGCCTTGCCATCCACTTCCGCCATCAGCGTCTTCAGACGCGATGCGGCTCCTCGCCGATCGCCTCCGCCGCCTGCAGCCCGATCCGGTCTGCATTCGGGTCATAGTCATAGGTCACGGCGGTGAAGGACACACCGGCCTTGGTCAGCATCTGCGTGGCGCGGGTCGTCTTGGACATGGGATCAGCCCAGTTCCGCCGCATAGATGTCCGGCTTGAAGCCGATCACCAGCTTGCCGTCCGCTTCGAGCACCGGGCGCTTTATCATCGAGGGCTGAGCCAGCATGAGGGCAATCGCCTTTTCCGCCGTCAGATCCGTCTTGTCTGCCTCATCCAGCTTCTTGAAAGTCGTGCCGGCGCGGTTCAGCACCGTCTCCCAGCCCTTTTCCGCCACCCATTTCTCCAGATGTGCGCGGTCGATGCCGGAGGCCTTATAGTCATGGAAGTCGTAGGCCATGCCCTTGTCTTCGAGCCAGGTGCGGGCCTTCTTCATCGTGTCGCAGTTCTTGATGCCGTAAATCGTCGTCGTCATGTCATCCTCGCTTTTGACGAAGCGATAACAGTGCTTCCGCCTCTTGGGCAAGTGTGCCTCTTTCGCAGGCTTGCAGGCGGCGCAACCCTGCTGTGCCATGCGCCTGAAGCATGGCTTTCCTGCTTGCGTGTGCGTTGTGCAAACCCGCATCTCGGCGCATATCTGCTGCAACGAATAGGAGAGTTCAGATGACCAGCACGAACAAGACCCGCCGCAATGCCTTTGGCCGCGCCTTCGAAGTTTTCGGCGCTGCAATCGCTGCAACCGCTGCAATCCAGAACCATCGCCGCCCGGCCAAGCGTCACCTCGACGTCCTCGGCATGGACGCCAAGTCCTTCGAACACCTGAAGTAATATCACCCTCCGGTTGAGCGGCATTTCTGTCGCCAGCCGATGGCATATGATCTTCGGCCGGCTTCCGGTGCTATGCCGGGAGCGAGAGGCTTGGAATATCGGGCGACGCCTTTTTCCGCGTAAGGCTGTCGTCGCATGAAACGGGTGGACATTTCGCGCCGGTGGCGCGATCTATGAGAGACCGTCGAGGTGGTGTCGCAGCAGGTGCCGCAGGCGGTCGCTCCCCGGAAATCCATCATGTCCATTCGTCACGCGATCCACCATTACTGCATATTCGAAACCGCCTTCGGCTTCTGCGGCATTGCCTGGAAGGTCCATGACGCTGGTCTTCCCGTCGTCACCCGCTTCCAGCTGGCCTCTGCCGGCGCCGCATCGACGGAACGGCTGGTGCTGAAGCGGCTTGAGGGCCTGTCCGTAGAAGGCCATACGGAAAGCGGGCTTGCCGATGCGGATCCCGCCATCGGTGGGTCTGCCATTCTGGCCCTGATCGAGGATGTCAGGCGCTATTTTGCCGGTGCCAAGGTCGATTTCAGCGCTGTCGCGGTCGATCTCTCGGCTCAGGATGATTTCTTCCGGCAGATCTATGCAGAGGCTCGCCGTCTTCCCTGGGGCGTGACCACGACCTATGGCACGCTGGCAAAAAAGCTTGGTGCGGGGCCGGAAAAGGCCCGCGATGTCGGCCAGGCCATGGCGAAGAACCCGATTCCGCTCATCATTCCCTGCCACCGCGTCCTTGCGGCCGGCGGCAGGATCGGCGGCTTTTCGGCGCCCGGTGGCTCCGGCTCCAAGGCGCGCATGCTGGAGCTTGAGGGTATCGTGATGGCGGCGGCAGAACCGGCGCAGCAATCGCTCTTCTGAGCGCCGCGCCGCCTGTCCAAACCTCTGCCTGCCGACAGGCTCAGTGGACGACGAACTTGTAGCCGACGTAACCGACGATTAGCACGGCTGCGACAGCCATGGCGATCTGCCCAAGCCGCTTTTCGATGAAATCGCGGATCTCCTCGCCATAGCGGCGCAGAAGCCAGGCGAGCAGGAAGAAGCGCGCCCCGCGGGTGATCGCGGCCGATACGATGAACAGCCAGATATCCACATGCACCGCGCCCGACAGGATCGTCACGACCTTGATCGGCGGCAGATGCGCAAAACCGGATGTCACGAGCATCAGCACGATCGCCTCGAAGGTGATCCCGGCCTTCAGCTGGTTGAACGTATCGAGCTTGCCGTAGAATTCGAGAATGGGGGCGGCGATCGCATCAAAGGCGAAATAGCCAATCCACCAGCCGGCAATGCCGCCGAGCACGGAAAAGATCGTCGCCACCAGCGCATAGCGCCAGGCCTTGTCCGGCTTTGCCAGCGACATAGGCAGAAACAGCACGTCGGCGGGGACGAGAAACACCGAGCTTTCGACAAAGGCGATGACGGCAAGCCAGATTTCCGCGGATTTGCGGGCGCTGAGCGCCATGGTCCAGTCATAGAGTCTGCGCAGCATACGTTCAGGCTTCCTGTACCGTTTCGTGACCGGCAGCTTGGCTGCCTTAATGAATTTTCGATCGAAAGTGACAAATCTTTCGCAGTGGCGCGCTTTCAGAAGATGCAGCGCGTCGGCAAAATCCATGCCTTGAGCAAAGAGGTCAAGGGCCCCGGCGACGATTGCAGCGTCTTCGACCGTCACACTCGGCATGCCGGCAAATGTCAGGAAAGTTTTGATGATCTCTGCCCTGCCGAAGCGGTAGCTGCTGCGCAGCACCCATTCGACTTCGATGACGACGGTGATCGAAACGAAAACCTGTTGGCCATCGATCATGTTCCGTGCCCGCTCCGTCTGGGCAGGGTGGTCATCTACGAAATATCGGACGATGATGTTGGTGTCGATGGCGATCATCAATCGGGATCGACGCTCCTGAGGAAGCTGCGTCTTGCCTCGTCGAGGATGCCCTGGTTCATCTCTTCGATCGTCTTCGGCTTGCCTTTGTATTTCAGCATGCCGAAAGCCGCGCCCTGTGGCGTCGGCGGAAAGATCGGTCGCTTCCTGAGCAGTACCCCGTCCGGGGTTTCCTCCACGACGAGCTTGGTTCCCGCATCCCAGTGCTGCCGTTCAAGCACGGCTTCGGGAAGCGTGATCTCGCCCTTGTCGGAAATTCTCGTGATGACGTCGTCAGCCATGGCAGCGCCTCAGGTGAATATGCACGGTAGGATAGAGTAACCTGCTCTCGCCCACAAGCTAGGCCCGAAATCTGGCCGATAATACGACAAAGGCCCGGATATCGCGGCGATATCCGGGCCCTTCTATCAATTCAATCAGCGGAAAACCTTATTCCCACTCGATCGTGCCCGGCGGCTTTGAGGTGACGTCGTAGACGACGCGGTTGATGCCGCGCACCTCGTTGATGATGCGGGTCGCCGCACGGCCGAGGAAGTTCATGTCATACGGATAGAAATCCGCCGTCATGCCATCGACCGAGGTCACGGCGCGCAGCGCGCAGACGAAATCATAGGTGCGGTAGTCGCCCATCACGCCAACGGTCTGAACCGGAAGCAGAACGGCGAATGCCTGCCAGATCGTATCGTAGAGGCCCGCCTTGCGGATCTCGTCGAGATAGATCGCGTCGGCCTTGCGCAGGATATCGAGCTTTTCGCGGGTGATGCCGCCCGGGCAGCGGATCGCCAGACCCGGACCGGGGAAGGGATGGCGACCGATGAAGGATTCCGGCAGGCCGAGTTCGCGGCCAAGCGCGCGCACTTCATCCTTGAAGAGCTCGCGCAGCGGCTCGACGAGGCCCATGTTCATGCGCTCAGGCAGACCGCCGACATTGTGGTGGCTCTTGATCGTGACGGAAGGTCCGCCGGAGAAGGAAACGCTCTCGATGACGTCGGGGTAAAGCGTACCCTGCGCCAGGAACTTCGGCGCACCCTTGCCGTCGGCAGCGATCTTGGCGGCTTCCGCCTCGAACACTTCGATGAACAGACGGCCGATCGTCTTGCGCTTCACTTCCGGGTCGGTCACGCCTTCGAGCTGGCCGAGGAAGAGTTCGGACGCGTCGACGGCGACGAGCGGAATGTTGTAATGATCGCGGAACATGCCGACGACCTGTTCGGTCTCGCCCTGACGCATCAGCCGTGATCGACATAGATGCAGGTCAGCTGGTCGCCGATCGCTTCATGGATGAGGATGGCCGCAACCGACGAGTCAACGCCGCCGGAAAGGCCGCAGATGACGCGTTCCGAACCGACCTGATCCTTGATCTTGCGGATCATCTCGGCGCGGTAGGCAGCCATCGTCCAGTCCGACTTCAGGCCGACGATCTTGTGCACGAAATTGGAGAGCAGCTTGGCGCCATCGGGCGTATGCACCACTTCCGGGTGGAACATCGTCGTGTAGTAATGGCGGCTCTCGTCGGCAGCGATCGCGAACGGCGCGTTTTCCGAGGTTGCGATAACCTCGAAACCTTCAGGAAGCTTGGTCACGCGGTCGCCATGGCTCATCCAGACCGGATAGCGTCCACCCTTTTCCCAGAAACCGTCGAAAAGCGGGCTCGCCTTCTTAACTTCCACGTCCGCACGGCCGAATTCCGCCGCATGACCGCCCTCGACGACGCCGCCGAGCTGGGTGCAGAGCGTCTGCTGGCCGTAGCAGATGCCGAGGATCGGCACGCCGCTGTCGAAAACCGCCTGCGGTGCGCGCGGCTGCCTTCCGTCGTCACCGACGCCGGGCCGCCGGAAAAGATGACGCCCTTCGGCGAAAGCTTTTCAAAGGCCTCTGCGGCGCTCTGGAACGGATGGATTTCGCAATAGACGCCGGCTTCGCGCACGCGGCGCGCAATCAGCTGCGTCACCTGGCTGCCGAAATCGATGATGAGAATGCTGTCGGGATGAGCTATCTGGGTCATGGCGAGCCTTTAGAGAAAAGTTGCAATTTTGGCAACTGCGTCAGAGTGCCAAAACGCCGCTTTTGATGGCCTTTTCGAGTTGATCGACGGTCGCGGCAAGCTTCTCGTCGATCACATGCAGATATTCGGTCCAGTTGTCGACATGCTTCAGCTCCGCCTTGCCGTCGGAAATACCGCGAAGCCCGATCAGCGGCAGGCCGAACATCTGGCAGCATCGCATCACAGCAAACGTCTCCATATCCACCATCTCGGCCTCGATTGCGTCATAGGCTGCACCCGAGACGATGTTGGCGCCGGTGGAAAGGCTTGCCGAGGCGACGTCCGGAATGCGGAACGGCAGAGGCATCGCGGCCGGATGATCGAGAAACGGCGTGCGGCCCTTCTCGAAACCGAGCGGCGAGGCGTCCATGTCGCGATAGGCGACGGAAATCGCCTGATAGACTTCCGTCTGCTCCAGCACCCGCGAGCCGGCAGAGCCAAGCGAAACGACGAGATCCGGTCTGCGCCCTTCGAGAACCATGGAGGTCAGCGCCCGTGTCAGCACGATTGCCGCCTCCACCGGGCCGACGCCGGTCATCAGCGGGGTGATGCGGGATTTGAGATGCGGGCCATATTCCGCATCGACGGCCATCACGTAGAGAATGGTCCTGTCACCGACAGATTTCGGCTCGCCCATCGAGATCGGGGAAATCATCCAACCACATCCTCTCGTCCGCGGATCACCATCATCGACGAGGTCATCGAGGCGATCAGCTTGGCCGGCCCGTCACCGATCGCATAGGCGCGGCCGTCAGCCACGATGATCGTCGAACCGGGCTTGGTGATCTCGCCGCGAAACAGAAACGCTCGCCGCGGCCGGGCGAGAGCAGATTGACCTTGAACTCGATGGTGAGGATCGAGACGTCGGGCGCGATGACCGAATAGGCGGCATAGGTGCAGGCGGTTTCAAGCGCTGCGGAAATCATCCCGGCATGCAGGAAACCGTGCTGCTGGGTGAGTTTCGGATCATAGGGAAATTCGATTTCCACCATGGCCGGCTGCACGCGGGTGAGTTCGGCGCCGATGAGGCCCATCGCGCCCTGCTGCTCGAAGCTGCGGCGGATGCGGCCATCGAAATCACCGGGATCGGTGATCGCACCGGTTCGCTCATCCATCCCCGCACTCTCACCCGTATTCGTCACTGCCATATGCCTGTCTTGTCGTCGCGGTTGCGTTTGTCGCCGGCCGCGAAAATCGCATGGCAAGCGCCCGGCGGCAAGCATTTAAGCCAGAAGCATTCAAGGCAGAGTGCGGCTGCCGGACGAGGCAAGGCTCAGGCCTTGCGCTGCATCCGGCAGAAGAAGAAGCCATCCGTATCGGTGCTGGCGGGGGTAAGCGTGATCGTACCCTTCTCGCCGATGCGCGGCTTCGGGGCGTCCTTGCCGAATACGGCAGACCAGCGGCTTTCGGTCGAGATGATCGAGTAATCCGGGTTTTCCGCGCAGAAGCGCTCTACCTGACGGTCGTTTTCTTCCGGCAGGATCGAGCATGTGACGTAGATCAGCGCGCCGCCCGGCTTGACGAAGGCAGACGCCTCGGTCAGCGCCTCCTGCTGCTGGCTGGTACGCTCGTCGAGGTTTTTCTGGGTGAGCCGCCACTTGGTGTCGGGGCGGCGGCGCCATGTGCCGGTGCCGGTGCAGGGGGCATCGACCAGAACGGCATCCAGCTTGCCCCGCATCGGGTCGAGCTGGCGCGGATCGTCATGCACCTGCACATTGCGGGTGCCGGCGCGGCGCAGGCGCTCGATGATCGGCGCCAGACGCTTGCGGTCGGCGTCATAGGCGTGGATCTGGCCCTTGTTGTGCATCGAGGCCGACATGGCGAGCGTCTTGCCGCCGCCACCGGCGCAATAGTCGAGCACCTGATCGTGCTCGCCGGGCTCGACCAGATCGGCAACGATCTGGGAACCTCGTCCTGCACTTCGAACCAGCCTTCTGGAACGAAAGCTCGGCTGTGACGTTTGGCAGACGGGAAGGGCCTTCGCCGGCGGCAATGCGGATGCCGTTGCGGGCGACGCGTGCGGCAGAGGCGCCGGCGCGTTCCAGAGCCTTGACCACCTTGTCCTGCGAGGCCTTCAGCGTATTGGCGCGAAGATCGAGCGTCGGACGGGCAGCAAGCGCTTGGCTTCATCCAGCCAGTCCTCGCCGAAATTGGCTTGAAGCGACGGCAGGATCCAGTCGGGCACGTCGCCCTGCACATTGAGCGGCGCATCGGAAAGATCGCGCGCGGCAAGCGCTGCGCGATTGGCATCCGTGAGCGCCGGTGGTGCAAAGCGATCGTCGGTGAAATCGGCATTGAGGGTATCGACGTCGAGACCCCACTGGCGGATCAGAACCGCATAGGCGAGTGCAGTCGGGCTGTCGTCGTCCATCAGCCAGGCATGCGAGAGGCGCATGCGCAGCGCGTCATAGACGATATTGCCGATTGCGGCACGATCGCCGGATCCGGCGAACGATGGGAAAGGCCCCAGTCCTTGAGGGCATCGGCCACAGGGCGTCTGCGCGCCTCGATATCGGCCAGTACCTCTATGGCTCCGGCCACTCGTCCGCCCAGTCGCATGTCACTCTCCGTCTCGGTTGCACCCGTCTCGATCGGGTCGTAACCGCGAATTGCGATGAGGGCAAGTCCCTGACGACGGGCCGTGTGGAGGCCGCGCGCTGTCAGGTCGTCACTTCGGCGCTAAATCCCTTCGCCGAAGGGGGTGGCAGTCAGGCGTCCGGACCAGCGCCATGCGTGGTGGTGACGATCTGATAACAGACATTTGCCGTACCCGATCCGATCATGCCGATATCGGCAGCGGCGGCGCGCGAGACGTCGAGTACCCGGCCGCGGATGAACGGGCCGCGATCGTTGATGCGCACGATGACGCTTCGGCCATTGCGCTTGTTGGTCACCAGCACCTTCGTGCCGAATGGCAGCGAGCGGTGGGCGGCAGTCAGTTGCGCCGGGTTCATCCGTTCACCCGATGCGGTCTTCGTGTGGGCGGCGTACCAGGAGGCGCCACCGCAGCCGGCGGCAAAAGCCTGTCCCGACCCGTTGAGAATAAATGCAGCTATAGCGGCCGCGGCGAAAGTCGCGCTTCGAATTGTTGTCAAATCGATCGTCCCCGTCGTTTTAGGTCCCTGCACAAGACGTGCGGCGGGGCTTACGCCGGGGCAAAAGTGGCGAAAACGTGGGATTCGTTATCACGGAACGTTACAGTCTGTAACATATGTGATTAGATTGCTGTCTATCCTTTTTACGAAGCCAGCTAAATTCTTCCGGAATAAAACCTTTAGAATCAGACGCCGGACGCAAATTCATTCCGGTGAATGCCTTCACGGATTCGCGATCACGAAATTTCGGAAAAAATTTTCTCCGACAGTGAGTCTTTGCCCTATTTGGTGAAAATTTGTGGCTAAGCGTCGCATATATTAAGGCTGGTTAACCATGAATATTGCTAGGAATGGAATTTCCAACCCTTTTGATCTGGGAATTTTATCCTTCCCAGATCTTCTCCGCCCACATTTGCTTGAGTGAAACGTGGTAATTCGGGAAGCGAAACACGAAGCCTGTGGCCTTCAACTTGGCGTTCGAAACGCGTTTGTTGGAACCATAGAAAGAGCGTGCCATCGGCGTCATGTCGGCCGTGTCGAAATCCTGTTCCGGCGGCGGCGTTACACCCATCAGCCGGGCTGCTTCTTCGATGACATCCTGCGGCGGGCCCGGCTCGTCGTCGGTGACATTGTAGAGGCCGGACAGCCCCTGCGCGGAGAGGTATAGCGTGGCGCCGGCAATATCCTCGACGCGGATGCGGTTGAACACCTGATCCTTCTTGATGATCCGCCGCGCGCTGCCGCGGGCAAGATTGACAAAGGCATTGCGGCCGGGTCCGTAGATGCCGGATAGCCGAAGGGCCGCGACCGGCACGCCAGCGGCCCCGCCTTCCGCCATCCAGAGGTCTTCCGCACCCACTCGGTCGATGGAGCGGCCAAGCGTCGGGCTGCCGGGCATCTCTTCGCTCACCCACCCGCCGCCATGATCGCCATAGACGCCGACGGTCGACAGATAGCCGATCCATTGCAGTTTCGGTGCCAATTGCCGGAGCCTGCCTGCAACGAGCGGCAGGAGCGGATCGCCCTCACGCCCCGGCGGGATCGATTGCACGAGATGGGTGGTGTTTGACAGTGCTTCCGATAGCTCGGCGCTGAAACCGCTTCCGTCGAAGATCAGACCTTTGCCGGCTGTCTCGCGGGCATCAGGGCATCGGGATTGATCGCCCGCTCCAGCTCGGCCGCCTTCTCCGCCGTGCGCGCCGTGCCGGTCACGCTGGCGCCGTCTCGGAGAAACGCTCTGGCGATCGCCCGGCCCGAATAGCCGCAGCCGAAAATCGTTACGTGTCGTGTTCCGGCCTCGCCACTGCCACTGCCGCTGCCGGTACCGTTTCCGCTGTGCTGCATATCTCTGCTCCCGCCAGTCGCCATTCCGAAAGAACCTCTTCGTCGCGCTCCTTGCCGGCCGTCATCCGCGCCAGTTCGGCAAAGGCTTGCGTCTCCATCAGCCGCTTCAGCGCCCAGATCGCCATGCCACGCACGACAGGCGACGGATCGCCAGCCAAGGTTCTGCACTGCTCTATAAACTCCGCACGCCCGGAATTGCCGGCTGCGATCAGCACATTGCGAACGAACCGGTCGCGGCCGATCCGCTTGACCGGCGATCCGCTGAAAAAGGTGCGGAAGGCGGCATCGTCGAGTGTCAGCAGAAAGGCGATCTCCGGCTCCTTCAGCTCGTCACGCGCCTGAAGCTTCATCTCCGAGGCGCTTTCGGCGAACTTGTTCCAGGGACAGGCGGCAAGGCAATCGTCGCAGCCATAGATGCGGTTGCGATCAGCGGCCGGAATTCCGGCGCGATCGGGCCCTTGTGCTCGATGGTGAGATAGGAAATGCAGCGCCGCGCATCGATCTGGTAGGGCGCCGGAAAGGCCGCCGTCGGACAGGCATCGAGACAGGCGCGGCATTTGCCGCAATGATCCTTCTCCGCCACATCATATATAAGGTCGGCGGTAGTAAACATGCTGCCGAGAAACAGCCATGAGCCATGGCTGCGGCTCACCAGATTGGTATGCTTGCCCTGCCAGCCGAGACCGGCTGCTTCCGCGAGCGGCTTTTCCATCACCGGCGCCGTATCGACGAAAACCTTCACGTCTTCGCCGGAACGCGCCGCAAACCGCGTCGCGATCTCCTTCAGCCGCCCCTTGATGACGTCATGATAATCGCGGTTGCGGGCATAGACCGAGATCGCGGCCTTGTCCGGCTTGGAAAGAATGCCGCGCGGATCTTCGTCCGGCCCGTAATTCAGGCCGAAGACGACGATCGAGCGCACATCCGGCCACAGCACGCGCGGATCGCCGCGGCGCTCTGCGGTCTCGGCCATCCATTCCATCGTGCCATGGCGGTTTTCATCGAGAAATGTCGCAAGTCGAGCCGGTGCCTGCGCGATACTGTCGGGCGGCGTGATGCGACAGAGATCGAAGCCGAGGGAGGCTGCCTCCGTGCGCAGAAATCCCGTCAGCTTCTCGCGCTTGGCGAGCGCCTTCTGCGCGTCGGCCTCCGCCTTAGAAGTCGAGGTCCGCATAATGGGAGACCGGCGTCAGGCCGCGAATGCGCTCGGCAAGCAGCGGCCGGAAGGAGGGGCGGGATTTGATCCGCTGATACCAGTCCTTGGCAAGCGGCGTTTCCGACCAGTCGATCTCGCCCATATAGTCGAGGATCGAGACGGAAGATGCGGCGGCAAGATCCGCATAGGTCAGCCGGTCGCCGGCCAGCCATTTGCGCGAGCCGGCAAGCCAGGCAGATATTTCATATGCTGGCGGATATTGCGCGCGAGGTGCGCAGCACCTTCGAGTCCGGCGCGCCGCCGCCCTGTGCAGGCGTCATCTGCAGCTTGTAGACCCGTTCGCGGGCGAGCGGTCGCGTCACGTCCTGCTCCATCTTCTGCAGGAACCATTCGGTCAGGCGGCGGATTTCCGCGCGCTGCCAGGGGTCTTCTGCAAGCAGGCGCCGGTCGCGCTTCAGCACGCCATGGGTCTCGTCGAGAAATTCCATCAGCACCGAGGGGCCGCAGAGCACCCGCATGCTGTCATCCACATAGACGGGAAGTGTCGCTGCCGGATTGAGGTTCAGAAACTCGCGGCGCTTCGCCCATGGCTGTTCCTCGACCAGGTCCGTCTGAAAGCCATATTCGGCCAGGATAAGTCGGACGAATCGTGACGAAGTCGACATGGGATGGTGATAGAGCGTAGGCATTATTTTTTACGGGTCCGCCTGTTGGCGTTTCAGCGACGTGTTATCCTTGAGGAGAACTCCTAACAACCGGAGCTTAAGAAAGATATAGGATTGCAACGTCGCTTCAATCGCGAATCTGGATGGGTTGCCACCTAACCCTCTGCCAATCGTGGATTTTTCATGACATTCCGAGTGATCGGGACTTTTTTTTGCCACATCCGTGGTCAAAGAAGCCTCTCGCGGCCGTGAGCGCGGCCCGTCGCCGCCATTCATCGCTTTAGACCAGTTTGAAACCGGAGATCGTATATGGATTATATCAATGCTGCACTTTTGGGTGTCATCGAAGGCATTACCGAGTTTCTGCCTATTTCGAGCACCGGACACCTGATTATCGCAGAACAATGGCTCGGCCGCCGTTCCGATACGTTCAACATCGTCATTCAGGCTGGCGCCATTCTCGCCGTCACCTTCATCTACTGGCGGCGTCTTCTTGATCTGGTCCTTGGCTGGAGAGAGCCGAAGAACCGCCGCTATGCGGCAAAGCTGATCGTCGCCTTCCTGATCACCGCGGTCCTCGGTCTCATCGTCAAGAAGATGGGTTTCACGCTTCCGGAAAATGCGACCCCGATCGCCTGGGCTCTGGTCATCGGCGGTATCTGGATGATCGTCGCCGAATGGCTGGCCGCCAAGAAGCCGCCTTACACCTCGATCACATGGCTGGTGGCCATTCTCGTCGGTATCGGTCAGGTCGTCGCCGGCGTCTTTCCGGGCCTGTCGCGCTCCGGCACGACGATCTTCGTCGCCATGCTGGCCGGTACGGGCAGCCGTGCGGCGGCAACCGAGTTCGCCTTCCTCGTTGGCATCCCGACCATGTATGCGGCAAGCGGCTATGAACTGCTGAAGACGATCAAGGATGGCGGTGCGGCCAATGAGGATTGGGGCGCTCTCGGTGTTGCCTTCGTCGTTTCCACCATCGTCGCCTTCATCTCGGTCAAGTGGCTGCTGTCCTTCATCCAGACCAACCGCTTCACCGTCTTTGCGATCTACCGCATCATCATTGGTATCGTTCTGCTCGGCATGGTCGCCACGAACATGATGCCCAACGAGCAGCCGGATGATGCCGCTGCCGCTCCGCTTCGCCCGGCAGTCACGCAGTAAAAGCAACATATTGTGCAGAAACGAAAAAAGCCGGCTTCAAGCCGGCTTTTTTGATGGAACTGCATCAGCCGAAAGGCGCTCCAGAGGCAATGTCAGTCAGGGCCGGATCAGCGGTTGATCGAGCCCGTGCTGCACGGATCGACGCCATAGGCCGGTGCGCAATCGAGCTTGCCGGCAGTGCCGGTACGGGGAGCGGCAAAAGAGCCGGCCAGGATCACCAATGCTGCGCACGCGAAAAAGAGGGCGATGGGCTTGCCCATGAAGGAATGCCTTTCCAAAGAAATCTGATGTGACGGACAATGAGAAATTTCGACAGTCGGTTTATTGGCCGCTGCCTCGGAATACAATAAAGGTTTTTGCTAAATTCCCCGTTAACGCGAAACCCGGCAAAGGGTGCGACCTTTGTGCCACATGAGATGCTGATTAGATAACGAAATCAGCATCTTGACTATGGTTGTGGGTGGCCGTGCAAACGCCTGCAAACGGCCAAGAATATGTCGCATTTTATCAGGCGGCTTTACCGGAATTGGTAAACTGGCCATGCGGCTTGAAATGCACCAGATAGTCTCCGACGACGGAGGCAGGCACGGTCGCACGGATGCCGATGCCGGCAAGCGTGCGCTCTTCGGCCTTGGCGCTGTCCGACACGACATTGTCGCTCTTCAGCATCTCCACCTGATCCGGCGTGATTGGCGGCGCAATCAGCGGCACCAGCGAGGCGACGCTGCCGATGCAGGAGGCAAGACCGAAGGGCAGCGAGATCAGCGGCCGGCGACGGTCGGTCGCCTTCAGCACCAGCTCAAGACACTGGCGGAAGGTCATCACTTCGCTGCCGCCCAGTTCGTAGATCTTGGCCGGCGCGATCTTGCCGTCGACGGAACGTGCGACGGTTTCAGCAACATCCATCACATAGACCGGCTGCAGCTTCGTCTTGCCGCCGCCGATCAGCGGCAGGAAGGGCAGCATTTTCGCCATGCCGGCAAACTTGTTGAAGAACCCGTCTTCCGGGCCGAACACGATCGAGGGGCGAAGAATGACCGCATCGGGAAGAAGCGAACGGATCGCGGCTTCCGCGGCAGCCTTGCTGCGGCCATAGGCCGATGGCGACTTGGCATCGGCGCCGATCGCCGAAATATGGGTGAGCTTCGCGCCTGCCGCCTTCGCAGCCTCGGCAACCGAGCGCGCGCCGGCATCCTGCACGGCATCGAATGTATTGGCACCGGTCTCGAACAAGAGCCCGACGCAGTTGATCACATGCGAGGAGCCTTCCACGGCGCGGTCGATCGAGGCGCGGTTGCGCAGATTGGCCTGCATCAGCGCGATCTGGCCGACATAGCCGGCGGGAAGCAGGAAGCCCGCGAGATCCGGACGGCGCACCGCGACCCGCACCCGGTAGCCGCGCTCGGCCAGAGCCCGAACCACATGCCGGCCGATGAACCCCGATCCTCCGAAGACGGTGACGAGCGGCGGAAGGTTCATGGTTGTCATGGCATGCCTCGATCTGTGGACGTTGCGCTATGGATACTATGCGTCGGGAACTGAAGGATTGTTTAGCCGAATCGCTGCGGCTGCGAAAGTCTGTTCGCGTTCGCAACGCTTCACATTGACGCAGATCAGCCGTCGCGCTTCTGCACGGCGGCACGCTGCCGGTCAAGGTCTGGTGAAGCGGCCGCAAGCCTGCGATCAGACGCCTTCGACCACGACCATTTCCGCATCGGCCACTTCCTGGCGGATTTTCGCGGCGATCTGGTATTCCGGCGAGTTGTAGCAGTCGACGGCGGCCTGCATGGACGGGAACTCGATCACGACATTCCGGCCGCGGGCCTTGCCTTCAAGCTCGGTCAGTGGGCCGCCGCGTGCGAGAAAATGCGCTCCGTATTTCTCGAAGGCGGGCTTGGCAGCGGCAACGTAATCCTTGTAGCGTTCGCCATCCCGCACATCGACGCGTGCGATCCAGTAACCCTTGGCCATGATCTTTCCTCCAATCGATCGTCCTTGCCCTCCGGCTTCCGGCAAAACCACGGGAGAGTCAATATTGTTGCGTCTGCGATCACTCCCTCTTGCGCGCCGTCTCTCAGGCATCCGCTTCCCGGGCCTGTTTCCGGCGCTATTTCCGGCGATTGCGGCCGCGATCCTTGCCTCACTCACCGTCACTGGCCTGCCGTCACCGGCGCGGGCTGCGGCCTGCTCGCCTGATCTCTACCGGGTGTTGACCGCCGATCATCCGCGAGGCGTAACGCCCGTCGAGATTAATTGCGATCTGTCCTTGAGCGCCTCCGACAAGGTCACGGTGCCGATCGCCTATTCCGGCGCCGGCGCTCCGGCCTGACGCTCGATTGCCATGGTGCGACGCTTGCCGGCGCCGCACCCGGTATCCGCGCACTCTGGATCCGCTCGCTGAAAAGGCCCGACGGCACATGGGATCGCCCGCAGGATATCACCGTGCGCAATTGCAACATCATCGGCGATGTCAGGATCGAAGGTCTCGGGCGAAACGGCGAGGCGGAGGAGGTGCGGCTGTCCTCGCTGAATGCCGGCCATACGGCGCGGGCGCAGGCGGCAGCGCCGACCCGTATCACGCTCGATCACAACACATTCACCGGGGAGGGCGGCATCCCACTTTATATCTCGCCGGGCACGACCGAGGTGACGGTCAGCAATTCCACCTTTCGCGGCGAAAGTGTCTCGGTGGCGCTCTATATGGATGCCGAATCCGCCCGCAACCGCATCATCGGCAACCGTTTCGAGATCCATACGAAATGGCGGGAAATGATCGCCGTCGATGGCTCTGCCGATAACCGGATCGAGAACAATCTCTTCGAAAACCCTGGAAGGGGGGCATCTTTCTCTACCGCAATTGCGGCGAGGGCGGCACGATCCGCCATCAGGAACCGCAGCGCAATGTCATCACCGGCAATACGTTCCGCTATACGGATTTCATGGTGGGCCGGCCGGCGGTCTGGATCGGCAGTCGCCAGGGCATCAGCCCCTATTGCCTCTTCCGCCCCGATCGCCCCTTCGGAAGCAGCCTCAGCGCGCTCGATCATGCCGAGCACAATACGGTGACGGGAAACCATCTGCCGGGCGGTGCCGCAAGGCTGATCGTCAACAATGACAGCAACAATGTCGTGTCGGACAACCGTTAGGTCTTGCGGCGCGAAATGGCCGCCTGACAAAGAAGGGCCGAACCTCGGTCAAGGTCCGGCCCCGCCAGTCGTGAATTTCTGTCGGCTCAGACGTTATTGGCAGGCCAGAGCGCGTCGCGCATTTCGGCGAGTATGGCTTCCGCCGCAGCCTTCGGATCATCAGCCTTGACGATCGGGCGGCTGACGACGAGATGGCTGGAGCCGGCCTTCAGTGCATCGCCGGGGGTGACGACACGCTTCTGGTCGCCGGCATCGGCGCCGATCGGGCGGATGCCGGGGGTGACGACCGCCATGTCGGGGCCGAGAATGGCGCGAACCACAGCGGATTCTTCCGCCGAGCAGACGATGCCGCCCATGCCCGCGGCCTTGGCCTGTTCGGCGCGCCTGGCGACGAGTTCTCCCGGCGTCTGGTGATAGCCGCATCGATAAGGTCTTCGGCATCCATCGAGGTCAGCACGGTGACGCCCAGCAGGCAGAGGTCGGAACCCTTGGCAGCCTCCACCGCGGCCTGCATCGCCTTCGGATAGGCATGTAGCGTCAGCATGGTCATGCCCATCTTGGCAATGTTCTCGACGCCCTTCGCCACCGTGTTGTCGATGTCGAGCAGTTTCATGTCGAGAAAGACCTGCTTGCCGTCCTTTGCCAGATCGCGGGCAAATTCCAGCCCGCCGGCAAACACCAGCTGGTAGCCGATCTTGTAGAAGGAGACGCTGTCGCCCAGCGTCGCCACCATGTTTTCGGCTTCTGCAATGGTCGGAATGTCGAGGCCAACGATCAGGCGGTCGCGTGCGTTCATCGGTTCAATCTCCTTGCCCCGTTCTGTCCGGCATCTCAGTCCGGTATTTTATATGTCTCGATGGGCGTCCAGTCGCATGAGACGGCGCGATCTGCAAGGGTGAAGCGGAAGAGATTGCCGCCACCGCCCGGCTGATCGCCGTCGCGACCGATCGGCCGGCCCTGCAAATGGCATTTCAGCAGCGTTCCGACACCGCCATGACCGACAAAGGCGATCGGCACTGCCGGATCATGATCGGCTAGAACCTTGTCGACAGCAGAGACGATCCGCGCCTGCGCATCGATTGCCCGCTCCCAGCCTTTGAAGCTTTCGTGCGGATGCGCAAAGAACCAGTCCGCCGCCGTCTCGAATTCCGGCGGCGGCAGGAAGCCGGTGGCCGACCGGTCGTTCTCGTGAGCGCCCGCGATGACCTCGACCCTGATGCCGGCAGCGCCTGCCAGAATGTCGGCGGTCTCGATGGCCTTCGTCTCCTCGCTGGAGAGGATCCGCCCCAATTGCCTCGCCCATGGCGCCCGGGCGCCTCTTCCGTACGGGCCCGGCCGAGATCGGAAAGGCCCCAGAGTGGTACCGGCACGGAAGGATCGATCCTGACCTGCGGATGGGTGATATAGAGGCCGAAGCTCATGATCTCTCCTGCCTCTCGCTCGCCGCCCTCGTCAGGCGCGGGTATAGGTCCAAAGCTGCGCCGGCGGGATGTTGCGCACGACGAAATCGTAATGCTTGATCCGGTAGCGGTCGGGCTTTGCGATGATCGGCGAAACGGGACCATAGGTGATCTGCATCACCGGGCGACCAGCCGGAATACGGTCGAGCAGGTCTTCCAGAAGCGCGATCCGGCTTTCCATCGGAAAACTCAGGAGCGGGATGGCACAGATGACGCTGTCGAAGGTTGTATCCTTGAAGGCGCCGAGCGTGCGGTCGAGATCGAACGCGTCGCCATTGATGAAGTTGACGCCCGGCACGGTGCGGACGAGGTGCTGATAGAAATCGGTCGAATACTCGATCGAGACGAGGTCCTGCGGGCGCACACCATGTTTCAGGATGGCCTTGGTGATGATGCCGGTGCCGGGGCCGAGTTCGAGAACCGGCAGCCCCGATGTCGGATTGACGACACTCGCCATGCGCCGTGCGGTGATCGATGAGGTCGGCAGGATGGCGCCCACCTGCTTCGGCCCGTCCATCCAGCCCTTGATGAACCGGATCTCTTCGTCGAACTTGCGGCCAAGCCGCTCTTTCAGGCGCAATTCCATAAGGTCATCCTCCACCTTCATCGGCAATTTGTGTTCTCGTGGCGCAAAGACAAGAGAAAATGTCGCATCGAGAAAACAGCAATAAAAAGGCGGCTGATTCTCACCAGCCGCCTAGGGTTTAAACGCGCATCGGCATCAACACGTAAAGCGCGTCGTCGCCGGCCGTATCTCTGACCAGCGTCGGCGATCCGGCATCCGCCAGCATGAAGATTGCATCGTCGCCGGAAAGCTGTGCGGTGATATCGAGGAGGTATTTGGCATTGAAGCCGATTTCCATCCCGTCATTCTCGTAGCCGACTGCCACTTCTTCCGTCGCACTGCCCGAATCCGGGTTGTTGACGGTGAGCGTCAGCTGCCCCTCGGTGATTGACAGTTTCACCGCGCGGCCGCGCTCGGACGAAATCGTCGAAACGCGGTCGACAGCCTTGGCAAAGCTCTGGCAATCGACGCGCATTTCCTTGTCGTTGCCGGTCGGGATGACGCGCTGGTAATCGGGGAACGTGCCGTCGATCAGCTTCGAGGTCAGCACGATCGAGCCGATCGTCATGCGGATCTTGGCGTCGGAGACTCGGCCTTGACGACCATTTCCGGATCGTCGACCAGCTTCTGCAATTCACCGACCGTCTTGCGCGGAATGATGATGCCCGGCATGCCTTCCGAACCGGACGGCGCCACAACGTCGGCGCGGGCCAGACGGTGGCCGTCGGTCGCAACGGCGCGCAGCTTGAGATCGCCGCCGGCTTCCACCGTGTGGAAGAAGATGCCGTTGAGGTAATAACGGGTCTCTTCCGTCGAGATGGCGAACTGCGTGCGATCGATCAGCATCTTCAGATCGGTCGCCTTGAGGTCGAACGTATGGGTGAAGCTGCCGGCCGTCAGATCCGGGAAATCGGTTTCCGGCAGGCACTGAAGAGTGAACTTCGAACGGCCGGACTGGACCGTCATCGAGCCGCCATCCGGATTGGTGGCGAGCAGCACTTCCGAACCATCCGGCAGCTTGCGGACGATTTCGTAAAGCAGATGCGCTGGCACCGTGGTCGCGCCTGCGGTTTCGACCATGGCCGGCGTCGCTTCGGTGATCTCGAGATCGAGGTCGGTTGCCTTCAGATCGAGATTGTTGCCGGAAGCGCGCATCAGCACGTTGGAAAGGATCGGGATCGTGTTCCGACGCTCGACCACCCGGTGTACGTGGTTCAGCGATTTCAGGAGGTTTGACCGCTCAAGAGTAATACGCATTGACGCTATCGCTTTCGACCGTAAGACCCGGTCTGACGGGTCTGATATTCCTTCGGCCTCTTCATAAGGCCGGACATGTGGACGGGCAAAATGGCAGACAACCGACAGGGAATGCAAGAGGCGAGACGGAGTTGCCGGGCCGATTCGCTTTGTCCGCAAGTGATCCACACAGAAATCTTGCCGCTATACCGGGGAATCTCGCCGTGATATCGCCTCGAGGCTGCTGCTGCTTGCCGAAGCTTGCTGCCTCGCCCATAACGGGCCATGGATAATCAAAGCCTTGCCGTTTCCCCCGGGTCGATCCTGTCGACCGATAAACGTGACTGTTACCGCAAATGACCGACGATCAGAAAACCGTGCGGACCTACCGCCTCGCCAACACCGCCGTGCCCGCCCGTCCGCTGGAGCCGGCGCTCTATCTGGTCGCGACCCCGATCGGCAATCTCGGCGATATCACCCTTCGCGCGCTTGAAACGCTGGCCGGCGCCGATGTTCTGGCCTGCGAGGATACCCGCGTCACCCGCGTCCTTCTCGATCGCTTCGGCATCCAGATCCGGCCTTACGCCTATCATGAACACAATGCCGAAGAGGTTGGCCCGAAGCTGATCGCGGCGCTGGACCAGGGAAAGTCCGTGGCGCTCGTCTCGGATGCCGGCACGCCGATGGTCTCGGATCCGGGCTACAGGCTCGGCCAGCAGGCGCTTGAGGCCGGCCATCGCGTCGTGCCCATTCCGGGCGCCTCTGCACCTTTGACGGCACTTGTCGGCTCCGGCATGCCGTCGGATGCCTTCTTCTTCTCCGGCTTCCTGCCGGCAAAGGACAAGGGCAAGCGCGACAGGCTGCAGGAACTCTCCGCCATTCCGGCAACGCTGATCTTCTTTGAAGCCCGCACCGGATCGGCGCCACCATCCATGCCGCAGCCGATGTTCTGGGTGGCACGCGGCGCGCCTGCGTCTGCCGCGAACTCACCAAGACCTTCGAGGAATTCCGCCGCGGCACCTTGGCCGAACTCGCCGAATATTATGACGACGAGCGCACGGTAAAGGGTGAGATCGTCCTTCTCATCGCACCGCCGGAACAGGCGCCGTGCCGGATGCCGTCGATGTCGATGCGCTGCTCAAGGAACTCTCGGCCACCATGCCGGCCGGCAAGGCGGCAACCGAGGCCGCCAAGCTCACCGGCATGTCGCGCAAGGATCTCTATCAGCGCCTTCTCGACCTGAAGAACGCCGGATAGCAGTTTCAAGACGAAGAGGGCGGTGATGGCGAAAAGCGATGATGCCGGCCTGAAACGCAGGAGAGCCGAAAGGCGAGGGCGCCTTTCGGAATATGCCGCCGCCGCCTTTCTGATGCTGAAGGGCTACCGCATCCTCGCCCTGCGCTATCGCACGCGGGCGGGCGAGATCGATATCGTCGCCAGAAAAGGCGATCTCATCATCTTCGTCGAGGTCAAGGCGCGCAGCAGCGAGGCCGAGGCACTCGATGCTGTCGGCTACAGTGCCCAGCACCGTATCCGCGCGGCGGCCGATATCTGGCTGTCGCGTCGATCCGATCACGCGCATCTCTCCAGCCGCTGCGATGTCGTCGTGGTGCGGCCCTGGCGGTTTCCGCGCATTTCATGGAGGTTTTTTGACCGGCGGATGAATTTATTGCAAAGGCGTGCAGTGTCATGAAGCTGAAACAAAACTGTTAAGGTCCTGTCACTCGCGGCCCCTATCAGCGTCCTCACCCCAATCACGGTGGAGAGGACGACCATGTTCAAGAAACTTTCGATCGCCGCTGCAGCGCTCGCCCTGTCGGCGACGACGTCGATGGCCGCAACCGAAGTCACCTGGTGGCACGCCATGGGCGGCAAGCTCGGCCAGAAGCTCGAGGAAGTCGCCAAGAAGTTCAACGAGAGCCAGAGCGAATACAAGATCGTTCCGGTCTACAAGGGCACCTACCCGGAAACTCTCACCGCCGCGATCGCCGCCTTCCGCGCCGGCCAGCAGCCCGCCATCGTTCAGGTCTTCGAAGTCGGCACCGGCACGATGATGGCCGCCAAGGGCGCCGTCTACCCGGTCTACCAGCTGATGAAGGACGAAGGCGAGCCGTGGGATGCCTCGAAGTTCCTCTCGCCCGTCACCGGCTATTACACGGATCCGCAGGGCAATATCCTGTCCATGCCGTTCAACTCCTCGACGCCGATCCTGTACTATAACAAGGACGTCTTCCAGAAGGCTGGCCTCAACCCGGACGTTGCTCCCAAGACCTGGGCTGAACTCGGCGAGATGAGCAAGAAGATCGTCTCTTCCGGCGCGGCCAAGTGCGGCTTCACCATGTCCTACGGCGCAAGCTGGGTTGGCCTCGAGAACTACTCGGCCATTCAGGATCTGCCCTATGGCACCAAGCAGAACGGTTTCGGCGGCATGGATGCACGCCTCACCTTCAACGGTCCGCATCAGGCTGCCTTCTGGGATCAGCTGAAGAAGTGGCATGACGACGGTTCCTACAAGTATGGCGGCCCGAGCGGCGGTGCAGACGCGGCTCCGGCCTTCTACTCGCAGCAATGCGCCGTCTACATGAACTCGTCGGCCTCGCGCGCAGACGTCATCGCCAACTCGAAGTTCAACGTCGGCTTTGCGCCGATGCCTTATGACGACACCGTCACCAAGGACCCGAAGAACTCGATCATCGGCGGCGCAACGCTCTGGGTTCTGAACGGCCAGAAGAACAAGGACGTCTACAAGGGCGCCGCCAAGTTCTTCACCTACCTGTCGCAGCCGGAAGTCCAGGCTGACTGGCACCAGTTCACCGGCTATCTGCCGATCACCAATGCCGCCTACGAGCTTGGTCAGAAGCAGGGCTACTACGCCAAGAACCCGGCTCCGATATCGCCATCAAGCAGATCACCCGCGGCACGCCGGACGACAACTCCAAGGGCGTTCGCTTCGGCAACCTCAGCCAGATCCGCGATGCTCTCGACCAGCAGTTCGAAGCCCTCCTCGCCGGCAAGAAGACCGGTCAGCAGGCTCTCGATGAAGGCGTCAAGCAGGGCAATGCCATCCTGACCGACTTCCAGGCTGCGAACACCAACTAAGGATCGCTCCTTGTCACGCGCCCTTCCCGGTTTTCGCCGGGGAGGGCCTTTTCCTTCCATGGGCTGCCGGCTTGCGAATGCTTGGCCGGGCGCCAGAGGAAACCGATCCGGGAACCCGCATGCAGACCAAGCGCACCGTCTTCCAGAGCCGCCTCCTGCCTTATCTTCTTCTGGCGCCGCAGCTCGTCATCACGCTGATCTTCTTCGTATGGCCGGCCGGCCAGGCCGTCTGGCAATCCTTCCTGCGGCAGGACCCGTTCGGCATGAAGGACACCTTCATCTGGTTCGCTAACTACACGCGCCTTCTGAGTGACGCGGATTATCTGAACGCGCTCGGCGTCACCGTCATCTTCTCGGTCGGTGTCACGCTGCTTTCGATGGGCGCATCCTTGCTGCTCGCCGTCTGCGTCAACCGCGTCATCCGTTCGCAGCGTTTCTACACGACGCTTCTTGTCTGGCCTTACGCGTGGCGCCCGCCGCCTCCGGCTCCTCTGGTGGTTCATGTTCAACCCCAGCGTCGGCATCATTCCCTATGGCCTCGAACATCTCGGTTATAGCTGGAACCACCGCCTCAACCCGAACAATGCGATGGTTCTCGTCATCATCGCCGCCGCCTGGAAGCAGATCTCCTACAATTTCCTCTTCTTCGTTGCCGGCCTGCAATCCGTACCGCATTCGCTGACGGAGGCTGCCGCGATAGACGGCGCCGGCCCGGTGAAGCGCTTCTGGACGATCGTCTTCCCGCTCCTGTCGCCGACAACCTTCTTCCTCGCCGTCATCAACATCACCTATGCGATGTTCGACACGTTCCCGATCATCGATTCCACCACCTCCGGCGGCCCCGCCCAGTCGACCAATATCCTTGTCTACAAGGTCTATGCGGATGGCTTCGTCGGCCTCAATCTTGGCCCCTCGGCGGCGCAGTCCGTGGTGCTGATGCTGATCGTGGTCCTCCTGACGATCGTCCAGTTCCGCTGGATCGAGCGCAAAGTGCAGTATTGATAGGAGCCGCCGTCATGGTCGAGAACCGCCCGTTTCTGAACTTTCTCACCCATCTCGTGCTGATCC
This sequence comes from Shinella sp. UYSO24, assembly GCA_902167985.1. Lineage (GTDB taxonomy): Bacteria > Pseudomonadota > Alphaproteobacteria > Rhizobiales > Rhizobiaceae > Neorhizobium. Next base: position 230,493 of record CABHNZ010000007.1, read on the forward strand.
TCGGCATCGCCACGGTTGTCTTTCCCGTCTATCTCGCCTTCATCGCCTCCACCCGTGGCCCGGCCGACTTCCTGACCGGTGTCGTGCCGCTGACGCCGGGCGACCAGACCTGGGCCAATTACGGCGCGCTTCTCGGCGCCGGATCGACGGAGGCAGGCGCGCCGCCCTTCCTGCTGATGCTGGCCAACAGTCTCGTAATGGCCATACTCGTTGCCGTCGGCAAGATCGCGATCTCGATCCTCTCGGCCTTCGCGGTCGTCTATTTCCGCTTCCCCGGCCGCATCATCGCCTTCTGGATCATCTTCATGACGCTGATGCTGCCGATCGAGGTCCGCATCCTGCCCACCTACAAGGTGATTGCCGATCTCGGTATGCTGAATTCCTATTCGGGCCTCGTCATCCCGGTCATCGCGTCCGCCACCGCCACCTTCCTCTTCCGCCAGTTCTTCCTGACCATTCCGGAAGAGACGATGGAAGCCGCGCGCGTCGATGGTGCAGGCCCCTTGAAATTCTTCTGGGATATCCTCCTGCCGCTGTCGCGCACCAATATCGCGGCACTCTTCATCATCATGTTCATCTTCGGCTGGAACCAGTACCTCTGGCCGATGCTGATCACCACAGAACCGCACTATTACACCGTGGTCATGGGCATCAAGCGGCTGGCAGCCGTGCTCGACGGCGACACCCAGTGGAACCTCGTCATGGCGGGCGTCATCCTGGCCGCACTTCCCCCGGTTCTGGTCATCATCTTCATGCAGCGCCTGTTCGTCAAAGGCCTGGTTGAGACGGAGAAATAACAATGGCTTCCATCGACGTCGAAAATGTCGGCAAGATCTATACCGGCGGCGTTCGGGCCGTCTCCGACATCAGGCTCAACATCGCCGATGGCGAGTTCATCGTGCTCGTCGGCCCCTCGGGCTGCGGCAAGTCCACGCTTCTGCGCATGATCGCCGGGCTTGAGACCATTTCCGAAGGCCAGGTGAAGATCGGCCCGCGCGTCGTCAACGACGTCGAACCGGCCGACCGCGACATCGCCATGGTCTTCCAGAACTATGCGCTCTACCCGCATATGACGGTCAAGCAGAACCTCGAATACGGCCTGAAGAACCGCCGCACGCCGAAAGCCGAGATCGAGGCCCGCGTGACGGAGGCCGCCCGCATGCTGGAAATCGGCCAGTATTTGGAGCGCAAGCCGAAAGCGCTTTCCGGCGGTCAGCGCCAGCGCGTCGCCATGGGCCGCGCCATCGTCCGCAAGCCGGCCGTCTTCCTCTTCGACGAGCCATTGTCGAACCTCGATGCCAAGCTGCGCGTCTCCATGCGCGGCGAGATCAAGCGCCTTCAGCGCCGCCTCGGCACCACCTCCATCTACGTCACTCACGACCAGCTGGAGGCGATGACGCTGGCAGACCGCCTCGTCGTCCTGAACGGCGGCCGTATCGAGCAGGTCGGCTCGCCGCTCGATGTCTATCACACGCCGGCCTCCACCTTCGTCGCAAGCTTCATCGGCTCGCCGGCCATGAACCTCGTCAAGGGCGAACTGCATGGCGACAAGCTGGCAATCGGCCCGTCGCTGATCGACCTCAAGGGCTTTGCCCCCACCTCCGGCACCGTCACCGTCGGCCTGCGCGCCGAAGACCTGCGCCTTGCCTCACCCGGCGAAGAGGCTCTGCCTTTCCGCGTCGATTACACCGAAGAACTCGGCGCCCAGCGGCTGGTTCACGGCTCGGTGGGCGACCAGTCGCTCACTATCGCACTCTCCGCCGAAACGGCCCTTGAGACCGAAATGCGCATCGTCATCGATCCGGCAAAGCTGCATTTCTTCTCGGCCGAAACCGGCAAGCGGATCGCCGGTGGCGCCATCGCCAGGGCTGCACTCGGCACTGTTGAACCTGTTGCCTGAAAATTCTTGTCTTCAAACCGTTTGCCGGACCTAAGGGAAATCCCGCACTCAACCTCTGATCGGCGCTTTGCTACAATTTGAGCGAAGCGCTGAACCGGCCAATCATCTTTGTCAGCTAGAAGGATGCTCGGTAAAGGGTAATCATGAGGGGTAAGACATGAGTTGGCACGTCATTGCGGCCGCCGCCGCCGCGATCGCGATCCGCTACAAGTCATCCGGCAACGAGCCGGTGCCGGCAAAGCCATTCGTCGGTGCGAACGCGCATTCCATGGACATGAAGCCGCTGCCGATCGAGCCATCCTGGGTCTTGAGCGGTGATCCTCAGGCCCGCGCCGCGGCCCATTCCAAGCCCGAGGACGGCCTTGCCGCAACCGGCATATGGGATTGCACGGCGGGCACTTTCCGCTGGTATTTCGGCTGGGACGAGACCGTCGTTATCCTTGAAGGCTCGGTTCACATCACCGCTGAAGATGGTACGGAACGGCTGCTTGCCGCCGGTGACGTCGGCTATTTCAAGGCCGGCACCTGGGCCACCTGGCGCGTTGATGATTACGTCAAGAAGGTCGCCTTCCTGCGAAACCCTATCCGAAGCCGATCGCCATGCTCTACCAGCTGCGCGACGCCTTTCGCCCGCGCCCGAAGGTCGGCCTCGCCGGCTGATCGGCGGCAGCAAAAATCCTGCACGGTTGCCTTTCCATTTCGGCCATCCTAAATCAGGCGCAGCAATGCCAAGGGGGCCGAATTCATGGCGAAGATCCGCAAAGTCGCATTCCAGATGGACCACATTTCCGGCATCAACATTGCCGGAGACAGCACTTTCGCCATGGCGCTCGAAGCGCAGTCGCGTGGCTATGAACTCTACCATTTCACGCCGGACCGCCTGAGCCAGCGCGATGGCAAGATTTTCGCCGCCGTCGAGCGCCTTCAGGTGCGCGATATCAAGGGCGATCACTTCACCCTTGAAGAGAAGGTGCGGATGGACCTCTCCGAGATGGATGTCGTCCTTCTGCGCCAGGATCCGCCCTTCGACATGGGCTACATCACCTCGACCCACCTTCTTGAGCGCATCCACCCGAAGACCCTCGTCGTCAACGACCCAGCCTGGGTGCGCAACTCGCCGGAAAAGATCTTCGTCACCGAATTTGCCGATCTCATGCCGCCGACGCTGATCTCGCGCGATCCGACGGAGATCGCCGCCTTCCGTCAGGAACTCGGCGATATCATCCTGAAGCCGCTCTACGGCAATGGCGGCGCCGGCGTCTTCCATTCCGCCCGCGACGACCGCAACTTCTCCTCGCTTCTGGAAATGTTCGGCCAGATGTATCGCGGCGAGCCCTATATCGCCCAGGCCTATCTGCCGGCAGTGCGCAAGGGCGACAAGCGCATCCTGCTCGTCGATGGCGAGCCGGTGGGCGCCATCAACCGCGTTCCGGCCGAGCATGACAGCCGCTCCAACATGCATGTCGGCGGCCGCGCCGAGCCGACCGAACTGACCGCCCGCGAGAAGGAAATCTGCGCCCGCATCGGGCCGGCGCTCCGCGAACGCGGCTTCATCTTCGTCGGCATCGATGTGATCGGCGATTACATGACCGAGATCAACGTGACCTCGCCGACCGGCATCCGCGAAGTGAAGAAATTCGGCGGCGCCGATGTCGCAAGCCTGATGTGGGACGCGGTCGAAGCCAAGCGCGCCTGATATCCGTGCGACAAGGCCGGTTCGTTCTCATCCGTTCCGGCTTTACAACTCGATACAACCCGTCTGCACTGCAGGCGGGTTTTGTTCTTTAAATGTTCTTGCCTAAATCATGATTGTCTGTCAGCTTGTTGCCGCTGGCATGAGGCGGTGCTTTTAAGCTCGCTGCCGGCTCTGGGTAGTTCAGGTCCGGGGGTGGCAGGCATGGTCGCACGCGTGGCAACGGTGGCATTCCAGGGCATAGAGGGTGTTCCCGTCGATGTGCAGGTCATGGTCGGACCGGGCAAGATGGGCATGCATATCGTCGGCCTGCCGGACAAGGCGGTGGCTGAAAGCCGCGAGCGGGTGCAGGCAGCACTGCATGCATCAGGCTTGCCATGCCGCCCAAGAAGGTCACGGTCAATCTCGCCCCGGCAGACATTCCCAAAGAGGGCTCGCATTTCGATCTCCCCATCGCACTCGGCCTGATGGCGGCACTCGGCGCCATCCCGCCGGATGCGATTGCCGATCATGTCGTGATCGGCGAACTCAATCTCGATGGCACGCTTGCCGCCATCGCCGGTGCGCTGCCCGCCGCCGTCGCGCAAACGCCCTGGGAAAAGGCCTGATCTGCCCGGCAGACAGCGGTGCAGAGGCCGCCTGGGCAGGAGCCGAGATCGATATCATCGCACCGCGCAGCCTGATCGCGCTTGCCAATCATTTTCGCGGCACACAGGTCATCTCAAGGCCGCAACCGGCGATCCGCGCGCCTGCCGCCGGCCTGCCGGATATGGCCGATATCAAGGGGCAGGAGGGTGCCAAGCGGGCGCTGGAAGTGGCGGCGGCCGGAGGCCACAACCTCCTGATGGTCGGCCCGCCCGGATCGGGAAAATCCATGCTTGCCGCGCGCCTGCCCTCCATCCTGCCGCTTTTGTCTGCTGCCGAACTTCTCGAAGTCTCGATGATCCACTCGATTGCAGGAAATCTCTCCGGCGGCAGGCTTTCCGATCGACGGCCATTCCGCACCCCGCATCACTCGGCCACCATGGCAGCGCTTGTCGGCGGCGGCTTTCGCGGCCGGCCGGGCGAGGCCTCGCTCGCCCATCACGGCATTCTCTTTCTGGATGAGTTTCCGGAATTTTCGCCGCAGGTTCTCGATGCGCTGCGCCAGCCGCTGGAGACGGGGGAATGTATCATCGCCCGCGCCAATCATCGCGTCACCTATCCGGCGGCAATCCAGCTTGTGGCGGCAATGAACCCCTGTCGTTGCGGCATGGCCGGTGAGCCGGGCCATGTCTGCGCCCGCGGCCCGCGTTGCGCGTCGGATTATCAGGCCCGCATCTCCGCGCCCTTGATGGACCGGATCGACATCCGCATCGACGTGCCGGCGGTCTCGGCCGCCGATCTCATCCGCCCCGCACCGTCGGAAAAGAGCGCCGATATCGCTGCCCGTGTCGCCTCGGCGCGCAAACGGCAAAGCCTTCGATATGAAAACCTCGGCCATGGCGACATTCACACCAATGCCCGCTGCCCGACGGCCCTGATCGAGGCCTGTGCCGAGCCGGACCGGGCGGGCCTCACGCTGCTGCAGGATGCGGCGGAACAGATGAAATTCTCCGCCCGCGCCTATCATCGCATCCTGAAGGTCGCCCGCACGCTCGCCGATCTCGACGGCGAGGACAGGGTCGGCCGCATCCATCTCGCCGAAGCCATTTCCTACCTGATGGCCGGAGAACGCCAGATGGCGCCCGCATGACAACATTGCGGGCCACCATCCTCGTTCTGATCGCCAGCCTGATGCCGCTCTGGCACCGGCTGGCGAAGGCAATCGGCTCAGCCGAGCCCGTCGAACAGCGCCGTCGAGAGATAGCGCTCGGCAAAGGAGGGGATGATCACCACGATCGTCTTGCCGGCATTTTCCGGCCGGCGACCAACGGCGATGGCCGCCGTCAGTGCAGCACCGGAGGAAATCCCGACCGGCACGCCTTCGAGCCGCGCCACATGCCGGGCCATCTCCATCGCGTCCGTGCTGGCAACGGTGACGACCTCGTCATAGACATGCGTATCGAGGATTTTCGGCGCAAAACCGGCGCCGATCCCCTGGATCTTGTGCGGGCCGGGCTCGCCGCCGGAAAGAACCGGCGATTCCTTCGGCTCGACGGCAATCACCTTCAGCGACGGGTTGCGCGCCTTCAGCACCTGTCCGACGCCGGTAATCGTGCCGCCCGTGCCGATGCCGGCGACGAAGATATCGACCTTGCCGTCCGTGTCGTTCCAGATCTCTTCCGCCGTCGTCTTGCGGTGGATCTCCGGGTTGGCGGGGTTCTCGAACTGCTGCGGGATGATCGCGTCGGGCAGGGTCGCGGCCAGTTCCTCGGCCTTGGCGATTGCCCCCTTCATACCCTTCGGCCCCTCGGTCAGCACCAGTTCGGCGCCGAGCAGCGCCAGCATCTTGCGCCGCTCGATCGACATCGTCTCCGGCATGGTGAGGATCAGCTTGTAGCCCTTGGCGGCGGCGGCAAAGGCAAGCGCGATGCCGGTATTGCCCGAGGTCGGCTCGACCAGCACGGATTTGCCGGGCGTGATCTTGCCTTGCGCTTCCAGGCTCTCGATCATCGCCACGCCGATCCGGTCCTTGACCGAAGCGATCGGGTTGAAGAACTCGAGCTTGGCGAGCAGCGTCGCCTCGACACCGTTTTCCCGCGCCAGCTTGTCGAGCCGAACGAGCGGCGTGTCGCCGATCGTCTCGGTGATCGACTGATAGACCTTGCCCCTGCCGGGTTTCTTGGTCGTCATGATGTTTTCTCCCTCACTGAAATGTTGACGCACTTTAGGCCCAAATCGAAACCATGTCGCCTTGCTGCCGATCAATTGCGGCATTACGCCATTGCAAGATATCTGGAGCCTACGATCATGCAGCGTTTTGCCCCCATCCTCTTGATCATCATGATTGCCGCGACGGCTGTCGCCGGCGGCACCACCGCCATGGCAGCGACGAATGCTGCGAATTCCGGACAGGTCATCGTCTTCATGCGTCATGGCGAAAAGCCGCAGGCTGGTCTCGGCCAGCTGAGCTGCACGGGTCTCAATCGTTCGCTCGCGCTCCCCTCCGTGCTGACAAAGATCTTCGGCCGGCCGGATGCCGTCTTTGCGCCCGATCCGTCGAAGCTGAAGGAGGATGAGGGCACGAACTACGCCTATATCCGCCCGCTCGCGACCATCGAGCCGACGGCGATTGCAGCCGGCCTGCCGGTCGATACCTCGATCGGTTATGACGAGATCGACAAGCTGCAGAAGCGCCTTGAGGCATCGTCCGGGGCGCACACGATCTTCGTCGCCTGGGAACACAAGCAGATCGTCAAGCTGGTGCGCGCCATGCTCAAGGCCTCGGGCGGCGATCCCGATCAGGTGCCGAAATGGAAGGGCAAGGATTTCGACAGTCTCTACGTCCTGACCCGTGGACCGGATGGCCGGCTGACCTTCTCCCGTCAGGCGGAAGGTCTGGACGGCCAGTCCGACGTCTGCCCCGCTCCGGCGGCACAACACGGATAGGCAGGAAAGAGAGAGGCGAGGTTCCGCCGAATTGCCGGATCATCGCCTCACCGCGGCCGGAAAGACTGGGGCCAAAGCTTTGGGCCCAGTCTTGGACAAATTTTGGACAAAGTCGTGAGCAAAGGCTTGGCCCAAAGTCTTGGGGCAAAAGTTTGAGGGCGATCAGCGCCCGCCACCCAAATGCCGCTCAGCCGCCGATCAAACCTCGCTCAGACCCCGGTCGAGCCGAAGCCGCCGGCGCGCGGCTGGTTGAGCCTGCCTCGGTGATCTCGCAGAGCTGAACCTGCGTCACCGGCGCCACCACCATCTGGGCGATCCGCATGCCGCGGGTAATGACGAAATCCTCTGTTCCGAGATTGATGAGCAGCACCTTCACTTCGCCGCGGTAATCGCTGTCGATCGTGCCGGGCGTGTTGAGGCAGGTGATGCCGTTCTTGAAGGCAAGGCCGGAGCGGGGGCGGATCTGCGCCTCGAAGCCGGCGGGCAGTTCGAAGACGAGCCCGGTCGGCACCAGTGCCCGGTGGCCGGGCGCGATCGAAAGCGTCGCACCCTCGGTAATGGCGGCGCGCAGGTCCATGCCGGCCGAACCGGAAGTCTCGTAAGCCGCAGATCCAGCCCGTCTGCATGAGCAAGCCGTACGAGATTGACTGTCGGGCCGATAATGTCACGCATGGGGGATCTCCTTTAGCTTTCGTCGGTCAATTGCATATCGGGGCCGAAAACGCTAGATAGCCGGCAACTTCGAAGGATTTTGCCGCATGCCTGAAACCATTGCCGAGGCGGTCGCCCGCCGTCGCACATTCGCGATCATTGCTCACCCGGATGCGGGAAAGACCACGCTCACCGAAAAGCTGCTGCTCTTCGGCGGCGCCATCCAGCTTGCCGGTGAGGTGAAGGCCAAGAAGGATCGCATCCAGACCCGCTCGGACTGGATGAAGATCGAGCGCGAGCGCGGCATCTCCGTCGTCACCTCGGTGATGACCTTCGAATATGACGGCAATGTCTTCAACATTCTCGATACGCCCGGCCACGAAGACTTCGCCGACGATACCTACCGCACGCTGACGGCGGTGGATGCGGCCGTCATGGTCATCGATGCCGCCAAGGGTATCGAGCCGCGGACGCTGAAACTCTTCGAAGTCTGCCGCATGCGCGACATCCCGATCATCACCTTCATCAACAAGATGGACCGCGAAAGCCGCGATCCCTTCGAGATCCTCGATGAAGTCGAAGAGAAACTGGCGCTCGATACGGCACCCGTTACCTGGCCGATCGGCCGCTCGAAGACCTTCTGCGGCTCCTATAACATCGCCGATAACACCGTGCGCGGCGCCGATACGGAAGTGACCCCCACCAAGGTCAACGGCCCGCAGGCGGTCGCCGATCGCCTGCCGGAAAACGAGCGCGCAGCCTTCATCGAGGAAACCGAGCTCGCCATCGAGGCCTGCCGCCCCTTCGATCGTGAAGCCTTCCTCGAAGGCCATATGACGCCGGTCTTCTTCGGCTCGGCGCTCCGCAATTTCGCGTCCGCGATCTCATCAATGCGCTTGGCGATTTCGCCCCGCCGCCGCGTGACCAGGTGGCCGATATCCGCAAGGTCCATGCCGCTGAAGACAAGATGACCGCCTTCGTCTTCAAGATCCAGGCGAACATGGACCCCAACCACCGCGACCGCATCGCCTTTGCCCGCGTCTGCTCCGGCAAGCTGGAGCGCGGCATGAAGGCGCGTCTGGCGCGTACCGGCAAGCAGCTGGGTCTGACGGCACCGCAATTCTTCTTCGCCTCGCAGCGTCAGCTGGCCGATACGGCCTATGCCGGCGATGTGGTGGGCATCCCGAACCACGGCACGCTCCGGATCGGCGACACGCTGACCGAAGGCGAGCCGCTGGTCTTCCAGGGCGTGCCGAACTTCTCGCCGGAAATCCTGCGCCGCGTGCGTCTTGAAGATGCGATGAAGGCAAAGAAGCTGAAGGAAGCCCTGCAGCAGATGGCCGAGGAAGGCGTCGTTCAGCTCTTCTCGCCGGAAGACGGCTCGCCCGCCATCGTCGGCGTCGTCGGCGCGCTGCAGCTCGACGTTCTGAAGGAGCGGCTTTCTGCGGAATATACGCTGCCGGTCTCGTTCGAAATGTCGCGCTTCTCCGTCTGCCGCTGGATCACCTGCGAAAACAAGGCGGATCTGGAAAAATTCCTCACCGTCAAACGCGGCGATATCGCCCGCGATCTGGATGGCGATCCGGTCTTCCTGGCGCAGGATTCGTTTTCGCTGCGCTATGAATCCGAGCGTTATCCGTCGATCAAGATGGCCGCCGTCAAGGAATATCACGTCGCCAAGGTGGCGTGATATTCATCGCCTCGGCTTGAAGCCTCAGGCCGCTTCGGCCACCAGTGCCGGGCGGAAGATCGAGGCGTGCATGCCATCGGCTGCCACTTTCACGGCGCTGCCATCCGGGATTTCCACCCAGGTATCCGTCTCGTCGTTGAGCGGTTCGGAAACCAGGCAGTGCCCGGTTTTTCGCCGCGCGGCCCGGTCATCGGCGCGGCATAGAGCGTCGGCGGCCTGTGGTCGGTGGCGTAGCGCACCGCGTAGAGATCTCGGCCATCGGAAAAGGCGGCGGTAAAACGCACCAGTGCCTCGCCGGCCCGCTCCATCGAAAGCTGTTCGATCGTGGCGATGGTCTTTTCCATCGCGCCAAGCGGATCCTTTTCCAGCCCGAACTGGATGGCGAGCAGAAACAGCATCTCGGAATCGGTCGTGCCCATGCGGGCGGAGAAAAGCTCGTCCGACAAAAGCCCTTCCATGCCGCGGCGAATGCGGTCGAAATGGGCGATCTGGCCGTTATGCATGAAGGACCAGCGGCCATGGACGAAGGGGTGGCAATTGTCGCGGCGGGTGGCGCCGTTCGTCGCGGCGCGCACATGCGCGAGAAACAGCGGCGAGCGGATCTGCCGCGCCAGGCTCTTCAGATTGCAGTCCGACCATGCCGGCAGAATGTCGCGGTAGCGGCCGGGGTCGGGCCTGTCGCCATACCATGCGACACCAAACCATCGCCATTGGTGGCCGTCTTGGCGCGCGTGGCGCAATGGGATTGTTCGATCAGGGAATGCGCCGGGGAGGATACGAGTTCTTCGAGAAAAAGCGGTTCGCCCCGATAGGCTGCCCAACGGCACATGGATCTGTTCACCCTTGATGGTGCTGCTTCGGCGCAGCTTGAAATCAGTCTCTAGAGTTTCAGCGATTTGCTTAACGAGACATGAATTGCCGTCGTTTATGACAGAATTCCGACAGGCGACCGATCACTTTTTGCAACGCAATATTGCCTCGCGTGGTTGCCGGATCGGGTTTGCGGCCTAAATCTGTTCCCATGTCGCATCAGGATCAAGAGAATGGGCCGTCACATACCGGCCCATCTGGCGAGACCATTCTCAGCCATGTCGCCGCCCAGCCAGAAGGTTGGGCCCTGTTTCTCGATATCGATGGAACGCTGATCGATCTGGCCGAGACGCCGGACGGTATTACCGTGCCGGAGGGCCTGCCGGGCCATCTGCAGAGCCTGTCCGACCATCTCGGCGGCGCCTTGGCACTGGTGACTGGCCGTGCGCTTTCCTATGCCGACCGGCTGTTTGCGCCGCATCGCTTTCCGATCGCAGGCCTGCATGGGGCAGAGCGGCGCGATGGATCCGGCACGATCAGCCGCTTCGAGCCGGATGCCGCCTTCGAGATATTGAAGGCGGAGATGGTCAGCGAGGCCGCAGAATGGCCGGGTGTGCTGATCGAAGACAAGGGAGCGGCGGTCGCTGCCCATTATCGCCGGGCGCCGCAGGCAAAGGATGAGGTCGCGGCGATGATGCGCCGCGCGCTGGCACGCGCCGGCACTGATTTTGCGCTCCAGTTTGGTAAGATGGTCATCGAGATCCGCCCGGCAATGGCGAGCAAGGGTCATGCGGTGGAGGCATTTCTCTCGCAAGCCCCCTTCTCGGGCCGCCGGCCGATCGCAATCGGCGACGACGTGACCGATGAAGCGATGTTCCGCACCGTCAATACGCTCGGCGGTCATTCCATCCGCATCACCGACGATCCGGCGCAGCCCACCGAGGCGCAGGCCGTGATTGCCTCAGCCGAAGACCTTCGCCGGCAGATCGCCCTGCTTGCCGGCCCGCGCGCCATCTTCATGAAGTAACCCGCGCATTCATCATGTGAATTGAGTTCGAAAGGAAATGCCTTGAGCCGTCTCGTCGTCGTTTCAAACCGCGTCACCGTTCCGCAGAAGGCCGGTGATGCGCCAGCCGGCGGGCTTGCCGTTGCCCTTCAGGCAGCGCTGGAGGAACGCGGTGGCATCTGGATGGGCTGGTCGGGCAAGTCGAGCGGCGCGCGCGACCCTGAGCCGCTCGATATCCGCGAACACGGCAATATCACCTATGCGCTGACGGATCTCACCAAGACCGATGTCGAGGAATATTACCACGGCTTTGCCAACCGGGTGCTCTGGCCCATCTGTCATTACCGTCTCGATCTTGCCGAATATGGCCGCAAGGAAATGGGCGGCTATTTCCGCGTCAATCGCTTCTTCGCTCACAAGCTGGCCCCGCTTCTGAAGGAAGACGACATTATCTGGGTGCATGACTATCACCTGATCCCGCTGGCCGCCGAACTGCGCCAGATGGGCTTCAAGAACAAGATCGGCTTCTTCCTGCACATCCCCTGGCCGCCGGCCGACGTGCTGTTCGCCATGCCCGTCCACGAACAGATCATGCGCGGCCTCTCGCAATATGATCTCGTCGGCTTCCAGACGGATTTCGATCTCGACAATTTCGGCGGCGGCCTCGTGCGCGAAGGCATCGGCGAGCGGCTTGAGGGCGGAAAGTTCTCCACCTACGGCCGCACCTTCAAGGGTGGCGCCTATTCGATCTCCATCGAAACCAGGGCCTTTGCCGAATTTGCCATCAAGGCCTCACGCAATGCCATGGTGCGCAAGGCCCGCCAGAGCATAGAGGGGCGCGACCTGATCATCGGCGTCGACCGGCTCGACTATTCCAAGGGCATCACCCAGCGACTGGAAGCCTTCGAACGGTTCATCACCACCAATCCGGCGCATCAGAACAAGGTGACATATCTGCAGATCACCCCGAAATCGCGCTCCGAAGTGCCGGAATACGAGCAGATGCAGCGCACGGTGGCCGAACAGGCCGGACGCGTCAACGGTGCGCTCGGCACGGTCGATTGGGTGCCGATCCGCTATATCAATCGCTCCGTGGCGCGGCCGCTTCTCGCAGGCCTCTACCGGCTGGCAAAGATCGGCCTCGTTACGCCTCTGCGCGATGGCATGAACCTCGTTGCCAAGGAATATGTGGCCGCTCAGGATCCGGAAGATCCGGGCGTTCTGGTTCTCTCGCGCTTTGCCGGTGCCGCCCGCGAGATGAAGGGAGCGCTTCTCGTCAATCCTTACGACATCGAGGGCACCGCGCATGCGATTGCCCGCGGGCTGAACATGCCGCTGGAAGAGCGCAAGCAGCGCTGGCAGATGATGATGGACCGCCTCGTCGAATATGACATCAATCGCTGGTGCGACGACTTTTTGTCTGATCTCACCTCTGATTGAGCAGCCTTGGGCAAATGCGGCGAAAGCCGCTTGGCATCACGGCCGGTGGCGTTAAGTTGCGGCTCGCGAAAACTGCAACGAGGAGATCCGCATGAAAATCAGCGCACGCAACCGGCTGAAGGGCAAGGTCGTTTCCGTCACCAAGGGCGCCACCACGGCGCATGTGAAGATCGATATCGGCAACGGCATCGTCATCACGTCGTCGATCACCAATGACGCCGTGGACGAACTCGGCCTCGTCGTCGGGGCAGAGGCCTATGCGGTGGTGAAGGCATCCGACGTGATGGTTGCCGTCGACTGACTGGCGGGAATTGAGCAACGAGAGAGGCATGATGCCGGGACATCGCCCCCGGCATCATTCTATAACGAAAGGTCTTACGCATAGACCTTGAGATTATGAAGCTTCAGCGGCTCGGCAAGGATGTCCTTGTGAAGCTCGACCAGAGCCTTCAGATAGGGCTCGGCGAAATGCGCGTCGAGCGCTGCCTGATCCTTCCATGTTTCGCGAATGAAGAAGGTGCCGGGAGCATCATTGTCTTCGAGCACGACGAACTGGATGCAGCCTTCCTCGCGGCGGGTGGGCTCGACGATGGCAAGGGTTGCCTCACGCAGCTGATCTTCCTTGCCGGGCTTGGCCCGGAAAGCGGCAATGACTTCGATCATGGGATTGCTCCTAAAAGATAAAACATCTGCCGGCCGATAGGCACCGGCCTCTCAGGACTACCTGCCTGAAGCACAGGCGCCAACCCCAAACAGCCGGATCGGTGCCGCGAGGACTTGAACCATCGCCGCCTGACCGTAACGGATCTCGCCTTTGAGGCTTTTCCTCGAGAGGCGAAGCGGATAGCCATGGAGCACGCATTCAGCCCGGCCCACCCCATGTCGAAAATTGGTGCCGAAAATTGAGCAGAGGTTTTCATGTTGCACGAGAGCGTCACCCCGGAGCGTATTTCCAGCGCGCAAGCGTTGATCCGTCCGCATATCCGCCGCACGCCGGTGATGCAGGTTGATCTTGGCGATTTCGGCGGCCCGGCGCTGCCGGTGGCGCTGAAACTCGAGCTTCTGCAGCATTCGGGTTCGTTCAGGCCCGCGGCGCCTTTACCAGCATCATGACGCGCGATGTGCCGAAGGCAGGCGTCGTGGCGGCCTCCGGCGGCAATCACGGCGCGGCTGTCGCCTATGCGGCGATGAAGCTTGGCGTGCCGGCCCATATCTTCGTGCCGAGCGTCGCCTCGCAGGCGAAGATCGATCTCATCCGCTCCTTCGGCGCCGACTGGTGGTGGGCGGCGACCGCTATCAGGATGCGCTCGTTGCCAGCGAAGCCTATGTGGAACAGAGCGGCGCGCTTGCCATCCACGCTTTCGATCAGCCCGAAACGCTGATCGGTCAGGCGACGCTTGGCAAGGAAATCGAGGAGGACGTTCCGGGCATCACGACGCTTCTCGTCGCGGTCGGCGGCGGCGGGCTGATCGGCGGGATCGCCGCATGGCTGCGCGGCCGGGTGAAGATCGTCGCGGTGGAATCGGACGGCGCCCCGACGCTTCATGAGGCCTTCAGGGCCGGCCATCCGGTGGATGCCGCAGCCGGCGGCATTGCAGCGGATTCGCTGGCACCCAAGCGGGTCGGCGAACTGATGTTCCCCTTCGCGCAGCGTTATGTCGAACAGCCGCTGCTCGTCACGGACGATGAGATCCGCGCCGCTCAGAAGGCGCTCTGGTCCGGCGCGCGGCTGGTGGCCGAGCCGGGCGGTGCTGCGGCCTTCGCAGCCCTTCTCTCCGGAAAATACGTGCCCGCAGCGGACGAGAAGGTCTGCGTTCTGGTCTGCGGTTCGAACACGACGGCGGTGGACTTCGGCTGATGGCCGCAAGGCGGCTTTTCTTGGCGTCGAAGCGGCGCTAAGGCTTTCTGATGTTTGAGCTTCAGCAACCGGCGACCTTCGAGCAGATCGTCAAGAAGAGCCGTTTTCTCGCGGTAGCGCTGCCCGTCTCTTCGGAAGAGGAGGCGAAGGCAGCGCTTGCCGCCCATTCCGATCCCGACGCCAACCACAATTGCTGGGCCTGGCGCATCGGCTCCGCCTATCGCTTTTCCGATGATGGCGAGCCGAGCGGCACGGCGGGCAAGCCGATCCTGGCCGCACTTGACGGGCAGAATATCGACAAGGCTCTGGTCATCGTCACCCGCTGGTTCGGCGGCATTCTGCTCGGCAGCGGCGGCCTTGTGCGCGCCTATGGCGGCACGGCCGCGGCCTGCCTGCGCTCGGCCGCACTGGTGGAGGTGAAGCCCACGGTGAAAGCCATGCTGAGCCTCGAATTCTCCGATCTGGCGCGGGTGAAGGCGAGGCTTGAAGCCGTGGCCGACCTTTCTGTCGCAGAAGAGGTATTCACCGCCACCGGCGCCGATCTCGTCTTGCGCCTGCCGGAGAAGGCTGTCGGAACCGTGGGGCAGATGGTGGCGGATCTCACCAGCGGACGAACGGAACTCAAGGTGGAGTGAAAGGGAAGCTCGCTGCCAACGCGTGGCGCAGGCGTTCATCGCCGCCTGCCTGACGTAAGCCCGTCAATTGCCATGTCTGTCACCGAGGCCCGCGATGTGTTCGCTTGGCCTACCGTATCAAACAACCGCGGTAAATGGCCGGTTGAGGCCAAAATCCCAGGCTCAGGCGCCAGCCAGTCTCGCCGCAATCAGCGCTGCCAGCCGGGCCGCGACCTCATCCTTGTCGAGATCCGGCCATGCCTCGATACCGTCAGCGCTGATGATCTTCACGCTGTTGCGTGAGCCGCCCATGATGCCGGTTTCCGGCGAAACATCATTGGCGACGATCATGTCTGCGCCCTTGCGCGCCAGCTTCGCCCGGCCGTTCTCCTCGACATTCTGCGTCTCGGCGGCAAAACCGATGACGAGCGTCGGGCGCTGCTCGTGATGTCCGACCGTCTTCAAGATATCCGGGTTCTCGGTCAGGAGGAGGGGAGCCGGCGCTTCGCCCGGCTGCTTCTTGATTTTCTGGCCGGAAGACGATGCGACCCGCCAGTCGGCGACGGCGGCCACCATCACGGCGATATCCGCCGGCAATCCGCTGGTGACTGCCTCCAGCATCTCCTCCGCGCGCTCCACATGCACGGTCGTCACCCCGGCAGGATCGGGGATTGTCACCGGGCCGGAAACCAGCGTCACCTTGGCGCCGAGTTTCGCAAGGGCCGCCGCAATCGCATGGCCCTGCCGCCCCGAAGAGCGGTTGGCAATATAGCGCACCGGGTCGATCGGCTCATGCGTCGGCCCGGAGGTGACGATTGCCGTCTTGCCGGCGAGCGGCTTTGCCTGATCCTTATCGGCAAACAGCGCCTCTGCCGCAGCGACGATATCGAGCGGTTCCGCCATCCGGCCAAAGCCTGCCTCGTTCTTCTCCGCCATCTCGCCGGCCATCGGGCCGATGAAGTGGATGCCGTCTGCCTTCAGCGTCGCGACATTGCGGGTGGTTGGCGCTGCGGTCCACATTTTCGGGTTCATCGCCGGCGCCACGAGAACCGGCCGGTCGGTCGCAAGCAGGATGGTGCTGGCAAGATCGTCGGCCAGACCATGCGCCATCTTCGCCATCAGGTCGGCACTGGCGGGCGCAACGATGATAAGATCGGTATCGCGGGCAAGGCGGATATGGCCGACATCCTGCTCGTCCTCGCGCGAAAAAGCTCGGTATAGACATGGGTGGCGGAAAGCGCACCGACGGCAAGCGGAGTGATGAATTCCTGCGCCGCCTTCGTCATCACCGGCCGCACATTTGCCCCGCGCTCGCGCAGTCGGCGGATGAGGTCGAGGCTCTTATAG
This sequence comes from Shinella sp. UYSO24, assembly GCA_902167985.1. GTDB lineage: Bacteria > Pseudomonadota > Alphaproteobacteria > Rhizobiales > Rhizobiaceae > Neorhizobium. The sequence continues at coordinate 247,033 of CABHNZ010000007.1, forward strand.
GCGGCGATGCCACCCGAGATGATCAGAAGAATGCGCTTGCCGGAAACTGTCATGGCCTGCTCTTTATGCCTTTGCCGCTTGAGGCCAAGGTCTGTTGCCAGAGGTTGGGCGGACGCTACAGCATTGAGGCGAAAATCGAAATCGATTTTCACGCCGCTTTCGTCTACCTTGCGGCAACGATCAGATCAGGGAGGATGACCATGACCGAAACCTACGAAACAACGCCCGCCGTCGATGGCGTCCTGATCGAGCCGGCAGTGCCGATCTTCCGCATCTTCTCCGTCGAAAAGGCCATGGAATTCTACCGGGATTTTCTCGGCTTCACGGTGGATTGGGAACATCGTTTCGGCCCTAACATGCCGCTCTATTGCCAGGTGTCGCGCAGCGGCATGCAGCTTCATCTTTCCGAACATGCGGGCGATGCCTCGCCGGGTGCCCGCGTCTTCGTCCCGATGCGCGGCGTGAAGGCGCTGCATGCGGAACTGACGGCCAGGAACTATCCCTATATGCGGCCCGGTCTCGAACAGGCGCCTGGGGGCTGGAAGTCTCCGTCATCGATCCGTTCAGCAATCGCATCACCTTCTGCGAACGCGAGATCAAGCCGGAAAGCTGATTTCGCGCGTCAGACGATGCTCATCAGGCGATGCTCATCAGACAAGGCTCATCAGATTGAGCGCGATCGGTGAGCGCTGGCCCTTCAGCATGGCAAGCCCGAGCCGCGCGACGAACGGCGGTCTTTCCGTCGCTCCATGGTCCATCTCGCGATAGACGACACCCTCGATGGCAATCTTGGCGATCGAGGCCGGCACGATCGAGACGCCGAGCCCGGCTGCGACGAGATTGATGACGGAAGGGATCTGCGGCGCCTCCTGTGTGACGACCAGCTCGAAGCCTGCATCGCGGCAGGCCCGCACGATATCGTCATAGAGACTGAGGCCGACAGTGCGCGGAAAGAGCACGAAGGGCTCGCCCGCAATCGCCGAAAGCGGCGGGCGCCTATGTCCTGCAAGCGGGTGATTGGTCGGCAGAGCCAGCATCATCGTTTCGTCCGCCAGCCGCTTGAGCTGCACCGCCTGCGGATCTTCGAGGCCGGGGCGGATGAAGGCGGCATCGATCTCGCCGCGCATCAGCTTCACCATCAGCCCGTCGCTGTTCATCTCGGTCAGTGCCAGCTGCACCTCCGGCCATGCGCTGCGAAATCGCCGGATGGCGCCCGTCACCGCCGGATTGAAGGAGGCCGAGGCCGTAAAGCCGAGGGCAAGCCGTCCGGTCTCGCCGCGTGCGGCACGCTGGGCGGACAGCTTGGCCTCATCTGCGGCCGCAAGTGCTGCACGCGCCTGCGGCAAAAAGGCCTCGCCGGCGGCCGTCAGCTCGGCCCCATGCGGCACCCGGTGGAAGAGTGCCGTGCCGATTTCAGTCTCAAGGTCGCGGATCTGCTGGCTGAGCGGCGGCTGCCCGATGCCCAGCTTGCCGGCGGCGCGAGTGAAATTGCCCTGTTCGGCGACGGCAAGGAAATACCGGATATGTCTGAGTTCCATCGGTATCTGTAAAAGCTATTGCAAATGGCTGTTCCATATATTGGACAAATTAAGTCGCGTTGGCTACCTCTTATCCCGTCGCCGCACCGTATGACCTCCCAATACTGTCCTGCAGCCCGGCGGTCCGCAGTTTTTGAACAATCAGACAAAAGGAATTCGGGACGCCTGATGCGGCGCCTCGAAAACGTCACCCATGTCGAGCCCCGCATCCGTTGCCAGAACGGAAGATTTCGCCACCGCCACCGCCCCCACTGAAACAGGCGAGATGGAAAGCCAGTCCCCACCACGCTTTCTGGTCAAGGGCACGCCGGCCTTTCGCCGCGCCAGTCTTGCCCTTTCCATGTCCGGCTTCTCCACCTTCGCGCTTCTCTACTGCGTCCAGCCGTTGATGCCGATCTTCTCGGAGGATTTCGGCGTCAGCCCGGCGGCAAGCTCGCTCTCGCTCTCGCTTTCGACGGGCTTTCTCGCCGTCGCCATCCTATGCGCGGCCATCGTTTCGGAACGGTTCGGCCGCCGCAACCTGATGTTCTGTTCGATGCTCGGCGCCTCGCTTTGCACCATCGCCTGCGCGCTGGTGTCGGACTGGAACATGCTGCTGGTTATCCGCGCAGTGGAAGGTATTCTTCTCGGCGGCGTGCCCGCGGTTGCCATGGCCTATCTCTCGGAAGAGATCGATCCGAAAAGCCTTGGTGGAGCCATGGGCCTCTACATTGCCGGCAATGCCTTCGGCGGCATGGCGGGCCGGGTCGTGACCGGCATTCTGGCGGAATATCTATCATGGCGTCCGGCGCTGGCCCTCATGGGGTGCCTCGGCCTTGCCGCAGCCATCGGCTTCTTCCTGCTGCTCCCGCCATCGCGCAATTTCGCCCCGCGCAAGTCGCATATTCGCTATCATGCAGAGGCTTGGGTCGGCCACCTGAAGTCGCCGGCTCTGCCCTATCTCTTCGTTATCGGCTTCGTTCTGATGGGCGCCTTCGTCACCATCTATAATTATGCCGGCTTCCGCCTGGTGCAGGCGCCCTACGATCTCGGCCAGACCGAACTTGGCCTGATCTTCACCGTCTATGTCTTCGGCATTTTCGGCTCATGGATCGCCGGCATTCTGGGAGATCGCTTCGGCCAGTTCGTCGTCCTGCCGATCGGCATTTCCGCGGAATTGGCCGGCGTTCTCCTGACCCTCGGTTCCGGCCTGCCGCAGATCATCATCGGCATCGTGCTTCTGACCTCGGGCTTCTTCATCGCCCATTCGGTGGCAAGTGCGCTGGTGGGACGCCTGGCGCGCGGCACCAAGGGCCATGCCTCGGCGCTCTATCTGTTGTCCTACTATCTCGGCTCCAGCGTTGCCGGCTCGATCGGCGGGCATTTCTGGAGCGCCGCCGGCTGGCCGGGCGTCGTCGGCTTCACTGCCACGCTTCTGGTCATCGGCCTTGCAGCAGGCTTTCAGGCCCGCCGCCTGTCGAAGAGAGCGGCCTGACGTCTCCCAGCCTGACTTCAGTGCTTAACGGGCAAGGCCCTGCATGCCGAGCCCACCCAGCGCAAAGAACCCGTCGATGGCATGGATCGGCGAGAGCGCGATGAGATCGGCAAGAAACGCGTCGGAGGAAAGCGCTTCCTCGATCGCTTCCACTTCGGCCGAGAGCGGCCGGTCGACACGGTAGAAGGCGGCGTGGCGGCGCACCACGTCATAGACGAGCTTCACCGCGCCGCCCGGCTGATCGCCATGGATATCCATCGCCTGCGCCGCCAGCAGTGCTTCCAGCGCCGCCAATCGTTTGAGTGCTCGCGTCTGCCGGTCGAAGCGTTCGATGACGAGCGGCAGGAAGGCCGCCTCGTCCTCCATGCCGCCGGCAACCACCAGAGACTGCGCCGAGACCGGATTGGTCATCGACAGCACGCGCGAAAAGATCTCGCCGGCGAGCTTGATGATCGGCCCGAAACCGGTGGCGATCGCCCCTTCCGGCACCAGATTGACCGGCAGGTTGCGCCGCTGGCCATTGCCCATGAGGACGCAGCGGTTGAAGGCATTGCGCGCCGCATGCGCCATGCAGAGCGAGGCCGATTCCAAGAGAACCGTCACATCGAGCGGCAGCGAGCCGCCGGAGGTCAGCACCCGCCCATCGGCAACGACCGGATTGTCGTCGCTGCGGCCGGTCGCGGCCAGAACCTTGTGGCCGGCCGTCAGCACGCTTTCGAAGACGGAGCCGAACACCTGCGCGATCATGCGAAGACTGAGCGGATCCTGCACATGGGTGCCGACCGGCCAGTCCCAGCCTTCGGATGCGGTGCAGAGCCATTTGCCGATCATCGCTTCCCGCGGCGTGCCCACATGGGTGACGGCAATCCATGGGTCGCGCGAAGCACCCATGGCGCCGGAAGCAGCAAGCCCGGTGGCAAGCAGCGTGCGCAGCGCCGCAGCAGAAGCCCGCGTGGCTTCGCCGGCCGCAGCAAAGCTCACCGCATTGACGCTGAGCGAGGCAAGGCTGTCGCGCGGCGCCATGCGGCTCGGCTTGATGCCGGCCCTCTCGAAAGCCTCGGAAGCCGGCAGGCGTTCACCACGATAGACGGCCTCGCCGACACCGGTCAGCACCGCGCCGATCTGTCCCATCAGGCCGATATCCGCACAGCCGATCGAGCCGGTGCGCCGCACGACGGGAATGACGTCGGCTGCAAGAAGATCGAGATAGGCCTGAACCAGTTCTGTCGAGCAGCCGACATAGCCCGTCAGCGCCGTGTTGACGCGCATCGCCATCGCATTGCGCACGACGGAGAGCGGAAAGGGTTCGCCGGTGCCGAAATGATGGGCGCGCACGAGGCCGAGATTGAACTGGTCGAGGTCTTCGCTCGACCATTCGACATCCTTCATCGCGCCGACGCCGGTCGTCGCGCCATAGACGGGAGCGCCCGCGGCAATCGCGCCTTCCACCACCGCGCGGGCGGCGCGCACGCGCTCCAGACCCTCAGGGTTGGCGGAAATGGCGGCCTTGCCTTCACCGATCGTCACCAGTTCGGCAAAGCCGATCGGCTGGCCCGACAGTTCGATCGGGATCTTGTCCTGCTGGATATTGTCCTGCGGAAATGTCTCTTGGCGCATGCGGTTCCTCACTCGCGCCAAGCCTACGGGGACTGGGACGCAAAGGGAATATGCTGCGCCCAGAATATGCTCAGGATGGAATATGCGCCGGGGTCAAGTCAGGTCAGGTCACGATATAGGCGATATAGATCAGCACCAGCGCGATGACCCAGAGCGCCCAGCGGCCGGAGCGGCTGTGGCGGGCCTCCGATTTGCCGATCGCATCTGCCGTGTCTGCGTCGAAACGCAGGCCGTTTTCGGTCATCTTCATCAGGTCGTGATGGAATTTTTCCGTCTTGGCGGCAATTTCGGGGGCGGCTTCCGCAAGCTTCACCACCGCCTTCATGCCGTCCTTGAGGTCGGCAACGATACGCTTCGGCCCAAGGTTGTCTTTGATCCATCCGGCAACCACCGGTTCTGAGGCCTTCCACATATTGAAGCGTGGATCGAGCATGCGCGACACGCCCTCGACGACCACCATCGTCTTTTGCAGAAGGATGAGTTCCGGCCGTGCCTGCATCTCGAAAAGATCGGTCACTTCGAAGAGGAGTGCTAGAAGACGCGCCATCGAGATCGTTTCGGCCGGCTGGCCGTGGATCGGCTCGCCGATGGCGCGGATCGCCTGCGCGAAAGCCGCAACGTCATGATGCGCCGGCACGTAACCGGCCTCGAAATGCACTTCGGCCACGCGCATGTAATCGCGGGTAATGAAGCCGAACAGGATTTCGGCCAGGAACCGCCGTTCCTTCTTCCCGAGCCGCCCGACGATCCCCATGTCGACGGCGACGATCGTGCCGCTTCTGTCGACGAAGAGATTGCCCGGATGCATGTCGGCATGGAAGAAGCCGTCGCGCAGCGTATGGCGCAGGAAGGACTGGATCAGCGTCTCGGCCAGCTTGACGAGATCGTAGCCCGCAGCGCGCAGGCCCTCGATATCGTTCATCTTGACGCCGTCGATCCACTCCATGGTGATGACGTCGCGACCGGTGCGTTCCCAGTCGACGGTCGGCACGCGAAAGCCGGGGTCGTCCTTGGTGTTTTCGGCAATCTCGGAAAGGGCCGCTGCCTCGAGGCGCAGGTCCATTTCCATCTTGGTCGTCTGTTCGAGCGTGCGGGTGACTTCCACCGGCTTTAGACGCCGGCTCGACGGCAGGAACCGTTCCTGCAGATGCGAGAGGAGATACTGTCCCTCGATATCATGGGCGAAACGCTGGCGGATCCCCGGCCGGATGACCTTGACCGCGACCTTGCGATTATCGACCACACAAGGATGAACCTGCGCGATCGAGGCGGCCGCGATCGGCTCACCGAAGGACGTGTAGAGCTCGTCCACCTTGCGCCCGAGCGAGGCTTCGATGGCGCTGCGGGCGGCATCCGTCGGGAAAAAGGCCATGCGGTCCTGCAACAGCGCCAGATCGACGGCCCAGTCGACGCCGACGACATCTGGGCGGGTTGCCAGGAACTGGCCGATCTTCACATAGGAAGGCCCGAGACGATCGACGGCGCGCGCCAGTCTTTCGGCGCGCTTCTGCTTCAGCGCCTTCTTGCTGGCAAATGGCTGGATCAGCGATTTCATCAGTCCGACAAAGGCCGGAAGGCCCTCGGTCGCATGTCGGAGACCACGCCCTCGCGCACGAGAACCCAGCCGACGCGGGCAAGCCGCAGGTAGCGCCGATTGTGCTCATGCGGTCAGAGTTTCCAGCCCGAATGCAGGGCCGCAATGCCGCCGGTATAATTGGTGTAGCTCACGCGCGAAAAACCGGCCTCGCGGATCATCGCGGCAAAGTTTTCCTGATTGGGGAATTTGCGGATCGATTCCACCAGATACTGGTAGGGCTCCGCATCGCCGGTAATCATCTTGCCGAAACGCGGGATCGCCTTGAACGACCATTCCTCATAGACCTTTTCGAGGAAGGGCATTTCCACCTCGGAAAACTCCAGAACCAGAAGCCGCCCGCCGCGCTTCAGCACGCGATAGGCTTCCTTCAGGGCAACGTCGATGCGCGGCACGTTGCGGATGCCGAAGGCGACCGTATAGGCGTCGAAGGAATTGTTCTCGAAGGGCAGTTCTTCCGCATTCGCCTCGACGAAATCGAGATTGTCGGAGAGCTTCTTCTTGGCGGCGCGCTCGGCGCCGACGGCCAGCATCGAGCCGTTGATGTCGAGAACCGTCGTATGCGCCTTGCGGCCGGAAGCCTCGACGATGCGAAACGCGATATCGCCCGTGCCGCCGGCAACATCGAGCGTCTTGTAGGTATCGTCCTTGCGCGGGTTGAGGGCTGCGATCATCGCATCCTTCCAGACCCGGTGCATGCCGGCCGACATCACGTCATTCATCACGTCATAGCGCTTGGCCACCTTATGGAATACGTCATTGACGAGGCCCTGCTTTTCGCCCTCTGCCACCTGGCGGAAGCCGTAGGATGTTTCCATGCCGCCTTCGGCGCTGGTGCGGGCTTCGGTCATGGCTCTTGATCCTTCGTATCCAGTCGTGGCGGACGATAGCGAAAGCGTCTTGTCATCGCTATCTGTGGCAGCGCAATAAACATTAGGCGCGACCTTCTGCTTGGGTCTATAGACCAGCTGAGCGGTCGGCGAAACAGGAAGTTAGGAACATCATGCCCGAATTGCCAGAGGTGGAAACCGTTCGCCGCGGACTGGCGCCGACGATGGAGGATGCGCTGATTGGCGAACTCGTCCTCAACCGGGCCGATCTGCGCTTTCCGCTGCCGGAAGGGCTTTCCGATATTGCCCGCGGACGGCGCATCATGGCGCTCGGCCGCCGCGCCAAATATCTGCTGATTGATCTCGAAGACGACCTGACGATCATCAGCCATCTCGGCATGTCAGGCTCCTTCCGCATCGAGGAAGAGGAGATCGGCGAATTCCATCATCCGCGCTCGAAAGATGCCAAACACGATCACGTCATTTTCTTCATCGAGAAGGACGGTGTGAAGAAGCGCGTCATCTATAATGACCCGCGCCGCTTCGGCTTCATGCATTTGTGGAAGCGCAGCGAACTCGATCTCTATCCGGCCTTTGCGTCCTCGGCCCCGAGCCGACCGGCAATGCGCTGGATGCCGATTATCTCGCCACCCGCCTTGCCGGCAAGCGCAGCCGCTGAAGGGCGCGCTGCTCGACCAGTCGGTGATTGCCGGTCTCGGCAATATCTATGTCTGCGAGGCGCTGTGGCGCTCGCATCTGTCGCCGAAACGCGCCTCCGGCACGCTGGTGACGAAGACCGGCCGACCCAAGGCCGAGCTGCTGCGGCTGACGGAAAATATCCGTGCCGTGATTGCCGATGCGATTGCCGCCGGCGGCTCGTCGCTCAAGGATCATATCCAGGCGGATGGCTCGCTCGGCTATTTCCAGCATTCCTTCTCCGTCTATGACAGGGAAGGCAAGGAATGCCGGACAGAAGGCTGTGGCGGCACCATCGCCCGCATGGTGCAGTCGGGCCGCTCGACATTCTATTGCCCAAGCTGCCAGAAGTAACGGCGTCCAGACAGAGAACGGTACGAACGAAGGAGGACAGGGATGGACTACGAAACATTGCTCACCGAGAAGCGGGCCGCTGAAACGGGGAGCTCAGTCGCACTGGTGACGCTCAATCGCCCCAAGGCGCTGAATGCCCTGAACTCGGTGATGATGCGCGAGCTGACCGGCCTTCTGAAGTCGCTGGACGAGGATGCGGAAATCGGCGCCATCGTTCTGACCGGCTCGGAAAAGGCCTTTGCCGCCGGTGCCGACATCAAGGAAATGCAGCCGCTCGAATTTGCCGATGCCTATCTGTCCGATTTCATCTCCGGCTGGGATGCGGTGGCTTCAGTCCGCAAGCCGATCATCGCGGCCGTTTCCGGCTTTGCGCTCGGCGGCGGCTGCGAGCTGGCAATGATGGCCGATATCATGATCGCCTCGGAAACCGCGAAATTCGGCCAGCCGGAAATCACGCTGGGCATCATTCCGGGCCTTGGCGGCTCGCAGCGCCTCACAAGGGCGATCGGCAAGGCAAAGGCGATGGACCTCGTCCTGACCGGCCGGATGATGGATGCGGCGGAAGCGGAGCGGGCGGGGTTGGCATCGCGTGTGGTGGCGCCCGAGCGGCTTCTGGACGAGGCGCTTGACGTGGCGGCAAGGATCGCCTCGCTGTCGCGCCCCTCGGTGCTGATGGCCAAGGAGGCCGTCAACCGCGCCTTCGAGACCACGCTTGCCGAGGGCCTGCGGTTCGAGCGCCGCGCCTTCCAGTCGCTCTTTGCCACGCAGGACCAGAAGGAAGGCATGGCGGCCTTTATCGAGAAGCGCCGCCCGGACTTCGGGCATCGCTGATCGGCATGCGGGATATGGCCGCCATCCGGCGGAAGATTCTGTGGCGCAAGGCTTGTCCGAAATGACGCAAGAACCTTTGGGACCAGAATCTCCCGAGAATCTGCGTTGACTGACACGGGTATTCCGGCTATATGCCCGCCCACAGTTGGGAAAGCCAGATCACGGCTTCCTCTATTGCTCCCGAATTGCTGAAGGACTAGGTCGCGAGACCAGCGCGGCAACGGCGGAGTTTTGGTTCGAATTCGTAGAGAGGCAGATATGGCCAATACAACTTCGGCGAAAAAGGCGACCCGCAAGATCGCACGCCGTACTGCAGTCAACAAGTCGCGCCGTTCGCGCGTCCGTGGCTTCATCCGCAAGGTTGAAGAAGCGATCGCAACGGGTGACGTTGCAGTCGCAGCGGCCGCTCTGAAGGCAGCTCAGCCGGAGATCGCACGCGCCGCCACCAAGGGCGTCCTGCACAGCAACACGGCATCCCGCAAGGTGTCGCGTCTGGCAGCCCGCGTGAAGGCTCTTTCGGCCTGATATAGCCGAATTTTAATTCGCCGTTTGAAGCCTGGTCTCGCGACCGGGCTTTTTGCGATTCTGCTTTCAAAGCATTTCCTTATCCGGCTCATTGAAGTTTTCATGTCGTCGGCGTGACAGAAAAAATCCTTTTAAAACAATTAATTGCGTGAGGTGACTTAATGTTGCCCCGGCATTTTGGCCGCTCCCGGCACTCGCATTACGAGTCAAGGATTTTTTTATTTTTCGCCAAAATGGACAGGTTCGGACAAGCCTGAAATTGAATCCCATTGATTCAAAAGCGATTCTCCGCGAGCCCCTCACGGCCATTCAAATCCTGTCCCATGAGTCAACGGCTGGCCATTAATTTTGCGTAAAATTCACCATTGATCTCGGCAATCGATCCTGCCTAAATGGCCTCCAGCAAGGGGCTCGGGACACTTTTCCAGAAGGTTGCCATCCACGGTCTGTCGAAGACTGTGCGGTAAACTTTTGTCTCTTGCGACGGGTCGAGTATCACCCGTTTCCCATATACCTACGGTTGCACTTCGGATTGTGGCATTTCCGGAGACGGCCGTCTTGCGTCCATACTGAGCCGGCTCAGCGTCAGATGATGCTGACGTTGAAAGACGAGGGCCGGGGAAAGACGAGGCAGGTAAGACCGGGTCGGGAACGAACCGGGCATGGGTAATAGTTTCGAACTGTCCATGATGAGGATGGGTTGGTTCGAAAGCGCGGAGTGGCTTCCGCTGGTCGGTCCTAGACGAGGAGGGCCTGCCAATGTCCGTGATCGCCAAAAGCGATGACGGGCGACGAAATGGGGACGGGCGGCGACGGTTCTCGATGAACGGGAATGGTTAGCCTTTGCCTTGAACAGAAGTTTGCTCTGGCGGCGAAAAGAACCGCCAGGCTCGATAAAAAAGGCGGCGAAACTATGCAGATGAATACCGTATCAGTCCGTGCGACGGGACATGATGGTCAGGCGCGGGAAGAGTTGGATTCAGTTTGCTCCCAGGCGGCAGGGGATACTTCGGAAATGAAGCATGATGCTCTTTTTGAGCGATTCAGCGCCCGTCTGCGTGCGCAGGTCGGTCAGGACGTATTCCAGAGCTGGTTTGCCCGGCTCAAGCTCCACTCGATGTCGAAGAGCGTCGTTCGGCTGACCGTTCCGACCACGTTCCTCAAGTCGTGGATCAACAACCGTTACCTCGAGCTCATCACCAGCATTCTGCAGGCGGAAGACCCGGAAATCCTGAAGGTCGAAATCCTGGTGCGCAGCGCAAGCCGCAGCATCAAGCCGGCCACGTCCGCCGACCAGCGCCCGTCGGTTTCCGACACGCGCCCGCCGCCTCCACCACCTATCCCCGCTCGCAGGCTCCGCGTGAGATCGGCCGCGAAATCGGCAAGATCGCCGCTTTCCCGAGCCAGCCTGCAGCCGCCCCGGCGCGTGCCGCCTCGCAGCAGGGCCCGCTGTTCGGCTCGCCGCTCGACAGCCGCTATACCTTTGATACCTTTATCGAAGGCGCGTCTAACCGTGTGGCTCTCGCCGCTGCCCGCACCATTGCGGAAGCCGGTGCCGGCGCCGTGCGCTTCAACCCGCTCTTCATCCATTCGGGCGTCGGTCTCGGCAAGACCCACCTGCTTCAGGCGATTGCCAATGCCGCCGTCGGCAGCGCCCGCAATCCGCGCGTCGTCTACCTGACCGCCGAATATTTCATGTGGCGTTTCGCAACCGCGATCCGCGACAATGATGCATTGACGCTCAAGGATAGCCTGCGCAATATCGATCTGCTCATCATCGACGACATGCAGTTCCTGCAGGGCAAGATGATCCAGAACGAATTCTGCCATCTCCTGAACATGCTGCTCGACAGCGCCAAGCAGGTTGTCGTTGCCGCCGACCGCGCGCCTTGGGAACTGGAATCGCTCGATCCGCGCGTTCGTTCGCGTCTTCAGGGTGGCGTTGCCATCGAAGTCGAGGCGCCGGATTACGACATGCGTCTGGAAATGCTGCAGGGCCGTCTCGACGTTGCCCGTCAGGACGATCCGTCGCTGTCGATCGAGCCCGAGATCCTCAACCACGTTGCCCGCTCGATCACCGCCAGCGGCCGCGAACTGGAAGGCGCCTTCAACCAGCTTCTCTTCCGCCGCTCCTTCGAGCCGTCGCTGTCGATCGATCGCGTCGATGAGCTTCTGGCTCATCTGGTCGGTGCCGGCGAAGCCAAGCGCGTCCGCATCGAGGATATCCAGCGCATCGTCGCCCGCCATTATAACGTCTCGCGCCAGGAACTGGTGTCGAACCGTCGTACCCGCGTCATCGTCAAGCCGCGCCAGATCGCCATGTATCTGTCGAAGACGCTGACGCCGCGCTCCTTCCCGGAAATCGGCCGTCGCTTCGGCGGTCGTGACCACACAACGGTTCTGCATGCGGTGCGCAAGATCGAGGAACTGATCTCCGGCGATGCCAAGCTCGGCCACGAGATCGAGCTTCTCAAGCGCCTGATCAACGAGAACAACGCCTGACGCAAATTGGCAGATAAAAGAAGAGGCCGGGGCATATGCTCCGGCCTCTTTCGCTTTCAGACTGTGCGGAGCAGCACGCCGAAAGATCGGCCGGCGCTTCGGGAAAATGGATAGGGCATGAGCTTTCTGATCTCGGTGGCCACCATCTGGGCGCTGGCCTGCATCACGCCGGGGCCGAGCACGCTTCTGGCCATGCGCTATGCGCTGACGGCCCATCGCCGTGTGGCGATCTTCGCCGCCTTCGGCACGATCACCGGCACGTTCTGCTGGGGCCTTGCCGGCTGGCTCGGCATCAACGTCCTCTTCCAGGCGGTTCCCGTCGCCTATATGGCGCTCAAAATTGCCGGCGGGCTTTATCTCGTCTATCTCGGCCTGCGCATCCTGATCGATCTGCGCAAGGAGAGGCCGATCGCCGATCTCGATGCGCCGCCGGTCGCAATCCCGCTTGGGCGCGCCTATCGCATGGGGCTTGCGACCAATCTCGCCAATCCGAAATCGGCGCTCTTCGTCGCCAGCCTCTTTGCCGCCACCATGCCGGCCGGCACGCCCTTCCTCTATGGCCTTGCCGCCATCGCCGTCATGCTGTCGGTCTCGACGCTCTATTATACGGTCCTGATCGGCCTCATCACCCACCGCAGCGTGCGCGCGCCTATCTGCGGGCCAAGAAGAAGTTCGATCTCGGCACCGGCATCATTTTCGTCGGTTTTGGCACGCGGCTGCTGGCCTCGCAGCGATAGGGGGTTTGGTATGGAGCGCGGGACGTGAGAGACGAGGAAACTGCCCGCTTCTATTCTGAAAACGCCGCCACCTATGTCCGGCGTTTTTCCGAACCCCATCATGCACGGCTTGATGCCTTTCTCGGTCGCTTGTCGCCGGGCTCTGCCATTCTGGAGCTCGGCTGCGGCAATGGTCGCGACAGCGGCGAAATGCTCTCGCGCGGCTATGACGTAACCCCGACGGATGGCACGCCCGAGATCGCCGCGGAAGCATCATCCCTGCTGGGCCGCCCGGTCGGCGTGCTGCGTTTCGAGGATATCGATTTTGATGCGGCATTCGACGGTATCTGGGCCAATGCAGCCCTTCTGCATGTGGCAAGGACGGATCTGCCAGACGTATTGGCTGCTATCCATCGGGCCCTGAGACCGTCAGGTATCTTCTACGCAAGCTTCAAGGCCGGGGAAGGCGAGGGGCGTGATGCCCTTGGCCGCTATTACAATTACCCGTCAGAGACCTGGTTGCACGATCTCTACCAGCGCCTGCCATGGGCAGAGATCGTCATCGACAGCCATCACGGCGGCGCCTATGACGATCGCCCCACGGATTGGCTGCATGTCACAGCCATCAAGGCAAAGCGATAGAGCTCAGCAGGCGAGATCAGCCACGACCGCATCGAGGATCAGCATGCCCGACGGCGTGCAGCGCAGCCGCGAATTGCCGATCCGTTCGATGAACCCGTGCTCCAGCAGCCGCTCTTCGCGGATCGGGTCGGGGTCGCGGCCGGAAAGCTGCTGCCAGCGGGCAAGATCGACACCTTCGCGCAGGCGAAGCCCCATCAGCAGCAGCTCGTCCGCCTGTTCCTCATAGCCGAGCATGTCCTGCTCCAGCATGCCGTGGCCCTGCGCCTCGACCTGTTCCAGCCAGGTTTCCGGCCGTCTTTCGGTGGATGTGGCGATCTTGGAAGAGCCGCGCGTCAGCCGTCCATGCGCACCGGGGCCGATCCCGGCATAATCGCCATAACGCCAATAGGTGAGGTTATGGCGGCTTTCGGCGCCGGGGCGGGCGTGGTTCGACACTTCGTAAGCCGGCATGCCGTTAAGCGCGGTAATCTCCTGCGTCGCCTCGTAGAGCAGCGCCGACTGGTCGCCATCCGGCACGATCAGCTTGCCGGCCTTGTGCAGGCCATAGAAGGGCGTGCCTTCCTCGATCGTCAGCTGGTAGAGCGAGAGGTGATCGACCGCATAGGAGATCGCCTGTTTCAGCTCCGCCTCCCAGGCCTCCACGGTCTGGTTCGGTCGCGCATAGATGAGGTCGAAACTCATCCGCGGAAAGATCTCGCGCGCAAGGCGGATGGCCTTTAGCGCATCCTCGACATTATGCAGGCGCCCTAAGAACTTGAGGTCCGTATCATTGAGCGCCTGGACGCCCATCGACACCCGGTTGACGCCGGCATCGCGATAGCCGCGGAACCGCGTCGCCTCGACACTCGACGGATTGGCCTCCATCGTGATCTCGATCCCGTCCGGCACATGCCAGTTTCTGGAAATCCCGTCGAGAATGGCGGCAACCGTTGCCGGGTCCATCAGCGAGGGCGTGCCGCCGCCGAGGAAGATGCTCGTCACCGTCTTCGGCCCGCTCATCCGGCGCACCGTCTCCATCTCTTTCAGAAACGCGGCGGTAAAGCGCGGCTGGTCCACCGGCTGGTGGCGCACATGGCTGTTGAAGTCGCAATACGGACACTTGGCCGCACAGAAGGGCCAATGCACGTAAACGCCGAAGCCCGGCTCGCCGGTATCGGGCAGCACGCCGGGTGCCAGCGTGAAGGCCGGTTCGCTCGTCGTCGTCGTCGGGAAAGGAGGCAGGGTCGTCGTATCCACTTGTTTTGCCTCAGGCCTCCAGGCAGGTTTCGACGAACAGCTTGAAGGCGCGGGCGCGGTGCGAAAGCGCTGCCGCATCGCCCGGCTTCCAGCCATGCTTTTCCTCGCTCGACATCTCGCCGAAGGTCGTCTCGTAGCCTTGCGGCTGGAACAGCGGGTCATAGCCGAAACCGGCCGTGCCGCGCGGCGGCGAGGCGATCACGCCTTCCACTTCGCCGCGGAAAAGCTCGGTATGGCCGTCCGGCCATGCAAGGCAGAGAACGCTGACGAAACGGCAGGTCCGCTTGTCGGCGCTCGTTGCACCCTTGTCCTGAAGCGCCGTCTCCACCTTCTGCATTGCCATCTGGAAATCGCGCGTGCCGTCGCCGGTTTCCGCCCAGTCGGCGGTATAGACGCCCGGCGCGCCATCGAGCGCATCGATGACAAGGCCGCTATCGTCGGAAAGCGCCGGCAGGCCTGATGCCTTGGCCGAGGCAAGCGCCTTGATCGCGGCATTCTCTTCGAATGTCGTCCCGGTCTCCTCCGGCACGGCGAAATTCAGCGCGGCGGCCGAAGAAGCAGAAAAGCCGAAAGGCTCGATCAGCTCGGCAATCTCGCGGATCTTTCCGGCATTATGGCTGGCGACGACGATGGTCTTGGTATCGAGCTTGCGCATGGCGTTCCGTTTTCAAAATTTTCGAGGGAGGCAATGTCCTCACCCTAACCCTCTGCGTATCGCCAAGGGAAGCGGCGTCAGCCGGCTATAAGAGATGCGGCATCAGCCGCATAAGAAGAGATGCGGCGGCAACCACGAAAAAGGCTGCCGCGCGTGGTTTTCATAAATAGGCTCAGGCGATTGCCTGCTTCTGCAGCGCCACCAGTTCCTGCGTGCCTGTCTCGGCAAGCGAAAGCAGGGTCAGCAGTTCGTCACGGCTGAACGGCTTGCCTTCGGCAGTGCCCTGCACCTCGACGATGCCGCCGGAACCGGTCATGACGAAATTGGCGTCCGTCTCGGCGGAGGAATCCTCGAGATAATCGAGGTCGATCACCGGCTGATTGGCAAAGATGCCGCAGGAGATCGCCGCGACATGATCCTTCAGAACCTTGTCGAGCTTGATCATCGAGCGGGTTTCCATCCACTTCAGGCAGTCATGCAGCGCAATCCAGCCGCCGGTAATGGCAGCCGTGCGCGTGCCGCCATCCGCCTGGATGACGTCGCAGTCGATGGTGATCTGCTTTTCGCCGAGCGCTTCGAGATCGACGACGGCACGCAGCGAGCGGCCGATCAGCCGCTGGATTTCCAGCGTCCGTCCGCCCTGCTTGCCGCTGGCCGCTTCGCGGCGCGTGCGGTCGCCGGTGGCGCGCGGCAGCATGCCATATTCCGCCGTCACCCAGCCCTTGCCCGTGTTTCGCAGCCACGGCGGCGTCTTTTCTTCGAGGCTCGCGGTGCAGAGCACATGCGTATCGCCGAACTTGACGAGGCAGGATCCCTCCGCGTGCTTGGAGAAATTGCGCTCGAAGGAAACCTTGCGCATCTGGTTCGTCTGTCTGCCTGAAGGCCGCATATCATGCTCCCTGAATTCCAATCTCCGCCTTCTACGGCGGGGACGGCTCTTTTGCAAAGAAAAACCCGGCAATACACATTGTGCATCCGCGTAAGGAACAGCGTTTTCCATTTTGCCAACGCAGCACCAGCCATTATATTTCATCGTGAAGAGTTCAACAGCACGGTGACTGATCGATGGCATTTCCGCGAACGGCAAAGGATGGCGTTTCCGTTCTTGACGACCGCTCGCGCGAAATTTTCCGCCGTGTCGTCGAAAGCTATCTCGAGACAGGCGAGCCGGTCGGCTCGCGAAACCTGTCGCGTCTTCTCTCCACCTCGCTGTCGCCCGCCTCCGTGCGCAATGTGATGAGCGATCTGGAAGAGCTTGGCCTCATCTATTCGCCGCATATCAGCGCCGGCCGTCTGCCGACCCAGAGCGGCCTGCGCTTCTTCGTCGATGCCTTCATGCAGGTGGGCGATCTCTCCGAGCAGGAGCGCGCCAATATCGACCGGCAGATCCGTCCGGCCGATCGCGACCAGCCGATCGAAAGCCTGATGTCGGATGCAAGCCTCATGCTGTCCGGCGTCTCGCGCGGCGCCGGCATCGTCATCACGACGAAAAGCGATCCGGTGCTGAAACATGTCGAGTTCATCCGGCTGGAGCCCACCCGCGCGCTTGCCGTCCTCGTCGGTGATCACAATCAGGTCGAAAACCGCATCATCGACCTGCCGTCGGTGTCACCTCCTCGCAGCTGACGGAAGCGGCGAATTTCCTCAACGCCCATCTGGCGGGCCAGACCCTGCCGGAACTGCGCGGCCAGCTGAAGACCCTCAAACAGGAAGTGCAGGGCGAGCTGCATGCGCTCTCACAGGATCTCGTCGAGCGCGGCCTTGCCATCTGGTCCGGCGATCACGAGGAAGGCAAGCCCGCCCAGCTGATCGTGCGCGGCCGCGCCAATCTTCTGGAAGGCCTTGCCGATGCCGGCGATCTCGATCGCCTGCGGCTGCTGTTCGATGATCTGGAAAAGAAGGACAGCCTGATCGAGATCCTCGATCTTGCCGAAAGCGGCCCGGGGGTGAGGATCTTCATTGGCTCGGAAAACAAGCTCTTCTCGCTGTCGGGCTCGTCGCTCATCGTCGCGCCCTATCGCGATAGCGAGGAGCGCATCGTCGGCGCCGTCGGCGTCATCGGGCCGACAAGGCTCAACTATTCGCGCATCGTGCCGATGGTGGATTATACGGCGCAGCTTTTGGCCCGCCTGTCACGCCGTCCGCTCTGACTTGCCCTCCAAGCCTTGATTTTTGCCGCTGGAACCTCGATATCGGGCGCAAAATCCGATTGAACGAAAACTGAAGTAACCGGAGACCGTCATGACCGACGAAACCAACAAGAACGGACCTGACGCGGCCGCCCACGAGAATGAGGCGTCTGCCTTCGAAGATGTGGCAGATGTTGCCGAAGAGGCAAACGAGCCGGATCCGATCGAGGTCCTGAAGGCCGAGAAGGCCGATCTGACGGACCGCCTGATGCGGCTTGCCGCCGAAATGGACAACCTGCGTCGCCGCACCGAGCGCGAAATCAAGGATGCCAAAGTCTATTCCGTCTCGGGCTTTGCCCGCGACATGCTCGGCGTTTCGGACAATCTGCGCCGCGCGCTGGATGCCGTTCCGGCAGAAACCCGCGCGAGCGCCGATGCCGCGCTGACGACGCTTCTCGAAGGCGTCGAGATGACCGAACGCTCCATGCTGTCGGCTCTCGAGCGCCATGGCGTCAAGAAGATCGAGCCGGAGGGCGAGAAGTTCGACCCGAACTTCCATCAGGCCATGTTTGAAGTGCCGAACCCGAATGTCCCCAACAACACGGTCGTTCAGGTCGTGCAGGCAGGCTTCACCATCGGCGAGCGCGTCCTGCGTCCGGCCATGGTCGGCGTTGCCAAGGGCGGCCCGAAGGCTGAAGTCGCAGCTGAAGCTGAAAAGAACGCCTGATCATCAGGCCCGGATTATCAGGCCCGGGTCATCAGGTGTTGGCCATCAGATCCTTGGCCGTCGAGGCTGATGGACTTTATCGAGCAGGCCGCCGGGGAAACCCGGCGGCCTGTTTTCGTATGGGCCTCTGTGAAGCCGGGGAATAGGGTAGGGGCCGTCAGGCGACACCATTGGTATGGCTGGGTGAGCGGAGAGCTCCTTGGCCGGCAAGGCTTGATGGCACCTCCTCCCGGCGCCATCGGACCCGTCCAGCTTGACCGACCAGATCACCGGGGCAAGTCACCGAGCCCGGAGATCGATCCAAGTCACCCGTCCCCGCTTGGGGGCCGGCCGCCTGTCTCGGTCGCCCGCGCCGGGCCGTCTTCTCAATGGGTGGTGTCGAGCGCCGAATGGGCCAGCGACCGGATCAGGTCCAGTTCTTCGCGAAGATGTTCGCGTGTTCTCTTGTCGGCTTCGCCGATCGGGCTGCCCTGTTCGCTTGCAACCGCAAATATACGTCCAGCTCGTCAAGCAAGTCTGGGTCTTTGATAGCCAGCAATGTAATGACTGCTTTCAGCAATCTGTCATTGGCAGCGATGCGCGCACGCGCTTCGTCATTCATATCTTTCCTCCACACGCCAAGTCATGAACATGTAGCATTCCGTCCCAAAGGCAAAGCCCTCGGTCTGACAAAAAGGCAAATATTCCTGAGGTCTGCGCGAGTGGAGGAAGGGTGCTCAATCAGGCCGCGTGATTGGCCTGTTCTTCGTTGAGGAAGGCATAGATGGCCGAGGCGGAATCCGTCTGGCGCAGCTTGGCGACCAGATCGTGATCGCGCAGCACGCGGGCAATGCGCGAGAGAGCCTTCAGATGGTCGGCGCCTGCACCTTCTGGTGCGAGCAGCAGGAAGACCAGATCGACGGGCTCGTCATCGAGCGCTTCGAAATCGATCGGCTGGTCGAGACGGGCAAACACGCCCTTGATCGACGAGATGCTGGAAAGCTTGCCATGCGGGATGGCGATGCCATGGCCGACGCCGGTCGAGCCCAGGCGTTCGCGCTGCAGGATGACGTCGAAGATTTCCCGCTCGGAAACGCCCGTGAGCTTTGCCGCCCGGACGGCCAGTTCCTGCAGAAGCTGTTTCTTGGAGGTCACTTTCAGGGCAGGGATAATCGCATCTTGCTGCAGCAAATCTGCCAAAGCCATTCTCTTCATCCTTTGGGCCGCGAGGGCGGGGGAGAGCGCCGGTTGGGGCGCTCTCCCGATGTTTCTTACGTTTGATGCCGGCCGATCGATCCAGCCGATATTGCCGTCATTGCGGCGATACACGATGTTCAGCTCTTCCTTGCCGGGGCTGCGGAAGAGAAGAACCGGTTCGTCGGTCATGTCGAGCGCCAGAACGGCGCTTGCGACGGTCATGGTCTTCAGCTGCTTCGTGCTTTCTGCGACAATGGTCGGCGCGAAGTCTTCGGGCACTTCCTCTGTTTCATCCGGTACACGGTCCATAACCGTATAGGCAATTTCGATGCCATTTCCCGAGCCGTTAGCGTGGTGGTCCTTCAGACGACGCTTGTAGCGACGCAGGCGCTTTTCGATCCGCTCCGCTGCGGCATCGAAACTGCCTTGAGGATCGTTGGATTCTCCCGCCGCATGCAGGACGATCCCGGTATCGAGATGTACCTTGCAGTCGGCCGAAAAACGCGAGCCGGACTTTTCCACGATGACCTGGCTGGAATAGCCGCCATCGAAATACTTGGTAATCGCTTCTCCGATTTGACCCTCGATCTTTTGACGGAACGAGTCGCCGATTTCCATATGCTTACCGGATACACGCACACTCATGGAATTCTTCCTTCTTGTCGTGACTTGCGCGTTCCAGTCTACGCCAAGCCGCCTTCTCATCCAAGCGCAGACATGCGGCGGGGGCAAAATGCTCCGTGACGCCCTTGAATGGCAGGAATGACAGGTGAAAGAGGCTCCGTTCCGTTGCGGCGGGCTTCTAACGCCGCATTAACACAAAGTCAATCTTTGCCGCTTTGAGGCCGCAATCACGGCCTCGTCATATCAGGCTGAAAGACAGATTCGGGGTGTCAGACGGCAGCCAGCTTGGCCATCGCGCGCTTCTCGCGCCGACGCTGGACGGAAGAGGGAATATTCATCGCTTCCCGATACTTGGCAACGGTACGGCGGGCCAGTTCCACGCCGCCGCGCTTCAGGATCAGCACGATGTCGTCGTCGGAAAGCACCGCCTCCGGCTGCTCCTGAACGATCAGCTGGCGAATGCGGTGGCGCACCGCTTCCGCCGAGTGATTGTCGCCGCCGTCCTCGGCAGAACCGATCGAGACGGTAAAGAAATATTTAAGCTCGAACAGCCCGCGCGGCGTCATCATATACTTGTTGGAGGTGACGCGGCTGACGGTGGATTCGTGCATCTTGATGGCTTCCGCCACCGTCCTGAGGTTCAGCGGCCGAAGGTGATCGACGCCATGCATCAGGAACGCGTCCTGCTGGCGCACGATCTCGGTCGCCACCTTCATGATCGTCTTTGCCCGCTGGTCGAGGCTGCGTGTCAGCCAGTTGGCGTTCTGCAGGCATTCGGAGAGGAAATTCTGGTCCTCGTCACCGCGCGGCCGCTTGCGCGATACGGTCTGGTAATAAGCCTGGTTCACCAGAACCCGCGGCAGCGTGTCGGGGTTGAGTTCCACCTGCCACCCGCCATCCGACGATGGCCGCACGACGATATCCGGCGAAATCGCCTCGGAAGGGCTGGCGTCGAAACTGCGCCCGGCTTCGGGTTGAGCTGGCGGATTTCCGTCAGCATGTCGAGCAGGTCTTCGTCGTCGACGCCGCAGATCTTGCGCAGCGAAGCGAAATCGCGCTTGGCAAGCAGGTCCAGATGGCGAACGAGGCTTGCCATGGCCGGGTCTAGCCGGTCCTTCTGGGCAAGCTGTATGGCAAGGCATTCACCGAGCGAGCGGGCAAATACGCCCGGCGGATCAAGTGTCTGAAGGCTCTCCAGCACGCGCAGAATGTCTGCGGCCGGCCGGCCGAGCTTGTCGGCGATGTCACCCAGATCGCCAAGGAAATAGCCGGCATCATCGATCTGGTCGATGAGATACTGGGCGACAAGCCGGTCGGTCCTGTCGGTGACGACGAAAGGCGTCTGCTGCGTCAGGTGTTCGCGCAGTGTCACATGGCCCGCGACGAAATCGTTGAGATCATAGTCGCCATCGGCGTCGCCGCCCGGCATGGACTTCCACTGGCTCAGAAGCTCCGGCGCATCGGCCCGTGGTGAAGGCGTGTCGTCAGGAAAGACGTTCTCGTATTCGGTATCGAGATGCTCGCCGAGCCCGGCTGCCGAAAGCGGCGCCTCGCTGTCATACCAGTCGGCCCCGATATCGGCGCCATTGGCATCCGCCTCGCCGCTGCCGTGATGTCCGGAGCCGTCGAAATCCCCATGTGCCGAATGGAGGCTATCGCCCGCATCCGCACCGGCACCATCGGTCCCGCCCATTTCCGCGCCGTTATGGGCATCGGATGGCGAAAATTCGAGCAGCGGGTTCTTTTCGACTTCGTTGGCAATAAACTGGTTGAGTTCGAAATGCGTCATCTGAAGCAGCTGAATCGATTGCATCAGCTGTGGCGTCATCACGAGCGATTGGGTCTGTCGCAGGAAAAGGCTGGCCGATAAACCCATGGTGGACGCAAAACTCCCCTTGAAGCCCTCGATCGCGCCCTCATGACGCGCCGCAATATGCTCCCAGCCGGCCTCCACCCGGTTGGAAATTCAATCTGGCACGAGAATTGCTTTTTTGAAAGATTTGGTCAAGCGCTGCGAAGGCGGGGGCGGGAGATTCTTTGTCCCTGTGCCTCAGAGGCTGAACTTGTCACCCAGATAGAGGCGGCGGACATCAGGGTTATTGACGATGTCGTCGGCCCGGCCGTGGGTGAGAACCTCGCCGGCATGGATGATATAGGCGCGGTCGATAAGCCCCAGCGTCTCGCGTACGTTATGATCCGTTATCAGTACGCCGATACCGCGTGCGGTCAAGTGGCGAACCAGATTCTGGATGTCGGACACGGAAATGGGATCGACGCCGGCAAACGGCTCGTCGAGCAGCATGAAGGCGGGATCGGTCGCCAGCGCGCGGGCGATTTCCAGACGGCGACGTTCACCGCCCGACAGCGCCACGGCGGCAGACTTGCGCAGCTGGCCGATATGGAACTCTTCGAGCAGCTCGTCGAGTTTCGCATATCGCTTGTCGCGGTTCGGCTCATGCACTTCGAGCACGGCCAGAATGTTCTGTTCCACGGTCAGCCCGCGAAAGATCGAAGCTTCCTGCGGCAGATAGCCGACGCCGAGGCGCGCGCGACGATACATCGGCATCCGCGTCACTTCATTGCCGTTGATCGCGATCATGCCTTCATCCACCGGCACGAGGCCGGTGATCATGTAGAAACAGGTGGTCTTGCCGGCGCCGTTCGGCCCGAGCAGGCCAACGGCCTCGCCACGCCGCACAACCAGCGACACGCCGTTGACGACGCGGCGCGTGTCATAGGTCTTCGACAGCCCATGGGCCACGAGCGTGCCTTCATAGCGCGCCTTGTCGCGAATGGCGAAAGGCTCTGATGACGAGGCCTTGCTGTCCGACGTCTTGGAGAGGAACGGTATTTTCACGGGGCCAGATCTACTTGAGGTCTCATTACTTGCTTGCGGCCGGTGCAGCAGGCGCACCCGGCTTCTGCTGCGATTTCGGATCGAGCATGATCTCGACGCGGCCGCCACAGGCATCAAGCTTTGCTTCGCCGGTCTCCATGTGAACGGTCAGCTTGCAGCCCTTGAAGACATTCTGGCCCTGCGACAGCACGACCTGTTTGCCGGTCAGCACGAAGGTCTGCGTCGGCATGTCGAACGTGCCGGCATCGGCCGTCGCCTGCTGGTCGCCGGAGGTAAGCAGCACCTTGTCGTCCATGAAGATCTTGTCGATATTCGTGCTGCCGGAGGAAACCGAGGCGCCTTCGCCGGTGTAGAGCACCGTCATCTTGCCGGATTTCATCGTCGTCGTGCCCTGCACGACCTGAACATTACCGGTGAAATAGGCCTTCTTTTCCTGATCCTTGATTTCCAGCTGGTCGCTCTGGATCTGGATCGGCTCATCTTTCGAGAGCTTCATGCCGGACATGCTGCTGGTGGTCGACTGCGCCTGTGCGGAGACGGCAAGCAGCGAAACGAAGCCGGCAGCGATCACGGCGACGGAAGAAGTACGAAGGTTACGATACATCATGACGGCCGTGCTCTATTTCTTGCCCTGGTTGGGAGTGGCGTTGGTGTTGGCTTTGTTATTGGCTTTGTTGATGGCAGCTTGGTTACGAAGCGCGACAGGGTCGAGATTGGCCCTGACCTGCCCGATAAGGGTAATTGTGTGTCCCTTATCCGTTATCTTCATGGACTGTGCAACAATGGACCCGCCGGTTGTGGTAATATTCACCGGTGCATTGCTCTCCATCACGCCGCCCGGAATATCGAGCTTGGCGGATTTGAAATGCGCGGTCACGCCGTTGCTGAGGTTCACGTCGAACGGGGAGGGGAGTTCGAGCTTGTTGGCGCTGCGGTCGAAATCGGCCGTGCTGGCAACGACCCGCGCCACCACGTCCTCATTGATCGGCACGGCGGCCTTCACGTCCTGAAGCGTCATGTGATCGGGATTGGTGATATCCTGCAGCGCCCGGTCGGCGACCATCGAATAATCGATGCCCTGGCTGTTGCGCCCGGAGATCGCCGGCTTTTCCATGACGATCTTGCCGTCTTCGATACGGGCGCTTTCCACCTTCAGGTTTTCCGGCAGATAGGCCTTCACCACCGCAACGCCGATAAAGGCAAGCGACACGACGCCGGCCGCGGCAGGCAGCAGCACGCGCAGGCGCGCCACCAGCCGCGAATGCGACAGCGCTGCCTCATAGGCGCTGGTCTTCCCGCTCGCACCGAGCGTGATCCCTGACGTCTTTCTCATCTGCTGCAGCATATGCAGGCCTGGTTCCTTGTAGCCGGTCGAGGCGGCATCTTTTCCGTCAGAACGGTGTGTGGGTCCGTTCGTGCCGTTTCTCTCGCCTGCCAATATGGCGTTTATCCATCAACAAACAATAACGGGCAACATAAAATCGTGATATGCCCCCCTGACAATCCGACGGCGCGCCCTAGCTTCCGTCGGCTGACATTGGCAAGGGAGCACGCGGGATGGATGCAATGGCGATGGCCGAGCGGCGGCAGTTGAGGCGCAAGCTTGGCTTCTGGCGCCTCGTCGCCTGGTCTTCCTGGTCGCGATCGGTTTTGCGCTCTACACGACCTTCGTCTCCGACGACAGGACCGGCCGCCCGCATGTGGCGCAGGTGCGGATTTCCGGCATGATCACCGATGATCGCGAGCTTCTCGATCGCCTCGACAAGATTGCCGATGACGATGCGGTCAAGGCGCTTGTCGTCTCGATCAACTCTCCCGGCGGCACGACTTATGGCGGCGAGCGCATCTTCAAGGCGATCCGCCATGTGGCTGAAAACAAGCCGGTCGTCTCGGATGTCCGCACGCTGGCAGCCTCCGCCGGCTACATGATCGCCTCTGCCGGCGACAGGATCATTGCCGGCGACAGCTCGATCACCGGCTCGATCGGCGTCATCTTCCAGTATCCGCAGGTCGATGAGGTGATGAAGAAGATCGGCGTCTCCATGGAGGAGATCAAGTCGTCGCCGCTGAAGGCCGAGCCGTCGCCCTTCCATCCGGCAAGCGACGATGCCAAGGCGATGATCCGCTCGATGGTGATGGACAGCTATGGCTGGTTCGTCGATCTCGTCGCCGATCGCCGCAAGCTGCCGCGCGATGAAGTGCTGAAGCTTGCCGACGGCACGATCTATACCGGCCGTCAGGCCCTCAAGGTCAAGCTTGTCGATGAACTCGGCGGCGAGCGCGAGATCCGCGCCTATCTGGAAACCCGCGGCGTGGCAAAAGATCTGCCGCTCGTCGAATGGAAGGCGAAGAAGGAAGGCTCGAACTTTCTGCTTGCCAGCGCCGTCTCACAGCTAATGCGCTTTGCCGGCTTCGATCCGGCCCTTCTTCCCGCCGCCTCCGGCCCATGGGGTACCGACAAGTTGTTTCTTGACGGTCTTGTTTCCGTTTGGCAGGTTGGGGGCCATTGAAAACCTAATTTTTTCAGGGGGCAAACGTGATCAAGTCGGAATTGGTCCAGATCGTTGCGGCGCGTAATCCGCACCTCTATCACCGTGATGTCGAGAACATCGTCAACGCGGTGCTGGACGAGATTACCGACGCCCTCGCGTCTGGCAACCGCGTCGAGTTGCGCGGCTTCGGCGCCTTCTCGGTAAAGAACCGTCCGTCGCGCTCCGGCCGTAACCCGCGCACCGGCGAAAGCGTCTTCGTTGAGGAAAAATGGGTTCCCTTCTTCAAGACCGGCAAGGAACTGCGCGAGCGCCTCAATCCCGATCTGGTCGACGAGGAAGATGCCGACTGATTGGTGAGGCGCAGCCTCGTCAGCCGCATGCGTCCGAGCGTCGCTGCCACTGGCTTTCCGGATGCCCGCCCTTGAAAGGCCGGGCATCACCCCTATCTGCATGAGGGCTGCTGCCTGTGATGGCCGGTCGCGTGACGTGAGAAAAATTACCGGGAGTACCTGATGAAGAAGCTGAAACGGATCCTCGGTCTGGTGGTCTTCATTCCGCTCGGTATCATCCTGATCGTGCTGGCCGTCGCCAACCGTCAGGTGGTCACGCTGGCGCTCAATCCCTTCCGCCCGGAAGATCAGGTTCTGGCGCTGAGCGCCCCCTTCTTCATCTTTCTGCTGATCGCCGTCATCGTCGGCATGGTCGTTGGTTCCTTCGTCACCTGGTGGAACCAGGGCAAATACCGCAAGAGGCCCGCGTCGAGGCGCGCGAGGCCAACAAGTGGCGCGCCGAGCATGAGGCCGTCGCCAAGCGCAACACCCAGCCCGGCACACAGCCAAGTACACAGATTGCCACCCGCTGAGTGAGACCGGACGTCACGCTTCCCTGGCGTGACCATTCCGATAGGCTTCGACGATCGTCTCGTTGAGCCCGGCAAAGAAACGCGATGCCAGCTTCTGCGAACTCGATCCGAGATAGCGTGCCCCGAGAGAGGCAAGCTTGCCGCTGATTTCGGCCCGCCCCGCATAGCGCAGCAGCGTTTCCTCGCCCATGTCGGTCAAAAACACGTCGGCACTGCCGCGGGCAAAGCCCGCAAGCCCGCCCTTGCCCTCGCCGGTCAGCGTATAGCTCTCCTGCGGCACGACATTCGACAGTGTCAGCGAACCGGAAAAACTGGCGCCGATCGGCCCGAACCGCACTTTGATGCCGGCGGCAAGCTGATGGTCCGACACCCAGTCCAGCGTTTCGCAGCCGGGAATGCAGTCTTTCAGCACGGCCGGATCGTTGAGGCAGGCCCAGACGATCGCAAGCGGCGCTTCGATCCGTTCTTCGCCTGTCAGTTCCATTGCATCACTCCTCATGTCGAAACCCGCTATTTAGGGTGGCTGCCTGTCGCTGTCCAACGAAGGCTCCACATCGGGCTTGGCTTGCGGGGGCAAAGTTGAAGATGGCTTTGAAGATTGGCGCGCAAGTGCTATCTGCTGCCTCGATCTGGAACGAACGGGTGAAGAATTGAAGAACAAGGACAGGCGTCCGGCAGGAAAGACGCGCGTTGAAGGGCCGGCAAGGTCCGATGGCCGGCGCAGCGAACCCGCGCGGCAACGTCGAAATCCGCAAAGGCGACAGGCCCGAAGGCGGCTGCCGGCAAACCCTCCGGCCCCTATTCCGCCAAGCCTGCCGGTAACAGGCCGGTGACGGCGAAAGCCGCAACGCCAAGGCCCGATGCACGGCCCGCTGCCGAGAGATCCGCTCGCCCGGCTCCGGCCGCAGCACCGGTCGAAACGCGCAGCCTGACGTCCGCACTGGCGATCGGCCACCGGAACGCGTGCCTGTCATCCTTGAAAGCACAGCGCCGGCGATTTCCACCTGATCGACAGCGGCAACGCTTTAAAGCTCGAACAATACGGCCCCTACCGCATCGTCCGCCCCGAGGCGCAGGCGCTCTGGCGCCCGACGCTGCCCGACCATGTCTGGGATAATGCCGATGCGGTCTTTACCGGTGATACGGATGAGGACGGCATGGGTCGCTGGCGTTTCCCGCGCGAGGCGCTGGGCGAAACCTGGCCGCTCTCGCTGCTCGGCGTCGATTTCCTCGGCCGCTTCACCGCCTTTCGCCATGTCGGCGTCTTCCCCGAGCAGATCGTCCATTGGGAGTGGATGAAGGCCCGCGTCGAGGAGATGAAGGCGAAGGAAGGCCGTCAGCTGAAAGTGCTGAACCTCTTCGGCTATACCGGCGTCGCCTCGCTTGTGGCAGCCGCAGCCGGCGCCGAAGTCACCCATGTCGATGCCTCCAAGAAGGCGATCGGCTGGGCGCGCGAGAACCAGTCTCTGGCCGGTCTCGACCGCGCGCCGATCCGCTGGATCTGCGAGGATGCCATGAAGTTCATCCTGCGCGAGGAACGCCGCGGCAATAGCTATGACATCATCCTCACCGACCCGCCGAAATTCGGCCGCGGTCCGAATGGCGAAGTCTGGCACCTCTTCGATCACCTGCCGCTGATGCTCGATGTCTGCCGCGAACTCCTGTCGCCGAAGGCGGTGGGTCTGGTTCTGACGGCCTATTCGATCCGCGCCAGCTTCTATTCCATCCATGAGCTGATGCGCGAGACCATGCGCGGGGCAGGCGGCGTCGTCGAAAGTGGCGAACTCGTCATCCGCGAAGCCGGTCTCGACGGCAACACGCCCGGCCGCGCGCTCTCCACCTCCCTCTTCAGTCGCTGGGTACCGGCATGACAGATACGTTTCACAAGTCAGGCCCCCGCAAGGTAGGCCAGGTCAAGGAAGTCACCTCGCTTTCCAATCCGATCATCAAGGATATCAAGGCGCTCACCAACAAGAAGGACCGCGAGGAAACCGGCACCTTCATGGCGGAAGGCCTGAAGCTCGTCATCGACGCGCTGGAACTCGGCTGGGAAATCCGCACGCTGGTCTATGCAAAGGCTGCCAAGGGCAAGCCGCTGGTCGAGCAGGTGGCGACGAAAACCGTCGCGCATGGCGGCCTCGTGCTCGAAGTCTCGGAAAAGGTTCTGTCCTCGATAACCCGTCGCGACAATCCGCAGATGGTCGTCGGCATTTTCGAGCAGCGCTGGAAGCGGCTGGACGAGCTGAGGCCGGAAAAGGGTGACACATTCGTCGCGCTCGACCGGGTGCGCGATCCGGGCAATCTCGGCACGATCATCCGCACGGCGGATGCCGCCGGCGCCTCCGCCACCATACTCGTGGGCGAATGCACCGATCCCTTCTCGTTGGAAACCGTGCGCGCCACCATGGGCTCGGTCTTCGCCATGCCGGTCGTCCGCTGTACGGCGGAAGAATTTCTGGCCTGGCACAAGCGCTCCGGCGCTTACGTGGTCGCCACCCATCTGGCCGGCGCCATCGATTACCGCAAGGTCGAGTATGCGACGAAGCCCGTCGTCATCCTGATGGGCAACGAACAGTCCGGCCTGCCCGACAATCTCGCAAAGGATGCCGACCGTACCGTCCGCATCCCGCAAGAGGGCAGGGCAGACAGTCTCAATCTCGGCGTCGCGACGGCCGTCATGCTGTTTGAGGCCCGCCGTGACCTGCTGATCCTCGACGACAGAAAATGACAGAAAGCCATATGCCAGAAAGCCTGACGAACAAACGCATCGCGCTTCTTTCCCGCCCGCCGCTGGCGGTGGCCTTCATTGTGCTGGCGGTGGTGCTGGACCAGATCATCAAGCTTGCGGTCGAGGCCTATCTGCCGCTGCAGGAGCCGGTGCCGCTTCTGCCGGTTCTGGCGCTCTACCGTACCTATAATCTCGGTGTCGCCTTCTCGATGTTCTCCGGCATGGAGCGCGAGTGGATCATCGGCATGCGGGTCATCATCGTCGCCTTCGTGCTCTGGCTCTGGCGCCGCAGCGCGCCGGACAGAACCTTTGCCCATCTCGGCTACGCGCTGATCATCGCCGGTGCTATCGGCAACCTGATCGATGGCTTCGCCTACGGCCATGTCATCGACTATGTGCTGTTTCATACCGAGACATGGTCTTTCGCCGTCTTCAATCTGGCAGACAGTTTCATCACCATCGGCGCGGCCTCCGTCGTTCTCGATGAATTGCTCGGGTCGAAAAAGAAAGATCAGTAAAATTTTACCGGCGTGTTCTAAGGAATGGGAAGGAAACTGTAGGTAGTCTCCCTCCCATGCGCGATATCGCCGAAATCCACGAGCGTCTTTCCAGGGCCTTTGCCTCGCCGGCATCGTCTGAGCCCTCAGACGCGACGGCGGAACAGATCGTTCCGCCGATGGGCGTGAAGCGCGCAGGCGGCGGGCTTGCCCCCGCACCGCTTTCCAACCTCTTCAGCCGCATCTTCGCCTGGCGCCGCCGAAACCCGGTGGCAAGCCTCTCCGATCAGCTTCGCGATGCCGAGGCCGAAAGTGCAGCCAAGAGCCGCCAGATTGCCACCGTCGTCCACGAGATCCGCACCCCGCTCAACGGCATTCTCGGCATGACCCATCTTCTCGGCCAGACGAAGCTCTCGGCCGAGCAGCAGAATTATCTGAGCGGTATCCGCCAGTCCGGCTATGCGCTGGCCCAGCTCGTGGAAGATCTCCTCGATTATTCGACGCTCGAAGCCGGCCGCTTCCGGCTGAACAACCGCGCCGAAAATCTCCGCCAGCTGATCGAAAGCGTCGTCGAGCTTTTGGCGCCGCGCGCCCATGAAAAGCGCATCGAGATTGCCGCGACCATCCGTGCGGATGTGCCGGAATTTCTCGATTTCGATCCCGGCCGCATCCGTCAGGTTCTCTTCAACGTCATCGGCAACGCCGTAAAATTCACCCAGACCGGCGGCGTTCTCGTGCGCGTCACCCTCCATGGTGCGACGGTCGCGATCGCCGTCATCGATACCGGCCCCGGCATGACCGCGCAGGAACAGGCACAGGTCTTCGGCGAGTTCGAGCAGGGCGGCACGGCCGAAACCAGAAGCGGCGGCACCGGGCTCGGCCTCGGCATCGCCTCGCGCATATTGACCGAATTCGGCGGCTCGCTTTCCGTCTCAAGCCGCAAGGGTGCCGGCAGCACCTTCACCATCCGCTTTCCGCTGCAGCTGGCCGAGGATGCGCCGGCAGGGCAGGGCGATCGCGGTACGCTTCTGTCTCGCTCCCGCGTTCTGCTTCTGGCGCCCGATGGCCCGGCCGCCACGGCAACCGTCGCCAGTATCGAAACGCTCGGCGGCCAGTGCCGCCATGTCTCGAGCCCGGCGCGCGTGCAGATGCTGATCGACCGCGCCGCCGGCGGCCCCGGCGCCTATACCGATCTGATCGTCGATCATCGCCTCGCTTCCGATTACGCCTGCGAGCCTTCCCATGCGCCGCTGCACCGCATCCTTCTGGTCAACCCGGAGGAGCGCGCCTCGCAGCCGCAGGATTTCTTCGATGCCTGGCTGATCCGCCCCTTGCGTGAAAAGTCGCTGATCGACGTCCTGAGCGGCCGCCTGCGCCGTTTCGGCCCCCGCGATGCCTTCACCGAAAATCGCAGCCTGCCGCCGTCTGCCGATCCTTCCGCCGAGCCCGGCCTCGATATCGTTCTCGGCGAGGACGATCCGGTCAATGCCATGCTGGTAAGGGCGGTTCTGAAAAAGGCCGGCCACCGGGTCCGGGTCATGGAAGACTTCCCCTCGCTGGTGACGCCGCCTCCGGCGCCGATGGCGGCCGGGTGGATCTGGTCATCTGTGACATGCATATGCCGGGCGGCACGCTGGAGAATTTCCTTGGCCAGCATGCATCGCTGACGGTGCATCCGGATGGCACGCCGATCCCCATCATGGTGCTGACGGGGGAGGGACGAAGCGAGGTGCGCCAGCAGGCGCTCGCCGATGGCGCGGCCATCGTCCTTCAGAAGCCGGTCGATCCCAGAATTTGGCCGAACAAGTGCGTCTTATTTGCCCGGCAGGTGGAAATCGTCAACAGGTGCGTTGACGCCTGTTCCGTGACTTCCTATTGTGACAGCGTCTGTCACGTCCCTGTTGCAGAGACGTGGTTTATGGCGGTGATCCAACCGGGACGGGATGAATCACCATGGCAATTGAACTCCTGAACCGTGACTTGACCCCTGATACAACCCAGGCGCCGGCCCCTAATCCGGTAAGCGGCGATGTTTTCGGCCGCATCGGGACGCTGGAAGTGCGTCTCGCCCGAAATGCGCGCGAGATCGATGCGGCGCAGGCTGTGCGTTATCGCGTCTTCGTCGAGGAAATGGGCGCCCAGCTTCCTCCCGAAGCCATGCGCGCTCGCCGCGATTTCGACAGCTATGACGCGATCTGCGATCACCTTCTGGTGGTCGATTACGGCATTGATGGCGACATCGAGGACCAGATCGTCGGCACCTACCGTCTTCTGCGCCAGGAAGTGGCGATGAAGAACGGCGGCTTCTATTCGGCCTCCGAATATGACATCGCGCCGCTCATCGCCCGTCATCCCGACAAGCAGTTCATGGAACTGGGCCGCTCCTGCGTCATTCCCGATTACCGCACCAAGCGCACGGTGGAACTGCTCTGGCAGGGCAACTGGGCCTATTCGGTGAAGCACGGCATGGGCGCCATGTTCGGCTGCGCCTCCTTCTCCGGCACGCGTCCGGAAGAGCATGCGCTGGCGCTTTCCTTCCTGCACCATACGGTGGCGACCAAGGGTGACTGGGCCGTCTCGGCTCTGCCCGAGCTTTACCGCCCGATGGACCTGATGCCCTTCGAGGGCGTCAATGCCAGAAAGGCGCTGACGGCATTGCCGCCGCTCATCAAGGGTTATCTGCGTCTCGGCGCGATGATCGGCGATGGCGCGGTCGTCGACCATGCCTTCAACACGACCGATGTTCTGGTCGTCCTGCCGATCGCCTCGATCGCCAGCCGCTACGTCAACTATTACGGCGCTGCCACCGACCGTCTGGTCGGCTGATCCGAGCTATTGCACCAGCATGATCGGCCCCTTGTAGCGGCCGACCATCTGGTCGGATGTGAGAAGCAGCATATCCTCCGCCATCGCCTGCGCGATCAGGATCCGGTCGGGGATGATGGTCATCTATGATCGCCATAGAACATCTCCTCGATTTCCTTGGCAAACATCGTGTCAAAATCGTCCGGCACCGAGATTCTGCCTTTCAGAAAACCGATCCGCCGCTTCTTCGGCACAGCCTCTTCAGCCGGCTGTTCCTCCACAGCCGCGGCCTCTTCGACCGCCACCAGCTTCGCCAGCGGCCTGCCATCCGCATCGGCAATCACGAGTTCATCGCCCCGTGCGGCCTCTTCGATGAGGCTTGCAAGGTTGCTCTCGGCTTCATGGATGCTGACGGTCTTCATGCGAAATGCTCCGATCGGACCCTTGCCTCACAGCGTAATCCGATCGGTCATCGCTTTCAAGCGAGGCCCTTTGGCGGGGCCTCGCGCCTTTGGCTCAGTTGCCGGCGTTATAGGCTGCAATCGCCGCCATGTTGACGATCTCGCTGTCCTTGGCGCCCATCTGGGTGATCTGCACCGACTTGTCGAGGCCGACGAGCAGCGGGCCGATCACCGTCGAGGCGCCGATTTCCTGCAGCATGCGGGTGGCGATCGAGGCCGAATGAATGGCCGGCATGACGAGGACGTTGGCGGTGCCCGAAAGGCGGCAGAACGGATACTGTTCCAGCTTATGCGCATTGAGCGCCACATCCGCTGCCATCTCGCCGTCATACTCGAAATCGACGCGCCTGCCGTCGAGGATTTTGACCGCCTCGCGCACCCGCTCCGACCGTTCGCCGATAGGCTGGCCGAAGGTGGAATAGGCAAGCATTGCCACCCGCGGCTCGTAGCCCATACGGCGGGCGACACGCGCCGCTTCCGTCGCGATATCGGCCAGATCCTCGGCATTCGGCATATCGTGAACCGCGGTATCGGCCACGAAGATCGTCCGCCCGCGAGCAACGACGATCGACACACCGATCACCCGATGCCCCGGTTTTGGGTCGAGGCAGCGGCGCACGTCGGAAAGGGCGGTCGCATAATTGCGCGTCGTGCCCGTCACCATCGCATCCGCGTCGCCAGTCGCCACCATGGTTGCGGCAAAATGGTTGCGGTCGTTATGGATCAGGCGCTGCACGTCGCGCAGCAGAAAGCCTTGGCGCTGCAGGCGTTCGTAGAGATGGTCGACATAGGCATCGACCCTGGTGGAAATGCGGGCATTGACCACCTCGATGCCGGGCGTTCGAGATCGATGCCGGCCTTTTCCGCCGTCGCGCGGATCACGTCGTCGCGGCCAAGCAGAATGGCCGTCCCAAGCCCCTGATGGCAGAAGGAGATCGCAGCACGCATGACCTGCTCTTCTTCCGCCTCGGCAAAGACGACGCGCTT
The DNA here is from genome assembly GCA_902167985.1 of Shinella sp. UYSO24. Lineage (GTDB taxonomy): Bacteria > Pseudomonadota > Alphaproteobacteria > Rhizobiales > Rhizobiaceae > Neorhizobium. The sequence goes on from CABHNZ010000007.1 coordinate 280,588, forward strand.
CGGGAAGCGACGCACGCGGTCATAGATCCCTTGCGTCGTCGCAGCGATCGGGTCGCGGCGGGCGGAAAGCTCGCGGCCATAGGCGTCGAGATCGGTAATGTCGCGCTGTGCCGCCCCGCTTTCCATAGCAGCCCTCGCAACCGCGACCGGAATGGCCGAGATCAGCCGCGGATCGAACGGCACCGGGATGATGTATTGCGCGCCGAATTTCGGCCGGTTGCCCTGATAGGCGGCCGCCACGTCGTCGGGCACATCTTCGCGCGCAAGATCCGCCAGCGCCTGGGCGGCGGCGATCTTCATCGCATCGTTGATCTGCCGGGCCCGCACATCAAGCGCGCCGCGGAAGATATAGGGGAAGCCGAGAACGTTGTTCACCTGGTTCGGATAGTCGGAGCGACCCGTCGCCATGATCGCGTCGTCGCGGATCAGCGCCACCTCTTCCGGGGTGATTTCCGGGTCTGGATTGGCCATGGCGAAGATGATCGGCTTGGCCGCCATCGAGCGGATCATCGCTTCGGTAAAGGCGCCCTTCTGCGAGAGGCCGAATACCACGTCCGCACCCTTCATCGCTTCTTCCAAGGAACGGCTGTCGGTCTTTGCCGCATGCGCGCTCTTCCACTGGTTCATGCCTTCGGTGCGGCCCTGATAGATGACGCCCTTGGTATCGCAGAGGATGATGTTTTCTGGCGCAAAGCCCATCGCCTTGATCAGTTCGACGCAGGCGATTGCGGCGGCACCGGCGCATTGCAGACGAGCTTCGTCGTCTTCAGGTCGCGGCCGGTCAGTTCCAGCGCGTTGATGAGACCGGCTGCGGCAATGATCGCCGTGCCATGCTGGTCGTCATGGAAGACCGGAATATCCATCAGCTCGCGCAGGCGGCTTTCGATGATGAAACATTCCGGCGCTTGATGTCTTCAAGGTTGATACCGCCGAAGGACGGCCCGAGAAAGCGCACGCAATTGATGAATTCGTCGACATTTTCCGTGTCGACTTCAAGGTCGATACTGTCGACATCGGCAAACCGCTTGAAGAGAACCGACTTGCCCTCCATGACCGGCTTCGACGCCAGAGCGCCGAGATTGCCGAGCCCGAGGATCGCGGTGCCGTTCGAGATGACGGCCACCATATTGCCGCGGGTCGTGTAATCGTAAGCCTTGGCGGGTTCGGCGGCGATGGCGAGAACCGGCACGGCAACACCCGGAGAATAGGCAAGCGAAAGGTCGCGCTGCGTCGCCATCGGCTTGGTGGGGGTGATTTCCAGCTTGCCGGGGCGGCCATCGGCGTGAAAGTCCAGCGCCTCCTGATCCGTGACGGATGTGCGCGTGCGGCGGGCCTTCTGCTCAACCTTGTTGGCGGCGCCTTCCTGGGCCTTCTCGTTCATGGGCGATTACCTCTCCAGCTTTTTGTGGGCAGCCCTCCTCCGGGCCGCGTCTGACATTGAATTTGCGGGGTCAACATCGATAGTGTCGCCACCTCCCATGCGCAACATCAAATGCGCCCCAAACAGTACGCAACAATAATTCGTTTCCGTGACGACAATTGAAAGATCGACAATGGATGCCCTGACCACCGAGCAGCTCGCTTCGGAAGAAAGCCGGGCGTCCGCCACGCCGATGATGGAGCAGTTCATCGAGATCAAGGCGAACAATCCCGGTTCGCTGCTGTTCTATCGCATGGGCGATTTCTACGAACTGTTCTTCGAAGATGCGATTGATGCCTCGCGCGCGCTTGGCATCACCTTGACCCGGCGCGGCCAGCATATGGGCCAGGATATTCCGATGTGCGGCGTGCCCGTACATGCCGCCGACGATTACCTGCAGAAGCTGATCGCGCGCGGTTTCCGCGTTGCCGTCTGCGAACAGGTGGAAGATCCGGCCGAAGCCAAGAAGCGCGGCGGCAAATCGGTGGTCAAGCGCGATGTCGTGCGCCTTGTCACGCCCGGCACGATCACCGAGGAAAAGCTGCTCGTTGCCTCGGAAACCAATTATCTGATGACGCTCGCCCGCATCAAGGGCGGCGCCGAGCCGCTTCTGGCGCTCGCCTGGATCGATATTTCCACCGGTGTCTTCCGGCTGGCCGAAACCGAGAGCGGCCGCTCCTGGCCGATATCCTGCGCATCGAGCCGCGCGAACTGATCGTGCCGGATGCCATTTTCCACGATGCCGAGTTCAAGCCGGTTTTCGATGTGCTTGGCCGTGTCGTCCAGCCGCAGCCGTCGGTCCTCTTTGACAGCGCAACGGCGGAAGGCCGTATCGCCCGTTATTTCGGCGTCGGCACGCTCGATGGTTTCGGCACGTTTTCCCGCGCCGAAATGGCGGCGGCAGCAGCCGCCATCGCCTATGTCGAAAAGACCCAGATTTCCGAACGTCCCCCGCTTGGAAGGCCGGAGCGCGAAAGCGGCGCCTCGACCCTCTTCATCGATCCCGCGACCCGTGGCAATCTCGAACTGACGAAGACGCTCTCGGGCGATCGCGACGGCTCGCTCTTGAAGGCGATCGACCGCACGATCACCGGCGGCGGCGCCCGGCTTCTCGCCGAACGGCTGATGTCGCCGCTGACCGACCCGGAGCGCATCAACCTGCGCCTCGACAGCATCTCCTTCCTGAAGGACGAGACGGCGCTGTCATCGGATCTGCGCGGCGCCTTCAAGCATGTGCCGGATATGCCGCGTGCGCTCTCGCGTCTGGCACTGGACCGGGGTGGCCCGCGCGATCTCGGCGCCATCCTCGCCGGCCTTGAAGCGGCCCGCGGCGTTGCCGCCTTCCTCGACGCCCAGATGCTGCCGGAAGAGCTTTCCGAGGCGCTGGCAGGCCTGAAAGCTCTGCCCGCCGATCTGGAACAGCTCTTGGCCACCACACTTGCCGAAGACCTGCCACTCTTGAAGCGCGATGGCGGCTTCCTGGCTGATGGCGCCAGCGCCGAGCTGGATGAGGTCCGCGCGCTGCGCGATCAGTCCCGCCGGGTGATTGCCGGCCTGCAGCTCGACTATGCCGAGGAAACCGGCATCAAGTCTCTGAAGATCAAGCACAACAACGTTCTCGGCTATTTCATCGAAGTCACCGCCGGCAATGCCGGGCCGATGACCGATACGCCGGAGGCGAAAGCCCGCTTCATCCATCGCCAGACCATGGCGAATGCCATGCGCTTTACCACGACGGAATTGGCCGATCTCGAAACCCGCATCGCCAATGCCGCCGACCGGGCGCTGACCATCGAACTCGCAGCCTTCGACCGCATGGTCAGGGCGGTGATCGAGGAGGCCGAGGCGATCAAGGCCGGTGCCCGCGCGCTGTCCGTCATCGATGTCGCGGCTGGTTTGGCAACGCTCGCCGACGAATGGGATTACCGCCGTCCCATCGTCGATGACAGCCGCATGTTTGCAATCGAAGGCGGCCGCCATCCGGTGGTCGAACAGGCGCTGCGCCGCCAGTCGATCGGCCCCTTCATCGCCAATGACTGCGATCTCTCGCCGATCGACCCGGCCCCCAAGGGTAAAGACGCCTTCGGCGCGCTCTGGCTGCTGACCGGTCCCAACATGGGCGGTAAGTCGACTTTCCTGCGCCAGAACGCCCTGATTGCCATTCTGGCGCAGATGGGCTCATTCGTGCCGGCGGCATCCGCCCATATCGGCATCGTTGACAGGCTCTTCTCCCGCGTCGGCGCGTCCGATGATCTCGCCCGTGGCCGCTCCACCTTCATGGTCGAGATGGTCGAGACGGCGGCGATCCTCAATCAGGCCTCCGACCGCTCGCTTGTCATTCTGGACGAGATCGGCCGTGGCACTGCGACCTTCGACGGCCTGTCGATCGCCTGGGCGGCGGTCGAGCATCTGCATGAGGGCAATCGCTGCCGCGGCCTCTTCGCCACCCATTTCCATGAGCTGACGGTGCTCTCGGAAAAGCTGAACCGCCTCTCCAACGCCACGATGAAGGTGAAGGAATGGGATGGCGAGGTGATCTTCCTCCACGAAGTCGGCCCCGGTGCCGCCGACCGTTCCTACGGCATTCAGGTGGCAAGGCTTGCCGGCCTGCCCGATAGCGTCGTTGCCCGCGCCCGCGATGTCCTGACCAAGCTCGAAGACAGTGACCGCAAGAACCCGGCCAGCCAGCTGATCGACGACCTGCCGCTCTTCCAGGTCGCGGTGCGCAAGGAAGAAAGCCGCTCCGGCCCCTCGAAGGTCGAGGAGGCCCTGAAGGCGATCAACCCCGACGACCTCTCCCCCCGCGAGGCGCTCGATGCGCTTTACGCGCTGAAGAAGCAGCTTTCGGGCAAATAAGGCATGCCGGGCAGGGCGGCCTCACCGCTCTGCCAGTTCCCGCCGCAGGAACACCGCGATCTGGAAGAAGATCTGCTTGTGCAGTTCCTCGCGCGGCGTCTCTCCGCCATCGGCGCAGATCGGATCTTCCTCGCCGTAGCGCTTCAGCAGTTCCGGGCCGCCGGGATTGCAGATGCCGAGGAAGCTGAAATGGATCGCGTCGGGAATGGCGGCATAGCCGGCTCCCTTGATCTGTGCCGCAAGCGCATCCGCCCGCACGCCGGGCATGATCTGGCTGCCCGTCCCGAGATTGACGAAGAGCATCGGCATGTGGATCGCCGCAAGACTGTCCGCCTGATAGGCCATGGCAAGCCCCGGATCGACGGCGACGACGGCCTTGAGACGCGCGTCCCGGTAATCCCCCTGGAAGGCGCCCGCATCGATCTTGCTGAAATCGACCCCGCCGCGCTTGAACCATCCGCAGCCGTCATCAGCATTCTTCGGATCGTCGCAGAAGGCGACGAAAGGCGTAAGCGAAGCACGCGCGCCGGCCGACAGCATCATCGTCGTACCACCGAGCGAAAAGCCGATACCGCCGATCCGGTCCTTGTCGACGATGGGGGCCCAGTCGGGATCGCTCGTCATCCTGTCGATCAGCGCCGTGACATCGTGTGACCGTTCCCAGATCTTGATGCTTTCGGCCGGAATGGAATCGCCAGAGGTCGAGTGAATGTGATTGGGGGCGGCCACGATGAAACCATTGCGGGCAAGCTCGGTGGAGAGCCAGCCGAGGGCCGCCGCATTACCGCCCGAGCCATGACTCAACACCACGAGCGGAAATTTTTCCGGCACCGGCGTCGCATTGCGCCGGGCGGGCACACCGGCCCACAGGTCGTCGCCGCCCAGCGTATAGGCGTCGCCATCGGCCCGCGCCGGATAGGTGACGAGAACCTTTTCGGGCTCGCTGTGATCGGGCGTGGCGATCGTCATCCAGCGCGTCCCGGCCTCGAAGGCGAAGGCCGGCGTCATGGCAGAGGCGAAGAGGGAGGGCAGCGTGAGGAGAGCCGCACGGATCAGGCTCAAGCGGGGCTGGGGCCGGGGGAATGGCAGGGGCAGGAAAGGGCGAAGGACAGGTTTGTTGCGCATGGTCGGTCTCTTTCGATCCGGATTGAAGGTGATCGCCAACTGCCCCGGAACTCTGTTTGAGCCCTCCGGAAGTGCATCTGGCGAGACCGATCACGCCATGCTTTCCATATCCCATTCGACCTCGATCATGATAAAGGCCGTAGCGGATCACGATCTCGGTCGTCTTGTTGGGGTCTTGCCTTGCTTTCCGTTCCCTTGCCGTTTCTGGCCGGCCTCATTTTTGCGCTTTCCCTCTTCCACAGCTTGAAAGGCGTGGAGGCGGTCGGTTCGCGCCGCTATTTCATCGCCTTCCTGCTCCTCTATGCGCTGCAGGGCATGATCGTCGGCCTGCATTTCGGCTATGGCGTCAATGCGCTGGCGCTCTTCCAGCCGGTCACGGCAGCCGGCATGCCGCCGCTCGCCTATCTCGCCTTCAGGGCACTGACGGGGGAGGTGGTCGCAAACCCCTGGCGGCATCTTGGCGCCCCCGTGGCCATGCTCGTTGCCGCCTTTCTCCTGCCCGTCCTCATCGATCCGCTGCTCTTCGTCACCTTCGTCGGTTACGGTCTGGCCCTTCTGGCCTTCACCCGCAAAGGCGGCCCGGATGTGATGGCGGAAGCCTCGCTGCACAGAATGCGCCCGGCGCTGAAGGCGGCGCGGCTGACGGCCGGCCTCATCCTCTTTTTTGCCGCAGCCGATCTCTTCATCGCGGTCTATGCCGCCTTCGATGGCCGGCAGGGCATTCCGCGCATCGTCGCCGTCATCAATCTGGTCGCGATTGCCGTCGTCCTTGCCTATTACCTCGTCTCCTCCCGCAATGCTCCCATCACGCCGCAGCAGACCGGGCAACAGCAGCCGACCGCGGATGACGAGCGCATTCTCGCCCGCGTCTCCGAGGCTCTCGATCAGAACGCGCTCTTTGCCAACGAGAACCTGAGCCTTGCGCTTCTCGCCCGCCGCTCCGGCCTCACCGTCCGCGAAGTCTCTGGCGCGATCAACCGCCTGACCGGCCTCAACGTCTCGCAATTCGTCAATAACCGGCGCATCGAGGAAGCCTGCCGCATGCTGGAGGAGCCGAAGGCGAGCGTGACCAAGGTGCAGCTCGAATGCGGCTTTTCCACCAAGTCGAATTTCAACCGCGAGTTCCGCCGCGTCACCGGCATGAGCCCCTCACGCTACCGTTCGGCGCTGAAGCAGACGCGTCAGGACGCCGCTTCGGCAAAGAAGAGGGTTGACCTTGCCGCCGCAAAGAAACAACTTTGAAATATCCCTCTGCAATAAGCCTTGATAAAGGTGCGCGTGATCGACGACCAAGCCTCCCCGGCAAGGCCGCACCGGCAGGAAAACATGGCCCGACACGATATCGACTTTTCTGAACTTCTCGACCTCGATCGCCTGATGGCGGAATGCCAGGCGGCGCTCGGCGCCAAGGATCGTGCGCTTCTCGACATGCGCTCCGATCTCCTGCCGATCCTCAGGAAGGCAAGTGCCGACGGGCGCCAGAAGCGCGCGAACGGCTGAACGAGGAGGGAAGCGGCCTCAACTGCGCCCGTCGCATTTCGTGGATCCAGGACCGGCTGATCTGCACGCTCCATACCGTCATCGTCGACAACGTCTATCCGGAAGGCCAGGATATCGCGATTGCGGCCGTCGGCGGCTATGGCCGCGGCACGCTGGCGCCGGGCTCCGATATCGATCTTCTCTTCCTCCTGCCGGAAAAGAATTCCGATCGCATGCGCAAGGCCGTCGAGTTCCTGCTCTACGTACTCTGGGATCTCGGCTTCAAGGTGGGCCACGCCACCCGCACGGTGGAGGAATGTATCCGCCTGTCGAAATCCGACATGACGATCCGTACCGCCATCCTCGAAAACCGCTATGTCTGCGGCCGCGAGGCGCTGGTGGGCGATCTGGAAAGCCGCTTCGATACGGAAGTGGTTGCCGATACCGGCCCGGAATTCGTCGCGGCCAAGCTTGCCGAGCGTGACACGCGCCACCAGAAATCCGGCGATACCCGCTATCTGGTCGAGCCGAACGTCAAGGAAGGCAAGGGCGGCCTGCGCGATCTGCACACGCTCTTCTGGATCGCCAAATATTACTACCGCGTCCGTGACACGGCCGATCTGATCAAGCTCGGGGTTCTCTCGCGCTCGGAATGGCGTCTCTTCGAAAAGGCCGACGATTTCCTCTGGGCGGTGCGCTGCCAGATGCATTTCATCACCGGCAAGGCGGAAGAGCGCCTCTCCTTCGACATCCAGAAGGATATTGCCGCAAGCCTCGGCTATAACGCCCGTCCCGGCCTCTCGCCGGTCGAGCGCTTCATGAAGCACTATTTCCTCGTGGCGAAAGATGTCGGCGATCTGACCCGCATCTTCTGCGCCGCACTCGAAGAGCAGCAGGCGAAGGCCGTGCCCGGCATCACCAAGCGGGTCATCTCCCGCTTCACCAAGCGTCTGCGCAAGATCCCCGGCACGCTGGAATTCGTCGAGGATCGCGGCCGCATCACGCTTGCCAATCCGGATGTCTTCAAGCGCGATCCGGTCTCGATCATCCGCTTCTTCCATGTGGCGGATCTGACCGGCCTCGAACTGCACCCGGATGCGCTGAAGCGCATCACTCGGTCTCTGTCGCTGATCGACCATTCCCTGCGCGAAAACGACGAGGCCAACCGCCTCTTCATGTCGATCCTCACCTCGCGCCGCGAACCGGCGCTGATGCTGCGGCGCATGAACGAGGCCGGCGTGCTCGGCCGCTTCATCCCCGATTTCGGCAAGGTCGTGGCGATGATGCAATTCTCCATGTACCACCATTACACGGTGGATGAGCATCTCATCCGCGCCGTCGAAGCGCTCTGGGAAGTCGACGAAGGCAAGTTCTCCGAAATCCATCCGCTCGCCAACAAGCTGATGCCGAGCGTCGAGGAACGCGACGTCCTCTATTTCGCCGTCCTGCTTCACGATATCGCCAAGGGCCGCGACGAGGACCACTCGATTGCCGGCGCCCGCATCGTGCGCAAGCTCGGTGCCCGCTTCGGCCTGTCGCCCAAGCAGACGGAACTGGCCGCCTGGCTGATCGAGCAACATCTCCTGATGTCCATGACGGCCCAGACCCGCGACCTGAACGACCGCAAGACGATCACCGACTTTGCCGAAAAGGTGCAGTCGCTCGACCGCCTGAAAATGCTTCTCATCCTCACCGTCTGCGATATCCGCGCCGTCGGTCCGGGCGTGTGGAACGGCTGGAAGGGCCAGCTCCTTCGCACGCTTTATTATGAGACCGAGCTTCTGATCTCCGGCGGCTTCTCCGAAGTCTCGCGCAAGGAACGCGCCAAGGCGGCGGAAGAGGCGCTCTACAAGGCGCTGGCCGATTTCTCCCAGAAGGATCGCCGCACCTATTCGAAACTGCATTACCAGCCTTACCTTCTCTCGGTCTCGCTGGAAGACCAGATCCGCCACGCGAAATTCATCCGCGAGGCGGACCGCAAGGGGCAGGCGCTCACCACCATGGTGCGCACCGACAGTTTCAACGCCATCACCGAGATCACGGTTCTGGCGCCGGACCATCCGCGCCTTCTGTCGATCATTGCCGGCGCCTGCGCCGCGGCCGGTGCCAATATCGCCGATGCGCAGGTCTTCACCACCATGGATGGCCGCGCGCTGGACACGATCCTCGTCAACCGCGAATTCCAGGTGGATGAGGATGAGATGCGCCGCGCCGGCACGATCGGCCGGATGATCGAGGATGTTCTGTCGGGCAAGAAGCGCCTGCCGGAAGTCATCGCCACCCGCGCCAAAGCCAAGAAGCGCAACAAGGCCTTCAACATCCCGCCTTCGGTCGTGCTCTCCAACACGCTGTCGCACAAGTTCACCGTCATCGAGGTGGAATGCCTCGACCGCACCGGGCTTCTGGCGGATGTGACGGCGGTTCTGGCCGATTTGTCGCTCGATATTCACTCGGCGCGCATCACCACATTCGGCGAAAAGGTGATCGACACGTTCTACGTGACCGATCTCGTCGGCCACAAGATCACCAACGAACACCGTCAGGCCAATATCGCCGCACGCCTCAAGGCGGTCATGTCGGAACTGGAAGACGAGCTTCGAAGCGGCATGCCGACCGGCATTATCGCACCTGCTCCGACCTCCGTGTCGACATCGACGGCTTCTGCCACACCGCCATCACCGCCGGCCTCCGGCCAGCCGTCTGCACGCAAGTCCAAGGCGAGCGTGTGAGCCGAACCTTGGCCGGTTCTCTGGGTCTTCCTGCGAATTTCCCGGGAAATCGGCAGCTTCATCCGATCTCCCCCCTTGAGGGGGAGATGTCCGGCAGGGCAGAGGGGTATGACCCGAACGCTGCCCTCGACCTTATTTTGGCAGCCCCACCGCCGGAGCCCCATCCATGAGCCTCGTGAAAAATTCATGACCGTCGGCGGCGCCACGCTCGGCAGCCGCATTTTCGGCTTTGCCCGCGAGACCTTCATGGCGGCAGCACTCGGCACCGGGCCGATGGCCGACGTCTTCTACGCCGCCTTCCGCTTCCCCAATCTCTTCCGCCGGCTTTTGCCGAAGCGCCTTCAACGCCGCCTTCGTGCCGCTCTTCTCGAAGGAAATCGAGGCGAATGGCGTCGAGGGCGCCAAGCGCTTCTCCGAGGAAGTTTTGGCGTGCTCTTCTCCGCACTCCTCATCATCACCATCGTCATGGAACTGATGATGCCTTGGCTGGTGGAATGGATCATCGCGCCGGGCTTTGCCGATGATGCGGAAAAGACCGAACTCACCATCCGCATGGCGGCGGTGATGTTTCCCTATCTCATGTGCATGTCGCTGACGGCCATGCTGTCGGGCATGCTGAATTCGCTGCATCACTTCTTTGCCGCAGCCGTCGCCCCGGTCTTCCTCAATGTCGTGATGATCGGCGCGCTCTTCTACGGCCTCTGGTCCGGCGCCGACCCGAAGACGATCGCCTGGTATCTGTCCTGGAGCGTGCTGGCCGCCGGTGTCCTGCAGATGGCTGTCGTCTATGCCGGCGTGCGCCATGCGGGCATCAATATCGGCTTCAAGCGCCCGCGCATGACGCCGAACGTAAAGCGCCTGCTGCTGCTCGCCGTACCCGCTGCCGTCACCGGCGGCATTACCCAGATCAACCAGATCATCGGTCAGGCGATCGCGTCTGGCAAGGAAGGCGCGATCGCCGCCCTCCAATATGCCGATCGCATCTACCAGCTGCCGCTCGGCGTCGTCGGTGTCGCCGTCGGCGTCGTGCTCCTGCCGGAACTTGCCCGTGCGCTGAAGGCCGGCCACGCCAAGGAAGCCGGCAATATCCAGAACCGCTCGATCGAATTCGTGCTCTTCCTGACGCTGCCGGCAGCAGCCGGCCTCTGGATCCTGTCGGATGCGATCATTCGCGTTCTCTACGAGCGCGGTCAGTTCTCGGCCGAAAACACCGCCGTCGTCGGCTCGATCCTTGCCATCTACGGGCTCGGCCTTCCGGGCTTCGTGCTGATCAAGCGCTGCAGCCGGGCTTTTATGCGCGCGAGGATACCAGGACGCCGATGCGCTTCACCATCGCCTCGGTCGTCGTCAATTCGGGCCTTGCCATCACGCTCTTCCCGCTGATTGCCGAACGCGGCATCGCCACCGCCGAAGCGACTGCCGGCTGGATCAACACGCTCCTGCTCGGCTTCACGCTGCTGCGTCGCGGCCATCTGAAATGGGAATGGGCGATGGCCAAGCGCACCGCTCTTCTTCTCGTCTCGACGGGCATCATGTCGGCAGCGCTCATCTATGCGCTCGGCCACGCCGAGGCCTATCTGACGCCGCAGTCTTCTCTGCTGCATCAGGTCGCGGCACTCGCCGTGCTTCTGGCGATTGCGATGATCGTCTATTTCGCCGCAGCCTTCGCGATCGGCGGTGCCGATCTCGGCATGCTGCGCCGTAACCTGAAGCGCAAGCCGCGGGGCTGATCCCCGTAAGGCGGGAAGGGGATTACCCCTTCTTCGAGCGGCCCTTGCGCTTGGAACAGTAGTTCCACGTCCGCTTCGGTCCGACATCCACATGGATGATGCCGTTGCAATACTGGCCGATGCCGCCAATGCCCGGCGCGCTTGCGGCGGCTGCGATGATCGTGCGGTCGGAAACGCCGGGAACGCGGATATCGGCGGCAAAACAGCGGTTATGCTGCGAATGGCCCGAATGCGGCCGATGGCCGGACGTGACGACCGGCTTGTGACCGGTTTGAATGGCGATATGCTTGAGAATGGCTTCCAGCCTGTCGGGGAAACAGTTGGTCTGAACGCTCACCCGCTGCACGGTATAGTAGGCCGAATAGTCATGCGAGAAGGACGTGGTCTTCTTCTTCGGCGTGACGGTCTCGCCGGCAAAGGCGGCAAAAGGGGCGGAAATGCTGAGGCTGGCTGTGACGAGGCAAGCGAGCGCGACGCGGAAAAAGCTGCGCATCTTGGGGTACTCCGGAACGATAGTCTGTCAGTCGTGACCGACGAAATTGAAAGTGCCGGGTATTTCTTTTCCAAAAGAGGCGCGAGTAAGGACTAATTTGCTCCATATTGGGGTTTGTGGCGCCCCATTGCTTAACTTTTGTTAACTATATCTGCTCCGCCGAGCCCTTTTCGTCTCGATCTTCCTGCTGCATCGAAGGGTAGAGGTATTTGTGTTCGTGCAACTTTGAGAAATGGAAACAACGGCTTATCGGTGAGGGCCGGACGCTCGCTGACGCAGTTGACGGCACAAGGCTCCAACTTGCCGGCATCCGCGCACCCCTTGGTGCATTGAGGCGGTACCCGCGACGTTTGCCCTGCCAAAATCGCCATTTTCTCGGAAAAACATCCCGCCAGCTGCCGTTTTTGTCGTGACGAGCGCGGTCTGACGAGGCCGATCCCGCATATTTCACCGCCGGCATGTCGAAAAAACCGGGCCATCTCATCCCCGCGTAAAAACCGCGCGCATAGTTTCACTTGTCCCGCTTCGGCTACACCGGTTACGCATCGCCGGCGAGGTGGGGCCGGTGATCCGGAACGGCGTCGAGATGCAGGCGCCGATCCGGGGGCTGCGCAGAAAATGGTCCCCCTCCGGC
>CABHNZ010000008.1 GCA_902167985.1 Shinella sp. UYSO24
CTCATTTACAAGAAGGAGGGTGATCCCCTACCCTAAAGCGAAGGCATGGTGCACTTGGGTTAGCTTCTCCAATTGGGTGGGTTCAAGGATGAAGTGCGACCTGCGAATGATACCAATAGGTTGTCACTCGCAAGGAAGCTGCAATGAAACGCACCTACTCCCATATCGACATGGACGAACGACGCAAGATTGCGCGTTGGAGAATGGCGGGGCTGAGCGTTGATCTGATCGCCGAGAAGCTGGGCAGGCATCGCTCGACGATATTTCGCGAGATCAGACGCAAAACTTTCACCGATGCCGAATTTGCGGACTTGAACGGCTATTATTGCGTCATCGCGCATGACATGGCGTGTGAGCGCCGCGCCAAGTTGAGAAAGCTGGCGCGCTTCTCGAATGTCCGTCAGTCGGTGAGCGATCGGATCAGGCACGGCTGGTCGCCGCAGCAGATCGCCGGCCACATGCTTTAGTAGCATTCCTCCACGGTCCAGTTTACCGGCACTTCCGAAATGCTGGCAGAGGCCGGAAGTGACAATACGGTTCGTATGATCGTGGCGATATCCTGCGGCCGGGTCAGTTCTGCCTCCGATGCGCTGGTGAGACCTTGTGCCATGTCTGTCGCGACATAGCTCGGGCAGATCGCGGTCGAGCGCACGCCACTATCCTTACCGCATTGGCGTAGCGCTTGCGAAAGCGCCGTCAGCGCGAATTTCGACATGCCGTAAAGGCCGGCACCGGCAGAACGGACTCGTTTTCCTGAAAGCGACGACATGACAACGATACGTCCGGGGCGCTTTTCGAGATGCTCCCAGGCAAGCTGGCTCAGCCGCATCGGCGACTTTACGTTGACCGCGAATATGAGATCGAAATCCTCGTCCGAGGCTTCGAGCACCGTCTTCTTCATCATAATGCCGGCATTCAGTACCAGCGCATCCACGCCGCCGAACTGCTCGACAGTTCGCGCGACCCAGTCTCGTTCTGACTGGGCGTCGAGCGCGTCGTAGCGGCAGTTGAGGACCGACGCGCCTGTGAATTTCGAGACAGATGTATCCCGCATGCCAAGACTAACAGCCCAGCCCGCCTCAAGCATCGCCGCCGCGGTGGCGGCGCCGATGCCACGCGATGCACCGCTGATCATGACGACAGGTTTCGCAATATCCGCCATTTTCCGGATCCCTAATTGTTTATGCAGTTCTAGCGAGGCTGGGGCGCAGCCGCGAAATATGGAACGGTTTCGGGTCGACGAGCGGGGTTGTGCCCATGACGATATCCGCCATCAGCTGACCAGCTCCGGGACCAATGCCGAAGCCATGGCCGGAGAAACCCGAGGCGATATGGAAACCCGGCACCGATGCGATTTCACTGATGACCGGCACGGCATCCGGCGTCACATCCATCATGCCGGCCCACTCGTTTACGATCCTCGCCTTGGCGAAGGCCGGATAGGCGCGTGAAAGTTTTGCAAGCGCCTTTCTGTTGAAGGATTGGGCGGGCACGGGATCGAGCGTCCGGATCGTCTCGAATGGCGTATGCTGATCGGGCGCCCAGCGCTTCGGCATCGACATTTCCTCGATGAATGACTTGCCGACACGAAGTTTCAGCTCACGCCAGGTCTGGATGAAGGAAGGCATGTATTCGGCAAACAGGCGAAAACTGTCCGGCACGATATTGGCGATGTTGGCGTTGCGCAGGGCGATCGTGTAGTCACCATCAAGCCGCTTGCGATAGGCGAAATCGGATGCCGCGACAGGCATGTCCGAGATACCTTCTATACCGGTCACGCGGGCAACCGTCCCCATAACCTTCAGTTGCGGAAAATCCAGGCCCATATTGCCGGCAAAAAGTCGCGACCATGCACCGCCGGCCAGAACGACGGATGAGCAAGCGATCCGCCCTCGTTCCGTCCACACGGCGGAGATTTTTCCTGCGCTCTTCTCGACACCGCGCGCTGCACATTGAGTGAGGATGCGTGCCCCTGCCCGTCGCGCAGCCTTGGCCATGGCTACGGCCGCGATCGTCGGTTCTGCGCGCCCGTCCGATGGCGTATGGAGACCACCGATCAGGCCGCCAGCAGAGCCGGGGAGAAGATTAGTGACCTGCTGACCGGTGAGCATCTGCGAGTCCAGGCCATAGGCCCTGCCCTTTTCGTACCAGCCACCCCAGATATCCATGTCACGGGCATTGTAGCAGAGATAGGTGATGCCCGTGCGGCGCCAGCCCGTCTCGTCACCGATACGCTCGTTCATCTGCGACCAAAGCCGCAGGCTTGCCATGGTGAGAGGCAGCTCCGCAGCGTCGCGCCCCATCTGGCGCGTCCAGCCCCAGTTGCGCGCCGACTGCTCGCCGGCAATCACTCCCTTTTCCACGAGCGCGACCGAGACGCCGCGTTCGGCGAGCGTCAGCGCCGTCATGACGCCAATGATGCCACCACCGATAATCACGACATCGGCTTGTGCAGGAAGATCTTTATCACCCTCGAACGGGGCGAGCGGAATAGAGAGAGACATGAGAAGGGCTTTCGAAAATGGGATGGGCATCAGGTCCTGCCTTGAAAGACGGCATTGCCTGATGCCATGATCGGCTTAGAGATCGATCGTGATATATTTGGCTGCGGTCTGGCCGACGCCACGATAGGCCGTGACCTCGATCTCGACGCGGTAGTCACCAGCCAATGGCGTCGCCGTGATGGTCGACGCAGGATCGATGCCGCGGAATTTTTCACCGAGAACGGCAAGGACCACTTCCTTGTCCTCGGCACGCGGAATAGCGACGCGCGAACGCACGACATCTGCAAGCGTGGCTCCGACCGCAGCAAGAGCGCCTTCGATATTCTTGAAGCATTGCAGTGTCTGTTCGCGCATGTCGGACGACAGGATACGGCTCTTGTAGTCGATGCCGGCGGTGTTGGAGACGAAGATCACATCGCCCACCATGGTGACACGCGAATAGCTTGCTTTCTCTTCATAAGGACTGCCGGACTTGATTTTGATAACTTCGAGGTCTCTCATGCTGTTTGCCTGTTCTCTGTGTGGATGGTGGTTCATCTGCACACTCCTTACCGGAGCCTGCGATCTCTGAAACTTGAAAGCAGGCGTTCTGTCCGCCCGGCATCGGTAAAGGCGGAGACGTCTGCGAACAGAAACTCCGCATCCTCCCGGCTCATCAGACCGCAATCGATCGCCGCAGCGCCAATCGACAGCTCCTGTCCGGCCGCATGTTTGGCAACTGCGGATGCCGAGGGGTAGCCGTAGATGGAAGCCAGCGCTGTCGAAAGCGCCAATGAGCCCGACGCATCGCCGAGGCCGACATCGCCATTGACCTCGATGCCGGCAATACACTTGCTGACAAAAAGCGGAATTGCCCTGCGCATCAGGCGAACGGATTCACTGACGGCTTCGAGAATGATGGATTCCCAGACATTGAGGTCCAGCTCCCCTTCGGCCGCACGCGTGATGGTCGCATCGTTGCCGATCACGCGGAATGCCACCTGCATCATCATCTCTGGCATGACCGGATTGATCTTGCCCGGCATGATCGACGAACCGGGTTGCACAGCCGGTAGAGTGATCTCGCCAAGCCCTGCTCTCGGGCCGGAAGACATCAAGCGCAAGTCGGCTGACAGTTTCGAAAGCGTCACGGCCACAGCCTTCAGCGTGGCAGACACCTTCAGCCAATGATCTGCATTCTGCAGTGCATCAAAAAGGTTCTCCTCAACCTCGAACATCTTGCCCGACAGCGTGGAAAGCTCCTCGAAGACGAACTGCCGATACTGCGCTGACGCACCAAACGATGTCCCGATCGCGGTCGCACCGAGCGGCAGACCAAGGCACGCAGTCTCCAGACCTTCGACATCAGCGATCTGACGCTCGAATGCCGCGCGATAGCCGGAGAACTGCTGGCCGAAAGTAACCGGCAAGGCGTCCTGCAGGCAGGTGCGGCCAAGCTTGACCATTTCGGCCAGCGCCACTTCCTTTTCGCGCAAGCCATCAACCAGCAGCGCCAGACTTTCCTTCAGTCCGGCCAGTTCACCGCCAACGGCAATCTTCATCGCCGAAGGAATGACATCGTTGGTCGATTGCCCCATGTTGACATGAGTATTGGGATGGACCGGATCGGGTCCCTTGCGTCCGGACAGGACTTCGCTGGCGCGGTTCGCCAGGACCTCGTTGACATTCATGTTGGCGGCCGTGCCTCCGCCGCCGTGATAAATATCGACTGGATAGTCCTCACGGCTTATCCCGGCAAGTTGCTCGGCTGCCGCCGTCTCTATCGCGTTAGCAATCACGATATCGAGTTCGCCGGATCGCCGATTAGCTCGTGCCGCGGCCTGTTTTATGAGGATGATGGCCCGAACAAAACCCTCGATATCCGCTATGCTGCGGCCGGATATCGAGAAGTTTTCGACCGCCCTGGCCGTCTGGATGCCATACGCGGTTTCATGGGGAAGCAATCGTGTGCCAAGAGCATCTTCCTCCAGCCGGAAGCCATCATTCCGCTTTTCCACGGTCAGCGTCCCGGCCGATCCAGGAAGTCGCGCAGGCGATACCAGCCGGTGAACGCCGGAAGGAACCAGGGTTTTCCGGAATAGAAGGGCACCGGCGTGAATTGTTCACGATCAAAGGCGGAGGGCATATTCTGTTCGCCGAGGATCTTCCTGGCCGTCTGGTAACCGAGATAGGTCATCAGCGCGACACCGTTGCCATTGCATCCGACCGCAAAATTGGCACCGTCACGCTCACCGATATGCGCAAGCTTGTCGACGGTCATGGCAACACTGCCCACCCAGGAATGGGTGATCTTGACGCCAGCCAGTTGCGGCCAGATCGCCAGCATACGGGCATAGATACGCTTTGCCGCCTGCCGTTCCGACATTTCGAAGACGCCCGGTCGCGAACCGAACAGCAGACGCGTACCATCGGGAGACACTCGGCTGTAGATCAGGTCACGCCGGGTATCGGAGACCATGCGCGACTGCGGAATAAGATCGGCGAGGAGATCTGCCGGCAAGGGTTCGGTTGCGATCTGATAACTTTTCACCGGCACCAGACGGCGCGCCAGTTCCGGCGTCGCATCGGCCTCCGTATAGCCATTGGTCGCAACGATCACATTCGTGGCCCGGATGGTTCCACGCGCCGTCGGCACGATCTTTTCCCGGTTCGGTCCGTCCTTGACGATCCCGGCACGGGCATGTGAACGCAACATCACGCCGGCGGCTTTGGCGCGCTCGCGCAGCGCCCTGTGATACATGCCCGGATGCAGCCCGCCATATTCATCAATGACCATGCCGCCGTGATAATAATCCGATCCGATGACCTCGCGCTGGTCATCACGGTTGAAGTAATGCACATGCACGCCCGTCTTTTCCGAAAGCAGGGCACCGTGACGCTTCAGTGTTTCGAAATCCTTGGCTGTGTTGGCGCCGAAAAAACGGCCCTTGAGTTCGAGCCCAGCGTCGAGCTTTTCCGTCTCGACCAGCGTCTTCATATATTCGAAGCTCTCGTTGCTTTCGCCGATCAGCCGCGAAACCAGGGCCGGGTCGATCCCCTTGATGGCACCGCCGACAACCAGCTTCTGTCCGCTCGACACCATGCCGCCCGATCGTGTCGAGCAGCCGGACCCGATCCGGTCACTGTCTAGCACAACAACGGAGCGGCCGGCGCGCGCCAGGTGTGTCGCGGCATTCATCCCCGCATAACCGGATCCGACCACGACGACATCCACCTTTTCGGGCAGTGGATCGAGATTGGTTTCCGGCTCGGCCGCTTCCCACCAATAGGGCGCTTCCTTGAAATCCTTGGAATAAATATCGTCAAAACGGGGCATGGCAAATCGAGCGACGGTGCTCGCCTTTCATGGAACGCGATAGGCTACGGGACCCGAAAAGGTCGGATCCGCGCGCCAGCAGGTCGATGCGGGCAGGCATTTGCCGCCCGCGATCCTATTCAAAGAACCTGGCCCAGGAATTCGCGCAGTCGCGCGTCTTTGGATCATCGAAGAATTCAGCCGGAGGGGCGCTTTCAACGATCCGGCCATGGTCGGTGAAGCACACGCGATGAGACACTTCCCTGGCAAACTTCATCTCGTGGGTGACGAGTACGCAGGTCAGCCCCTCCTCGACCAGTTCACGAATGGTGAAGAGAACTTCCTTCACCGTTTCGGGATCAAGTGCGGCAGTGACTTCATCAAAGAGAATGATGTCGGGCTGCATCGCCAGCGCTCTGGCAATCGCGACACGTTGCTGCTGTCCGCCAGACAATTGTCCCGGATGGCTGTCAGCCTTCTCGGAAAGGCGTACCTTCTTCAGAAGCTTGCGTGCGCGATCCTCGACGTCTCGCTTGTCATGACCCAGCACCTGGACCGGCGCCATCATGATATTCTCGAGGGCCGTGCGATGCGGGAAAAGATTATACTGCTGAAACACCATCGCGACCTGATGGCGCAATGGGCGCATCGCCTTTTCGGTCTTTAGTTTGTGGACGCGATGCGTGCCGACGCGGATCGAACCGCTGTCGATCGGCATAAGCCCATTGACGCAGCGCAGGATGGTGGATTTCCCGGATCCCGAAGGACCGATGATGCAGACGGCCTCGCCCTTACCCACAGTCAGGGAAATGCCCTTGAGCACTTCGAATGTACCGAAGGATTTGCGGATATCGTCGATTTCGATGAGGGCATCGGAACGGTTCATAGATTGTCTCCTTTGACGGCACGCTCCAGACGCCGCGCGAAAACCGCGATGGGATAGCAGTAGGCGAAGAAGAGGAAGAGGATGGTGATGTAGAAATAGACGATGGCACGTTCGCTCTCCATTGCGAGCGACGTATTGAGGATCGTCAGAACGTCCTGGATACCGGTCACGGTGGCGAGCGCGGTTGCGATCATCAGCAGCGCGTAGAGGTTCATCCAGCCGGGTATCATGCGGCGGAATGCCTGGGGCAGGATGACGTAGCGATAGATTTGTGCCGTCGTATAGCCCAGGGAGCGTGATGCCTCCCATTGGCCACTATGGATCGACTGGACCGCGCCACGGATGACTTCTGAGAAGTTTGCACCGGTCGGTAATGCAAGACCGATCACGGCCTTCACGAAAGGTGGAAAGGGAACGCTCACGCCGAAGACATGGACCTCGAACGGGATGATGTAGAGCATCGCAAACAGGAGCACGAGCCAAGGCGAATTTCGCAGGAAGTTCATCAGTGCAAGGCACGGGATCCTGATCAACGCCGATCTGGAAAGGGTCGCCAGACCAAGCACGGTACCCAATGCTGTCGCGACTGCCATGGATGCTATGGAGAGCATGATATTCAGCGCGAAACCGCCGGTGATCGGCCAACCCGAGCCTGCGCCGGTCAGAATAAGGGGCAGCCGGATCGCGACACGCTGCCACTGCTGCGAGCCGCCGGCTATGGCATCCGCCACGACGCACGCGATGACGACGAGCGCAATGACCAGCAGGACGCAGCGCTTCTTGTTTTCATAGGTGAGTGATGAGACCATGATCAGCGTCCCGTTCCATAGCCGGGGAAAGCCATCCAACGCTCCAGCCGCGCCATTGCAAACGTGATTACCGAAACCAGTGCCACATAGATGGCAAGGATCAGCAACATCACTTCGAGTGTGCGCAGATTGTCGTTATAGATCTGTCCCGCATAGTACATCAGTTCCGGCACGGTGATGACCGATGCCTGAGATGTCGTCTTGAAAAGATTGGTCAGGATGTTGGTCAGCGCCGGAAGGCAAATGCGTGTTGCGATCGGCGCTTCGACGCGCCAAAATCTCGACCAGCGGCTATAGCCCAGCGACCGCGCTGCCTCGATGATGGCGCGTGGCATCGTTTCGATACCGGAGCGGAAAGCTTCGATGGCAAGCGCACCGCCGAACAGGCTGAGCGAGATGGCCGCACAGGCGAATGCACTCAGCAACGGCACCGAAAGGCCTGTCGCCGGATCGGTGACTTTCAGCCCCAGGGTCGACAAGGTGAAATAGGCAAACAGCATCTGCAGGAGCGGCGGCGTGTTGCGGAAGAACTCGACGAAAGTTCCACGATCGCTTCGAGCCAGAAAATCCGCAGCGTGAGCGCGAGCGCTCCGAGCATGCCGATGACAACTGCGGCACATGACGAGATGGCCGCAAGTTTGATTGTGTTGGTGACACCTACCAGCAGCCAGTGCTGGTAGGTCGCATCACCAAGCCAGGAAAATCAAGACCGAGCAAGGTATATCTCGATCTGGTTTACTTGGCGGCCGCGGCGGCTTGGCACGCTGCGCGATATAGTCGGAAGCCGGCATGCCGAATGTCTTTTCCCATTCGATCAGCTTGCCCTCGCCTTCTGCCTTGTGGATTGCCTTGTCGACAGCTTCGCGGAAGGCCGTCTCGCCCTTGCGAAGACCACCAGCCATGGGGGCGAACTCGTAAGGAGCGACCGCAATCTTGTAGCTGGACCAATCCGGCTCGCGCAGCTTCATCCGCAGCGTCATATCGTCGAAGACCATGCCGATGCAGCGGTTATCCTTGAGCGCGCGATAGGCCTCCGGCTGGCTCTTGAAGTTGACCAGCTGAATACCGAATTCCTCGGTCATCTTCTTGTTGAAGTAGGAGCCCTGAATGCCGCAGACTTGGCGACCTTTCAGTTCTTCCCACTTGCTGATCGTCGAAGCGCCTGCCATCAGGACCGACGGGCCCCCTGCGGATACGTACTGCGTGGTGAAATCGATGACCTTTTCACGTTCCGGCGTAATCCCGAGCGTCGCAAAGATCACGTCGATACGGCCGGCGGTGAGGAATTCGATACGGTTGGCTGCAACGACGGGAACCAGTTCGATCTTGTCCTCCGAGCCCAGAATCTCCTTCGCGACATACTTCGCGAGTTCGATTTCGAAGCCGACAGTCTCACCCTTGTCGTTGAGATAGCCGTAGGGCGCATAGTCGTTCTTCACGCCGACGATGAGCTTGCCGCGGGCTTTGACGTCCGCGAGCGTGTCGGCCATGGCCGTGCTGGCGGAAAGTGCGCCGACGAGGGCGAGCGCAGATATAAGGACATTCCTGAACATGCTTATTCCCCAAATTCTCTCGCAGGTCCTTGACCTGCCGTGACGACTTGCCCCGGCCGTCATGCAGCCGCGACAATTAGACCGCTCATTTTTTGATCATTTCCCGGAGCGGCGTAATATTCATCGTTGAACACAGAAAATTCTCATTATACAAGATAACCATCGTTAATTTTTCATAATGTGGTAATTTATGTCTCAGACAAAGCAATCATCGACGACGGGTGCACAGCTTTTGGACCGCGCAGTGATCCTGCTGGACCTCGTTGCAAACGGCGGCGTCAATGGCGTGACGCTGAAAGATCTAACGGCGGATTCCGGCCTTAACACCGCTACGTGCCATCGCATTCTCAATACGCTCGTCGGGCATAAGCTATTGGCGAGAGATGATAAAAAGCGCAGCTACCGGCTGGGCGCCCGCATGGCGATCTACGGAGCGCGTGCCGCCAGAGGTCCGGGCATCATCAGCAGTTATGACGCTGCATTGACGAGAATTCGCCGTAGAACCGGCGACACGATCCATCTCATGGTGAGGCTCAATCACGATTCTGTCTGTCTTGACAGGCGCGACGGAGAATGTGTCGTTCCAACTCTGACAGGATCAATTGGCGGAGCCGTCGCTCTTGGTGTCGGTCCGGGGTCGATTGCCATGCTTGCCTATCTCGATGAGGACGAGCAGGAGTTCATCATTCGGGCCAATGCGGAACGCTACGCTTCCTATCGCGACCTCAACCCGGACAAGGTCCGCAAGCTCATCGCAGATACGCGTGAGCGGGGATATGCAATCGATGTCGGTGAGCTTATTCCGGGAATTGCCGGCGTCTCCGTGCCGATATTCACCGACGGCACCAAAGCCAGCGCTTCACTTGGCTTCACCTTGCTATGCGCAAAGCTCACACCCGGCGCCCTGCATCAGTATGCGTTGATGCTGAAGGAGGAAATATCAATGATTACGGATAATTAGTAGCAAACCTGGTTGTCGTCTCATGACGCCGTTGCTCTTGGTGATGAAAAGAGGCGTCTCAGCAATCCTGATCTCCGATCATCAGCACGCCAACAACCGGTGAACTCGTTGCGATGACCGCATGACATCACGTCTCCCGCGGCTGAACAAATGCGCTGTCGAGGGCTTGCAAATCCCGTGCCCCAAGCAAGGCCATGGCGGTTTCGAGCTCGCTTCTGAGAAGCGTGATCGCATGCACCACACCGCTGGCGCCGGCCACCGCCAGCGCCTGCAGGATGGGTTGCCCGACGAGCACCGCCGAGGCACCGAGCGCGATGGCTTTCACGATATCCGTTCCGCGGCGAATGCCACCATCCATCAGCACAGGGACACGCCCGGCAACTGCCGTGACGATGGCGGGCAGTATGTCGATGGTCGCCGGCAGCGTGTCGAGCACCCTGCCCCCGTGATTGGAAACAATGATACCGGCAACACCTGCATCAAGGCACGCCGCGACATCGGCAGGATTGAGAACGCCTTTGACGAGAACCGGCAGCGCCGTCTGACGGCAAAGCCAGGCGAGATCGTCAAATGTCGGCGCCCTGCCTTCCAGCATGGCCAAAAGTGAGCCGCCCGGCCGTATCGTCATTTCGGCAGGTGGTTGGAAACCTGCAAGATTGACGGCTGACACATTCGGGGGAAGCACGAAGCGCACACGTCGTTGGGCATGGCGATCACCGCTGACCACCGCATCCACCGTCAGAACGAAAGCCTTGTAGCCGGCCTCTTCAGCCCGGCGCACGAGCGATAATGTCTCTTCCCGACGTTCCTGCAGATAGAGCTGGCACCAGAGCGGTGCGCTGCCGCACCCGCGAGAGGCCGAAGCACGAGCAATATCCTCCAGCCGGACGCTCGATAGCGTGCTGACCGTCATGCATGTCTGCGTCAGCATCGCGGCCGTCGCCGTAGCGAGTTCCCCATCATCGTTGACCAGTCTGTGATAGGCGCAGGGTGCGATGAAAACCGGATGGGTATAGTCATGCCCAAGGAAACTGACTTTCGTGTTGGCGCCCTCCATGCAGGCCAGCATGCGCGGCATCAGTCTGAGCCGGTCGAAGGCGCGGCGATTGTCCGCCATCGTCAGGCCATCGCCCGCACCGGCGCTGATATAGGTCCGGATGGCCACATCCCGGTGGCGCATGAAATACCGCTCGTAATCGGCGAGCGACACGACATCGGGCGGGATCGGACCGGGCGGCGACGTCATGGCGTGGCCTCGATGGGAAGTGCATATCTCTTCACCGCCTTGGCCACGATGGAAGCGATCCGTGCGTCGTTACAGCGTAGAAGCTCCGGGCCTGTCTCGACCCAAAAGGCTGCAAATCCTGTCTCCAGGCATGTTTCCAGCCATGTGGCGGCCGAGCCGATATCATCGACCTCCAGCGCTAGGCGGGCGCAATTATAGGCCGCCCAGCAATCGCCGCCTTCCGCGCCCGCGCGAAAAAATCTGCTGGCCATCTGCCGGTCGGCCTCGACGCCCCTGCCGTCTTCGTAAAAAAGGCCGATCATGTTCATCGATTTCACATGACCGAGACGGGCGGCCGCCGTGTAGAGCTGAAAAGCTTCCGCCTCGCCGTCTTCATCGGGTTTGGCGCGCATCAGAAGATCGGCCAGATTGAACATCGCCCAGGCGTCACCCCGATCGGCGGCATGTCGATAATGCGCATGCGCCTGCTCACGGTTCACCTTGACGCCCCACCCCAGTTCAAAGGCACGGCCGAGCATATTATGGGCGCGGGCATCGTCGCCTGCGCGGCGATCCTGAACCACTCGAAGGCCTTTTCCGGCCGTCCGGCGTCCAGTTCCTTCTGGCCGAGAACCAGCTGCACCGCGACGAGATCGTCGGCAGAACTGGCAGCCAAAGACCCGGCAGGCCGCGCGGTTTCGCTGTCGCTCACAGTTCTGCCCATCGGCGAAGCAGGTTATGATAATGGTTGACCAGACCGAGTACGGCCGGATTATCGTCGTCGAGCTGCCGGCGGGTCTCGATGATTGCTATATCGAGGTCATAAAGCATCGCGCGAAGACCGTCGTCCTTCACCATGGACTGGCTCCAGAAGAACGAGCCCCAGCGGCTGCCCCGCGTGATCGGTTCGACGCGATGCAGGCTGGAGGACGGGTAG
The DNA here is from genome assembly GCA_902167985.1 of Shinella sp. UYSO24. Taxonomy (GTDB): domain Bacteria; phylum Pseudomonadota; class Alphaproteobacteria; order Rhizobiales; family Rhizobiaceae; genus Neorhizobium. Next base: position 12,171 of record CABHNZ010000008.1, read on the forward strand.
ACCACCATGTCTCCGGCTGGGAGCTTTACCGACTGCATGCCATAGGTATCCTCGACCACCAGCTCGCCGCCGTCATAGTCTTGCGGGTCCGTCAGGAACAGCGTCGACGAGATGTCGGCGCGCATGCGCATGCCGCCGGTGCCGGGCACGGTGCGGATGGCATTGTCCACATGGGCGCCGAAGGTCATGCCGACATCGTAGCGGTTGAACATCGGCGGCAGCACCCGAAGAGGCAGCACTGCCGAGTTGAAGGTCGGATTTCTGGCAAGCGCATTGAGGACGATCTCGCCCAGTTCGCGGCTCTCGTCGCTATCGACCGGGATCTGCAGATTGTTCTTGGACTTGGCGGCCTGATCGCCGGCCGTCAGCCGACCATCCACCCAGGGCGAAGCCTGAAGCGCGCGGCGGCAATGGGCCAGTTCCTCGGCGGTCAGCACATTGGGAATGTGTACGAGCATGCGACGGCGTCCATCAAAAGGAAAGAGGCCCCTTTGCCGCTTGGGGCTGCAGGGCGTCGGAAAGAAGGAAGACCCCGGCATTGTTCACGCCGGGGTCGCTTGAGATCAGAGAGGATCAGAAGGTCGTGCCGATATTCAGCATGAAGGTGCGCCGCGACGACGGAACTGCGCGCGAGGTCGAGAAGGACGACTCATAGTTCACATGGTCGGTCAGATTGTAGCCATTGAGCGAGATGCGGAAATTATCCTGCTTGTAGGCCACCATGGCATCCAGCGAGAAGGTCTCCGGGATCCTGGCGGTATTGGCAGAGTCCGCCCAGTAGGACGTGGCATACTGGAAGCCGCCGCCCAGCGAGAACCGGCCCGGCAGGCTTGCCACTTCCGGCAGCGTGTATGAGGTCCAGACGCTGACATTGTGTTCCGGCACGCCGGGGGCCTCGTTGCCGACATTGGAGCCCGTGGTGGCCGTTGTCACCTTGCCGTCGAGATAGGCATAGGCGACGTTCATCAGCCAATCCTCGGTAATCTTGCCGGTAACGCCCAGCTCGACGCCCCTGATGCGACGTCCCTCGCCATTATCGGAAAAGGCATTGGTGATCTCGCCTGTGGTCGGATCGACCGTATAGGCATTGTCCTTGTTGATCTGGAAAACGGCGCCGGTAACGCCGAGACGGCCGTCCAGGAAGTCCAGCTTGGTGCCGATTTCATAGGTATCCGAGCGCTCCGGCTCGTTGGTCAGCCCGTTCTGCGGCGTTTCGGAGGCAAGAGCATTGGAGGACGTGGCAATATCCGTGCCGACAGGCCGATAGGTGCGGCCGAACGAGGCATAGAACATGGCATCGCTCGTCGGCTCCCAGATGGCGCTGAAGGACGGGCTGAGCTTGGTGGTTTCCGCCTCGCCTTCGTCAATTCCCCATTGCACCGAATTGTACTGGCTGCGGAAATAATCCCAGCGCAGGCTGCCCTGGAGCGAGAACTGGTCGGTGAACCACACGCGGTCGCTGGCAAAGAGGCCGATATCGGTCGCAGTGCCATCACTGGTATTGCCGTTGTTGTAATTGACATAGACCCGGCGTCATGGCGTAGGACGGATCCAGCACCGTCTGGTTGTTGACGCGGCCGACCCAGGAACCGTTATGCCGGTGGTCGTTCTGATAGCTCATGTCGAGGCCGACAATAGCGCGGTTGCGGAAGCCGACGGCATCGAACTCGCCGCTGGCGCTGGTGACGTTCTGGATCGCCCAGCCATTCTGCTTGTAGACCATGCCGCCCCCGGCGCGTAGGACATGGAGACATCCGTACCGGACAGCAGGCTCTGAAGCCCGGAATAGCTGACCGCAGCCGGGTTGGTCGCGGAGAAGTCGCGATTGTAGATGCTGACGCGGGTATCGTTGTTGATGGTCAGGCCGTTTTCCAGCTCCTTGCGGAACAGCGACGAGATCATATGGGTGTTGGTCACATCCTTGTCCGTATCCCGGATATAGGAGGTCGAAGAGCTGTAGCCGGGAACGCCATATTCGGTCAGCGGACGGTAAATGCCATCGGCACCTGCCGCCATCGGGATGCCATAGTCTGGCACGCCGTCGCGACGCAGATAACTGTAATTGAGATGCCATTCCGTATCGGTGCCGAGCCCCATGCCGAGATCGACGGCAACGCCGCGCCGGTCATCCTGCACATGGTCGCGGTCCGGCGTATTGCCATTCTGGAACATGCCGTTGATGCGCAGCGCCGTCGTATCGTTGATCTGGATATTGCTGTCCACCGTGGTCCGGTAGGTCTTTCCCGAGCCGATGCTCTGGTCGACACTGGTACTCGTGCCGAGCCGGGCCTTCTTGGTGGACTGGTTGACGAGACCACCGACATTGCCGACGCCAAAGGCCTCACCCGAGGGGCCCTTGATCACCTGAACATTCTCGGTGTTGAAACTGTCGCGCTTGTAGGCGCCGAAATCCTTGAGGCCGTTGGTGTAGATATCGCCGCGCGCCGTCAGACCACGGATGCGGAACTGGTCGCCGTTGAGACCGCCACGTCCCTCCCCGGTGGACAACGTGATGCCCGGCACGTTCTTCAATATCTGCTCGAGCGTGGTGGCGCGCTGCTGCTCGATGATTTCCTGCGGCACGACGTTGATGACCTTCGGCGTCTCCCTGACCGTTGCCGGAAGACGGCTGATGCCGAGCGATGCCTTGTTGGCATTGGTGGAACCGCCCTCGCGTAGAACGATCGGCTGAAGGGTCGTCGCATCGCCGGAGCTGGTGACTGGTTCACTGCCGTTTGTCGCCGTCGAGGTTGATTGCGCTTCCGCCGCCATCGGCATGGAGATCGCAAGACCTACGGTCGCCGCGCCTGAAACCAGAGGACGCATCGACAATTGAACCTTCGGACTTTTCATCAGCTTACCCCCGCTGTGTGTGCATATCGGGCGCCAGATGACGGCGCTGTACAACCCGCAATAGGGACAGCCGGCAACAATCAGCAATCGCTATGATTTAGAACGGCTCCAAATTTCTCCTCTGTCATAACAGGCGCGAAAAAAAGCTGAGTAAATTCGTCATGAAAATGGCCGCGATAGAACTGGCAGACGATGCCAACCAAGCCATCGCCTGACATTTTTCTCTTTGTTTTCGGTACGTTATGGAAAGACGGCGCGTGATTTTGTGCCGCCGGAGCATACGATGTTGCTGCGCCGCAACAGGTTCAATCTTATCCTGGCATCCGTGTGCGCGCAGAGAGGGCCGGCGTCCGCGATTGCGCACGCGCACCTGCGGCTGCCATCATGGCAGCCTGTGGCACGTGCCGCTCCTGCCACAGATGGGAGGCGCGTTCGAGCATCGTCTCATAGGCGGCATCCGGGTCCTGCGACAGGGCCAGAAGGGCTGCGGCAGTCGTTGCCAGGATCACCGATTGCGCCTTCTGGTCGACGACGCTGCCGGTCCACACACCGGTCCAGTGCTCAAGCGTCGTCACATGTGGAAAGCTCTCCGCCTTCGGCTCGCGGATGCTGCGCACGACGACATCACTCTTGCGCCCGTCGCACAGGCGATGAAGCGTCGTGCTGCGGAACGGATTGAATTGAGCCACATCGCGCCGAGCCGATGATCGTCAGTTCCGCTGATAAAAGCATGGCCGCGTCGCGCTGCAATTCGCGCGATGACGGGTTGGCGACGCCCATGAGGCTGACGCGCGCACCGGCGGGATTGGCAAGCGTCAGCGCCGAATTGACCGGACTTCTCGTGCCCATCACGCGATGCAAGCCGAAAACCCTGTAGATCTGCGAGGACAGGCTGGCGAGCGGGATATAGGCGATATTGCCGGCAGCCATAGCGGTGGCCACCGCATCCCGGTCGCGGCAGACGGGAATGCCGGCGCAGCCGAGAACGATTTCATGGCGTCCGCTGACCGGTCCCGAACCGGTGCCGCCATGCAGCAGCACCCGGTGCCCGGCCCGCGCCACCAGCCTCGCCGCATGAAAGAACCATGGCGGACTTTGCACATTCGGCGAAATATAGCAGGGCCAGTCGAGATCGACCGGCGCGAGGCGTCCGAAGACTTCGCCGAGATGTGCGCGTACAGCATTGACCACGCCGGCAAGCTCGCTTGGCGTCACACCCCTGTATTGCATGATGGCGAAGAGCGCTCCGAGCTGGATCGGGTCCGCCTCGCCGGCCAGAACAATCGACACGGCGTCCTCGGCCTCCGATGACGTCAGCGACCGGCGGCGGCCGGCTCCGGTGCTGATCGTCGCGCAATATTTCAGAAGCCGGTCGGTCGGAGCATCGGCGGCGCCCGTCTCGGCAAATTTCGCCTCGAGATCATGCAGCGACGGTTCGCCATCGAGCAGCCGTGAGGGCCGCGTCTTCAGGAGCGGCACCGCCTGCTGCGTTGGCCGGTTCCAGCGCTCATCGAAGGGCGGCGTTCCGGGGCGGCCGGCACGCGTATCGAAAATGGCATCGACGCCCGCCGCGAGCGACCGCGCTACTGGTCGCAAACCCTCTGCAAAGGCGGTCGGTATCAATCCCTTGCCGGAACGGATGAAAAGCGGATCATTGAGGTCATGACGCAGCCGCGCCAGAAGCCGACTGATCTGCGAGGTCTGCAATCCGAGACGCTCTCCCGCCTTGGTGGCACTACCGGTCTCAAGGAGCGCATCGAGAACCAGAGCCAGACGGCCATTGCTGATCCGCGATCCAATCGTCTCCACGTCTTTCAAGGCGGCACTGTTCCGATCGGGCTTGTCGTTGTGACGGATGGTCATTGCACCTCTTGGGACAGATCTACGGGTTCTCTGACGGACGGTCATCCTCGCGTAATAATTATGATGAATTTATTCAAGTTATAGTTTGCCACAACCATAAGCATGCAGATCACAAGTTCATGATCGAATCATTCAGGCATTTTGCCATTTACGCAACTTGGAATGGATCTAAAACAGCCGCGTTGACGCCCTGTCCCGCCACCTCATAAGGAGATCGTCGAACTCAACTTTCGCGCAGATCAGAAAGCGGTCATCGCGCGTCGATCATTATGGGAGATATCGCGATGGTTACTATGCGGGCTGCTATCCGTCGCCGGCTTTTTGCCGGTCTTGCCGCAATCACGCTGGGTGCAATACCTGCCGCGCTCTCGCCTCTGGCCGCGCCTGCACAGGCCGCCGAGATGGTCATCAAGCATGCACAGGGCGAGACGAAGCTCGCCGCTGTGCCCGCCAAGGTCCTCACCTTCGATATCGCGTCGCTTGATACGCTGACGGCACTCGGTGTCGACGTTGCCGGCGTGCCGAAGGGCAACAAGCCGGATTACCTTTCGAAATATGCAGGCGAGAAGGTGCCGAGCATCGGCACTCTGTTCGAGCCGGATTACGAGGCCGTCAATGCCGCCGAGCCGGATCTGGTAATCGTTGCGGGCCGTTCGCGCGCCAAATATGCCGATCTCGCCAAGATCGCACCGACAATCGATCTCAGCGTCGATGACAGCCGCTATCTCGCGAGCGCCAAGGAGAACGTGCTGACACTCGGCCGTATTTTCGACAAACAGGCAGCCGCCGAGGCACTGGTAGCCAAGCTCGATACGTCGGCCGCAGCCCTCAAGGCCAAGGCAGCGACGGCCGGCAACGCACTTCTCGTGCTCACGACGGGCGGCAAGATGAGCACTTACGGGGCCGGTTCACGCTTCGGCATCCTGTTCGACGAATACGGCGTCACACCGGCTGACACCAATATCAAGATCGGCAATCACGGCCAGCCGGCCTCCTTCGAATACATCCTGGAAAAGAACCCCGACTGGCTGTTCGTCATCGATCGCGATGCGGCAATCGGTCAGGACAAGACGCCGGCCGCGGCCTTCCTCGACAATGACATCATTCACCAGACCAAGGCCTGGAAGGCCGGCCATGTCGTCTATCTCGACCCGATGTCGATGTATATCGTCGGCAACGGCGTCACCGCGATGCAGAAGGTGATGGACCAGATCTCTGCCGGCTTCGACAAGAAATAGGACTGATCGCCACTTCGATCACGACAGGCCCGGCAACCGCCCGACGGCGGCTCGCCGGGCCTGTCCGTTTTCCTCGGTTTTAGATGGCAGACGACCGTTTGAGAGTTCTTCCCGCCCTGATCTGTCTCACCGTCCTGCTCGCAGGAGCCAGCCTTTTCGTGGGCGTGAGCGATCTTACTCCCGTTGAGCTCTTGTCCGGACAGGCCAGCGATGTCCAGCGCATCGTCTTTACACGAGCCGCGTGCCACGCACGCTTGCGCTGGTGCTGGCCGGCGCCGGGATGGCGGTCTGCGGCACGATCATGCAGATGCTGGCCCGCAATCGCTTCGTCGAGCCGAGCACGACCGGCACGGTGGAGGCCGCGGGGCTTGGCATGCTGACGACGCTGCTTATCGCCCCCGATATGCCGGTTTTCGTCCGCATGCTCGTCGCCGCCGCGTTTGCCCTCGCCGGCACCTCCATCTTTCTGGCAATCCTGCGACAGGTGCCGCTGCGATCTGCCGTCATGGTGCCGCTGATCGGCATCATGCTCGGCGGCGTGATCAGTGCGGTCACGACCTTCTTTGCCTATCGCTATGAGCTTACCCAATCGATGGTGCCTGGCTGAGCGGCGATTTTTCCACCGTGCTCAAGGGCCGCTACGAGCTGCTCTGGATTGCCGGCGCCCTGACGCTTGCCGCCTATGCAGCCGCCGACCGGTTCACGGTCGCCGGCATGGGCGAGGAATTCGCCACCAATCTCGGCCTCAACTACCGGCGCATCATGGCCGCCGGGCTTGTCATCGTCTCCATGGTGACGGCGTCGGTTGTGGTAACGGCCGGCGTCATCCCCTTTCTCGGTCTGATCGTCCCCAATCTCGTCAGCATGACCCGCGGCGACAGCCTGCGCCAGACACTGCCATACGTCGCTGTCGGCGGGGCGGCGCTGGTGCTCACCTGCGATATCGTCGGTCGCCTCGTCATGGCACCTTTCGAAATCCCTGTCGGCAACGTGCTCGGTGTTGTGGGCGGCATCTTCTTCCTCGTCCTCCTGCTTCGGAGGCGCCGCCGTGAAGCCTGACCGGATGATCGATGCAAGGCTCGCCCTGATTTTGCTGGCGCTTGCCGCAATCCTTGCAGCCGGCCTTTTCATGACGCTTGCGCCCGCGGCAGCTGGTCATTCATCCTGAGCTTCCGCGGCAAGAAACTGATCGGCATGGCCTTGATCAGCTATGCCATCGCGGTCTCGACGGTGCTCTTCCAGACGATCACCACCAACCGTATCCTGACCCCCGCCATCATGGGCTTCGATGCGCTCTACGGGCTGCTGCAGACGGTGCTTGTCTTTGCCTTGGGCGCTGCCTTCGTATCGGTCATCGATGCCCGCGTGATGTTCCTGGTCGAGGTCGCCGCCATGGTCGGCTTCTCGCTATTGCTCTACCGGTTCCTGTTTTCAGGCGCGGTGCGTAGCCTGCATCTTCTGCTTCTCGTCGGCATCGTCTTCGGCCTGCTGTTTCGCAGCCTCTCCGGCTTCCTGCAGCGGCTGATCAACCCGAATGATTTCGTCGTGCTGCAGGACCGGATGTTTGCCAGCTTCAATACGATCGATGCTTCGCTGCTGGCGGTCTCGGCAGCCCTAATCGGTGCGACCAGCATCGTGGTGTGGCGTATTTTTCACGCGCTCGACGTGATGGCACTTGGCCGCGAGACCGCGATCTCGCTCGGTGTCGACCACAAGCGGATGACGAATACGATCCTGATCATCGTCGCCATTCTGGTTTCCGTCTCGACGGCGCTTGTCGGCCCCGTCACCTTCTTCGGGCTTCTGGTCGCAAACCTCGCTTATATGCTCGTCCCCTCGCCTCGCCACCGGCACAGCCTCGCCGCGGCAACGCTGATCGCCTTCATCTGCCTTGTCGGCGGCCAGACGGTGCTGGAACGGCTGCTCGCCTTCGATACGGCGCTGTCGATCGTCATCGAGTTCCTCGGCGGGATCGTATTTCTCGCCCTCGTCATGAAAGGTGCAACACGATGATTGAGATCACCGCTCTCTCGAAGTCCTATGATGGCACGGTGGTTGTCGATGGTGTTTCCCTCGTCTTGAAGAAGGGCGGCGTGACCTCGATCATCGGGCCGAACGGGGCCGGCAAGTCGACGCTCCTGTCGCTCGTCTCCCGTCTTCTGCCGATGGACCGCGGCAAGGTCATGGTCGACGGATTGGATGTGGCGCTGACGGGAGGTGATATCCTGGCAAAGCGCCTGTCGATCCTGCGGCAGGACAACCACATGACGGCTCGCCTGACCGTGAGGGATCTCGTCGCCTTCGGACGCTATCCGCATAACAAGGGCCGCCCGACGGTGATCGATCGCGACCATATCGAGCGTTCGCTTGCTTATCTCGGCCTTCAGGATCTCGGGCACCGGTTTCTTGACGAGCTCTCGGGCGGCCAGAGACAACGGGCATTCGTCGCCATGGTGCTCTGCCAGGACACAGACTACATGCTGTTCGACGAGCCGCTGAACAATCTCGATATCCGCCACGCGGTCGACATGATGCGGCTGTTGCGCGATGCGGCGCGCGACTTCGGCAAGACGGTGGTCGTGGTACTCCACGACATCAATTTCGCCTCCTGCTATTCGAACCACATCGTCGTCATGCGCGGCGGAAAGGTCATGCTTCAGGGCGCCCCGGACGAGATCATCACCACCGAAAACCTGTCGCAGATCTATGGCACGCCCTTCGACGTCAGGACTATCGACGGGAAGCGCATCGCGATCTATTTCTAGGGTCAAGACGGCAGTGACCGGGGGGGCGTTTACACGCCAAGATATCGATCCTGAAGTTCGGTCGTCAACGTATCCGGCGTACCGGTCCATACGTTGCGCCCGTTTTCGATGACCACGCATTGTCGGCGACGGGCAGGAGTTCCGACAATGTCTTGTCAACGACGAGAATCGAGAGGCCATCCTGTTTCAAGGCGCGAATTGCCCGCCAGATGTCCTGACGGATGACGGGGGCCAGCCCCTCTGTCGCCTCATCAAGGATGAGAAGGCGCGGATTGGTCATCAGAGCGCGGCCGATCGCCAGCATCTGCTGCTCTCCGCCGGAAAGCGACCGGGCAAGTTGATTGCGTCGCTCGCCGAGGCGCGGAAACAAGGCAATCACGCGCTCCAGATCCCACAGGCCGGGCCGCGCGGCGGTGACGAGATTTTCGTAGACCGTCAGCGTCGCAAAACAGCGCCGTCCCTCCGGAACGAGGCCGATCCCGAGCCTTGCCACCTTATGGGTCGGCATCGCGCGTGTCTCCTTGCCATCGAAGAAGACTCGCCCATCGCGAGGCGGCACAAGATTGCAGATGGATTTGATTGTCGTCGATTTGCCCATGCCGTTTCGGCCCATCAGGGCGACGACCTCGCCTTCGGCCATCTCGAATTCGACACCGAACAAAGCCTGGCTCGATCCGTAGAATGCGGTGATATCCTGAACGTCGAGCAGCATCAGACGAGATCTCCAAGATAGGCGGTACGCACCTCCGGATTGTTGCGGATCTCGTCCACTGACCCTGTCGCGATGATGCGGCCGTAGACGAGAACCGAAATGCGGTCGGCAAGCGCATAGACGGCGTCCATGTCGTGCTCCACGAGCAATATCGGTGCCTGCTGCCGCAGCCCTTTCAGGAATTGCGTCAGCGATCTTGAACCTTCGGGGCCCATGCCCGCCATAGGCTCGTCCAGCAGAAAGGCCTTGACGTCGAGCGCCAGCGCGATGGCGATTTCCAGCTGGCGTTTCTCCCCGTGAGAGAGTTCAGCAGCCGCGACATTCGCACGCGCCTCAAGCCCGACGGATGCCAGGCGCTCCATGGCGGCATCCTTCAGCGACCGGTCGCCCAATACGGATTTGAAGAAGCGGAAACTCGAGCCCTGCTGCGCCTGTACAGCCAGCATCACATTGCGCAGGGCGGAAAACTCTCCAACCAGAGAGGAGATCTGGAAGGTTCGCCCCAGACCAAGCCGCGCCCGGTCGGCGACGCCAAGCGCTCCGACATCACGTCCATCCAGGCGAATGACGCCCTTGTCATGCCGCAGCGTGCCGCAAATCTGGTGGATCAACGTCGATTTTCCGGCGCCGTTCGGGCCGATGAGTGCGTGAATTTCGCCCCGTCGCAAGGTCAGATTGACGCCATCGGTCGCCTTCAGTGCACCGAAGCTTTTCTCCAGTCCGGAAATTTCAAGAACAGACTGATCAGCCATGGCGCACCTTTCCGGCCAGAAGCCCCATGAGGCCACCGCGGGCAAAAAGCACGACAGCCAGAAGGATGAGCCCGAGGAAGAACTGCCAGCGTTCGGTAATGCCGCCCAGCGCGAATTCGAGAACCACATAGAGCGCGGCCCCTGCGAGCGGACCGAACAGGCGGCCAGTGCCGCCAAGAATGACCAGAACGATCAGTCGCCCGACATGTGCCAGGACAGCATCGAAGGGCTCACGAAGCGGTTGAGATCAGCATAGAATGCACCGGCAAGGGCGGTAATCATCGCGGAAATTGCAAAAGCCGTCAGCCGGATCGGGAAGGGTTTGATGCCGATCGAGGCCACCCTCACCTCGTTCTGGCGCGCTGCCTGGAGTGCAGCACCGAAGCGCGAGGCGCGAAGCACCGCAAAGAGCGCCAGACACACCATCAACGCGCCATAGGCGATGAGGAAGAAGTTCAGCGCGCGCATCGTGTTGACCGCTGGAAACTGGTTGCGGACGGCCATCGACAACCCGTCTTCGCCGCCATAGGCCGGCCAGGAAATCGCGAAATAATAGACCATCTGGGCGAAGGCGAGCGTGATCATGATGAAATAGACGCCGGAGGTCCTCAGGCTGATCGCACCGATCGCCAGCCCTGCAAGGCCTGCGACTGCAAATGAAACCAGCCATGCCACGATCATCTGCCGGGAGCCTTCGAGCCCGAAGATGAGCGGCTCGCCTGAAAAGGCATGCGCGGAGAGGATGCCCGCCGCATAGCCGCCGATGCCGAAGAAGGCTGCATGTCCGAACGAGACGAGCCCGCCGAGACCAAGCGCGATGTTGAGACCGGTCGCCGCCATCGCCAGAATGGCAATCCGCGTGGCAAGCGTCACGGTGAATGTCTGGCCTGCCTGGAAGGCGGCAATCGGGACGGCCAGAAGCAGGATCGCCAGGGCGGCATTGATGAGAGGTTCGCGTTTCATCATGTCATGCCTCATGCCCGGGCCGCGAACAGGCCGCGCGGTTTGACCGCCAGAATAACGGCCATGAGAAGATAGATCAGCATGGATGCCACCGCCGCACCCATCGGCTTGGCATCGGTTGCCGGCATGAAAATGGACAATATCTGCGGCAGCAGAAACCGGCCCATCGTATCGACGACGCCGACCATCAGCGCGCCGATGAAGGCCCCCTTGATCGAGCCGATCCCGCCGATGATGATGACCACGAAGGCGAGGATCAGCACCGGTTCGCCCATGCCCACCTGAACGGACTGGATGGCGCCGACCATCGCGCCCGCGAGACCGGCCAGTGCCGCGCCAAGCGCAAAGACCAGCGTATAGAGTGTGCGGATATCGACCCCGAGGGCCGCGATCATTTCACGGTCGTTTTCGCCTGCGCGAATGCGCATGCCCAGCCTCGTGCGTGAGATCAGCAGGTAGAGGCCGAGTGCGACCAGCGTCCCGACCGCGATGATCGAGAGGCGGTAGAGCGGATATTGTCCGCCACCCGGCAGAGGAACTGCACCCTGCAGAAGCGGCGGGATATCCAGATAGAGCGGGAAAGACCCGAACAGCCAGCGCGCGCCCTCCGAAAAGATCAGGATCAGCGCATAGGTGGCAAGAACCTGGTCCAGATGGTCACGATCGTAAAGCCGGCGCATGATGGCGACTTCCATCAGCACGCCCGCGCCCGCCGCAAACGTGATCGAGGCGGCAAGCCCGAGCCAGAACGAGCCGGTGGCGGCCGCCAAGGCGGCGCAGGCGAAGGCGCCCACCATGTAGAGCGAGCCATGGGCCAGATTGATCAGGCCCATGACGCCGAAGACGAGTGTCAGCCCGGCTGCCATCAGGAACAGCATGAAACCGAGCTGGACGCCGTTCAGCAACTGCTCGAAAACGAGAGCGAATGTCACTGTCTAGGAACCTTGTCTTGCAGTCGGCTTACTTCTTGCAATCCTGGGCGTAGGCGTCGCCGTGATCGGTGAAGATCTTCTCGACGATCTTGTTGGTGAGCACGCCATCTTCCTTGACGACCTCGGTGAGATAGATGTCCTGGATCGGATGGCGGTTGGTGTTGAACTTGAAATTGCCGCGCGGCGACTTGATGTCGGCGGCGTTGAGGGCGGCGGCGAAGGCCTTGGCATCCGACGGACTTGCCTTTGCCGATGCCGAGAGGATCAGCTGCGCCGCATCAAAGGCCTGGACGGCGTAGATCGACGGCAGGCGACCATATTCCTTCTGGAAGGCCGGAACGAAGGCCTTGTTGGCACTGTTATCGAGATCCTTGGCCCACTGGCCGGAGGATTTTACGCCGAGAGCCGCATCGCCGATGGCCGGCAGGACGTCCTGGCTGAAGGAGAAGCCGGGGCCGATGATCGGAATTTTCACGCCCGATTGCGCGTATTGCTTCATGAAGGCAATGCCCATGCCGCCCGGCAGGAAGGCGAAGACGCCATCTGCGCCCGAGGCACGGATCTGGGCGATTTCAGCGGCATAATCGGTCTGGCCGACCTGGGTGTAGACCTCGCTCGCCAACTCGCCCTTGTAGTAGCGCTTGAACCCGGTCAGCGAATCCTTGCCGGCCGGATAGTTGGGAGCCATGATGAACATCTTCTTGTAGACCTTGTTGGCATATTCGCCCATGGCCTCGTGAAGGTTGTCGTTCTGATAAGCGGCATTGAAATAAAGGGCGTCACATTTGGCCCCGGCCAGTGCGGCCGGAGCAGCGTTGGTGGAGACGTAGAATTTGCCCTGGGCGACGATACCCGGCTCTGCAGCCATCAGCAGGTTCGACCAGACGATGCCCGTCAGAACATCCACCTCGTCGCTCTGGATCATCTTGTCGGCGATCTGCACGGCAAGCTCCGGCTTTTGCGCGTCGTCCTCGGTAACGACGGTCACGTCCTTGCGGCCGGACTGCTTGATCGCCAGCATGAAGCCATCGCGCGTGTCGACACCAAGGCCGGCGCCGCCACCCGAAAGTGTCGTGATGAGGCCGATCTTTACCGGTTCGGCCAAGGCAGCCGTCGCGAGCGCGAAGGTTGCGGCGCCAATCGTCAGGGCCGCGGACGCGGCCTTCAGGCAAATCTTCATCCGATGAACTCCATCTTTCTAGCTGGCAGCTGTTCCTGATTGTTATGATTTTGATTTCGGCTTCGTGGCGAGCCGCTTGCAGATGGTATTCCTCAACTTCGTCGTGTATGAAACCATCCGCAGAGCCTGATCTCCGGCAGGTTGTCACAACTTGTGGCACAGAACAAGAAGCTATTTTAAGTCTATAATACTTCGCCGTTCACCCGTATTGATTGGTATCTCAACCAAGCAAAGTCTGGGTCAGCGGATGGTTCGCATCGGCCAGACCATCCAGAATATCGAAATGATGCCGGTCGGGTTCCTCCACCACCTCCGTTTCTGCGCCAAGTCCAAGCCAGATATTGGCGAGCAACGCATTCTGCCGCAGGAATTCCGAGGTTTCCCGCGCGCCCGCCCAGCAGACCAGCCGCGCACCGGCCGCCGGCGACAGCAGCGCCGGGCTCTCGCGGATGGCTTCGTCCTCGTCGATCGCAAGGGTCTCATTGCGTTTGATCCGCATGATCGGACGCAGGTCATGCAGTCCGGAAACGGAGACGGTCCGCGCGATACGGGCTGAAACATCAGCGGCAAGTGGCGTGGTGCTGCTGATCATCCTTGTAACCAGATGTCCTCCGGCGGAATGGCCAATCAGGCGGATGGGACCATCGACCAGACCGGCGGCGCGTGATCGCCCGTCCGATCGCCTGCGTAATCCCGGCAATCCGGACCTCCGGAGCGAGTGGATATCCGGGAATGGCTACGGCATGGCCATGTGCCAGCGGACCGGTCGCAAGATGCGACCAGAAGCTCTTGTTCAGCCCCATCCAGAACCCGCCATGCACGAACACGATGAGCCCCTTCACCTCGCCTTCCGGCAGGAAGAGGTCGAATGCCTCCCGCTCGCCCTCGCCATAGGGCAGATCGAGACGCGCCCGGCCGCTGCCAGTCAGGTTTTCTCTGGCCTGCCGGGCGGGCTCCACCCAGACACCCGGCCAGTTCTCCGATTTCGGAATATTGGCCGCATTGTCATAGGCCCAAGTCCAGTCCGTCACCCGGTGTCGCATGGCATTATCCCTTCTGGTTCAAGCAAGATGTCAGATCCGGCGACAGGCGGCATCAGCGCCCGCCGGACGCAAGGTCTTCTTGCCAGTGGTGCGATGGCCGGCGCCCGGATGTCAACCTGGGCTGCTGGCGATCGGCCCAACTATTATAAGCTTAAACAAAATCCATTGCGTGCCCGCAGAAGCTGTGACAGTCTCGAAAAAAATCAAAATTCGCCACCCGCAAAAGCGGCAAGGCGGGCAGACGAAACGTTTGCAAAGGGGAACGAGCAATGATGTTGGGACCCACGGGCCACGTCGATACATTCACGCGCGACAACCTTCCACCCTTCGACCAATGGCCGGAAATCGACCTTGATGGGTTCGACTATCCGGACTACCTGAACGCTGCGGTGGAACTGACCGACCGGATGGTCGAGAAGGGCTTTGGCGAAAGGCCGGCACTGATCGGCGTCGGGCGCACCCGCACCTACCGCGAACTTTCCGCATGGACGAACCGGCTGGCGCGCGCCTTGACCGAGGATTACGGCGTATTGCCGGGCAACCGCATCCTGATCCGCTCCGGCAATAATCCGGCGATGATCGCGTGCTGGCTGGCCGCCACGAAGGCTGGTGCTGTCGTCGTCAACACGATGCCGATGATGCGTGCCGGCGAGATCGCCAAATATCTCGACAAGGCCGAGATCGCGCTTGCGCTCTGCGACACGCGCCTGATGGACGAAATGGCCGAGGCGGGGCGCCAAAGCGCAGTTCTCCAGCGGATCGTCGGGTTTGACGGCACCGATGGCCATGACGGCGAACTGGACAGGGCGGCCCTTGCCAAGGACGCCGATTTCCAGGCTGTTCAGACAGGCCGCGACGATGTCGCCCTGCTCGGCTTCACCTCCGGTTCGACCGGCGTGCCGAAGGCGACGATGCATTTTCACCGCGACATCCTGATCATCGCCGATGCCTATGCCCGCGAAGTGCTGGATGTCCGATCCGACGACGTCTTCATCGGATCACCGCCAATCGCCTTCACCTTCGGGCTGGGCGGGCTTGTCGTCTTTCCGCTGCGATTTGGGGCTGCCGGCGTTCTCCTCGAAAGCGCGCCTCCGGCGAAAATGGCCGAACTGATCGAGCATTATCAGGCAACGGTCTGCTTCACGGCCGCCACCGCCTATCGTGTCATGCTGGGCGGCATTACCGATGTAGGGCAGCTTGCCTCGCTGCGGCTTGCAGTATCTGCCGGCGAGACACTGCCGGGCCCGGTCTTCGAGGAATGGCGCAACAAGACCGGCAAGCCCATTCTGGACGGTATTGGCGGGACGGAGATGCTGCATATCTTCATCTCCAACAGGCTCGGCGAGGAAAAGCCGGCCTGCACCGGCCGTCCGCTTTCAGGCTATAGCGCGATGATCGTCGATGACGACATGAAGGAGATGCCGCGCGGAACGATCGGCCGGCTGGCCGTTCGCGGACCGATCGGTTGTCGCTATCTCGCCGATGACCGGCAACGCGCCTTCGTGCGCGATGGCTGGAACCTGACCGGCGATTCCTTCATGCAGGATGACGATGGTTATTTCCATTTTGCGGCGCGTTCGGACGACATCATCGTGTCGGCCGGCTACAATATCGCCGGCCCCGAGGTCGAGGCAGCGCTGCTCACGCATGATGCGGTCCTCGAATGTGCCGTGATTGGCGTTGCGGACGAGGCCCGTGGGACGATCGTTCAGGCGCATGTCGTGCTGGCCGCCGACTACGAAGGCGATGACGCATGGCGAAGACCTTGCAGGAACACGTCAAGAAGGTGATCGCGCCCTACAAATATCCGCGCTCGATCATCTTCACAGAGGGCCTGCCGAAAACGGAATCGGGAAAGATCCAGCGCTTTCGACTGAAATGACCTTGGAAAGCAGCTGGCCCAACAGGGGTTGAGATCCCTCTCCTCCCCTGCCCCTGGCTGCATTCTCTCGGACCAGGCGGGGGGCAATGCAAAAACCACGCGCTGGTGGCAGCGCGTGGTCTGGATTTTCGTTCTATTCTGGCGGTGTCAGATGCGGGCGCGACAGCCTTTTCGAGATAGATCTCACGCAGGCGGCGGCTGACCGGGCCGATCTTGCCATCGCCGATGACATTGCCATCGATATCGATCACCGAAGTAACGAAGGACGTGGCCGACGTGATGAAGGCTTCCTTGGCTTCAAGCGCCTCGGCGATGGTGAAGGAGCGCTCCTCCAGCACATAGCCGGCCTCGGCGGCAAAGCGCAGGACAGCCGCGCGGGTAATGCCATGCAGGATGTCCGAGGACAGGCTGCGCGTGACGATCTTGTCGTCGGCCGTGACGATATAGGCGTTGGCAGACGACGCTTCTGTCACCAGTCCGTCCTGCACCAGCCAGGCATCGTCGGCGCCGGCATCGTTGGCGGCGTTCTTCGCCATCGACGGGTAAAGCAGCTGAACCGTCTTGATATCGCGGCGACCCCAGCGGATATCCGGCAGCGAGATGACCTTCAGGCCACGCTTGGCAAGCGGGCTTTCCAGAACCGGGCGCGCCTGGGTGAACATGACGACGACCGGGCGCGTCTCCTTCGACGGGAAGTTGAAGTCGCGATCGGCGTTGCCGCGCGAGATCTGCATGTAGATCAGGCCCTCGTCGACATTGTTGTCGGCGACCAGCTTGCGGTGGATGGCGAGCAGTTCGTCAGTGCTCATCGGCATCTGCATGTTCAACTCCTTGAGGGAGCGCACGAGGCGGACCATGTGGCCGTCGAAATCGACCAGCTTGCCGCCGATGATGCAGGTCACTTCATAGATCGCGTCGGCAAACAGGTAGCCGCGGTCGAAGATGGAGACCTTGCCTTGCGATTCCGGGCAGTATTGTCCGTCGACATAGACGATGCGTTCAGAAGAGGTCATGTTCATTCAGTCCCTTGAGAGAGATTAGTTTTGATGGTGGGTCGCTTGCGGTGACGCGTGAAGCGTCAGTAGCCGCGAGCCAGATCGACGGTCGGCGGAAGCGTGCCTGCATCGCGATAGGCAAGGATATTGCCGGCAACGATGGCCGCCGCCGTCTCCCTGTCGGTCGGAGCCGAGATATGGGGAAGAACGGTGATTGCCGGGTGGTCCCACAGGGCCGCATCGGCGGGCAGCGGTTCCACATCGAAGACGTCAAGCACGGCATGCTTCATTAGACCGGAATCAAGCGCCTTGATCACGTCGTCGGCGATCACGATGGGTCCACGAGCGAAGTTGATCAGCGATGCGTCCTGCGGCAGCATGGAAAGGCGGGCTGCGTCGAGCAGGCCACGCGTCTCCGCCGTCAGGGGCAGAAGGCAGACCAGGATTTCCGACTGTGCGAGAAGGTCCTCCAGTCCCTGATCGCCATGAAAGCTCTTCACACCCTCTACCGACTTGGCAGACCGGCTCCAGCCGATGACGTTGAAGCCGGCATCCTTCAGCCGGAGGGACGCCTCGGCGCCGAGAGCCCCGAGACCGAGCAGGCCGACCGTGACATCCTGCGGCCGCCGGTAGGCCAGCTGCTGCCAGACATGCTCACGCTGGAACTTGGCATAGGCAGGCATGTCGCGGAACAGATAATAGGTCCAGGCAAGCACCGCTTCGGCCATCGTCCGGCTCAGCTGGGGATCGACGAGGCGCACGATCGGCAGATTGCTGTCGCCGAGTTCTCCGACGAGGCGCTCGACACCAGCCCAGACACTATGGATCCACTTCAGGCCCGGCAGCCGCGCAATATCGGCCGGGTCCGGATTGGCGACAATTGCGATATCGACCTTTTCCCGGGCCGCATCATCGAGATGCCGGAACGGTACGATTGTCTCGCCCGGCATCTTTTCGGAAAGCGAGGTCAGCCAGAGCTTCTCCTGGGCCTCGGGCATACGCGTGACAAGTGCGATCATTCGACAGTCTCCTATTCGTGCCTGTATCAGTTCAATGCGCGAAGACGCTGTCGAAATCCTTGAAACCCTTCACCTCGATCGGGTTTCCGCTCGGATCGAAGAAGAACATGGTGCGCTGCTCGCCCGGCTCGCCCTCGAAGCGGACGACCGGCGGAATGTCGAAGGCAATCCCTGCGTCTTCCAGACGCTTGGAGAGCACCAGCCATGCGTCGAGCTCCAGAACCACGCCCAGATGCGGCATCATCACCATGTGATTGCCAACCTTGCCGGTCCGTGTCGTTTCGAATGGTTTTCCAAGATGCATGGAAATCTGGTGGCCGAAGAAATCGAAATCGACCCAGGTCTCCGTGCTGCGGCCTTCCCGGCATCCGAGGACGTCGCCATAGAACCGGCGGGTCTCGTCAAGATCGGTGACGTGATAGGCGAGATGGAAAAGCGAACGCATGGATGTTTCCTGTCTTTTATCGTGATGAGGAGACGGTCGCCGAGGAGCGACCGGTAATCTGTCTTTGAAGCGCCGCCTCAAGAAAGGCAACGATCAACGGATGGGGCATGCCGGGTCGTGACGACAGTTCGGGATGTCCCTGCATGCCCATGTAGAAGGGGTGATCGGCAAGCTCGATCGCATCGACGACGGCGCCGTCGAGCCCGCGGGCTGCGACCCGCAGCCCTGTGCTTCAAGATCGGTGACGAGATCCGGATTGAGCCTGAAACGGTGATTGCACCGGATGGCGATCTCGCCGGCAATGATACCGGCAAGCCGTGTTCCAGGGGTTGCCTCGCTCTCCTGGGCACCGCTGCGGTGCTCTGGCAGCAAGGTGCGTCCGGCCGGCATTTGCCCGCATGGCGACGAAGGTCTTGATGCCGGCATCGGGATCAGCTTCGGCGAGATTGGCATTGCGGCGGCCGAAGGCCTTCCATGCGACAGCCGTCGCCATGGTCTGCATGCCAAGGCAGAGGCCGACAATCGGCAGCTGGCTCTCAAGCGCGAAAGCTGCAACCGCCGTCTGGCCCGCAACGTTTTTCATATCGGCCCCGCCCGGCAGGAGAATGCCCGCATACGTGCGAAGCGTCTCCCGGGCATCCGCCTCCCTGAAACCGAGTGGATCGACAAAATCGACGTCGAGTGCGACCGAAAGGCTATCGGCAGCATCGGCGAGACATGCCAGCGCCGCCGGATAGACGCCCATATGATCGCCTCTTGCGCCGATAAGCGCGACCTTCAGCGTCGTCCCCGCCGAAGGTGACGGCTCGTCCAAGACGATGCGGCCATACCGATCGCGCCACGCAAGCACAGTTCCCGTGGCACCATCCACGAAACGATCTGCATGGTCGACCACATGGATCGTCTCCACCGGCAGGCGCTCGGCGTCAGCAAGATCGCGAATGCCGGGTACTGCGCCGAAATCATCATCTGCATCGGCAAGAAAAGCCGGATGGATGGGAACCACGACAGTCCCCAACCGTGCTGCACTCAGCAGTTCCTCGATTGTCGCGACAGGCGAAACCGCTTGCCCCGACAGCCGCTCGTACCAGCAAAGACCGCTTGGCCCCAGCCCGCCGGAGGCAACGACATGCTGTTCCGCGTCGGCGTGACGCGAGGTGTCGAACCGAGCTGCGATGTGCATGAAGCCGCAGTTCCGCCTTGCCGCGACCGCTGCAGCGACGGCTCCGTAAAGAGCCGGGCTGCGGGTATCGTGGTGAACGAGGATCAGGCCCATCATCAGCTCCGCTTCACTATCCTGCTGCTTCAGACGATCAGGAGATCGCGATCGATCGTGCCGAGCGCGCGATAGCCGGTCTCGGTGACGACGATCGTCTCGCTGACACCGACGGTGAAGCGACCATAGATGCGGAGGGCCGGCGGCAGATGGAAGGTCATGCCCGGCTGAAGCTCGGTCTTGACGCCTGCATTGAGGCTGAGGATTGCGCCCTCGCCCCAGTCCGGCGCGAAGGAGATGCCGACGCTGTAACCGAGGCGCTTCTTGAAGTTTTCCGTGTAGCCGGCGCGATCGATGACCTGCTGGCAGGCGATATGCGGCACTTCGCAGGCAACGCCCGGACGGATCGCATCAAGCGAGACCTGCAGTGCTTCCTGGCAGACCTTCATCATGTCTGCGGCTTCCTTCGGCGGTTCGCCGATCCAGGCCGAACGCATCAGCGCCGCATGATAGCGGTCATGGCAGGCGGCCATTTCGAGGAAGGCCGGATCGCCGGCGGCGATCGCCCGGCGACGCCATGTGCCGTGCGGCACACCGGTGCGCGGACCGACGGAGACGAGCGGCTCCATGCCGAGATATTCGGAACCGGCAGCGATCGCCGACCCCATCATGGCGGAGACGAGATCGTTTTCAGTCGCGCCGACGCGCACTGCCGCCAGACCGGCGCGCATGCCTTCATCGACATAGGCCGCAGCTTGGCGAGCTTTTCCACTTCGAGCGGCGACTTGATCGCGCGGAACTTCTCGATGACGCCGGCGCCATCGCCGATCGTGCCGAGACGGGCCTGAAGTGCCTCGTAGACCGCGATCGGCAGGAACCAGCCGCGCTTGTCGATGGCGATGCGCTTGGAGGCCAGACCGCGGCTTTCGATGAGCTTCACCAGAAGGCCGAGCGGATCCTCGCCATCCTGATAGACGACCGCGTCGGAGATGAAGGTGTTGGCGATGAAGTTGAAATATTCGAGCTGGCGGATCAGGAATACCGGATCACCGTCTGCCGGCAGGATCAGCGCCTGGAACGTGTAATAGCCCGGCGTCTGCTGGCCGGTCAGATAGAAGATGTTTTCCGGGCCGGTGACGACCAGTGCGTCAAGACCAGCGGCGGCAAGGCCTTCGCGGGCGAGTGCCTGGCGGTGTGCATATTCTTCCTTCGGGAAGGCGGATTCCTGTCCCTGAATGATGTCGACGGGAATGCTCATGCTTCAAACTCCTTGACGAGATGCGTTCTCGACGCATCAAATTCCAAACCCAAACCCGTTGTGGCGGGGCCTTCGACACCGCCATCCCGATAGATCAATCCCGCCGCCGCATCGTTCTGCAGGCCATCGGCGCCATAGAGTTCGGCAAAGCGGGGGCTCACCGCGCAGCTCAGATGAAGCGCTGCGGCGGTGGCGACGGCGCCCTCGTTCATCTGTCCGACCATGAAGGGAACAGATGCGGCCGACAGCTTCCGTGCAGCTGCAAGGCTTGCAGCAATGCCACCGAGCTTCACCAGCTTCAGATGCGCCCAGAGGCTCCCCCCGGCAGAGACGATCGCGTCAATGTCGGCGCGCTGGCGACGCTTTCATCAAGCATCAGCGGCAAAGGGCTTTTTTCGGCCAGCCGATGCAACATGTCCCAGTCTCCGGGGGCAACCGGCTGCTCGACATAGGCAAGCCCGAACCGGGCAAGCGTCTGCAGGTTCTCGGTAGCTTCCGCTTCGGACCATGAGCCATTGGCGTCGATGGCGAGCTTGACCTCGTCTCCGAAACGCGCGCGCAGCGCAGCAAGCCGCGCAACATCCTCGGCAAAATCACCGGCGCGACGCGGACCTTGAGATCGCGGAAGCCACGCGTGACATAGGTTTCGGCCTGCGCCAGAAACCGCTCCGCTGTCGAAATGAACAGTGTCTGGTTGGTGGCATAGCGCACCGCCGACGTGGCGGGCGCGCCGAGCATCGAGCAGACCGTAACGCCTTGTTCGCGAGCGGTAAGATCGTGCAAGGCGATGTCGATCAGCATGCGAACGGGAGCAATGACATCCGTCAGCGCAGCCAAGTCCGACTGCAGCGCTGCAGGTCCCTTCGACCAGTCCATGCCCCCCAGGGTCAGCATGGCCTGCTCGACGCACGTCTCCGGGCTGATCCCGTTCAGATAGGCAATATTGATCCGCACCTCGCCAATGCCGACATGGCGCTCATGCTCGAGCCTGAGGTAAAGCGTGTCCAGCCCTGGCACGGGGCCGGACGACGCCGTATGGAGAAGGAGCCCGCCGCCATAATGCAGCGTGGCCCGGTGAAGCGTGGCTCTCATTGCTTCGGCCGCAGCATCTTGATGGCGACATCGCGATAGATGACGCTGCAGGTGACAAACTCGTCGAGCGGAACAAACTCGTCAGCCTTGTGGGCGACCGACAGGCTGCCGGGACCGATAACGGTGCCCTGCGCGCCGAGCGAGCGGAAATGCACGAGATCGCAGCCGCCCTGGAAGCCGAAGGGGCCCGGATCCGCGGTACCGTTCGCCTTGCAGGCCTCAAGGCTTGCCACGACGACGGGATGATCACCTGCGGTTTCCGTCGCACTGCCGGTGGTCGCCTTGTAATCGACGATTTCCGCCCGCACGCCGAAGCGATCATGCGCGTCCTTGAGCAGTGCCGCAAATTCCGCCTTCACCGCATCCTCATCCTCTCCCGGCACCATGCGCCGGTCGAGCAGCATCTCGCAGGAACCGGGGAGCACGTTGTCCGCATGGCCGCCGGCAATGCGCGTGACCGTGAGGCTGGCCTCGCCGACAAGCGGGTGGGTCCGCTTGCGCACGACGTCATTATGATAGGCTTCGACCAGGGTCAGGAGCTGGCCGGCGCGGTAGATGGCGTTGTCGCCAAGATGCGGCGTGCCGGAATGGGCAGTGACGCCATGAACCCTGACGACAGGACGCAGGCTGCCCTTATGCGCGGAATAGGTCGTGTTGGACGTCGGTTCGCCGACAACCGCAAAATCGATCTTCGGCTTGGTCGCGGCGTAGAATTTCGCGCCTTCGCTGGCAATTTCCTCGTCGCCGACGAAGACGCCGAGGAGTGTACCGGACCATGCCGTACGGTCGGCTGCCAGCATCCGCATAGCCTCGATCATCGCAATCAGCGGGCCTTTGCAATCACAGGCTCCGCGTCCGAAGAGCTTGCCATCCTCTTCACGCAGCGTGAAGGCATCGGATGTCCAGCCGTCACCGGCGGGAACCGTATCCATATGGGTGTTGAAGGCAAAGACCGGCCCGGGGCCGTTTTCCAGCCTGGCTTCGACATTGAAGCGGCCCGGCTTGTATTCGGTCAGCTGGACCGAAAAGCCTTCCGCCTTGAGAAGGCCTTCGACATAAACGGCCACTTCGGCTTCCCCGCCCGGCGGGTTTTCGCTGCGGATGGCAATGATTTCGGCAAGCTCGCGTTTCATGCGGGCGATGTCAGGCGTAGTGGTCATGTGTGATTTCACCTAGTGAAGGATCTGATCGAGAAAACGTGTGGCGCGCTCGTTGACGCTGCCGCCGAAGAAAGAGTCGCGCGGTGCGTTTTCGATCACCTCGCCATTTTCCATGAAGACGATCTGGTCTGCGGCGCGTTTGGCAAAGCCCATCTCATGCGTCACGACGATGCTGGTCATGCCCTCGCTGCTGAGCTCCGCCATCACATCGAGCACTTCGCGGATCATTTCCGGGTCGAGAGCCGAGGTCGGCTCATCATAGAGCATCAGCTTCGGCTTCATCGCGAGTGCGCGGGCAATGGCGATACGCTGCTGCTGACCGCCGGAAAGTTCGTCGGGGAAGAAATCGGCCCGCTCGGGAATACGAACCTTCTTCAACAGATCCATGGCAATGTCATGGGCGTCGTGGCGGCTCATGCCCAGAACCTTCATCGGCGCCAGCATGATGTTCTCGATTGCCGTCAGATGCTGGAAGAGCTCGAAATTCTGGAAGACCATGCCGATCTGTCGGCGAATCTCCGGCGCGCGGCGCAATTCACGGGCGATATCCTCTCCTTCGAAGAAGATATTGCCATCGTCTGCCGGCTCCAGCAGGTTGACGCAGCGAAGCAGGGTGGACTTGCCCGAACCGGACGGCCCAATGATGACCATGGTCTCGCGGCTATGAACATTCAAACTGCAGGCTTTGAGGATCTTGAGGTCGCCGAAGCTCTTGTTGATCCCCATGACTTCGAGCAGGGGCTTTTGTTCGCGGGTCTCATGGATTGATCCTTCAGCGCGGTTCTGTCTTGGCGGTGAGCGCGGCCAGACGCGACATCAGTGAAACAGGGCGGCTCTTTGCCCGCGGCCTTTTGCGGTCGAGCGCTCTTTCGAGGAGATACTGGAAGCCCATGAAGATCGTGGTGAGCGCCAGATAATAGATGCCCGCAGCGGTCAGCGCTTCGAAATACTTGAAGTTCGAGCTGGCAGTCTGATTGGCGACGAGCAGCAGTTCTTCCACGGCGACGACCGACACGAGGGCGCTGGTCTTCAGCATACCGATCATCTGGTTGCCTGTCGGCGGCAGGACGATACGGGCGGCTTGCGGAATGACGATATAGCGCATCACCGCAAAGCGGGTCATTCCAAGGGCAAGGCCTGCGGTACGCTGGCCCTTCTTGACCGCCTGCAGGCCGGAGCGAATGATCTCGGCCATATAGGCGCCCTCATTCAGCGACAGCGCAATGACCGCACTGACGAATGCTGACAGCCTTATGCCAAAGGTCGGCAGGACGTTGTAGATGAAGATGATCTGAAACAGCACCGGCGTGCCGCGGAACAGCCACAGATACACGATCGTGACCGCCTTCAGGATCGTGATGCGCGACTCCTGCAGCAATGCCACCACCAGACCCGCAATCATTCCGAAGAACAGCGAGGTCACGGTGATGAGCAAAGTCAGCAGAGCGCCATTGAAGAAAGCGGGTGAAAAGACATAGTCGAATACCAGATCAAGTGACATCCCGCTCTCCTTTTCTCTTTTTTAACAAACAGGTCAGTTGAAGATCGCGACCGATGCCGGCAGCTTCCACTTTTCGATCAGCGACTTGTAGGTGCCGTCAGCGACGACTTCGGCAAGCGCATCCTTGATCGACTTCTGGAGCGCGGCGTCACCCTTGCGCGTCGCCATGCCGATGCTGGTGTTCGATTCAAATTCTTCGCCGACCGTCTGATAGACGCCCGGAACGGAGCTCTGCAGCATGACGGCACCCGGCGTGGAATCGTAGGAGGCGTCTGCACGTCCCTGACGCAGGTTGAGGGCAGAGTCCTGTGCTGTCGGGAAGGTCAGAACCTTGACGCCATCAAGACCCTTGGCCTTGCAACGTGTATCGTCTGCACGCGCCTGGCTCTCCTGAATGCCTCCGAGCGTGACGGCAATCGTCTTGCCGCAAAGGCTATCGTCACGGCCGGTGATCTTCTCCGGGTTGCCGGCCTGAACGATCACCATATTGCCGATCTTCAGGTACGGAATGAAGTCAACCTGCTCGGAACGGGCAGGATTGATGTACATGGCCGAATTGATGATGTCGGTACGACCGCCGATCAGGGCCGGGATGAGGCCCTTGAATTCCATGTTCATCGGCTTGGCTTCTGCCTTGAGCTTCTTCGACAGCGCCGCAATCAGATCGATGTCGAAGCCGGTGAGCTGGCCGTCCTTCTGGAACTCGAAGGGAGCGAAGGTCGCGGCAACACCGTATGTGAGCGCGCCTTTTTCAACCAGACCACTGCCGGGCAGTTCGGCAGCCGAAGCCGAAGCGGCGATACCGACCGGCAGGATCAATGCGGCGAGAATTTTCTTGAGCATGCGAGTTCCCTTGTTGTTGTTACGTCATTATTGCACTTTATGACAACAACAATACAATCCAGAAAATTCGAGAGTCAAGCCAGAAAGCGAAATTATGCGCACGGATGTTTTTCGCCTATAATTTGCGCAAATGTCGATATTTTGCCTATTTTGCAGTATATAAACTATCGAGCGTAGAGACTTGGCACCGCAATCGCCCCATGCTACCCATCAGAAAACAAAGTGTTTCCGCCTCAGTGTTTTCTGCAATTCGCACAAAACCACCTGCATGATTGTACAACATGGATGATAACGATACAAAATTGACGTCGGCAGTGACGACCAATGCACAGCAGGGGCGACACCGGCTTGCCAATCAAATTCTCGACCTCATTCGGGATGCGAGATTCGAGATCGGCCATCATCTGCGCGAACAACAGCTTGGCGACATGCTTGGGGTTTCCCGAACCCCCGTCAGAGCGGCACTCGGCCTTCTGGCTGAGCACGGCATTGTGGAGGCGAGGAAGAACCAGGGGTTTTTCCTCAAGGCCCAGCAAGGCGCGCTGCATCGGACGGAAGTGGAGGTGCCAGCCACCGCCGATCAGGATCTCTACGCGCGCATCGTGGAAGACCGGCTCTCCGGCGTTCTCGACGACAGCATAACCCAGGTGGAGCTTACCCGGCGCTACAAGGTGGAGCGGACGCTCCTGCAACGTACACTGACCCATCTGGTCAATGACGGGCTTCTCTCGCGCAACCGGGGTCGCGGCTGGACCTTTCGGCCCACACTCGATTCGCAGGGAGCGCTGCGGGATAGTTACGACTATCGAAGCACGCTGGAACCGGCCGGCCTGCTTTTGGGCAGTTTCCAGTTCGATGCAGGCATCCTTGAGCGATCCCGCCTTGAGCATCTTTATCTCGAAGGGCATCCGGATATTGCCAGCGTAGACCCCCGCCAGCTCTTTGAAACCGACGCCCAGTTTCACGAGATGATCGCGGCCTTCAGCGGTAACATGTTCTTTCTGCAGGCCATGCAGCAGCAGAACCGGTTGCGGAGGCTTCTGGAATTCGGCGGCTATTCCAACCGTCGACGCGTCCGCGACTGGTGCCGCGAACATCTCGACATCCTCGACGCCATATTGGAAGGGGATAATGTTCGGGCATCCAATCTGATGCGCGACCATCTCGGCGCAGCCCGTGGCGCCGCACGCCACTACCCGAAAACCGGTACGAAAACCTGAGATGCGTTGGGCAGGCAGGCTGGACGATGGGATAGAACCGCCTGCTCAACACCGCCAAAATTCGGGCCGGTCGAAAAGACAGCACGGCCATGACGACATAGTCAGTCACCATCCGGATAACGCTTTGATCCACCAGCCATTCCGACTGCGCGCCCGTGGGTGACAGCCCGCCGCATCGATCGGCGGGCCGATCAGCGGCGGTTACTCCACGCGCAAGCCTGCCTTCATCAGGATCGGCAGCACCCGGTCGCAGAAATAGGGCAGCTCATACGTGTAATTGACGAAGGAAAGAGCGATGCCGGAATAGCCTTGTGCGGCGATCTCAATCATCTCTTCTGCAACCTTTTCCGGGGTGCCGATCAAGGGATAGCCGCCTGCCCCGCCCGCAAAGCGCTTACGGTAACGGTCATAGCTTGCCGCATCATGCGAATGAGAAAACTCCTTCTTGCCCGCCATATGCGCATCGACAGCCTCCTTGTCGGCAAGCGTGACGGCATAACGTTCGTAATAGTCTTCGGCCTCCTCCTGCGTATCGCGGCAGACGACGTGGCAGACCGTATAGGCGCCGACATCGCGCCCGGCGCGATCCGCTCTTGAGCGGATATCCTCCACATGTCTGCGGCGTCAGCGATCTCGGTGAAAGTGGTGAAGAGATAGTCGCAATTGTGGGCGGCGAACTCTCGACCCGGCTCGCCGAAGGCGGCGTTCATCGTGACCGGGCGCGGCGCCTGCAGGCTGGCGGGTCGGCTGACCACCTCCTTCAGCTTGTAATAGGTCCCCTCATAGTCAAAGGGTTCATCTGAGGCATAGGCGCGCTCCATGATATCCAGCCACTCGCCGGCCTGATCGTATCCCTTTTCGACCAGCGGTACGCCGAACATGCCGAATTCCTTCGGGTTCCAGCCGCAGACGATGTTGAGCCCGGCCCGCCCGCGAGAAATGTGGTCGACCGTCGCCAGCGACTTGGCGGCGTAGACCGGGTGGACGAGCGGCACATGCACGGTCATGAACAACGCAATCCGCTCGGTCACAGAGGCGAGGCCGGCAGCCCAGGTGAAGGTCTCGAAGGACCATTCCCGTACGCGGTTCTTGCCGCCGAAACCCTTCCAGCGCGCAATCGGCAGGAAAAAGTCGAGACCGCCACGATCGGCAATCTGTGCAGCATTGAGATTGTCGTCCCAACGCGCCTGCCAGCGCTCCGGCACGCCGGTGATCGCCAGCCCCCCGTCAGCGTTGGGCGCAAAGACGCCGAGCTTCAGTCGCGAGGGGCCTTTCAATGGATGCGGCTTGATCATGCGGTTCCCTTTTTCTTGATTTTACGACGGTTTGTCTGTGGCTGTGCGGCGTCATCGATCTGTCGCCGACGCACGGCCAGATAGGCTTCTTCGGCTGCGAACATGAAAAGCATCATCCGCTCCTGAACGGCCAGCGGATCGCGGGCAAGGAAGGCCAGATGAATGCGCGACAGCCCATCAATATACTGGCTTGCCAGTGCGGGGTCTGCGAAAGTGCCGAGCCGCACCGACTGGAAATAGTCGATGAAGCGGGCAATCGTCTCAGCCATATGCGGATTGCGGACGGCGCCCAGCCAGCCGTTGCGGAAGTCTCTATTGGCCGCCAGCAATGCAGGAATATCACCGAGGGCGAATGCCGCCTGTACCTGCGCCATGGCAGCGATCATCCGTGCCTCGACCTCGTCCGACATGTCCCGTGCAGCACTGGCCGCCGCGCGCGGCTCCAGTTGCCGGCGCACTTCGAAAAGACCGGAAATATCCTCGAGAGACAGTTCGCGGATGGTAAAGCCCCGCGTCGTGCCGATGAGATAGCCTCGGAAACCAATCGCAGCAGCGCCTCTCGCGCGGGCATGCGGGAAATGCCATAGCGGGCGGAAATCTCGGTATCGACGAGTTTCTGCGACGGCATGATGGCGCTCATCTGCAACTGGAGGCGCAGATCGGCATAGACCGTCTCGACAAGGCTGCTGGTCACTTCCGGCATAGGAACCACCAAAAATTGTATTCAGAAACTCGGCCTGTATATCCCTCATCGGACAAAATCGGCACAAATTGAACGGTTAATCGCTAAAACCGTATACAGATTAATTTGATTGCAGGCAAAACAATTTCAGGCTTAAAGTTTATTCAAAGAACGATTGCATGAATAGGGCCCAAGCTGGCCGAGGGGGTATCATGAAAGAATTCCGGCAAAAGTGCCTCGCCGGCGACAGGGTCATCGGAACCTTTGCAGCGATCCCGCATCCGGTGGCGATCGAGGTTGCGGCAGCAAGCGGGCTGGATTTCCTCTGCATCGATGCGGAGCATTCCCAGATCGGGCGGGAGCTGATCGAAAATCTCGTGAGAGCCTCAGATGTACACCGGGTTCCCGCCATGGTCCGCGTGCCCGGCCATGCGCCCGAGTCCATTGCCGGTGTGCTCGATGCCGGTGCGGCGGGGGTCCTCGTGCCGCGCGTGTCGACGGCGTCACAGGCCAGGGCTGCCGTCATGGCAACGCGCTATCCACCTGTCGGAGAACGCGGGGTCGGCCCCGGCCGGGCTGCAGGTTACGGCTATCGTATTCCCGATTATCTGGCGTCTGCAAACGAAAGCATCGTTCTCGCCATCCAGATCGAGACTGCCGAGGGCCTTGCCAATATCGAGGAGATCGTGGCGGTCGAAGGCATTGATGTCATCTTCATCGGCCCGGGCGATCTGTCGGTCTCGATCGGCGCCATGGGGCCGAAAAATGCCGACAAGCTCGATGCGGCGATCACCGCAATCGCGGATGCGGCGCGAAAGACCGGCAAGACGGTCGGCATTTTCCGCCCGACAGCCGACGACATAGGCCGATGGTCTAAGGCGGGCATCAGTTTCTACCTGCTGGCATCCGACACGATGTTCCTCGGCGCAAGCCTTGCGGCAGGTGTCACGGCTGCGCGAAACGCCTGAACGGCACGATGATCGGGAGAATGGCAGATGAAGGCAATCCAGTATAGCGAGCATGGATCGGCAGATGTGATGCAGCTCGTCGACCTGCCCGACCCCCTCGCAGGTCCCGGCCAGATCCTTGTAAAGCTGGAGGCGGCAAGCGTCACCCCGTTTGACTGGAAGCTGCGCGCAGGCAAGCTTGCAAGCCATTTCACACTACCCATGCCGAGCGTTCCCGGTCGTGATGGCGGCGGCAACGTGATCGCCGTCGGTGACGGTGTCACGGGCTTTGCAATCGGCGACCGGGTCGCGGTCATGGCGCGGTTCTTCGCGCAGGGCGGTTATGCTGAAATGATCGCCGTCGATGAGAACAACGCCGTCCGCATCCCCGACAATCTGACGGTCATCGAGGCGGTCGCGCTGACGAATGCCGGCCTCAGCGCGTGGATTTCGCTCCAGACGGCGGAGGTTAAGTCGGGCGAGGCCGTTCTGATCCACTCTGGCGCCGGTGCAGTCGGTGGACTGCTGATCCAGCTCTGCCGGCATCTGGGGGCGTATGTGACCACCACCTGCCGCTCGACAAACCGGGATTATGCGCTGAGCCTCGGCGCAGATCGCGTGATTGCCTATGACGAAGTGGATTTCAGCACGGTCGTCTCTGATCAGGATGTCGTGTTCGACCTGATGGGCGGCGCTGTGCATGACGGCTCATACAAGGTGCTGAAGCCCGGCGGCAGGCTGGTGTGGCTCGTCGCCGACCCAATTGTCGATCGCGGCCTGGAATTCGGTGTGAGCGTCACACGCGCAATGGTGACGGATGACCGGGCAGCGCTGCAATCGATCCTTGACCTCGCAGCGGCCGGGATCGTGAAGGCGCAGGTCGCGCGCAGCATGCCGCTTGCCGACGCGCCTGAAGCCCATCGTTTGATGGAATCCGGCGCCATTTCCCGCGGGCGCATCATCCTGACGATGTAGGCGGGTTTCGATATCAATCGCGGCGGGGCAAGCCTGTGCCGCGACCATTGGCAACGAAACTGCGAAAGTCCTCTATGGCGTGCTCGTTGGCCAGCGAGCAGAAGGGCCCGCGGCTGACCTCGATACCGTTCAGCTTATGCAGCCGGACATCCATCTCGGCACTTTTCAGCGCCACCGCGGCCGTGTTGACGACCGGCGCATGCAGCACCTTGAAGCCGAATTCTCCGCCGACAAGAAGCCCCGGCAGGACACCGGCCGGGACGATGACATCCGCACCGTCGCGCACCAGCGGTTCGGCGCAGGCGGAAAAGTCATTGAGCATCCGCTGCCTGGCATCATCATCACCGGCAAATGCCGCGCTGAAATCGGATGGCTCGCAATTCATGCCCACGACATGCCGCACGCGGTTGCCGAGACCATAAAGGTCGGCCTGCTCATAATGCCAGACCTGAAACACGTCATCCAGCGTCACCAGTGCTATGCGGCGGCCGAGCCTTGCCGCGTAGTGCATGCAGACCTCACCGGCCCCGACCACCGGAATGCTGACCGCCGATTTCAGTTCGTAAAGACCGGGATCCTGAAAATGTCCGATGACGATCGCGTCATAGCCACGACTGGCTGCCTCCAGCCCGTTGTCGATGGCAATCGCCGCGCAGCGAAATTCGGCGAGCCGCCCAAAGTGCCGGTCAGGCGGACTGATGCCGAAAACCTCCACCGACGTGCCCGGCTCGGCAATACCGTTGAGATAGGTGGAGAGCCGGGCCAGATAGGGGGCACTTGCTGTCGCATCGATGAAGCTCTGCCAGAAAATTCGCATGCTCGCCTCTTTCGCTCGGATATCCTCTCACTGTGCGGATGTCTTTGCCTGCCTCAGCCGGGTTTCACCGCCTCAGTCAGCGCAAGAACCCGCAGCGGGCTGCCGGAGCCACCTTCGATCTTGAGGGGCGCGGACACGATGATCGCACCGGTCGCAGGAAGCTGATCGAGATTGGTCAGGCACTGAAGGCCATAGCGCCCTGCGCCATGAAGGTAATGATGGGCAGGATAGGGAGGCGAAAAATGCCCCGCCTGCCCTGCATCGGTGCCGATCGTCTCCGTTCCAAAGCCCAGAATGCCGCGTTCCTCGACGAGAAAGCGCATGACGGATGCATCAGGCCCCGGCGTATGGGCGCCGTCTTCCTTGAGATTGGCATAGGCAGCCGCCTTCCGCTTCGACCAGTCGGTGCGCAGAAGAACCCAGCAGGCGGGCGGGATCTTTCCATGCTCTGCCTCCCAGGCCTCCACATCGGCAATGGTCAGCAGGAAATCATCGTCCCTTGCTGCTTGCGGAGCGCAGTCGATGACGCAGGCTGGCGCGATCATGTCGGCCGGCGGCAGGGTATCAACGGTGTTGAGAGGAAGATCACGCCCGGTGAACCAATGGATCGGCGCGTCGAAATGCGTGCCCGTATGTTCGCCGAAGGACAGATTGTTCCAGTACCAGGCAGGCCCCGCCCCATCGTAACGCGAGATGCGCTCCATCCGGAACGGTGCGGACTGGCCCAGTTCCGGCGGCATGACGATGACGGGGAAATCTGGGGAAAGCGTGTGCGTGAGGTCGATCACGCGGATCTGGCCGGCGGCGATGGCTAAGGCGAAGTCGCTGAGGGCAGTCATTGGCCATTCTCCCGTTCGACAGCTTTCGGGTTGTCGAGCATCCGGGCCAGCATGTCCTTTGCCACATCCCCGATATAAATGTCCTCAAGACCGCGCTTCAATCCGTCGATCACCGCATCCGCAACGGCTTTTGGCGGGACTTTCGGCGGCGGAACAGTCTGGAACCACTCGGTGTCCAGCGGGCCCGAAAATGCATTGATCACGCGCACGCCGCCTGCCCGCAACTCGCTGCGCAACCATTGCGCCAGAGACAGGCATGCCGCATGTGCGGCCGACTGTACGCCGAATTGTGGGACGCTCGCCAAGGCATGGATGGAGAGAAGATTGACCCATGCCACGGCGCCCGTCGCACCATCGGCGCCGCGCGATCGCATGACCGGACCGAAGGCGCTGGAAAGACGCAGGAGGCCCATGACCGTCAGGTCCATAGCCTCGCGCGCCGTGTTGGCCGCCGCCGCATCGAAGATGTGGGCCGGCCGCACATGATCAGCGGTATTGACGAGGATTTCCACCTTCGCCCCGATATCACGGGCAAGATCCTGTACGGAGCGTTCGCTTGTCAGATCGAGATCGACCAGTTCGACACCATCGATCTTCTGCAGGGCGACCTGCTCGGGAAAGGGCTTCCAGCGGTCGGAGATACCGACGAACACCCTTGCCGCCCCCGCTTTCATCAAAGCCTGCACGAGCGGCAGCGCCACCGGACTGCGACCGTCCGTGATCAACACGCGCCGATATTTCGGATCGCAGGTCAGTTCACGCCACTGGGGATCGTCTGACATGTTCGGCACCTCCTCCATGGGGTGAGCAAAGAATACCGCCTGTCCGGCGCGGTCGAGCTGGAGCGACAGGGAGAGACGACACCCGTTTGCGCCGCAGGCGCCGTGCAGATGCGCAACGACTGTCGGGCCGCAATCGAGCTGCACCAGCCCCGTGCGCCAGGGCATGCGCTCCCGGTAATAGGGGTCGCTGGTGACGTCGACAGAGGTCTGCGTCAAAAGCATGCCACCGTTTGGCGCGGGCTTGAACGGCAGATCGTTCGAAAGGCATTCCGGGCAGGCATCACGGGCCGGATAGGTATAGTGGCCACATTCGCCACAGCATTGCACCATGAAGTGGCCGACCGCAGCCGCGAGCGTGTAGCCGTGGGATTTGCGACTGCGGGCCGCGGGTGGAAGAAGTGGCTGGCGGGTTCGCTGCAGCGGGTTTTCCGTTTCGGCCGTTCCAGAGGTTCGGTCATCAGGCCCTCGCGAGGATGGCGGCCGCCGAGGCAAGACCGCGATCGTAATTGATCATGCCGAAACCGGAGACGAGGCCAAGCTTCGCGTCCGCGACCTGCGTGCCGCCCGCACTGCCGAGCAATTGGCGCATCGCCTCCGTAATGCCAAGATGGCCGCCGGCCGCCCCGGCCTGCCCGACCGAAAGCTGCCCGCCGGATGTGTTATGCGGAAAGCTTCCATCGACGGTGAACGTATGCTGGCGCACGAAGTCCGGTCCCTCGCCCTTGCCGCAAAAGCCGAGATCCTCGAATTGCATCATCGAGATCACCGCGTAGTCGTCATAGGTCTGGACGAAATCCATTGCGCCGGGCGTTGTGCCCGCCATGCCATAGAGTTCGTCGCAATCGACGACCCAGCCACCCCGCACCTGCACCGGATCCTCGGCAAAGGCATTGTGACGCTCGATCGTCGAGAGGAGGCGGACGAAAGAAAGGCCAAGGGCCTTTGCCGTCTCTTCGCGCATGACAAGGAAAGCCTCGGCGCCAGCGCAGGGCATGACACAGTCGAACAGATGGAACGGCTCCGCAATCGGCCGCGCCGTCATATATTGCTCAAGCGTCAGCGGCTTCTTCATCAGGGCATTCGGGTTCTTCAGGGCATTGTCGCGCTGGGCCACACAGAGCTTGCCGAAATCCTCACGCCTGGCGCCGAATGTCTCCATGTAGTTGCGGGCGATCATGGCGAAACTGCCATTGGCCCCACCTGCGCCATAGGGATAGACGGCATCCTGCGAAAACCGGGAGAAGCCGGCCAGCAGATGGCGAAAACTGTCGACCCGATTGGTATCGGCCGCCACGCAGGCAACAATGTCGGCATCTCCGGCCTGTACCGCGCGCGCCGCCCGCCGCATCGAAACAATGCCGGAAGCCCCGCCCATAGGTACGTGATCGATATGGCGTGGGGACAGGCCGAAATGCTGCGTCAGCGCAATTGCCGTATCCGGCCCCATGGTGAAGCTTGCCGCCGAAAGCCCGTCGAACTGCTTGTGGCTGATGCCGGCGCCCTTGGCCAGCTCCCTCAGTGCCCGCCCCATCCACCACTGGGAGGCCTCGATCGAGAAGCGTTCATAGGAAACCGTCACCGGCACCGCCAGAACGACATTCTCATAGGGTTGCCGCTTGGTGGAGGAAGCCATCAGGCGACCGTCAGCTTCACATCGACATTGCCGCGGGTCGCATTCGAATAGGGGCAGCGCTCATGAGCGCCGGCGACGATCTCTTCGGCGACGGAACGCTCAATGCCGGGAAGCGTGGCGACCAGCTCGACCGCCAGCGCATAGCCGACCGGTACCGGGCCTATTCCGACCTTGGCAGAAATCGATGTATCCTCCGAAAGTGCAATCTTGCTGGTGCGCGCCACGAGCTTTACCGCACCCAGAAAGCAGGCGGCATAACCGGCAGCAAAGAGCTGCTCCGGGTTTGTGCCCTCGCCGCCCGGCCCACCGAGCCCCTTGGGGACCGAGAGCTTTACGGCAAAGCTGCCATCGGCGCTTTCCGCGGTCCCTTCGCGTCCACCCTGCGCCACAACTGTCGTCTCGTAGAGGATCTTTTCCGGGGTCATGCAGGGCTCCATTCGAATAATTCGGTGGCGTCACAATCAATGCTGATCTCAGTCAGGACCGCAAGCGATGCCTTGCGCTCGCAGCAGAAAGTTGAAGCATAAAATAAATGCGGATGCGGTCAACGACTTTCTCGCCGGCCCTCGGTCACTCCGCACATCGCTGGCAAACGACGTCATGACCGGACCTTTTGGAAAAGCGTGATCCCTGCCGGTTTCCGGCGTTTTTGAGAACTGAACATCCAAGAAATTTTAGACTTGAAGTAATTTTTGCTCGCTCTACCATCACCCTGATTGTTGAGGGGACCGCCGCACAGAACGGCAGAAGACCACCGATAAAATCCCCTGGCAGACACGCAGGCATTCGCATTCCAGAAGAACCGCCGCAGATCCCAAGGCCGCCAAGAGCCCAGGATCAAGAACCAGAGGGACCGCCAATGACATTTGAAATTGACCGAAGAAATCTCCTGCAGATGCTCGGCCTCGCCGCCATCGGCAGTTCAGCCTTGTCGAATGCCACCATCGCGTTTGCGGCGGATACCGACAGCGTCACGATCGGCTGGCCGTCGGACGTACCATCCTGGGATCCGAACCTGCGTTTCGTTCCCGACGCGCAATCGCTGTTCAAGCTGGTATTCGATCAGCCGCTCGATCAGGCTCCTGACCTGAAGCTCGTGCCGAACCTCATCACCAAGTGGGACCTGAAGAGCGATGGTCTCTCGATGCCCTTCGAGATCCGCAGCGATGTGAAGTTTCACAACGGCGATCCGATGACCATGGAGGATTTCAGGTACACGTTCGTGGAGCGCACGAAATCCGGCCTCAAGCTCGACATCGCCAACTCCTGGCGCACGCTGTCGGATATCGAGATTACGTCGCCGACATCGGGCGTCATGAAATTCTCCGCGCCGACCCCGACTGCGCCGCAATGGCTGGCCTTCCTCGGAAGCTTTCTCGTGCCGAAGAAATATGTCGAGAGCGTCGGCCCCGAAGAATTCGGCAAGAAGCCGATCGGAACCGGTCCTTACAAGCTGGTCGATTACCAGATGAACTCGCGCATCGTCCTGGAACGCAATGACGACTATTTCGGCCCCAAGCCGAAAATCAAGCGCGTGACGATCGACATCATCAAGGATCCTTCCGCCCGTACCGCCGCCATCCAGTCCGGGCAGGTCGATATCACCGTCAACATTCCGGTGCGCGAGGCAACAAGGCTTGGCAAGACCAAGGGGCTTGCTGCGGAGATCAACCCTTTCACCCGCCTCATCCTTCTGCAGATGCGCAATGACAAGGGCTTCACCAACGAAGCTGTACGCCTTGCCGTGCATCACGCAATCGACAAGGTGGCACTGTCCAAGGCCTTCTATGGCGGCGCCGCGGTGCCGCTCTCGATCCCGGCCACGCCGGGCACGCCCGGCTATCTGCCGGACTATCATTTCTCCTACGACCCGGCACTCGCCAAGAAGCTGCTGACGGATGCGGGCTATACTCCGGAAAAGCCGGCGAGCTTCACCCTTGCCGCCACCAATGGCCAGTTTCCGAGCGATTTCGATATTGCCCGCGCGCTCGTCCAGATGTGGGAAAAGGTCGGCCTGAAGGTTGAATTGCAGCAGATCGAATATTCGAAATATTTCGAACTGAACCGCGGCGGCCAGCTGCCGGAGGCGACCCTCTACAGTTTCGACAACGCAACCGGCGACCCGGAAATCTTCTCGGGCTACCTGATGAACCCGAAAATGCCGTTCGGCGCCTGGAAGGGACAGGAGATCGGCGACAAGATCCTGAAGCTTTTCGTCGAACCGGTCTATGAAAAGCGCATCGCCGGCTACAAGGCGCTGGCGAAGGAAATCGTCGAGACCGGCGCCAATGTCCCGATCCTGCAAAGCGTTCAGACGCTCGTGCGCAAGTCGGACCTCAATTACGTCAAATATGGCAACGCCTGGGTCCTTGCCAACACCATGTCCTGGTCCTGACCACAACACCTGAACATTTGCCCTGGGGGCCGGCCGTGCCGGCCCCTTTTCCTGACATTTCATTGCACGGGGCATACGCATGTTTGTGACCATTGCCAAACTTGTGGCAAAGCGCGTCCTCACCGCGATACCTATTCTACTCGTCGTTTCAGCACTGCTCTTTTGCGTCCTGCGTATCCTGCCCGTCGATCCCGCGGCCATGTCGCTTCCGCCGAATGCCACGACCCAGGAAGTGGAAGCCATGCGCCAGGAGATGGGCCTTGATCGCCCGCTCTATGAGCAATACGCCATCTGGCTCGGCAAGCTGTTGCATGGCGATATCGGGCGATCCATCCATTTCCGGCAGGACGTGACCTCGCTGATCGGCAGCACCCTGCCCGCCACGATCGAGCTTGCGCTCCTGGCCATGGTTGTCGCCACCGTCTTCGGCATCGTCGGCGGCCTCTTCCTCTTCTATGTCAGGGGAACGAAGGCCGAGCCGGTCATCGACTTTCTGTCGATCCTGCTTCTGTCCGTGCCCGAATTTCTCTGGAGCCTCTTCCTGCTTCTGCTTTTCGGCGTCTTCTTCGAACTTCTGCCTTTCACCGGCAGGCTCAGCACCGGGCTGGAACGTCCCTACGTGACCGGCTTCCTCCTCATCGACAGCCTGATCACCGGCAATTTTTCCATCTTCCTCGATGCCATGGAACACATGATCCTGCCCTGTCTTGCACTCGGCATCGCGTTATCGCCGTCGCTTATGCGCGTCTTGCGCTCAAGCCTGCTCGACGCCTATCAGGACGACTATATCCATCAGGCAAGGTTACGCGGCCTTTCGGAAGTCCGCATCCTCATCCGTCACGGCTTGAAGAACGCCATCCTGCCGACACTCAGTCTGATGGGCGTCCAGTTCGGTTTTCTCTTCGGCGGCACGCTGCTGGTCGAGATCATCTATTCCTATCCGGGCATGGGCAACCTGATGGTGGATGCCATCCGCAATGCGGATCTGCCGATCATACAGGGGGCAGGCCTCACCTACTGCGTGGCCGTACTGGTCATCAGCGTCGTCATCGACAGCCTCTACCTCATTCTCAACCCGAGCTGAGGACGCGCTGACATGAAGCCTCTTCCCCTCTGGCTGAAATCCGGTCGCGTGCAGATCGGTCTCGTCATCATCGTGCTTCTGACGATCTGCGCAATCTTTGCGCCCTATCTGGCCCCCCATGATCCGAACGAGCAGAACCTGATTTCGATCCTTCTGCCGCCGGCCTGGGCCGATGGCGGCGATCCGTCTTTCCCGCTCGGTACGGACAGCCTCGGCCGCTGCATCCTGTCCCGCCTGATTTTCGGTGCCCGTGTGGCGCTGACTGTGGCCTTCACCGCTTCACTCGGCGCCATGATCATCGGCTGCATCCTCGCGCATATCGCAGGCTATTTCGGTGGATGGATCGACTGGCTGATCTGTCGGATCGTCGAAATCTGGCTGTCATTCCCGCCGGTCATTCTCTCGCTCATCCTGATGGTCGGGCTCGGTACCGGACTGCGCAACGTGGTGATCGCCATCATTCTCGTCGACTGGACGCGCTTCTGTCGCGTCCTGCGCAGCGAGGTCATCGTGCTGAGGCAACGGGATTATGTTGCGGCGGCGCAGCTCGTCGGCTTTTCCAACTGGCGCACGATCACGCGGGAAATCCTGCCCGGCACACTGCCGCTGCTGATCACGCTGATGAGCCTCGAAATGGGTGTCGCAGTCATCGTCGAGGCGGTTTTGAGCTTTGTCGGCATGAGCGTCGGCTCCGAAACGCCCGCCTGGGGCCAGATGATCGCCGATGCCCGGCAGGATGTCTATGACGCACCGCTCAATCTGCTGGCGCCGATCCTCGCGATCTTCATTGCCGTCTTCGGCTTCAACATCCTCGGCGATGGGCTGCGCCGCAGCCTCGATACGCGCCTGACCCAGACGGAGCGCACCTGACATGGCCAATCCCATTCTTGAAGCGCGCGGCCTGAGCGTCGAATCCCTCGGCGGGAGCGAACGGTTCCCGGTCCTCACCGATCTCAACTTTTCGCTCCAGCCGGGCAAGATCCTCGGGCTCGTCGGTGAGTCCGGCGCCGGAAAATCGATGATCGGCCGCACCATATCGCAGTTCCTGCCGAAAGGTTTCGCCGTCACGAAGGGAACGCTCTCCTTCGACGGCAAGGATCTGGTCGGCA
This sequence comes from Shinella sp. UYSO24, assembly GCA_902167985.1. Lineage (GTDB taxonomy): Bacteria > Pseudomonadota > Alphaproteobacteria > Rhizobiales > Rhizobiaceae > Neorhizobium. The sequence goes on from CABHNZ010000008.1 coordinate 51,661, forward strand.
TGGGCAGCGGCGAACGCCGCAAGCTGCTCGGCCGTGACATCGCCTTCATTCCGCAGGAGCCGCTTTCCGGTCTCAATCCCGTCCTGAGTGTCGGCCAGCAGATGAAGGAACACCTTCATCACATCGGGCTCGGCCCCGGCGAAACTTGGCGCGAGCGCGCGCTGAAGGAATTTGAGGCCGTCCACCTCCCGCATGGCGCAGCGCTGCTCGACAAATATCCCCACCAGCTTTCCGGCGGCATGTGCCAGCGCATCCTGATCGCCATGGCATTTGCGAGCCGCCCGCGCCTTCTCATCGCCGACGAGCCGACAACCGCCCTCGACGTGACGATCCAGGCCCGTATCGTCAAGCTGATCTCCGCCATGCAGGAACGTGACGGTACGGCGGTGATCTTCATCACCCATGATCTCAGGCTTGCCTCACAGATCAGCGACGAGATCATGGCTCTTATGCGGGCGTCCGGCAGAGCGCGGGCCGGCAAAGCAGCTGTTCTCGGCACCCGCACACCCCTATACGCGCTGTCTGCAACTGGCCAACCCGACCATCGTCGGGGAGCGCCGCGGGCTTTACATCCTGCCGGAACGGATGCCCGGACTTCGGGTCCTAAAGGATATCAAGGGCTGTCGCTTTGCCTCGCGCTGCCCGAAGGCGACGGACGAATGCCTGACGGCGGAGCCGCCGCTGGCCGAGATCGGGCCCGGTCACGTCGCAGCCTGCATTCGTACCGAAACGACACCTGAAATCCAGCCGCCGCCGCTGCTCGAAAATGCGCGGATCAGGTCGACGAAAATTCCGCTCTCGGGCCGGGGTGTCACCAAGGCCTATACGACGGCATGGAGCCCGTTTGCCAAGCGGACGAGCTTCAAGGCGGTCAACAGCATCGATTTCACGCTGGCAGAGGGCGAGTTCGTCGGTATCGTGGGTGAAAGCGGCAGCGGGAAAAGCTCCCTTGCCCGGCTGGTCGTCGGCCTCGACACGCCAACCGAAGGAAAGATCACGCTGGCCGGCCGCGACGTGACGGCAAATGGTTCGTCGGACAAAGCCTTTCGCCGCGAACATATCCAGATGGTGTTTCAGGATCCGCAGTCGGCCCTCAATCCGCGCAGGAGGATCGGCAGCATCGTGACCCAGGCCGACGAGGCAACCGGCATGCGCAATGGCCGCGGCGAACGGATGGAGCGGGCTGCCGCCCTGCTGAAGGAGATCGGCCTTCCGCCGGATGCAGCGGCACGCTTTCCGTCGCAGCTTTCCGGTGGTCAGAAGCAGCGCGTCAACATTGCAAGAGCGCTCTGCACCCTGCCGCGTATTCTGGTCGCCGACGAAATCGTCTCGGGCCTTGATGTGTCAGTGCAGGCACAGCTTCTCGATCTGCTTCTGCGACTGCGCAACGAGCATGCCTTCTCGATGCTCTTCATCAGCCATGATCTCTCTGTCGTGCGCTATCTCTGTGACCGGGTGATGGTGATGTATCGCGGCGAGGTGGTCGAGAGCGGCGAGACCGAAGCCGTATTTGCCCGGCCGCAGCACGCCTATACGAGAAGCCTGCTGGCGGCCGTGCCGCCGGATGACGTCAATGTCGCCTGGACGCCGCTCTCTGACAGCGGCTACCAGGTGGAGTAAGCATCCGGATCAGGGTGAGATAATCCGCGTTGCCATCGGAAAATGCGAGTTTCCGCCCTCGAAGGGCGGGAAGGACTTGAAGTCTTCGCGCATGGCAATCCGCGCCGGAGACTGCAGCGCCGCCTGAAGCGCAACCGGGCTGTCGAACATCACCCGGTTGCGCTGCATGTGATTGACCCGTTCCCACGGCAGGAAGCCTGTCCAGTCGACCCGCGACAGGATCTCGATGCCGCGTATGCCGGGAAAGGAGCGCATGATGCCGGGATGATGCTGGATATAATAGTGCATCCAGACATTCAGATCCGCGGCCGGCCCCGGATAATGGACGACATAGGAGCAGGGGTTTCCGTTTGCAGCCATGTCGAGACGCGCATCATCGACGGGGAAGTGGCGCGCATACATGGCCTGCTGTGTTGCCTTGGCCTCCCGAATGCTCGACAAGACGCCGCCGGCCGCCAGTTGCTGCAGATGGCCCGCGGGTGCCATGGCATCCTCAAGCGCGCTCAGCTCGTCGAAATAAAGCTGTATGCCGAAGACCGGGCCGTCCTCGTTCGGATTATACATGTCACGCGTCGTTTCCGGCGTGAACAGGTTTGCCGATGTCAGGCCGGGCGTCAGTCGCACGATGTCCGCGACTGTCTCCACGTCGGCGTCGGAGACGGCAAGCTGGCTGCCATGGTGGTTCTCGAAAAAGGCAAAATAGGCAAAACGCATGAAGATCAGCTCCAACAGAGATCCGGGAAGCGGTCGTGACGGCCTCCCCGCCGCACCACTATCCGGGCGCAGAGAGCGAAAAACAAGTTTAAACCTAAAATAAATCCTTCAATTTCCGCCGCGAACGACCGTTGTTCCCGCCTCCAGCCCTGCGGCCGTGATCACTCAAGCGGGCCTGCGGAAAGGTGATTGCTGGCGGAGGTCTTGACCTCGCCAATCTCGGACCAGAGCGCCTTGATCGCTGCCGGATCGACGTCGGCCATCATGTCCTGCAGCCATCCCTCATGGGCGGCCGCCATCTGGGCGAACAATGCGGTGCCGGCCTCCGTCAGCCGCGCGACGGTGACGCGGCGATCGCCATCGGGGGTGACGCGCTGCACGTATCCATCGGTCTCCAAACGCTCGACCAGTCCCGTCACATTGCCATTCGTCACCATGGTACGCTTGGACAACTCACCCAGCCGAAGCCCATCCTTCTCCCGATAGAGCTGAGCCATCAGGTCGAATTGGGGTAGCGTCGCGCCAAACTCGGTCCGCAGACGGCGCCGGATCTCCTGGCTGATCAGCTTCGTGGTCGAAAGCATTCTCAGCCAGAGACGCAGCTCGGGCTTTGCCAGCCCCTGCGTTCCGTGCACGATAATTTCGAGATCGACATTGATCGCTTCTGCTTCCGCCATTCTCCACCGCCTCCTTGGGTTGAAGACCTTATCGACCTCTAAAAGTAGATATTTGAAATGTCAAAGGTCGTTGTCGCTGCAGTCAGTTCCGACAATCACGCAGCAGCAGTGACTGGGCGTCCGGAATTCAATTCATTTGCATATAATGTCACCATATGTGGTTCGCGAACCAATTGCGGCGCGGGGTAAGTCACTTGTTCCGACTATAGTCCTTCCTCCTCATATTTCGTTATAAACCGCAGGATTTTTCGAACGCTGAAATGCGGCTCGCAAACAGGCAAAACTGCCATCGAGATTGCTTGCGAACTCATATGTTCTCGCATAGGCTGACGGTCAGTTGGCGGGGCAGAGACCAACTCGGCAGCCGCCTTCCAACGAAACCGGTTACGTCAAGGGGAACCCGGACAATGTCTTCAGCAAGCCTTTCAACACTCGCCTCCGCCCTCCTCTCCGGCACGGTCAAGGTCGTTGACCTGACAGCGCCGCTCGGCCCGGAAACGCCGGTCCTTTACCTCCCGCCGCAATTCGGCAAGAACACGCCGAAGGTCGCGGTGCACACGATCTCCGCCTATGATCAGGACGGGCCGTTCTGGGCCTGGAACTGGCTGGAACTGGGCGAACATACCGGCACACATTTTGATGCCCCCTGTCACTGGATCACCGGCAAGGACAACGAGAACAACACGACGGACACGATCCCGCCGCAGAATTTCGTGGCACCTGTGAATGTCATCGACCGCTCGAAGGAGGCCGAGGCCGATCCCGACTATCTGCTCACCGTCGAAAGCATCCAGGAATGGGAAGCCGAGCATGGCGAGATCGAGGCGGGCTCCTGGGTCCTCATGCGTTCTGACTGGTACAAGCGCAACGGCTCCACCGAGACCTTCCTCAACGCCGATGAAAACGGCCCGCATTCTCCCGGCCCGACGGCCGAGGCGATCCAGTATCTGCTCTCCAAGGGCATTATCGGCTGGGGTCAGGAAACCGTCGGCACGGACGCAGGCTCTGCGGGCGGCATGAACCCGCCCTTCCCGGCGCATAACCTCATGCATGGGGCCGGAAAATATGGTCTGGCATCGCTTTCCAATCTCGACCAGCTGCCGGCGAAGGGCGCCATCCTAATTGCAGCGCCGCTGAAGCTCGTCAAGGGTACGGGCTCGCCGGTCCGTGCGCTGGCGCTCATTACGGGCTGATGCTTGCAAGGCGGCGTGGCGGGGAGAATTTCTGCTGGCTGCGCCGCCGATCGTCTGTTAACCACCGAGTGAGCGAGCCATGGCACTGTCGACCCGTTCGACCATGGATCGCTCCGTCGCCGCTGCGATGCACGGCAATGCAAGCGCCAAAGGGGTTTCATGCCGGAACGGTTTACTGGAGTTGTGCTGCGCAGGAATGCCGATGGCGAACCGCTCGCCGCTCCGTCGATCGGCGAGATCGGCCTCAACCATTTCGCGCCCTACCTGATGAACCGCATTATCTCGCGCTGGAACGCCAATCTGGCAGACGAGTTGCGTGAACATGACCTGACGACGGCCAAGATGCGGACGCTGGCCGTGCTGAGCGTCTCATCGCTCTTGACCATCAACGAGCTTTCCGTCTTTGCCGTCATAGAACAGTCGACCATGAGCCGCACGCTGGATTCTCTGGAGGAACAGGGCTACGTGCGCCGCACGCCCCGGCCGGAAGACATGCGGATCCGCGACGTCTCGATCACCGAAGAGGGCCGGAACGCTTTCGGGAAATTCTGGCCGACGATGTATGGCTCGCTGCTCACCATGTTCGACGGCATCGACGAGGAAGAATATCGCGTCTTCACCGGGACCCTGCACAAGATCCTCGTCAACATTCGCAAGCACGAGATCTGAGGCGTCCAGAGGCGGCCCGAGCCGCCTCTTCCCTCAAGGCCGCGGCCCCTTAAAGCGTGGCGACCGTCTTCAGTGCGCCATCCAGCGCAATCCCGCTTTCATCCAGAAGTGCAGCCTGCCGCAGGCGCCTCATCCACGCGGCCCCATCCTGACGGCCGGCAAGCGCCGGCACGGCCGACATGACCCGATCGAATTTCGACAGGCCACGCGCATGGGTGTCGGAATAGCCCTTCACCAGACGGCGATTGTTGATCAGTTCGACGGCAAGGTCGTAATTGCCGGCAAGCTGCGAGGCGGCATGGGAAAGCCACGTCTCGCGATGCTCGGCCTCGCGCAGATGCCGCAAGGTGCCCCGACGGGTGCGGCGAAGCCCGGCCACGAATAGAGCATCAGGAACCACATCAGTGTTCCAGTCTTCACCCGCCGGCCCTTGTTGATGCGGCGATCGAGCCAGGCAAACAGTTTCGGACGCTCCTCGATCCACAGACCGAGCCGCTTTGGCATTGTGCCGCAGACCTCTTCCATGCGCGGATGCATGTATTCGGTCATGTAGAGGATCTGGTCCGGCTTTGCACCAACCTCCTTGCGAACCCGGTCAAACCGGCTGCCGCGGGTCTGAGATCCGCAACCCGGATGACATCATCATAGGCCATGGCCACCGCGACATACTTGGCCGACTGGACCGTGAACGCATAGTCGCGCCCCTCACCGCCATGGGCGCGGTCGAGCGTCAGCAGCCTGCCGACGCGGTCGAGATATTCGCCGGCATAGGCTGGGTCCTGAAAGTCGGTGAGCTTCTTTGCACCGGCAAACAGAAGCGGCCAGGCCTGTTCGGGAAATTCGGCCCGAAGACGGTGCACGATCCGATCGAGTTCCTGATGGCCGGTCGTTTCCGGCATGGCGTCGAAGCGCTTGGCCGGCGAGGCCGAGATCTCGTCGCGCGGCTTGGCGCGGGCCCGATCAAACGCCGCGTTGAAGGCGCGAAGACTGGCGTCCACGCCCTTGCCACCGCCGCGAATGGTTGCCTCGAAGGCATCCTTGGCGAAGGGCAGGACATCGGCTGCGGCCAGCGCACCGAACATGGACGAAGAAATGACGCTGCCATTCTTGGCGGCCAGCGTATCCATGTCGAAGGCGATGGTGCGCTTGGCGGCAAAATCGGTCGCACCGACGACGACGGTCGGATCGCCGATACCATTGCCCGGCTTTTCCTTCTCGCCGACGGCAAAGGAGCGGTGCGTCGAGGCGATCAGCACGGTCTTGTCGGGCGTGACGAGCCCGCGCAGCACGGAGCGTCCGGCCTCCATCAGTTCGGCAGCAAGCACGATATCGACATCACCGGGTGTCGGCATCAGCGAGAAGATCGGCGCGACGCCGCCGCGCGCCGGCAACATTTCGATATAGTAGATCGTCGCGCCGGTGCGCTGGGCAACGCCCGGCACGGACGTCGATTGCGCCATCCAGCCCTGCTCTTCCGCCAGACCGACGATCCAGTCTGCCAGAACACCACCGCCCTGCCCGCCCATGGCGAGAATGGCAATCGTCAGCGGCTTGTCGCTGGCAAGGAGTGTCTTGAAATTCACCGTCTCGTTCATCGCCCGATCCTCAATCTGCAAACACGATGCGGCCGGCAGACCGGCGGGCCTGCAGCCAGCCGATCACCCGGTTGCGCAGGCGGGAGGCGAACCTGTCCCAGCTGGTCGGGTTATGAATGACATCGGCACGGTAGAAGGAGGGACAGAGAACGGCCGCCTCCGACACTTCCCCGCAATTGCCGCAGCCGACGCAGGAATTGTCGATCGCCGCGACCGGATCGTCCTTCAGCGGATCATCCGTATGCTTGACCGAGAGCGACGGGCAGCCGGAAAGACGGATACAGGCGTGGTCGCCGGTGCAGACATCCTCGTCCACGCCGAAACGCTCCTTCACCATTCGCTTTCCATCCTTCACCGCCTTGGCGAATTGCGGCTTGATGCGACGCTGCTTGTTCAGCATGCATTCCGACGAGGCGACGATGATCTTCGGCCCCTTCTCGTCGGTCGTCAGCGCTTCCTTCAAGGTGTCGCGCATCTTGGCGACGTCATAGGTCCGGTCAATCTGGCGAACCCATGTCGCGCCAATCCCCTTCACCGCATCGACGATCGAATTGTTGGTCTTGCGATTGGGATTGATGGCCCGCGAGGACAGGATGTCCTGGCCGCCGGTGGCTGCCGAATAATAATTGTCGACGACGAGGATGACGCCATCCTGCTTGTTGAACACGGCATTGCCGACCGAGGTCGCAAGGCCGTTATGCCAGAAGCCGCCATCGCCCATGACCGAGATCGAGCGCTTGTCTGCCGTGACGTTGAAAGCTGATGCGGAGGCCGGCCCAAGGCCGTATCCCATCGTCGTGCCACCGATATTGAAGGGCGGCAGGATGGAGAAGAGGTGACAGCCGATATCGGCCGAGACGTGATGTTCGCCAAGCTCCTTCTCGACGAGTTTCATCGCCGCAAAAATCGGGCGCTCAGGACAGCCGGTGCAGAACCCGGCAGGCCGTGCAGGCACGACCTCGGCGAGAGCCTTGACCTTCGGGTCACTCAGGATCGGTGTCGGATCGGGCACGGGCGGCTGGTTGCCGAGGAGCTTGCGATCATACATTTCGATGAAGCTCTTCAGCCCCTTCATCATCACAGGGGCCGTATATTCCCCACCGAGCGGCAGGATATCCTTGCCATGCAGTTTCGTCTGGATATCGCGGCGGCGCATCAGCGTATGGAGCGTCTGCTCGACATATTCCGGCGCGCCTTCCTCTATCATGATCACGGCCTTCTTGCCGAGACAGAAATCCACGACCTCCTCGTCAACAGTCGGATAGGCGACGTTCATGACATAGATCGGGATCGACGAATTGCCGTAGACATCCGCAAGGCCGAGCTGCTGCAGGCCACGCATGACGCCATTGTAATGACCGCCCAGGGTGATGATGCCGATCTCGCCTTCGGACGGGCCGAAGAACTCGTTCAGCTTGCGATCCTTGACGAATTTCACCGCTGCGGCCAGCGACGCTCGAGCTTGTCTTTCTCCTGAATGTAGTTTGCCGGCGGCAGGACGATGCGGTTGACGTCGCGGACCGGATTTTCGAGCGCCTGTTTCAGCGTATATTCCGGCCGCTTGTTATCCTTGGCGATGAATTGGCCGTGGACGTGGCAGGCGCGGATGCGGACCTGCAGCATGACCGGGGTCGACGAGGCTTCCGACAGTTCGAACCCGTCCTCCACTGCCTGCACCATGCATGGCAGGTTCGGACGCGGATCGAGAAGCCACATCTGCGATTTCATCGCAAAAGCGTGGCTGCGCTCCTGCATGATCGATGAACCTTCGCCGAAATCTTCACCGAGAATGATCAGCGCGCCGCCATTCACCCCGCCGGACGAGAGATTGGACAGGGCATCGGAGGCTACATTGGTGCCTGCCGTGGATTTCCATGTCACAGCGCCGCGAACCGGATACATGACGGAGGCCGAGAGCATGGCGGCGGCGGCGGCCTCGGAGGCCGACGTCTCGAAATGGACCCCCAGATCCTCCATGATATCCTTGGCATCGGCAAGCACATCCATGAGATGGGAAATCGGCGACCCTGATAGCCGCCGACATAGGACACGCCCGATTGCAGCAATGCCTTGGTGATGGCGAGGATACCCTCACCATGGAAGACATCGCCTTCTCCAAGCTTCAGATCCTGGACTTCTCGCGCGAATGATCGCTCTGCCATGGTCGTTCCCTTGCGCCTTTCCGGCTTTTCACCATAAACATTTGCATCAGCATATTTTTGGCTTTCGTCTTTTGTCAATTCATAAAACGACCATTGACGAAGCGGCGCCGGATAGGAAAGCGGCGCCGGCAGGGGCCTGATCAATCACCGTTCGCACCCGCACGGATAAATATGCAAATGCATATTAAATGAGCGACAGGTTGTTCTAGGCCGGCAGGTGGCGCCTCACATGGCGCTTATCTCCCCTTGACGGACTCGCAATCGCGTCGATATAGTTTAAACTTAAAATAACGAATACGGGAAGATCGGGAGAATTTCATGCGTATCGTCTGCATCGGTGGTGGACCGGCGGGTCTGTATTTCGCGCTCCTGATGAAGAAGTTTCATCCCGAGCACTCGATCTCCGTCATCGAGCGCAACCGGCCTTACGACACGTTCGGCTGGGGCGTGGTATTTTCCGACGCGACGATGGTTTCGATGCGCGCCTGGGACCCCGAAAGTGCAGCCGAGATCGAGGATGCGTTCAATCACTGGGACGATATCGAGCTTCTGTTTAAGGGCACGCGCCAGCGCACTTCGGGCCATGGCTTCGTCGGCATCGGCCGCAAGAAGCTTCTGAACATCCTGCAGCGGCGATGCGAGGCACTCGGCGTCGAGCTTGTCTTCGAAACCGATGCCGATGGCGACATCGACTATCCGGATGCCGATCTCGTCATTGCCTCTGATGGCTTCAACTCCAGGATCCGCAACCGCTACCCCGAAGTCTTCCAGCCGGACCTGATGGTGAGGCCCAACCGTTATATCTGGCTCGGCACCAACAAGCTGTTCGATGCCTTCACTTTTGACTTCCGGCGCACCGAGCACGGCTGGTTCCAGGCGCATATCTACAAGTTCGACGACACGACCTCGACCTTTATCGTCGAGACCACGGAGGAAGCCTACGAGAAGCATGGTCTCGGCGAGATGGACCAGCAGGGCTCGATCGACTTCTGCCAGGGCCTGTTTTCCGAGGTGCTCGAAGGCGGCGAACTGATGACCAATGCGCGGCACCTGCGCGGCTCTGCATGGCTCAACTTCAACCGTCTCATCTGCGGCAAGTGGAGCCATTTCAACGGCAACTCTCATGTCGTGCTGATGGGCGATGCGGCCCATACGGCGCATTTCGCCATCGGCTCCGGTACCAAGCTGGCAATCGATGACGCGATCGAACTGACCAACCAGTTCAACAAGGTCGGCCATACGAAGGAAGCGATCCCGCAGGTACTCTCCACCTATGAAGAGATCCGCCGCGTCGATGTGGCCCGGATCCAGAATGCCGCGCGCAATGCGATGGAATGGTTCGAAGTGGTCGGCCAGCGCTATGCCGATACGCTTGAACCGCCGCAGTTCATGTATTCCATGCTCACCCGTTCGCAGCGGATAAGCCACGAGAACCTGCGCCTGCGCGACCCCGTCTGGCTGGATGGCTACGAGCGCTGGTTCGCAGAGAAGAACGGCATTGCCGTGAAGAGCAATGGCAGGACGCTGCCGCCGATGTTCATGCCTTACAGGCTGCGCGAAACCGAGCTTCCCAATCGTATCGTCATGTCGCCCATGGCCATGTATTCGGCAAAGGATGGCATGCTGGACGATTTCCATCTCGTCCATCTCGGATCGCGCGCACTCGGCGGCGCCGGGCTGATCTTCGCCGAAATGACCTGCACCTCGCCCGACGCACGCATCACCCCCGGCTGCCTTGGCCTGTGGAATGACGAACAGGCCCAGGCATGGAAGCGCTTCGTCGATTTCGTGCATGGCAATTCGTCGGCCAAGGTCGGCATCCAGCTTGGCCATGCGGGACGGAAAGGCGCGACCAAGGTCGCCTGGGAAGGCTCAGACGAGCCACTTGAGAGCGGTGACTGGCCGCTTCTCTCGGCCTCGGCGCTGCCCTATCTCAAGCATAGCCAGGTGCCGAAGGCGATGGACCGCGCCGACATGGACCGGGTGAAGGCCGACCATGTCCGCGCCGCGCAATATGCCGCCGAAACCGGCGCCGACTGGCTGGAATTGCATTGCGCCCACGGCTACCTGTTGTCGAGTTTCCTCTCGCCGCTCACCAATATCCGCACCGACGAATATGGCGGCAGTCACGAAAACCGCGTGCGCTACCCGCTTGAAGTCTTCGCAGCGATCCGCGAGGTCTGGCCGCAGGACAGGCCGATTTCCGTGCGCCTCTCCTGTCATGACTGGTTCGAGGGCGGCAATACGCCGGAAGATGCGGCAATCTTCGCCCGCATGTTCAAGGAGGCGGGTGCCGACATGATCGACTGCTCTTCGGGCCAGGTCTGGGAGGAGCAGAAACCGGTCTATGGCCGCCTGTTCCAGACGCCATTTTCGGACAAGATCCGCAACGAAATCGGCATTCCGACCATTGCAGTCGGCGCGATATCCGAAGCCGATCAGGCCAATTCGATCATCGCCGCCGGCCGCGCCGATCTTTGTGCCGTGGCGCGTCCGCATCTGGCAGATCCGGCCTGGGTTCTGCACGAAGCAGCCAAGATCGGTGTCACCAGCATTCCGTGGCCGAAGCAATATTATTCCGGCAAGCTTCAATACGAGACGGGCCTTGCGCGCGCTACGGCAGCGCCGGCCCCGGTCGGCCCGACAATCGTGGCAAAATAGGAGAAGAGCATGAACGTGGCCTCCTCCGCCAAGCTTTCAGGTCGACATGCGCTGGTGACGGGCGCAGGTTCGGGCATCGGTGCTGCGATTGCCAGGGCATTCGTCGATGCCGCGCGCGGGTCACGCTGGCCGGGCGTCGCGCCGAGCCGCTTGAGGCGCTCGCCAGGGAACTTGGCGCAGAGAATGTCACCACCGTGCCGGGCTTCGACGTGACGGATGGCGACGCGATCAATGCCGGCCTCGACGCGGCCCGACGCGTCTTCGGCCCGGTGGACATTCTCGTCAACAACGCCGGCGAAGGCCCGAGCGCTCCGTTTGAGAAGACGTCGCTCGACCTGTGGAACCGGGTGATCGCGGTGGACCTCACCGGCGTCTTTCAGGTGACGCAGGCAGTCCTGCCGGACCTGAAAGCGAAGGGATCCGGCGCGCGGATCATCAATATCGCTTCGACCGCCGGCCTGACGGGCTATGCCTATGTCTCGGCCTATGTCGCGGCCAAGCACGGGGTCGTCGGCCTGACGCGGGCACTCGCGCTGGAACTGGCAAGGACCGGCGTGACCGTCAATGCCGTCTGCCCCGGCTTTACCGATACGCCACTGATCGCGCGGTCGATCGAAACGATCGTCGCCAAGACCGGGCGGGCGCCGGAAGAGGCATTGAAGGAATTCACCAAACACAATCCACAGGGGCGGCTGGTGCAGCCGGAGGAAGTTGCAGACACGGTTCTGTGGCTCGCTTCGCCCGCAGCCCAATCAATCAACGGGCAGGCAATCGCGGTTGCGGTGGGGAGGTTTTATCGGGATGAGCGAAACGGCAGCATCGATGGCGGGCCACCTGAGGCCCTTCAAGGATTATCAGGCACGGCATTTCATCTGGGAGGTCAGCGAAGACGCGCGCGTCGCCACGATCCGGCTCAACCGGCCTGAGCGCAAGAACCCGCTGACATTCGAGAGCTATGCCGAGCTGCGCGACCTGTTTCGCGATCTTGCCTACGCCTCCGATATCCGTGCCATCGTGCTGACCGGAGCAGGCGGCAACTTCTCCTCGGGCGGCGATGTGTTCGAGATCATCGAGCCGCTGACCAAGATGGCCATGCCCGACCTTCTGGCATTCACGCGCATGACCGGTGATCTGGTCAAGGCGATGAAGAAATGCCCGCAGCCGATCGTCGCCGCCATTGACGGCATCTGCGCCGGGGCCGGCGCGATTCTCGCCATGGCCTCCGACCTGCGACTTGCGACACCGGAGGCAAAGACCGCCTTTCTTTTCACCCGCGTCGGACTTGCCGGTGCCGATATGGGCGCCTGCGGAATACTGCCGCGCATCATCGGTCAGGGGCGAGCCGCCGAGCTTCTGTTCACGGGCCGTTCGATGAGCGCGTCGGAAGGTGCAGCATGGGGCTTTTACAATGCCCTTCACTCAGCCGACGCCTGGAAGCCGAGGCGTGAAACTCGCGCAGTCGCTGGCCGACGGCCCGTGGTTTGCCCACACGATGACAAAACCATGCTGAACCAGGAATGGGCCATGGGCCTCGACGAGATGATCGAAAGCGAGGCCCAGGCGCAGGCGATCTGCATGGCAACCCGCGATTTCCGGCGGGCCTTCGAGGCATTCGCCGAGAAGCGCAAGCCGGTGTTTGAGGGCAATTGATGGGCAAGCCCTCGACGATCACGGGGCCTTCGCGGGATTTCCTCGAATGGCCATTCTTCACCGAAAATCACAAGATGCTGGCACAAGGCCTTGACGCCTTTGCCGTTTCCGGTGCTCTTTCGGACATTGATCACGCCGAAACAGACAAAGCCTGCCGGGCTCTCGTCCGCGCACTCGGCGATGCCGGCCTCCTCGATGCGGCGACCGGTGCAGGCGGCAAGGAGCCGATCGACAGCCGGTCCGTATGCCTGACCCGCGAGACGCTGGCATGGCATGACGGCCTTGCGGACTTCGCCTTCGCCATGCAGGGACTGGGGACCGGCGCCATCGGCCTTGCCGGCTCCGAAGAATTGCGCACTGCCATTCTGCCGAGGCCCGTTCCGGCGAGTGGATCGCCGCCTTCGCCTTGTCGGAGAAGGATGCAGGCTCCGATGTCGCGGCCATGACCTGCGCCGCGCGCCTCGACGGCGACTGCTATGTGCTGGACGGCGAAAAGACCTGGATCTCCAATGGCGGGATCGCCGACGTCTACACGGTCTTTGCCCGCACCGGCGAGGCGCCGGGCACACGCGGGATTTCCGCCTTCGTGGTATTCGCCGACGATCCGGGTTTTTCGATTGCCGAACGGATCGATGTGATTGCCCCTCACCCGCTGGCGACCATCCGTTTCGACAATTGCCGCATCCCGGTTTCCCGTCGCCTCGGCTCGGGTGGCGAAGGATTCAAGATTGCCATGCGCACGCTCGATATTTTCCGGGCATCCGTTGCTGCGGCAGCGCTCGGCTTTGCCAAACGGGCGCTCGACGAGGCACTTCACCACGCCAGGGCGCGCCCCATGTTCGGCAATCATCTGGCGGATCTGCAGCTGACGCAGGCAGCCTTCGGCGACATGGCAGCCGAGATCGATGCAGCCGCACTCCTCACCTACCGCGCCGCCTGGCGCCGCGACGTGCAGGGCCTGCCGACGACGAAGGAGGCGGCCATGGCAAAGATGGTCGCGACCGAGAATGCCCAGAAGGTGATCGACCGCGCCGTTCAGATGTTCGGCGGCCGCGGCGTGCGGGTCGGCGAGATCACCGAGAGCCTCTATCGCGAAATCCGCGCGCTGCGGATCTACGAGGGCGCGACCGAGGTGCAGAAACTGATCATCGCCCGCGAACTGATGAAGGCGTAAAACCATGGCTTACCAGACCACACGCCGGCTGAACTTCGGAGACTGCGACCCCTCCGGCATCGCCTATTTTCCGTCCTATCTCAATATTCTCGTCGGCGTCTTCGAGGAGTTCTTCGAGGTGATCGGCTTTCCCTGGTCGACGCTGGTCGATGTCAGCAAACTCGGCGTTCCGACCGTGACGCTCAATCTCACCTTCAAGCATCCCGGCCGCCATGGCGACCTGATGGACTTCTCCCTCAAGGTCAGGCGGATCGGCAAGACCTCCGTCGATCTATGGCATGAGGTGCGCTGCGGCGGCACGCTTCTCTGGACGGCCGAGCAGCGACTGGTGCTGACCTCGCTTGAAACCCACACCGCCACTCCCTGGCCGAACGATATGCGCGCTGCGCTCGAAACCTATTTGGAGACACATGATGCACACGATCCTGCAGCCTGAAGGCTGGGCCAAACCGATCGGTTACGCCAACGGCGTTGCTGCCACCGGCCGCCAGATCTTCGTCGGCGGGCAGATCGGCTGGAACGGGCAATGCGAGTTCGAAACCGACGACTTCGTCGGCCAGGTGAAACAGACGCTGGAAAATATCGTGGCGATACTGGCCGAGGCAGGCGCACGCCCCGAGCACATCACGACCATGACCTGGTATTTCACCGACAAGGCCGAATATCTGGGCAATCTGAAGGGCATCGGCCGCGCCTATCGCGAGGTGATCGGCAGGCATTTTCCGGCGATTGCCGCCGTGCAGGTCGTCGCACTGGTCGAGGACCGCGCCAAGATCGAGATCCAGGCTACGGCCGTCATTCCGGAGTAAGATGATGGGCGAGGCCAGCCTCTTTTCGCCAACCGTCACCGCCGCGGAGCGCGACGGCATCCTGATCGTGACGATCGACAATCCGCCGGTCAACGCCACGTCGGCGAATGTCCGGGCAGGGCTGGATCTGGCACTCGACCATGCCGAGGCTTCCGCCAGCATCATCGGCCTCGTGATAACTGGCGCAGGCAGGACATTCATCGGCGGGGCAGACATAAAGGAATTCGGCAGGCCGCCGGTTGATCCGACACTGCCCGCCGTCATCGCGAGGATCGAGGCATTCGGAAAACCCGTCGTTGCCGCGATCAATGGGGCAGCGCTCGGTGGCGGGCTCGAAGTCGCTCTCGCCTGCCATTACAGGATCGGTTCGCAAACGGCGCTGGTCGGCCTGCCCGAGGTCAAGCTCGGCCTCGTTCCCGGTGCTGGCGGAACACAGCGATTGCCACGCCTGATCGGCATCCCGGCAGCGCTCGACCTGATCGTTGCGGGCCGTTCGGTCAAGGCGCAGCAGGCAAAATCCCTCGGCATCCTCGACGAGGTGGCCGCCGACAATCTTGTCGCCGTCGCAGCAGATGCCGCAAAAGCCCTCTGCGGCACATCATTCGCCGGACGGCAAACCTGCCTGTCTCGGCAGCCACACGGTCCGAAGTCGAGACTGCGACCGCGAAACTCCTGGCCAAGACGCGTGGACAGCGGGCGCCTGCAGAGCCGCCCGCCTCGTCGCATCATCCGATCGTGCCTTTGCCGATGGACTGGCTGATGAGCGGGCGACGTTCCTCACCCTCCGCGATAGCCGGGAAGCTGCGGCGCTCCGGCACGTCTTCTTTGCGGAGCGGGAGGCCTCGAAGGTCGCGGGGCTTGATGGCGTCACAGCAAGGCCGCTGTCAACGATCGGGGTCTGCGGCCTCGGCCTGATGGGCTGCGGCATTGCCGTCGCAGCACTCGGCGCGGGCTACATGGTCATCGGGCTTGACCAGACGCCCGAGGCCGCCGGCAAGGGGCGAGAACGCATCATCGGCCTTCTGGAGCGCAACCTTTCCTCCGGCCGCATCGATCAGGAGGCTTTCGATACACAGTTGTCCAGACTGACCGTCACCGTATCCGATGCCGAACTCAGCCCCTGCGATCTCGTCATCGAGGCCGTCTTCGATGACTTCGACGTCAAGGTCGAGCTGTTTCGCCGTCTCGATCGGGTGCTTCGACCGGACGCTATTCTGGCCACCAACACGAGCTATCTCAATCCAGACGAGATTGCGGCCGCGACCAAACATCCGGAACGTATCCTCGGCCTGCATTTCTTTTCACCGGCGAATGTCATGCGGCTTCTGGAAGTGGTGCGCTGTGCCGCAACCACACCGGATGTGCTCGCAACAGGCCTTGCCCTTGCAAAGAAGCTCGGCAAGCTTTCGATCGTCACGGGCGTCACCGAAGGTTTTATCGGCAACCGCATCTTCTCGGCCTATCGGCGCGAGGCGGAGTTCCTGCTGGAAGATGGTGCCCTGCCGCAGGACATAGATGCAGCTCTTGAGGATTACGGTTTCCCGATGGGGCTTTTCGCAGTCTATGACATGGCAGGCCTGGAGATCGCCTGGGCACGGCGCAAGCGTCAGGCCTCCAGTCGAGATCCCTCAAGTCGCTATGTCGAGATTGCCGACAGGCTCTGCGAGGCCGGCCGGCTCGGAAAGAAGGCCGGTCGCGGCTGGTATGGCTATTCTGGCGAGCAACGGACGATCGATCCGGACGTGACCGCCATCATCGAGGCCGCCCGAAAGGTGAAAGGCATCACGCCGCGTCAGTTTTCGGCTGCGGAAATCATCGACCGGCTACTGGCCGCGATGGCCAGCGAGGGTGAGGTACTTCTGGCCGAAGGCATCGCAGCACGCGCCAGCGACATCGACCTCGTCATGATCAATGGCTACGGTTTTCCCGCGCATAAGGGCGGACCGATGTTTGTGGGACAGCAAGCTTAAAACGACGGGTTGCGCAGAAGCGAGCAATAGCTGCTCAGCCGGGCGGCGGCCGCGGTCGTCATGGAGACATATTCCGCTTCGCGCTTGTCGATCTCCGGCAGCGCGACGACGAGGCAGATGACACCGATGCAGCGGCCGTCACGCGCACGCACCGGTGCCGTGACGCAGGCCACGTAAGGGTCGACCAGCGCACGCGTGACCCAGTGCCCCTGACGTCGCGCAAGCGCTATTTCGTCGTGGAGCGTCTGCGGCGTCACCGTTATGCCGGTTGGCGTGATATGTTCAGCGGAGGGAATATGTCGCTCAAGCTCGGCCAGACTGACCTCCTCCAGCAGGAAGCGGGACGAGGCAACCGAGGGCAGCGGGAAGCGCGAACCTTCCACAGCCGACCGATATCCGTGACCGCGCCCCGAACGGGAGATGAGAATCAGCTGCTGCCATCCCTGCAGGACGTCGAGCTCCGCCACTTCGCCAGTAGCCAACGCGAGATCCGTGATGACATCTCTGGCCTGACGCGCGAGCGGCGCGTTCCTTTCATAGGCCTGGCCAAGCAGCCCGCTCAACCTGCCGGGCACGATAAAGCCCTCCGGATCGACCTGATCGACAAAACCGCGCGCCAGAAGCGTATCGATGACGCTGTATATCGTGGAGCGGGGAGCCCCGAGCGCAGCCGCAATCGCATTCCGCGTCAACGGCTCGTGCTGCCCTGCGACGAGATCCAGAACATCAAGAAGCCGATCGGTACCCTTTGCACGAATATTCATCTGAGATCCGAGTTGACATTCCGAAAGCTATAAACCTAAACTAACGCTATAACGGTCACATGTCCATTACAAGAGACACATAAGTGCCGCTAAAATAAGGGAACAGATGATGCGAGCCTTCACCATGACAACGGGACAGTCGTTCCGGCGTTTCGCCGCGACCGCAATTGCTGCGGCGCTTCTCTCATCCGTCAGCGCCTATGCGGCGGATCTCAATCTGGCCTACAGTTCCTCGGCAACATCGATGGATCCGCAGTTCCAGAATGCCAGCCAGAACATCGCGGTCTCGCGCAACATGTTCGAAACGCTGACGCAGATGGATCCCGACAGCCGCATCATTCCGGGCCTCGCCGAAAGCTGGAAGAAGGTCGATGACGTCACCTGGGAATTCAAGCTGCGCGCTGCCAAGTTTCAGGACGGCAGCGACCTGACGGCCGAGGACGTCGCCTGGTCTCTCAAGCGCCCGAACACGATCGAGAACAGCCCGTCCAGCTTCGCCATCTACACCCGTTCGGTGATCAAGACCGAGATTGTCGATGCCCACACGATCCGGCTGATTACCGCCAAGCCCTACCCGCTTCTGCCGGCCGATCTGACATCCGTCTTCATCGTCAGCAAGAAGGCAAGCGAGGGTATCACCAGCGACAAGTTCGCGACGCCCGAGCACATGATCGGTACCGGCCCCTACAAGTTCGTCAGCTACACGCCGGACGATCGCGTCGTGATGAAACGCTTTGACGGCTATTGGGGCGGCAAGCCCGATTGGGACAATGTCACGATCCGCTTCATGCCGAACGACGGCAGCCGCATGACCGCGCTGCTTTCCGGCGACGTCAACGCGATCGAGAATGTCCCGACGCCGGACATTCAGAAGATCAAGTCCAACCCGGACTTCGTCTATGCGGCCAAGAAGACCCATCGACTGATTTTCCTTTTCCTTGACAGCGGCCGCGACAAGTCGCCGGGCGTGAGCAGCAATGACGGCTCGCCGCTTGAAAAGAACCCGCTGACCGATGTGCGCGTGCGCCGCGCGATCAACATGGCCATCGATCGCAAGGCAATCAGCGAGCGCCTGATGATGGGCCTCGCCTATCCGACGAACAACCTCGCGACCGACCAGATGATGGGCTTCGACCCGGCACTGGAAAACATTCCGGTCGATCAGGCCGGCGCCAAGAAGCTTCTGGCCGAGGCCGGTTATCCCAACGGCTTCCATCTCGTTCTCGGCACGCCCAACAACCGACTGCTGAATGACGAGCGCGTCGCTCAGGCAATCGCCCAGATGCTGACCCGTGTCGGCATCCATACCGATGTCGATGCCGTACCGTTCTCGGCGATCAATACGCGCGGCAACAAGGGCGAATTCTCCGCCGTCATGATGGGTTGGGGCGTGCAGACCGCAGAAGCCTCCTCCGGCATCCGCATGATGGTCGCCTGCCCGGACAAGGAGCGCGGCTGGGGTGCCGTCAACTGGAGCCATTACTGCAGCCCGAAGCTGACGGAACAGCTGGTCGCTCTGACATCCGAGATGGATGACGCCAAGCGCAACGAAATGCTGAAGGCCGCCGTTCATACGGTCATCAACGACATGCCGATCGTGCCGCTTTATTTTCAGGGCATGACCTGGGCTGCCCGGAAGGGCATCACGATCATCCCGCGGATGGACGAACGCACCTCGGCCTTCACGTTCAAACCTGCCCAGTGAGCTGGCGGTCAAGGCAGGCCATGCGGCCGGCTGCGTGAAAAGACGACATGGTGAGCCGCCCGAATGGCGGCCCACCGATAACGGATCATGTGCTGCGGCGTGAATGCCGCAGGCATCAATCTGGATAATTCAACATGATAGCTTACCTCATCAGGCGGATGGGCCAGTCGATCCTGGTTCTCTTCACCATGGCCTGTCTCGTGTTCGTGGCGGTGTTTGCGCTGGGAAACCCGGTCGACATGCTGGTCAGTCCAGACGCGGATCAGGCAGAACGCGCCGCCGTCGCGGCCCGGTTCGGCCTTGACCAGTCGCTGCCCGCACAGTTCACGAACTTCATCCTCAACGCCTTCCACGGCGATCTCGGCTCGTCCTTCGTCTATGGCAAGCCTGCACTGGCCGTCATCGGCGAGCGCCTGCCCGCCACCGTCGAGCTTGCAGTGGTGGCACTCGGCCTTTCCGTCCTGATCGGCGTGCCGCTTGGCGTCATTGCCGGGCTTTGGCCGAAATCGATCGCCGGGCGCGCCATCATGTCGACATCGATCTTCGGCTTCTCGCTGCCTAACTTCTGGATCGGCCTGATGCTGGTTCTCTTCTTCGCGGTCTATCTCGGCTGGCTGCCGGCCGGCGGCCGCGGACCGACGATCAACGTCCTTGGCATGCAGCTCTCGATCTTCTCGGTCGAAGGATGGCGACATCTCATCCTGCCGGCGCTGACCCTGGCCCTCTACAAGACGTCGCTTGTGGTTCGCCTCTGCGAAGCCGGCACGCGCGAGGTGATGACGCAGGAATATATCCGCTTTGCCCGCGCCAAGGGGCTTGGCCCCATCCGCATCATTCGCCTGCATCTCCTGAAGAACATGATGATCCCGGTCGTGACGATCCTCGGCATGGAATTCGGAGCCATGATCGCCTTCACGGTGGTGATCGAGACGGTCTTTGCCTATCCCGGCATGGGCAAGCTTCTGATCGAATCCATCAACCGGCTCGATCGCCCCGTCGTCGTCGCCTATCTCATGGTCACGACAGTGATCTTCGTCGTCATCAACCTTGTCGTCGATCTGCTTTACGTCGCGCTTGATCCGCGCGTCCGGCTCGGCGGCGGCAGCGAGTAGAGATCATGACCGAAGTCGTCAATTCGAAATCCGCCATCTCCACGCCCGCGCAAAAAGGCGAGCGCCTCTGGCTGCGCCAGCTCAAGGACCTCGTTTCAAGCCCGGAAGCGGCCATCGGTCTTCTCATTCTGCTGACGCTCGCCTGTCTTGCGATCTTCGCCCCGCTGATTGCGCCGCAGGACCCCTATGACCTGATGCAGCTCGACATCATGGACAATATGCTGCCGCCCGGCCAGACACTCGGAAGCGGCGTGACGGCATGGCTCGGCACCGACGATCAGGGTCGCGACATGCTCTCGACCATCATGTACGGCATGCGCGTCTCGCTCGGTGTCGGCATTGCCTCGGTGGTGATCGCAAGCGTCATCGGCGCCTTCATCGGCGTCCTCGCTGCCTATGTCGGCGGCCGTTTCGACAGCCTCATCATGCGTATCGTCGATCTGCAGCTCTCCTTCCCGTCGATCCTGATCGCGCTCGTGCTTCTGACGGTTTTCGGACGCGGACTGGACAAGGTGGTTCTCTCGCTCGTCCTCGTTCAGTGGGCCTATTACGCCCGCACCGTCCGCGGCTCGGCGCTGGTCGAAAAGAACAAGGACTACATCGCCGCGGCGCGCGGGCTCGAACTGTCGCGCTTCCGCATCCTCGTCCGGCATATGCTGCCGAACTGCATTCCGCCGCTGATTGTGGTTTCGACGGTGCAGGTCGCCCACGCCATCACGCTCGAATCCACCCTCTCCTTTCTGGGTGTCGGCGTGCCCGTCACCCAGCCTTCGCTCGGCATGCTGATTGCCACCGGCTATGACTTCCTCCTCTCCGGCAATTACTGGGTCTCGACCTTTCCCGGCGTCGCTCTCGTCCTGATCGTCGTCTCGATCAATCTTGTCGGCGACCGGTTGCGCGCCATCCTCAATCCGAGGTTCAACGCATGATGCACCAGAAAACCATGGTTGCCCCCGCTCTTTCCGTCGAAAACCTCACCGTCACCTTCGGCACACGCCGGGGCATGGTGACGGCCGTCAACGATGTCAGCTTTCACGTCAATCCCGGCGAAGTTCTGGGTGTGGTCGGAGAGTCCGGTTCCGGCAAATCCGTGACGGGACTTGCGGTCATGGGACTGATCGATCAGCCCGGCCGGATCTCCGGCGGCCGCGTGCTGCTGGACGGAAAAGACATTGCCGGCATCCGTGATCGCGAGATGCGCAGCCTGCGCGGCAAGCGCATTGCGATGATCTTTCAGGATCCGATCTCCACACTCAATCCGGTTCTGCGCATCGACACGCAGATCATGGAGGCGATCACCGCCCATGAACGCGTGTCTCCGGCTGCGGCGCGTGCGCGGGCCATCGAAGCCTTGAGGTCGGTCGGCATCCCCTCGCCTGAATCCCGGCTCGAGGCCTATCCGCACCAGTTTTCCGGCGGGATGCGCCAGCGCGTGGCGATTGCGATCGCGCTTCTGCACAAGCCGGCGGTGCTGATCGCCGACGAACCGACCACGGCACTCGACGTCACCATCCAGGCGCAGATCCTCGGTGAAGTCCAGAAGCTGGCGAGCGAAAACGGTACGGCACTCGTCTGGATCACGCATGACCTCTCCGTCGTTGCCGGCCTCGCAGATCGTATAGCGGTCATGTATGCCGGCCGGATCGTGGAAACCGGCACCGTCGCTGAAATCCTCACCGAACCGCGCCACCATTATACCGCCGGCCTCATCGCCTCCGTGCCGAGCCATAATCGGCGCGGCCAGCCGCTGGCACAGATCCCCGGCTCGACGCCGAACCTTGCCAATATGCCCTCCGGCTGCGCCTTCCATCCCCGTTGCGCGGCCAGTAGCGAACTCTGTTCCACCATGCTGCCGCCCGTCGTCAGTGATCCCTCCGGCCGCCTCGTGCGCTGCCATCACCCGCGATAGGAGGCAGGAAGACCATGGACCCCATTCTCAAGCTCGATGCCATCTCCCGCCAGTTCCGCTCGAGCCCCGACTTTGCCCAGCGCATATCCGACATGCTGACGGGGAAGAATTCTGAGCAGGTCGTTCGCGCGGTCGACGGCATCAGTCTCGACGTGCAGCCGGGCGAGATCGTCGGCCTCGTCGGCGAGTCCGGTTGCGGCAAGTCCACCCTTGCCCGCATCATTTCCGGCATTCTCGCCCCGTCGGATGGCCGCGTTTGGTGGCAGGCCGCGACATGGCCGAGATGACGGAGGCCGAACGGCGCAAGGCAAGCCTCTCCATCCAGATGGTCTTTCAGGATGCAACGGCCTCGCTCAATCCGCGCAAGCGCGTCGTCGAGACCATCGGCGAAGCGGCCGTTGTGCACGGGGTCATCCGTTCCGGCGAGATGGTCGCCTATGTCAGCGATCTCATGGCGCGTGTCGGGCTTGATCCATCGAGCCGTGACTTCTATCCGCACCAGTTTTCCGGCGGGCAGCGTGCCCGTATCGGCATCGCGCGCGCTGGCAGTCAAGCCGAGGATCCTTGTCTGCGATGAATCGACCGCTGCGCTCGACGTCTCCATCCAGGCGCAGATCCTAAACCTTTTCATGGAGTTGAAGCGCGATCTTGATCTTACTTACATCTTCGTCAGCCACGATCTGGGGATGATCGAGAACTTCTGCGATCGCATCGCCGTCATGTATCTCGGCCGTATCGTCGAACTGGCCGAGACAGAGGCGCTGTTTGCCAATCCGCACCACCCCTATACCCGCGCGCTCCTGAAGGAGATCCCCTCGCTTGAACCGAGGAAACGGGTCTTCACCGCCATCAAGGGGGAGATGCCCTCACCGCTCAACCCGCCATCCGGCTGCCATTTCCACCCGCGCTGTCCGATGGCAAAGCCAATCTGCTCCTCCGAAGTGCCGTCGCTCTCCGCAACGGACGCGATGCGGCTTTCCGCCTGCCACTTCGCTTCGGACCTGCAGACGAAAGTCCTGTCCCATGCCGGCTAGAACAGCCGCATTCAAGGGTCTGAGCCGATGACCGCGAGCAGCCGGACTGACGCGATGGTTCTCGGCGGCGGTATCGTCGGCGTCTCGATCGCCCTTCATCTGCAGGAGCGGGGGCTCAGGGTCGCGCTTGTCGACCGGCGTCAGCCGGGCTGCGAAACGAGCTACGGGAATGCGGGCTTCATCGAGACATCTGCCATACTTCCGCACCCCTTTCCGCAGGGCATCGGCAACCTCCTGCGTCTGGCGACCAACCGGTCGGATTCCGTGCGTACGGACCACGCCTTCCTGCCGCGGCTGCTTGCATGGCTCCTGGCCTACAAGCGCGCGTCTTCCAATTCGGCCTTGGAGGCGATCGGCCCCTCGTTCCGGCATCTCATGCGCGCCTCGCTCCCTGAGCATCGCCACCTTCTGGAGCAGGCGGGCGCCGCGGATCTTTACGCGAGGATGGCTGGCTCGAACTGTGCCGGACACCCGCCGAGCTTCTGGAGGCGGACAACTCGGCCAAGGCAGCAAGGGCACAGGGTATCAGGCTCTGAGGTTGGAGGCGAGTGCCCTCCACGCGCTTGAACCTTCCTTGAAGGAGCGTTTTGCTGGCGCCATTCACTGGATCGACACAGCCCGCATCACCGATCCGGGTGAATTGTTGAAACGCCTCGTCCATCTCTTCAGCGCCCGACAGGGCATGATCATCAAGGGCGACGCGCTGGCTCTTCAACAGATGAGGACAGGTTGGGTGCTCCCGCTCGACGGGGGAACGCTTGAAGCCGAGCAAGCCGTGATCGCGCTTGGCCCATGGTCGACCGACCTGACCTCCCGCTTCGGCTATCGCCTGCCCCTTGCTGCCAAGCGGGGCTACCATCGGCATTTCGAAAATTCGGGGCCAGCACCGCTCACAAGGCCGGTCTACGTCCGTGATCGGCAGTGCCTGATCGTGCCGGTCGCCAAGGGGATCCGGGTCATGACCGGTGTCGAGCTTGCTGCCCGGGACGCGACGCCTGATCTTCGGCAGATCGATCGCATGACGGCCTGCGCGCGCCGGACAATCCACCTCGGCCCGCCGCTCGACGAACAGGCATGGCTCGGGGCTCGCCCTGCATGCCCGACATGCTGCCCGTCATCGGCGAAGCACCGCGCCATCCGGGCCTGTGGTTTGCCTTCGGCCATGGCCATTATGGACTGACCCAGGGGCCGATCACCGGAAGGCTGATCGCGGACCTCATGACCGGCCGAGACACACCATTTCCCGTGCAGGCCTTCGCGCCCGGGCGCTTCGAGAAGGCGCCCCCAGACCGCCGATCCACGACACCGGACGGCATGACGGTCGGTCGTCGCACATCAGTCTTTCGCAGCGGATCCCGGCCACCCTCGCCATCCGCTGCCGCAGAAAAAGCCAGGAAGTGAGACTATCCATGAACGAGAAAAATGACACGCGCGATGCGGCGATAGCCAAGGCTGTCGGCCAGATGGACGACGGAAGCTTTGAAGCGGTCATGCGCCGTCGCGTCGCCATCCCATCCGCCAGTCGGCTTCCCGAGCATCATCAGGATCTATTGCGCTATCTCTCGGAGGAAATGCAGCCGCATTTCTCGCGGATGGGGTTCACCATCCACATCCTTCAGGATGACAAGGCGCCCGGCCCTTTTCTGCTCGCCGAACGGATCGAAGATCCGTCCTTCATCACCGTGCTGCAATATGGTCATGGCGATGTCGTCGCTGGGCTGGACGACAAATGGGCCAAGGGACTGAAGCCCTTCGAGATGACCGAGCGCGACGGCAACTGGTATGGCCGCGGCACGGCCGACAACAAGGGCCAGCACTCGGTCAACATGGCGGCGCTGGAGGCTGTGCTGTCGGTTCGCGGCAAGCTTGGCTTCAATCTCAAATATCTGATCGAAATGGGTGAGGAGTCGGGCTCGCCCGGTCTCGACAGCGTCTGCGAGCGTAATCGCGAGCTGCTGAAGGCCGATGTCCTGATTGCCTCGGACGGCCCGCGCCTTGCCCTCGGGCAGCCGACGATTTTCCTCGGGGCGCGCGGCGGCATGTCGTTCCATATGGAAGTCAACGCCCGGCAGGATTTCCAGCATTCCGGCAATTGGGGTGGGCTTCTCGCCAATCCCGGCATCGAGCTTTGCCACGCGATCACCGAACTCGTCAGCCGCACCGGCAAGATCAAGGTGCCGGAAATGACGCCGGGGGAAATCCCGGCAACGTCCGCGAGGCACTCGCTCATTGCCATATTGAGCCCGCAGCCGGTGATCCGGACATCGAACCCTGGTGGGGTGAACCGGGCCTGACGGCTGAGGAGAAGGTTTTCGCCTGGTCGTCTTTCGAGGTGATGGAGATGGAATGCGGCAACCTCGCCCAGCCGCTCTATGCCATCCCGCCGCGGGCACGCGCGCGCATGCAGCTGCGCTTCCCGGTCAATGTCGATTACGAGGCCGTCATCCCGGCCGTCCGCCGGGTTCTCAAGGAGGCCGGTTACGATCGCGTCACGGTTACGGACCCTTCCGACGCCATCTTTCCCGCCAGCCGCCTCGATCCGGATCATCCATGGGTGAGGCGCGTCGCAGCCTCGATCGAGAAGACGACCGGCGCGGCGCCGGCAATCCTGCCCAATCTCGGCGGTTCGCTACCCAACAATATCTTTTCCGACCAGCTTGGCCTGCCGACGGTCTGGATCCCGCATTCCTATCCCGGCTGCCTTCAGCATGCCGCCAACGAACATCTGCCGATCAGCATCGCCCGTGAAGGTCTCGCCATCATGGCGGGCCTCTATCACGACCTCGGCGAGCCAACAGAATAACAGGAGGACACCCATGTCGTTCATGGACAAACTGATTACCGCCCGCGAGGCCAATGCCTTTTCCGGTATCCGCGACCAGATCAAGGATCTCCACACGGAGAATATCGCAGCTCTTGCCGTCAGGGCCGCCAAGCTCGATGACGTGATCGCGCTCTGGTATGGCGAAGGCGACATGGTGACGCCGCCCTTCATCCGCGATGCCGCAAAGGCAGCGCTCGATGCCGGCTCGACATTCTACGTGCCGGACATGCGCGGCGCCTCCGGCCTCCAGAAGGCGCTCTTTGACTACCAGTCCCGCCTGCACGGCAAGCCGATCGATATGGCGCGCAGCACCATTGCCCCGGGTGGCATGCAGGCGCTCTATATTGCGCTGGCGCTGATTGCCGATGCCGGTACGAATGTCGTCTATGTCTCACCGCAATGGCCGAACATCAACAATGCCATTCACCTTCTCGGCGCCGAGCCGCGGGCCGTCGAACTGGATTTCGATACCGACTGGAAGCTGGATCTCGACAAGCTCTTCGCTGCCTGCGATGCGCGCACCCGCGCAATCTTCCTTTCGACGCCATCAAACCCGACGGGCTGGACGGCCAGTGCCGAGGAAATGGCGGCACTTCTCGAATTCAGCCGCCGTACCGGCATCTGGATCATCTCCGACGAGGTCTATGGGCGGATCTATTTCAAGGGAGATGTCGCCCCGTCCATCCTGCCGATCGCCGAGGATGAGGATCGCGTCATGTCGATCAACAGCTTCTCCAAGGCATGGGCCATGACCGGCTGGCGCGTCGGCTGGCTCACCCATCCGAAAAGCGTGGCGGCACAAGTTGCAGCCATGACGCAATATATCAACAGCGGCACGCCCGCCTTCGTGCAGGCCGGCGCCGCCGCAGCACTTGAACAGGGCGAGCCGCTGGTCGCACAGATCAGGCAGCAGATCGAGACCAATCTCGACATCGTCTACGAAGGCCTGTCGAAAGTTCCGACCATCCTCCTGCCCGAAAAGCCCAAGGGTGGCATGTATGCCTTCTTCGGCCTGAAGGGCGTGCCGGATGCGCGCGAAGCCTGCACGACGATCCTTGAAAAGGCGCGCGTCGGCCTTGCGCCGGGCCTGCTCTTCAGCGGTTCGTCGACCTCCTTCATCCGCATGTGCGTCTTCCGCGATACGAAGACGCTTTCGGCAGCAGTCGATAGAATGGTGGACGCTCTGGGCTGACTTTCGACATGGCCTGCGGCGATCGACACGTCTGACGCAGGCCTCTCCCACATCGCCAGGTCGGCCCGAAGCGCCGAGAAAGGAATTTCCGTGACTGATTTTCTGGAAGCCCTGAAGACCGAGCTTGGTGAGGATGTCTTCCTCGGCGCTGATATCCCGGAACGCTTCCACAATGACTGGGCGGGCATGGCGCCGGTGGTACCGCTTGCGCTGGTTCGGCCTCGCAGCACGGCGCAGGTTGCCGCTGCCATGCGGCTCTGCAACGAATACCGCATCCCCCTCACGCCACAGGGCGGCCTGACCGGTCTTGCCGGTGGCGCCCGGCCGATCGAGGGCGGCGTCGCCCTGTCGCTCGATCGCATGAACAGGATCGAGGAAATCGACACCGTCATGGCGACCATGACGATCGAAGCGGGAGCAACACTCGGTGCCGCACAGCGCGCCGCCGAAGAGGCCGGACTTTTCCTCGGCCTTGATCTCGGCGCGCGCGATTCCTGCATGATCGGTGGCACGCTATCCACCAATGCCGGCGGTAATCGCGTCATCCGGTTCGGCATGGCGCGCGAGCATGTGCTGGGGTTGGAGGTCGTGCTGCCCGACGGCACGATCGTCACCTCGCTCAACAAGATGCTGAAGAACAATGCCGGCTACGACCTGAAGCAATTGTTCGTCGGCTCGGAGGGCACGCTCGGGATTATCACACGCGCCGTCCTTCGGCTGCAGGCCCGTCCTGCGGAACTGGCGAGCGCCTTCTGCGCCTGCCCGGATTTTCCGGCACTTCTCGAACTCCTCAAGAGCGCCCGCCAGCGGCTCGGCGCGGCGCTGACCTCGTTCGAGGTCATGTGGCCGAGCTTCTACGACTTCATGACCGGTGGCCTGCCCGGCTGCGCCGGCCGTTCGCGGAGAGCCACGGCATCTATGTCCTGATCGAGACCGGTGGCAATGATGCCGAGGCCAATCGCAATCTGCTTGAAAGCGTGCTTGGCGATGCATTGGAGGCCGGCTGGGTTTCGGATGCCGTCCTGCCATCATCCGAGCGGGAAACGCAGGATCTCTGGGCCGTGCGGGAAAGCGTTTCCGAATATGGCAAGCTGATGGGACCACTGACGGCCTTCGACGTCGGCCTTCCGACCAGCAAGGCCGGCAAGGTCGTCGATGAGATCGAGGCCGAGATGAAGCGGCGCTGGCCGGATGCGATTGCGCTGAGCTATGGCCATATCGGCGACAGCAATCTTCATGTCGTCTGCAACATACCGTCCTTGAGCAAGGAACAGCCGCACAAGGAAATCTACGACCTCGTCTTCGGCGCGATTGCGCGCGAGGGCGGCACGATTTCTGCCGAACACGGGATCGGCCTCGTGAAGAAACCCTATCTCGGCCTGTCGCGCACCCCGGAAGAGCTGGCCTTGATGGCACGCATCAAGCAGGCGCTCGATCCGAACAATATCCTCAACACGGGCAAGGTTCTGAGCCTGTCCTGACGCAAGAAAGGCCGGTAAATCTCTGCCGGCCTTCTTCATTCCAGAAGCAAGTGCTGGCCTTCCGTTTATCGGAGGAGCGTGTAGCCCGCCTTTTCCCGGTCCCAGGTCGCGTCGCTCACGCCTGCGGCGATCAGCTTGAACTTCTGGACCTTGCCATTCTCCGTCAGTGGCAACATCTCAACGAAATCAACGAAGCGTGGCACCGAGAAATAGGACATGCGCGGCTGGCAGAAATCGAGCAACTCGGCGGCAGAGACTGTCGCGCCCTGTTTCAGAATGATCGCTGCCATGACCTCATCCTCGGCCAATTCAGACTGAACCGGGAAGACGGCGACATTTTCCACCGCCGGATGAGCGACAATCACCTGCTCGACCTCGAAGGAGGAGATGTTTTCGCCGCGACGACGGATGGCGTCCTTCATGCGGTCGAGGAACTGGACATATCCATCCTCATCCATCACCGCCCGGTCGCCCGTATGGAACCAGAGGTTTCGCCAGGCCTCGACCGTCTTTTCCGGCGCACCGAAATAGCCGGTTGCCATCGAGAAGGGCTCGGCGGAGCGAACCACAAGCTCGCCCGGCGTGCGGCCGGAACCTCATTGTCCTCGGCATCGACAATGGCGATCTGGAAGCCGGGACGAACGCGGCCCATCTTGCCCGGACGCTGTGCGAGAAACTGGTCGCCGATGACGAAATTCGTCTCCGTTGAACCATAGCCGTCGATGATGTTGATGCCGAAGCGCTCGGAAAACGGTGCATGGAACTGCGATGGCACACCCGGCGCCAGCGTGATGCGCGTGCGATGCCGGCTATCGGCCTCCGATCGCTCCTTTGACAGCAGGATCGGCACCATGGCGCCGAGCAGATAGGTGACAGTCGCGCCAGTTTCAGCCAGTCGCGCCGAAAACCGGCTTGCTGAAAACTTCTGCTCGACGACGATCGAGGCACCGGTCAGCAGCGCCTGAAAGAAGGTGTTCAGCGCATTGGTGTGGAACAGAGGGAGGCATGTCAAAAGCACGTCCTCCTCATCGATGCCGAGCAGGGCTGCCGTATGGAGCCCCCACCAAAAATACTGGGCATGCGGGCAGCAAACGCCTTTCGAAAGGCCGGTCGTGCCGGATGTGTAGAGAATGGCGAGCGTATCGGAGGGCTTGCTCGGATGCGCCTCCATCTCTCCGGCCATGGCAGGGATCGGACCGGAAGGCAGCGGGAAGGCATGGCCCTCACCGGCTTCCCCGATCATCCAGACGGCCTGCAACGGTACGCCCGCCTCAACGGCTGCTGCAAAAACGCCCATGAAAACCGTCTCGATCACGGCAAGCCTTGCACCGCAATTGCGCAGGATATGCTCCAGCTGTGCGCCACGGGAAGCGGTATTGATCGGCACGGCAATGGCACCGCACCACGCGCAGCCGAGGAATGTCTGGATAAACTCCATGCGGTTGCCGCACATGATGGCAACGGTATCACCCGGCTTGACCCCTGCCTCACGCAGCGCCTTGCCGGCGGATGCCGCCAGCGACCGTGTCTCGGCAAAGCTCAGGCTCTTCTCCCCGACCGTCACCATGGTTCGCGCACCATGATGTTCGGCCTGACGCGTCAGCATCTGCGGGACGCTGCGCATCGACGGCGTGAAGACCTCGGCCAGAGCGAAGACACGCGCCTCCCCGGCAAGCTCGATATCTGCTGCACTCATTGGCATATCCTTCGTAAGCGGCAGCGAGCCGCCGGGCGGCCTTGCGTCCGCATCCACAATGTCAGTGGCGGATCTGGTAACGATAAAGGAGCTTGGACGTCGCAAACCGGAGCACTCTGTCAAAGCAGAGGCCCATGATGCCGAGCACGATGATCCCGGCAAAAACCCAGTCCGTACGGCCGTAGTTTCTGGCATTCCAGATCAGCGCACCAAGGCCTTCCTGTGCCGCGACGATTTCCGCCGAGACGATCGTCAGGAAGGAATTACCCATGGCAATCCGAGCGCCCGTGACCATGTAGGGGACGGTCGAAGGTACAACGACAGTTGTCAGGATCTGAAGGCGGCTGGCGCCGAGGGCGGATGCCGCCTGCAGGCGCAGGTCAAGTGTCGCCTTGGCGCCGGCAATCGTATTCAGCGTGACGATGAAGACCGTCGTGTAGAAGATCAGGGCGATCTTCGACATTTCACCCGGACCCAGCCAGATGACGGCAAGGGTGACGAAGGCGATCGGCGGAATGAAGCGGAAGAACTCGATATAGGGATCGCAGATCCGCCGCACGATCGGCACCATGCCCATGAAAATGCCGAGCGGGATGCCGATCACCACGCCTGCAAGCCAGCCCGAGAGGATGCGGTATGCGGATGCGATGACAGATTGCTGCAGCGTTCCATCGGAGGAAAGCTCGATCAGTGCCATCAGCGTATCATAGGGGGATGGCAGGAAAAGCGGTGCGACACCGAGGCTGAGGATATGCCAGATGATGATGCCGGCGGCGACGGAGGCAAAGCCCGGCAGGCTCCCCGCGAGCCAGTCAAGCACGGCGCGGCTTCGTGGTGCTTGCCGCGCGGCAGGCGAGGCAGCTGTCGACACTCCGGTCTGTGCAAGGTCGGTCGTCTTCATCATACATTCTCCGCAATCAGGCCCTGCGCCTTCAGGGTGCGGCTGACCTCCACCGAAATGTCGTCCCGGAGCACCCGCTGCAGTTCCATCGCCCGTGGCGATTCCAGATCTCTCGGATGGGCGATATCGACCGGCAGGACATTCTTGATGCGCGCTCGCGGCCCTGCCGTCATCGTCACGACCCTATCGGCCAGAAGCACGGCCTCGGAAATATCATGCGTCACGAAAACGATCGTGGTGCCGGTCGCCCGCCAGATCCGGCCGACTTCCTTTTGCAGGATTTCGCGGGTCTGCGCGTCCAATGCACCGAACGGCTCGTCCATGAGGATCACCGATGGCTTGTTGGCAAGCACACGAGCAATCTGGGCACGCTGGCGCATACCGCCGGAGAGTTGCGCCGGAAACTTGTCGGCGGCATGGGCAAGCCCGACCATGGCGATATATTCCATCGCCTCGGCCTGCGCTGCGCTGCGGGCACTTTGCGAATGCGGGCGCATATTCGACATTTTCCCTGACAGTCAGCCAGGGGAACAGCGCTTCCGAGCTCTGAAAGACAACCCCACGGTCCACGCCGGGAGCGCGGATCGGCTTGCCGCCGGCCATGATGCGGCCGCTGGCCGGCACAAATCCGGCAATCACGTTGAGCAGGGTCGACTTGCCGCAACCACTCGGGCCGAGGAGACAGATGAACTCGCCACCGGCGATATCGAGGCTTGCGCCTTCGACGACGCAATGGTCGCCGAAGGTGATCGCCACGTCCGAGAGCGTGATACCGACGCCATCGCCCACGTCAGTTCACCTTGCCCTTTTCGATGGCCGTGCGGAAATCCACCTTGGTCGTGACGATCTTCTGCGACATCAGGAAGTCGAGGATCTTGTCGAAGCTCTGATAGTCCTTGTCGGTGAAGGAACGGACGGCCCAGTCGGTCGTCTTCAGGAAGTCGATCGTATCCTTGGCGGGAAGCTTGGTGATCTTCTGGAAGTCGTCGGCGGCCTTTTGGGGATCAGCCGCGATTTCGGCATTGACCTCGGCCAGCGCCGCGACCGCAGCCTTGGCCGTATCCTTGTGGCTGTCGAGCCAGGAACCGCCTGCCGTCAGCCACATCGTGTAGGCATAGCCGACATCACCGCTGGTCAGAAGCGTCTTGCCACCCTGCTTGACCGCAAGGCCCGGCCACGGCTCCCAGACGAAGAAGCCGTCGATATCGCCCCGTGCCAGCAGGGCCGGCAGTTCCGGCGGACCGGCGGGCAGCATTTTCACCGATGCCGGGTCGATGCCGTATTTCTGCAGGGTCAGGCCGGTGGAATACTCGCTGACGCTTCCCTTGACGATGCCATATGTCTTGATCTGCTTCGGATCAGTAATCCCGGCCTTCACGGCCAGCTTGAGGTAGCTGCCGGATTCTTCATAGACAGTCGTCGGGCGAAGGTCGGCACCACGCGCCATGCGGATCATCGTCGTCTGGTCGGCAGCACCAGCCAGATTGGCCTGGCCTGCAATCACCGCATCGACGGCCTCACCGCCATTGGAAAATTTCAGGAACTGGACGTCGAGACCGTGCTTCTTGAAGATGCCGCGCTCCTGCGCGAGGTAGAAGGATGCAAATGCCGCATCCGTACCGATTGCCATCGTCACCGTTTCGGCTTTCGCCATTCCGGCGAACCCGAAGGACACTGCGACGGCCGCCACGGCCAAGCTTGCGAATTTCATGATGACCTCGCCTTTTTCCAAAGCGGAGCCGTTCGCCAACCCTTCGTTTCGGGCGGCGTCTGACGCTCCAGACTACTGTTCCCGCCACCACTTTTCCGGTGGCAATTGTTATTGTGAGAGCAGCCTATGAGCGTTTCCGGCGAGTGTCAATTTAAGCTTAAAATTTATTTGACGCATGAGACAGCTGCAGCATTGGCCGGCTGCCACGAAGGAAGCCGGCCAATGCTGCAGCGAGTAATCCGTTTCAGACGCAGTACCGCGGTTACGCGAGGAGCGAGCGAACCATCGGAATGACCTTTGTGCCATAGAGTTCGATGCTGGCCATCAGCTTCTCATGCTCCATGGGGCCGGCCGAATATTTCATCTGGAAGCGTGAAATACCGAGTGTGCGGACGAGGTTGGCGATCTTCTTCGCCACCGTTTCGGGCGATCCCGCATAGAGCGATCCGTGCTCGATCTCGTTTTCGAAATCCTGTTCCGTCACCGGCGGCCAGCCGCGCTCACGTCCAAGCCGATCACGGATCTTCTTGAAATGCGGAAAGAGATCACGGCGGGCCTGCTCGTCACTTTCGGCGATATAGCCCGGCGAATGCACACCGATCTCGCGCGCTGTCTGTCCCGACTGTTCCGATAGCCTCCGGTAGAGTTCGACATAGGGTGCGAAGCGACGCGGATCGCCGCCGATAATCGCAAGCATCAGCCGCATGTCATGCCGGACGGCACGCACGACCGATTCCGGACTGCCGCCGACGCCGATCCAGGTCTTCAGCTGCCCCTCGGCGATCGGCGGATAGACGCGCTGATCCTGAAGCGGCGGCCGCCAGTCGCCGCTGTAATTCACGACGTCCTTGGTGACGAGTTCGGAGAAGAGATCGAGCTTTTCCTCGAAAAGCTCCTCGTATTTCTCGAGGTCATAGCCAAAGAGCGGAAAGGATTCGATGAAGGAGCCGCGGCCGATAATGACTTCCGCGCGTCCGTTCGACAGCGCATCAAGCGTCGAGAACCGTTGGAACACCCGGATCGGATCATCGGAACTGAGCACGGTCACGGCAGATCCAAGGCGGATATGCTCTGTACGGGCGGCAATCGCTGCCAGCACGACCTCGGGAGCAGACACCGCGAAATCCTGACGGTGGTGTTCGCCGATGCCGAAAAAGTCGATGCCGGCCCTGTCGGCGAGAACGGCCTCTTCGACGACGTTGCGGATGACCTGCGGCTGGCCGAGAAGCTGGCCATCCTGTGCGGTCGTGACGTCCCCGAATGTGTCGAGGCCGAATTCGAGATCATAAGTCATGGGATCTGCCTTCATAGTCTAGGATGCCGGGGCTCGCCTGCGAGCTCCTGGCGATGAAATTGCGGTTATAGCTGGGCGGATGGGTTCTCAGCTGATATCTCTGGCCGGCTTTCTGGCCGGGTCTCAGGCTTGTGAGGCGCGGCGCGACCAGGGCCATTGGCCGTCGATCTCGGCTTCCAGGGAAAAGCTGAGGAAGGTTCGGATGAGGACGATCAGCCCCAGAAGACCGACGCTTTCCCAGGTCAGCGGCGATATGATCGTGGCAATGATATCCGCGCCGATCAGGATCTCCAGCCCGAGCAGGATACCGCGCCCGAGATTGGCGCGATAACGGTCATACGCGTCGCGCCCGTCCTTGGCTGTCAGATCCCGAATGTAGCCGATGGTCGCCACCGCCACACCGATCAGGATCACGCCGACGCCGAAGAATTCAAGACCCGAGGCGAGCGGCCTCAGAATGGGTGCGATCAGACTTGCAAGACCGCCGGCTTCGCTACTGATATCCATGAGAATGGTCCTTCCGAGTGAAATGTGGGATCAGGCGGGAGGCGATGTCAGTTCGCCTCAGCTCCGGCCGTGCTGGCAAAGAGTGCAATGGCGGCGAGTATGGCAGGCAGGGCGAATGCCGCTGCCGGTGCGAACATGTAGCCTGCCGCGCCGAACCCGCATCCCAGCGCAAAGGTAATGACCGCAGCCGTCATCTTGCCGATCCGCGCCTTGGCCGCCGCCACTTCCTCGGCCTTCCGGTCGGCCAGAAGATCGGCAAGGTCCAGCATGATCTGCGTCGTGGTACCCGTCATCAGGGTGGAAGGCGGCGCCTTTTGCAGATGCGCCTTGTGCAGCCCGTTCTGGATCGCCATGGCCGAGACCAGCGCCAGGCCGACCACGAGCGTCACCTCGCTTTCATCCGCATGGAAAGGACCGTGGTAAAGCGCGAAGATCGCCACGCCCGTAAACAGAGCAAGCTTGACGAAAAGCATCGGGCGGATGGGTGAGCGACCGGCGCCTGTAGCTTCAGGCAGGCGAGCCGCGAGAGGAACACGACAAGGCAGAAGACCGGAAGCGCCAGAAGCTTGGAGAGGGCGCCACCCAAACCGAGCGCAGCTGTCGCGCCAAGCGTGACGAAATTGCCCGTCACATGGGCGGTGAACAGACCGGACAGCGAGAGAAAGCCGAGTGTGTCGACATAACCGCCGTTGAAACTCAGGAGCGTGGGGAGGGAGGGAAGCTTCATGGCACCTATCTCGATTTTGCTGCAATTGATGACTGGCATCTGGCTCCGCCATCCGCGGTGAATGCGCCATTGCCTTCTGATGCAGCGATGTTCTCGCAGAATGCCCCGATCAACAATTGCATCAATAATTTCGATTTAATTGTGATTTATGCAATTATTAGCGACCAAGTCGGGAACCGCGCGTTGGGCCACGCACGGTAAAGCCGGCGGCGATTTCTCGCTGCCGGCTTTCACTCGGTCATGGTCTGATGCATCCGCGCCCGCTTTGGGACACAGTCTCACGGGGCCCAGTCTCGCAGGGCCCGGTCTCAAAGGGCTCGCCCTCTCGGCGCATGGCGGCCTGTTGAGGCCACTTCGGCGTTATGCGGCGATCGGCTCCAGATTGGCCTCGATTTCCTTGCGGAAATTTTCATAACGGCTCGGCAGTTTCAATGCCTCGCCGAGATGAGCCGTATCCTCGTCGCGATCGAAGCCCGGCTCGTTGGTGGCAATCTCGAACAGGATGCCGCCCGGCGTGCGGAAATAGATCGCCCAGAAGTAATCACGGTCGATGACCGGCGTGACCTGATATCCGGTATCCATCAGGGCCTTGCGCACTTCAAGCTGCTTCTCGCGGTTATCGACGGCAAAGGCGATGTGGTGGACGGAGCCGGCACCCTGACGGGCAAACGGCGTCTTCGGCAGCGAAACCAGATCGATCGTGTCGGCACCGTTGCCGCCGGGAATGATGAAGCGTGTCACGTCGCCTTCTGCCTCGGCGCGCTGGTAGCCCATGAAGCCCAGAAGCTCTGCCGTGGCGGCCGTGTCGTGAAGATTGAAGCGGGCACCGGTGAAACCGCGAATGGCGACATCTTCCGAGACGCCCTCGCCGACCCAGGCAGCACGGTTATCGTCCGCCGTCTCGACGAGCGCAAAACCATCGCCGTCAGGTCCGATGAAACGCAGGCGGTTCGCACCAAAGGCCGTATCGGTTTCAATGCCGCCGACGCCCTGGGCGACAAAGCGATCCTTCCAGAAGGAAAGCGCGCCCTTCGGAACGGAAAACTGCGTTTCGCCCACTTCACCGCGCCGGCCGACCGAGCATCATGTTGGGGAACGGGAAATAGGTCATCACCGTGCCGGGCGTACCGTTTTCATCGCCGTAATAGAGATGGTACACACTCGGATCGTCGAAGTTGACCGTCTTCTTCACCCGGCGCAGGCCGAGCGTATCGGTGAAAAACCTGTTATTCTGCCGTGCATCCGATGCCATCGACGTGATGTGATGCAGTCCCTTGATATCCTTGATCATGGCCGTTGCCTTTCCGCGTTGGCGTTGTCCGTTTTGTTGGACAGAGATCTAGACCCATTGCTCGCCGCACTGAATTGCAATATTTCTCTCGAATGAATTGCACTTTATGAAACAATAGCGATGAACGATTATAAAGCGCTGAAAACCTTTCTGCTTGCCGCCGAGAAGCGCAATTTCGCGCAGGTCGCCCGCGAGCTCGACATGACGCCGGCTGCGGTGACGCGTGCGATCGCGGCGCTTGAAGATGATCTCGGCGTGCAATTGTTCGTCCGCACGACCCGGCAGGTATCGCTGACGACGGATGGCGCGGTGTTTGCCGCCCAGATCCAGCCGGCCGTCGAGGCGCTCGAAAGCGCCCGCAAGGACGTGCGCAATGCAAACAAGGCGGATCAGGGGCGGCTCAGGATCAGTGCGCCGACATGGTTCGGCAAGGCGGTGCTGCCGCCCATTCTGTCGGGCTTTCGGCAGATCTATCCGAAGATGAGTTTCGAGATTTCGCTGTCGGACGGATTGGTCAATATTGTCGACGACGATTACGATCTGGCGATCCGCATCTCGTCGCAACCCTCCGATAAATTCACCATCTGGCGCAAGATCCGCGTCGTGCCGCGTATTCTCGTCGCCGCACCGGGAAGCCGCTATGCCGAGATGCAGCACCCGAGCGAGCTGACGCCGGATGATTGCCTTGCCTATAGCGGCGAGAGCCGACGGGAGACCTGGGCTCTGTCGGATGGTGGCTCCAGCATCACGATTTCAGCCGGACGGGCTTTCAGCGCCAATAATGGCGAGGTTCTGGCCGATATGGCGGCGGATGGCGCAGGCGTCGCCATGCTGCCCGGATTTCACATTTCGGAACATCTGCGGACGGGACGTCTGGTGCATGTCCTTCAGGGCTGGGCGCCGCCGGATCTGTGGCTGACGCTCTATTACCCGCCATACCAGAGCCTGCCGCCGCGCATCGCGTCCTTCTCGAAATTCTTTGAGCAGCAGGTCGCCGCGCATATGGTTATGCTGGACTGAGACGAGCGGCGCATCAACGGAAATACAGGAAGCCTGGCCGCGCAACGGTCAGGCTTTTTCAAGCGCTATGATTTCCGTAGCCACAAGGGCCTGCAGGCGCCAGAGGTTGCGATCCCTGATGCCCTCGGCCTGAAGATCGACGATCGTCTTCAACAGGTATTCGGCGCAGGATCCGCCTTCGCCACAGCGCGTGCCAGCAGATAAGCCGCCTCTTCCGGCGGCAGGGGCTTCGTCAGGCCATCGCGTTTCGTGCTCGCCCAGAAGGTGAGCGCCCTGCTGTCACCGTTTGCGGTTCGAACGGGGATCCAGCGCATCATGCCGGCGACTTCGCTATAGCGGATTTCGCGCGCGATAAGAGCGCGGAGATCACGGCGACGCTGCTCGGGAGATAGTTCGAACAGCACGCCGTCACACCGGCCACCCCGCTCCAGCGCCATCATCAGTCCCGGTTGCTGGCTGGTTGCCCGCCAGCGCTTGATCCTCAGCGAAAAGGAACGGTGCCAGCCATAGGCGGTCGCCCGCTTGCGGTTCGCCGGCTGGAACTCCGGGTTCCAGATCAACGACCCATACGCAAAGATCGAGATCGGCTGGTCTCCCGCTTCGCGTTCGACACGCGCGACCAATTCATCGAGTTCGGTCTCCGACAGCGGCGTCCAGCCGGGCTCGGGGCCGTCGTCGCGAATGTTTCGGATCGTCTGGGCGACAAGCTCTGGGGTCAACAGCATGGTGGTCTCGATTTCAATCAGGGTATTCACGTGACGGAAATAGCCGCGGCGGAAAACCGCCGCGGCCTTTGTGTTCTGCTTATGCCTTGATGAAGGCGAGCAGATCTTCGTTCAGCACGTCAGCATTGACCGTAAGCATGCCATGCGAGAAGCCGGGATAGGTCTTCAGCGAACCGTTCTTCAGAAGCTTGGCGGACTTCAGCGCCGAGTCTGCGATCGGAACGATCTGGTCGTCTTCCCCATGCAGAACCAGCGTCGGCACGGTGATCGCCTTCAGGTCATCCGTCTGGTCGGTCTCGGAGAAGGCCTTGATGCCGTCGTAATGGGCCTTTGCACCACCCATCATGCCCTGACGCCACCAGTTCTGGACCACACCTTCCTGCACCTTGGCGCCTTCGCGGTTGAAACCATAGAAGGGACCGGCCGGGACATCGCGGAAGAACTGCGCCCGATTGGCGGCAAGCGCTGCACGGAAACCGTCAAATACTTCGATCGGCAGGCCTTCCGGGTTGGAGGCGGTCTTGACCATCAGCGGCGGAACCGCCGAGACGAGAATGGCCTTGGCGACGCGACCGTCCTTCTGGCCATGCTTTGCGACATAGCGGGCAACTTCACCGCCACCGGTGGAATGGCCGATATGGACGGCGTTCTTGAGGTTCAGATGCTCGACGACGGCGAATGCGTCGGCGGCGTAGTGATCCATGTCGTGACCGTCTGCCACCTGGGCCGAGCGGCCATGGCCACGACGGTCATGGGCGACAACGCGAAAACCCTTCGACAGGAAGAACAGCATCTGGGCATCCCAGTCATCCGAGGAGAGCGGCCAGCCATGATGGAAGACGATCGGCTGCGCGTCCTTCGGGCCCCAGTCCTTGTAGAAGATTTCAACGCCGTCCTTGGTGGTTACATATGCCATTGTCTTGTTTCCTTCGATCGATGTGGTTTTCGGGGCAGCATTGGCTGCAAAGGTGAGAGCGGGAGAGATTGCCGTGGTGGCGGCTGTCGCGGCTGCGGCACCGGCGGAAAGCAGTGCGCTGCGGCGCGTGAGGTTGAGAAAAGTGTTGGTCATGTTCGGTTCTTCGAATGTGCAATCGTTGTTTCAGGCGACACCGTGTCCGTCTGATGGAGCGATATTGCCGCCGAATGCACGCCACAACAATTGCATCAATAATTGATATTTTATTGCATTATTTGAAACAAATTCGAGGCCGCGTGATACGAAAAGAGCGGCGCTGCCAAGAGGCAGAACCGCTCCAAATCGGTTTGGCAAAACGGGGGGCACGGCCGAGTCCGGCCTTTTCCCGGGCTATGGATATCACCGGGGTTTTCGCGCTCAGCGTGACAGCCTCAGGCGCGCCTCAGAGCGTGAATGCCTTGCGGAAGGC
This sequence comes from Shinella sp. UYSO24, assembly GCA_902167985.1. GTDB lineage: Bacteria > Pseudomonadota > Alphaproteobacteria > Rhizobiales > Rhizobiaceae > Neorhizobium. The sequence continues at coordinate 91,833 of CABHNZ010000008.1, forward strand.
TTCGAGCGCCACCAGCGGATCCCCCTTGGCAAAGCCTCGAGCCCGACCGGCCCGCGATAGCCCATATCGGCAAGTGCCCGGGCGATGACGGGGTAATTGATCTCGCCGGTCCCCGGCTCGCAGCGCCCCGGCACGTCCGCCACCTGCACTTCACCGATAAAGGGCAGGCAGGCCCGGCAGGTCTCGATCAGGTTCCCCTCACCGATCTGCACATGATAAAGATCGAGGTTGAGCCGAAGGCGCGGATGATTGACGCTTTCGACGAGCGCCAGCGTATCTTCCGCGCGACCGAAGGGCGTGCCGGGATGATCGACGGGCAGGTTGAGGTTTTCGAGCGTGAAGACCACGCCCTCTTCTTCCGCCATGTCGGCGATCCGGGCGAGCGTATCGCGTGCCTTCAGCCACATGCGACCCGTCACCACCTCGCTCGGGCGTGCCGGAAGCCCGCCTTCGCCAAGACCCGTGCCATGCAGATTGAGCCGCGCGACGCCGAGCCGCTTGCCGACCTCAGCCGTCTCGCGCGCCGATCGCAGCAATTCGTCGGCGCCCTCGTCATCGGCCAGACGGCCGGTGAGATAGCCGTTCATGATCGAGAATGTCGCGCCCGACCGTTCGAGGGCGGCAAGGTCATGCTCCGGCCAGTTCCACAGGCCGACCTCGAAACCCAGTTCCTTCAGTTGCGCGCAGCGCCATTCGATCGGCCTGTCGCGCCAAAGCATTTCCGCGCAGGCGGCCAGCGTAAACGGTTGGTCCATTGTCATCATCCGGGTTGAGGGGGAGGTCAGCGCATCAGATGCTCGACCGGAGGTGCCGCAACGAAGCGCCACTTGCGCAGCGGCCCGGCCATGACGTTGAGGTAATACATCTCGAAACCGTGCGGCGCCCCACAGGGGTGATGCCCGCGCGGCACGCAGACGACATCGCCGTCATGCACTGCCATGGTCTCATTGAGCTGAAGGTCATCCGTATAGACCCGCTGGATGCCAAACCCGTCGGCCGGATTGATCCGGTGGTAATAGGTCTCCTCCAGATAGGTGACGCGGGGGAAATCGTCCTCGTCATGCCTGTGGCTCGGATAGCTCGACCAGTGGCCCGCCGGCGTGAACACTTCCGTTACCAGAAGCGCATCGCAATAATCCTCGTTTTCCATGGCGATGTTGTTGATGTAGCGCGTGTTGCTGCCTTCGCCGCGCTGTGTCAGCGTTATGCCATCGGGGCCGATACGGCGGGCTTCATGCCCGCCATTGCCGGGTGCCGCGCAGACTGCAATGACGCAATCGGTCTCGGCCATTGCCGTCCATTCGCTGCCATTCGGCAGATAGAGGCAATGCGGCGGCGATTTCTCGAAGACGCTCATCCGTTCGCCGAGCACGCCCCAACTGCGCCCTGCCCCGTCGATGGCGGCCTTGCCCTCGACCATCACAAGGATGACTTCGCGTTCGCCGGTTGCTTCACCAACCGTTTCACCGGCGCGCAGGCGATAGAGCGAGAAGCCGACATAGCGCCAGCCGGCCAGCGCCGGCGTGATCTCGTGAACCTTGCCATGCGTGCCGAAAGGACGATGGAGAAGATGGGACATGACGAACTCCTGCTCTTGTCAGACGAGATTGAGGCGTGCGGCTTCGGCCTTCAGGGTCTTCAGGCCGAGCGACTGATACTGGAAGGGATTGCGCACATCCGGGTCCTGCTCGGCCTCGATGACGATCCAGCCGTCATATCTGGCCTCCTTGAGGATGGAGAGCAGCGGTGCGAAATCGACGCCCCCCTCCTCATCCCCCGGCACGGTGAACACCCCGGCCCGCACGCCATCCATGAAGGAGAGCCCTTGCTCGCGAACCTGCCGCATGACGGCCGGGCGGACATTCTTGGCATGGAAATGGCTGACCCGATCGATATAGCGCGCAAGCACCGGTGTCGGATCGCGGCCGTCGCCGCCGAAATAGCAATGGCCAGCATCGAAAAGCAGACGGGTTTCGGGGCCGGTCGCGGCCATGAAGGCATCGATCTCTTCCGGCGTCTCCACCACGGTCCCCATGTGATGATGATAGACAAGCTTGATGCCCTGACTTGCCGTGAAGGCTGCAAGCTCTTCCACCTTGGCGCCGAACGCCTTCATCTCATCGGGCGATAGAACCGGGCTCTGCGAAAGCGGCGCCTGCAGCCCCTGCACGCTGTTTGAGGTTTCGCAGGCGATGCAGACCGTGCAGCCATTGTATTTGAGCTTGTCGAGATGCGGCTGGATCGCCTTCTTTTCCTCCTCGACAGACTGCGCCAGGAGGTTGAGCGAGTACCAGCCCGAGACGAAAGCGAGGCCATAGCCGCCAAGTAGCTCTTTCAGCGCCTGCGGATCATTCGGCCATCGATGGCCATTCTCGATACCGTCGAAGCCGATCTCGCTTGCCTCGCGCAGGATCTGCTCGGTCGGGATGTTGGCGCCAAGGCTCTGGTCGTCGTCATTGGCCCAGGCGATGGGATTGGTGCCGTAGCGGATCATGTCTTTTCCTCAATTGACGGTGTTCTGCTTTTCGGCGCTTTCGAGATAGCGCGCGTAAGCCTGTTTCAGCTTTTCGGTATTGCCGACCTCCGGCACAGCGACGTCCCACCACTGGCCGGCATCGCCGAAGCCCGGACCATCGGTCGGGTCGGTATCGATGACGATGACGGTCGGGATATCGCGCGAACGGGCCTTCTCGATCTGCTGTTCGAGATCGGTGATATCGCTGGCCTTCACCGAGGCGGCGCCCAGCGCTGCGGCATGAGCGACGAAATCGATCTGCGGCTGCTGTTCGACATTGCAATCCTGATAGAGATTGTTGAACGCCTCACCGCCAGTGCCCCGTTGCAGGCGGTTGATGCAGCCATAGCCCCGGTTATCGGTCAGAACGACGGTGAAGGGCACCTTGCGCATGACGGCGGTAGCCAGCTCGGAATTGGCCATCATGTAGGAGCCGTCACCGACGAAGCAGATAATCTCCCGCTCCGGCCGCGCCAGCTTCAGCCCCATCGCACCGGCAATCTCGTAGCCCATGCAGGAAAAGCCGTATTCCATGTGATAGCCGCCCTGGCTCGGTTGCCAGAGAAGTTTCAGCGCGCCCGGCATCGTGCCTGCAGCGCACATGGCAATCGCGCTCTCACCGGTTGCCCGCTGCACCGCGCCGATCACCTGCGCATCGCTCGGCAGGCCAGCCTTTTCGGGGGCTGCACAATGCCTGTCCACGGCCGCAAGCCACGCTGCTCGCACCTCCGCATCAGGAGAAGGCGCGCGGAAACCACCGAGCTTATCGCCCAATGCGGTGAGCGCCACCCTGGCATCCGCGACAAGGCCGGTCGCGCCATGCTTGTCGGCATCGTATCCCTGCACATTGATCGATACGAGACGACGGCCCTTCGCCTCGAAGAGCGACCACGAGCCGGTGGTAAAATCCTGAAAGCGGGTGCCTAGACCGATTACCAGATCGGCCTTGCGGGCAAGCGTATTAGCGGCGGCCGAACCGTCGACCCCGGCTGTGCCGAAATTCATCGCATGGCTCTGTGCCAGAGCCGATTTGCCCGCCTGCGTCTCGATGACGGGAATGGCGTGACGGGTAGCAAATTCGGCGAGTTCCGCCTCGGCACCGCTATAGATCACCCCGCCACCTGCAACGATGACCGGATTTTTCGCCTCACGGATGAGCGCCGCGACTTCATCAAGATCACGCGCATCCGGCTCCGGGCGGCGAATGCGCCAGACTTTCGGTTCGAAAAATGCCTCCGGCCAGTCATAGGCTTCGGCCTGCACATCCTGGCAGAAGGAGAGCGTCACCGGGCCGCAATTGGCCGGGTCCGTCATGACGCGCAGCGCCCGCGGCAGTGCCGTCAAAAGCTGTTCCGGCCGCGTGATACGGTCGAAATAGCGGCTGACTGGGCGGAAGCAGTCATTGGCCGAGACCGTGCCGTCATCGAAATCCTCGATCTGCTGCAAGACCGGATCGGGCCGACGATTGGCAAAGACGTCGCCGGGAATGAGAAGCACCGGCAGACGGTTCACATGCGCCAGCGCTGCCGCCGTGACCATATTGGTGGCGCCCGGCCCGATCGATGAGGTGACGGCCTGTACCCGCCGGCGCTTCATCGCCTTGGCATAGGCGATTGCTGCATGGGCCATCGTCTGCTCGTTCTGGCCGCGCCATGTGGGCAGGCTGTTGCCCGCCTTCTGCAAAGCCTCACCAAGACCCGCCACATTGCCATGGCCGAAGATCGCCCAGACACCATCGACGAAACGCTCGCCCTCTTCGGTCATCTGCGCCGACAGCCATTTCACCATGGCCTGCGCCGCCGTCAGTCTTATCGAAGTCATGCTGCCTGCTCCCGTGCCTTGTCTCTCGCCGCGTCCCAGATCTGGCAAAGGCGCTGATAGCGCGCCGCCATATCCTCGACCGCCTGCGCATCCGTGATTTCACCGGCGAGCCAGCGCCGTGCGGCATCGCCGAAAATCGTGCGCCCAACCGCGAACCCCTTGACCAGCCCGAACCCGGCCGCGACCTCGAAACTGGCTGAAAGCTCGGCCTCCGGCGCGTCGAGCCCGAGCACGACGATGCCGCGCGTATGCCGGTCATGCGCCTCGATCGCTGAGATCGCATTGGCCCAGGCGGCTTCCGTCGTCATCGGCTCCAGCTTCCACCAGTCGGGATAGACGCCCGCGGCGTAGAACTGCTCGATCAGGGTTGCGACCGTCCGGTCGTCCGTGGGAGCGACCTTGGAGGGAATGATTTCGAGGAGGAATTCAAGCCTGTTGCGCCGGGCTGCCTCGAAGAGCCGCTTGACGGTGGCCTCCTGCCCCGCCCGCGTTGCCGCATCATCATCCGGATGGCAGAAGCAGAGAACCTTGACGACATCTTCGCGTGCCCATTCCGAGAGCGTTCCGCAATCGCTGCCGAGTTCCGGCTCCAGTTCCAGCGGCCGCGAGCCCGGCCATTCCGCCGGACGACCGATCCACAGGCCCGAGCCGGAAGCCCGGTGCAGGGCGGAGCGGCCGATGCGGTTGTCGCAGAGAATGCCGTAGCCGGACCTTCCTGCCTGCACGCTGACCGCCGCCTGAAGGCACAATTCCTTGAAGGCCGCGCCCTTCTTCAGCGAATAGCCGGGCATCGCTTCCAGCTGCGCGCGGTGATCGAAAGCAAAGACCCGCATCGTCGACCAGTCGCCATCAACCCGGGTATGACGCGTGGTCGACCAGTGAAGCTGTTCCAGATCCGGGTCGTTGCGCAGATCCGGCCGGACAACGCCGCGCTTCAAAAAGAATTGCAGCTCCTCGAATGTCGGATAGGCCGGCGTGCAGCCATGGCGGCTGACGGCAAACGCGCCGCAGGCATTGGCGAATTTCAACGATGTCGGCCAGTCCTCACCGGTCATCCAGCCGCGCAGAAGGCCGGAGAAGAAGCCGTCACCGGCGCCGAGAACATTGAAGACCTCGATCGGAAAGCCTTGTCCCGCCTGTCCCTTGTCAAGACTGTCGGGGATTTCGCCTTCGAAAGCGGTCGCCCCCATCGGCCCGCGCTTGCAGACGAGCGTGGCACTGCTCACCGCCCGCACGGCGCGAAGCGCCTCCAGCGTATCGGTCGAGCCGCCGGCGATGTGAAACTCTTCCTCCGTCCCGACGATCAGGTCGAACAGATGAAGCGTGGCCTTGAGCTTGGTCGTCACTCTGGCGCTTTCGACAAACCGGCTCTCGCCGTCGCCATGGCCGGCGACACCCCAGAGGTTCGGGCGGTAATCGACATCAAGCGCCGTGCGAAGCCCATGCTTGCGGGCAAGCGTCAGTGCCTTCAGAACCGCGGCCTCGGTTTTCGTGTTGCTCAAATGCGTGCCGGTGACGACGACGGCGCGGGCCGAGGCGATGAAATTCTCATCGATATCATCTTCGCAGAGCGCCATGTCGGCGCAGTTCTCGCGATAGAAAATCAGCGGGAACTGCGTATCGTCGCGGATGCCGAGGATGACGAGCGCTGTCAGGCGCTCCGGATCGGTCTTCACTCCCTCGGTCGAAACACCCTCGCGCTTCAGCTGTTCGAGGATGAAGCGGCCCATATGCTCATTGCCGACCCTGCTGATCAGCGCGGTTTTCAAGCCGAGCCGCGCGCTGCCGCAGGCGATATTCGTCGGTGAGCCGCCGATATATTTTTCAAACGAGCCCATGTCTTCCAGACGCCCGCCGACCTGCGCGCCATAGAGATCGACACCGGCCCGGCCGATGGTGATGACATCGAGTTTCTTCGTCACGTCTCAATCCCTCCCGATACGGATGGTGGCGCCCTTGGAGGCCGCCATGGCGTGGATGACCTTTTCGATCTGAAGTCCCTGCGCGAAATCAGGACCAACATTCGGCGCCCCGGCGATGGCCGCGAGAAGATCGCGCGCCTCAACCACTTTCTGTTCGTTGAACCCGAAATTATGTCCCGGCGCGGCAGAAGACCGCAAAATCCGGCTGGTCCGGCCCGGTCAGATGGCGCACGAGGCCAGCCTCGCCTTTCCTGTGAACCCAGAGCTCGTTCATGTTCTCCTGATCGAAGACGATCGTGCCCTCGCTGCCATGGATCTCCCATTGCAGCCGGCATTTGCGGCCGCGCGCGACGCGCGACGTGGCAAACGATCCCTGCGCGCCGGAGGCAAAGCGCAGCATGGCGAGCGCGCTATCCTCGTTCTCGACCGCTTTCGGTCCTTCGGGAGACGGGCGCATGGGGACGGCGACCTGGGTCTGTGCCACCAGCTCGCTGACCGGCCCCATCAGCGCCAGCATATGGCTCACGAGGTGGCAGCCGAGATCGCCGAGCGCACCCAGCCCACCACCTTCGTGAGTCATCCGCCACGACCAGGGGAGGAGCGGGTCGGCGGAATAATCCTCGTCATAGACACCGCGAAAGGCGAGCGGCGTTCCGATTGCACCGCCATGAACCATATTACGGGCAGCCTGAAAGGCGGGGCTGCGCAGATAGTTATAGCCCAGCATCGTCGCCTGGGCGGGATGCGCCGCGGCGGTCGCCGCCATCGCCTCGGCATCGGCAAGCGTCAGCGCCATCGGCTTTTCCAGCCAGACATGCTTTCCCGCCTTCAGCGCCGCCTCGGCCATCGGCCGGTGCATGCCGTTCGGTGCCGTGATCGAGACGATATCGACGGCCGGATCGTTGACGGCATCTTCCCAGCGCGCGGTTGCCCGGGCAAAGCCGAACTGCCGGGCGAAGGCCTCGGCGCTTTCGGTCGTGACATCCGAGAGGATTTCCAGCCGGTGATGCGCGCCGCCGAAGACGGCCGAGACATTGCGCCAGGCCATGGCGTGGCACTTGCCCATGAAGCCCGTGCCGATAAGGGCAATGCCGAGTGCGCGGTCAGGCAGTCGAGAGGATTGGGTCATGCGATTTGCCTTCAGATCGTTCCGCCGAGCGAGCCTTCGAGCTCGGCCATTTCCTGTCCGCCGGCCATCATGTCCTGCAGCCGGGCAGCGGTGATCTCGCCCTTGGATGCAGTGCCGAGCGTCTGGCCACGGTTGAGCACCGTGAAGCGATCGCCCACCGCCATCGCATGGCGGACATTGTGGGAGATGAACACGACGCCGATCCCCTGCCCCCGGACCCGGTTGATGGTGGCCAGAACATTGGCAGTCTGGCGCACGCCGAGCGCCGAGGTCGGCTCGTCGAGGATCAGCACCTTGGCGCCGAAATAGACCGCGCGGGCAATCGCAACCGTCTGCCGCTCGCCGCCGGAAAGCGTGCCGACGGCCTGATCGGGACCACGCAGGTTGATGCCCATCTTGCGCATCTCCGTCATGGTGATCTCGTTGGCGGTATCGATATCGAAGCGCTTGAAGATGCCCCGACCCTTGGTCGCTCGCGCCCCATGAAGAAGTTGCGCGTCACCGACATCAGCGGGATCATCGCCAGATCCTGAAACACGGTGGCAATCCCTGCCTCCATCGCATCGCGCGGGCTCTGGAAGGAGAGCGGCTTGCCCTCGAAGGTGATCGAGCCCTCGGTCGGCTTGTGCACGCCCGACATGGTCTTGATGAAGGTCGACTTGCCGGCGCCGTTATCGCCCAGAAGGCAATGGCATTCTCCGGCCCTAACGTCGAAGGTCACACCGTTGAGCGCAATGACATTGCCATAGTGCTTCTTGATGTTTTCCATAAGGATGATCGGTGCAGTCATGTTCAGCGCTCCCCGGTGACGCGTCGGCGGATGACGTTGTTGAAGATGACGGCGAGCAGAAGCATTGCGCCGAGGAAGACCTGGAACCAGTCCTGATCGAAATGCGTGTAGGTGAGGCCGATCGTGACCATGCCGAAGATGATCGCACCGAAGAAGGCACCGATCGCCGAGCCGTAACCGCCGGTCAGCAGGCATCCGCCGATGACGGCCGCGATGATGGCCTCGAACTCCTTCATGAAACCGCGGCGGGCATCCGTCGAGCCGGCATCGATGACGGTGATGATGGCGATGAGGGCAGCGGCCATGGCCGTCAGCATGAAGAGCGAGATTTTCACGCGGCGCACCGGGACACCGGAATTCTGGGCCGCGAAGGAATCGCCGCCGGTCGCGAAGATCCAGTTGCCGACAGGGGTGCGCAGCAGGATGTAGGTGGCAATCGCCGCAAAGGCGACGAACCAGATGATCTCGACCGGAATGCCCGGAACCTTCGGCACGCCGGACTTGAAACTGTCGACGATACCCGCCTCGGCCAGCCAGCGCATGACGAAGCCGAAGGCATCGCCGGAGAAGATCGGAGCGAGAAAATCGCCTTCGACGGCTTCGCGGATGCCGCGCAGCTGGGTGGAGCCGCCGGTGAAGAGTTTCAGGCCGACCAGTGCGGCACCGCGCAGCACGAAGAGGCCAGCGAGCGTGACGATGAAGGATGGCAGACCGGTGCGCAGGACAATCATGCCGTTCGTCGCGCCGAGTACGGCTGCGATGGCGAGCGTCAGCGGGATCGCAACAATGAGCGGCATGCCGATATTGACGACAAACACACCAAAGACCATGCCGGCGAAGGCGACCATGGATCCGATCGACAGGTCGAACTCGCGCCGATCATCAGCATGGCGGCGGCAATGCCGAGAATGCCGAGCTGTGCCGCCGGCGTCATGAAGTTCATCACGCCCGACAGGGTGAACATGGTACTGTCGGCGGTGATCATGAAGAAGAGGGTGACGAGCACCACGCCTCCGATTGCGCCGAGCTCCGGCCGTTTCATGAGTTTCGCGAATACGGATTCGGATTTGACGCGCTCATCCGCACGCGCCAGCGTGTCTATCGACATTGACCTATCTCCTGATCGGTGGCCGAGCCGCCACATGATTGCTGGGCGGCCCGGTTCAGCGCTGTGATTAGCGGATGCCCTTGGCCGAAAGCTCGATGACCTTGGACGCGGTGTCCTTCATCACGAGGTTCGGGCCGGAGGGCACGTCGCCGCCCGGCATCAGGCCGTATTGCGCATTGAGCGCCAGGAAGGCGACCGGCAGATAGCCCTGGAGATATTGCTGCTGGTCGATCGAGAAGGCCGCCTTTCCGGCTGCGATATCTTTCAGGAAGCCCGCCGAAAGGTCGAAGGTGGAGATCAGCACATCCGTGCGCCCCAGCGCCTGGGCAGCCTTGACCGCCGGCTCGCCGACGAGCGAGGCATTCAGCGACAGGACCACATTGACGTCCTTGTCGGATTCCAGTGCTGCACGAACCTTGGATTCCACTTCCGTCGGGTCATTGGTGGTCGGCAGCACCTTCACTTCCTTGCCGAAACCCTTGGTGAAACCGGCGCAACGCTGGTCGAGCGAGACGTTGCCGACTTCCTGGTTGACGCAGATCGCCTTCTTGCCGCCCATTTCCGCCAGTTTCTCGCCGGCAACCTTGCCGGCATCGAATTCGGACTGGCCGACATGCAGGCGGGCGCCGAGCTTATGCGAGACGTCGGAACCGGAATTCATCGAGATGACCGGAATGCCGGCATCGACGGCGCGCTTGATCGCCGGGCCGAGCGCATCGGCATCCGGGATGGAGACGACGAGGCCATCGGGGTCCTGATTGACGGCGGCGTCGATCAGCTGGGCCATCTGCACCATGTCGAAGGTTTCCGGCGAACGGAACTCGACCTTGACGCCGGTATCCTTGCCGGCCTTTTCGGCGCGTTCTTGACGACCGACCAGAACGGATCATTGGCCTGCCCATGCGCCACGACGATGATATCGGTGGCAAGCACCGGGCTGGCGGCGGCGACGAGTGCAACCGTTGCAACTGCTGCAAGCAAATTCTTCATGACTTCCTCCCAAGTGTGTCCCAAGGCGTCACTCCCAGACGCCCTCCAGCCGGTCTGCCGGGGCCGGCACCGAAAACCGGCAGCGCACTCCCTTGCGCTGCGGCAATGCCTCGGGCGGCGATTTTCCCGCCGCCCGTAATGACTAGCGGGCCAGTGAGACCGCCTGTCCCGATCGGGACGATTCCGTTGCAGCTTCTGCAAGCGCAAGCGCGGCAACCCCATCCTCCAGCGTGACGGGTACCGCGGCTCCATCGAGCGCCGACGCGACGAATGCGTCCCATTCGGTCGCATAGGCGCGCATGTAGCGTTCGAGGAAAAACAGTTCGGGCTTGGCGCTGACGACGCCCGCCTTGGTCGCTCTGGACACCGTATTTTCCAGAACGTTGCCGGCCGACAGCAGGCCCTCCGAGCCGAGAAGTTCGACGCGCTGATCGTAACCATAAACCGCGCGGCGGCTGTTCTTGATGACGGCAATGCGACCATCGGCATAAGTGAGCGTCACCACCGCGGTATCCACATCGCCGGCCTTGCCGATTTCCGGATCGACGATCGAGGTGCCGCTCGCATGGACCTTTTGCGGCAGGCTTCCCATCAGGAAATTCGCCATGTCGAAATCATGGATCATCATGTCGCGGAACAGGCCGCCCGAGACTTTCACATAGGAAACCGGCGGCGGCGACGGATCAAAGGAGGTGATCGACAGAAGTTCCGGCTTGCCGATCTCGCCCGCCTTCAGCGACGCCTTGACGGCGGCAAAATTCGCGTCGAATCGGCGATTGAAGCCGATCATCACCGGAATGCCGGTCTTTTCTACCGCTGCAAGGCAGCGCTTGGCCCGCTCCAGCGACAGGTCGACGGGCTTTTCGCAGAGCACCCGCTTGCCGGCGGCCGTCGCTCTTTCGATCAAGTCCGAATGGGTATCCGTCGAGGTGGCGATCAGCACCGCATCGATCGAGGCGTCGTTCAGGATCGCCTCCGAATTCGAGGCCCTGGCACCGTGTGCGCTGGCCAGCGACTGTGCCGCATCTTCGTTGACATCCGAGACGGCAACCAGCTGGCTGCGGGCGTGAGCGGCAATATTGATGGCATGCACGCGACCGATACGGCCGGCGCCGAGCAATCCGACTTTCAGCACTTTCTTCCTCCCATCGGGCAGCTCCCGACCGCCCTCAACCGGAAGATTGCAAGTTTTGCTCACGGGAGCAAGAGCGTTTTGCTCACGGGAGCAAAATAAGTTCCAAGTGCCTTGAAAATCCGCTATGAATTCTGCGCGGACCGGTCCAAGAAGGGTTCGGGAGATTGCAATGCCGGATGAAAAGAGACCGCCTTTCGCGGGGCATATCACAGCCGATGACGTGGCCGCCGAGGCTGGCGTGTCACGCTGGACGGTGAACCGGGCGTTTCGCAAGGAAGCTTCGATCTCCCCGAAAAGCCTCGAAAAGGTCCGTATCGCCGCCGAGCGGTTGGGCTATGTGCCGGATCTGCGGGCCGCAAGCCTCGCCTCTGACCGCACCAATCTCGTCGCCCTGCTGATCGACGATTTCGCCAATCCCCACAAACTGGTGATGATGGAGCGGCTGACGCGCATCCTGCGGCGCGAGGGCTGGGACATTCTTCTCGTCAACACGCTCGACCGCGACGATGCCGGCCATGCCCTGCTCAATGCCAGCCAGCGCCGCGTCGATGCCGTGATCCTCATCGGCATCCAGTTCGATGACGACGTGCTCGATGCTGCGCTGCATGCGCGCCGGTTCCGCAAGCTGATCATCTTTGCCCGCACGTCCCGCAACCCGAACACGATCTCGATTGCCGTCGATGACGTGGCCGCCATGACGCGGATCGCAAACTACGTGCATGACCGCGGCTATCGGCGGCCGATGTTTCTCGCCGGTCCGCGAACCTCCTCCGCACATCTCTTGCGCAAGGAGACATTCGTCGATTACTGGCGCCAGCATTTCGGCAATACGCCGGAGACTGTCGCGGTTTCCGCCTATGATCCCTCGCTGGCGGCCGAGGTCGTCGAGAGCGTCTTTGCCAAGCGCAATCCCGCGACCTTTCCAGACATTCTGGTCTGCGAAAACGATGCGCTTGCCATCGGTGCGACGGATGTCATCCGCCACAAGCTCGGCCTGCGCATTCCGCAGGACATTGCCATTACCGGCTTTGACGACGTGCCGCAGGCAGAGAGCGCCAACTACCGCCTGACCACCTACCGCCAGCCGCTGACCGACATGGCCGAATATCTCGTCCGTGTTCTGGGTAGCGACCAGAACCATGATCTGGACCGGCTTTTCGACGGCGAACTCGTGGTGCGTGACAGCGCCTGAGGCAAGGCGGCGCTTTCGGAGATCAGACGGCCGCACTCCGGTGCAGCCGTCTCGGGCATGATCAGGCGCCCAGCGTCTCATCCAGCCAGCCGAGACGCATCTCGGGCACGGACTTCAGGAGCGTATTCGTATAGTCGTCGAAAGGCGGGCTCAGCACCTCGGATTTCGGACCGAAGCGCACCAGCTTGCCCTTGTGCATGACCGCAACGCTATCTGCGATCGCCCGGACGATGCCGATGTCGTGGGTGATGAAGACATAGGAGAGCTCCCGCTCCTTCTGCAAACGCATGAGAAGCTTGAGAATGCCTTCAGCCACCAGCGGATCGAGCGCCGATGTCGGCTCATCGCAGAGGATCACCTCGGGATTGGCTGCAAGCGCGCGGGCAATCGCCACGCGCTGCTTCTGGCCACCGGAGAGTTCGGCCGGATAGCGGTCGATGAAGCCTTTGCCCATCTCGATCTGGTCGAGCAGTTCCTGCACGCGGGCCGTCTTGGCATCGCCGCGCAGGCCCTCGTAGAAGGTGAGCGGCCGGCCGATGATCTGACGCACCGTCTGGCGCGGGTTCATCGCCGTATCGGCCATCTGGTAAATGAGCTGAAGCCGGCGCAGATCCTGCTTCGTGCGGTTCTTCAGGGCCGGCGTCAGAACCTGACCGTCGAACGTCACCGAACCCTGTACCGGCGGCAGAAGGCCGGTCACGACACGCGCAAGCGTCGACTTGCCCGAACCGGATTCGCCGACGATCGCCAGCGTCTGCCCCTTGGGCAGATGCATGGAGACGTCATGCAGAACGGTGACGCCGTTCGAATATTTCGCCGAGATGTTCTCGATCTTCAGCACCGCGCCGCTCTGGTCGGCGGCCTGTTCTTTCTGCAGGCTGTTGGTGTTGACGAGCGCCTGCGTATAGGTCTCGACCGGCGCCTCGATGATCTGCCGGGCGCTGCCATATTCCACCGTCTTGCCATGGCGAAGCACCATGATGTCATCGGCAATCTGGGCAACGACCGCGAGGTCATGGGTGATGTAGAGCGCCGCCGTTCCGGTCGTCTCGATGGCGTGCTTGATCGCCTGAAGGACACCGATCTGCGTCGTCACGTCGAGCGCGTCGTCGGCTCGTCGAAGACGATCAGCGCCGGGTTCGGGCAGAGCGCCATCGCCGTCATCGCGCGCTGCAGCTGGCCACCCGAGACCTGATGCGGATAGCGATCCCCGAAGGTTTCCGGGTTTGGCAGGCCGAGTACGGTAAACAGATAGGTGGCACGCTCACGCGCTTGCTGGCGGCTCATCAGCTTGTGCTGGAGCGTCGCCTCGATCACCTGATCGCCGATCCGGTGGGCGGGATTGAAGGCTGCGGCAGCCGACTGGGCGACATAGCAGACGCGGGCCCCGCGGATCTTCTGGATCTGCGACTTGCGCAGCTTGAGAATATCGATGCCTTCCAGCACGACTTCCCCGCCGGTGATGCGTGCGCCACCGCGGCCATAGGCCAGCGTCGACAGGCCGATGGTCGACTTGCCGGCACCCGACTCGCCGATCAGGCCAAGCACCCTGCCCTTCTCCAGCGAGAAGGAGACATCATCCACCAGCACCACGGATTTCGGCTTTTCACCCGGCGGACGGGTGGTCGCCTCGATGCGGAGGTTGCGAACTTCCAGAAGCTTATTCATCACCGCGACCTCCCTTCAGGCTCGACGTTCGTTTGAGCAGCCAGTCGACGACGAAATTGACGCTGACGGTGAGCATGGCGATCGCCGCGCCCGGCACCAGGGCCGCGGTCACGCCGAAAATGATGCCATCCTTGTTTTCCTTCACCATGCCGCCCCAGTCCGCGTCGGCGGCTGGATGCCAAGGCCGAGGAAGGAGAGCGTCGACAGGAAGAGGATGGAAAACGAGAAGCGCAGGCCGAATTCGGCAAGCAACGGAGACAGCGTGTTGGGCAGGATTTCGCGGAAGATGATCCAGAGCTTGCCTTCGCCGCGCAGGCGCGCCGCCTCGACATATTCCATCACCGCAACATCCATGGCGAGCGCGCGGCCCAGCCGGTAAACGCGGGTGGCGCCAAGCGCTGCCATGACGCTGACGAGCACGAACATGTCCTGCGGCAGCATGGCAAGAATGACCAGCGCGAAGATCAGCGTCGGGATGGACATCAGGATATCGTTGATGCGCGACAGCGTATGATCGACGATGCCCGGCGACGTGGCCGCGATGAAGCTGAAGAAGACGCCGATCGCCATGGACAAAAGCGTTGCGACGAGCGCGACGAAGAGCGTCGCCTGCGCACCCCAGATAAGCCGCGACAGGAGATCGCGGCCGAGATTGTCGAGGCCGAGAAGATAGGTCTGGTTCGGCGTAGCCCAGACGTCGCCGATGACGGCGGCGTCGCTATAGGGCGCAATCAGCGGCGCGAAGACGGCAGCAATCACGGTGATCGAGATGCCGGCCATTCCAAGCCATGCGGTGAAGGGAATGTTGCGGAAGGTCATCGCGCATGCTCAGCTTCGGGTTGAGAGCAATGGAGAGGATGTCGGCGAGGACGTCAGGAAGATGTAGATCGCCGCAAAGACGAGACCACAGGCCTGCACGACAGGCATGTCGCGGACGGTGACGGCATCGACGAGATACTGGCCGACGCCGGGATAGACGAAGACGACCTCGACCACGACCACGCCCACGACGAGATAAGCGAGATTGAGCGTCACGACATTGATGATCGGGGCATAGGCATTGGGCGCCGCATGGCGGATGATGGCGCGGAACGCGCCGACGCCCTTGAGTTCCGCCGTTTCCATATAGGCCGACGACATGATGGCGAGGATCGCCGCACGCGTCATTCGCATGATATGGGCAAACACGGCCAGAACCAGCGTTGCCGCCGGCAGAAGCACGGCCTGCATCTTCTCCCATATGCTCATGCCGTCATAGATCGTCGCCGGGAATGTGGCGACGCCGAACTGCACGGCAAAGAAGAGAATGAGCAGGTAGCCGACGAAGAATTCCGGGAAGGAGATCGCGGCAAGCGAGATCATCGAGATCAGCCGGTCGGGCGCACGGTTGCGGTAAAGCACCGACAGCATGCCGAAGCCGATCGCAAGCGGGATGGCAATCGCTGCCGCGAAACCGGCGAGAAACAGCGAATTGCCGAGGCGGCGCCAGAGCTGGTCGGCGACGGCCTGCTTTGTCGACCACGATGTGCCGAAATCACCATGCATGGCAGCCGTCAGCCATTGCACATAGCGGGTCAGAACGGGCTGTTCCAGCCCCAGTTCCGCGCGCAGGTTGGCGACGGCCTGCGGTGTTGCCGCCTGACCCAGATAGGTCGCAGCAAAGTCACCCGGCAGCGCGTCCATGCCGAAGAAAATCAGGCATGACACAGCAAAGAGCAGCACTAATCCAAGTGCTACCCGCTTCAATATCGTGGGAAGCATGTTCCACCTCGGTCGATGTAGGGTTCGCTGGAAGAGCGGAAAAGGTCGCCTTAGCGCCAGATCTCGCTCGCCAGTCGCATGAAATTCTCGCCCAGAATGCAGCGGACATCCCATTCCGGCATGCCGCGACGCAGCAGGATCTCGGTGATCTCCGGCATCTGCTCCGGCAGGACATAGCCCACGCGGGCCGGATCGCCATAGCCCTGTGCCGTCGGCCAATAGTCGGGGTTCTTGGTGAAGATCCCTTCGGCGGCCGGCACATCCACATGGAAAGCATAATCGAGGCCGACGCCGACATGCTGCGCACCGACGAGATCGACGAGATAGCTGATGTAATTGGCAACGTTTTCCGACGAGGCATCGTCGCCGAGGAAGCGCTTGATCCCGACGACGCCGATCAGGCCACCGGTCGCGGCACAGGCCTTGATCTGCTCGTCGGTAATATTGCGTTCGTGATCGCAGAGCGCCTTCGGGTTGGCATGCGAGAAGATCACCGGACGATTGGAATAGTTGAAGGCATCCATCGACGTGCGGTAGCCGCAATGGGAGACGTCGACGAACATGCCGAGGCGGTTCATCTCGTCGATCATCTGGCGGCCGAAGGGCTGAAGGCCGAGATCGTCATCGTGACAGCCGCCACCGGCCAGATTGTTGCGGTTATAGGCAAACAGGATCTGCTTGACGCCGAGCTGGTGATAGAACTCGACCATCTCGATACGGCCGTCCAGCGCATTGGCGCCTTCGATGTCGAAGGTGATCGCCAGCTTGCCGTCGCGCTTGGCCTGACGGATCTGGTGAACGTTGCTGACCATGGTGAAGCGGTCGGAATTCTGGCCGATCCAGTGACGGAAGGCGGCGATTGTGCGAACCGCGTCCTGCCACGTCAACACGTCGAAACCGACGTCGATCGACAGATAGTCGATACCGGCCCGGCGCCAGATATCGAGATTGTTCAGGTCCGCACCCGGATCCGGCATGAAGCCGGAATGGCTATCCCATACGAGAGCACTATCATAGAAAGCCTTGGTGCTTTCGTTACGGATCTTGTCGTTCACCGGGCCATCCTTGGATCACTAGCAGGTCAGATCGGATCGCGGGCCTAATCGGCCCGCGATCGTGGTTTTCGAGAATAATGCGCCTTATGCGTCAAGCCAAACGCGCGAGGCAACGTAGCCGTTGCTCATGTCGTTACCGATATCGGCGACATAACCCTTGAGGTTCAGGCTGCGGCATTCAGGTAGTTGTTGAACACCGGAATGATCGAGCCGGATTCGTCGCGGACGATGTTTGCCATATCGGCATACATTTCCTTGCGCTTGGCCTCGTCGCGCTCGGCGCGCGCGGCAATCAGCAGGCTGTCGAACTTCGGATTGTTGAACTTCGATTCGTTGCTGGCGGCCTTGGAGAAGAACTCGATCGAATAGATCAGGTCCTGGGTCGGGCGCGTGCCGAAATAGGAGACGCAGAACGGCTTGTTGCGCCAGACATTCTTCCAGTAGCCATCGGTCGGCATGCGGTTGAGCTCGACCTTGATACCGGCCTTCTTGGCACCATCCTGGAAGATTGCCGCCATATCGACGCCGCCCTGCATGACATCGGCAGCAAAGATCGGGATCACGCCGTCGTAGCCCGACTTCTTGAAGTGGAAAGCGGCCTTGTCCGGATCGAATGCGCGCTGCGGAATGCCTTCCGGGAAGTAGTCATAGGCGGCATTGACCGGGAAGTCGTTGCCGAGCGTGCCGTAGCCGCCCAGAACCTGCTTGAGGATGGCCTGACGGTCGATGGCGTATTTCAGCGCGAGGCGAAGATCGGCATTGTCGAACGGCGCCTGATCCACCAGCATCGGCATGGTGTAGTGGCTGCGGCCGGCCGTGTTGATGATGTTGAGCTTCTTCATCCGCTCCAGCATCTGCACGGTGTTCGGGTTCAGCGCATTGATGAAATGAACCTGACCGGAAGCGAGCGCCGCCGTTCTTGCCGACACGTCCGGCATGGAGATGATTTCGACGCTATCGACCAACCGCGGTTGGAATTCCAGTCGTTCTTGTTCTTCTCGAGCAGAATGCGGACGCCCGGATCGTTGCTGGCGATCTTGTAGGGACCGGTACCGATGCCGGCATTGGCATTTACCGTGCCGCCCTTCGGCTGGATGACAAGGTTATGGATGCTCAGGATGAGCGGCAGATCGACATTGCCCTCGGTCAGCGTGATCACCACGTCATCACCGGATGACGAAACGTCCTTGAGGCTGGTGAGGTAGCCGAGCGCGCCGGACTTGGAGGCCTTGTCGCTGTGGCGGCGCAGCGTCATGACGACATCTTCCGCCGTCAGGGTCGAACCGTCATGGAACTGTACGCCCTTGCGGATCTTGAAGGTCCAGACGGTGGAGTTTTCCTTCGAGTCCCAGCTTTCGGCAAGGCTCGGAAGCGGCTTGCCGGTCTGCGGATGGGTCTCGACAAGCGTATCGCCCCAGCTGCGCGCCAGAACCATCTGGTGAGCGCTGATATAGCCGGCCGGATCGAGCGTGTCGGTCGATGCACCACCGCTGAGGCCAAGCTTCAGATGTCCGCCCTTTTTCGGCGCGTCGGACGCAGCGAATGCGGAGGACGAGGCCCCGACAGTCGCGAAGGCCGAGGCAGCCAGCGAAGCCTTCAGGAGGCCGCGGCGGGAGATGGCGCTAAATGCATTATCCTTCAGTGCATCCACTGACATGGGTCGATCCCTTTTTCGTTATGAACCCTTATTGCTCCCCGGAGCACCGGAAGGCCGGGCTTAACATGTTGCCGTTCCCTTGCCGTTCCGATGGCTGCATCATACATAAATGTTCACTTCTGTCTAGAAAAATGCTCAGACATGGAGATGACCAAATATTGTGCATCATTGCACTTTTCGAAGGCATTTTGAAGGGCGACGCGTCCAGCCCAAATACCCAACGAATGCTTATATTTGAGCTTTGCAAGCTATCTAGACCCCGCGTCACATCCGCACGCTTATGACACCAAAAGCATCATCGGGCAGCAAAAGCCTTTCCGTGCATCCAGCCTGTACAAACATGTCCACATGAATTATGTACAGCAATGGACGGCCGACGAGCCGCCGATTTGAAACCTCCAAACCGCTTTTTCTGCGCATTATCAACCGACCATCCGCATCACCTCGGGTATCCGCGGAAGAGCATGGCCCGGTACCCAGCTAGGACATGACCATTGGAAAGAGCTGACGTCGTAGATCCCAGACCATCGGCCGGCGGCGGAAAATCCACCAAGCAGGCATGGCTCAACCTCGCCATTGAGACGCTTGTCAGCGACGGCATCGATCAGGTGAAGGTGCAGGCGATGGCCAAGACGCTGGGCGTTTCCCGCTCCAGCTTCTACTGGTTCTTCGACAGCATTCAGGACCTCCAGCAGCAATTGCTGTCGCACTGGCTGACGCGCAATACGGGCCCGATCATCGAACGGTCGATGCGTCCGGCTTCGACGATCATCATGGCAGTCTGCAATGTGTTCGAATGCTGGGTCGATAAAAGCCTCTTCGACCCGAAGCTCGATATCGCGATCCGCTTCTGGGCACGCCGCGATCAGGCGATCCGCGCCATTGTCGAGCAGGCGGACGGTCAGCGCGTCGAAGCCATCAAGAGCATGTTCCTGCGGCATGACTATAGCGCCGAACAGGCGCTGATCCGCGCCAGGGTGCTCTATTTCACCCAGATCGGCCATTATACGCTGGAAGTCTCGGAGACACTGGCCGGTCGGCTGGCGCACCTGCAGACCTATCTCACCGTCTTTACCGGCCGGGAGCTCAACCCTGCCGAGATCGCCGATTTCGAGCGTTTCTGCGCATGGGTCAACGAGGAATGAAGGGCCTCACGGCCCTTCCATGGCCGGCCGCGCGCCCGTCACCTGCCCGATCTTGAAATTCCAGGCGATCAGCAGGTTGAGAACCGCTGCGCCGATGAAGGAATAGACGACCTGTTCGAAGGACAGGGCGAAGCAGGCACAGATAAACACGACCGTATCGAAACAGAGCTGAAACCAGCCCGCCTTGAAGCCGGTCTTCTGCTCGATGACGAGCGCCAGAACGCCGAGCCCGCCAGCCGAAGCATTGTGGCGAAAGAGCGCGATCAGCCCGACACCGCAGCACGCTCCGGCAAGGATGGCCGCCACCAGCGGATTGAGCGCCTCGAACGTCATGAGGCCCGACAGGAACGGCACGCCCGTGGCAATCCCGACCACCGCAAACAGGGTTCTCAGCGTGAAGGCCGGGCCGCGCTTCAGCCAGGAGAGGATGAAGAACGGCAGGCTGACGAGGAGGAAGATCACGCCGAAATTGACCGGCAGGATATAGGACAGAAGAACCGCAAGCCCGGCCGTCTGGCCGGTCACGAGGCCGGCGGCCTTCAACAGCACGACACCGAACGTGGTCATCACCGTTCCGAAGACGAGACCCTGGACATCGTAGAGCGAGATTGGTGATTTCATCGAGTTTCTCCTGCGCGTCGGGTTGGCGCCCGTCGAATTTCCGGGCGCCGGGACCGGGTCAGCCCATGCGTTCCGACGAATAGCTGCCGGGCGAGGCCGGGAAGACGACCGTCTTGTTGCCGTTGAGGAAAGACCTGCGGCTGGCATGCGCGTGAATTGCGCGCGCAAGCACCTGGCTTTCCACATCCCGGCCGAGCGAGACGTAATCTTCAGGCGACTGCGCGTGGGTGACGCGCACCGTATCCTGCTCGATGATCGGACCTTCATCAAGATCGGCCGTCACGTAATGGGAGGTGGCACCGATCAACTTTACGCCACGCGCATGTGCCTGCTTGTAAGGATTGGCGCCCTTGAAGGACGGCAGGAAGGAATGGTGGATGTTGATGATCCGCCCGGACATTTTCTGGCACATCTCGTCCGACAGGATCTGCATATAGCGCGCCAGAACGATCAGTTCTGCGCCGGCCTCCTCGACCACTTTCATGATCCGCGCTTCGGCCTCGGGCTTGTTGTCCTTCGTCACGCTGATGTGGTGGAAGGGGATGTCGTGATTGACGACCACCTTCTGGTAATCGAGGTGATTGGAGACGACCGCAACGATATCGATCGGCAGCGCGCCGATGCGCCAGCGATAGAGGAGGTCATTGAGGCAATGGCCGAAACGCGACACCATGATGACCGTCTTCATCTTCGTCGCTTCGTCATGGAAGGCGAAGTCGATGCCGAAGGGTTGGGCAACGGTTTCGAAGCCCTCCTTCAGGTCCGCCAGGCCGACTTCGCCTTCCGACACGAAACTCACCCGCATGAAGAACATGCCCGTCTCGGCGTCATCGAATTGCGAGCTGTCCGTCAGGTTGCAGCCCTTCGATGCGAGATAGGTGGAGATGGCCGCAACAATGCCGCGGGTGGAGCGGCAAGTCACGGTGAGGCAATAGCTGGTCATCATGTCATCCTCGATGAAGATCGACCCGTCAGCGGCCGGCTGCTGGTTGAGATAGGAGTTCAGCGCAAGCCAGGCGGCATCCGCATGGGCGCGGGTAAAGATCAGGGCATAGCGGTCTTCGGTCAGCCGGTAGAGGATTGCCGGCAGGCCGAACATCAGCCGCGCGGCCGAAAGCGAGCCGACGGCAAGCGAAAGCTCGGCGCCCTTCTTGAGGAAAGCCAGCGCCTGCGGCCCCTCGACGATGAAGCCGTGATAGCCATCCGTCACGTCCGAGACGGCCAGCGCCTGCGCCTCGTCCCAGCCCTCGGGTCGTGGCGGGCCATCCACCTCGATCACCCGGTCGCGACGCAGGCTGATGGCATAGGGGCCACCCGGTGCGGGCTCCGGCCAGGAAACGAGTGGCAGACGTATCTGCTCGCGGACCCTCGGCCCGCTGACAAGGCAAAGCTGCCAGAAAGGCAGGTTCGATATGACGATCCCCTCACCGCGCAGCGTGGCTGCCGGCGAGAACGGCTTGTCCCATTTATGGCTGTCGTTACGCATGGATGCGCGCTCCTTCCGGATCGAAAGCGACCGGCGATGTGATCGTGGCCTTCACGCGCGCGCCGAGATGCCAGACGGTGACGGTTTCGCCGATCCTCGCCTCACCGCGCTCGATCAGGCCAAGCGCGATCGGACGGCCGAGCGTCGGGCTCTGATAGCTCGACGTCACGATGCCGATCGATTTCGGCTTCTCGCCTTCCACCACATGCGCGCCGGTCGGCAGAGGAGCTGCCCCCTCCGGCACGGAAAGACCGACGAACTGTCGGCGATCGGGATCATTACCGACCTCGCTATGCAGCGAACGGTCCCCGACGAAAGCCGTCTTCTTTTTCAGACGCGGTGTCGCAAAGCCGAGATCATGCGGCATGGTCTCACCATCGGTATCCTTGCCGATGATGAGAAAACCCTTTTCGGCACGGAGGATGGAGAGCGCCTCGATGCCGAGCGGTCCGACGCCATGAGGGCGACCGGCCTCGATCATCGCATCCCAGAGTGCGCCGGCCTTTGACGCCGGCACCGACATTTCGAAGCTGATTTCGCCGGTAAAGCTCACGCGGGCAATGCGCATGGGGACAGAGCCCCAGAGCGTTTCCTGGAATGTCATATGCGGAAAGGCTTCCGCAGAAATATCGAGATCAAGGCCGAGCGTTGCCACCATGTCGCGGGCACGGGCGCCCGTCACCGTCACCGTTGCCCAGTGGTTGGTCGTGTCATGCACGAAGATGCGATCCGGATCGTTGCCATCCTGTCGCCAGCTTTCCAGCATGCCCGTCACGCCCTCTGCATGGCTCGACGAGCAGGAGATGACGAAGCGGTTCTCGCCCATGCGGAAGAGCACGCCGTCGTCATAGACGACACCCTTTTCGGTGAGCAGGAAGCCGTAACGCAGGAAACCCGGCTTCAGCGTCTTCATCGTGTTATAGTAGACGAAGTTGACGAAGGCCTCGGCATCGGGGCCCATGACCTCGATCTTGCCGAGCGGCGACGCGTCGAGAATGCCGCCGGCCTTGCGCACCATCCTCACCTCGTCCTGCGCCGCCTCGGGGCCGGATTTCGGGCCATACCAGGCGGGCCGCAGCCAGCCGCCATATTCGCCGAGTGCCGCACCCGCATCGCGGTGGCGCTGCTCGAGAGAAAGCCGCTTCAGCGGATGAAAGAGCTGGCCATGGTGATGGCCGTGATAGATCTCCATCGGCACCGGCACGAAGGGCGGGCGGAACGTCGTCGTGCCGACTTCCGGCACCGACTTGCCCTGAATGGCAGCCATGGCGGCAAGACCGGGCACATTCGACGTCTTGCCCTGATCCGACGCCATGCCGAGCGTGGTGAAACGCTTCAGATGTTCGACCGAGACGAAATTTTCGCGGGCAGCAAGCTCGACATCCTTGAGCGTCACGTCATGCTGGAAATCGATCCATTGCCGCCCCTTGCCCCCCGGCTTCGGCAGAATGGGCGTCAGCGAGAACGCCCGCGGCCGCGGCTCGAAAGAGCCTCCGAGCGCCACCGAGCAGGCCTCGTCCAAGGCTGTGTCGAAATCGAACGTGCCGTTGGCCGCTCCGATGGCTGCCATGGCCTTGGGTGCCGCTCCGGGCAGGAAGGCGCCAAGCTGTTCGTTCCAGTCGAGCTTGCCGCCCGCATGTTTCCACAGATGCAGCAAGGGCGACCAGCCGGCAGAGGCAAGCACCGTATCGACGGCGCGCGCCGCACATCCTGCGAAAGCGCCAGAACCGATTTTTTGCCCTCGGCCACGACCGAGCCGGGCGGGATCAAGACGACGATATCGGCGCCCGCCGAGGCGAGGCGATCCGCCGCTTCACGGGAGAGCGTATGATTGGCCGCAATCGCCACCCGCGACCCGACCAGAACGCCGTAGCGGCCGAGATAGTCGAGCCCGGCCTCCAGCGAGTGGATGCCCGGAAGGTCGTTATTGGCGAATGTCACCGGCCGATCGATCGCACCTGTCGCGAGGATCGTTCGGGCAGCACGCAGCCGGTGGAGCGTCGGCGCCTTGCCGAAGCCATGCTCTTCGATCAGACCATAGGCGCCGTGGTCAAAGGCGCCGAAGACGGTCGTGCGTGTCAGAATCCGCCCACCGGCGCGAAGAATGGCCTTTATTCGTTCAGCCACCCAGACAGAAGGCTGCAGTCCTTCCACCATCTGGCCACGCCGATAAAGGCCGCCGCCGAGTTCGGGATGATCGTCGACCAGCCAGACGCTCTGCCCCGCTTCGGCAGCCGTCTGCGCAGCGATCAGTCCAGCAGCACCGCCACCGATGACGAGAAGGTCGCAATGGTCATGGGTCTGGTTGGAGACATAGCCCTCGATCAGCGCGGGATCGACATGGCCGAGGCCCGCCATCTTTCTGATCATCGGCTCGAAGAGATGCCAGTCCGGCCAGATGAAGGTCTTGTAGTAGAAGCCGGCACCGAGCCAGCGATGGAAGAGATCGAGCCCGCCCTTGATGTCCCGCTCGGCACTTGGCCAGGCGTTGACGGCATGCACGTCCATGCCGTCCTCGAGCGGCGTCGTCGTGCCCAGCACGTTCGGCAGCGAGGCCTTGGTCGTCTTTACAGAGAAGATGGCATTCGGCTCATCCACCCAGGCGCCCCAGACGCCGCGCGGCCGATGATATTTGAAGCTACGCCCGAGAATGCGAACACCATTCGCAAGCAAGGCAGAGGCAATCGTATCGCCCTCCACCCCTTCATAGGCACGGCCATCGAAGGTGAAGCGAAGGCGCTTGCTGCGGTTGATCAGGCCGCCATTGGCCAAGCGGCTGGATGTCATGGCTGATCCTTTCGCAGCGTCACGGTGGAGAGCACGTCCATCGACACGCTGTTGCGAACCATCACGAACATTTCCGAACAGGGCATGTGAGACCAGATTTCCCGCACCTCGCCCTTCTCGTTGCGCTGTGCATATTGATAGGCGGCCCAGTCTGCGGCATCGACAGGCGCCGTCGTGTCAGGCCGCACCTTTCCGGCCTCACCGGCGAAACGGAACTCGCGCTCGTTGCGCAGACCGCAGAAGGGACAGGAAAAAAGCTGCATCGTTTGTTCCTTGCGCCTAGTGCGCGATGCCGGAGGCGGCACCCTCATCGATGAGCGGCCGGTCTCGAACCGGGACCGATCGAAGGGGCGGCTGATCTCGTGATGGGAGCCGTTGGCAAGCAGATGCGCGAACAGGTAGCCACCGGCGGGAATTGCCTTGAAGCCACCCGTGCCCCAGCCGCAATTGACGTAAAGCCCCTCGACCCCGGATGGCCCGATGATGGGTGAACTGTCAGGCGTCACGTCGACAATGCCTGCCCAGTGACGCAGCAGCTTCACCTTGGCAAGCATGGGCGACATTTCGACAAGCCCGGACAGAACCTCTTCCTGCACCGGCATGTTGCCGCGCTGACCATAGGACGGCACACGGTCGAGCGCTCCGCCGATGACCAGTCCGCCCTTGTCCGACTGGCTGAAATAGGTGCCATAGGCCGGCGAAAAGACGACCGTATCGACCACGGGCTTCAACGGCTCGGAGACGAAGGCCTGAAGCGCATAGGATGTGATCGGCAGGCTGTAGCCGCCGAGCTTGGCAAGAACCGACGAATGGCCGGCCACTGCCGCTCCCACCACGCCGCGCGATCCGCCCGAGCGTCGTCTCGACGCCGGTGATGCGACCGCCTTCGCGGACGAAATCAAGCACTTCGCAATTCTGGATGATATCGACGCCGAGCCGATCGGCGGCGCGGGCATAGCCCCAGGCGACAGCATCGTGACGGCCCGTGCCGGCGCGTTTCTGCCAGACGGCGCCGTGGATCGGAAAGCGGGCATCGGCGGAATAGTTGAGAAGCGGCGCGCGTTTGCGCACATCGCCCGCATCGAAGAGTTCGGCATCCGTGCCGTTCAGCTGCATGGCATTGACGTTACGCGCCGCCAGTTCCATCTCGGCCTGCGAATGCGCCAGAACCATCATGCCGCGCTGCGAGAACATGACGTTGTAGTTCAGCTCCTTCGAAAGCCCCTCATAGAGCTTGACCGAAAGCTCATAGAGCGCCGTGCTTTCCGGGTAATAATAGTTGGAGCGGATGACGGTCGTGTTGCGGCCGGTATTGCCGCCGCCGAGCCAGCCCTTTTCCAGAACCGCGATTCGCTTGTGGCCGTGATTCTTCGCCAGATAATAGGCCGTCGCCAATCCGTGCCCGCCACCACCGATGATGACGACATCATAAGAAGTCTGCGGCCGTGGCGAACGCCACGCCTTGACCCAGCCGGCCTGATTGCGCAGACCTTCCCGAAAGATCGAAAGTGCGGAATAGTGAGAGGTCACCGGTTCCTGCCTATGCTGACGAAGGTGATGTGATTAATTCCTCGCGAGCGTAGCGCACCAGTATTCAATGTTCAATAGTGTACATAAACGAGGCTTTGTTGGTGACGAAAGATAAGAAACCGGGTGTAAGGGGCCAGGGCCGGACCACACGCGAGGACTGGCTGAATATCGCGCTCGATACGCTGATTTCGGAAGGCGTCGATCAGGTGAAGGTCCTGACGCTGGCCAACAAGCTCGACTGCGCCCGCTCCAGTTTCTACTGGTATTTCAAGGATCGCGGCGAGCTTCTTGATGCATTGATCGACCATTGGGCCAACACCAATACCCGCGCGCTCGTAGAGGCTGCCAGCCAGCCGGCGGAAACCGTCTGCTACGCACTCGGCAATCTCTATGCCTCCTGGGTGAAACGCGACAAGTTCGACACCAAGCTCGACTTCGCAATCCGCGAGTGGGCAAGGCGTTCCGGCACGGTCCGCCGTGCGCTCGATGTCAGCGAAGGCGCGCGACTTGAGGCGATTGCCGCCATGTTCCGCCGCTATGACTACGACTATTCCGAGGCTGATGTTCGCGCTCGCATCGTCTATTTCACCCAGATCGGTTACGCCACGAAGGATGAGCATGAAAGCTGGGAACTGCGCATTTCCCGCGGGCGTGACTACCTCTACTGCATGACGGGTCGCAGGCCAACGGATGCGGAAATTCAGGCCCTGGCGAATGCCGTGCTGCCCGACCCCGAGCCGAAGCGATCACCAACGCCAAAAGCTGCCGCAAGGTAGAATGGACATATGTGTACTTTTTCATTATCGTGACGGGAAAGGGAACGATCCAGTCACGGAGTGAACATGAAATCCTCATATCAGGCAGTCGTCATCGGCGGCGGCGTCGTCGGCGCCTCCGTCCTCTACCATCTGACAAAATTCGGCTGGACCGATGTCGCCCTGATCGAGCGCGCCGAGCTGACTTCCGGCTCGACCTGGCACGCGGCTGCCGGCTTCCATGCCTTGAACGGCGATCCGAACATCGCCGCGCTGCAGGATTACACGATCAAGCTCTACAAGGAGATCGAGGCCGAGAGCGAGCAGAACTGCGGCCTGCACATGACGGGCGGCGTCAATATCGCCACCAATCAGGCCCGCTGGGAGCAGCTGAAGGCCGGCTGGGCAACGTTCAAGGCGCTCGGCGTCGAGACCGCACGGCTTCTGACCCCGGCCGAAGTCGAGGAATGCACCAAGGGTGTCATCAAGACGTCGGACGTGCTGGGCGGCCTTTATGATTCCAACGAAGGCTATCTCGACCCCAATGGCACGACCTATGCCTATGCGGGCGCCGCAAAGAAGCGTGGCGCACAGGTCATCCTGCGCAACCGCGTCATCGAACTCAACCAGCGCCCCGATGGCTCCTGGGATGTGGTGACGGAAAAGGGCACGATCCATACCCAGCATGTGGTCAACTGCGGCGGCCTCTGGGCCAAGCAGGTCGGCCTGATGGCCGGCGTCAACCTGCCGGTCACGCCGATGGAACACCACTATCTCATCACCGAGCGTTTCGAGCCGCTGAAGCGCTTCGAAGGCGAGATGCCGATCGTCGTCGATCCGGAAGGCTATACCTATACCCGCCAGGAACATGACGGCCTGCTGCTCGGCGTCTACGAGCGCGACGCCACCCACTGGTGCATGGACGGCGCGCCTTGGGATTACGGCATGGAGCTGATCCCGGAAAATATCGACCGGATCGGCGAAGAACTGACGCTCGGCTTCGAGCGTTTTCCGGGACTGGAAAATGTCGGCATCAAGCGCTGGGTCAACGGCGCCTTCACCTTCGCGCCGGACGGCAATCCGCTGGTTGGCCCGGTCGGCCCGCAGGGCTATTGGGTCGCCTGCGGCGTCATGGCCGGCTTCAGCCAGGGCGGCGGCGTCGGCAAGGCGCTGGCCGAATGGATGATCTACGGCGAGCCCGAACAGGATATCTACGGCATGGATGTCGCCCGCTTCGGGCCGCATCAGGCGACCAAGGAATATGTGCGCCAGACCACCGCGCAGTTCTACTCCCGCCGTTTCGTTCTCACCTACCCGAACGAACAGCTGCCGGCAGGCCGCAAGCTGCGCACCGCCGGCGCCCATGTAGATATGGAGGCCGCAGGCGCACGCTGGGGCAATAGCTGGGGCCTCGAAATCCCGCGTTATTTCGCACCGGAAGGCTTTGAGGAACCGGGCACGATGCGCCGTTCGGCAGCCCTCCCCCATATCGCCGAGGAATGCAAGGCAACGGCGGAAGACGTCGGCCTCCTCGACATTTCCGGCTTCGCCCGCTACCGGATTTCCGGCAAGGATGCGAAGGCCTGGCTCGACCGCGTGGTGGCCAGCAAGCTGCCGGAGGCAGGCCGAGTGAAGCTTGCCGTCATGCTCGGCCACAAGGGTCGCCTGAAGGGCGACATGACCTGCTTCAACTGGGGTGACGGCACCTACTGGCTGATGGGTTCCTACTATCTGCGTGCCTTCCATATGCGCTGGTTCAACCAGAACCTGACGGGCGACGTGCAGATCGAGGATATTTCCGACAGCGTCTCCGGCTTCTCGCTGAACGGCCCGAAGACATTCGACGTCCTGCAGAAGATCACCGACACCGACCTCTCCGGCTTGAAGATGATGCGCTGCATGGAAGCGGAACTCGGGCTTCACAAGGTGAAGATCGCCCGCCTGTCGCTTTCGGGTGAAACGGCTGTCGAGATCAGCTGCCCTGCCAATGAACATGCCGAGCTTCGCAAGGCGCTTCTCGCAGCCGGTGCCGATCTCGGCATGCGCGAAATCGGCTTCCTCTCGATGTATGCGATGCGACTTGAAAAGAGCATCGGCATCTGGAGCGCCGAATTCACCCAGAGCTACACGCCGAAGATGACCGGCATGGATCGCTGGATCGACTGGAGCAAGGAAGACTTCATCGGCAAGCAGGCCGCCGCAAGCGAGGGCGAGCCGGCCCGTGTTCTCGCCATGCTGGAAGTCGCAGCCGATGATGCAGATGCCGTCGGCTTCGAACCGGTCTGGGACGGCGAGGAAATCGTCGGCATGACCACATCCGGCGCCTATGGCCACCGCGTCGGCAAGAGCCTGGCACTGGCCCTGATCGACCGCGAAAAGGCCGTCATCGGCACAGAACTCGACGTGCATATCATCGGTGAGAAGCGCAAGGTGAAGGTGATCGAGATGTCACCCTATGACCCGAGCGGCGCCAGGATGCGGGCGTGACATGATTGATGGTCGCCCGTTCGAAAGCCGGGCGGCTCGCTCTTACGGCAGATGGCCCGGGCGGATATCTCCGCCCGGGCCATTCGATATTCAGCGCTGGAACTTGACCATCGTGCCGCCGCCGGATGCCTGGTCGGTCGGATAGACCTCGACCCGCGCGACATCGACAAACACCGGCAGGTCGATGACACTCTCGATCACCTTCGCAATATTTTCCGGCTGGAGCGAGCGATAGCCATCGTAGAGTACGGCATTTGCCTGATTGCCCGGGATAGAGGTGCGGTAAAGCGATGTCTCAACACGCCCGGGAACGATCTCGCTTACGCAGGGCTTCGGCAAAAATCACCCGCGCCTATAATCGGCTGGAAAAATTTGCAGACGGATGATGCCAAGACGGAAGCCCATGCTGATGTCGAATTTCGTCTGGAAATCGCACGCGCCACCCGCAATCCGCATGTTCGAAACTTACTCGAAGGCGTCATGGACAGCATCAGTTTCGATCTGCTGCTGAAGCATCGCCAGTCGGTCGGCGCCTGTTCGAACTATCTTCATGAGATCAACGGGAGCAAGCCTCCATCCTATCACAAGTAAGGCGGACTTGCAGATACCCGCATGGAGGTGACTGCAGGCTAATTCGCCCAGATGTTTAGTTCCTTGCTTTGTTTTGCGGCAATGGGCGAGCGTGCACCTTTGCGGCACGATGCCCGCCTATTGCCCGTACTGCCGCCCGTGCCCCGCCCTCCCCGGCTGATGGCCAGCCGGGGAAAGGGATTCTCAATGCGTTATAGTGGCTGCGGGGACGCCCGGTTCGGGCGCGGCGGAACCAGAGGAAGGCGGCGAAGGCAATGATGATGGCGACGGCCGCAGCAATGCCGCCGCCCACTTTCATCAGGCTATCGACAGGCGATGGGGCAACAAGATTGACGCGGAGCCGATGGACATCCTCTGCATTGACCTTGCCTTGCGGATTTCCGAACGTGTCCTTCACGTAATTCACAAGGCTGGCGACCTGATTGTCATCGAACTCGTCTTCGAAGGCGGGCATAGACGCATCGTTGATACTGCCGCGCCGTTCGACGCCATGAAGGACAGCCATCACGAGGTTGTCGGCATTTGCTGCACCCGTGACGGAGTTGTGGAACAGGCTCGGATAGGCGCCATCCTTAACGCCACTGCCTGACAGCATGTGACAGGTGGCGCAGGCTGCGATGAAAAGCTGCTCGCCCTCGCCTGCATGCCGGCCAGCATCCGCGCGGTAATCCGTGATGTCCGTCGGATGGCCGGCGAATGAGAACCGGTCGGGTCCATCGCTGGCCTGGCCCGGCACGGCCTTGATGAAGGTCGCGAGTGCGTGCAGGTCTTCGTCCGAGAGATGCGACGTACTGTTTTCCACCACCTCTGCCATTGGGCCGGCAGCCTGCGCCTTGCCGGGCACATTGCCCGTCTTCAGATATTGCGCCAATTCGTCGGTTGTCCAGCCGCCCAGCCCGCTGCTCTTGGAGGATGAGAGATTGAAGGCCGTCCATCCGTCCACGGCACCGCCGCCAAGGTATTTCGAACTATCGACACCCATCGTCAGGTTTCTTGGCGAATGGCACTCGGCGCAGTGGCCAAGGGCATCCGCCAGATAGGCGCCCCGCGCCAGATCGGCCTGTGCAGCCACGCTCTGGCTGCCCGAATTCCTGAAATTCAGCAGATTCCAGAAGCTCATGAGGAACCGGATGTTGTAGGGAAACTGCATCTCGTTTTCATGGTTCTGCTGCGTCACTGGCGCGAGCGAGAAGATATAGGCCTTCACCGCCAATGCGTCCTCGTCGCTGATACCGGAAAAGGCGGTGTATGGAAAAGCCGGGTACAGCCGTTCTCCATGCGCCCCGACCCCGTCATGCAGGGCGCGAAGAAACTGCGCGTCCGTCCAGTTGCCGATCCCGGTTGCCGATCAGGGGTTATGTTTGGCGCATAGATCGTCCCCATCGGGGTCTTGAACGGCAAGCCACCGGCGAAAGGCTTGCCGCCCGGGGCCGTGTGACAGGCAATGCAATCTGCTGCCGTCGCGACATACTTGCCACGCGCCACCTGATCTTGATCCTGTGCCGCGACCGGCACAGCAAACAGCAGGCCGACGGCAAGACCGCCAGCGATCGTCTTCATCGGAAACTGCATCTTATACCTCCGAGACCATGCCGTGGGTGGCACGCAATGTGAGGGCCGCGCCAGTGAGCGTCGGGTTGACGGCCGCCGATGCCGGCATGGTCTGAGTGCCCATGATGAAAAGATTGGAATGGTCCCAGCTGCGGCAGTCCTTGTCGACGACAGAGTCCCTCGGATCGTCCCCCATGATACAGGTGCCGATCTGGTGATCCTGCGGCTGCCAGTCCGAGACGATCTTTATGATCTCGCCGCCGAAAATCCTTTGAAATGCCGGATAGGTTTCGTTGATCACCTTGTCGCGGGTGCGTGTCTCATAATCCGTGACGGAGTAATAGACATCCGGCTTGGGCAGGCCGAGCTTGTCCTTCTTGGCGCTGAGCTTGATGCGGTTTACCGGGTCGGGCAGTTGCTCGAGATTGGTGTTGAAGTTCATCCAGCGCGCCGACATATGGCGAATGCGCTCATCGAGCTCGGGCTGCAGCACACCTTTTTCAAGCAGATATTGGGTCACGGGCAGATTGCTCGCCTCATTTCCGACCTGATGCTTGAGGGAGGCGAAATGACTGCGATGCGGGCCGTCGCGGTCACTCAATATCGCATTCTGCTGTACCGGGCCGCTGCCGGGCCACAACTCGTCTCTGGAGGTCATGACGAGATTGAAACCAAGATGGTCCATCAGATTGCGGCCAACCTGATCGGACGAATTGGCGACCTCCGACATCAGCAGGATCTTCGGCGTTTCAAGCGCATGGGCGGCCATGACGAAGATCTTGGCTGTCAACTGGCGGCTCTCGCCGGTCGGCGTCATGTAATGGACTGCCGTGATCTTGCCCCCGGCGCCCTTGTCCAGCTTGTAGACGACCGCTTCGGGAATGAGCTTGGCGCCCAGTTTCTCCGCCCGCGTGACGTGACGATCCCCGGAATATTGCGAGCCGATCGGACAGATCGGCATGCAATTGTTGTTGCCGACGCAGGTGGGGCGCTCCGCATAAGGTCGGGATGCGCGGCAATTGGGCTCCTGAATTGTCCAGTATCCGTTGGCGTCGAGCATCTCCTTCATCTTGGCGTTCATGTAATTGAAGTTCTGCGCCTCCATCGGATAGGGCTCGGAACGGGGCGGGAAAGGTTTTTTGTTCGCGCCGCTCTCATCCATCTGGGAGTTGCCGTTCACGCCGATCTCTTTCTCGGCCTCGACATAGAAACGCTCCAGCTCATCGTAGCTCAGAGGAAAGTCTCGCCCGACACCGAAGGAGGATTTCAGTTTCATGTCGGAAGGCAGCAGACGCCATGTTGCACCACCCCAGTGCCATGTGGTGCCGCCGACGAGTTTCAGAAAGCCCGCGCCATAGCGGATGGGGCCGGTGTGCTGGATATAATCCTTCGATCCCTGGCGGGGCGCATAATCAAGGTCGGGATAAGGCGCATTGTAGTCGGAGATATCGTATAGATTGCGGAAGCGCTCCACTGTCTTCCAGCGGGGCACACGGGGCCCTGCTTCCAAAATGATGACGGATTTTCCGGCCTTGGCCAGCGTAGAGGCTGCAATGCCCCCGATTACGCCGGAACCAACGACAATGACGTCCGCGTCATACTCGGCCATTTTCATTCTCCATTACTGCAGGATTGTCTTCGCCGTCGCCCAATGCGGACGGCGTGCGGGCAAGGACGTCAGGGCGTCCTGGGATGCGCTTCGATCTGCGCTGTCTGCTCTGCCCAGTAATTGGGAGCGCCGCGGGAATAACTGGGGATCACCGTCACATCGGTGGTCGGCGCCCACATGAGCGCCTTTTCATAGGCGACGACCTGCCCGCCACCATGATCGTCGTGCTCGTCATGCGCGACATGACCGAGATACCAGGCTGCGGTCAGGCCAATGGCGGTGGCACGCTGCACCGGGTCCTGTGCCAGCTGCGATGCCGAGAAGCCGCGGGCGTGGTAATCCCTGCGGCCTTCATCTCGGCCGACAGTGCCGCTGCACGAACCAGGAAGCTCGGGTTCGCCTCATTGAAGGCCGCGTGGAAGGCGTCCGAAAGAGGCCGGTCATCGGCCCTCTCTCCTATGATGGAAACGGACAAGGCATGGAGATCGTCGGCGCTGATCGGCGAAGCTGACCCTGCTTTTGACTGGGCGAAGAGATTTTGTGTTCCAGCAAGAAACGAGGCTGCCATAGCGACAGAGAGCAATGCCCTCCTGCTGATGGCAGAACGATCCCCGTTATGAACTGTCTGTGTGGTCATGACCACCTCCCGGCTAATCCCGGAGCTCGCTCCGGATTTGAACAACGCAATGCGCGTGCCCCGTTTGAGCGGCGCACGAACTTGTCTTCTGCAAGGGAATAGGAGGCGGCTGTGTTCAGTGCCCCGGTGCGAGAGCGCACGAAGGCAGGGAGCGCTTGGGAGGCGCCCAGTCGTAATCTATTTCTGCAATATATCTGGCGCTTGAAGCGCCCGGCATTGCGGGTCGCTTCAAACGTCGCGAGGCAAGTTGACGCGACTTTACTTTGCCAAAACGCAGAAATAATTAGTGGCGACTAGCGGCCACAATTCGATTTTGGATAAGAATGGATCAGTTCAACCTCCTGAAACTGATGATTGAAATCGCTGATCGGGGCAGCCTTTCGGCCGCGGCGAAGGCGCTATCAATCTCTCCGTCGACAGCCACGCTCGGCCTCCAGCGCCTGGAAGATCAGGCGCGCAGCAAGCTGGTGCTGCGCTCTACCCGCCGGCTTTCGCTCTCGCCGGAGGGAGAGCGCTTTGTCGCAGAGGCGCGAAGCATCGTCGGCCATGTTGCCGACGCATTCGATGCAATCACCGACCTCGGACCGCTGAGCGGGCCCATCAAACTGACGGCGACCCATGATTTCGGCCGCCGCAGACTGGTGCCGCTCATCGACGAGTTCATCAGAGAAAATCCGGGCGTCTCCGTCTCCGTCTTCCTTTCGGATGGCGTGGTCGATCTGGCAGCCGCGGGTTTCGATCTGGCAATTCGAATAAGTGGACGGAAACTTTCGGACGACCCCGATGCACGCCTATTGCGCCATGGCACCAGACGGGTCTGCGCGGCTCCCGCCTATTGGGATCGGGCAGGTCGACCAAGCCATCCACGCGAACTCGTCGGCCACAACTGCCTCGTCATGGCCCGTCCGGACTTCTCCGAGTCCATCTGGGCCTTCGATGAGAAGGGCAAGACGCTCCATATTCGCGTCAAGGCGACCGCACTGCCAGTGATGGCGGCGCGATAAGAGCATGGGCCACGGCGGGCGCCGGCGTTATCCTAAATTCGATCTTCGACGTCATAGACGACATCGAAAGCGGGCTATTGGAGCCTGTGCTGGATAATTTTTCCTCTTCAGAGGTCAATCTTTATGCCGTCCATGCAAAAGGCCGCCTTCCCTCACGAAGGGTCAACGCGCTTATCGATTTCCTTCACCGCCGCATCTGACAAAACATAAGAAATCAATTTAAGAAAACTCCATAAGCTTATAAATATAAACAATACAATTGAAATTTCTTGAGCGCCTTACGGCCACAGGGGATCACAAACTCGGCGCAATCCATGAGAAACGCAAACGTATCAGCGCACGCTGAAACGCCCTGGCGCAACGTCCTAGAACCGTCCGGCGGGCATATTACTGTGGCCGGACACGCTTGAAGTCTATGACATCGATCGCTATTGCGATACGGTCGAAGCCAATCAACGAGGATCTCATGGCAACCGGTACAGTTAAATTTTTCGCGCAGGACAAGGGTTTTGGCTTCATCACGCCGGACAATGGCGGACCAGACGTGTTCGTTCACATCTCGGCCGTTGGTTTTGGCGGCTCCTTGAGCGATGGCCAGAAAGTCAGCTACGACGTTGGACAGGACCGCAAGACGGGCAAGTCCAAGGCTGAAAACGTTACCGTTCTCTAATTAGAGTACGAGTGGCCCCGCCAATCTGGCGGGGCCAAATCCACCGCGAGATTGCCGAGCCCCCAGCTTCGGCGGCGGGATAGCCCAGTGCCATGCGCCAAGCGCAATCACGGCCAATGCGGCAGCACTGACGAAAATCCGACACCTTCATCCCGACACGCCTCCGTCAGATAGCACGCGCATATCAGATGTGTGCCGATGCACCTTGCGCGGTTCGGCATGGGAAATTTCACTATAATCCGCAGGAGCGGAAAGCATGGGCTGCAGCGCCCGATGCCGAGGCGTTCGACCCGAGCTCGGAAACGAGCAGCTTCGGATGCGCGCGGGTCATCCCGCAGCGTGGCGCCTGCTCGATCCAGACCGGCAGCCCGAAGCACCCGGGAAAGAGCGGGCCGGGCTCGATCAGCGACCATTCATGCAGAGGTCGCGGGCAGTTCAACTGCGTGCCACTGACCCAATAGCCGGCAATGCCAACGAAGCTCGCCGGCCCGGCCACTAGTCGCCGTCGTCAGCCTTATCGAGCAGAAGCGGCCCTTGCACTTCAAGGGCCACGCGGCCGCGACCAACGCGGACGACACGGATCGGGCCCGGCTTCTCCTCCAGCCGGCGACGCAGAAGAAGCAGACGTGTTTCGAGATTATCCTTGATGTCGGGCATGCGCGCGCCGGCGGCAAGGCGAAGCTCACGGTTTGTAAATTCGCGCCTCCCCTCGCCCAGATAGCGCTCCAGCATCAGGCGCAGCAATGCGCCGGCCACGCCCTTTACGATATAGGTACCATCGACGAAAATGCTGTCGTCGAAAGCGTGGTGGTGCACGCGGATCTCGCGCCCGGCCGCAACGAGAGGCGCTTCGACGGCTTGTTGGCGTGGCTCGATGGCAGATGCTTCCCGTTCACTGGCCCTGAGTGCTGCCGCCGCCTGCCGCGCCAGGATTTCGAGTGCAGCCTCGTCCTCCTCGCGAAAGGCCAGGCGTTCCGCACTCTCGATGAAAAGCACTCCCGTGAGAGCGCCCCGCGTCGCCATCGGCACGGCGATCTGGCTCATGGCCATGGGCAGGTGCGGAAAGACGACATTGCGGGTGGCATCCTCCATCCCGCCCTGCTCCGAGCCTATTGCCTCGCCGAAACGACGCACACGGCTCATGTCACTGACCTTGATCGTCTGGCCACTCTTCGCCGCCGAGCCTATCAGGCCGTCGTCGGCGGCGATTTCCGCCCCAAGCCCCGATGGTCCGTAACCGATACTGCCGGTCGCCGTCAGGCAGTTGCGATGGGCATCGTGAATGAGCACGACGGCATTTGCATAGCCAAGGATGTGCTGCACGGCATCGAGAAGGGCATCGATCACTTCATCCGCCTCCACCTGCCGCTCGATGGTCTTCAGGGCCTCATTGAGCGCCTGGATACTGACCGGCGAGCGCTGGCTGATGGCGGCCTGAACGGTCTCGACAGGCGATGGGACCTTCTCGATCCCGTAGACGCGAAAGATATCGGCACTGCGCAGCCGCATGACATCCGACATGCCCACCTGCGCACTGCTGGCCTTCAGCTGGCGGGCGATCCTATCGAAAAGCGCGCCGCCGTCGACAGCCCGAACAAAGCCGACATCCAGCAGGAATTGGTCGCCGGTGAACCCGTCGACGACAATCAGCGTCACCTTCGGATTGGCACGGACATTTGCCGCGGTTTCGCGAAGAACTGGTTGGAAAGCGCCACATGTTCGTCATCGATCCGCACCACATGCGACAGATAGGAAATGTTCGGCATGCCATCGGCGGAGGCGGTGGCAAGGATGGAGGGAATGACGCCTTCGAAACAGGCATGGAGATCGGAAAGCCGCGGGCTCATCTCGACCTCGCGTCAGAGGGCTCACGCGTCGGGGTGCCCGCCGAGACAGCGGACGGAATTGCCGCCGGCATGTCTGTCGACATCCCTGCAAGCATGCCCGCCAGCATGCCCGCAAGCGGACCGGGGGTCTGCACATAGACCTCTCTGATCGAGAGCCTTGCCACGCGCGCCTCACGCGCAGTCAGCCAGGGGGCGATGATGCTGCGCTCGACCCCGAGCGCTGCGAGCTCGTTGGTTGCGGCCGTCATGAAACGCTCCGCATGATCGAGGTCCGCCGCCTCGGCATCCCGCATGGCCGCCGGTCCCTTGAACTGAAAGGTCATGTAATCGGGCGGGCTGACGAAGGTAACGGCAAGTCGGCCATTCTGGCGAATGCAGGGCTCGATATACGGCCATTGCCAGCCGGAAAAGATCACATCGATCGTCTCGCGGTCTTCCATCACGCGAAAACCGACGCCCCGCCCGGCCGCAGGCGCCCGCCATCGTCTGCAGCGCCGATGATGCACATCAGCGGCCTGTCGAGGAAGTCGAGAAGCTGGTCATCCAGTCGCATGCCCTGCCCCTCCATGCGCTCAATATGCGCTACCCCACCCTTTTAGCAAAGTTTTAGGATCGACGGCAGCGTCTGCAGGATCATTTAGGAACGGCGCCTTCGACGGCGCGCTATAGAGAGCCCGCGCCGGACAACCGGCTCACGCCCGAACCCATAACCTGATCCAACCCGACCAACGGCTCATCGAAAGGAGACCGAAGGATGACGCATGCCTATCGCCAAGACGGTGCAATGGCCCTGACTGCATCACAGCTCGACGCCTATCTCGCCCGCATCCGCATGACGCGGCCCGCGATACCTGATCTCGAAAGCCTCTCGCGGCTGCACCGCGCCCATCTGATGGCCTTCACCTGGGAGGCGCTTGATGCCTTCATGGGCTGGCCGTCGCAGCTTGCGCCGGAAGCCGCCTTCGCCAAGATGGTCGAGGGCCGCCGTGGCGGATGGTGCTACGAGATGAACGGCCTTTTCGGCGCGGCGCTGGCCGCACTCGGATTCCGCGCGACACGGCTATGCGGCGGTGTGGAGCGGGAAAAGCTCGGCGACATGGCCATCGGCAACCATCTGACGCTGCGGGTCGATCTCGATCGTCCCTACCTTGCCGAAGTGGGCGTGGCCGATGCCATCGTCGAGCCCGTTCCGATGATTGCCGGGCCGATCAGCCAGCGAGGCTTCGGCTTTTCCATCACGCCGGTCGGTGAAGGATGGCTGCGTTTCAACAACCATACGCAAGGGATGGCCAAAAGCTTCGATTTCCATCCCGACCACGGCGATGAAGATGCGATGGCGGCCACCCATAGTTGGCTGATGCAGGATGCCGGCTCGCCATTCACCCATTCGCTCGCAGTGCTGCGGCACACGGAAGACGGATATGTCGGCCTGCAGAATGACCGGCTGCGCCATGTGACAGCTGGCACTCTTCGCGAAGAGCGGATCATCAGTGCCGAACACCTCGAAGAGATATTCACGACCGTCTTCCATCTCGACGTACCTCATGTGGCCGGCGTCTGGGAGCGACTGGGCTCCGTCGAGAGAAACCGGGCAGCCTGAGCCCGGCCGTCCGCCATGCTCCCGCTGCCTCAAGCCCAAAGGATATCAGCATGCTGAAAATGACTGCCCTCATCCTCGCGCTCACGATCGGCGCCTCGCCGACCATTGCCGCAGAGGGTCCGGCGCCTGCCGGCAACTACAAGACCGACCCATCGCATACGAGCCTCAACTGGTCCTTCGACCATTCCGGCCTGTCGCGCTATACGGCCCGCTTCACAGGCGTCGATGCGCGTCTCGACTGGCGGCCCGATGCTCCCGAGACATCGACCTTGACCGTCGAGATCGACCCACTTTCGGTTCGTACCGATTATCCCTGGCCGCAGAAGGTGAATTTCGACGCGCAGATCGGCAGCGATCCGGCATTTCTCGCGGCAGTGCCGATCACCTTCCGATCAGAGAGGATCCACATTGACGGCGAGAGGAAAGGTAGCGTGGAGGGACTGCTGACGCTGCGTGGTAAGACGCATCCGGCAACGCTCGAGGTGACGTTCAACGGCTCCATGGCCCGGCATCCGCGCATGGGGGTACCGAAGATCGGCTTCTCGGCCACAGGCAGCATTCGCCGCAGCGACTGGGGGCTCGATTTCGCCATTCCCCAGCTCGGCGACGAGGTGCATTTTGTCATCGAGACGCAGATGGTGCCGGCCGGCTATGCCTTTCACTAGGGTATGTCACGCAACGGTGCCGCGCGAGTTCGAAGGGTCGCGGTGCGCTCGCGGCGGCAGATCGTCAGGTGGGTATTGGCAACATGAAAAGGGGCGCGACATGCGCGCCCCTCATCGGAGTTCAATTCTGTCAGGCGCAAGCTCTAGCGACAGACAGGCTTACTTGATCGTCTTGATCGGATCCTTCGGCGTCGGGTCGAAGCCGACGAGATCGCTCGTCAGCTTGGCATAGGTGCCATCGGCAACCATGTCGGCCAGCGCCTTGTTGACGGCTTCGACGAGATGCGGCTTGCCCATCTTGAAGGCAAAGCCCTTCTGGACGTGGCTGACATAGTCGTCGGTCATCGTCAGCGGCAGGCCGCCGGACTTGATGGCGTAGGCGGCAGCGATGGAATCGGTGATGACGGCATCGACATTGCCGTTGACCAGATCCTGCATAGCATCGGACTCAGCCTTGTAGCCCTTGACGGTTGCGCCCTTTTCTTCGGCAATCTTCGTCCAGGTGGAGGAAACCAGGGCACCGACGGTCTTGCCCTTGAGGTCCGCAGCACTCTTGATCGGCGAATTCTTGGCGGTGACGACACGGCCACCGGACTCCAGCCAGCCGTTGGAGAACGTCACCTGCTTCTGGCGGGCTTCGGTAATGTCCATCGCGGCGCTGATGACGTCGAACTGGTCAGCCTGCAGGCCGACGAGGAGCGAATCCCACTTGATCAGGACCGGCGTGTATTCGAGGTTCAGCCGCTTTGCGACTTCCTTCATCACGCGGATTTCGAGACCATCGAGCTTGCCGTCCGGCGAGCGCATGCTGAACGGCGCATAGGTGCCTTCGGTGGCAACGAGAAGCTTGCCCGGCTGCAGCAGCTCCAGATCGGCAGCATTGGCAATCGAGGTCATGGCGAGGCCGGCGAAAGCGGCGGCGGCCACGATCAGAGATTTGAATTTCATGTTTTAGTTCCCTTGTTGATGGTGCATTTTTCGGTTCAAAGGCATCGGCCGATGCCCGTGATTTCTCTCAGCCCGGCGTCGAAATGCGCCGGGAAGCATGGAGCCTAGAAATTCGGCCATGACGGTTGCCGCCAGAAGCGCGGTGATCTGGCCCGGCCCGTCGTAAAGCGGGTTTGCCTCCACCACGTCGCAGCCGACGAGATTGATGCCGTGTAACGCCCGCAGGATCTTCAGCGTCTCATGCGCGCTCGGGCCGCCGGCCTCCGGCGTCTGGACGCCAGGGGCGGCAGACGGATCGACGAAATCCATGTCGAAGGAGATGAAGACCGGCCGTCGCCGACGCGGGCGGCAATCCTGTCCGCCAGCGCTTGGCGCCCATGTCGAACACGTCGTCGGTCGTCACCACGTCATAGCCGAGATCGATCGACTGGCTGATATCGTCCTTCTGGAACAGCGAACCGCGCATGCCGATCTGGATCGAATGGCTGGGATCGATGATTGTCTCCTCGACAGCGCGGCGAAACGGCGTGCCGGCGCTGTATTTCTTGCCGGCGAAATATTTGTCCCAAGTGTCAGTATGGCTGTCGAAATGTACGAGCGCCACCGGCCCGTGCTTGCTTGCGACAGCGCGGATTTCGGCAAGCGTGATCGAGTGATCGCCACCGATGGCGAAGGGCACGATACCGGCTTCCACCAGCGCCGAGACCGACTGCTCGATCCGTTCGAGCGATTCCATCTCATAGCCCGGCACGACATTGGCATCGCCGACATCCGCGACCCGCAGCGCTTCGAAGACGTTGATATTGCCGCGATAGGGATTGATCGGGCGCAGCATGACCGACATCGCCCGCACGGCATTTGGCGCAAAACGCGCGCCGGTGCGGAACGGCCCGCCACTATCCGACGGCAGGCCGACGATCGCGGCGTCGAGATCCTTCAGCGACGTCGCCTGCGGCAGACGCATGAAGGTCGGCACGCCGCAAAAGCGCGGGGTTTCGAGGGAATCGATCGGCAGGACGCTCATCGTCTCATCACCCGAGGTTGGCGTAGCGGCGCTCGAGCCAGGAGGCGAGCGTGGTGAGCACAGTGGTCAGGACCAGATAGATGACCGCAACCGCGATATAGAACTCGAACGGCCGGAAGGTGGAGGCGATCAGCGTCTGGGCATAGAGCGTCAGTTCGACGACCGTGATGGTCGAGAGCAGCGAGGTGTTCTTCAGCGTCGAGATCGCCTCATTGGTGATCGACGGCAGGATGATGCGGAAGACCTGCGGCAGGATGATGGTGCGCATTGTCTCGGCCGGGCTGAAACCGAGCGCGAGCGCCGATTCCGTCTGTCCGCGCGGGATGGCAGTGAGGCCGCCGCGAACGATTTCAGCGACATAGGCGCCACTGTTGATACCGAGTGCGATGACACCGGCGGCAAAGGGCGAGAGCCGGATGCCGATCTGTGGCAGGCCGAAATAGATGATGAAGACCTGGATCAGCGTCGGCGTGCCACGAATGAACCAGATGTAGAAACCGGCCGCCATACGGACGGCCTTGAACTTCGAGCGCTGCGCCAGTGCGGCGACGAGACCGCAGACCCAGGAAACGGCAATCGTCAGGATGGTGATGCCGAACACCGTATAGGAGGCTTCGAGAAAGCCCGGACCATAGAGAACCACTTCGTTCCAGAAATTGCCCATCACGCCTGCACTCCCCGGCCGCTGTCATTGGAAATGGAATGACCGACCTGGTCATGGAGAATACGATGCAGGAACTGCTTCAGGCGCTCGCTTTCAGGATGGCGCAGGATATCGGGCGAGCCCGCCTCGCCGATCACCCCCTTGTCGAAGAACAGGACGCGCGAGGAGACGTCACGGGCAAAGGCGATCTCGTGGGTGACGAGCAGCATCGTCATGCCTTCAGAGGCGAGCGACGCCATCAGCACCAGAACCTCATGTACGAGTTCGGGATCGAGCGCCGAGGTGACTTCATCGAACAGCATCAGCCGCGGCTTCATGGCAAGCGCACGCACGATCGCGACACGCTGCTGCTGGCCGCCCGAAAGCCGGGCCGGATAGCTGTGACGCTTTTCGAACAGGCCGATGCGCGACAGAAGCGCTTCCGCCTCCTCGATTGCCTGGCTGCGCGGCATTTTCAGAAGCTTCATCGGCGCATGGATGACGTTTTCAAGAACCGTCATATGCGGCCAGAGATTATAGCTCTGAAACACCATGCCGACGCGGGCGCGCAGGGCCTGCAACTGCGCCTGACTGGGGAAGAAGCGCGATTCCGGGCGGAAATCGAAAGACATGTCCTCGAATTCCATGAAGCCGGATTGCGGCATTTCCAGCGCATTGATCGAGCGCAGGAAGGTGCTCTTGCCGGAGCCGCTGGCGCCGATGATCGACACGACCTCACCGGCATTCACGTTGAGCGAGACGCCTTTCAGCACCTCGTTCTCGCCAAAACTCTTGCGGATTTCCTTGAGGCTCAGAAGTGGCGCGCTCATCGGGCATCCTCCTCGGGGTAGCTGTCTGTAATCGCAACCGCGACGTCGCTGGGGGTGCGGGCGTCGCCATTGATCGGGGTAATGTCCTGCGGGCAGGCGGAAAGAACGAGCGTCAGATCCATCTCGGCGCGCAGCACCACATAGTCGCCGGCAGCCGTTGCCGGCGGCACGCGGTCGACCGTGCCGTCCGCCTTGACCGGGACGTTCATGAAGAGATTGAGGGAAGCGGGCGTGAAGGGAACGGCAAGGCCCGCCTCAGCCAGACCCTCGTGAAAATTGTCGGTGCAGCTGCGATGCGGCTCGGCGCAGCCGAGCTGCTGGTAGAGTTCGCTGCTGCAGGGGCAGAGCAGCGTGTCGTGGCGCACATCGGCGCTGTCGGCCACCATCCTGAGCATGGGCCTGCGGCGTGAGGAGAGGACGCTCATGCCTTTGGTGAAGAAGATGTTGCTGTTGACGGAACGGGTATGGTCCATCGACGAGGTCTCGCCGAGATCGCCGGCCGCAACCGCCCATGTATCGACGACCTGATTGCCATGGGTGTTGATGATGCGGACATACTGGCCCGCCTTCATCGGAAACGCACGCCCGTGGCTTGCGGCGACAGTCTTGGTATCGAGATCCATATCCACTCGTCTTCTTGGTGTCGCAGGTTCCGTCGAGGGCGTTTGGCCCCGTCGAAAACCCCGTCATCAATTTCGGTACACCAAGCCTATTCAGTATACCAGTGGAGTTCAAGTAGCCTTTTCAACAAATTAACGGTCAATTAATTTGCGAAACGCGCATAT
The DNA here is from genome assembly GCA_902167985.1 of Shinella sp. UYSO24. Lineage (GTDB taxonomy): Bacteria > Pseudomonadota > Alphaproteobacteria > Rhizobiales > Rhizobiaceae > Neorhizobium. The sequence goes on from CABHNZ010000008.1 coordinate 135,791, forward strand.
TTTAATCATTCTTGGCCCATATATTAGGCGCTTATATTCTCTGGTGCCAAGTCGGGCATCAAGGGAGATGTGCAGGCGAGACTTCACATTGACGAAAGGATACAGCCGGTGTACCGAAAATCAAACCGCGCCCACCCTTACCTCTGAAGACCGGAGGTCGGACGCTGGCGCAGGCACTCAATGTCCGCATCCGGAGTGACAGCATGCATCGCTATTTCCCCATCGAAGAATATGAAACCCGCTGGGCGCGCGTCCATGACGAGATCGCCCGCCGCGGCTTTGAGACCGCTGTCGTCTTCGGCCGCGGCGGCGGCACGACGGATAATTGCGGCGACGTTCTCTATCTCTCCAACCACTATGCGATCAGCGGCGGCATGGATTCGCTGATCTGGACCGCCCGCTCCTTTGCCGGCGTCATCCTCCAGCCCGGCCGCGCGCCGCAGCTGCATATCGACGAGCCGGAAGTGCGTCGCGATCTCGTGTCCATCGACGATGTGCTCAGCAGCAACCATCCGTTCGAAAGCGTTGCGAAGTCGCTCGTCGAGCGTGGCGTCAAGGGCCGCGTGGCGCTGGTCGGGACGCATTTCATCCCGATCAAATATTACCGGCAGCTGGAAGCCATTGCACCGGATATCGAATGGGTACCGGCCGATGATCTCGTGCGCTCTGTACGCCGCATCAAGAGCCGCCTTGAGCTCGACTGTTATCGCTATGCCGGCGAGACCGCGACCCTTGGCGTCAACGCGCTGATGGAAGGTCTGGTCGGGGGGCTTTCGGAACGCGAAGCGGCCGGCGAGGCGGCCCGCGTCGTCGTCGCCCGCGGCGGCCGCATCCAGATGATCGGCACCAATCACGGCGAAACGCTCGGCTTCGATCAGCGCTTTCCGCTGACCGGCTATAGCGAGGATGTCCCGGTTGTGGCGATATCGTCACCGGCACGCTGCATGGCGCGCTCTATCAGGGCTATTATCTCGATCCGGGTCGCACGGCCGTGCGCGGACAAGCCAATGCCGAGCAGCTACGTCTCATCGAGGCGGCAAGCGGCATCGTGCACCGCCTGTCGGACATGCTGCGCCCCGGCGTGAAACTTCTGGACGTGGCGGCGGAAGCCGACCGGATGACGGCGGCCTTCGGCGGCTCGATCTCGCCGATCATGAAGAATTTCCCGTTCTACGGCCACGGGATCGGCCTCGGCTTCGAACTGCCGCGCATCTCCACCACCATGTCCATGCCGGAGGATGTGGTCGAGGCAAACATGGTCTTCGGCGTCGAAGCCTTCCTGTCGCTCGATGGCGTTGGCGCCGCCTTCTACGAAGACATCGTCATCATCGGCGAAAACGCCAATGAGCTGATCACCAATTCGCCCAGCATGTTCTGAGGTAACTACAAGCCAGAAACAAAAAAGCCCGGCAGATCAATCACCTGCCGGGCTTTTCTATATCAGTGAGCGAAGACGCTCTCAAAATCCTTGAAGCCCTTGACCTCGATCGGGTTGCCACTCGGATCGAAGAAGAACATCGTGCGCTGCTCGCCCGGCTCGCCTTCGAAGCGAACGACCGGCGGAATGTCGAAGGCGATGCCGCCCTTTTCCAGACGCTCGGCCAGCGCGAACCAGTCGTCGAGGCGCAGGATGACGCCGAGATGCGGCATCATCACCATGTGATCGCCGACCTTGCCGTCCGGGTAACTTCGAAAGGCTTGCCGAGATGCAGCGAGATCTGGTGGCCGAAGAAGTCGAAATCGACCCAGGTATCGGTCGAACGGCCTTCCTCGCAGCCGAGGATATCGCCGTAGAAGCGACGCGACGCATCGAGATCGGTCACATGGTAGGCAAGGTGAAAGAGTGAACGCATGGCATGCTCCGTTTTGTCTTTATAGGTTGAAATCAGCGGATGGTGAGTTGGCGCGGCAGGGTGGACAGCACTTCGGCTCCGGTTTCGGTGACGATCACCGTTTCCGAAGCGCCGACGGTCCATTCGCCATAGCTGCGCAATGTTGCAGGCAGATGGAAGACCATGCCCGGCTCGATGATGCGGGTGACATTGGAGAAGAGGCTGAGGATTGCCCCCTCGCCCCAGTCCGGCGCGAAGGCAACGCCCATGGAATAGCCGATGCGCTTGCGGAAGGCGGCCGTATAGCCGGCGCCATCGATGATTGCCTGCGCCGTATCATGCACATGGGCACAAGAACGCCCGGCCGGATCTCGGCAAGTGCCGCATCGAGCGCCCGCAGCGCGCAATCCATCATCCGCTGCGCCTCGTCCGGCGGCACACCCATCCAGACCGTTCGCATCAGGGCGGCGTGATAACGCGCGTGGCTGCCGGCGAGTTCGAGGAAGAGCGGATCGCCAGCCTCAAGCACGCGGCGGCGCCATGTCATATGCGGCAGGCCGCTGCGGGGCCCGGAAGAGACGAGCGGCTCCATGGCCATGACTTCCGAGCCGGCACGGGTTGCCGCATGCAGCATGTCGGCAGCGACGGCATTTTCGTCGGCGCCGATCACGCAAGCCTCGATGCCGGCGATCATGCCCGCCTCGGCATAGCGTGCCGCATGACGGATGGCCTCAAGCTCGGCCGCCGACTTGATCATGCGAAGCGACGGCAGGATCTGCGAGCCGTCGATGAGAGAGGCAACACCAAGGCGCTCGGAAATCTCGGCCGCAAGCTTCGGCGACAGGAACCAGCCGGCAAGCTCGATTGCCGGATTGGCAATGCCGCGCTGACGGAGAAGATCCACCAGCGCTTCGGCCGGATTGTCGGCATCCTGATAGGCAACGATATCGGGCAGATAGGTATTGGCAAGCGTACCGAACAGTTCGAGCTGACGCACCAGAAGCACGGGCTCGCCATCGGCCGGCAGGACCAGCGCCTGAAAGGCGAAATAACCGGCCGTCTGGCGACCCGTCAGCCAGTAGATGGTTTCCGGGCCGGTGACGATCAGCGCCTCATGGCCGCTCGCTGTAATGGCCGCGCGGGCGCGCGCCTGCCGCTCGGCAAATTCCGCTGCCGGAAAGGCAGCCTCTATGCCGCGGATCTTGGCGTCGGTGTCAAAGGTCGGATGCAGGGTCATGCGATCAAAATTCTCAATTGCGCGCCAGCCAGCCAAGAAAGCGGGTTCTGACGCTGTCGAAATGCACTTCCATTGCCGCGCGCGCGGCAGCACCGTCACGCGCCTCGATGGCGTCGATGACGGCGATATGTTCCAGCGCCTGCTGGTCGAAGCGGTCGTGGGTGCGGGTGATGGTGCAGCGGCGCGCGATACTGCGCATCTCGGTCAGCATCGAGGCAAGCAGCGGCAGACCGGCGGCATAGGCAACCGCATTGTGAAAGGCATCGTCATCGATCCAGAAGAGGTCGAACTCGATATCGCCGCCGCCGGTGAAATACCGCATCCGCTCGCGCGATTTCGACAGTTCCTCGGTAAACGGCAGGCTGGCAGCCTTTTCAGCGGCCGAACCTTCCAAAAGCCGGCGGACCTGCACGATCTCCAGCAATTGCTCGACGGTGACAGGCCGCACCATCAACGCGCCATTGGGCAGGCGCGAGATGACGTTTTCCTTCTCAAGTCGCGAGATGGCGGCGCGCAGCGGCGTGCGCGAGATGCCGGATTCCAGCGCAAGCGTGCGTTCCGTCAGCATTTCGTCGGAGGAAAGCTGCCCTTCGAGGATGCGCTGTTTCAGGTCGCGATAGACCTGTTGTGCGAGAGTTTCCTTGTCGCTCAATAACCACCTCCCTTGCCGCCATCGCGGATCGCTGCGTGGAGAACCTCGACGGCTGCGGCAAGATCCGCCGGATCCATGCCCTCGTCGGGATTATGGCTGCCGTTCCAGTTGCGCAGGAACACCATGACGCTGTCCCAGCCGGCCTGCGCGAAGGCTGCCGCATCATGGCCGCCGCCGGACAGCATCCGGCGCGGGCTATATCCAAGCTGGGCTGCACCGCCGGCAATCTGGTCGCCGAGCGTGGCCGAGAGTTTCGTCGGCTGGCTGCGCGACTGCGCGCCGAGATCGAAACGAACGCCGCGGGCCTTCTCGATCTTGTCGATCTCCGCCTTGAACAGGCCGTCCAGCTCGTCGAGGACCGAAACGGTATCGCTGCGCAGATCGACGCAGAAATCCACCCGGCCAGGCACCTTGGCAAAGGCATGTTCCGAAGAGGCCGCATCGACGCGGCCGAAGGTGACGGCGAGATCCTGCGAGCGGGCAAGCGTCTCCTCCCAGCGCCGGTCCATGCCGACGATCAGGTCTGCCAGCGCAAAGACCGCATCGACGCGCTCGGACCGCGCCGGGCCGCCGGAATGCGCCCATGTGCCGTCAATCCGCGCTTCACGGTAGCGCAACCCGCCGCGCACGCCCGAAACGATGCCGAAAGGCTCCTTCGCATTGTCGAGAACGGTGCCCTGCTCGATATGCAGTTCGATGAAGCGGGCGGGCGCTAGGCCGGGACCGGTCAGGATCTCGTCCGGCCGTCCGCCTTCTTCCTTGATGTGATCATAGAGCGTGCGGCCGGTATCGGAGCGCTTGGCCTGCAGTTCCGGCGCCGTCAGCCGGCCGAGTGCCGCGCGCGAGCCCGCGTAGGAGACCGGGAACCAGACGCTTTCCTCGGCGCGCGTCACCGTCACCACGATATCGGCGGGCGGCTGTTCGCCGCTCTTCACGAAGGCTGCCGCCAGCGCCATGGCGCCGGAAACACCGGCCTGACCATCATAGGCGCCGCCCATCGAGACGGTGTCGAGATGCGAGCCGATATAGATTGCCGGTGCCGAACGGTCGCGGCCCGGCAGGCGGGCAAAGAGATTGAGGCCGGCATCGCGCGAAACTTCGAGGCCGAGCGCCTCTGCCTCTTCGACGATGACGTCATGCGCCTGGCTTTCCAGCCGGCTATAGGACGGGCGGGTGAAGCCCGGACCGACATCCGAGATCGCATTGACGCGATCAAGCAGCCTGTCGATCGTATCCCTGATGACGGACGTCATGCATTCACCCTTTGCAATTCGATTGTCGTTGCCGGACGGCCGCCCGAAAGCGCCGTCAGCACATGGCCTGCGGCAGCAAGTGCCACCCGCTCCAGTGCCTCACCGGTCGTGCCGCCGAGATGCGGCGTGAAAATCACCCGGCTGGAGGCGCCAAGAGGCCCCTGCGCGGCACCCGGCGAATAGACGTCGAGGCCCGCGCCTGCGATCGTGCCATCCTCGATGGCTGCGGCAAGTGCTGTCTCATCGATCAGCCCGGCCCGCGCCGTGTTGACGAGGATCGCACCCGGCTTGATGGCGCTGAAGGCCCTTGCATCGAGCATGTTGCGGGTTTCTTCGCGCAGCGGCGTATGAAGCGAGATGAGATCGGCGACAGCCAGACCCTCTTCAAGCCTCTCGACACGCTCGTATGGCAGGTCGCCCGTGCTGCGCGGCGAATAGACGAGGACGCGCATGCCGAAGGCGATGTCGAGCATCCGTCCGAGCCCCTGCGCAATCGCACCCCAGCCGACGACGAGAACCGTCTTGCCGAAGAGCTCACAGAAGGTCGAGGCCTCGCGGAAGCCACGCGATCCGGCACGCACCGCCTGATCGGCGGCCGGGATCAGCCGTGCGGCGGCAATGGCAAGGCCGAGCGCCAGCTCGCTGACCGAGCGGGCATTGGCGCCCGGCGTGTTGCAGACGAGAATACCGCGCTTTCCGGCGGCAATCTTGTCGATGGAATCGTGGCCCGCACCATGCGAGACGATCACTTTCAGCGTCTCGGCCACGGCAATCGCTTCGGCGGATAGACCGGCATCGCGGGTAATCACAGCCTGACAATCGCGGATCAGCCGCTTCACGGTCTCGATATCGGTATCCGGAGACATGACGGGCTCGACACCCGCATCCGTCAGAAGAGCAATACCTGCGGCATGCATCGGTTGGACGATCAGGCATTTCATCGGGATGATCTCTGCGCAGAGGCACTCAGGCGCTCAAGGATGGCGTCGCGCGCATGCCCGATATGCTCGCCCATCAGCATGCCGGCGCGCTCGCCGTTGCCGGCACGGAGCGCCTGAAGAATATCGAAATGCTCCTGACAGCTGACGGTGAAGCGCGCCGGAACCTGGGTATGGTCGAACATGCAGGTACGACGGCGCAGATCACCGATCGTACGCACCATCATCTGGTTGCCGGCGGCCCGTGCCAGCGCGTAATGCAGGTCATCATCGATACTGCGCTGCTCGTCCTCCTCACCCGGCCCGTCTTTCTGCAAGGTCAGGACGCGGCTTTCCAGATCGTCGAGAATATCGGCCGAAATGCCGGTCGCATGCCGCGCGCAATAGCTTTCCAGCTGCTGGCGCATGAAGAAGATTTCCTCGACCTCGGGGATCGTCAGCGTGCGGACCTTGAGGAACCGGCCTTCCTGAATGGCAAGCCCTTCGGCCTCGATACGCTTGATCGCCTCACGCACCGGCGTGCGCGACATGGCAAGCTCGTCCCCGAGCTTGGCTTCCTGCAGAAGGTCGCCGGGTTTCAGCGCACCTGCAAGGATCATCTCGATGATCTTGCCATAGGCCTGTTTGGCGAGCGGTTTGTTCACGACCTGCCTCCTTCAGACATCTGCCGCATCCGCAGCCTGATCAAGGCCGGACAGAACCTCGTCGAGTGCGCGGCTATGGGCGATCCAGAGATCTTCCGCCTGCTCCTGCGTCACGAGCTTGAAGCGGATCTGGCTGCCGGTCAGCGCCTGCGCCAGCCGCGGCAGGTCGACGGAGGCGACGGTTGCGATTTTCGGATAGCCGCCGGTCGTCTGGCGCTCGGCCATCAGGATGATCGGACGGCCGGAGGCCGGCACCTGGATCGAGCCCATCACCGTGCCATCCGACACGATGTCATGGCCGCCGGCTGCAACGATCTGCTGTCCGTCGAGAACCTGCGCCATGCGATCCCGGCTGCCCGATACGGTAAAAGGCCCGCGCAGGAACTGCTGCCATGCGCCTCATCGAAATGCCCCGCCTGCGGGCCCTTGATGACGCGGATCGGACCGGCAGAGCGATGGAGAGGCGTGCGAAGAACTTTTTGCGGGCCGGCGAACACCGCCCCGGATGTAGCGCCAAGCGGCAGCGCATCACCGGGCGCCAGACGCCTGCCATCCAGCCCGCCGATGGCGGAGCGCAGATGTGTGGAACGAGCGCCAAGCGCCGGCGCCGTCTGAATGCCACCGGAAACGGCGAGATAACCCCAGACCGCATTGGTGAGCGCACCGATGCGCAGAACCTGACCGGGCAGAAGAGGATGGCTTGCCCAGCAATCGACGCGTTCGCCATCGATCGTGACCGAGACTGCGCCGCCGGTGACGGCAAAGAGCACAGGCTCATCCACCTCGAACTGGCCGCCGACATTGGCGAACTCGATCAGCGCATCATCGTTGCGATTGCCGGCGAGACGGTTGGCGATCCGCATCGCGACGCCATCCATCGGGCCGGAGGCCGAGACCCCCATCTGTAGGAGACCGGTGCGGCCGAGATCCTGAACGGACATCATCGGGCCCGCCTGCTTGACGGTAAGCGTGCTCATGCGTCCTCCCACTCGATATGCGGAGCGCCGGAGGCGACCGCTGCATCCAGTGCCGCAGCCTCGTCTTTTTCGATGGCGCGGAAGCGGACATGATCACCGGCCTCAGGAGAAAGGCGTCGCTGCGGGCAGGATCGAAAACCTTGATCGGCGTGCGGCCGATGAAGCGCCAGCCGCTCGGGCCGGGCACCGAATTGATGCTGGCCTGCTTGCCGCCGATGCCGATGGCGCTTGCCTCGATCCTCTGGCGCGGCACGGCAAGCCGTGGCGTATGAAGCTTTTCCGGCAGGCCGCCGAGATAGGCAAAGCCCGGCGCAAAGCCGATCATATAGACGCGGTAATCCGCCGAACCATGCGTGGCGATGAGGTCTGCGACGCTCATCTCCTTCATCTCGGCCATCTCGGTGAGATCAAGCCCGACGTCGCCGCCGTAAATCACCGGCACGACAAGCCGCGCCCGCGACGGCCGTCGATGGCGATGCCGGAAAGCCGCTCAAGCAGAAGCGCCGAAAGATCGCGCCCGCGTATGATCAGCGGATCGTAGGAAACGAGCAGCGACCGGTAGGTCGGCACCGTCTCCACGATGCCGGCAATCGGGTTTCTGTCGAGATCGCCGGCCAGCGCCACGACGCGCATGTTCGTCTCTTCGGAAATCTGGTCCGAGAGTTCGATGACGATGGCGCGATCGCCGCTGGCGGCAATCCGCGGATAGGTGAGGCGCGCGTGATCGGGCACGGTCATTCTTCGTTCCAAATTCCGCTTGCACCCTCTCACTGTCGGTCATTTATGAGGGCGCAGCGTATCCGCTTTATCTATTGTGTTCCCAGAGGTTGCTGATGCGGATTCGCATATCAAGCAACCTCCTTGTCATTTCAGTACACCAACTGTATGTCAAGGCTGCTTTGCGATTATGGCCGGCAATATCACGCAGGCCCGCCTCATCGATAAACCACGAAAACAGGATGATCCGCATGCCTAAGATCGACCTCAATTGCGACATGGGTGAAAGCTTCGGCGCCTACAAGAACGGCGACGACGCGGCCATGATGGATATCATCACCACGGCCAACATCGCCTGTGGCTTCCATGCGGGCGACCCGAGCGTGATGCGCGATACGATCGTTTCGGCGCGCGAGAACGGCGTGGCGATCGGCGCGCACCCTTCGTTCATGGATCTCTACGGCTTTGGCCGGCGCCGCATCTATGGCGAGCGCCCGGAAGATATCGAGGCACAGATCATCTACCAGATCGCCGCGATCCAGGGCATGGCAACCGCACTCGGCTGGCCGATCACCCATGTGAAGACGCATGGCTCTCTCGGCAATATCGCAGCAGAAGACGAGACGCTGGCCAAGGTCTGCGTCAAGGCGATCAAGGCCGTCGATCCGAGCCTCGTCTTCATCACCCTCCCCTATTCGCAGACGATGATCGCCGCCGAAGAGGCAGGCCTTGCCGTTGCCTGCGAAGTCTATGCCGATCGCCGCTACCTCGAAAACGGCATGCTTGCGCCGCGCCAGATGGAAGGCTCGGTGATCCATGATCTGTCGGCCAGCGTCGATCAGGTTCTCTCCATGGTCTGCGACAACAGGATCCCGACGATCAACGGATCGCATCTGTCGGTCAATGCGGCGACCGTCTGCATCCATGGCGACACACCCGGCGCACCGGCGACAGCCCGCGCGCTGCGCGACAGGCTGTTCGAGGCCGGCGTCGAGATTGCGCCATTCACCAAGCCCAAAATGTGAAACGGACTTGTGAGGCCGAGGATGCAGCGGGCGCTTGATGGCCTCGACTGCCAATATCGTCCCGCCGGTGACTGCGGGCGACGCGATCTGACAAGAGTCAGGCGGGCATGCTTCCGCGGTGCCCCCTGCTCTCCCTACTCTCCCTACTCGCCGGCCATCGCCATTTCATCCGCATCGGCTGCAAGGCTCTGCCCGGCGGATGCGCGAAAAACCGTGATCAATTCCTGCACGATGGTCCGCTCTGCCGAAGACAGGGTTCGATCGGCGGCGAAAATGACCGAGAGGCGCCCGGCGAGTTCGTCGTGACGGATCGGGCGGGCGATCAGCGTACCGGCCTTCAGATCCTGCCGCACCGAAGAGGCGGGTAGCACGGTGCAGAGAGGCGCGCGCCGCACCATGGCAATTGCAAGGGCCAGAGACCCTACCTCGAATGCCGGTGCCAGCTGCAGGTTCCGCTCGCTCATCGCCTCCACCAGCGTCTGGTGGATGCTGAGGAATTTCGTGCCGAGAACAAGCGGCAATCGACAGACGGCCTCAAGCGAGATCTCTGCCTCCTCGCCCAGATCGATCGCGGGATTGGCCACCACCGAGAGCGGTTCGCTCGGCCCGAGCGAAATGCGGGCAAAACGCGGCTTCACCATGCCGACAATCGCCAGATTGAGCTCTCCCGCCCGCACCTTGTCATGCAGCACGGTATTGGACCCCTCGCTCACCTGCAGGCGCCAGTTCGGATGCCGGGCGGCGACAGCCGTGACGGCCTGTGCGACGCGCTCGGTCAGCACGCTGTCATGACCTGAACTCGGCAAGGTGCCGATCGCAACGCTTGCCTGCGTATGTGCGGCGATATCGGTCGCGGTGCGCAGGATACGGTCATGCAGGGTTTCGATTGCGGCCGTAAACGGCAGGATGCGGCTGCCGGCAGACGACAGGACAGTACCCTCGCCGCCGCGATCGACCAGCGGCGCGCCGACGGCGGCCTCCAGCCCCTTCATCTGCGAGGAGAGCGACGATTGCGCCACCTTTGCCGCGCGGGCAGCAGCCGAAATGCCGCCGCTCTGGCTGACGAGGTTGAAATAATGCAGCTGCCGCATGGTCATCTGCGGAGAGAAGGACGCATTGCGCTCCTCGCCGGCCAGATGCGAGCGCAGGATTTCCAGGAATATCCGCCCGGAGCCTGCCGCCTGCTGATCCCTGCCGCGCGCATTGCGCTCCACCGTTCCGACAAGCTTCGAGACGAGCGGCACGTCGAGCGGCACCGTCTCCAGACGCGGCAGACCCATGCGTTCGGCAATCAGGCTCTGCGGCATGACGATACAGGCATTCGGCTGATCGGCCAGAACCTGCCCCAGTTCGGCGGGTTCCAGATCGAGAAAGCGCAGTCGGGGCCAGACATGGCCGGCCTTCATATGTCCCTTCAGCGACTGGACGAGCGGCGGCCGCATCTTGAGCGCCATCAGCGGCGTGCCGCTTCCCGCCGCATCCATGCTGCGCCCCGGCGCACCGGTCGCAATCCACGGATCGTCAAAGAGATGGACTGCATTGCCGGAAAGAGGGCCATCGGCCGCATAGGCGATATCGACCACTTCGGTGCGGCCTGCACCGGCCTGCGCAAACCAGCTGGAAGGCGAGAGAAGTTCGTAATCATCGGCGGGTGCAGCGAAATACCACTCGACGAACGTGCCCGGATGGCGTTCCAGCATGTCCTGCTGGGCATTGAGCAGGGCCTTGGAAAACGCCCGATGGCAAAGCTCAGGTCGAGGCGGATGACGAGGCGCTCGACGGCGCCGCCATCGACCGTCGCAGACTGGCGGGCAAAGTTTTCCAGATAAAGAAGCCGCGTCGCATAGCGGAACAGCCAGAAGGCGGACGGACGAAGGCCGAGATAACGACCCTGCTGGGCAAAAAGCCGGATGCCGAGCCGCTCTTCCAGCCCGTGAAAAGCAATGCTGAGCGCCGACGGCGTCTGTTGTAACAGCGCGGCCGTGTCAGAAATGCTCGGGCTCTGGCAGGCCAGGACAAATCGCGCCAGCGTTTTCAGTTCGATCCCGAGCTTGTTCATGCGCGAGACCGTACGCAGATTGGGAGAAGAGCTCAAGGGCGCCTCCTTGTTTGATCCCGGTGCATGATCTCGTCGCATCAAGAGGCCTCCTCCGATCCGCAACGGAACGAAAGCCGGCTCGCAATGATGTCACGCCACCCCCGGCGGCATTTCGCCGGGGTGGCGGTCATTCGATCAGTTCAGCGAACCGACGGCCGTCTCGACGGTCGATAGAACCTTGCCTTCGCGCACCATGGCGAAGGCCGGCTTGATCTGGTTCTGCATGTAGCTGTCCTGCTCCTGCATCGGGATCGCTTCGGCCAGCGCGTCATAGAGCGGCTGGGTGCCCTTGCCGAGCTTGAAGTGCCCGAGTGCGCCGCGGGTCAGGAAAATGGCCTTGGCCGCCATCATCACCTCGACGCGACGATCTTCGGCAGGTTGTCGAGGATCTGCTGCGCCTTGCGGCAGGACCAGTCGGCCATCGATACATGGTCTTCCTGGCTGCTCTTGGTCGGGATACTGTCTGCGACCGACGGGAAGGCCAGCGTCTTGTTTTCCGAAGCGACGGCAGCAGCAGACGTGGCGATGATGCCGTAACCGTAGTTGAGACCGATCGGGCGGCCGGCAAGGTTCGGCGGCAGGCCGTAGTTCAGCGTCACGTCGTTCAGCGCAAACAGGCGGCGCTCCGAGATATTGCCGATCTCGACCAGCGCGATCGACAGGATATCCATGGCAAAGCCGATCGGTTCGCAATGGAAATTGCCGCCCGACAGAAACTCGAGCGCACCGGTCTCGTTCCAGAAGACGAGCGGGTTGTCTGTCGCGGCATTGAGTTCGCGGGTGATGATCGTCTTTGCGTGAACCAGCTGGTCGCGGCAGCTGCCATGCACCTGCGGCAGGCAGCGGAAGGAATACTGGTCCTGAACGCGCGGATGATAGGTCGGGTGCAGCACGTCATCTTCCAGATGCACGGCGCGGGCGGCTTCCGAGGCGCGGCGCGAGCCTTCGACGAGCTTACGGATGTTTTCAGCAATCGCGATCTGGCCCGGCTGCTTGCGCACTTCATGAATGCGGGCATCGAAGGCCGCCTGCTCGCCACGAATTGCTTCGAGCGAAAGGGCAGCCACGGCATCCGCCGTCTTCATGATCATCTCGGCATCGAAGAGCGTCAGCGAGGCCATGCCAGCGCAAAGGCTGTTGCCGTTAATGAGGGCAAGGCAATCCTTGGCCTTCAGTTCGAAGGCGACGGGAGAAATACCTGCGAGTTCCAGCGCCTTCGGCGCCATCATCTTCTCGCCCTTGTAGATGGCTTCCGCCTCTTCATAGCCGATCAGCACCGAGACCATGTGTGCGAGCGGTGCAAGGTCGCCGGATGCACCGACCGAACCCTGGATCGGCACGATCGGGTGGACACCGGCATTCAGCATGGCGACGAGACGATCGACCACTTCCATGCGCAGGCCCGACACGCCGAGGCAGAAGGCGTTGATGCGGACAGCCATCATGGCGCGAACGATTTCTTCCGAAGCAGGCTCGCCGATGCCCGAGCAATGCGACAGGACGATATTGCGCTGGAACTGCTCGTTATCCTTCTGCGGGATCGGATAATCCTTGAGCTTGCCGACGCCGGTATTGTAGCCGTAGGTGGCCGGTGCGTTCTCCGTCAGCCAGTTCTCTTCGATATAGGCGCGCTTGCGGACGATTTCGGCGCGCGAGGCTGCGGCGATCTCGACGGTTGCGCCTTCGCGGGCGATCTGGACGACCTGTTCGATCGTGAGGCTGTCGCCATCAAGGATAATATGCGTCATGGGTTGGTCCTTCGGATAAATTACGTTTGGCGGCCGGACAGACGGCGCGCAGGTTTCGTCCGGTGCCGGGCAGGCACCGTGATTGGGTGTTTTTCGGAAAGAGCCCTCCCTGCCCTTTCCTGATGTTTCTTGTCGCTCAGACCATCATCTGGGCAGGCCGGCTCGGCTTGACGAAGCGGCCGGTGCCTGGCTCGGCGAGCACGTCCTTGCCGTCATAGATCATCTGGCCGCGCAGGAAGGTGGCGATCGCCGCATGGCGGATGCGGCGGCCCTCATAGGGGCTCCAGCCGACGACGTTATGACCGCTTGCTGCCGCATCATAGATGCGCGGACGCTCGGCAAAGACGGCGATATCGGCATCGAGCCCGATTGCGAGCGCGCCCTTTTCCGCCGTCAGGCGGAAGAGCCGCGCCGATTGCCGGAAAGCAGCTTTGCCGCATGGGTGAGCGGCAGATTGCGGTCCGTCAACCCGTCGAGGAGCAGGCTTGAGAGAACTTCGAGCCCCGGCATGCCCGAGGCATTTTCCAGCATGACCTTCGATGACTTGGCCGACAGGCTCCACGACACATGGTCGGTCGAGACGATGGTGATATGGCCGGCGGCCAGATGCTGCCAGAGCGACTCGCGCTCCTCGGCGGAGCGGATCGGCGGGTTGCACTTGGCGCGGCCGAGAAGCCGCGAGACATCCTCTTCCTCGCTGCAGACGAGATAGTGGATGCAGGCCTCGATCGTCGCATCGACGCCCTGCGCACGGTAGGCCTGCGCCAGTTCATAACCGCGGCCGACGGAGCAATGGACGATATGCGCCGGGCAACCGGTCGCCTCGGCAATCTCGTAGACTTCCGCGATCGCCAGCGTCTCGGCGATCGGCGGACGGGATTCACCATGGGTCAGATAGTCGGTCCGGCCGGTCGCCTTGACCGCCTCGCTCCAGACCTGGACGCATTCGTCATTCTCGTTGTGGACGCCGGCAATCAGGCCGGTCTTGGCGACTTCCGCAAAGGCCGCATAGAGAAGCGGCGTCGGAATGCGCGGAAAGCGGTCGGGATGGGTGTTGAAGGTCGAGAACTTGAAGCCCGCCGCACCGGCGGCGGCCATTTCGGCAATGTGCTTCGGACCTTCAGAGGGCCGGATCGTGCCATAGAGCGCGAAATCGACGCGCGCCTGCTCGGCGGCGCTCACGGCCTTTTCCGTCAACAGTTCGGCGGTGCAGATGAGCTTGCCGCCGGCATCATAGGGCATGTCGACGATCGTCGTAACGCCGCCTGCCGCAGCAGAGCGCGTGGACCAGATGAAATCCTCCTGATCCTTCTGCGAGCGCGAATGGACCTGCCCGTCGATCGTGCCGGGAAGCACCAGGCCGAGCCGAAATCGTGGCTTTCCCGGCCGGCGGGCGCCTCGCCGCTGCCGAGCGCCGCGATCTTGCCGTCACGCACCGCGACATAGCCGTTTTCGATAACGCCTTCCTCGGTGACGAGGGTGCCGCGGACCACCAGATCAAAATCACTCATGCCGGTCTTCCTTCCATGTTGGTCCGGGCCTGATCGAGCCGGTCTGCCGCAGCATTGAGAAGCGCCATGACCCTTGTCCGCTCGTCGGCCGGGACAGAATGTTGTTCGAGATAGGCGTCGCTCATCTGCGCCGCCTCACCCGTTATTTTCGATTGCATCAGGAGACCCGACAGTCGCCGGACCTCGATCCTTTCAGCCTGCAATTCGAGGCCCTTCACGGCCTCGCGCAGGGCAAGCTCCTCGGCGCTGCCGTAACGCCCCTTCATGTCCCGCCGGATGGCCCGGAGCGGTGCGACGACATCACCCTGCCACATGGCCGACGCCTTGAGGAAAGCAGCGAAATCCGGCGCACTCATGCCAAAACCGAGACGATCGGCATGGTCGAGCAGCAGCAGGAGAGAAACATCAACATCATAGGCATCCTGCAAATCGATACAGGCATTCGCCAGCCCCGGCTCGGCGTAGACGGCGCACATCCGGGTCCATGCCAGTTCGGCAAAATCCTCTGAGTTCCTGCCAATCCCGTCCATCCTCGCCTCTCATTCGGCAGCCGTGGCAAAGCCCGGCGCCGGTTCGTCATGCGGATGATGACAGGCCACCATCTGGCCGCGAGGCGCCGGCGTCAATGTCGGCTCAGTCGTGGCACAGAGATCGGTCGCGCGCGGGCAGCGGATGCGGAAGGCGCAGCCGCTCGGCGGCCGGTTGCGCGAGGGGATCGCCACCCGCTTGCCACCGGGCACCACCTTGCGGCTGGCATCGACGACCGGCACGGCCTCGAGCAGCGTGCGCGTGTAAGGATGCGCCGGGCGATCGTAGATCGCCTCGCCATCGCCGATCTCGACGATCCGGCCCATATAGAGCACGGCGACGCGATCGCTGACATTCTTCACCACCGCCAGATCGTGCGAAATGAAGATCAGTGCCAGATGCCGTTTCTCGCGGATATCCTGCAAGAGGTTGATCACCTGCGCCTGCACCGAGACGTCGAGCGAGGCGACCGGCTCGTCGCAGACGATCAGTTCCGGCTCGACGGCGAGCGAGCGCGCAATCGCGATACGCTGGCACTGACCGCCGGAAAACTGGTGCGCCTTGCGGCCGGCCACCGTTTCGAGATCGAAACCGACATCCTTCAGGGCAGCGCGTACCCTCCGGTCACGCTCTGCCTTCGGCACGCCCTGGATCACAAGGCCTTCGGCAACGATATCCTCGACATGGCGGCGCGGATTGAAGGAGGAGAGCGGGTCCTGAAAGATCATCTGCAGCGTGCCGCGCATGCGCCGCATCTCGCCATTCGAGAGACCTGCCAGATCGCGACCGCGATAGTTCAGGCCACCGGACCATTTTGTATTCGTATCAGGCAGAAGCCGCAGGAGCGCCCGGCCGATCGTCGTCTTGCCGCTGCCGCTTTCGCCGACAAGGCCAAGCGTTTCGCCCGGCGCCACGTGAAAGGACACGTCATCGACGGCCTTCATCGTGGCGCCGCCGCGGACGAAACCGACCGACAGATTGTCGACGGTCAGAAGCCTGTCGCTCTTCGTCGCCTCTTCGTTCACCTGCTTGCCCTGGCCCATCATCATGACGCCGGACCGCGCCGAAACCGGATCAGCCATTCGTCAATTCTCCTTCATGAGGCGCCATGGCCCTGCCCGCCTGTCCCATGGAGGCACCGGGAGAAACCGGGAAATGGCAGGCGAAACGATGGCGGCCACCCGTCGCGCTCGTCATTGGCGGCATGATCTCGTGGCACGGGCCCTGCGCTGCCGGACAACGGGGGGCAAACGGGCAGCCGCGCGGCTTGGCGGCAAGGCTCGGCGGCTGACCGGGAATGGTGCGAAGTCTGGTATGGGCCGGCTGATCCATGCGCGGCATGGCCGACAGAAGCGCCTCGGTATAGGGATGACGGCGATTGGCGAAGACGTCCTTCGTCGGCCCCTGCTCGACGATATGGCCGCCGTAAAGGACCAGGATCTCGTCCGTGCGCCCGGCGACAACGCCAAGATTATGCGAGACGAGGATCATCGACATCTGCCGCTCTTCCTGCAGAACCTGAAGAAGATCGAGCACTTCCTTCTGGACGGTGACATCAAGCGCCGTCGTCGCCTCGTCGGCGATCAGGAGATCCGGCTGACAGATGAGCGCGGTCGCGATCATGATGCGCTGCTTCATGCCGCCGGAAAACTGGTGCGGGAAATAGCCGTAGCAATCCTTCGCATCCGGCAAGCCCACAACGGAGAGAAGCTCGATAGCGCGGGCGCGGGCGGCATCCTTCTTCAGCCCGAGATGGATGCGGGCGGCTTCCTCGATCTGCCGGCCGATCGTCACATAGGGGTTGAGCGAGGTCATCGGGTTCTGGAAGACGATGCCGACCTTGCGGCCGATCGTGCGGCTGCGCACCCGCGGCGGCAGGGACGACAGGTCGGTGCCGTCGAGAAGGATCTGGCCCTCGACCTCGACTGCTGCCGGCGCAATACCCATGATCGACTTGATCAGCATGGATTTGCCGGCACCGGATTCCCCGACAATGCCGAGAGAGGTGCGGCGGGTGACGGAAAATTCGATATCCTGCAAGACCTTGAGCGGGGTCGGGCGCGCTGCAATCGTGCAGTTCATCGCCCGGCAGGAGAGGATGGGCTGGGTAGAGGCTTCGGACATATCAGCTCTCCCGTTCGCGGCTATTGAGACGCTGGGCCAGATAATCGCCGACGGTGTTCAGCGCATAGACCGTGATGACGATGGCAAGGACCGGGCCGAGGATGAGCAGCGGAAAGCGGCTCAGAAGATCGGTGGAGCTTGCAATCATCCCGCCCCAGCTTGGTGCCGGCGCCGGAATGCCGTAGCCGAGGAAGCTCAGCGAGCCTTCGGTGATGATGAGGCCTGCCATCAGCGTCGGCATGACGGCGGTGAGCGCCGGGATGAGATTGGGCAGGATTTCCTTCACCAGAATCCGGCCGTCACGGGCGCCATGGCGCGGGCGGCCAGAACATAATCCCGGTTGCTCTGCGAAATCACGCCCGCCTTGGCGACACGCGCATAGGTGCCGACATCGAGAATGCCAAGTGTGAGCATGATCGTCATCACCGAGGTGCCGGTGGCCGTGACGAAGGCAAGCACGACCAGAACCGAGGGCAAGGACGACATCGTATTGGCATAAAGATCGACGACGCGCTCGAAATAGCCGCGATAGTAACCGGCGACCATGCCGAGAAGCAGGCCGAAGGTCACGGATATGGCGGTCGCGACCAGCACGATCATCAGCGAGGCGCGGGCGCATAGAGAACGCGCGACAGGATGCTGCGGCCGATATCATCGGTGCCGAGCAGGCCGTTCAGCGACCATTCCGGCGGCTGCGAGAAATCGCCATAGGCAATCTCGGCGAGACGAGGCCGGGAATGTAGTTGACGAACAGCGCCACGAGGCAGAGTGCCACCAGATAGAAGACGGCGATCATCTCGAAGGGTGTCGCACCGGGAAGGCGCAGCCGCGCGGACCATGGCATTGCGGCACGGGCGATCGTTTCCATATCGGCATTGTCGTCGAGGCGACGGGCGGCGAGTGGGTTTTCGGAAATGCTCATGTCACGCTCACCCGCGGGTCGATGATGGAATAGCCGATATCGACCAGCATGAAGATCACCACGAAGATGACGACGGTCAGCGACAGGATGGCCTGGACGAGCGGGAGATCATGGCTCTTGACGGCGGTCAGAACCGTCCAGCCGATGCCGGGCACGGCGAAATAGCTTTCGACGACGAAGGAACCAGCCAGCATATAGGTAAGCGACAGGCCCATGACGGTGAGGATCTGCGGCATGGCCGGGCGAAGCGCATGGCGCCAGAGGATATAGGAGAGCGGCAGGCCCTTGGCGCGCGCCACCTGAATGAAATCCTCCTGCAGCGTCGTGACGAACTCGTTGCGGGCGACGCGGTAGAGATAGGCGGTCTGGTGCAGGGTCAGACAGAGAACCGGCAGCGCCACATACCAGAGGTTTTCGATCGGATTTTCAGTGAAGTTGACCCAGCCGGTTGCCGGCAGCCAGCGCAGGACGATGGCGAAGAGATAGCTCAACAGCACGACGATGACGAAGGTCGGCACCGCCAGAAGCACGGAGGCGATTGAGCGCAGGGCGCGGTCGAGAAGCCCGCCCTGGTTGCTTGCCGCAAACATGGCGAGCGGAATGCCGATCAGCGAGACGAGCATGGCGAGAAAGGCGATTTCGAATGTTACCGCCGCACGGTCGAAAACGACCTGCAGCACCGGTTGCTGGGAAAACAGCGTCTGCCCGAGATCGCCGCGCATGAGGCCGCCGAGCCAGTGCAGGTAACGCTCCCACAAAGGCAGGTCATAGCCATAGAGCTTGTCCAGCGCCTGAACCTGTTCTGGCGTGGCATTGTCGCCGAGGATAAGCTGCGCCGGGGAACCCGGCGCAAGGCTCGACAGCGCGGTCGCGCCAAAAGTCACCAGAATGAAGACCGGAATGCCGGCGAGCAATCTCTTCGAGATCGCCTTCACATATGGTGCAGCTCGACTTTGCACGTTTCATTCTCCTGTCGGCGGATCATCCGCTCCGCATGTTTCGAGGTTTCGGGGTGGATCTGACGCCGGAGCGTCAGATCTTCTTCCACTCTTCCTCGGCGTCCATCCAGCCCATGTCGCGCTCCAGAAGGTTGCGCTGTTCGGCCTTGGTGTAGCCGCCCATGTCATGCTCGTCGGCGTAACGCGTGCTGCTTTCACCGAAGACGCGGCGGCCATAATCCATCATGCCGAACATCGACCCCTTTTCGAGGTAATGCATGGTGACGAGGTTGAAGCCGAGGGCAGCGATATCTTCGAGCTCGACGAAGGGCTTGCCGTCGACGGTCGCGACGTCGCCGAACATCTTCCAGCCCGGCAGGACCTTGGCCACCTTCTGGCATTCCTCAAGCGTGCGAAGACCATGGACATAGGTCATCTCGGCACCGAGTTCGGCCGCCTTGGCGCAGCGTTCGATCGCATCGTCCAGGCCCTTTTCGAGCTTGGATTCCGAACGGGCGATGACGACGCAGTCGGTATCGGCGCAGGCGTCGAGTGCCGCCTTGATCTTGGCGAGCCACAATTCCTGCGACACGACCGGGTGATCGACATTGCCATCGACCTTGCCGGCAAGCGTTGCCGCTTCCATGGCGCGGCCGAAGCGGGCGTAACCGCGCTCGTTCGGCGTATCTTCGAGAAGGATGGCGGCGGCACCCGCCTTGGCGAGGCGGCGGCAGGTGCGATAGGCCTGTGCCACGTCACCGAAACAGTCATCGGCATCGATGATGAGCGGCAGCGGCGAATAATCGGCGATGCGATCGGTCGCCCAGATCAGCTCTTCCTGATTGTGCAGGCCCATATCCGGCACGCCGGACATGGAGAAGCCGAGCGAGGCGCCGGACAGAAGCGTGGCCTTGAAGCCGGCCATCTCGGCAGCCTTGGCCGAATAGCAATCCCAGACGCAAGGGGTGAAGATCTGTCCCGTCGAGAACAGTTCACGGAAGGTGGTTCTGGGCCTTTTGTCGAACATCGATCAACATCCTTGGGGAATTGCTTGGCTGGTGTTTGTCTTGGTCTTGGTCTTGGTCAGGCGGGCCGGCATCCGGCCCCGATAGTGGTGCTGCCCCGCCCTTCAGCCGGCGGGACAGCTGATCAAAAGGGATCACTTCTTGGTGCAGGCGTCCTTGCAGACATAGAGATACTGCTTCTGCAGGATGCCGCCATTGCTTGGCACGATGCCGCCGGTATTGTTGCGCAGCAGAAGGAAGCGGGTTTCGGCGCCGAAAATGTAGAGCGGCAGATCCTTGACCACGAGCTTCTGCACCTTGTCGTAGGCGGCCTTCACCGCCTTCGGGTCCATCGTCGCGTTGGCTTCGGCGAGATAGCCGTCCATTTCGGCGCTCTGGTACTTGCCCCAGTTGTCGTTGCCGCCGGTGCTCAGGAGGTTCGAGATGATCGGCTCGGCACCATTGGCCACGAGAACGCCGCCATCGACGCAGAGATCGAAGTTCATCTGGCCCTTGCAGGTGGGCGACAGCATGGCCTGATCGACCAGCTGCAGGCTGACCTTCACATTGTCATAGGCGCCGAGAACCTGCTGGAGATAGGAGCCGAGACGCTTCAGGTCGGAGTTCGAATAGGTGGTGATCTTCATGTCGAAGGGCTTGCCGTCCTTGGCCAGCGCATCGAACAGTTCCTGGGCATGCTGCGGGTTATAGGTCGGCAGCTTGTCGGCCGGATCGTAGAAGGGCGACGACTTGGTGAAATAGTTGGTCGGAATGTCGTAGCCGGCAACCTGCGTATAGGCCTGCATCAGCTTCGACGGGTTGATTGCCTCGTAGAAGGCCTCACGGGCACGACGGTCGGTGAAGATGCCGCTCTTCTGGTTGAAATAGGCGCGGTAGAGGCCCGGGATCTTGATCTCGTGGGTGGCGATGCCCGGCGCCGTGGCATTGCTGCCGAACTGGTACGGGTAGCCCGCCATCATCGTGGCGCCGCCCTGAACGACGGTGGCGATACGGCTGTTGGTTTCCGGAATGATCGAGAATTTCAGCGTATCGAGATAGGGGCGCGGCTGATCCCAGTATTGCGGGTTGCGCTTCACCGTCATCGAGATGCCCTGGTTCCAGCTGTCGAAGACGAACGGGCCGGCGCGACGGGTTTGATGTCGGTCTTGGTCTTGGCGGCTTTCAGCGCCTCCGGCGACGCGATGAACGGCGCGAGCTGGGCAATGCCCGAGCCGAAATTACGGTCGGCCTTGGGCAGGGTGATCTCGATCGTCAGCGGATCGACAATCTTCAGGCCCTTGATCCATGAGGCGACGAAGGCCTGCGACGGCGAAAGCGTTGCCGGATCGGCCTGACGCTCCCAGTTGAATTTCACGGCTTCTGCATCATAGGCATTGCCATCGGTAAACTTGACGCCGGGGCGCAGTTTCAGCGTCCACACCTTGCGTCGGGGCTCGTCAGGCTCTCGGCCATGCCGCCCTTCACCTGACCGTCGACATCGACATAGACGATGAAGCCGTAGATCGCATCCAGCACGTCCATCGGACCGCCGGGAAAGGTGCCGCCGATGATCGCCGGATCCCAGCTCTTGATGTCGGAGCCGTTGATGATGGTCATCTCGCCGCCCTTGACAGGCTGTTCCTCGGCCGAAGCCGGCTTGATGCCTGTTCCATAGGTCGTGGCGAAGGCGCCGATCACGGCAAGCGCCGTCAGCGCCACGCGCGCCCGGCCGGCGCCGAATGTCTTGAAGGACGTCAGAATGCTTACCATGGTCTTCTCCGTTTTGCGGCCGGTCGTTGCGGCCGCGTTCCCCTGATCTTGAACGGCGAATCGAATCTGCCGCGTCCGGCAGACCATAAAACTCAAAAGGTTAGCCAGTCTCCCCTTCCTTCCAGCGGCGTACCGACGGATGCTCGATATCGAAAAGATCGAGCGCCCGTCCGACCGTCTGGTTGACGAGATCCGCAATCGTTTGCGGCTGGGTATAGAAGCCGGGCACCGGCGGCATGATGATGGCGCCATTGCGTGTCGCCTGATCCATCAGCGCGATATGGCCCGCATGCAGCGGCGTCTCGCGCACCATCAGCACCACCCGGCGGCGCTCCTTCAGGCAGACATCCGCCGAACGGCTGATGAGGTCGTCGCTGTAGCAGTTGGCGATACTGCTCAGCGTCTTCACCGAACAGGGCGCGACCAGCATGCCATGGGCGCGGAACGAGCCGGAGGCGATCGACGCGCCGATATCCTTGTGGCTATGGACCACATCGGCCAGCGCGCGGATTTCCTCGCCACTCTTGACCGCACCTTCCTCGATTGCCGTGCGAAGGCCTGCGACGGAGAGGACGAGATGGCTCTCGATGCCATCGATCTCGCGCAGCATTTCGAGCGCCCGCACCCCGTAGCAGGCTCCCGACGCACCGGTGATCGCGACGATCAATCGCTTCAAAGCGCGACCCCCGGCTTGGCGGCGGCAATCACCTTGCGCATCCGCTCATAGGAAGCCTCGGAGGGCACGGCCTTGTCGTAACCTTCCTTGCGGTCGCCCGCCTTGCAGGTGGCGTCGTAGCCGATCTTGGCAACCATGCCGCCGTCTTCCTGCGGCTCGGAACGGTCGGCCGGGAAATCCTTGACGATCAGGATATCGCGCTCGACCCGCATGCGGGTGGATTTGGCAAGCTCGACCGCCTCGACATCCCAGGGATCGACATCCATGTCGACGATGGTGACGGTCTTCACGATGCTGACGGCACCCCAGCAGATCGCCATGGCACGGCGCGCCTGGCCCGGACGCGGCTTGTCGATCTGCACCACGACATTGGTGCGGCCCATGCCGGTGGTCGTCACTGCCACTTCGCCGACATTGAGGATGGAGCGGGCAAGCTGCGCCTTGAGGCTGGCAGCGATCGGCACGGCGGCCAGATAGATATGCTCGGCATGATAGCCCGGCTCGATGACCTGGAACATCGCATCTTTGCGCGCCGTCATGCGCTCGAAAGTGGCGAGCACGCCGGAGCCGTAATCCTCGTACATGCCATGGTATTCAGATACCAGACCCTCAACGATCGGCTTGTCGGCATGGATATAGCCTTCGATGACGATTTCCGCTTCGCTCGGCACGAGAATATCCGCGTGTCCGCAACGGGCCACCCGAACCGGTTCTCCGAGAAGCGCACCGGCACAGTGCATTTCGTCATCGCCAAGGCCGAGATAGAGACAGGCGGCAAGCTGGATCACCGGATGGGCGCCGAGCACGACGGCGAACGGCAGGGGCTCGCCCTTGTCGGCAGCCTTGCGGGCCATGATCGCAAGGTGGTGATTGGGCGCAATGCCGATCAGCGCCTCGGTGGGGCTGAGGATCTTCAGGCGCGCATAGGAGGCGTTGCCGAGGCCGGTTTCCGGATCGCGCGCAATCATCAGGCCGGCGCTGATATAGGGGCCGGTCTCCTTTTCGAAGAAGGTCGGCACCGGCAGTTTCGCCAGCACGCCCCCCTCGAAAACCTGTTCCTGGATCGGCGCATTCTCGACCAGAACCGGTGCGACCGGCCGCTTGACGGAATTCAGAAGCGCCGACTGGATGTCTGCACGCGGCACATCCATCGCAAGCGCGATGCGGTCGAGATCGGCCAGAAGATTGCCGAAAGCCGGAAAGTCGGAACCTTTGATTTTGTTGGCAATGACGGCAAATTTTTCATGCGTCAGCGAAAGCAGCGCCGAAAGATCGAAGACCGGATCGATTTCCTCGTCCACCGTCAGAAGCTCGCCACGCTCGGCAAGCGCTGCGAGGAAGGCGCGACAGGACTGGTCCTTGATGGGCGACGAGCCGGTCGCTGACCCTGCTGCTGAGATGGCCACCTGTTCGGCAAACGGGTTCTTGGTCGCTGGCATTTCGGTATCCACAGGCACGGCCTTCGCATCTGATGTCAGTGACTGGACCATGAAGGCGGACCGGACGTTGCCAAGCAAGGTAGATCGCAAACGCCCCATCGGAAATTTTTAACGATGCTGCAGTGCGCTCGCCCTCACTGCACTGCGGCATCTCTAAGCCCGTGGATATGCCTGCGCGAAACTGTGGATGGACGGCCTTCGCCGGATCCCACTTGCAACACAGGTAATGTTATACTATTACGAACGCCACGAACGAACGATCGGATATGGGCGGCAACAGCGGATCATCCCGGCTGAACCGGACATCTCCATCAAAGCTTCGCGCACGACTGGACAGACCGTTGCAGCTCTCATATCAGGAGAATTGCTACGGTTCTGCATTCGCAGATGAAAAGGGAATGCGGTGAGGCCTTCAACAAGCCAATTCCGCGACTGCCCTCGCAACTGTAAGCGGCGAGCCTCCATCAGGGCCACTGATCGCAAGATCGGGAAGGTGATGGCGGGCGTCAGAGCCGCAAGTCAGGAGACCTGCCGTGGCAAGGACAACCAACACCGGACGAGGGGTTCCGGCAGGGAGATGACGATGACGCAGGCGATGATCTCGCATGCCTTCAGATTGCAGGCCGCCTCCACGCGCGCTTGCAGCATCCTGCCTTTCATCCCGCTCTTTTTTGATGAGGACAGGATATGAAATTCGGCTTTACCGCCGCCATTCTGGCGGTCTTTTCCACTTTGGCAATGCCCGCCACCGTGCTGGCCGCGCCAACCCAATACCCGCTGACGATCGAGAATTGCGGCCGCCCCGTCACCTTCGACAAGGCGCCTCAACGCATTGTCTCGATCGGTCAGGGCATGACGGAAGTGCTCTATTCGCTGGGCCTCGCCGACAAGGTTGCCGGCACCGCCGTCTGGGTCGGACCCGTCCTGCCGCAATACGCGGCCGAAAACGCCAGGATCAAGCGGCTTGCCGATAACGATCCGAGCTTCGAATCGGTCGTCGGTCTGAAGCCGGATCTGGTCACGGCGGAATTCGAATGGCATGTCGGCCCGATGGGATCGGTCGGCAAGCGCGAGCAATTTTCCGATCTGGGCATCAACACCTATATTTCGCCTGCCGATTGCGTCGCCAAGGTCAATACCGACGGCGGCGACGGGGTGCGCAAGGAACTGTTCTCGATGGACCTGATCTATCAGGAGATCGCAGAGCTTTCGAAGATTTTCAACGTCGAAGACCGTGGCACGGCCCTGATCGCAGAGCTTAAAGCGCGCGAGGCAAAGGCTGTTGCCTCGATCAGTGGCGTTCAGGCGAAGAACCTGCCCATCGTCTTCTGGTTTTCCAGCAAGGAAGTGAAGGGCGATGCCTTCATCGCCGGCAAGAACAGCGCGCCAGCCTATATCCTGAAGACGATCGGCGCCAGCAATGTGGTGACGACGCAGGAAGAATGGCCACTGGTCGGCTGGGAAACCATCGCCAAGGCCAATCCCGCCGTCATCGTCATCGCCACCATGGACCGCCGCCGCTATGCCGCGGATGATCCGGCCGTGAAGGTGAAATTCCTCGAAACCGATCCGGTCGTCAGCCAGCTCGATGCGGTCAAGAACAAGCATTTCGTCATGATGGACGCCCAGTCGATGAACCCGACGATCCGCACGATCGACGGCATCGAGGTGCTTGCCAAGGCGATCAAGTCCTTCGGCCTTGCGAACTGACGCCTACCCACAATCCAACGGACAGCGCGGCCGATATCACCGGTCGCGCAACCTCCCCTTCCCTTCCTCTCCCTCGCCGATCGACCTCGACCCCCTGAAGGACAGATCATGACATTCAGCCCATCCGGGGCACGGTTCATCGCCCTTGCCGGGGCCGCCGTCACCATCGTGGCGCTTGTCGGCGCGATCGTTGCCGCCGTTGCGATCGGCGAGATGACCATTCCGATGACGACCGTGATTTCGGCCGTCACCAACGGGCTCGGCCTCACCCATGTGCCGCTGCCGCGCATCGAGGAGGCCGTCATCTGGGATTACCGCCTGTCGCGCGCCCTGATCGCCGCCTTCTGTGGTGCGGGGCTGGCACTTTCCGGTGCCATCCTCCAGTCGCTCCTGCGCAATTCGCTGGCTGAGCCCTACGTGCTCGGCATTTCCGCCGGCGCCTCGACCGGCGCCGTCTCCGTCATGCTGCTCGGGATCGGCGCTGGCTCGATCTCGCTCTCGGCCGGCGCATTCTGCGGTGCCATCCTCGCCTTCGTCTTCGTTGCGCTCCTGACCGGCAGCCGCCAGACGGCAGACCGCACCATTCTGGCCGGTGTCGCCGCCTCGCAGCTGTTCAACGCGCTTACCTCCTATATCGTCTCGACATCCGCCAATGCGGAACAGGCGCGCAGCGTGATGTTCTGGCTGCTCGGCAGCTTTTCCGGCGTGCGTTGGCCGGATGTGACGCTTGCCGCCTCCGTGGTCGCCACCGGCCTTGCCGTCTGCATCTGGCATGCGCGCGCACTCGATGCCTTCACCTTCGGCGATGATGCCGCCCGCTCGCTCGGCATTGCCGTCAATCGGGTCCGCGTCCTGCTTCTCCTCGTCACGGCGCTGATGACGGCGACGATGGTCAGCATGGTCGGCGCGATCGGCTTCGTCGGCCTCGTCATTCCCCATGCGGCCCGCTTCGTCGTCGGCCCCGGCCACCTGAAACTCCTGCCCGCCTGCGCGCTGACCGGCGCGCTGTTCATGGTCGTTGCCGATATCGTCTCGCGCATCATCATCGCGCCGCAGATCCTGCCGATCGGCGTGGTGACGGCGCTGGTGGGCGTGCCCTTCTTCTCGATCATTCTCTACCGGGCAAGGAGGATGGCATGACGCTTGCCGCCAAATCCGTCCGCTGGCTTGCCGGCCGCAAGATCATCGTCGATGGCGTCAGCGTCGGCGTCGAGGAAGGCCAGACGCTCGGGCTGATCGGCCCGAACGGCTCGGGCAAATCCTCGCTGATCCGCCTTCTTGCCGGGCTTCGCGCACCCGCCTCCGGCGAGGTCACGATGGATGGCCGCCCGATGAAGGGCTTTGCCCGACGTGATCTTGCCCGCCGTGTCGCCGTCGTCGAGCAGCATTCGGCAACCGAGGCGAATGTGACCGTGCTCGATGTCGTTCGCCTCGGCCGCACCCCGCATCGCTCCGCGCTCTCCCCATGGACGACGGCCGATGACGTGATCGTCGAAGAGGCGCTTGCCCGCGTCGGCCTGTCGGAACGCGGCAGCCAGTCCTGGCACACGCTCTCCGGCGGCGAGCGCCAGCGGGTGCAGATTGCCCGCGCGTTGGCGCAATCGCCCGCATTCCTCATTCTCGACGAGCCGACCAACCATCTCGATATCCAGCACCAGATCGATATCCTCAAACTGGTGGCAGACCTGCCGCTGACGACCGTCGTCGCCATCCACGACCTCAATCTGGCTGCCCGGTTCTGCGATGTGATCGCCGTTTTGTGCGAGGGCCGACTGGTCGCCTTCGGCCCGCCGGCAGAGGTTCTGACAGAGCCGCTGATCGCCGAAGTCTTCGGCGTTTCGGCGCATGTCTCGACCTCGCAACATCACGGACGGCTGCATATCCAGTTCCGCATGTAACCTACGGATCCGGCAAAAACGGAAATAATCACCCTTGCCCAAGGCGCGGCAGCTTGTACATTCGCTGCCATTCCATTTCCGTCGGGCACACAAATCCCCTGCGTATTTCAGCCCGCCCTTTCGTCATCGCATTCAGACAAGAGCATACCGCATGAGCCGCAATCTGACCGTCAACGCCGACCGCCTCGCCACCGATATCGATGGGCTCGCAGCCATCACCGAGCCGGACCGTCCCTGGACGCGCCGCGCCTTCTCCCCGATGTTTCTCGAAGGCCGCGCCTATCTGGAAAAGCGGTTTCGCGAAGCGGGCCTTGAAACGCGGATCGATGCCGCCGGCAACCTGATCGGCCTGCGCAAGGGCAAAGGCGGCGAAGACGGAACACCCAAGGGCACGATCATGCTCGGCTCGCATTCGGATACCGTGCCGAATGGCGGCCGTTTCGATGGCATTGCCGGTGTCGTCGTCGGTCTTGAAGTCGCGCGCGCGCTCACCGATGCCGGCGTGACGCTCGAACACGATCTGGAAATCGTCGACTTCCTCGCCGAAGAAGTCTCGATCTTCGGCGTCTCCTGTATCGGCAGCCGCGGCATGACCGGCGTGCGCCCCGTCGAATGGCTGGAACGTCAGGCAGACGGCATCGATCTGGCAGAAGGCATCCGCAGCGTCGGCGGTGATCCGGCCGACAAGGGCGGCCGCAGCGATATCAAGGCCTTTCTCGAACTGCATATCGAACAGGGCACGGTTCTCGAGCAGACGGGCACCGATATCGGCCTCGTTGCCGCGATTTCCGGCATTACCCGTATCGAGATCCTCGTCGAAGGCCGCGCCGACCATGCCGGCACGATGCCTATGGGTTCGCGCCTCGATGCGCTGACCACCGCCTCGGAACTCGTGCTCGGCGTCGAGCGGATCGCAACGGACCTCGCTGCCGGCGACAGCTATTTCGCCGCGACCGTCGGCGAGTTTTCGATGGAGCCGAATGCCGCAAACGTCGTGCCCTCGCATGTCCGCATGCTGATCGATGCCCGCGCCGAAGAGCCGGCGGTGATGGAAAAATTCCGCGAGGCGGTCGCAGCCCTCTGCACCGAAAGGGCCGCTGCGCGCCGTGTCTCGATCCCAGAGCCGCGTCTCGTCTCCAACAATCCGGCGACGCCGATGTCGACCGAGGTTCTGTCGATCATCGATGACGGCGCAAAAAGCATCGGCGCCACGACGCGCCGCATGGTGTCGGGTGCGGGTCACGACGCCGCCTTCCTCGCCAAGGTGGCGCCGGCCGCGATGATCTTCATCGCCTGCAAGGATGGCCGCAGCCACGCGGCAGAGGAATGGGCGGAAAATGACGCGATCGCGCTCGGCGCTGCGGTTCTCTACGAGGCTGTGCTGACGCTCGACAGGCAATAGCCGCTCTTCATTCCAGGAGCGGCACTCGACCAGAGAGGAGAATGGCATGGGTCGCATACTGACGGAAAAGGACGTGGAACCCGCCGTCCGCGGCGGTTCGGTCTATGCGGCCGGCGGTGGCGGCTGGGCCGATCACGGCCGGATGCTCGGCTATGCGGCCGTCTCGATCGGCGGCCGGAACTGATCTCGATCGACGAGCTTTCCGACAGCGACTGGGTGGCGACCGCAGCCGCAATCGGTGCCCCCGCCTCGACCACCGCCTGGGAAATGCAGGGCGTCGATTATGTGAAGGCGGTCGAACTTCTGCAGGAGGCGCTCGGCGAGAAGGTCGCGGCGCTGATGATCGGGCAGAACGGCAAATCCTCGACGCTCAACGGCTGGCTTCCGTCAGCCATTCTCGGCACGAAGGTTCTCGATGCGGTGGGTGACGTGCGCGCCCATCCGACCGGCGACATGGGGTCGATCGGCATGGCCAATTCCCCCGAACAGATGATCCAGACCGCCGTCGGCGCAACCGGGCGGAAAACCGCTATATCGAGCTTGTCGTGCGCGGTGCGACCGCCAAGGTCTCGCCGGTCCTCAGAACCGCTTCGGATATGTCCGGCGGCTTCATCGCCTCCTGCCGCAATCCGCTTCGGGCATCTTACGTGCGCAACAACGCCGCACTCGGCGGCATCAGCCTTGCGCTGACGCTCGGCGAGGCGATCATCGAGGCTGACAGGAAGGGTGGCCACGCGATCATCGATGCGATCGTGAAAACGACCGGCGGCGCGATCATCGCCGAGGGCGAAGTGACGGACAAATCCGTGATCTACACGAAAGAAGCCTTCGATGTCGGCACGATTACCGTCGGATCCGGCGACAAGGCCGTGACGCTGCATGTGATGAACGAATATATGGCGGTGGACGATGCCGGCGGCCAACGTCTCGCCACCTTCCCCGACATCATCTCGACCCTTTCGCCGGATGGCGAGCCGATGAGCGTCGGGCAATTGCAGAAGGGCATGCGGGTCTTCCTCCTGCATGTGCCGAAGACGATCATTCCCCTGTCATCGAGCGTCAAGGATCCGTCCGTCTATCCGATCGTCGAAAAGGCGCTCGGCATCAGCATTGCCGATTACGCGCTCGGCTGACGAAGGCCAAGAGAAGGCGAAGAGGAGGAACCGACATGCCGAAACCCAACCCGCGCCATCCGAATTTCCCGATCCCCGGCGGGCCGGAGCTGCGCGCAAAAGGCTGGCGGCAGGAAGCGCTGCTCCGGCTTCTCGAAAACGTGCTGTCGGTTGGCGAAGACCCTGACAATCTCGTCGTCTATGCCGCGCTCGGCAAGGCCGCCCGCAACTGGCCGGCCCATGCGGCGATCGTCCGCACGCTGAAGGAGATGGACGAGGACCAGACGCTTGTCATCCAGTCCGGCAAGCCGGTGGCGCTGCTGAAGACCCATGACCGGGCGCCGCTCGTCATCATGGCCAATTGCAACATAGTCGGCCAATGGGCAAAGGCCGAATATTTCTATGAATTGCAGGAAAAGGGCCTGATCTGCTGGGGCGGCTGACCGCCGGCGCGTGGCAGTATATCGGCAGCCAGGGCGTCATTCAGGCACCTATGAGATCTTCATGCGGATTGCCGAAAAGCGCTTCGGCGGCACGCTTGCCGGCCGCTTCGTGCTGACCGCCGGTCTTGGCGGCATGGGCGGCGCGCAGCCGCTTGCCGGCCGCATGGCGGGCGCCGCCATTCTCGTCATCGATATAGACCCCGAAAGGGTGGAAAAGCGCCGCGCCATCGGCTTCCTCGATCAGGTGGCGCCGGATCTTGATGCAGCCCTTGCGATGATCGATACGGCAACCGCCGAAAACCGCGCCGTCTCCATCGGCCTTGTCGGCAATGCGGCGGATATCTATCCGCAGATCGTCCGGCGCGGCATCACGCCCGATATCGTCTCGGACCAGACCTCGGCGCATGACCTCGTCTATGGCTATGTTCCGAAGGGCATGAGCCTTGCCGAAGTGCGCCGGCTTCGCTCGGAAGGCCAGGGCCAGCTGATGGCGGCAAGCCGTGCCTCGATCGTCGATCATGTGAAGGCCATGCTCGCCTTTCAGGACAAAGGCGCGGAAGTCTTCGACAATGGCAACCTCATCCGCACCCAGGCGAAATCCGGCGGCGTGGAAAATGCCTTCGATATCCCGATCTTCACCGAAGCCTATTTGCGGCCGCTCTTCTGTCAGGCGATCGGCCCCTTCCGCTGGATGGCGCTGTCTGGCGAGGAAAGCGATATCGCCCGCATCGACGATCTCGTTCTCTCGCTTTTCCCCGACAACCATATCGTCACCAACTGGATCAGGCTGGCGCGCGAAACGTGCCCTTTGAGGGGCTTCCGGCCCGCATCGCCTGGCTCGGCCATGGCGAGCGCACCGAACTGGCGCTTGCCGTCAATGCACTGGTGAAGGCCGGCGAGCTGAAAGGCCCGATCGCCTTTTCGCGCGACCATCTCGATGCCGGCGCCATGGCGCATCCCAATATCATGACCGAGCATATGAAGGACGGATCGGATGCGATTGCCGACTGGCCGCTGATCAATGCCATGACGCTCTGCGCCTCGATGGCCGATCTCGTCGTCATTCATTCGGGCGGTGGCGGCTATGCGGGCTATATGACGAGCGCCGGCGTCACCATCGTTGCCGACGGCACCGAAGCCGCCGACGAGCGGATTGCCACCGCGATCAACAACGACACCTCGCTCGGCATCGTGCGCTATGCGGATGCGGTTATCACGAGGCGATCGACGCCGCCGCCCGCCATGGCGTGCCGCATATTTCCCTTGGGTAGGCAGGCGTGCCACAAATGGAGGTTGCACCGGTGGCGACACCATTCTAAGCAGGTAGGATGACAACCGGACAATGACTCGATGACGAAAAGCCCTTATTTCTCGAAGGTCGGCGGCCTGCCGCCGCAGACGCAGACGCTTTCCAGCAAGGCCGTGTTCACCACCGCCTATGCGGTAATACCGAAGACCGTGATGAGCGACATCGTCACCAGCGTCCTGCCGCATTGGGAAAAGACCCGCGCCTGGATCATCTCGCGTCCCCTGAGCGGCTTTGCCGAGACCTTCGCGCAGTACATCATGGAAGTGGCGCCCGGCGGCGGCAGCGTCAGGCCGGAGCCGGATGCGCGCGCCCAGGCCGCAATCTTCGTCGTCGAAGGCGAAGGCACGATCACTTATGAGGGCAAGGACCGCCCGCTCAGAACCGGCTCGTTTGCCTATATCCCGGCCGGCCATGCATGGGCGCTGAAGAACGACAGTGCCGCACCCCTGCGCTTCCACTGGGTGCGCAAGGTGTTCAAGGTCGTGGAAGGTCTTGAGGCACCGCAGGCCGTCTTCACCCATGAGGATGAATGCGCGATCAACTGGATGCCGGATACCAACGACACCTGGGGCACGACGCGCTTCCTCGATCCGAACGATGTTCGCTACGATTTCCACCTCAACATCGTCACCTTCGAGCCGGGCGCCAGCATTCCCTTCATGGAAACCCATATCATGGAGCACGGCCTCTATGTTCTGGAAGGCAAGGCCGTCTACCGGCTGAACGAGGACTGGGTCGAGGTCGAGGCGGGCGACTATATGTGGCTGCGCGCCTATTGCCCGCAGGCCTGCTATGCGGGCGGCCCCGGTCGTTTCCGCTACCTGCTCTACAAGGACGTCAACCGTCACCCGGACCTGTTCTGACCTGACGAGACGAGATCAGGCCCGCCGCTGCCGCAGGCGGGCGAGATCATTCCATAGGCCGACGGCATCAGGATGCCGAGCGCCAGCGCCAGATCGGCGATGAGAAAAGCACCGCCGCAAAGGATGCGCGGCACGATACCCGTCATCACATGCTCGATCATGAAGCCCGCGCCGAGCATCAACAGTGCCGGGATCATGCCGAGCGCGATCACCGGCAGAAGCCGAAGACCATGCTGCATCGACAGGATGACGCCGCCGAGCAGCACCAACGCCCTCACGCTTTCACCCATGCCGATCAGGATGATGTCGCTGCCCGAAGGTTCAGCCGGCACGAGCGCACCGAAGACGACCGTGTTGAAGGCGATGCCCGACAGATAGGACAGGATGATGATCAGCGCCGCGCGGCGGTTGCGATTGGCATTGTTCAGAAGCCGCAGCAGGATCCAGCCGAGCGTCGAGGCCCAGAGGCCGATCGAGATGCCCTGCAGCGCACTGCCGGTCAGAAGCACGCCGGTTTCGCCGAAGGCGCGCGGCGAAGACGATCGAGACGATATCGGTCGAGAAGACGAAGAGAAAGGCGCAGGTCGGCAGCGCGAAGGCGACGACGAGCCTTGTAATCAGCATGGCCTGCTCGGCCTGCCTGTCGCGATTGGCATGCGCCAGCACGGCCAGCCCCACCGGCTGGCTGACCAGCAGCTGAAAACATTCGGTCATCGTGCGGGCATAATCGAGCGAGGCGATCGCGCCGACCTGCAGGCG
This sequence comes from Shinella sp. UYSO24, assembly GCA_902167985.1. Lineage (GTDB taxonomy): Bacteria > Pseudomonadota > Alphaproteobacteria > Rhizobiales > Rhizobiaceae > Neorhizobium. The sequence goes on from CABHNZ010000008.1 coordinate 169,320, forward strand.
CGACGCAAACAGGCGCTCCACCCAGATATTCGCCTGTTCGGCGATCGGCAGCGGAATGAAGGGTTTCAGGCGGACGAAGAATTCTCGCGCCGCAGCCGTGACGTCGCGACGCTGCAGGCCCTCGAACGCGAGGCTTTCCTCCCGCATCAGAAGCACGATCGCCCATATGCCGACCGCATTGAAGGAGATGGCGAAGGCCCAGGCGAGAAGAATGTAATCGCCGCCGAGTGCGACGCCGGCAATGCCGGTCAGCACGCTGACATTCTGGAAGGCGGCGCGGGCATTGGCGATCCGGCCGCGTCCACGGGCGATTTCAGCCGATGCAAGGACGTTAAGCAGCACCGAGGCCGGCATGGCGAGCGCCATGATCTGCACGAAGGAGAAGGTGAGCGCCTGATCGCCGGCGGAAAAACCGGGCACGACGGCGGCGACAAGCAGGAAGCCGAGAACCTGTACCAGCGCCATCAGGATCGTGCTGATGACGGCCAGCGCGACGGCAAGTGCGCCGAGAGCGATCGGCCCGCGACCATTGCGGATCGCCTCCTGCTGCATCGGGATCAGCACTGCCGGCACCATCTCCGCCTGGAAGAAGGAGATCGGCAGCATGACGAGCGTGATCGAGGCCCTGAAAGCATCGGCGACAAGGGCGGTGCCGATGACAAGCGCCATCAGGATCTCGCGCACGAAGCCGAGGATCTTGCTCAAAAGCGCGCCGGACATCAGCGTGATAATCAATTGCACGATGGATCGGCTCGGCTTTTCAGCCGAGGTGGGCATGCCGGCGGTTGTCGTCGGCAGGTCAGACATGGGCGCGCCTGTTAGAGATCCTCTAATATTCAACCTTGGGTCCTGCCGATCAGGAAGGCAAGCGGCTGCAGCAAATATCCAAAAGAGAAATCCGAGTTCTCCACTCGCAAGACTGGCAAAGGGGATGTGGAGCAGGAAACCGCAGCCGAGAGCGCCCAGCGCAATCGCGTCCCGCTGGCCGCTTTGCGCCGCATTGACCATCATCCGGCCGCAGGCCCAGACGAAGGCGGAGATGCAGATCGCACCGACAACGAGCCCCATCATCAGCCAGCAGGCGATCAGCATGCCATCGATCGGCATGGCACCGGCAATGCCGGCATCGCCGAAGGGCGCCATGCCGGAGCCGATCACCGAACTGTCCGGCTGGTTCCAGAGCGTGCGGAACTGGTCGAGACGTTCCTGAAGGCTGCCGTCATTGCTGCCCTGGCCGAAGCTTTCGAGGCGCTCGACCAGCGCATCACTGAAACCGGGTATGGTGAGCGAGACCATGCCGCCGCCGATGATGGTCGCGAAGATCGGCCCGGCCCTTCCCCGCACCGAGGGAAAGAAGAGGCAGAAGAGAAGGCTCAGCCCCAGCGACAGCCATGCGGTGCGATATTGCGACAGGAGAAGCGCAAGTGCCGCCGGCGCGCAGGTGATGATCGAGACCGGCAGCGGCCGCAGCATGGTGACGAGCAGGATGCCGACCGAGGTGAAGGCGGCAAAGCTCGCCGGGCCGTTCAGCATGCTGTAGACGCGGATCTCGTAGGGCTCGGGAAGGCCGGCCGTCACCGCCACGGCAAATTGCATCCAGTAACGGTCCCATTCCGGCGGATCGACATACTGGAAGGAACCATAGAGCCCGACGATCGGCAGGATGAACAGGAAGGCGTTGGTGATCGCATCGACCAAATCGCGGCGCTCAGCCGTCTCGATGAGGACGGCGGCATAGGCAAGCGGTGCCAGCCATTTGATCGCCGTCGAGGCGGCATTGGCCCAGGATCCCTGCAGCACCGAGAGCAGCGTCGCATAGATGAGGCAGCAGACGACGATGGTGATCGGCGCCAGACCGCGCGTCAGCAGGCTGGAGCGACCGTCGAGCAGTGACAGCAGGCGCGGTGCGGGCACCAGCAGCGCGAGAAGCGGCCCGACGAGCATGATGCCCGAGGCCTCGAAACCGGCGTAATAATCAACGATGCGCCGGGCAAATGGCGCAAAGCAGAACAGAACCAGCATGGCCTGAACGTGACGGGCCGGCCCCTGCCGCCAGGCATGCAGGCTGACGACGAGGCATCCGAGCACAAAGAGCGGACGAACCAGCCCTCCCGCCACCTGAACCGCACCACAGGCAAAGGCAAGCAGGCAGGCGGCCCCGATCCAGGCGGGCACGGCAAGCAGGATGGCGAGGATATCGCCTCGTCGCAGCGCCTCGCCGAATGACGGCTTGCCTCGCCCGGCCGTGGCCTCGGCCGCAACTCGGCTCGCGCGGATCGTGCCGCCTTTGGCCCCAAGGACCGGGCTCCGGTTTTGGCCCCGGGTTTGATCTTGAGCCGCTCTTTGAGTGCCCCTTCCCGCAGCGGCCGTCACTATCCGGCGACGAACGGGCTTGGCCTTGTCGGGGGCAGACGGCGGCGGCAGGCTGGGGCTCATGCGGCTTGCCTCCTGTCTGTCGGAGGCTCACGGGTCACTTCCGAAATCACATCGCTGACCCGCGCCACCATCTGCTCGGTGGAGTAGAAGCGTTCGGCCCGCTGGCGGGCATGGGCGGTTTTCTGCGCCGAGGCAGACGGATCGGAGAGGATCTCGGCGATTGCGGCGGCAAGCGCCTGCGGATCGCCCGGCGGAACCAGCCAGCCGGCCCGGCCGCCTTCGAGGATTTCCGGAACGCGCCGGCAGCGCTGCCGATGACCGGCCTTTCCGCCAGCATGCCCTCGACCACCGTCAACCCGAAGGGTTCGGGCAGGACCGAGGGGTGAATGACGATATCGACGGCCCGCATGACATCCGGCACGTCGGAGCGCTGACCGAGAAAGACGATCCGGCCCTGAAGCCCGAGCTTTTCAGTGAGGGCCTGCAATTCGTCGGCATAGGCATATTCGCCGAAGAGGGCGCTGCCGACGATGGCGCAGCGCACATCCGGCAGGCGCGACAAGGCCTCGATGACGACATGCTGGCCCTTCCAGGCAGCAAGGCGGCTGAAGACGCCGACAAGCGGTCCTTCGGGCAGACCGAGCGACTGGCGCAGATCCTGTTTCGAACGCGCTTCGGCGCGGCCCCATGTCACGCCGTTCGGCACGACCCTGACCCGGCCCGCGTCTCCGCCCGCAGCCACGAAGGCCTGCCGCACGGCCTCGGACGGGACGATGACACGGCTGGCAAAGCGGTTGGCGAGAAAGATCTGAAGCGCAAGCTGCGCGCGGCCGAAATGTTTCGGGTCCGGAATGTCATGCAGGTGCCAGATCAGCGGACGCCTCGCGATCATGGCGGCGGGCGCTGACAGCGCGAAGGCTTTTTGCGAATTGGCATAGACGAGGCGGTGACGGCGGGCAGCACCGGTGAGCTCGCCGCAGATCCGCAGCAGCCGCCCCAGAAGCGGAATGGCCTTCCAGATCGCGGCATCGCGCTTGACCACGGAAATGCCGCCGGCAAAGCGGGAGAGGATGACGGGAATGCCGGCCGCCTTCATCCGCTCGGCAAGCGGACCATCCTCGAAGATGAAGGCGGAAGCGCCGTTCATCGGCCTCACGAGATCGAGCAGAACGGCTTCGGCGCCGGAGACGGCGCCGGAATGGCTGACGAAGAGGATCCGCCGCCGCTCCATCTCATGTCGCTCCCGACGAGGAGCGCGCGGCCCGTGGCGGCTCGGCCTCCTCCCACCGTTCGTTGACGGCAGGTGTCACGACGAAGCCGAGAGAGCGGGCGCCAAGCCCGGTCAGGCGGGCGCTGACATCGACGAGATTGCGATCTTCCAGCGCATCGCCCTGGACGCAGAACAGAAAGCCATCGGCGCGGCAGGAGAGAATGCCCGCATCCATCTGCCGTTCCAGCGCCGGTCCGTCGATGAGAACCAGATCGTAGATCTCGGCCCAGTCGAGAAATTCGGTCAGACGATGGGCCATCAGAAGCTCCGTCGGCGATCCTTCGGTGGCTTCGCCGCCCGGAATGATGTCGAGCCATGGCAGATCGGTCTTTGCCACCCGCGGGTCGATCCATTCGGGCGCGAGAGGATGTCGGCAAGCGACGTGGTCTTCTGATCGGCGTCGTAAATCTTAGCGAGAACCGGCCGGCGCATATCCGCCTCGACGACAAGCACCCTTGCACCACGCTTCAGCGCCGCCTGGGCAAGCGCCATCGATGTGAAGGTCTTTCCTTCCCCGGCAAAGGCCGAGAGCACGACGAGCGAGCGGGTTCCTCCGACATGCCGCGAAGGCCCGAGCACGACATCCAGCACCTGCTGCAAGGCCGTCTGCATGGCGGGATCGCGATCCGCCTCGGCGAGCTTGGCCCGTAGGCCACTAGCGGCACGAATGGCCGGCAAGTGGGCGAGGATCGGCTGCGGCACGGGTGACGCCGCGACAGCGGCGACCGGTTGCTGCACTTCCTCATCCCAGATCTGGCGAGGACGGCGCAGATTGCCGACAAGCAGTGCGATACCGGCGGCAAGGATCAGGCCAAGCGCCACGCCTCCCGCAACGAAGGGCGCCGTCTTCGGGAAATACTTCCGGTCGGGTATTTCAGCCGTACTGACCAGCCGGGTACTGCCGAGCAGCGCCTTCTGTTCGGATTCCAGCGATTTGCGCTGCTCGAAAAGCGTTGAATACTGGGATTTCTTCACCCCCAGATCGCGGACCATCTGCTCGATCGAGGCTTCCTCGCGATTGGCGGTAGAGGCCGCCGTCTTGGCAGTCTCGAGCTCGCCCTGCAGGGAGGAGACGGTGCGGTCGGCGACATCATACTGTTTGCGCGCCGTCTCGACGCGCCGGCAAGCGCCCGTTCGAGGCTGGAGCGGGCCGACGCGATCTGGCCTTCGAGCGTGCGGATGGTCGGATGGCGGGGGCCGAGCGACATGGCAGCGGCCGCCACCTGCCCCTGCAGGCCGGACAGGCGCTCCTTCATTTCCACCACGGCACGGTTTTCAGAAATGGACGGCAGCGTTGCCGCCGCAGCCGTGCCGCCTGCCCTGACGGCGGCGATGACGGCGGATGCCTGCGAGCGCGAGGCTTCCGCCACCGCCAGCTGGCCGCTCAGATTGGACAGACGCTCGGCCGTCAGCGGGCCGGCGGCACCGTTGGTCAGGCCCTTGCTGCTGCGGAATGTCTGGATTTTCGCATCGTCGGAGCGGATCTGGCTGTCGAGCCGGGAGAGCTCGTCGTCCAGCCCCTTGATCGCCACTTCGCGACCTTCGGAAATGCCGTCGATATGATCCTGCAGCACGGCGTCGATCAAAGCATTGGCCATGGTGCGGGCGGTCTCGGGATCGCGCGACGTATAGCCGACCGTGATGACGCGGGATCTGCCGGCGCCGCCGATCGTGTAATGGTTCTGAAGATAGTCGATTGCCGAACTGCTCTCGGCATCGAGGTCGGCGCAATTGACCTGATAGACATAGCGGGTGATCAGGTTCTGCGAATTCTGGCACTCGTTACGGATGGTCTCGATAATGCCGGGGCGGGAGAGCACGAGGCGCATGCTGCGCGTCGAGCGCACGACGAGAAGCTGGCTTTCCACATCCGCCGGATCGCCCGCCTTCAGGATGGCATTGGGCGGATTGTTGGAGAGACGGCTTTCCGGCTCGGCCACGATCAGCGAGCCGGAGGCATAAAAGCGCGGCGGCAGGGTGCGGAGCGCCACCACGGCCGCGCCGACGACGACCACGAAGACGCCGAGGAAAATCCACTTCTGCTGCCAGAGCGTGACAAACGGATTGGCGCCGGCCGCACCGCGTCGGCGGCCGTCATCATCGTAATCGATCGTGGAAAAAGGCTTCTCATCATGACGGTCTGTGTGCCTTGATCAGGTGAACCGGGCGGCCCTTGGCCGGTGTGGCATGCGGTGCGGGGGCCGAGGCCAGCATCATCGCCTTCTTGACCACGGCCTGCAGTTCGTTGCGGAAGCGGGCGCAGCCGAATTTCGCCGCCTGTGCCCGGCATTCGCTGGCCGAGAACTGCTGTTCGGCGGCGATGAAATCCCTGACCGTCGTCGCGATCGCTTCCGGCTGCGGCTCGTTGAAGAACAGGCCGGTGCGCCCTTCCGCAACGATTTCCAGCGATCCGCCGCGCCCGAGCGCCAGAACCGGCGTACCTTCGGACTGGGCCTCGACGGTGATGATGCCGAAATCCTCCTCGGCGGCGAAGACGAAGGCGCGTGCCTGCGCCATCAGGCGCCGCAGGTCAGGCGTGGAGATGAAACCGGTAAAGCTGACATTCGGCGTTGCGATCTTCTTCAGATGCACCGCCTCCGGCCCGTCGCCGGCAACAACCAGCTTCTGTTCGGGCATCAGCGCGAAGGCCCGCACGATCTGCTCGATATTCTTGTAGGAAACGAGCCGGCTCGCCGCGAGGAAATAGTCTCCCCGCTCCGTATCTGCCGTGCGCAGCGACAGCGTCACGGGCGGGTAGATCACGGTCGAGGCACGGCCATAGACCTTGCGGATGCGCCTTGCGATGAAGTTCGAATTGGCGATCATCACGTCGACGCCGTTTGCCGTGCGGCTGTCCCAGATACGCAGCCTGTGCAGCAGGTAGCGGACGATGAAGCCGGTGATGCCGCGATAGCCGCTCTGCGCCAGATAGCTGTGCTGCAGGTCCCAGGCATAGCGCATCGGCGAATGGACATAGGACACATGCACCTGGTTCGGCCCGGTGATGACGCCCTTGGCCACCGCATAGCTGCTCGATATGACGAGGTCATAATCGGACAGGTCGAACTGCTCGATCGCCATCGGCATGATCGGCAGGAACAGCCGGTGATGTTTCTTGGCAAAAGGCAGCTTCTGCAGGAAGCTGGTTTTGGTCTCTTTCAATCCGATACGGGCGCGGTCGCGCTCGTTCAGAACGTCGAACAGGGTGAAGACATCGGCCTGCGGATAGCAGTCGAGGATCTCCTTGAGGACGAGCTCGGCTCCCCCCATCACATAAAGCCAGTCATGAACGATGGCGACACGCATCAGCACACTCTCGATCCAATTACACCCAGGAGCATACTGACGGTCTACTTTACAAAAATCTAATTTAGACTGAAAGCATGTTTAACGGCTAAAAATTGATTAAAATCCGATCCTTGGCCGGTGGATTTCACCTGTCGAAAGGCGCCCGAAGACGCCGGGAATGGCGGGGTCGTGCAAGCCGGTGGCCGCACACAAGACCCGCCGCGAGGACCCCAGCATCCCACCTATTTATTCATTTTTCTTATATTTGATCCTGCAAATATGCATAGAGAAGCGCATTCGCGGCCATAACCGCGGAGGGCTATCGACAGCCAATGCATCAACAGCTGATAATGATGGAATTTCCGTATTATGAAGCGCAGTCTTAATGTTGAACTTGCACGTCTCTTCGGCTTGGTCTGCGTCGTAGCTGCGCACGCCAACTCATTGCATGCATTCATAAATTTTCAACGACCGGGTTCCTTGTGGATGAGGCCTGCCGCTCCACGGTGCAACTCTTCTTCCTCGTGTCCGGCTTTTTCTGGAAGCCGGAAAATGTCGATCATCCCGGTGCCTATCTGCGCCGGCTGTTTCCGAAGCTCGCCATTCCCTTCGTGCTGTGGGCGGTGATCTATCTCTTTCTCGACTGGAGCGAATGGCTCTATCCCGGCGTCGAAAACCGCAGCTGGCGGACCTATGTCTTCACCCTGTGGAGCGGCGGCATTGCCTTTCATCTCTGGTTTCTGCCTGCCCTTTTCGTCGGTACGGCGATCGGGCTGACGCTGCTTCGTACCTTCGGAATGCGCTGCGCACTGATCGGCGCCTTCGTGCTTTTCTTCATCGGTACGCTGCTCGGCGCCTATCTGCGCCCCTTCGGCATCGAGGCGCAGCTGTCGCTCTATCGAAACGGCATCTTCTTCGCGCCGATCTTCCTCATCGCCGGCTATTACCTGAAGGGCCTGACGACGCTGCCGAGCCTCCCGACCTTTGCCGCCATCGCGGTGATCGGCGCCGTCGGCAATCTGCTGGAAGGCATATATATCGTCGGCTCCTACCCCAACGGCCACGACCTTTCACTCTCGACGCTGCCCTTCGGTGTCGGCGTCTTCGGCCTGTTCCTGCATCTGCGCAGCGAGGCGAGCAACCTGGCCAGCTGGGGGCGCGATGTCTTCGGCGCCTATCTCGCCCATGTGCTGATCATGAAAACCCTGATCGCGGTTCTGGCACCGCAATCCAGCCTCTGGCTGATCGCCTTCGTCATCGTCGTGACGCTTGTGCTTTCGCTGGTCTTTTCCCGCTACGCCAAGAAAAACCGCTGGCTGCGCCATCTGGCGCCCTGAGAACCGGCTCCCCCGTTATGGCCGCCCGGGCGGCCATAACGACGCCCCTCTGCCTGCCCCTCTGCCTGCCCCCTTTGCCTGCTCCCTTGGCCGTCCCCTTTTGCCTGGCACCCTTCGCCCGCCCCTTTTGCCCTGGCTCCTTTGGGCGCTTTGCCGCCCCCCCTTCGCCTGCCCGTCCGCTGCGAGCCTGCTGCCACCCCACGCTCCCACACGCCACACCGCCTCACCTGCCCGCGTGCCCTCCTTGCCCCCCATTTGCGCCCATTTGCCCCCATTTGGCCCCTTGCCACATCAAAGACCCTGACGCCGTCGCCAGATGGCCCTCCTCATGTCAGGAGCGCCTCCGGCTGACTGGTGGGACATCTATTGTTTCAAAATTAGCAACACATTCAAAATAATTATTACAATTTATCACTTGGTCGACCCGGCGTAGAACTCATTTCAACAGAGACGCAGAGCGGTAACGCAGCGGTTGAAGACAGGGAAAAGCGGCAGTGACGCGAGACCCGGCGGTTTTCAACCAGAACCAACAAACCGCTTCGCCCTTGTTCAAGATTTTCAACCCGGCCTTGCCGCAACTGCGGTTGCCAACCGACCAAACGGAGAACCACCATGTCGAAGCTCGAAGTCCTCACCCCGAAGAACAGCCAGCTGATCTTCATCGACCAGCAGCCGCAGATGGCTTTCGGCGTTCAGTCGATTGACCGCCAGACCCTGAAGAACAATGTCGTCGGTCTTGCCAAGGCAGCCAAGATCTTCAACGTCCCGACCACGATCACCACGGTCGAGACCGAAAGCTTCTCCGGCAACACCTTCCCGGAACTCCTTGCCGTCTACCCGGAAAACGACATTCTCGAGCGCACCTCGATGAATTCCTGGGACGACCAGAATGTTCGCGATGCGCTGGCAAAGAACGCCGCAGAAGGCCGCAAGAAGATCGTCGTCTCGGGCCTCTGGACCGAAGTGTGCAACACCACCTTCTCCCTCTCCGCCCTCCATGACGTGCCGGACTACGAAATCTACATGGTGGCCGACGCTTCCGGCGGCACCTCCCTTGAAGCCCACAATCGTGCGATGGACCGCATGGTCCAGGCCGGCGTCATCCCCGTCACCTGGCAGCAGGTTCTGCTCGAATGGCAGCGCGACTGGGCTCACCGCGAAACCTATGACGCCGTCACCACGCTGGTGAAGGAACATTCCGGCGCCTACGGCATGGGCATCGATTATGCCTATACCCACGTCCACAAGGCAGACGAGCGCGTCAAGCACGGCAAGCGCATCGGCCCGAACCCGGCGAAGTAATCGCGGCCGGAATGATCGAACCGGCTCTCCCGCCAGGACCACATTGAGGAGAGCCGGCCTTTCACGTTCGACCCCTTCACGTTCGAAAAAAGAGGGCGAGGTAAACGCCATGACATCCAAATCTTCGACAGGCGGCGGCAGCTTTGCTCCCCTTGCCCAACCCGTCTTCGCGGTCCTCTGGGTCGCCACCGTTCTCGGCAATACCGGCAGTTTCATGCGCGATGTCGCAAGCTCCTGGCTGATGACGGATCTTTCGGCCTCCCCCGCCGCGGTTGCATGGTGCAGGCGGCAGGCACGCTGCCGATCTTCCTGCTCGCCATTCCGGCGGGCGTGCTCACCGATATTCTCGACCGCCGCAAATTCCTGATCGCCGTCCAGCTTCTTCTGGCCTCGGTCAGCATCAGCCTGATGCTGCTTGCCCATACCGGCATGCTGTCCGTCAGCGCCTGATCGGCCTTACCTTCCTCGGCGGCATTGGTGCCGCACTGATGGGCCCCACATGGCAGGCGATCGTGCCGGAACTGGTGCCTCGACAGGATGTCAAAAGCGCCGTTGCGCTCAACTCGCTCGGCATCAACATCGCCCGGTCGATCGGCCCCGCTGCCGGTGGCCTTCTGCTTGCCGCCTTCGGTGCAGGCCTCACCTATGGCGCGGATGTCGCAAGCTATATCATCGTCATCGCAGCCCTCGTCTGGTGGCCGCGGGCCAAAGATGCCAATGATGCACTGGCCGAAAACTTCCTCGGCGCCTTCCGGGCAGGCCTGCGCTACACCCGCTCCAGCAAGCCTCTGCATGTGGTTCTGCTGCGTGCCGCCATCTTCTTCGCCTTCGGCAGCGCCATCTGGGCCCTCCTGCCGCTCGTTGCCCGCCAGTTGCTTGGTGGTGACGCCAGCTTCTACGGCATCCTGCTCGGCGCAATCGGTGCCGGTGCGATCGGCGGGGCGCTTGTCATGCCGAAGCTGCGCCAGCGGTTCACGGCAGATGGCTTGCTCCTCGGTTCGGCGCTCGTTACGGCTGCCGTCATGACCCTTCTGTCGCTCAGCCCGCCGCAATGGCTGGCCGTCGTCATCCTGCTCTTCCTCGGTGGAGCCTGGATCACCGCGCTGACGACACTCAATGGTGCGGCCCAGGCCGTATTGCCCAACTGGGTGCGTGGTCGTGGCCTTGCCGTCTACCTCACGGTGTTCAACGGTGCGATGACTGCCGGCAGCCTTGGCTGGGGCGCAGTCGGCACGGCAACCGGCATCCCCGGCGCCTCCTCATCGGTGCGATCGGCCTTCTGATTGCAGGCCTTGTCATGCACCGCCTGAAACTGCGACCGGCGAAACCGATCTCGTGCCTTCCAACCATTGGCCCGAACCGCTCGTTGCCGAACCTGTCGCTCACGATCGTGGCCCGGTTCTGATCCTCATCGAATACACGGTGGAAAAGCAGCATCGCCGCGCCTTCCTCCATGCACTCGACGAACTGTCACAGGAACGCCGCCGCGACGGAGCCTATGGCTGGGGCGTGACGGAAGATTCAGCCGATCCGCAGAAGCTGGTCGAATGGTTCATGGTCGAAAGCTGGGCTGAACATTTGAGACAGCACAAGCGCGTCTCGAATGCCGATGCCGACCTGCAGGGCAAGGTTGTTGCCTACCATAGCGGCCCGGAAAAACCCGTCGTTCGTCACTTCCTGACGATCAACCGGCCCGGAAAAGCCTGAAGGGCTTGACGACAAAGAAAAAGAGAAGGGATGCGGCAAGACCTGCCGCATCCCTTTTTCATGTGCATCAGAGGGCACAGCCGATGGCAATCGGCTCGCCTATCTGTCTGCCTCGCCGGGCGTCTCAGCGCATGGCGGTCGGAGCCGGACCCGGCACCGGTGCTTCAAGGCCGGTCGCCACGACGGAGACGCGGAACTTGCCGTCGAGATTGCGATCGAAGATCGCGCCGACGACGATATCCGCCTCGTCCTGCACTTCGTCGCGGATACGGCTTGCGGCCTCATCCACTTCGAACAGCGTCATGTCCGAGCCGCCCGAGATCGACACCAGCACGCCGCGGCGCCCGACAGCGAGATATCGTCGAGCAGCGGGTTAGCGATCGCGGCTTCGGCGGCTGCCATGGCGCGACCATCGCCGGCCGCTTCGCCGGTTCCCATCATCGCACGGCCCATGCCGCGCATGACGGCGCGCACGTCGGCGAAATCGAGGTTGATCAGGCCTTCCTTGACGATCAGGTCGGTGATGCAGCCGACGCCGGCGTAAAGAACGCGGTCGGCGGTCATGAAGGCATCGGCGAAGGTCGTCTTGGCGTCCGCAATGCGAAAGAGGTTCTGGTTCGGAATGACGATGACGGTATCGGCCGCCTTACGCAGCGCCTCGATGCCGGCCTCTGCCATCTTCATGCGGCGATTGCCTTCGAAGGTGAAGGGCTTCGTCACCACGCCGACGGTCAGGATACCGGCAGAACGCGCCGCCTCGGCAATCACCGGTGCAGCCCCCGTGCCCGTGCCGCCGCCCATGCCGGCGGTGACGAAGCACATATGCGAGCCGTGCAGGTGATCCATGATCTCATCGATCGATTCTTCGGCGGCCGCCCGGCCGACCTCCGGCAGGGAGCCGGCGCCGAGGCCTTCCGTCACCTGCGCACCGAGCTGGATGCGGCGCGTTGCCCTGGACGTCGCCAGAACCTGCGCATCCGTATTGGCGGCGATGAATTCCACGCCGGCGAGTTCTTCCGCGATCATGTTGTTGATCGCGTTACCACCGCCGCCGCCGACGCCGATGACCGAGATATGCGGTCGAAGTCCAGTAATCGCGCTCTTGGCGTCCGTCATCGCCGTTTCCTTTCATGCCTTATGTCTCATCCGCCCGACTGCGGATGGCGAATCGGCCTGGACGCTAGGATTGTAACAAGGCGCAGGCAGGGCGTTCCATCCTCCCGCACGCAGCTGTCCCCCATAAACACGCCAAGGGCGACCCGAGCTTGCGTTGCGGACGCTTAGACTGCCTTTTTCGCCCGCATCCGGAGGATGTACGGCCCGCTTATTTGACAGGCCGCGACCAAACCCGGCACAGTGGAGCCACCGATATCGACCAAAGCGGGAAATCTGCGGCCATGCCAGATGCGAAGGCTGATGCGAATGAGGCTTACCTCGTCACGGTATCCGGCAGGGTGCAGGGCGTCGGCTACCGGGCATGGACGCGCGGTGAGGCCGCCAGGCTCGGGCTTTCCGGCTGGGTGCGCAATGAAGCGGATGGCTCGGTCAAGGCGCTGATCGCCGGCCCCGCCGCTTTGACCGCCACGATGCTGGAGCGTCTTCGCATCGGCCCCTTCGGCTCGAAGGTGACGGATGTTGAGGCACGGCCCGCCGAAGACGCCGACATCCCACCCGGCGGCCTGCCGACCGGCTTTTCCATCACGCGATGAGGGCTGGCCTGACCAGAACGAACGAGGTCGCCTTGGCTACTGCCGGGCTGTGGGGACCCGCACGGGGCGGCCGCACCGGAGCGGCGATCGTTGATGCCGGCCGCCACAGCAACACGCCATTCGCACCCTCTTCCGATATCTGCCGTCCCTCTCTTGACGTATCCCCAAGAGGCTTGCCCCCATAGGTTAGCTCCCCGTGGCTGCCCACCTAAAGCCGTGCCCCAAAAACTGTGCCGCAAGAGCGACGTCCCAACAGCCCTGCCCCATGAGTTTGCCCTTTTCCTCTCTCCCGCCCTTTTCAAAAACCTTCGCGAGATCCTGACGCCCGCATGTTGTTCATCGCTGCAAAAGTCTTCTGGGCGCTGGCCCAACCCGTCACTTTCGCCTTTCTTCTTGGATTGGCGGCCCTTGTCGCAGGCTTTGCCCGGTTCAGGAAAACGGCGCTCACGATTGGCCTTGGTGCGCTGACGATCGTCTTCGTCGCTTTCTACACCTCGCTCGGCACGCTTCTGGTCGAGGAACTGGAGGACCGTTTTCCGCGTCCCGCGACGCCGGCCGACATCGCCTGCGTCATCGTACTCGGCGGCGGCATTGCCACCAAGGTGGATAGCGTGCGCAACGGCTATGATCTCGATGACGGCGCCGATCGCTATATCGAGACGGTGAGGCTGGCGCAGGACTATCCGAATGCCCGGATCATCATGTCGGGCGGCGATGGGCGGATCGAAGGCGGCTATGTCAAGGAAGCCGTCATCATCAAGCGCATGTTCGACGCCTTCAAGATCGATCCCGCCCGCGTCGATTACGACGAGACCTCGCGCGACACCTACGAGAATGCCGTCAACACCAAGCAGATCCTTCAAAAGCGCAATCTGACCGGCTGCCTGCTGATCACCTCCGGCTGGCACATGCCGCGCACGGTGGCGATCTTCCGCCATCTCGGCATGGATGTGGTGCCGTGGGTGACGGACTATCGCACCACAGGCAAGGAGAGCCTCGAGATCGGCATCACCGATCCGCTGACCAATGCGACGCTGTTTTCGATCGCCGCCCGCGAATGGATCGGCATCGTCGCCTATTATTTCGCAGGCCGGGTGGATACGCTCTACCCGCATTGATTGGGAAGAATTGCGACCCGGCGACCCATGGGACCGCCGGGCTGACTGGAGCCTGCCGTCAGACGTAGCGATTGACGACGTTTCCAGATATTCCTGCCGGCCGGACACCGGCTCCGGATTGATATTGTCGCGCTCTACCATGGCGGCGATCTCATCCAGCTTGATCTCGCCGCGCAGCATCTGCTGGGCAAGCGGGCTCGACCATTTCTCGTAGCGCTTGTCGAGCGGCATCTTCAGCGCGCCGTCATCGAGCATCTTCTGCGCCGCCTTCAGGCCGCGGGCGCAGGCATCCATGCCGCCGATATGGCCGATCAGCAGATCTTCCGGATCGAGCGACTGGCGGCGCAGTTTCGCGTCGAAATTCGTGCCGCCATTGACGAAGCCGCCGCCTGCCAGAACATGGTAATAGGCAAGCGCCATTTCCGGCACGTTATTGGGGAACTGGTCCGTATCCCAGCCGGACTGCATGTCGTTGCGGTTCATGTCGATCGAGCCGAAAATGCCGAAGGCGTTGGCCATGGCAAGCTCGTGCTCGAAGGAATGGCCGGCAAGGATCGCATGGCCCTGCTCGATATTGAGCTTCACTTCCTTTTCCAGCCCATGCTTCTGCAGGAAGGCATACACGGTCGAGACGTCGTAGTCATACTGGTGCTTGGTCGGCTCCTGCGGCTTCGGCTCGATCAGGATCGTGCCTTCAAAGCCGATCTTGTATTTGTATTCGACGACGAGGTTGAGGAAGCGACCCATCTGGTCGAGCTCGCGGCCGACATCGGTATTGAGCAGGGTTTCATAGCCCTCGCGCCACCCCAGAGAACGTAATTGGCGCCGCCGAGCTTTTTCGTGGCGTCAAGGCAGGTCTTCACCGTCGCGGCGGAAAAGGCAAAGACATCCGGGTCGGGATTGGTCGAGGCACCCGACATATAGCGGCGGTGGGAGAAGAGGTTCGCCGTTCCCCAGAGAAGACGCACGCCGGTCTCTTCCTGCTTCTGGCCAAAGTAATCGACGATCTCCTCCAGATTGCGGGTGTTCTCCCTGAAATTATTGCCCTCCGGGCGGACGTCAGCGTCATGGAAGCAGTAGAAGGGCGAGCCGAGCAGCGAGAAGAATTCAAAGGCGACATCCGCCTTCATTTTCGCCGCTTCCATCGTGTCGGAAAACCACGGGCGCAGGAAAGTCTGGCCGCCGAACGGATCGCCGCCCGGCCATGTGAACGTGTGCCAGTAGGCCACGGCAAAGCGAAGATGATCCTCCATCCGTTTGCCGGCAACGATCTCATCGGGATTGTAATGGCGGAAGGCCAGCGGATTGGTGCTATCCGGCCCCTCATATTTAATCTTGGAAATATCGCCGAAAAAGCCTGTCGTCTTCGGTGCCATGGGGTCTCCTCCTCGCTCAGCACAGATCAATTCAGCCGCCCGCCAATGGCGAAGGCTGCCTCCGGAATGCTACGGACATCAAATGATGTACGTACCTCATTTTTGAGAGAGGATTATTGCGCGTCGCCATATATCCCTCAGGACAAGCTTCGACGGGCTCGGTGCAATATATCTTCGGGTTCCTCTCCCAGTGGTGTGATCTTTGACCAGAACGCAGCCGCCGTCAATCGCCCATCATCAGAATGGCCGTCAGCTTCGGATGCCACTCCGCGACCATGTGGCCGAGTCGAGCCAATCCTACCCGGCCGACAGGATCTCATCAGCCTCATCCGCCGACATCTCGCAGACCCTGCGGCCGATCTCGAAACCGAAACCGCCGCGGGCGAAGGCGGAAAGCTCCTTGCCGCGCCGCTTCTCGTCGAGTTCCACCCGGCGAAACGGGCCGAAGGCGCGCTTGCGGGCCAGAATGACGGCGGCCTTCAGGTCATCCACCTCGGCAACCGCCACCTTGGCGGTTTCAGCCGCCACACCCTTCATCGACAGTTTCTGCGCGATGGCGCGCTTCGAACGGCCGGACCGCTCTCCCTGCCGCGTTGCCACTTCCGCATAGGTCGTGTCGTTGAGCGCGCCCACGTCATAGCCGAAGGAAACCGCGAAATCGGCAAGCGCCTTTACCTGCCGGTCGCTGATCTCGTCGAATTTCTCCCGCGCCTTGCGGGTGATCGCATCGCGCAGCTGCTTCTCCGTCAGCATCTGCTTGGCCAGCCGGTAGCTTGCCGAATTGCGCGCCCAGGAGAACATCCGTGCGTTCGGCACGTCCACCTCGGGTGCGGCCTCTTCCGCGACATCGAAATCCACGCTCATCGGCTGTCGCTTCCGCCGACAAGCGCAAAGATCGGCCCATAGCCGCCATGCCATGACGTGTCGTTGCGCCCAAGCGCCGGGGCATAGAGGCCGGTGCCGTGCCCGCCATCGAGAAACAGCGCATCAGGCATTTCAGCTCGTCGCGGAACAGCCGGGCGAAATCGTGGAAGTTCACCTCGTCCTCGCTGACCGCAAAGCGGATCGTGCCATCGGAACACACGCCGACACCGCTGCGGCGCGTGCGGTCTGTCGAGCCCGGAATGAAATCGGGATGCAGATGGTTGCCGATGACCAGCATCGGGCCGGACTGGGTGGCAAACAGCGGCACCGGCTTTCCGGCCTTCAGCCGCTTGAGATAGGCCTCGGTCGTGACGATATGGGCACCCGTTCCATCGGCAAAGAAGACGCCGTTTGGGGTGCGATAGAAATTCGGGATCGGCCCCTTGCCCGGCGGCCGGCCGCGCGTGTTGAGCGGCACGCCCTCATGCCCGTTCTCGACATAGAGCCCGACCGGCACGAACTCGTCGGAATACATGCCGGCGTTCATCGCAAAGGCCAGTGTTTCCCCCTTGGCGGCGAGCGCATCGGAAAGTGCCGAAAAACGACGATAGGGCTGGCCGGACCGGTCTTTCCAGAACAGTCGCAAATTCCCCTCTTTCGCCTTCAGATCCCGCGGCACGGTGCAGACGATATAGCTGGTTTCCTCGAAGGACAGCCGGGCACAGAGGTTTTCGATCCCGCCCGCCGCGATGCCAGCGGTTGCCGGAGAATCAGCCAGTGCAGCCGAGGCGAACAGCCCGATGAATGCTGCGAACGCGGCAGAACCGACAAATCGTCGAAAGCAGAATTTCAGAATACGCCGGATCCGTCGGCGCGCCTGTAAAACACCGTCCTGCAGCAGGTCGGATAGATCGATCGTCATGTTTTTACGGGAAAATCTGTGTCGCATCATCACGTTGTTGATCTGGCCGGGCGAAACCGCCGGCTGGATTACGGAAGGGTGATCGAAAGCGGCGCCAGCGTCAAGCCGCAGTTGGCCCAAGGTCCGGCGGCAGCCTTCACAACATCCCTTGACCTTGGCCGCCGCATGGCAGAGCTTGCAGAAAACATCGATGCTTCGGCAAAAAGATGACGCACATCCAAGGATTTGACCATGACACCTGAAGCTTCGTCGCAAGTCGTGCCCGACCTCGCCCAGAAGGCGGAACCGATCTGGGCCGTCGGCCTGATGACCGGCACCGTGCTCGACGGCAATATCGACGTGGCGCTTCTGAAGACCGATGGCGTCACGGTCGATACCTTTGGCGCCTACAGGCTCGCACCCTATCCTGCGGGCATGGTCGATCTTCTGGAGAAGACGCTGAAGGCGGCGCGCGACTGGAATTTCGAAGGGCCTGAACCGGCGATCTTTGCTGAGGCCGAGGAGGCGCTGACGCGGGCGCAATCTCAGGCAGTGCGGCAACTGGTCGAGGATCAGGGGCTCTCCATGGCCGATATCGGCATCGTCGGTTTCCACGGCCAGACGGTGTTGCATCGCGCTCCGACCAAGGAGCGGCGTGGCGATACCCGCCAGCTCGGCGATGGCGCGCTGATGGCCTCGCTGCTCGGCACCAAGGTCGCCTATGATTTCCGCAGTACCGACGTGCGTGAAGGTGGTCAGGGCGCACCGCTTGCCGCTGCCTATCACGCAGCACTCTTGAAAGGCCTCGACGAGAGCGGCGACAGCGCCGTGCTTAATCTGGGCGGCGTCGGCAATATCACATGGTGGGACGGCAAAGAGCTTGTCGTCGCCTTCGATACGGGACCGGCAAACGCGCCGCTCAACGACTTCATCAAGGCGCTAGGTCTCGGCGAAATGGACCGCGACGGCGCACTCGGTGCCGCGGGCAAGGTGGACGAAGCGCGGCTGTCGCGGCTGCTCGACCACCCCTATATGACAGCGCCCTTCCCGAAATCGCTCGACCGCTTCGATTTCACCGCCGCCATGGCCGATGGCCTGTCGCCCGAAGATGGTGCCGCGACGCTGACCGCCTTCACCACATCGGCTGTCGGCAAGGCGCTCGATCTTCTGCCGCGGCGGCCGACAAGACTGATCGTCTCCGGTGGCGGACGGCACAATCCGACGATGATGAAAATGCTCGAAAGCCGCGCCGGGGCAAAGGCCGTTTCGGCCGATGCCTTCGGCTGGCGCGGCGATGCGGTGGAGGCGGAATGCTTCGCCTTTCTCGCCGTTCGCGTGGCGCGCGGCCTGCCGATCAGTTTTCCGACGACAACAGGCGCTCCGAGGCCCTTGCAGGGAGGCCGCATAGCCGGATAAAGGCATGCGCGGCCCGGCACTCAGCAAAGCAGGCGGGCCGGAGGAGATCGCAAGTCATGAACGGCAGATTGGTCGGGGTTCTGGGCGCCAACACGGTGGCTGCCGGCATGGTCATCATGCTGTTCGGAGATTTCCTGTTTTCGCTCAACGACGCGATGGCGAAATGGCTGGTCGCAAGCTTTGCCGTCGGCCAGGTTCTCTTCCTCCGCTCGGTCGGTTCGGCCATCATCCTGGCGCCGATGGTGCTGCGCCAGCCGATCTCGGACCTCTGGCGGGTCGAGCAGCCGTGGATCCAGGTTCTGCGCGTCGTCTTCGCAACCATGGACCTGTCGCTGTTTTACGCCGCGGTCGCTATATGCCGCTGGCCGACGTGATGACCTTCTACATGGCAGGCCCGATCTATGTGGCGGCCATTTCTCATTTTCTGCTGGGTGAGCGGATCGGCTGGCGGCGCTGGATGGCCGTCATCATCGGCTTCGTCGGCGTCGTCATCGCGCTTCGCCCGTCCACTGCCATGCTGGCATGGCCGTCGATCTTCGGGCTTCTCGGCAGCATCGGCTTTGCCATGACGCTCGTCCTGAACCGGCAGCTGCGCAAGACATCGGATGCGACGCTCGTCACATGGCAGGCCGTCGTGGCGCTTTCGTCGGCGGCGTCCTTGCAATCGGCCACTGGAAGGCGATGACGCCCGGCGAACTCGCCTCTCTGCTGCTGCTCGGCGTCATTGCATCGATGGGCCATCTTCTCATCGCAAGATCCTTGAAAATGGCCCCAGCCTCGGTGCTTGCGCCGCTGCAATATACGCTGCTGATCTGGGCGGTGATCCTCGGCTGGCTATTCTTCGGCGACCTGCCGGACCCGCAGACATGGGTCGGCGCCGCCATCATCATCTGCTCGGGCCTCTTCATCTTCCACCGCGCCAAGGTGAAACAGGATGTCGAGCCGGCGATCCCGACGGATTCCAGCCACGGCTGATGGCGCGCCTCAAAACGCGCTTCAACAGGAAGTGAGTTTTCCGCGACAGGCACCTCACCCTAGATTGCATCCGTCTGCCAGGGAGGATCTCGCCGTGAGACTGTCGCGAACCATCGCATCGCTTGCCGTTCTTGCCATGCTTGCGGCGCCCGCCGCCGCTCAGCAGCGGGACCATGGCCGCACCCACGATCGCGGGCAGCAGAGCGAGGAGAGAGGTGACGCCTCCCCATCGCAGGCGGGCGGCATCTTCTCGCTCATTCCCGCCGATGCGGTGAGCGATCATGTGCTGAAATCCTCTGCCGGCGATATTCCCTATACGGCGACGGCCGGCACGCTCGATCTCTTCGGGCAGGATGGCAACCGCACGGCGCGGGTCTTCTACACGGCCTATGTGGCGAAGGACCGAAGCGAGGGCCGACCGATCACCTTTGCCTTCAACGGCGGGCCAGGCGCCGCCTCCGCCTATCTGCATCTCGGCCTCGTCGGCCCGAAAATCCTCGATTTCTCGTCCGGGCCCGAGGCTGGCGCCGAACCGAAGCTCACAGATAATCCCGACAGCTGGCTGCGTTTCACCGATCTCGTCCTGATCGATGCGATCGGCACCGGCTGGAGCCGTGCCGCATCCGACGACATCGCCCGCGGCTTCTATGGCGTGCGGCAGGACGCCGAGATGTTCGCCAAGACGATTTCACTCTATGTCCAGAAGAACGACAGGCTCGGCGCGCCAAAATATCTGCTGGGTGAAAGCTATGGCGGGTTCCGGGCGGTGAAGACCGCTCTTGCGCTGAAGAACAGCCAGGGCATTCTCGTCTCCGGCATCGTGATGATGTCGCCGCTGACGGAGGGGCGCTTCCTCGCCAATTCCTCCGATCCCTTGAGCGCTGCCCTGCAACTGCCCTCGCTTGCGGCAGCACGGATGGACGCGGAAAAGACCTTCACGCCGGAAAAGCTTGCCGAGGCCGAAAAATTCGCCATGAGCGATTATCTCGTGGCGCTTGCCGGCCCCGCCCTCGAAGGCCCCGCGGCCGATACATTCTATCGCCGTGTCTCCGGCCTGACCGGCATCGGGGAGGAGAATGCGCCCGCAGCCGCGGCTTCGTCGGCGATATCTATGCCAAGCACATGGCCGGCCCCGGCCGTATCGTCAGCCCCTATGACGCCTCCTATTCGCGCCCGACGCCTATCCCGAAGACAGGGAAAGCCGCAACGACGATCCGATCCTCGACGGCTATACCCGTGCCTATGGTGCAGCCTTTGCCGACTATGCCCGTCACGATCTCGGCTTTGCCTGCGATGTCACCTATACGCTGCTCAACGACGAGGTGAACCGCCGCTGGGAGTGGAACGGCAGCCGTGGTGGCGATGCGCGGCGACTGGCAAGCGTCGAGACGGATATCCGCGACCTTCTTTCCACTATCCCCTCCTTCCACCTCATGATCGCCCATGGCAGGGCGGATGCGCTCACCCCTTATGGCGTCAGCCGCTACGTGCTGGATCATCTGCCGGACACGCTGGCGAAGGGACGAACCGCCCTCAAGACCTATCCCGGCGGCCATATGTTCTATGCGCAGGCGGATGCCCGTCGCGCCTTTTCAGCCGACGCGCTTGATTTCTACCGGGTCCGCATCGGAGACTGACGGCATAAGGCTGGAAACACGTATTGCCCGGCCCGGCCGGATCGAAAGCCGGTGCTAGAGACAGCTGATCGTGTCAGGCGAAACCGGATGCGATTCCGGTGCGGCGGCGTGAAAACGGCGGTCAACCGCCTGTTGGCGCGGACGAAGGCAGCGTGTTAACTGCGACAAGATGCACCCCACCGTCGCGTGAAATGAGTTTGCATACTGAATTTTAGTTGTGTCACCTGTAGGTTGAGGTCAATCTGGTCAGGGAGGAATTGCGTTTGGAGCTTACTATCGAGGAGTTGTGGAACTCGCCCGGCTTCCTGATCAGGCGGTGCCAGCAGATCACGACCGCGATCTTTCTCGAGGAAGCAGCCGAATACGATTTCTCGCCGACGCAATATTCGGCACTCGCCGTCATCCACCTTCAGCCCGGCATCGACCAGAGTTCGCTTGGCGAGCGCGTGGCGCTCGACCGTTCCTCCGTCACCAAATGCGTCGAGCGGCTCGAGAAGCGAAATTTCATCGAGCGGGCGGTCTGCAGTGCCGACCGCCGTGCGCGTCGGCTCTATCCGACGCCCGAGGGCAAGGAAATGCTGGCCAAGCTGGTGGCCGCGGCCGAGCGGACACGGCAGCGGATCATCGAGCCCATCCCCGTCGATCAGCGCCAGCCTCTTTTCGATGTGCTGAAACATCTCGGCGACGCGTTGAACGACCAGAGCCGGGCACCGATGCTGCCGGTTGAACGCCAGCCCGAAGTGGCGGATTAAGCCCGAGCTTCAGCGAACGAGAGATCGATGAAGACCTGATAAGGCTTCGGGCCGGGTATTTCGTCAGGCCGAAGCGGGAGGCTATCCCCCGCCCCGGCATTTTTGACCGGATGACGATCAGACGCGTTCGAGCCCGATCGCAATCCCCTGGCCGACACCGATGCACATGGTCGCCAGCGCATAGCGGGCCTTTCGGGCCGAAAGCTCAAGCGCCGCAGTGCCCGCAATCCGCGCACCCGACATGCCGAGCGGATGACCGAGCGCAATCGCGCCGCCATTCGGATTGACGTGTTCGGCATCTTCCGCGATGCCCAGTTCACGCAGCACGGCGATGCCCTGGCTGGCAAAGGCCTCGTTCAGTTCGACGACATCGAAATCCTTCGGCGTGAGGCCGAGGCGGGCGCAGAGCTTCTGCGTGGCAGGCGCCGGGCCGATGCCCATGACGCGCGGCGCAACACCGGCTGTCGCACCACCGAGAACGCGGGCAATCGGGGTCAGGCCATATTTGCGGGCGGCGGCTTCCGAGGCGATGATAAGCCCGGCTGCACCATCATTGCGCCCGAGGCATTGCCGGCCGTCACGGTCGCACCCTCCATGCGGTTGAGCACTTTCAGCCTGGCAAGCGCCTCCATATTGGTGACGCGCGGATGTTCGTCGCGATCGACGACCAGCGGGTCGCCCTTGCGCTGCGGCACGCTGACCGGCGTGATTTCCCGCGCCAGCCGACCGTTTTCCTGCGCCGCCGCAGCCTTGGCCTGCGAGCGCACGGCAAAGGCATCCTGATCCTCGCGTGAGACGTGATAGTCGATCGCCACGTTATCGCCGGTCTCCGGCATGGAATCGACGCCATACTGCTTCTTCATCAACGGGTTGATGAAGCGCCAGCCGATCGTCGTGTCATGGATCTCGGCGGCCCGCGAAAAGGCGCTTTCCGCCTTCGGCATGACGAAGGGCGCGCGGCTCATGCTTTCAACGCCGCCGGCGATCATCAGTTCGGCCTCGCCGGCCTTGATGGCGCGGCAGCGGTGATGACGGCATCCATGCCCGAACCGCAGAGCCGGTTCATCGTGGTGCCCGGAACCGAGACCGGAAGCCCGGCCAAGAGCAGCGACATGCGCGCCACGTTGCGATTGTCCTCGCCGGCCTGGTTGGCGCAGCCGAAGATCACGTCATCGACGGCCTGCCAGTCGACCGATGGATTGCGCTCCATCAGGCTTTTCAGCGGGACAGCGCCGAGGTCGTCGGCACGCACGGAAGACAAGGAGCCGCCGAAACGGCCGATCGGGGTGCGGATATAGTCGCAGATGAAAGCTTCGGTCATGATATCCTCCTCAAGCGCCGGGACGACGAGATCGGCAACGTCACCATCGGTGTGGAGCGGGGCTCCGGTCATGGCTTGTAGCTCTTCCATCGTCATCGCCGCCAGCTTTTCGAGCACGACGAAACGGCCATCCCTGATGTCGATGACGGCATGGCTCGTATAGACGCGGGTGATGCAGCCGACGCCGGTCAGCGGGAAGGTGCATTTCTCCACCAGCTTCGGCTTGCCGTCCTTCGTCACATGCTCGGTGATGACGAAGACCTGCTTTGCACCATGGACGAGATCCATCGCGCCGCCGACGGCCGGAACGCCCTTGGAGCCGACGCGCCAATTGGCGAGATCGCCGCTCTGGGCGATCTGATAGGCGCCGAGAATGGCGACATCCAGATGGCCGCCGCGCACCATGGCAAAGCTGTCGGCATGGTGGAAGAAGGCCGCGCCCGGCTTCAGCGTCACCGCCTTCTTGCCGGCATTGATCAGATCCCAGTCCTCTTCGCCGCAGCCGGCGGTTCGCCGAAATCCAGCACGCCGTTTTCGGTGTGGAACACCGCCTGCCGGCCGGGCGGCTGGTAGCGGGCGACCATTTCGGGAAAGCCGATGCCAAGGTTCACATAGGCGCCGTCTTCGATATCCTGCGCCGCGCGCCAGGCGATCTGGGCGTTGGAGAGCTTGATGTCATCCCTGACATTCAATGTAAGCGTCTCGGTCGTCATGCGTAGATCCCCCCTTCATACTGCTTGCCGGCGCGGATCAGCACCTCTTCCTGCTGGGGATCCGCGACTTCCACGACGCCATTGACGAAGATGCCGGGGGTAATCACCTGTTCCGGATCGATCTCGCCGGGCGAAACGATCTTCGAGACCTGCGCGATGGTGCGGGCTGCCGCCATGCACATTAGCGGATTGAAGTTGCGGCCGGCCTTGCGATAGGTGAGGTTGCCATGGGTATCGCCAAGCTCAGCCTTCACGATGGCGAAATCGGCCTTCAGCCAGCGTTCCTGCACATAATGACGTCCGTCGAACTCGGCGATCGGCTTGCCCTCGGCAAGCTCGGTGCCATAGGCGGTCGGCGTGTAGAAGGCCGGGATGCCGGCGCCGCCGGCGCGAATGCGCTCGGCCAGCGTGCCCTGCGGCACCAGTTCCAGCTCGATCTCGCCTGCCAGATAGCGATCGGTAAAGGCGCGCGGATCCGAAGAGCGCGGAAACGAGCAGATCATCTTTGCGACCATGCCCGCATCGATCATCGCCGCAATGCCGATGCGGCCGTTGCCGGCATTGTTGTTGATGACGGTCAGGCCCTTCGGCCGCTTGTCGATCAATGCATGAATAAGCTCGATCGGCGCGCCGGAACCGCCGAAGCCGCCGATCATTACCGTCGCGCCATCGCCGATATCGGCGACTGCCTGCTTCAGGCTGCCTATGGTCTTGTCCATGAAGGACCTCCTGTTGTCTGCCATCCGAAAAGACGGCGCCTCCGCCATTAGGGATAGGACCGGTCGGTCGGCGCAGCAAGCCATTTGTGCGTTATTTGACTTTTGTTCATATATCGCACAATACTGACCAAGGGCGGACAGTCGCATCGAGGAGGGCCCTGTGCGGGAAACGGATTTTGTCAGCGGCTTTGCCCGCGGGCTGAAGGTGATCGAAGCCTTCGAGGAGGCACAGCCGAAAATGTCGATCGCCGACATTGCCCGTTCGACCGGTCTCGACCGCGCCACCGCCCGGCGCTGCCTGCTGACGCTCTCGGAACTCGGCTATGCGGATTACGATGGCAAGTTCTTCTCGCTGACGCCAAAGATCCTGCGGCTCGGACATGCCTATCTCTCGGCCACCCCCCTCACCCACATCGTCCAACCCTTTCTCGACCAGTTGTCGGATCAGGTCGGCCAGAGCGCTTCGGTCAGCGTGCTCGACGGCACCGAGATCGTCTATGTCGCGCGCGCCTCGCAGAAGCGGGTGATGTCGATCAATCTCATGCCGGGAAGCCGGCTGCCCGCCTATTGCGCCTCGATGGGACGTGTTCTCCTGTCGGCGCTTGCCCCGGAAGAGGCGCGCGCGGTTCTCCGGCAGTCGACGCTGAAACCCTTCACCGCCCATACGATGACGGATGCGGAGGCGCTGATGGCGGAGTTCGCCCGCGTCAGGGCGCAGGGTTATGCGGTGATCGATCAGGAGCTTGAGATCGGCCTGTGCTCGATTGCCGTGCCGCTGCTCAACGGCCGCGGCCGGGTGGTGGCGGCCCTCAATATCGGCGCGCCGGCCGCCAGCGGACCGGCCGATACGCTGGCCGAACGCTATCTAGAACCATTGCGCCAGATCGCCCTGTCGCTCAGGCCCTTGCTTGCCTGAGAGATCGGGCAGTTCCCCTGCAAGATTGGCGCGTCAGGCCACTTTCGCAGCCTTGGCCGCCATGCGCGTCAGATCATCACCCGTCATCGGCTTGCCGATCAAATAGCCCTGCAGCATGTCGCAGCCGGCCTCGCGCAGAACGGCCGCCTGGCGTCCGGTCTCGATCCCCTCGGCGGTGACGGGAATGCCGAGCGCGGCCGCAAGCGCGATCGTCGCCTTCAGCACTTCGACGCCGGCCTCGTCATGATCGGCCGCGATGACCAGCGACCGGTCGATCTTCATCCGGTCGAAACCGAACTGCCGCAGCGCGCCGATACTGGCATAACCGCAGCCGAAGTCATCGAGCGCGAAGCGCACGCCCGCCTCCTTCAAGGCGTCGATAGCGCGTTTGGCCTGATCGGGATTGGAGATCAGCACGCCCTCGGTGATTTCCAGCACCAGCCGGAGCGGCTCGAAATCCTCTTCCTCCAGAAGCGCCATGACCTCCGTGGCGAAGCCCGGATTGCACAATTGCAGCGGCGAAACATTGACCGAGAGCGTCAGGGACGGCCAGCGCTTCATCGCCCGCACGGCCTTGCGCAGCATGAGGAAGCCAAGCGGATCGATCAGGCCGGATTTTTCCGCCAGCGGAATGAACACTTCCGGGCTGATATCCATGCCCTTGCGCCGCCAGCGGGCCAGCGCTTCCACACCTGAAAGCGCACCGGTGGCGGCTGAGACGAGCGGCTGGAAAAGCGGCTCGATCGCCCCTTCCGCAATCGCGCGGCGCAGTTCGGATTCCAGTTCGGAGACCCGCTCCCGTTCGCGGTCGAGCGCATTGTCATAGACGAAAGCCGGCCCCGGCCGGAGGCCTTGGCCTCATAAAGCGCCACATCGGCGCGGCGCAGCAATTCATGCGGATCCTCCGCGCCCTGAAGACCATCGCCATCGGCAATACCGATACTGGCGCCGACTTCGATCGTGCGCCCGTCGATCTGGAAGGGACGACGGAAAACGTCAAGGATGGCGCTCGCAATCCGTTCCGGCGGCGTGCGGCCGATCTGCACCAGCGCAAACTCGTCGCCGCCGATGCGCGCAAGCGACCGCAGTTCTGGATGCGCCGCGCTCAACCCCTTGGAAACGAGGACGAGAAGCCGATCGCCCACGGCATGGCCCCAGGCGTCGTTGACGGGCTTGAAGCCATCGAGATCGACGAGATGAAGATGGATCGGCAGATGTTCCGACGTATCACGCAGCAGCCGCTGCAATTCCTCGATAAGCCCGAGCCGGTTGAGAAAACCGCTCAGGCTGTCATGCGTCGCCTGCATGCGCGCGTGGGCGGCAAGCCGGCGCAGGCGCCGCGCCTCAAGACTGCCGGCAAAGAGAACGCAGAGGAGAAACAGCACGATCAGCAGAAAGCAGGCAGCGACAAACGGATAGACCTGGCGAAAGACCTGGGTTCCCGGCGCCTTGCTCGGCCATGCCAGAAAGGCGACGGGCTGACTGGCAAAACCGGCCAATGCGACCGCCAGCATGCCACGCGGGCGCTCGGCGCTGATGCGCAAACCTTCCAGCTGGTATTCGGTGGCGATCGAGGCAACCGTGCGTGGGGTGAGAAGCTTGACGAAGCTCAGCACGTTATACTGACCGGCAGCGGGCAGCGGCGCTACCGCCGCCGGAGCTCCGGCAGCCGCATTGCCCGCGGCAGCCGCATCGGCTGGATCGGAGAGGGAAAACGGCTGGATCGCCTGAGAGGAGACGATGGCCGCCTCGCTGCCGACCCGGATGAAACTGACGATCGCGTCGCTGCCCGGACGATTGGCAAGCCGCACATGATCGCGAAACTGGTTGCCGAGCACGGATATCGGCTCGAATTTCTGGCCCTTCCAATAGGCCGCAACCGGCTCGCCCAGAGGCGATGTGACGACGACTGCGTCATAAAGCGGGTAGTCGGCGCTGGTCTTGCCCCAGTTATTGTAAATCCAGTCGACAGCGCTCGGGCCGGTGACAGCCGCATAGGCATCGTCCCACACGGCATTGTCGCGCACGGTCGCACTCAGACGGCTCTTCTGCGAGAAGATCGCCGCTTCGGCGGCACGCTGCGCCCGGTGGTCGTCTATGACATTGGCATTGTCGCGCATGGTTGCGATGATATGGACGCCGAGAAGGCCGATCACCGTCGCCAGCGCAAAGACGACAAAGGTGATGACGAAAACGGAGCGCGTCTTCATGGTCTTGCCATGAAACAGATGGCCATGGGGGCTATGAGGGCTATGGCCCTGCGGGATCTTGCCATTCGGGATCTTGCCATTCGGGCGCACAGGATCGATTTCCGTTGAGGAATTATTGTTTGATGTTCGCACTGGAACCACAGAGGTCGACATCATGTCCGCTTTCCGCGCTGCGTTTCGCACCTAGCACAGCATTACATTATAATATTCTAAAATAAATAATGAACAGAGTCTTCCGCAATTGACGCTTGTCAGTTTTTGGCCGGAAATACTTGGGATTATGCTGTTGTTGCGCCGCTCTTAGGCAGACATCCGCGGGGACGAAGTTCCCTTTCTCGGGAAGAACAACCGAGATATTACAAGCGCTTGAGAAGAAAAGGCGGAAAAATTCCGAGCGTTTCATCCCCGCCCGCACAAGGTTTGCGACAATCAGGTCGTCATCGGGCGGGAAACCGGGTTCGCGAACGGCATCCCATCACACGGGTTCATTTGCTCGGTTTCCGATGATGGTCGCCAATGCCGTAAGACGGGAACTGACACGTCCCGAAACGAAGGCAGAAAGCGATCGGGGCAGGCGAAAGATCGCCCTCCAACCCCCAAATCATGCCCCGCCTGCCCCGCTCCCGCAAAGGCAAGCGTTCAGAACCATGCCGGCTTCGCGCATGGGCGAAGCCGTTTGTTTCTTCTCGAGTGACGCCGCCTTAGGCGAAGAAGCGGTTCTTCGGTCGCGGCAGGCCGAAATGTTCGCGCAGCGTCGAGCCTTCATATTCCGTGCGGAACAGGCCGCGCGCCTGCAATTCCGGCACGAGACGGTCTGCGACATCTTCCAGCCCCTGCGGCAGGAAAGGCATGACGACGGTAAAGCCGTCGCTTGCCTCCTCCGTCAACCAGCGTTCCATCTCGTCGGCAATCGTCTTCGGCGTGCCGACAAAGGCAAGGCCGGAATAGCCGCCGTAGCGCTGGGCAAGCTGGCGAACGGTCAGGTTTTCCGTCCGCGCCAGTTCGATCACCTGGGCGCGGCCGGATTTGCTAGCATTGCTTTCCGGCACATCCGGCAGCGGCCCATCCGGATCGAAGCCGGAGACATCATGGCCGAGCGCGATGGAAAGCGAGGCGACCGCGCTGTCGTAATGCACGAGACTGTCGAGCTTGGCGCGCTTGGCCTTCGCCTCCTCCACCGTATCGCCGATGACGATGAAGGCGGCAGGCATGATCTTCAGATGATCCGGGCTGCGGCCAAAGGCACCCATGCGGCCCTTGATATCCTTGTAAAGCGCCTTGCCCGCCTCGATATTGCGCGGCGAGCAGAAGACCAGTTCGGCGGTCTCGGCGGCAAGCTGCCGGCCCGGCTCCGATTGCCCGGCCTGCACGATGACCGGCCAGCCCTGTACGGGCCGGGCGATATTGAGCGGGCCGCGCACGCTGAGCTCATCGCCCTTATGATCGAGCACATGCATCTTGTCGGGATCGAAATAGATGCCGGTTTCCTGATCGCGGATGAAGGCGTCATCGGCAAAACTGTCCCACAGGCCGGTGACGACATCATAGAATTCGCGCGCCCGCTTGTAGCGCTCTCCGTGTTCGACATGCTCGTCGAGGCCGAAATTGCGGGCCGAATCCGGGTTGGACGTGGTGACGATATTCCAGGCGGCGCGGCCATTGCTGATATGGTCGAGCGAGGCGAAGCGCCTTGCGATGTGATAAGGCTCGTCGAACGTCGTCGAGGCCGTTGCGGCAAGGCCGATCTTGTCGGTGACGGCGGCGAGCGCCGAAAGAAGCGTGAAGGGTTCGAAGGACGTCACCGTGTGGCTGCGCTTCAGCGCTTCGACCGGCATGTTGAGCACGGCCAGATGATCGGCCATGAAGAAGGCATCGAATTTCGCCTGTTCCAGCCGCTGGGCGAAGGCCTTGATATGGTTGAAGTTGAAATTCGCATCGGCATAGGCGCCCGGATAGCGCCATGCGCCGGTATGCAGGCTGACGGGACGCATGAAGGCGGTGAGGTGCAGCTTTCTGGTCATCAAATGGGTCTTTCTGAAATGGCGCCGCTGAAGGTCGCAGGAGTTTTCACATAGGTATCCATCGCGCCGGTAAAAGCCCCCGGCCGCGCAACAGGCTGCAATTCGTGTTTCCCGACTATCGCTGCGACAGGTCGATCAGCCCGCGCGGCAGGCTGTTGAGGCACTCCGTGCCAGTGTCCGTGACGAGGAACATGTCCTCGATCATCAGCGCCCCAAGGCCCTGACCGTAAAATGGCGTCTCGAGTGCGACGACCATGCCGGGCAGGATTTCTTCGCGGTTCGAGGCCGAGAAGAACGGCCATTCCTCGATACCGACGCTGCCGCCGACCGAATGGCCGAAATGACCGCGGGCATATTCCTCGAAACCCGCGCGGCGCATGGCGGCAATTGCCGCCGCATGGACATCGAGGAAGAGATTGCCGGGTTTGAGCGCCGCAAGACCAGCCTGAAAAGCCTCTTCCAGCGCCATGAAGATATCCAGCGCCAGATCGGACGGGCGGCCATGGGTGAAAGTGCGCGCGCCATCCGACGAATAGCCGCCGACCAGCGTTCCGACATCGGCCTTTATCAGCGCCCCGGGCGCGACAATTGCGGACATGTCAGAAAGATCGGGCCCGACGGAAATATAGTCCCAGTGACCGGAGAGTGAAAACCGCTCTCTGCAGCATAAGCCTGAGCGCCCGCCTTCCACACAGCAGAGAGGGCGGCAAGACTTGCGCCCGGCTCGATCACCGATGCCATGGCGACGAGTCCGGCTTCCGCGGCCCGGCCGGCATGTTTCAGCCGCTCGATCTCGGCCGACGTCTTCACCGCGCGGGCGCGGCGCAGGACCTGCGATCCATCTTCAAAGGAGACACCGGGGAGTGCCGCATTGAGGGCGGCAAAATCCGCAGCCGGCATGAATTCCAGATCCGCCCCGAGCCGCGCTCTTCCCATGCCGCGGCCGGCGAGCAGATCGGAGAGCAGTGCAAAGGCTTGCGAACGGTCAAAGGTTTCCGGTCGCGGGCCCGCCGTGCCGGAGCGCCGATAGGCTCGTCTATGCCGCGGGCATGTTCGACCCCGGTCACATCCAGCATGTCGATCCAGATCCGGTGGGTGAGAAGCTCGACGTCAGGGCTGGCACGGCGGACGCCGGCGGCCGCGTGATCGCTGACGATGGCCGCGACCGGCTGGCTTTCATCGGCCGGCACAAGCGCGATCGCGGCACCGGCACGGCCCCACATGGTGGCGACGCCGGCCGCGCGCGACCGCATACTGGAACGCTTCCGGCTGGAAGAGCACGAGCCCGTCAAGCCCGGCCTCGCGCATCAACTGCCCGGCCCGCCTGCGATCGATATCAGCCATTCCCGCATCCTCATCTCAATGCCTTTTCCCCGACATATGAAACACCGGCCGGACGATGAAAAGAGGGCGTGCGCACCAAAAGAAAAAGGGTGCCGGCCGACATGGCCCACACCCTTCCTCACGATCAAACCAGCACCGCGGACCGTCTCCCGGCCGGGTGCAGATATCTCTTAGTGCTTGCCCTTTTCCGCATGGCCACCGAAGGCGGCGCGCAGCGCGGACAGAACCTTGGCGGCATAGACGTCATTGCCCTGCGTGGCGAAACGCTGGAACAGCGCTGCCGACAGGACCGGAAGCGGCACGCCGGTATCGATGCCGGATTTCAGCATCCAGCGCCCCTCGCCCGAATCCGACACGCGGCCGCTGAAATCGGTAAGCTGCGGATCGTTGGCAAGCGAACCGGCAAGCAGATCGAGCAGCCACGAGGAAACGACGCTGCCATGGCGCCAGACTTCCGCCACTTCGCCGACATCGATATCGAGATTGTAGTAATGCGGGTTGGAGAGCGGGCTCGTCTCGGCATCGACCGAGCGGTCGGCCTTGCCGGAATTGGCCGCCTTCATCAGGTTGAGGCCTTCCGCATAGGCCGCCATCATGCCGTATTCGATGCCGTTATGCACCATCTTGACGAAGTGGCCGGCGCCGCTCGGGCCGCAATGGAGATAACCGAGTTCGGAGGTCCGGCCGCTTTCCGGCAGGGGCTGGCCGCGCCGGGCGCCAGCGCGTGGAAGATCGGATCGAGCCGCTTGACGGTCTGTGCCGCGCCGCCGATCATCAGGCAATAGCCGCGATCGAGGCCCCAGACGCCGCCGCTCGTGCCGACATCGATATAATCGAGGCCGAGAGGAGCCAGCTTGTCGGAACGGTCGATATCGTCCTGATAGTTGGAATTGCCGCCATCGATGATCGCGTCGCCCTTGGCCAGCAGCGGCGTCAGATGATCGATCGTCTGGTCGGTGATCGCCGCCGCAGCATCAGCCAGACTGCGGCCGCTTTTCGAGCTTGGCGACGAGATCCTCGATCGAGCTTGCGCCGATCGCGCCTTCGGCCACCAGCGCTTCGATATTCGCCGGGTTGACGTCAAAGACCACGCAAGAGTGGCCGCCGCGAATAAGGCGGCGCACCATGTTGGCACCCATCCGCCCGAGACCGATCATTCCAAGTTGCATTCCTGCTTCCTTTCAAAACGAAGCTTTGAGGCACGAACGCCGCCAGCCACCGGGACCGAAAGCGACACCCTGCCGAAAATCAAAGGCTTGCAACGTTACATAGACCCGATTTGAGGTCCGCGTCACGTCCACCTGCGACATTGTCGCACATAGACATAACAGTTCGTCGCTCAAGGGAAAGACTGAAACGACGAATAACTGCACTTCACAAACCGCAAGCCTGCCCTGCCCGCCGGCAGCCGGGGCGGCAGGCAGGCGGGCTCGTTCCGTCCCGCTTGACAAGCCGCCTCAAAAATGAGAACAAAGAGAGAACATTGATGGAGGTAGGCATGCATAGGACGGAAGATGTTGTCGCGCGCGCCCTGGCGGTCGTCGCTGCCTCGAAGGCTCTGAGAGAGCGTCAGGACCGGGAACGCCGCGAGATTTACGGACGGATCGAACTCGCCACGTTAAGAAAACCGAACCTGCCGAAAGGCACGCAGCTGCCGCTCAATCTTCAATAGATCGGGCTTCAATAGGTCGGGCTTCAGCAATTCCCGGCAGAATGGCAGCTGATGCCCAAGCATGCTCAAACGGCGGAAAAGCTTCGATCCAAGGTCTTAACGCGCGTCTGTGGGTATTAACGGCGCGTTCACCATGGGTGCTAACGATGCTGGCGATGGCCGGCCGGTCGCGGCAGGTTGCGCGGGCCGCAGCGTCCCCCCCTTATCATGCCTGCGGCCGGGGGTCAGTGCGCAGATCACGCTCTGGGCGCACAGCCCCCGTACACGACTGGAAACCTTACCGGCGTCATTGCCGGATCGCCGCTATTTTAGTGCCGCTGCGTTTTCTGGTTTACCCTGTTGTAAAACGGCACTCGACTCACGGCCTGCCCGGTGCTTCACTCGGGTCGTAGCGTGAGGATTGTGTGATGGCGTTTCATTGGGAATCACCGAGGGATCATCGGGGCTATTTCATCAAGATCGTGGCGGCCTGGCTCGGCGCCATACTGGTCGCCGGTCTGCCTGTCTGGATGGCCGTCAGCCTGATCACGCTTTGATCGAAAAAACGCTGTCTTTTCCAATCCGACCCTGCGGAAATTGCAAATTTTCGTGATCCTGGCGTGCAAAGCCGCCTGAAGGCCAGATCGCGTCACTCCGTCGCATAACAACCGTAATCCGATCAGTGCATTGCTCGCCCATGACCGCCACACCAGGGTGTGCGGATCCAATGGAGCAATTGATGATCAAATCCCTTCAGGCGCCCAGCCGATCGTGCTCGGCCTCTTGCGTATCGCCCTCGGCCTCGTACTGCTGAACTTCGGCCTTGCGAAAATCTTTCACTTCCATGCCGGCAACTTCATGCCGCCGCAGGGCTCGCTGCCCTGGTTTGCAGGCCTGATCGAGCTGGTCATCGGCGCGCTTTTCCTGATCGGTTTCCAGACCCGCATCATGGCCTTCATCCTCTCGGGTGAAATGGCCGTCGCCTATTTCATCGCGCATCTGCCGAAGAGCTTCTTCCCGACAGAAAACGGCGGCTATGCCGCAGCCGTCTTCGCCGTCGTCTTCCTCTATTTCGTAACGGCCGGCTCGGGCGCATTCAGCGTCGACCGCGCACGCAACGCTGCCTGATACCATCCGGTAACGGCATGAAACGGCCCGTGGCGTCTCGACGCTGCGGGCCTTTTTCATTTGGCACCCCTTGAGAACAGCGCCGGGGCAGCGCGAACGGGTCGTACGACACGGCATCTGACGGCATCAACTATCCCACGCCATTGCATCCCCGGGCAGGGCATACCCGGGCAGCGCATTCCGGGGCATCACACCCCATCGCATCGCATCCCACCCCATCACATCCCGGCGCCACCACGCCAGCCGCATCGCATCCCATCTCGGCGCCGCCACGCCAGCCGCACGGCATTCGCCGCATACCTTCCCGATCCGACAAAATCCTGAAATCCCCCGGCCCGCCTGGACCACGCCCTGAAGGCCTAAAACGCAAAAAGCCTGCCGCGGGAGGAGGTGCGGCAGGCTTTTTGAAACGAAAGAACAACAGCTCGGGAGGAGGAGCGCTGCTGCTCATTGCCGGGACCCATTGGGAGGAGGAGAAGGATCCTCGGCGATATCCAGTGATGTGGGAGGAGGTACATCGTCTGGACAACTCGAATGTAGCTGATTGCAGCTTATTTCATAGGCAGGATTTCACAGTGCAGGCATGCGCAGGACGCATACCTTCATCATCTTGTCGTCACATCCCGCCTCTAAAAGCGTCAATCCCTTGCTGTGATGGATCTGCCGCACCTGCGAAACGATTGTGTTGCAAGGCCTCCATGCCCACTTTCCGCCGGAATGTTGCGGATGTAGTGGTTTCATGAAAGAGCGCGCCGGCGGCGGGGTGGTAGATATCCGCAACGAGACGCAACTCTCCCCCTGTTTACATGCCCTTTTGAGGACAGACCTGTGCCACAGAGATCAACAGCCCGTTTGATCATTCCGCTCCTCGGCGCCTTTGCAGGCGTCGCGGCTTTTTCCGTCGCAGCCGGCAGCGCCTTTGCCCAGGCGCCGCGTGCTGCCCAGCAACCGAAGGTGGATGCCGACGGCCAGCCGGCACCACGCGTCGGCTATCCCGTTCCGCCGCGCCGCGCCGTGCATATCACCCCGCGTGATGACGGCGCCTCGTTCGAGACCCTGTTCGACAGCGCCGCCGGCAACCAGTCCAAGGTGCTGCGCAACATGGCAGCCGTCTCGATGCCGATGAATGACGACATCGCGGCCGCGGTCGAGGGCTATTACAACCAGCCGAAGGCAAAGCTGATCTGGACCGACGGCAAGGTGGCCAATGCCAAGGCGGCACAGGCGATCAGCCTGTTGAAGCAGGCCGATGACTGGGGCCTCAATGCCGGCGACTACACGGTCGCAACCACGTTCGAAAGCATGCCGCAGGGCTCTGCCGAGCGCGCCAAGGCGCTGGCCATGTTCGAAGTCTCGCTGTCGGACAAGATGCTGATGTTCCTGCAGGACAATTTCCGCGGCCGCATCGATCCGAACCAGCTTTCCAACTACTACGACTTCAAGCGCAAGCCGGTGGACCTCAAGGGGACGATCGGCCAGCTTTCGTCGCGCCCGACCTGATGCCGATCTTCGATCGCTTCATGCCGAGCAATCCGAAATTCGCCCAGCTTGCCGCCGAACTGCATTACCTGAAGACCTCGGGTCAGGGCTCGGGCGCCGCCGCCAATATCGACAAGGTGACGGTTGCCATGGAAGAGCTGCGCTGGATGCCGCAGGAATTTCCGCAGCGCTACGTCTTCATCAACCAGCCCGCCTACATGGCCTATTACCATGAGAACGGCCAGATGACGTTTTCGACCAAGGCGGTGATCGGCCAGCAGAACCACCAGACGAATTTCTTCGACGCGACGATCAAGACCGTCGAATTCAACCCCGATTGGGGCGTGCCGCAGTCGATCATCAAGAACGAGATGCTGCCGAAGCTGAAGCGCGATCCGGCCTATCTCGACAAGGAAGGCTATGTCGTCACCGTCAAGGGCAAGCAGATGCCGTCGGCCAAGGTGGACTGGTCGCAGCCGCTCGACAATATCGGCGTCGTGCAGCCGCCCGGCCCGGATAATGCGCTCGGCCAGCTGAAGATCCTCTTCCCGAACGCCCATGCGATCTACATGCATGACACGCCTGCGCGCGGAAAATTCGCCTCGCAGGACCGCATGTTCAGCCATGGCTGCGTGCGCCTTGAAGATCCGCGCGGCATGGCCGCTGCTGTGCTCGGCAATACCGTCGATTTCGTCAACCAGCAGATTGCCGGCGGCGAGAAGAAGGACATGCCGGTGCCGGAACAGATGACCGTCTATGTCGCCTATTTCACCGCATGGCCGAAGGAAGACGGCACGGTGCAGTATTTCGACGATATCTATGGCCGCGATGCCCAGACGCTGAGCGCCATCGCCGCCACGAGTTCCAGCCGCGCACAATCCTGACCGGATCCGGCAGCGCCCAAGAAGCTCAGATTTCGACGACCCGGCCGGGACACCAGCCGGGTCGTTTGCATTTGCGGCCTCACGCCGAAGGGTTGCCAGACAGCTCGCCTCGCAGGTCCGATACGGCAAGCCCTTCGATCATGTGCTGCAGAAAGGCCTCGACCCGTGCCGCCCGGACGGAGCGCGGGTTTGCAAGCGCCACGATATCCGCATCGGGCAGCGACCATTCCGGCAGGACCCGAACCAGACGGCCGTTACGCAGATCTTCAAGCACGCTCCATTCGGACCGCTCGACAATGCCCATGCCGGCAAGCGCCCATTGCCGCACCACCTCGCCGTCATTGCTGGCAAAGGCCGGCTCGATCCGCACCGTCTGGCGCTTGCCCGCAGGCCCTGCC
The DNA here is from genome assembly GCA_902167985.1 of Shinella sp. UYSO24. Taxonomy (GTDB): domain Bacteria; phylum Pseudomonadota; class Alphaproteobacteria; order Rhizobiales; family Rhizobiaceae; genus Neorhizobium. The sequence goes on from CABHNZ010000008.1 coordinate 206,132, forward strand.
CCGCCCCCCGTTCCACTCTTTGCCCCACCCGGCATTAGCGGCCAGAGCGTCACATCCGCCTGGTTCTGCCGGATGACGCCGCAACGATGCCCGGTGAGATCGGCAGGCGCCGCCGGCGTCCCAAAGCGATCGAGATAGCCGGGTGCAGCACAGAGAAACCGCCGGTTTGCCGCAAGCCGGCGCTGCACCAGATCGAGATCAGGCAATTGCCCGATATGCACCAGCACATCCCAGGCCTCCAGCCGCATGGCCATCAGCGGGCTATCCGTCACCGTCAGCATCGGGCTGACTTCCGGGTGCATAGACGAAAAGGACGCGATCAGCGGCGCCACATGCAGCCTGCCGAAGCCGAATGGCGCAATCACCCGAAGCGGCCCGGCAACGGCACCTCGACGCTCGGCAAGGTCGCCGGCCAGATCGACCATCTCGCTTAGAATATGCTGGGCGCGTTCCGCCAGCATCTCGCCCTCGGCGGTCAGCCGTAACTGCCCTGCGCCGCGCTCCACCAGTTTCAGCTTCAGCCGCGCCTCCAGCTGCGCCAGCCGCTGCGAAACGGCAGGCGGCGTGACATCGAGCGCGCGGGCGGCGGCGGCAAGCGATGGCGCGGCGGCAATGGCCTCGATGAAGCGAAGGTCGGCAAGATCGATCATGAAGCCAAGCTTAATGCAGAAGTCAGCTCGCGTGAATGGCAGCTTTCCACCCGTCTGCTAGAGATGAGCCCTGTCACAGCTTCGGGAGAGAGACATGGCCGCCACGCTCACCAATCGCAAATACAGGATCGCCGTCATTGCCGGCGACGGCATCGGCAAGGAAGTCGTGCCCGAAGGCGTGCGGGTTCTGGAGGCGGCGGCAAAACGCTACGGTTTCGATATTCAGCTCGACCATTTCGACTTCGCCTCCTGCGACTATTACATGAAGCACAAGGTGATGATGCCCGACGACTGGAAGGCGCAGATCGGCGGGCATGATGCGATCTTCTTCGGCGCCGTCGGCTGGCCGGCGCTAGTGCCGGATCACGTTTCGCTCTGGGGCTCGCTCATCCAGTTCCGCCGCGAATTCGACCAGTATGTCAGCCTGCGCCCCGTCAAGCTCATGCCGGGCGTGCCTTCACCGCTGGTCGGCCGCAAGGCGGAGGATATCGATTTCTACGTCGTGCGTGAGAACACCGAGGGCGAATATTCCTCGATCGGCGGCCGGATCTTTCCCGGCACAGAGCGCGAGGTCGTGGTGCAGGAAACGGTGATGACGCGGATCGGCGTCGACCGTATCCTCGATTTCGCCTTCGAGCTTGCCAGCCGCCGCCCGCGTAAAAAACTCACCTCGGCCACCAAGTCGAACGGTATCTCGATCACCATGCCCTATTGGGACGAGCGGGTGGCGGAAGCGGCCAAGCGCTATCCGGGCGTTGCGGTCGAGCAATACCATATCGATATCCTCTGCGCCCATTTCGTCCTCAACCCGGATCGTTTCGACGTCGTGGTCGGCTCCAACCTCTTCGGCGACATTCTCTCGGATCTCGGGCCTGCCTGCACCGGCACGATCGGCATTGCGCCTTCGGGCAATATCAATCCCGAGCGGCTTTTCCCGTCGCTGTTCGAGCCGGTGCATGGTTCGGCGCCGGATATTGCCGGCAAGAATATTGCCAACCCGATCGGCCAGATCTGGGCGGCCGCGATGATGCTCGATCATCTCGGCGAAGCGGACGCATCCGCCGCCGTGATGCGGGCGATCGAGGGAGCGCTCGCTCAGCAGAGCCTGCGCACCCGCGATCTCGGCGGCCCGCTCTCGACGGATGCCTGCGGCAGGGCTGTCGCCGAACGGGTGGAGTAACGGCCTCTGACCGGCCTTTTTCCGGCATAATCCATACGGATCGATTTTTTTTTGAAAATCGATGGAAGAAAACATGATCGGCATCCGTATATGCAGTCATGGACAGTGAAAGACGATCCTTTGACGTGATTGGGCAGCTTGGCGCGCTTCGCCGCTATGCGCGCTCGCTTGCGCGCAATTCGCAGGATGCCGAGGATCTCGTCCATGACGCATTGGTGAAGGCCTATGAGCGTCGCCTGACGTTCCGCACCGGCGCCAACCTGAAGAACTGGCTGTTTGCCATTCTCCACAATACCCATATCGACGGCCGCCGGGCGGCGATGGCGCAGAAGCGCCGCGATGATGCGGCACTTATCGAGGCCGAACAGTCGCAGGCGCCGGGCCAGGATCATGTCGTGCATCTGGCGCAGGTTCGCGAGGCCTTCATGGCCCTGCCCGAAGACCAGCGCGAAGCCCTGCATCTCGTTGCCGTCGAAGATCTTTCCTATCAGGACGCCGCCAATGCCCTCGGCATTCCGGTCGGCACCCTGATGTCGCGCGTCTCGCGCGCCGAGCAAGGCTTCGCGCCTTGGATGACGACAGCACCAGACGGCCGGGGCACCTGCGGCTCGTGGGAGGCGATGATGACTGAACAAGACAGCATTCCCGATGGCGAACTCGACGCCTATGTCGACGACCAGCTCGATGCCGCAGCACGGCTTCGCGTCGAGACCTATCTCGCCCGCCATCCGACCGATGCGGCGCGCGTCATGGCCGATCTCGGCATGCGGACGACGCTGAAACTGGCGCTTTCGACGAACGAACCAACAGCAGTAAGGCCGCAGACCCGCGAGGCGGCCCGCCGCCTCTCCGCCGGGCTCGAAAACCGCCGCGTCTGGCGCGGGCTGCAGCGGATTGCGGCGATTGCCGTTCTCGTCTCGGTCGGCTGGTACGCCAACCAGTCGCTCGCGCCGTTCGGCTCGGGCGAAGTCAATGCCTCGGTACCGCCGCCGAATTTCGTCGATCAGGCGATAAGGGCGCATCAGGCGGCCGTATTGCGCGACACGATGCCGTCGCAGCCGGCCGGCCGCGCCTATAACCGCGACGACATTCGTGCCGCGACCGCGATCGTCATGCCGAGCCTGCCCTCCGGATGGCAGGCGCTCGACACGCAGGTCTTCCCCTCGGATTACGGCCCGAGTGTCGAGACCCGCATCCGCAAGGAAGATGGCGAAATGATTTCGCTGTTTGCCGTGCGCCCCGGCCATTTTGCCGTCGACGCCGTTCGCGATCTTTCGATGCAAAACGGCGAGGCCGCATGGTGGCAGATCGGCGAGGTCGCCTATGCAGTCGTTTCCACCAATCCGCATGCCGGCCTTCAGGACGAGGCCGAGCGGCTGAAGAATACCCTCTATTGAGATCAAAGGGAGTTTGACCATGTATCCGAACCAGAACCGCTTCGGCGGCTATAGCCAGGCCTCTGCGGCCGCCTTCGACGAGGGCCTGCGCAAGCACATGCTGCGCGTCTTCAACTATATGGGCCTCGGCCTCGTCGTCACCGGCATCGTCGCCTTCGTCGTCGGCACCACGCCGGCGCTTTACGTGCCGATCTTCTCCTCGCCGCTCAAGTGGGTGGTGATGCTGGCGCCGCTCGCCTTCGTCTTCTTCTTCTCGTTCAAGATGCAGACGATGTCGGCCTCTTCCGCACAGATGACCTTCTGGGCCTTCTGCGCCGTGATGGGCCTGTCGCTCGCCTCGGTCTTCCTAGTCTTCACCGGCGCAAGCATTGCCCGCACCTTCTTCATCGCGGCCACCATGTTCGGCGCCACCAGCCTCTACGGCTACACGACGAAGCGTGACCTGACCAAGATGGGCTCGTTCCTGATGATGGGCCTGATCGGCGTCATGATCGCCTCGATCGTCAACATCTTCCTCGGCTCGTCGGCCCTGCAGTTCGCCGTCTCGGTGATCGGCATCGTCGTCTTCGTCGGCCTGACCGCCTACGACACGCAGAACATCAAGGAGCAGTATGCGGAGAATTTTGACCAGGAAAGCCAGCAGAAGCTCGCCGTTTTCGGCGCCCTGTCGCTCTACCTGAATTTCGTCAACATCTTCCAGCTTCTCCTGAACTTTACCGGCCAGCGCGAGGAATAAGAGCGAGCGCCGCCGCACCAAGGCCCGAACAGCGGTGCGGCGGCTCGCCTATTCCCTGCCCGGCAGGCAGGCCGATCCCGAGATAGGGCGGGATCGGCCATTTTTTGGCCTCAGACTGCCGCTGCCCCTACCCTTCCTGTTGCTTTCGTCACATCCCCCGTTCGACTTGGCAGTACAGTCTGCTGCTCGCGACCATGCTATGACGGCGTCAATCCTTGCGCTTTCGGCGTGTGGCGGATCGCGGACCAGAGCCATCGCGCGCAATCGCAATGGCTTTTCTGTGTCGAAGGGATCAAATCTGGCGGAAACGTGTTTACGGCAACGGGCGTGTGGAGTGATAAGAGTGCGACCGACAGCAAGAACGACCGGCCGGCCCCGTAATGCAGGGACGCTGGCCAGCATACCGGAGACAGCATGAACGAGGCGACGTCCACCAACTCTGCCGAGGCAAGGGACCCGAAAAAATTCCTGGCTCTGGTCGTCGGTTCGATCGGCGTCGTCTATGGTGATATCGGCACCAGCCCGCTCTATGCCTTTCGCGAGGCGCTGCGCCCCTTCGCCGCCGACGGCTTTCATCACCGCGAGGTGATCGGCCTCATCTCGCTGATGATCTGGACGCTGACGATCATCGTCACCTTCAAATACGTGCTCTTCCTGCTGCGCGCCGACAATGACGGCGAAGGCGGCACGCTCTCGCTGCTGGCACTTCTGATGAAGAAGACCGGCCGCTACATGCCGGTCCTGTTCTTTGCCGGTCTGATCGGCTCGGCTTTGTTCATCGGCGATGCGATGATTACCCCGGCGCTCTCGGTCATGTCGGCGCTGGAAGGCCTGAAACTCGTCACCCCGGCCTTCTCCGGCTATGTCCTGCCGATCTCGGCTGCGGTGATGATCGCGCTCTTTCTCGTCCAGTCGAAGGGAACCGAGGCCGTCTCGCGCTTCTTCGGGCCGATCACCATCATCTGGTTCCTCGTCATGGCGATCGGCGGGATCATCCATATCGGCGACGACTTCACCATTCTCGAAGCGCTGAACCCGATCAACGCCCTCGATTTCATCACCCATGCCGGAACGCGCGGCCTCATCATCCTCGGCGCCGTGTTCCTGACGGTGACAGGTGCTGAAGCCCTTTATGCCGACCTTGGCCATTTCGGCCGCAAGCCGATCAGTGCCGCATGGTTCTGGCTGGTCTTTCCGGCGCTGGTGCTCAACTATCTCGGCCAGGGCGCGCTGGTGCTCGACAATCCGGCCGCCGCCGACAATCCGTTCTATCTGATGTTCCCCGAATGGGCGCTTCTGCCGGTCGTCATTCTGGCGACGATGGCGACGATCATCGCCAGCCAGGCGGTGATTACCGGCGCCTTCTCGCTTGCCCGTCAGGCGGTCCATCTCGGCTTCCTGCCGCGTCTCGCGATCAAGTTCACCTCGGAAACCAATACCGGCCAGATCTATGTGCCAGCCGTCAATATGGTGCTGCTGATCGGCGTTCTCGTCCTGATCTTCTCCTTCGGCAGCTCTGATGCGCTGGCAACCGCCTATGGCATTTCCGTCACCGGGGCGATGGTGGTGACGACGATGATGGCCTTCCAGTTCCTGCGCTCGGTGCGCGGCTATGCGCCGATCCTTGCAGCCGTCATCCTTCTGCCGCTGTTTGCGATCGAAATCGTCTTCCTCGCCGCCAACCTGATGAAGATCCATGACGGCGGCTGGGTGCCGGTGGCGCTGGCGCTGGTCATCATGGTGCTGATGTGGACCTGGACGAAGGGCTCCAAATACCTGAAGGAAAAGACGGCGAAGAACGATATTCCGCTCGAGACCTTCATTCCGATGATCGAGAAGGAAAGCGACCATGCGCCGGTGACGGTGCCGGGCACCGCGATCTTCCTCACAAGCGTGCCGAACCGCACGCCGGGCGTCCTACTCCACAATATCAAGCACAATCATGTGCTGCACGAGCAGAACGTCATCCTGACCATCTGGACGCAGGACAAGCCCTATGTGGCGCAGCGCGATCGTGTGGAAATGACGAGGCTTTCCAAGCGCTTCGTGCGCCTCGACATCACCTTCGGCTTCATGGAGGAGCCGAATGTGACGAAGGCGCTGACGCTCTGCAAGAAGGCGGGCTTCAAGTTCGAGATCATGCAGACCTCGTTCTATCTCGGCCGACGCAACCTGATCTCGACGCCGAATACCGGCCTGCCCCGCTGGCAAGAAATGCTCTACATGACGCTTGCCGATTTCGCGATCGACCCATCGGCCTATTTCAAGCTGCCACCCAACCGCGTGGTGGAGCTTGGCGAACAGGTGGCGATCTGATCCCACAAAAAAGGCCGGTCTTGGGACCGGCCTTTTTCTTGTTCAAACGATGAGGCGCAGCCTCACCCTTCCATCAGGATCTGCAGCTTGACATCCGACGGGTCGCCGGAAGCGGCGCGTTCGAAGGCGGCGATGCTGTCCTTGAAATCATAGGTGCCAGTGATCAGCGGCTTCAGGTCAACCTTGCCCGATGCGATCAGCTGAAGCGCGCGGTCGAAGATGTTGGCATAACGGAACACGGTCTCGACGCGGACTTCCTTGGAAATCGCGCCGGCGACATCGAACGTCACCGGCTCGACCGGAAGGCCGACCATGACGAGCGCGCCGCCCGGACGCACGAGATCAAAGATGCCGGCATAGGCCTTGGGGCTACCGCTTGCTTCAAAGACGATATCCGCGCCCCAGCCTTCGGTCTCGGCCGCGATGACATCCGCAAGCTTCTTCTCGCCGACATTGACCGGCGTGATACCGGCATATTGTGCTGCAATGGCAAGCTTCGGCGCGCTGAAATCCGAGATGAACACGCGGCTGCAACCGCCGGCCAGAGCCGCCAGCGCCACCATGATGCCGATCGGGCCGCAGCCGATGACGACGGCGACATCGCCGGGGCTGATGCGGGCGCGGGCAGCCGCCTGCATTCCGATCGCGAAGGGCTCGACCATCGCACCTTCGGCAAAGGAGACATTGTCCGGCAGCTTGTAGGTGAAAGCGGCCGGATGCACGGTTTCCGGCGTCAAGACGCCATGCACCGGCGGGGTCGCCCAGAAGGTCACATCGGGATCGACATTGTAGATGCCGAGTTTCGTCGCCCGCGACGAGAGGTTCGGCACGCCCGGCTCCATGCAGACGCGGTCGCCGACCTTGAGGTTCGTCACGCCCGCACCGACTGCGGTCACGGTGCCGGCAGCCTCATGGCCAAGCACCATCGGCGCCTTCAGCACATAGGGGCCGATGGCGCCATGCGTGTAATAATGCACGTCGCTGCCGCAGACGCCGACCGTGTGGATGCTGATCTTGACGTCGTTTTCGCCAATCTCGAGAGGCAGATCGATATCGCGGATGGCGAGTTCGCCCTTCCGCTCCAGAACCAGTGCCTGCATTGTATTATGAACTCCCTGAAATCCTTCCCAAGCCGCGAAGCGGCGCGGCTCCATGGTTATACCGGTGCCGTCAGCGTTTCAACGGATTTGCGGGATGATATCAGGACGAAGCGCCTGCCCTGACGCCGACGGCATCGGGCGCCACGCCGAGCCGGATCCGCACCTCAAATCCGTCCGCCCTGCCGGTTGCCGGCGACAGGAGATCGAGCCGGCCGCCCATATGCGGAACGAGGCTTGCGACGATCGAGAGGCCAAGGCCCGAACCCGACGCGGATGTCGCGCCGCGGGCAAAACGCGTCGTGAGCTTTGTCAGAACCTGCGGATCGATGACCGGGCCGCCATTGATGACGCTGATCTCGCTTTCGCTCGCCACCACCACGTCCACCGGCCCGTCATCCGGTCCATGGACGAGGGCATTTTCAACGAGATTGCGCATGACGATGCCGAAAGCGTCGGGATTGACCGCGTGAATGATCGTCTGGGCTGCCTCGTCATGCAGGCGGATACGCCCCTCCCCGCCCGGAAGCCGCTCGAAATCCAGAAGGATCATCTTCAGGACCGGCATCAGATCCGTCGGCGCATCGGAGACGCCGATCCCGGCTTCTGCGCGCGACATCTGCAAGAGCTTTTCGGCGAGCCGTGCCAGATGCGCCAGCGACGTCTCGATCTGGTCGACGCGGTTGCGATGTTCAGCCGGGATTTCCGCCTGCAGGCGCTGCGCCTGGGCAAGCGCGCCGCAATCGGCGTGCGCAGCTCGTGAGCGCTGTTGGAAGCGAATTCCCGCTCGGCATCGAGCGCCGAGCGCAGTCTTTCCAGAAGGTGGTTGACCGAGCGGGCGATCGGCTCCAGCTCGCGCGGCAGCCTGTCGTCCTTGACCGGCGCCATATTGCCGCTGTCCTTCATCGAGATCTCGTCACGCAAGCCGCTGATCGGCCGCAGCATGCGGCTGACGACGAAGATGACGGCGATGATGCTGAGCGGTACGAGCGCAATCAGCGGATAGAGGAGCGCGCCGCCCGCTTCGCGAACGGCCTCGCGGCGGTTCTCGAAAGCATCGGCCACCTGAATGAAAAGCGCTCCGTCTGCCGTTGAGGCCGTATAGATGCGATGCGTCGGCGTATCGGCAAAGCCGACCTTCAGCGGCACGGGGTAAGGCACTTCCGAAACGTCATGGGAGTGCATGATGACCTGACCATCGGCGCTGCGCACCTGATAGGTCAGATATTCGTCACCGCTCGACGGCTGGGAGATCTCGCGCATCTCGCCGCCATTGCGGTCGGACAGGTCGTCGACGGCAAGCGGCAAAAGGCGATCGGCGGTCTCCTGCACGGCGCCGTCGAAGATTTCGGCAAATTCGAACTGCATGGCAACGACCGCAAGGCCGGAGGCAAACAGCCATGCCAGGAGCACGACGCCCGTGACATAGATGACCAGACGACGGGTCATTGACGGGCGACGCACGGCCGCGCTGTTCGATATGGCTGGCGTCGTCGTCATTGCTCGATGTCCCTCATCGGCCGCGCCCTTCAGCGGATCGTGTAGCCGATGCCGCGCACGGTCTCGATCCGGTCATGGCCGATCTTCTTGCGCAGCCGGCTGATATAGACTTCCACTGTATTGCTCTCGATCTCGGCGCGAAGGCATAGAGGGTTTCGTGCAATTGCGGCTTGGAGACGATACCGCCGGGATGTTCGGCCAGCTTTTCGAGAACCGCCCATTCGCGGGAACTGAGCGTGATCGCCTCGCCATTGACGGAGACCGAGCGGACGGTCTGGTTGATCTCTATGCCCGGCAGGCGGATGATCGAGGCCGGGCGCCTCGTAGCGGCGCGATACGGCCAGCATACGCGCCGTCAGCTCATCGAGATTGAAGGCTTGACCAGATAGTCGTCGGCGCCGGCATTCAAGCCTTCGATCCGGTCGGAAACCTGATCATGGGCGGTGAGGATGATGACCGGGGTCGGATCGTTGCGGCTGCGCAGCTTGCGCAGGAGGGTCAGGCCGTGCCCATCGGGCAGGCGCAGGTCGAGCAGAATCAGCCCATAGGGAACCGTATCCGTGGCCGCGATCGCATCGCCGACGGTCTTGAACCAGTCCACAGCGTGGCCGGCGGCTTTCACATGATCCCGCAGTGCTTCACCGAGCACCTGGTCATCTTCGACGAGAAGAACGCGCAAAAGAACCCCACTCACTCGATTGTCCGTGAGTAGAGTGTTCCGGCGCCGCACGTCAAGACGGCGCGGCATGCTTTGCTGTGGCGAGATGCCGCCGATCACGCCCCGAACCACAGGATAAGCGCATAGAGCGCCAGCACGCCGTTTGCCAGAAGCATGACGCCGACGGCAAATGAGCCGAGATCCTTGGCATGTTTGCCGGTCGCCGAAATCTCCGGCGAGATGCGGTCGACGATTTCCTCGATTGCCGTGTTCAGCGCCTCGACGGCGACGAGGGCGAGGAAGAGAACCAGTGCCGCGACAAGAACGGGCAGGCTCGAACCGACCGCGAAATGAAGCGCCGCCAGCACGAAAAAGGCCAGGATTTCATGCCGAAATGCCGCTTCCCGCCAGAGCCGCTGGGCGCCGGCGGCCGAATAGCTGGCCGCCGCAAAGAGATGCGCGATCCCCTTCAGTTTTGCCGGTGCTGCCGTTTCGCCTGCATCGCTCATGTCGCTCATGCGGCTCTCCTTACGATAGCGGGTTGGCGCGGCACTGGCGGAAGAGATCGAGCTTCGGGTCATAGACCGAGGTCTTGACGTTCATCATGCTCAGGATGCTCGGGAACCAGTTGTCGTGCGAGTGCTGCTCGGTGGTCGTCTTCTGCAGGCAGCCCATGTCGAGGCCCATCGAGCGCGCGAAATCGTGATCGACCCAGACGAGGAAGGGCACATGCGTCTGCTCCTTCGGCGCCATGAAATAGGGCGCGCCATGCAGGTAGACGCCGTTTTCGCCGAGCGATTCGCCGTGGTCCGATGCGTAGATCATCGCGCCGGCCAGCTTGTCGCTGCGTGCCTTGAGGGCGTCGATCACCGTTGCCAGAACATGGTCGGTATAGACGATCGTGTTGTCATAGGCATTCGTCAGCTCGGTATCGGAGCAATTGGTCGGCTCTGCTTCCTGGCAATCCGGCGTGAAACGCTTGAACTGGTCCGGATAGCGCTTGTGATAGGTCGGGCCATGGCTGCCGATCTGGTGCAGGACGAGAACGCTGTCCTGCGTCACGCCATCGAGCCAGGCGTCGAGACCTTCCAGCAGAACCTGATCCTGGCACTCACCCTCCGAGCAGAAACGCGGATCCTTGGAGTTTTCCAGTTCAAGCGTCTTGATGCGGGTCGCCACGCCCTTGCTGCCGGTATTGTTGTCCCACCACTCGGTCTTGATCCCGGCATGGGTCAGGACGTCCATCAGGCTTTCCGAGCCGGCCGCCCGCGAATGGCTGTAGCCGGCGCGGGTGAAGGGCGAGAACATGCAAGGGATGGAGACGGCGGTCGACGTGCCGCAGCTTTCCGTATTCGGGAAATAGATGACGCCGCGCTTGGCAAGCTCGGGATTGGTGTCACGCGCGTAGCCGTTGAGTGAGAAATTGTAGGAGCGGGCCGTCTCGCCGGCGACGACGATCGTCACCCGCGGCTTCGTCATGCCGCCGATCGCCGGCATCACTTTGGCATCGGTTCCGAGCGGCGCGATCACCATATGCGCCTCCTGATCGGCCTGGATGCCGTATTCGATGGCGCTGACGATCGGGCCGATCGGGTTGACCGAAGAGAAGAGGTCGCGGTGCTCGCGATGCGCCAGCATGATCGCCTTCGTATTGGTGGCAAAGACGGCGATCACGACCGCGAGACAGGCAAAGGCCGTCAGCGTGTTCCAGGCGAGTTTCTTGAAGAATGTCCGGTGGCGCAGGCGGACGAACAGGATCACCAGCGTCGGCAGGCCGGCGAACAGCGCCAGATGCAGGGCGTAATCGGGGGTCAGAAGATTGCCCGCTTCCCCGCCCGTCGTCTCTGCGGCGTTGCGGATCATGTCCTTGTCGATAACGACGCTGAACTGATCCATGAACCAGGCGGCGCAGGCGGCGATCCAGATCATCAGGATCGCAAAGGGTTTTGCCAGATATTTGACCGAGAAGATGGTGATCAGCGCAAACAGCGCCGCATAGGTGCCGAGATAGAAGGTGCCGACCGTGTAGGAAGAGGCACCCAGATATCTGCCGAGCTTTTCCCAGAGCGTGTGATTGGTGGCAAAAAGAATATAGGCGGCGATGATGGCGGAAAACGCGACGCTGCCTATCTCGGGACGGATGCTGCGCGTCTGCGCAGCCTTCTGCATGCTATATGCCAATGGAAACTGCCTTATGACGTCAGAACGACCCGATCACGAACCCGGATTTTCGCCCCACGAAACACGGATTCGCTCGATCAATATTGTCCATTGCGACAGTTTCCTGACGCGAACCTGAACGACCTGTCGGCTTCCACCGCTCGACGACAGTCGGGAAAGGCAGCGACAGGCTGCCTGCGATCAGGCCCGAGGATCAGAAGAGCTGGTTGCGATGTGCCGGAAGCGGCGCCTGCCAATCGGCGAATTGCGGCTGGGCCACGCGCACCGCGTGAACCGAATTGGCCAGCGGAATGGCGACGATCATCAGCACGATCGCGCCAATGAACAGAAATCCCTGGTAATGCCTTGCATATTTCATCTGCAGACCTCGCATCGCAAGGAGACCTTGCAACTCTAACCTTACATGAGGCTGAACACAGAACTACCTGTGGCAACTACGCAGTCGGGGTGGGCGATCCGGGCCGCAGAAATCACCCGCAGAATGCAGAAAGGGCCCGCTTGCGCGAGCTCTTCCGGGGAGGATCGCAGAACTGCGACATTTTTAGCCGGGCGATCCGAAGGAGGATCGCGGCGGCGATCGGGCACCTTACTCGGCCGGCTGGTAGTTTGCCGGCGTGGCTGCGACCGGCTCGCCAGACATGGCGCGGGCAAGCTGAGCCGTGTCCAGCTCGTTTTCCCAGCGGGCAACGACGATGGTTGCAACCGCATTGCCGACGAGGTTGGTGAGCGCACGGCATTCCGACATGAAGCGGTCGATGCCGAGGATCAGCGCCATGCCGGCAACCGGAACGGACGGAACGACCGACAGCGTTGCGGCAAGCGTGATGAAGCCTGCACCGGTGATGCCGGCAGCGCCCTTGGACGACAACATGGCCACGAGAAGCAGCAGGATCTGGTCGCCGATCGACAGGTTGATACCGGTCGCCTGGGCGATGAACAGCGCTGCCAGCGTCATGTAGATGTTCGTGCCGTCAAGGTTGAACGAGTAGCCGGTCGGAATGACGAGACCGACGACCGAGCGCTTGCAGCCGGCATTTTCCATCTTCTGCATCAGGCCCGGAAGCGCTGCTTCAGACGAAGACGTGCCGAGAACGAGCAGCAGTTCTTCCTTGATGTAGCGGATCAGCGCCAGGATCGAGAAGCCGTTATACTTGGCAACCGCACCGAGGATGACCAGCACGAAGACCAGTGCCGTGATGTAGAAGGTGAGGATGAGGAAGGCGAGGTTGGCGACCGAACCGATGCCATACTTGCCGATGGTGAAGGCCATGGCGCCGAAGGCACCGATCGGTGCTGCCTTCATCAGGATCGCGACGAGGCGAAAGACCGGAGCGGTGAGCGCGGTGAGGAAATCCGTCACCGGCTTGCCGCGTTCGCCGACCATGCCGAGCGCGATACCGAACAGGACCGAGAAGAACAGGACCTGGAGAATATCGCCCTGCGCAAAGGCGCCGACGATCGTGTCCGGGATGATGTTCATCAGGAAGCCGGTGATCGTCGCATCATGCGCCTTGGTGGCGTAGGCTGCGACCGACTTGCCATCCAGCGTCGCCGGATCGATGTTCATGCCGCGCCCGGCTGCAGGATATTGCCGACGACCATGCCGACGATCAGCGCCAGCGTCGAGAAGCAGAGGAAGTAGATCATCGCCTTGCCGGCGACGCGGCCAACCTTCTTCAGGTCGGACATGCCGGCAATGCCGGTAGCGACCGTCAGGAAGATCACCGGTGCGATGATCATCTTGACGAGCTTGATGAAGGCATCGCCGAGCGGCTTCAGCGAGGCGCCGAAGTCAGGCCAGAAATGGCCGATCAGCATGCCGGCGATGATCGCGGCAAGGACCTGCACATAGAGATGCCGATAAAGGGTACACTGCCGCGCGGTTCTGCGCTCGCAGACGGAATATTCATGACTATCCTCCATAACGCCCCAACCAGTTGCCTGGCTCTCCCGGAGCAAGTTGCGGTAATGCCCATGCTCTGCAAACAGCGTGCCAAACTGCATTCGACCGCTAAAAAGGCATAAATTCGCCCATTTTCAATCGATTCAATAGCAGGACCTGCTGGATCGTGCGGTTTTCCGCACAGGCAGATTGCGCCACGTGCGGAAAAGTGCTCAATGAGGCCATGGCTGATAGTGCGTCACCGATAGCCGAAAATCCTCATCCCGAGGCCCCTATAACTGGCGGCTCCGCTGGCCCCGGCGGGTCTGCGGGTGATGCCCGCGCGCTACAGCGCAGCTGGGCGATCTTTGCAGCGGTCTCGGTGCTCATCTTTGCCGTCGTGCTCTACGCGGTCAGCGTCTATGGCCGCGCAACCGCTCTCTCCACGCTGGAGGCCGAGGGCCGCACCGCCGCCAATCTCAAGATCGCGCTTCTGCATGCCGTTCTGGAGCGACCGCGTGCCCTCCCCTTCCTTCTGTCACAGGATCGCGACGTACAGGATGCGCTGAAGGACGACACGGAGGAAAACCGCCACGCGCTGGATCGCAAGCTCGAAGGCATCATTGCCGGCACCAATGCCGCCGTCATCTATGTCGTCGGGCGCGACGGCGTGGCGATATCCGCCAGCAACTGGCGCGAGGCGACGAGCTTCGTCGGCAACGACTATTCCTTCCGCGAATATTTTTCCCGCGGCATGCGCGAGGGCAAGGCGGAGCATTTTGCACTCGGCAGCGTCAGCAACAGGCCGGGCCTCTATATTTCCCACCGCGTCGGGCCGGCCGATCACCCGATCGGCGTCGTCGTCGTCAAGATGGAATTCGACCAGCTGGAAGGCGACTGGAGCGAGACCCGCCGCCCCTCCTATGTGACCGACGATCACGGCGTCGTGCTGATCACCAGCATCCCTTCATGGCGCTTCTTCACCACGACGCGGCTTTCGACCGAAAGCCTTGCCGCCATCCGCCAGAGCCTGCAATTCGGCGGTGCGCCGCTGACCCGGCTGCCGATGCTGGAGGCGGAAAATCTCGGCGACGACGCCTCGATCGTGCGCGTCTCGCTGCCGGGTACCGAGCCTGCCGATTACCTGCGCATCACCAAGCCGGTCGCCACGACGAGCTGGAATTTCTCCTATCTGCAGCCGATCGAAGTGCCGCTATCGGCTGCCGTGCGCGAAGCGCAGCTCGGCGCATCGCTGCTGCTTGCCGCAGCCATTGCGGTTGCGGCCATGTGGCTCTGGCGTCGGCAGGTGGCGCAGCTCACCATCGCCCGCGAGCAATGGGCGCGCGAGGAACTGGAACGACGCGTTGTGGAGCGCACCCGCGACCTGTCGCTGGCAAGAGACCGGCTGCAATCGGAAATCGCCGATCACAGAGCCACGGAAACCCGGTTGCAGATCGTACAGCATGATCTCGTTCAGGCAAACCGGCTGGCGATCCTCGGTCAGGTGGCAGCCGGCGTTGCCCATGAGATCAACCAGCCGGTCGCGACGATCCGCGCCTATGCGGATAATTCAAAGGTGTTTCTGGAGCGCCAGCAGCCGCATAAGATCGCCGAGAACCTGACGCTGATCGCGGGCCTCACCGAGCGCATCGGCGCCATCACCGAGGATCTGAAGGCGCTTGCACGGCGCGGCCGCACGGGTGCCGAGCCGGTCGATCTGGCGCAGGCGATCGAAGGCGCGCGCGTGCTTCTGAAAAGCCGCTTTACCGGGCGGATCGAGCATCTGATCGTCACGCCGCTGCCACCCGGCAGCGCACTTGCCGCAGCCGATGTGAAGGAGATCCCGGTTGGCCCTCCCGCCGGCATTTACGTCAATGCCAACCGGCTGCGGCTGGAACAGGTGTTCATCAACCTCTTCCAGAACGCGCTTGAAGCCGTCGGTGACGATCCGGCAGGGCGGGTGATGGTGAGCGTCGTCCTGGACGGCGACAGGGTGTCGATCACCGTTGCCGACAACGGACCGGGCATTCCGCCCGATATTCTCGGCGCGATGTTCACGCCGTTCAATTCGTCGAAGGAAAAAGGGCTCGGCCTCGGGCTCGTCATTTCCAAGGATATCGTCACGGATTATGGCGGCCGGATCGATGTCCAGAGCGATACCAATGGCACACGTTTACCGTGCATCTTGCAAGGGCTGACGCATGAGCGACCTTACCCCGATCCTTCTCGTCGATGACGACCGCGATCTCCTGAAGGCAACGGCCCAGACGCTGGAACTGGCCGGATTCGAACCGAAACTCTGCCGCCACGGCGCAGAAGCGCTCGACGGCCTAACCGATGCCTTCGAAGGCATCGTCATATCGGATGTGCGCATGCCCGGCATGGACGGGCTCGAACTCTTCGACCGTATCCGAAGGCTCGATGCGGAACTGCCGGTCATCCTGATGACCGGGCATGGCGATATTCCGATGGCAGTGCAGGCGATCCAGAACGGCGCCTATGACTTCATCGCCAAACCCTTTGCCACCGAGCGGATGATCCAGTGCGTGCGACGCGCCGCCGAAAAACGCCGGCTCGTCATCGAGAACCGGCGGCTGAAGGATGCCGCCAGACAGGCGGAACACGGCCTGCCGCTGATCGGCCGCACACCCGCCATGGAACGGCTGCGCGACATGCTGCGGCAGATCGCCGATACGGATGTCGACGTTCTCGTGACCGGCGAGACCGGCACCGGCAAGGAAGTCGTCGCCTCGCTGCTGCATGACTGGGGACGGCGCTCGAAGGGGCATTTCGTAGCGCTCAATTGCGGTGCGCTGCCCGAGCAGATCCTCGAAAGCGAGCTTTTCGGCCACGAGCCGGGCGCCTTTACCGGGGCGCAGAAAAAGCGTGTCGGGCGGATCGAGCATGCAAGCGGCGGCACGCTGTTTTTGGACGAGATCGAGAGCATGCCGCTTTCGACCCAGGTCCAGATGCTACGCGTTCTCGAAATGCGCGAGGTCATGCCGCTCGGCACCAACGAGATCCGTCCGATCGACCTGCGCGTCGTTGCTGCCGCCAAGGTGGATCTCGGCGCGCCATCGCAGCGCGCGACCTTTCGCGAGGATCTCTATTACCGGCTGAATGTCGTGACGCTGTCTATCCCGCCGCTGCGCGAACGGCGCGACGATGTGGGCCTGCTGTTCAACCATTTTGCCGAACGCGCCGCACGCCGCTTCAACCGCGAGGCGCCGGCGCTGACCGCCCCGATCGAGCGGCATCTGCGCGATCACGACTGGCCGGGCAATGTGCGCGAACTGGCGCATTTTGCCGAACGCGTCGTGCTCGGCGTCTGGCACGCGCCGATCTCGGAAGCTGAAGTGCATCACATGCCGCTCGGCGACGGCAGCCTGCCGGACCGGCTGGAACGGTTCGAGGCCGAAATCATCCGCGAGACGCTCAAATCCTGCGGCGGCGACGTGCAGCAGACGATCGCCGCACTCGGCATCCCGCGAAAGACCTTCTACGACAAGCTCCAGCGCCACGGCATCGTCCGCAGCGAATTTGCCGCCCGCGACTGAGGTTTTGGCGGTGCCGGCAGATATAGCCGCCACCTTGCTTTTCTGCAGCAACCAGATGCCTTGCCGAGTGCTCTGGCGAGCCTGACCAGAAAACTTGCCACCGTCTTAACAGGAGGGCTGGAAATCAGGTTGTGCGGATAACCGCATTGCAACATTTTGCCTGTAGCGTCCGGCCATGTTCTGGGACCGTTTCCGAAAAGCCGCCATATCGATCGCGTTGAGCGTCATGGCTCTGGAGTTCCTGCAGGTGACATCCGCAAGTGCGGAACAGTCCACGGCCATTCACAGCACTTGCTGGAAATCCGCCGGCCTGTCGGATGATCTCGCCACCATCGCGCGCTCCACCGAGGGGTGGACCTGTGGAGACGGCGGCTATTCGATCGAGGGCGAGCGGGTTCTCCTGCGCTTCGATCTCGGCGCCGATCCCCTCCCCCAGCAATATCTCTTCTCCCGGCGCAGCGCGCTTGAGGCCGTGCATCTTCTGGCGATCGACCAGAATGGCGCCATGCGGCAGACCTCGCTGCCCGCCGAGGCACTGAAAAGCTCCGTGCGTGGCGGCTATTTCATGGCGCCGCTGCCCGATATCACCAGCCAGACACGGCAGATCGTCGTCGCCTTCGATCTGCCGAGCCATCGGATGACGCTCGAAAGGGCCTATCTCGCGCCGGCCGATCAGTCACCGGACCCTGATTTTCTGCGCGAACTTCTGCTTCTGGCCCTTCTTGCCGGCATGCTCTCCATGCCGCTCATCTTCAACGCCGCCTTCTATCGCATCCTGCGCGAGCCGTTCATGCTGTGGCATTCGGCGCTCACCGTCTCGCTGCTGGCGACAATCGTGGTGACGTCCGGCCTCGCGGTGGTTCTCTTCGATCCGGCGGCGATGACGCTGAGCTGGATGACGACGGTGATCTTCGGGCTGACGGTCGCTTCCGGGGCAATGTTCACCCGCACATTCATCGAGCCCGGCCGGATGCATCCGTGGCTGCGGCAGGCGCTGCTTTTCTGCGCGCTCTGGTCGGTCGGCCTCAGCCTGTTGCACGCCCTGTTTCCCTTCGTCGCAAGGCCGGTGCAGTCGACACTCTATACGGCGGCCTTCGCGCCGGTCATCGTGATCTTCATCCTCGCGGTGACGGACGCCCTGCGCCGCGGCAGCCGCACGGCAAAATTCCAGGCGATCGGCTATGTGCCCGTCATCCTCTCCGGCATCGTTCGCCTCGTCACCGGCGTTGCGTCCAGTTTCGAGAGCAATGATGCGATGGTGATTTTCTATGCCGGCTGCGTGTTCGAGGTTCTCTTCACCACGCTTGGCGTCGCCGATCGCTTCATGACGCTGCGGCACCAGAGGGATCAGGCGCGTATCGAGGCGGATGTACAGCGCCGCCTCTCCGAACACGACGCCCTGACCGGCCTTTTCAACCGCCGGGCCATCGAGCAGAATTTCGGGCATTACCGCGCCGAGGGCTACCGGGCGCTGGCCGTGCTCGATCTCGATCACTTCAAGGCGATCAACGACGTGCATGGCCATGGCGTCGGCGATGCGGTGCTGCGGGCGGTGGCCGATGCTCTGCGGGTTGATCCGCAGGTCCAGGCCTTCCGTCTCGGCGGCGAGGAATTCGTGCTTCTCGTGCGTGGCGAAGATGCGCAATTGCGCGCGGAGCGCCTGCGCCAGACCATACCGGCGGCCGTCGCCGTCGCCTTGCCGAACCTCGGGCGTCCCGTCACCGCCAGCATGGGCATGACGCATGTGCCGGCTACCGCCGAGATTGGCTTTGCAGCCCTCTACGAGCAAGCCGACCGGCTGCTCTATGACGCCAAGCACGCCGGCCGCAACCGGACGAAAGTGGCACTCGCGCAGGCCAGAGAGGGATGACCGCGGAAGCGGTGATCGCAGGAAGCACCCGCCTTTCGGCCGGGCGCCTCCGGTTACGGATCAGGCCTCAGCGGCCAACGGCATAGGCCTGCATCAGGCGCGGCGTCGCTGCGGCGCGCAGCAGGCCATCGGCCTCGCGCTTGGCAGCGGTCAGGCGGCCAACGCTCCAGCTGTCGGCGACCGTGACATGGTGGCCGCGGCGGCGCAGCTCGGCCAGCGTCGCCTCGCCGATGCTGCTTTCCACCGTGATATGGCCCGGCTGGCTGGTGCGTGGATAAAACGAACCCGGAAAATGCGTCGTATGGAAGAGCGGCATGTCGATCGTCGCCTGCAGGTTCTTGCCGTGGTGTACGTAGCGCAGGAAGAAGGGCAGCTGCCACTGGTCCTGCTGGTCGCCGCCGGGCGTGCCGAAGACCATGGCCGGACGGCCCTGATGCAGCGCCAGCGACGGGGTGAGCGTGGTGCGCGGACGCCGCCCCGGCTCAAGCGAGGTCGGCAGGCCTTCCTTCAGCCAGAACATCTGGGCGCGGGAATTGAGCGGGAAGCCGAGGCCCGGCACCACCGGCGAGGACTGCAGCCAGCCGCCGGATGGCGTGGTCGAGACCATATTGCCCCAGCGGTCGATGACATCGATATGGACCGTATCGCCCTTCTTTTCCGAAAGATGCGCCATGGTCGGCTCGTAGACGGCACCCTTGCCGCTGAACTCGCCAAGCATCTGCATGGTCAGCTCATACTGCCCATCGAAGCCCGGCACCTTGCCCGGAACCAGTGACTGCGAGGCGGTCTCGCCGATCAGCTTGCGGCGCTGGGCATTATAGCCTTCCGACAGCAGATATTCGACCGGCACCTGGGCAAATTCCGGATCGCCGTAATAGACTTCACGGTCGGCAAAGGCGAGCTTCATCGCTTCGACCACGGCATGGACGAAATCCGGGCCGGACGGATCCATGGCCGACAGATCCATGCCCTTCAGAAGCGCCAGCGACTGGAGGAGCACCGGCCCCTGCCCCCAGCTCGGGGTCTTGGCGACGGTCCAGTCCAGATAGTCATAGGTCTGCGGCGCTTCGATCGTCGCCTTCCAGCCGGCCATGTCCTGCGCCGTCAACACGCCCTTGTGCCTGATGCCGCTTGCATCCATCACCTCGGCGGTCTTCAGATAGTCCTCGATCGCCTCAGCGACAAAGCCGCGATAGAAGGCATCGCGCGCCGCCTCGATCTGGGCGTCGCGACCGGTCTTGGCTTCAGCCTCGGCGATGATGCGCTTCCAGGTTTCGGCCAGAACCGGGTTCTGAAGTTGGAATGCGGTTCGGGCGCTGCCCGCCCGGCAGCCATGTCGCATGGGAGGTCGGCCATTCCTTTTCGAAGAAGGAGGCGAGCCCCTTGATCGTCGCAGACACACGCGGCAGTACCGGATGGCCGCTTTCGGCATAATAGATCGCCGGTTCGAGAACCTCGCGGACGCTCATCGTGCCGTATTCGGCAAGCATCAGCATCCAGCCGTCGAAGGCGCCGGGAATGACGGTCGCGAGCAGGCCGTCACCGGGAATGAGCTTCAGCCTTCCGACGTGTAATGGTCGATCGTGGCGCCGGCCGGGGCCGGTCCCTGGGCGCAGATGACCTCGACCTTGTCCTTCTTCTTCGAATAGATGACCGCCGGCATATCGCCGCCCGGGCCGCAGAGATGCGGCTCGACGATCTGCAGGACAAAGCCCGTGGCAACCGCCGCATCGAAGGCATTGCCGCCCTTTTCGAGAATGGCCATGCCGACCTGCGAGGCAATCCAGTGGGTTGAGGTGACGACGCCGAATGTGCCGAGAATTTCCGGACGGGTGGTAAAGTCGCTCATGTCAAAATGTCCTTGTTCGGAATGTTTCGGGCGGGATCAGGCTTCGCGCGGGTCAAGTGCATCGCGAAGGCCATCGCCGAGAAGATTGAAGCCGATGACGACGAGGAAGATGGCGATCCCCGGCCACATCGCCATCCATGGCGCCTGGCTGAGAAAATTCTTGGCGACGTTCAGCATCGAACCCCAGGAAGGTGCCGGCGGCTGCTGGCCAAGGCCGAGGAAGGAAAGGCTCGCCTCGGCGATGATGGCGGTCGCGATCGTCAGCGTCGCCTGCACGATGATCGGCGCAAGAATATTGGGAAGGATATACCGCCACATGATGCGGAAATGCCCAAGCCCGATCGAGCGGGCGCCCTCGACATAATCCTCCGTCTTGACGGCCAGAACCTGGCCGCGGGTCAGCCGCACGAAGACCGGCATGGCGGAGAGGCCGATCGCGACCATCGCATTGGTCAGGCTCGGCCCGAGAAAGGCGGCAAGCGCAATCGCCATGATCAGGAACGGCATGGCAAGCAGCGCCTCGGTGACGCGCGAGATCACCATATCCACCCAGCCGCCGAAATAACCGGCGGCAAGGCCGAAAGGCACGCCGATGACGACGGAAATCGCCACGGAAATCACGCCGGCCATCAGCGAGGCCTGCGCCCCCCAGATCATCCGCGAGAGGATATCGCGCCCGAGATCGTCGGTGCCGAGCCAATGGGCGGCCGACGGCGCCTTGCGGATGGCCGACCAGCTTGTGGCAACCGGATCGGGAATGGGCAGAACCGGTGCGGCAATCGCAAGCAGGGTGAAGAAGGCGACGATGACGAGCCCGGCAACAGCGCTGCGCTTGCGTTTCATCTTTTTCCAGGCGCGGTTTTCCGAACGCCCGGTCGGCAGGGAAACGGTGTCTATGGCGGTCATGGCGCGGCCCTCACAATGTGGCTCTCAGGCGCGGATTGAGGAGGACGTAAAGCACATCGGCAATCAGGTTCATCAGGATGAAACCGACCGCCGTGCAGAGCACGACACCCTGGACGACCGCATAATCACGGTTGAAGACGGCATCGACGATCAGCTTGCCGAAGCCCGGAATGGTGAAGATCTGCTCGGTCAGCACGGCGCCGGCCAGAAGCTCGCCGAAAAGCAGCGCCGAGAGCGTGACGACCGGCAGAAGCGCATTGCGAAAGCTGTGCGACAGGACGACCGCCATCGGCGGCAGGCCCTTGGCCCGCGCCGTGCGGATATAATCGGCGCTCATCACCTCCACCATGGCCGATCTCGTGTGCCGCATCAGCGTCGCAGCCAACGCCGTCGACAGCACGAAGGCCGGCATGACCGTGGTTTGCAGCGAGCGCACGGGGTCGACGAAGATCGACTCGTAGCCCGAGGCCGGCAACCAGCCGAGCTGCACCGAGACGAACAGGATCAGCATGATGCCGAGCCAGAAATGCGGAACCGACAGGCCGGTCAGCGCAATGAGATTGGTGATGTAGTCGACGACCGTATTCTTCCTGACCGCCGCCAGAATGCCGAGCGGAATGCCGATCAGCACGGAGAAGATCATCGCCATCACCGCAAGCTGGATCGTGACCGGCAGTTTCTGGCCGATCAGTTTCAGCACCGGCTCGTTGGTGCGGAGCGAAATGCCGAAATCGCCCGTCAGGATGCCGCCGAGCCAGTGCAGATATTGCAGGATGACGGGATCGTTGAGGTGATATTTGGCCCGCAGGAACGCAATCGTCGCCGGATCGCGCTCTTCACCGGCCATGGCGAGAATGGGATCGCCCGGCAGAAGCTTCTGCAGCGAAAAGACGAAGATCGAGATGATGATCAGTGTCGGGATCGCGACCAGCAGTCGCTTTCCGATATAGACAGCCATGGCGCCGGCCTCACGTTATCGAGCCGTTTTCCGGCCCGGTGACTTCGGAACGCCGCGCGGAAAAATTCCCCGCGCGGCCTTATGGGTGTGATCGGGAGTTTACGACTTGCTGACGCCGAGAAGGCGGATCATGCCATCCGGCGACGGCGTGAAGCCCTTGACCTTCTTGGAAATCGCATAGGCATAAGGCTGGTGGCCGAGATAGATGATCGGCATGTCGTCGTTGAGGATCTTCATCGCGGCATCATATTTCTGCTTGCGCACCGCATCGTCCGGCGAGGTGCGCGCCTCGTTCAGAAGCTTGTCGACTTCCGGATTGCAGTATTTCACGTCGTTCAGGCCGCCCTTGCAGGTGACGAACTGGTGGATATTGCCGTCCGGATCGATACGGCCGGACCAGTCGGAACGGCTGAGCTGGTAATTGCCGCGGGTCTGCTCGTCGAGCAGCGTGGCGAATTCCGTCGATTTCAGCGTCACATTGAAGCCGGCCTCGGCAACCATCGACTGGATGACCTGCATCATCTGCGTCTGCGTCGTGTTGTTGGCGTGCTGGAGTTCGACGTCGAGATGATCGTAACCGGCCGCCTTCATCAGCTCCTTGGCCTTGGCGATATTGCGCTCCGGAACCGGAATATCCTTGTCATACCACGGGCTCGACGGCGGGAATGGCTGGTTGCCGGCCTTCGCAGTGCCTTCGAAGACGATCTGGTTGATCGCCTCGCGGTCGATTGCCAGCGAGAAGGCCTGACGCAGGCGCTTGTCCTTGCCGAGCGGATTGTCCGCACGCGGACCATTGCCGACATTGACATACATGGCCATGTAGCCGGGGCCGATGACGTCGGCATAGGTGAGGTTCGGATCCTTCTTGACCGAAGCGGCATCCGAAGCAGAAATGCGCTCGGCAATGTCGAGATCGCCGGCACGCAGGTTTGCAAGCTTCACCGTCGTATCGGGGATCGGCAGATAGACGACCTTGTCGAGCAGAACCTTGTCGGCATCCCAGTAATCCTTGAACTTCTCAAGCACGATACGATCCTGCTGCACGCGCTCGACGAATTTGAACGGGCCGGCGCAGACCGGATGGCTGCCGAAATTGGCGCCGAGTTCCTTGGCGGCCTTGGGCGACACGATCATCCCGGCGCGGTCGCTCAGCTGCGACAGAAGCGTGACGTCCGGCGATTTGAGGGTAAATTTGACCTCGTAGGGACCGCTTGCCTCGACCTTTTCGACCGAGGCGAGCTCGCTCTTGCGGCGAGATTCCGGCAGCGTCATGTTGCGCTGGATCGTGTAGACGACGGCATCCGCATTAAGCGGCGTCTCATCCTGGAACTTGACGCCCTCGCGGATCTTCATCGTCAGAACCTTGCCGCCTTCTGACCAGGCCCAGGAGGTTGCCAGCTGCGGCACGACCTTCATGTTCTGGTCGATATCGACGAGCTTGTCGCACATCGCGGTATAGACGATACGGCCGACAAAGGTGCGCGACTGCGCCGGATCGAGCGTATCTGCATCATCATTCAGGCCAATGCGCAATTCACTGGCGAGCGCCGGAAACGCAAAGAGCGAGCCGGCAAGCAAGGCAATAGTCAGTCTGGTCAATCGCTTCATCATCAATCCTCTGGTCTGGTTTAATGGCTGCACGTCTGTCCGGGTCGCCCTTTTCCATTGGCGAACCAATTTCATTCCTCAGGAGGCCTCGCTCAATGTCGGTTCGTCTTCGGGCGGCATTTCGGCATCGGCGAAGGATGTGGCGCGGATCAGCCTCTCCTGAAGCATCAGAAGATGCTGGCGCATGGCTTCGCCGGCGCGCACCGGATCATGCGCCTCGATCGCCTCGATGATTTCCTGATGCTGGTCGCGCGAGACGATCATCGTATTGCCGGCACTGCGCGCCCGTTCACGGATCGCCTGCCATGCAGGGTCCTGACGGACCTGATTGACGACGTCGAAAATCGAGAGAAACAGCTGGTTGCCGGCACTTTGCGCGATCTGCCGGTGCAAGGCGCCATCCCAGAGTTCGCGGGCATCCGCATCATCGCTCTTGAGGATCCTCGTGGTCAGCTCGCGCATCCGTTCGATCTCGGCAGGCTTGGCACGCATCGCCGCGAGCTGCGCCAGCTGCGGCTCGATGCGCAGGCGCACTTCCATGATTTCCATGAAATCGGTGCCGGCGACGAGCTCGCCCAGATGCTCGCTCCACCGGCCGGGCCGCTCGCCGACAAAGGTGCCAGCGCCCTGCCGGCGCCAGATCAGCCCCTCGCCTTCGAGCACCTCAAGCGCCCGGCGAACGGCGCGGCGGCCGACATTCAGCGTCTCGGCCAGCTGGCGCTCCGTCGGCAGACGGCCATCCTGACCGAAGGCGCTCGCCTGCAGCAGCTCGCGCAGCCTGCCCAGCGCGTAGTTGGAATTATCCCGAGGCTCGGATTGCTCATGCACCATTGGCGTACCAATTTTCAATTGGTGCAGTGAATGGCAGTTGCCGGCCGAGGTCAAGTCATATTTTGAGCAGGAAATCTCACTGACTTATTTTTGTGCGAAGCGGCGTAACGGCAGGTACGGCCGAGGCCTGCGGTGCCACGATGACATCACCGATTGCGACATTGCCGAAGGGGGAGATGAAGACGAGGCTTTCGCTCGTTCAGGATGCCACTGAACTGCTGCGCCACTAAAGGAGGCCGCTACATTCTCGTGGAGAGGACCACATCGTTGAGCAGCCTTCGGGATCGGACCGAGTGCACTCAACGAAAGTGTGGTCAGAAAATTCGAGGCCGGAGCACGCCTGGCTCGGTCTCTTCACGTCAGTCGGGCGTCTTTCGGTATTGCCCGACCCGTCACACTTCGATCGACACGCCCGTCTGAGCCGTGATCCGACCGTAATGTTCGGTGCGGCGATGTGCGGCGAAGTTGAAGACGGTCTGCTTGCCGAAGGCGCATTTGTCGAAATCGCATTCTGCCACGATCAGCTCGTCGCCTTCGCCGGCGGCACGCGCAATGACGAAGCCATCCGGATCGACGATGATCGAGCCCGCGAACATGTGGTTGCCATCCTCCATGCCGCATTTGGCCACCGCGACCGCATAAGTCGCGTTCTGATAAGCGCCGGCGCAGACGGAAAGTTCGTGATGATAGACGCGCTTTTCGATGCCCTCGTCCTTGGAGAGGTTATTCTGCGACGGGGTGTTGTAGCCGATCGTCACCAGCTCGACCCCCTGCAGGCCAAGCACGCGCCAGGTCTCGGGCCAGCGGCGGTCGTTGCAGATCGCCATGCCCATCAGCGCACCCTGATTGCGCACGACGTTGAAACCGGTATCGCCGGCAAGAAAATAGCGCTTTTCGAGATGCTGGTGGCTGCGCTCGGGCTCGAATTCCGCATGACCCGGCAGATGGGTCTTGCGGTATTTCGAGACGATCTCGCCCTCGGGCGATACGAGGATGGAGGTGTTGTAGTGCAGCCCTTCAGGCGTCAGTTCGCAATAGCCGAAGGTGAAGCCCATCCGGTACTCCTTCGCCATGTCGAAAAGCGGCTGGGTGGCAGCGTTCGGCATTTCCGTTTCGAACCAGTGGTCGAACTCGGCCCTGTCCTCGACGTAGAAGCGCGGGAAGAACGTGGTCAGCGTCATCTCGGGATAGACGAGGAATTCCACGCCCTTGCGGTGCGCCTCTTCCATCAGCGCCATCATTCGGGCAACGACAGCCTCGCGACTTTCCGCCTTCTGGATGCCGCCGATCTGGGCGCCTCCGACGATCATCTTTTTCATCTATGCAGCCTTTCGGAGATAAGATCAGGCATTGGCCTGAACGGGACGGAATTGAAATGGGGCGACCGGCACATGGGCAAGCCCGAGTGCCGAAAGACGGCCGGCGGCCTCGGCCGGAGCAAGGATGGTGGCACCCTGACCGACCACACGACCGTCACGAAGGATCGGCGCGCCACCGCCGAAACTATGGACGGCTCTGCGACGAACAAGATCGATCACCGTGATATCGGCGTCAGCGCCGGGGCCGAGATGCCCCTTGCGGTCGGCAAGGCCCATCATTCGCGCCGGCTCGGTCGAGGTCTTGCGAACGAAATCGGCAAGGCTGAACGCATCCAGCTCGACGAGCGCCAGCCCGCGTTCCAGGAGGTCGTTGCGCGGCACGCCGCCGCCATCGGTCGCAAGCGCGTCGATGGCGAAGCTGCCATTGGTCCGGCGCATGACCGCAAGGTTGATGCGCGCCTCGGGCGGGTTGAGGAAAAAGCTGCAGCCGATATCGCTGTCGGCGGCCTTCCATGCGGCCAGCGCCTGCTCGCCGACGGCAAGGTGGTTTTCGCCATCGGCCAGCATGTGGACATGCGCCCACCCGGCAAGGATCGCCTCGGCCATGCCCGCCGAAGTCGCATCGAAGCCGCCGCGCTTGAGGTTGCGCTGCGTCGCGACGCTATCGGGGATGCCGTTGGAGCAGCGCGCCGAATTGCCGTTGAACGGTGCGAGATAGCTTTCCGACCAGATATGCGGATGCGCCTCCAGCAGCGCGCAGGCCTCCTGGGTTTCGGCGAGAATATGCTCGTGGGTACCGCGCACATAGGCATTCACATGCGGCAGATGCAGCGGGTTGCCATCCGCCAGCGCGCAGGCCTCGCGCATTCCGCGCATGTCCTGCGGCGTCTCGATCGTGCCGGCGTGAAAGGCGACATGCGCACCCTCCCGGGCACAAAGCGCGATGGCGCGGGCGGTTGCCTCCGGCGTCAGCGGGAAATGCCCGCCAAGCACCTTGAGCCCGACAGCGCCGGAGCGGCGCGCACGCGCAAGATGATCGGCGAGTTCCGCATTGCCGGGATCGATCGTGTCGACCGTATGGCCCGGACGGATATAGTCGATACAGGCGAGCGTCAGGCCTGTGCCATGGCTTGCGGCGAGTTCCATCACGCTGTCCACCGGACCGGCCATGTCCAGCGCGGTGGTCACGCCGCGCGCGCAAGCATCCGGTGCCGGCCGGGCCGCCGAGCCAGCTCGACAGATGCACATGGCTGTCGATCAGGCCGGGCAGGACATGCAGCCCTTCAAGGTCGATCTCTTCGCGCGCCTTCAGCGTCAGCCCGGCGCTATCTCGGCGATACGGCCGCCGGCAATGGCGATATCCGCCACCCCGTCGCGCCCCGAAACCGGATCCACGACATGACCGTTCCTGAGGATCAGTTCGAATTCCATCGCTTAGTTCTCCATCATTACGAGATGGCCGGGCGAGACCTCGCGGTACTGCCGCTTGGGCGGAAGGTAATCGGCCGGGCGCACGGCCGAGGGGATCTCGCCCGTCGCAGCGGCGCGGCGGGCGCCACGCAGCGTCGGATCGGGCTGCGGCACGGCGGCGATCAGCCTCTGGGTATAGGGATGCTGCGGCGTGTCGAAGACGGCGCCGCGAGGGCCGATCTCGACGATTTCCCCGAGATACATGACGGCGACCCGATGGCTCATCCGCTCGACGACCGCCATATCATGGCTGATGAAGAGATAGGCGACGCCCAGCCTCTCCTGCAGATCGAGCATCAGGTTGGAGACCTGCGCCTTGACCGAGGCATCAAGCGCCGAGACCGCTTCATCGGCAATGATCACCTTGGGTTCGAGCGAGAGCGCGCGCGCGATGGAGATGCGCTGACGCTGGCCGCCGGAAAACTCGTGCGGGTAACGCCGCGCCACGGCGGGATCAAGCCCGACCTTGGACAGAAGATCCCCGACCCTGTCCTTGACCTCGCGGCGGCCGGCAAGGCCGTGCACGAGAAGCGGCTCGGCAATCGCATCGCCGACGGTGAGCCGCGGATTGAGGCTGGCAAAGGGATCCTGAAAGATCATCTGTACCCGGCGGATGCTGTCGCGATTGCGCGCAGCCGAGGTGGAAAGCACGTCATCACCCTCGACATAGACATTGCCGGAAGTGGTCGGTGTCAAACGCATGATCGAGCGCCCGGTGGTCGACTTGCCGCAGCCGCTTTCACCGACGATGGACAGCGTCTCGCCGGGGAATAGCTGAAAGCTTACATCCTCCACCGCATGCACACGGCGGGTGACGCCGCGCAGCCCGTCGCGCAGATCAAAGCGGGTGGTCAGGTTGCAGACATCGAGCACCGCACGCTTCTGGCGGACGGTATCGACGACCGGCGCCGGGTTGGAAGCCGCTCCGGTGATCGGATCGAGCATGGCGAAGCGGCGAGGCAGGGCGGAACCGCGCAATTCGCCGAGCTTCGGGATCGCCGAAAGAAGCGCACGGGTGTAGACATGCGAAGGTGCGGCAAACAGAGCGGCCGTCTGCTCGGTTTCCACCACGTCGCCACGAAACATCACCACGGTACGGTCGGCGACTTCCGCGACGACGCCCATGTCGTGGGTGATGAACAAGACGGCCATGTTCTCTTCGGCCTGCAACTCGCGAATGATCTCGAGGATCTGCGCCTGGATTGTCACATCCAGCGCGGTTGTCGGCTCGTCGGCAATCAGGAGTTTCGGCTTGCAGGCCAATGCCATGGCGATCATGACCCGCTGCCGCATGCCGCCGGACAATTTGTGCGGATATTCCGAAAG
Source organism: Shinella sp. UYSO24 (assembly GCA_902167985.1). GTDB lineage: Bacteria > Pseudomonadota > Alphaproteobacteria > Rhizobiales > Rhizobiaceae > Neorhizobium. The sequence continues at coordinate 235,423 of CABHNZ010000008.1, forward strand.
TCTGGTGGCCGCCGACGGGATACGCACCCGCTCAAGCATGCGCACGGCCTCGATCGCCGCCTCGGTGCGGCTCATGCCGCGATGGCGCGTCAGCACCTCGCAGAGCTGTTCGCCAATCGTCAGGACCGGATTGAGCGAGGTCATCGGCTCCTGAAAGATCATGCCGATCTCATTGCCGCGGATCGCCGAAAGACGCTTGGGGGAGAGCCCGAGCAGCTCCTGCCCGGCAAGCTTGATCGAGCCTTCGAGGCGGGTGCGGCCTGCCTGATGCAGCTGCAGGATCGAGAGCGCCGTGACGCTCTTGCCGGATCCGGACTCACCGACGATCGCGACCGTCTCGCCGGGGTGGATGTCGAAGGAGACATTCCGCACCGTGGGGATCCAATGGCCTCGATTTCGAAAGGAAACGGTCAGATTCTCGACCGAAAGCGCGGGAGAATTCATCAGAGATCCTTTGCCAGCCGCGGGTCCACCAGGTCACGAAGCCCGTCGCCCAGCAATTGCAGGGAGAGCACGGCGAAGACCACGGAGAGACCGGGGAAATACATGAGCCAGGGGGCGGAATTGACGAACTCTCGGCCCGTCGACAGCATGGTGCCCCAGGTCGGCGTATCGGAAGACGCGCCGATGCCGAGGAAGGACAGGCTTGCCTCTGCCAGCATGGCCGACGCGAAAATGAAGGTCGACTGCACGAGGATCGGCGAGGCGAGGTTGACGAGCACATGGCGCGCAAGAATGCGCCATGTCGGGATGCCCATGGATTTGGCCGCCTCGATGAAGGGCAATTCGCGTAGAACAAGCGTGGTACCGCGCACGACGCGCGCCAGCCGCGGTGTGTAGGTGACGCCAAGCGCCAGCACGACATTGACCAGCGACGATCCAAGCGCCGCGACCAGCGCGATTGCCAGAAGGATATCCGGAAATGCCATCATCGCATCGAGGAGACGCGAGATCACCGCATCCAGCCTGCGGAAGAAGCCGGCAAGCACGCCGAGCGTAATTCCCGCAACGCAGGCAAAGACAACGACCATGGCCGATACCGAGAGCGAGACCCGGCCGGCATAGATGCAGCGCGAAAGCTCGTCGCGCCCGAATTCGTCCGTGCCGAAAGGATGCGCAAGGCTCGGCGCCTGAAAGCGGGCCATGATCGCCAGCTTGTTCGGCGGATAGGGCGCAAGCCACGGCGCGAAGATCGCGGCGAGCGTGATGATGGCCAGAACCACCGTACCGATGAGGACGGCGCGGTTGCGAAACAGGCGGCGCAGGCTGTCGCCGCGGCGCGGGGAAAGATCGATGGCCACGCTCACAGGCGCACCCGCGGATCGACGAGAATATAAAGCATGTCCACCAGGAAGTTGATGAGGACGTAGACGCCGGCGACGATCAGCAGCGTCCCCTGGATCAGCGGGTAATCACGCCGCAACACGGCATTGACGATGAGACTGCCTATGCCGGGCAGGCCGAAGACCGTTTCGGTGATCACCGCGCCCGAGATCAGGATGGCGACCGAGACGCGATCACCGTGATGATCGGGATGAGCGCATTCTTGAGTGCGTGCCGCAGCACCACGCGCTTTTCCAGGATGCCCTTGGCGCGGGCGGTGCGGATGTAATCCTCGCTGAGGACGTCGAGCATGGCAGCGCGGGTGAAGCGCAGGATCAGTGCCGAATTGACGAGGCCAAGCGCTACCGCCGGCAGCACGAGATGGCCCATCTTCACCCAGAAGCTGGCCCCCGGCCCGCCGATACCCGAGGTCGGGAACCAGCCGAGCGCCACTGAAAACATCTGGATCAGGATAAGCCCGAGCCAGAAGCTCGGCACGGAAGACGCGAGCATCGACAGGCTCACCGCGATCTGGTCCAGCCGCGAGCCGCGCCAATAGGCGGAGATGATGCCGACCGGCAGCGCGATGGCGATGGAGATCAGAATTGCAAAGAGCGTCAGATAGAAGGTTGTGCCGGCTGCATTGGCGATAGCCGTCGTCACCGGCACCTGCAGGAAGATCGACTGGCCGAGATTGCCCTGAAGCGCATGCAGAACATAGGTCACATATTGCTGGGGCAGCGGCGTATCCAGCCCCATCTGATGGCGCAGATGTTCGATATCGGTCGTCGTCGCCTGATCCCCGAGTATCATTGCTGCCGGATCGCCCGGCGTCAGCCGGACGATCACGAAAGTGACGGTGACAATCGTCAGCATGACCACGATCATGCCGCCAAGGCGCCTGAGGATGACGGATGCCACCGAACCCATGCCTTACTTCCCGACCTTGGTGTTCCAGAAGAACGGCCAGACTGCCGGGGTCAGACCTTCAACGCGGGTGCTGACACCGGAGAGGCCGTTGTAATCGCCGACCTTGTAGAGGGACGCATCCTTGAAGAACTGGGTCTGGAGCGCCTTCCATGCCGTGACCTGGGCGTCATCGCCGACGGCCGCGATATAATCGTTGATCGCCTTGGTCTTGCCTTCCGACACATACCAGCCCGGATAGCTTGCCGCGAAAGTGTTCTCCATCGAAGGATCCGGCGGGAAGACGGAATTGGTGATGAAGATATCCCACTGATCCGGCTTGGCGCGGCGGCCCGTCAGAGATGCCCAGTCCATGACCTGCAGATCGACCTTGAAGCCTGCGGCCTCAAGATAGGCCTCGGCAACCTGCGCCATCTTGTAGTTGAACTCGTATTGACGCGTCGTCAGGATGCGGATCGGCTCATCCTTGTAGCCGGCTTCCTTCATCAGCTTCTGCGCCGCTGCAGGATCGCCGGTTCCATGATGGGCGATGCCAGCCTCGGTGTACCACTTGCTCGTCTTCGGGAAGAAAGCGGCATTGGTATTGAAGAATTTCGGATCGTCGAAGGCTGCGGCCATGAGGTCATCGGCGTTGAGCGCCTCCTCGACCGCCGTACGCAGCCGCACGTCCGACATGATGCCCTGCTTCATGTTGAAGTTGAGCGACATCCAGCCGGCGTCAGGCAGGACCACCGGCTTTGCGACCGACGAGCTCTCGATGCGCTTGTAGGCGCTGATCGGCAGGCTGTCGGCATAGTCATACTGGCCCGACAGAAGCCCCTCGACACGGGTATTGGCATCCGGAACCGGGGTGAAGAGCAGCATGTCGACATCGGCCTTGCGCTGACCAGCATAGCCATCGGCCTTGCCTTCCGGCGACTTGTAGCCGGGGAAGCGTACCAGTTCGATATACTGGTCGGGCTTGCGCTCCTTCAGCATGAAGGGGCCGGTGCCGATGAACTGGGTCAGCGGCTCAGCCAGCGTCGACTTCGGCATGACGACCGCATACTGGCTGAGCATGGCGATCAGCGGCGCGTAGCGGGTCTTGAGCTTGATGACGATGGTGTGGTCGTCGCTGGCGGTGATGCTGTCGATCGTCGCGGCGGCTTCCTTGCCCTTGGAATTGACCTTCTCCCAACGCTCGAGGGAGGCGGCGACGTCGCTTGCCATCATCGGCGCGCCGTTCTGGAAGCTCACGTCTTTGCGCAGCGCGATCGTGTAGCTCAGGCCGTCAGCCGAGATCGTCGGCATGGCCGAGGCGAGAAGCGGCTTCGGATCACCATGGCTGTCGAAGGCATAGAGCGTTTCGAACATGTGCTGGGTGATTTCGTTGACGAGGATGACGGGCGAAAGCTGGACGTCCAGTGTCGCGGGCTCGCCGATGGTGGCGATGGTCAGCTTTGTCGAGGCGTCATCAGCCAGCGAAAGGCTCGTCGAACCCAGAAGAAGAGCCACGGTGGCGAGAGCAATTCTCGAAAGAGGCATTATCTAGTCCTTCCTGTTTACAGCCGGAACGACGGGCTGTCCGCGCGGCTCGGACCGATTCCTTATTGCGCGCTCCGGGGCAGAACAAGATAAACCAGACTGATAGATGACTTAGATTTATAACTTCAGATTATAGGTAGGCCGGATGCTTAAAGCGTCCCCACGTTGCCTGACAGGGTGACTGTTTTTCAGGCATTCAGGCGGTTTTCAGCGGATTTCGCCGGTGTGATGATCCGAATCGTTTCCGCACGAATTTTTGCAGAAATGCTGCCTTTACAGCCCGGCTCGGACCAATCTGCCCGCAGTCTACGCTCTCGTTCACGGTAATACATGGACCTGTCCCAGAACCGAAAGCCGGACCTCGTTACCGCGGGTCAACGTGATGCTGCTCGAAAGCCTTGTCCGAAAAGAGATGCCGCTGGAGAGCAGCCTGATCTGGGCATCATAGGCCGGCCCCGAGAAGATCGCGTTCTCGATGAGCGCGGTCGTGCCTGTGTCGTTCCCTGTCCGTCCATGCCGCTGACAAGGATCTGCTCCGGCCGATCATGATCCTGGCCTCTCCAGAAGGTGCGGAGGGATCGACAGCGATGGCGCCGAGCGCGCAATCGGCGATACCGGCGGATATGCTGGCCGGCAGGATGATCGCGTCTCCGAGGAAGGCTGCGATCTGGGCATCGGCAGGGCGCAGATAGACCTCGCGCGGATGACCAACCTGCACAAGCCGCCCGGCGCGCATGACGGCCACCTGATCGGCAAAGGCGAGAGCCTCCGCCTGGTCATGGGTCACGAGAATGGTGGTTATGCCGGCCTCTGCCAGAATATCCGCGACAGCCTGACGGGTCATCGCCCTCAATCCGGTATCAAGGGCGGAAAACGGTTCGTCGAGCAGCATCAGGCGCGGCTTGCGCGCCATGGCACGGGCAAGCGCAACGCGCTGCTGCTGTCCGCCGGAAAGTTGATCGGGCCTGCGCATCAGCATGGCCCGATCGAGGCCCACCATGTCCATGAGTTCTTCGGCGCGTGCGCGCTTGGTGGCGCGGTCGGCCTTCATCCCAAAGCCGATATTGTCGAGAACCGACAGATGCGGAAAGAGACAGCCATCCTGCGCGACGATACCGATATTGCGGCGATGCGCCGGCACGATCGCCATGCTGTCGGCCAGCGGCTCGCCATCGATCGAGATATGTCCCGCATCCGGTGTCTCGAAGCCGGCGATCAGCCGCAGCAGGGTGGTCTTGCCGCAACCCGATGGACCGACGATCGCCGTTCGGCTGGCACGCGCTATCGCGAGGTCGACGGCGTCGACTGCGGTCACGGCGCCATATCTCTTGGCAAGGGAGGCGAGTTCCAGAAATGTCATCGTCCGGCGATCTTCTTCGATTGGGAATGGAGCAGCCATGTCAAAGGCAGCGAAAAGCCGATCATCAGCACCGCATAGGGTGCCGCGCCGGCATAATCGATCTCGCTGGTCAGCGCCCAGAAGCCCATGGCCAGCGTGCGGGTGCCGTTCGGGGCGAGCATCTGCGTTGCGGTCAGCTCGTTCATGATGCCGAGCGCGGAAAGCGCAATACCGGCGGCAGCACCAGGTGCCGCGAGCCGGATCGTCGTCGACCAGAGCGCGTTGCCCGGCGAACGCCCAAGACTTGCGGCCGCCTGTTCCAGTTCGGCGGGAACCTGCGCGATGCTTGCCCGCAGGCTGACAAGCGCTCTCGGCAGGAACATCACCACATAGGCAAGCACCATCGTGGCCACCGTCTGGTAGAGCGGCAGAACGAGCCTCACCGTAATCGTGACCAGCGCCAGCGCCACGACGACGCCGGGCATCGAGCTTGCCAGATAATAGCACCCCTCGATCATCCGGGTCGCCCGGCCGGGCCGGCGCACCGACAGCCAGGCAATCGGCACGGCGGCGACCGTCGTCACCACCCCGCCGATGATGCAGATCACCAAGGTCTGGCCGAGTGCCGGACCGACTTCGCCCGTCTGCCAGATGGCAAGCCCTCCGGCCTTCAGCCAGCCACCGATCGTGAGAATGGGTATACCGAGCGAAAACGCCGCCGTCGCCAGAGGCAGGGCAAGGCAGAGATAACGCCAGAGGCCAAGCGGCGTTTTGCGCGGATGACGGGCGACACCGGAACCGAGGCGGGCATAGCGACGCCGCCCCCTGATGGCGGCATCCAGGCCTAAGAGGACAAAGCAGCAGGCCACCAGAACCAGCGCAAGCATGTAGGCCGCCACGCCATTATAGGTCGACTGAAACTGGTCGATGATCGCGGTCGTAAACGTATCGAAGCGGATCATGGCGAAAAGACCATATTCCGCAAGGAGATGCAGCCCGACCAGCAGCGCGCCGCCGCATAGCGCCAGACGCAATTGCGGCAGCACGACCCGAAGGAAGACCGCCGAAGGAGACAGGCCGAGGGAGGCCGCCTGATCCTCCAAAGCCGGATCGAGCAGCCTGAAGGCTGCCGAAAGCGGCAGGTAGAGAAACGGGAAATAGGCGATGATCGAGATCGCCACCCCGGCGCCGAGGCCGTTCAGGCGCGGCCACATGCCGATCCACGCATAGGAATGCACAAAAGCCGGAATGGCGAGCGGTGTGATGCAGAGCCAGGCACAGAACCGCGCCGCCGGCATGTCCGTGCGCTCCGTCAGCCATGCAAGTGCAAGAGCGAGAGCCGTGGATAAGGGAACCGTAAACAGGACGAGCAGGACGGTGTTGACCATCAGCTCGCCGACGCGTGGCCGAAAGATCAATTGCGACGCCGCCTGCCACCCCGTCGCGAAACCGGCCCACAGCACAAAGCCAAGCGGCATGAGCGCGAGAACGGCAATCGCCATGGCGACAGGCAATGTCCACGACGACGGGCGCGGCAGGCGAAGACCGGCCGATGCGGGGTAAGTGGTCTGTCTCGGGTGGGCGGTATCGATCATCGGGAGCCTGAACAGCAGAGAGGAGACCGCGGGACAGGCCCCGCGATCTCTTCTTTTCCAGCATTTATCGCTTCAGTTAAAGCAGACCGGCCGATGTCATCATCTCGACGACCTTGGCATTGTTGAGCGTCGATGCGTCGACCTTCGGTGCCTGCAGATCGGCGAGCGGCGGGAGCGCCTTGTTCGACGCCTCGCCCTTGCCGACTGCATATTCGTAGGACGTGCCGTCGCGCAGCACCGACTGGCCACCCTTGCCGGTCAGCCATTTGAGGAAGGCCTGAGCCTGATCCTTATGCTTCGAGGAGGCCAGAATACCGCCGCCGGAAACCGAGACGAAAGCGCCCGGATCCTGGTTCTTGAAGAAATGCAGGGCAACGTTCTTGCTGTTCTCACCGGTCTTCTGCTGATCACCGACGAATAGTAGTGATAGATCAGGGCGCCTTCGAACTGCCCGGCATTGACGGCCTTCATCGCCGTGGAATTGCCGCGGATCGGCGTGGCATTTTCCTTCATGCCCTTCAGCCACGCGGCCGTCGCTTCCTCGCCCTTCAGCTGCAGCAGCGCACCGACGATCGCCTGGAAATCGGCGCCGGCCGGCGACGCCGTCCAGCGGCCCTTCCATTCCGGCTTGGCAAGATCGAGCATCGACTTCGGCAGCTTGTCTTCGGTGAGCTTGGTCTTGTCATAGGCAAAGACGGTCGAGCGGGCCGCAACGCCGACCCAATGGCCATTGGCAGCCTGATACTGTTCCGGCACCTGCTCAAGCGTTGCCTTGTCGACGGGCGCAAACAGGCCCTTGCTGTCGACCAGAACCATGGCCGGCGAATTTTCGGTCAGGAACACATCGGCGGGAGAATTTGCGCCTTCCTGAACGATCTGGTTGCCCATTTCGAGATCCGAGCCATTGCGGATCGTAACCGGGATGCCGCTTTCCTTGGTGAAGGCCGCGGCCCACTCCTTCGTCAGACCCTCGTGCTGGGCATTGTAGATGGTGATGCCTTCAGCCGTCTGCGCCTTGGCCGGCATGGATGCTGCCATGACGGAAAGTCCAAGTGCTGCAGCACCGGCCCAGAGTTTAAGTGAAGTGTTCAAGATCGCCTCCGCTTTTTGAAACTTGCGCAGACCTCTTAGCCAAACAGGACTATTATGGTCAAGTTTAAATACACAGAAATATCAGATTTTTTATTTCAAAACAATGACTTAAACGGCAATAACCCACTCTCCTAGAAGAGCAGGCAAAGACTATGGCGCTGCGTTAGGATCGCCACCTGACGGCAACCTGAACGCTCACTCGTGATCATGATACGGCGCTTTTTCCGCATCCCCGGTGGTAAACACGCCAAGAGCGAGATCCATCGTCCCGCTACGCGCCGGTCGGTACACGGCGTATTGTCGGCCATTCGTGCCGTCTGCAGGCGTCTCAGTCCGAGGAGGTCGGCAGACTGTCCGGCGAGGGAAACGACAGCTGAAAGCGCATATCATCCTCTGCAGGTCGTGAAACGCTGACCTCCCCCTGGTGAAGGCGCATGATCGTTTCGACGATCGCCAGCCCCAGCCCATGGGAATCACTTGCGGCCGCACGGGACGCGTCACCCCGATAGAAGCGGTCGAAGAGACGGCCGAGCTGCTCGCCTTCCACCTGCGACGCCTTGTTCTGGACGATCACGATGGCCCGTCCCGTCTCGACCGATGCGGTCAATCGCACGACCGTGCCTTCGATCCCGTGATGGATGGCGTTGGCGACAAGATTGCTGACCGCCCTTCGGAAGAGATCCGGGTCTGCCCGGGCGGTGCCCGATGCCTCGACGTCGAAAGCCATGTTGCGATCCATCGCCGGGCCCTCGAAATAATCGCCGATCTTATGCAGCTCGCGGCCCATGTCGATCTCGTGCCATTGCACATGCTGCCTGCCGTTTTCCGCCCTGGCCAGAAAGAGCATGTTTTCGCTGAGCCGGCGCAGGCGCTCGAATTCCTCCAGATTGGAATCCAGCACATGCTGGTATTCCTCGACGTTTCTCGGCTTGGCAAGCGTCACCTGCGTCTGCCCGATCAAACGCCCAGCGGCGTGCGGATCTCATGGGCGAGATCGGCCGAAAACTGGGACAGGCGCTGATAGCCCTCCGAGAGACGATCCAGCATGTCGTTGAATGCCGTTGCCAGACGGCGCAATTCGCTCGGCGCGGCCATCGGATCGAGGCGCACGTCGAGATGCCCCGGATTGATCTGCGCCGCCTTCTCCGCCATGGCATGGACGGGACGCAAGCCCCGGATGAGCAGGATATAGGAGACGGCGGCCGACAGAAGGATGCCGGCGATGATGGCAAGCAGCATCTGTTCGCGGAAAAGGGCCAGCATGCTGCCCTCCCCCGTCATCGGATGGCCGACAAGGACTTCGATCGGCGTGTCGGTCGCAAGCGTCGTCGTTCGGGCCGAGGCCCAGTAGACGTCGGTTCCGCCGGTATTCTTCATCTCCGTGATCACATGCCGTCGTCGGCCATCCTGCGGGATTGCAGACGGTGGCGGCACAGGGATGTTCTGCGGGTTGACTTCGATGATCGGCTCTCCGGACGGGTTCCGAAAAATCAGGACATCGCCTTCGGCGCCAAGCATGTTGATGATCAGAACCGGTTTTTCACGCAGTTCCGCCACGGAATAGAGCTGATGCACGAGACCGGCGTAATAGGAGGCGCGGCCCGAGATCATCTGCTCGACGCGTTCTTCCTGCGAGCGACGCATGGAGTGATAGGAATAGACGCCGAGCGCGACGGCAAGCAGGCACAGAACCAGACTATGCGAGGCCGTGACGCGAAAGATCAGCGAGACCGGACGGGTGCGAACCGGGCGGGTGCGAAACAGGGTCATGCTTCGCCATTCAGGCTGTAGCCGACGCTGCGGATGGTGGAAATCAGCTTGCGGTCAAAGCCCATGTCGATCTTTGCGCGCAGCCGCTTCACGGCCACATCGACGACATTGGTGTCGCTGTCGAAATTCATGTCCCAGACCTCAGAGGCAATCTGGGTGCGCGACAGAACCTCGCCCTTTCTGCGCATGAGCAGATGAAGCAGCATGAACTCCTTGTTCGTCAGCGGGATTTCCGCCCCGCCGCGCATGACCTTGCGGCGCAGCACATCGAGCTTCAGATCGGCCACTTCCAGCACATCGCTTTCGCGCACGACACCACGGCGCAGAAGCGTGCGGATGCGCAATTCGAGCTCGACGAAGGAAAACGGCTTGACCAGATAGTCGTCGGCGCCGAGCCGCAGGCCACGGATCCGGTCGTTGACGTCATCGCGCGCCGACAGAAAGATGACAGGCAGATCCTGTTCGAGCCGGATGCGCCGGATAACCTCCCAGCCTTCAAGGCCGGGCAGCATGACATCGAGCACGATCAGATCATACGTGCCTTCCGTTGCCATATGCAGCCCATCGGTGCCGGTGCGCGCGAGATCGACCGCATAGCCGTGCTCTTTCAAGCCCTTGCGCAGGTAGTCGCCGGTCTTGGGGTCGTCTTCTATGATCAGGATCGCCACGCAGCACCACTCCGATTTCGCCTGAACCTCGCATGCCTGCCGGTACTATTCGGTGAACGAAGAATGACAAAAACGTCATTCTTCTGTCACCATTGCGAGCCGTCCACCAGCCTAGTCTGCGAGCATCAAGACCCCGAACCGCCATTATGACGAAGGAGAACCCGGATGATCAATCGACGTTTGATGTTGCTTGGTGTCGGGCTGGGCGCGATCGCACTGCGCTACGGGCCGGCCATGACCAGCGCACGCGCCGCCGAGAGCTTTCCCGTTTCGCATACGGATGCGGAATGGAAGACGATCCTGACCGCAGACCAATATGCGGTGCTGCGGCAGGAAGGCACGGAATATCCGGGCTCGAGCGCGCTCCTCAAGGAGCATCGCAAGGGCAATTTCGCCTGTGCCGGCTGCAATCAGGATGCGTTCCTCTCATCGACCAAGTTCGAAAGCGGAACCGGCTGGCCGAGCTTCTGGGCGCCAATCGACGGCGCCGTCGCGACCTCGAAGGACACATCCTATGGCATGATGCGCAACGAGGTTCATTGCTCACGATGCGGCGGCCATCTCGGCCACGTCTTCAATGACGGACCGAAACCAACCGGCCTGCGCTACTGCATGAACGGCATCGCGATGACGTTCCATCCGGCCGTTGCCTGAGAAAGAGCTGACCCGTCATGTTTCTGTTTGTCCTCGCCTATCTGGGCGGCGTGCTGACGATTGTCAGCCCTTGCATCCTGCCCGTTCTTCCCTTCGTCTTCGCCAGGGCCGGCCAGCCCTTCCTGAAGAGCACGCTGCCGATGCTGATCGGCATGGCCGCCACCTTTGCCCTTGTCGCGACGCTTGCAGCGCTTGGCGGCGGCTGGGCGGTCGATGTCAATGAATACGGGCGCTATGCGGCCATGGCTCTTCTGGTCGTCTTCGGCATCGTGCTTCTCTTTCCCTCGCTCTCCGATCGCCTGACGCGGCCGCTCGTGGCGCTTGGCGCGCGCTGTCGCAGACAGCCGACAGGGAAAGCCGCACGGGCGGATCGACCGTTGCCGCGTCGCTCCTGCTCGGGGTGGCGACCGGGCTGCTCTGGGCTCCCTGCGCGGGCCTGTGCTCGGGCTTATCCTGACGGGTGCGGCGCTTAAAGGCGCGAGCATCGGAACCACGCTCCTGCTTCTCGCCTATGCGCTTGGTGCTGCCACCTCGCTGGCACTGGCGCTTCTCGTCGGAGGGCGCGTGTATCAGGCTATGAAGAACTCGCTCGGGATCGGCGAATGGGTGCGGCGTGGCGTGGGCGTGCTTGTGCTGGTCGCGGTCGTCGCCATCGGCTTCGGGCTGGATACGGGCTTTCTGACACAGGCATCGCTGGCCAGCACCGGTACGCTGGAACAGAGCCTCATCGACAGGTTTCAGCCACAGCAGAAGTCGGCCTCGGCCGAAGGCGGCGCCATGTCCTCTTCCGTCGTCATGCCGAAGGAGGATGGCGAGCCCGCAGGCGGCGCGATGATGAGCGCCAACGATGCGATGAGGGATGCTGCCATGAAGGGCGGCGCAATGAGTGGCGGCGCGATGAACGGCGGTGCATGATGAGCGGCAGCACTCAGATGATGATGAAACCGGCAGCGAAGCCGGCCGCGGCAGCGCTTCCGGTCGAAGGAACCGCTCCATCCCTCAACGGCGCCGTCGAATGGCTGAACTCGCCGCCACTCACGGCCGAGGGCCTGAAGGGCAAGGTCGTGCTGGTCGATTTCTGGACCTATTCCTGCATCAACTGCATCCGCGCCATTCCCTACGTGAAGGCCTGGGCCGAGAAATACAGGGATCAGGGACTGGTGGTAATCGGCGTCCACGCGCCCGAATTCGCCTTCGAAAAGAATGTCGCCAACGTCAGAAAGGCAATTGCCGATCTCGGCATCACCTATCCGGTGGCAATCGACAACGACTATGCGATCTGGCGCGCTTTCGACAACCAGTATTGGCCGGCACATTACTTCATCGATGCCGAGGGCCGCATCAGATACCACCATTCGGCGAGGGCGAATATGACAAGTCCGAGGGGGTGATCCAGCAATTGCTGGCCGAGGCGGGCAACAGGAATGTCGCGAACGGCATTGTCGATGTGAAGGCAACCGGCGCGGAAGCCGCCTCCGACACCAATGACGTCCAGTCGCCGGAGACCTATGTCGGCTGGCAGCGTTCGGACAATTTCGTCGACCAGTCTGGAACCGTCAACGGCGCCCCCCATGTCTATAGCGCAGCAGCACCGCGGCTCAACCAATGGGGACTGACCGGCAACTGGACCGTCGATGCCGAAAATGCCGGGCTCAACGACAAGGACGGCAGCATCTACTACCGCTTCCATGCCCGCGACCTGCATCTCGTGCTTGGCCCCGGCGCGGACGGAAAGCCGGTCCGTTTCAAGGTGACGATCGACGGGAAGCCTCCCGGCGAGAACCATGGCGCAGATACCGATGCCGAGGGCAACGGTACGGTAACGGGGCAGCGGCTCTACCAGCTCGTCCGGCAGGCCGGAGAGGTTGGCGATCATACATTCGAGATCCGTTTCACGGATCCCGGTGTCCAGGCTTATGCATTCACGTTCGGATGAAGGAGATCGACATGACCAAGACTGAACAAGCCGGCACCAAGGCTGGGCGCGGCAGGAAAAGATTTCGGGCAGCGCTTCTCGGCACCGGCGCCCTCCTCATGGCCGGCTTCGGGCTCCATCTGACGGCCTCTGCTGCAGAAGATGCGCGCGTCATCCCGGCACCAGCCGTTGACGAGAAAAGCGCGGCCGGCACGGAGACGGCGATTTTCGCCGGCGGCTGTTTCTGGGGCGTACAGGGCGTCTTCCAGCATGTCAGGGGCGTCGAAAATGCGCTTTCGGGCTATGCCGGAGGCGAGAAGACGACCGCGCAGTACGAGACCGTCAGTTCAGGCTCGACCGGGCACGCGGAATCCGTCGAAGTGACCTTCGATCCCAAGGTCGTCAGTTACGGGCATCTCCTGCAGATCTACTTCTCCGTCGCCCATGATCCGACCCAGCTGAACCGCCAGGGCCCTGACCACGGCACGCAATATCGCTCGGCCGTCTTTCCGGTGAACGAGGAACAGGCGCGCGTCGCCAAGGCCTATATCAGCCAACTGAACGGCGCGAAGGTCTATGATGCAGCGATCGTCACCAAGATCGAGCCGGGCAAGGCCTTCTATCCGGCCGAGGCCTATCATCAGAACTTTCTGACCAACAATCCGACCTATCCGTATATCGTCTATAACGACCTGCCGAAGATCGACAATCTGAAGAAGATTTTCCCGAAGGATTTTCGCCCTGATCCGGTTCTGGTTGCAGCAACCGGCAACTGATCGCAAGAGGACAAAGACCATGACATATGTTTCTGGAATGATGACGGCAGCGACGATTGTCGTTTTGACGGCGGTCGCGTCCCAAGGCGCCCTGGCGGCTGACAAGCTGCGCATTCGCGGGACGATCGAGCGGATGGACGGGAGCGATATCACGATGAAGAGCGCCGACGCAAGGAGCTCATGGTGATGCTGCAGCCCGGCACGACCATACTTGGCGTCAGGAATGCCTCTGCCAGCGATATCAAGCCGGGCGACTTCGTCGGGATCGGCTCGCAACCGACGGCCAGCGGCATCAACGGCGCGGTGCAGGTGGTTATCTTCCCGGCCTCGATGAAGGGCACCGGAGAGGGTGATCGCGCCTGGGATGTTCGCCCGAACGGCTCGATGACCAACGCCACCGTGGCCGACGCGGTGACGGATGTGAACGGCCAGACGGTGACGCTTGCCTACAAGGGCGGAGGGCGGAAGATCAATATCCCCGGCGGAACCCGGATCGTCGCCCTCACGCCGGCCACGAAGGACAATCTGAAACCCGGTGCGGAGATCTCCGTGCAGGGCGTGAGTGCCGATCAGGGCATGGTCTCCGCCGACCGGATCTCGGTCGGGCTTGAGGGTGCGTCGCCGATGTAGACCGTGAACGAGCCAGTTCCAGCGGCCTCCCCGACACTACCATCCAAGCACTGGCTTTATTTAGATTACTCAGAGAAGAGCCTATCACGGAACGTGAACTATTCGAGGATTGCCGCATAGCATGGGGATGCCAAAGAGATACCAGGCACAGAAACAATCGCCTGATATCTCACGCTGAGCCCATCAACCTGATCGGGCGTGCGTGCTGAAACCTAAGGACCCGATGTGTGTTCGTGCCGAACCGCGACTTGCGGGGGCAAGCTAACCTCCCTGCTGGTACTGTTCGGCATTTCCCTATCTCCCCTGTTCCGGCGCTGGATCGACGTGCTGCCGCTCGGTGATGACACCGCGCGTGCGCAAAGCGTCCATCCGGGGGTGGTCGCGCGGGGTCTTGCGTTTGTTCGTCGCGACGCCGACCGGCAGTGCGACGCTGGTCTTCGGGCCATTGAGCTTCGTCGGCATGATGGCTCCACACATGGCTCCACACATGGCGCGAATGGACGGTGCACGCAGGCCGACGCGCATCGTCCTTGTTTCCACAAAAATCGGCGCCACTCTGATGATGACGGCGGACCTTCCCTGCGAGATCCCCGCTGGCGTGATCGCAGCATTCGTTGGCGGGCCGTATGTCCTCCGGGTCGTCAGCTCGAAAGGCAAAGCCGCCGGAGCGAGCTGAAAACGGGTTAAGGCCTGCGGGAAAGTCATTCACGACGAACATTCTGGCGTCTCGCGAGGCGTAGATCGTCCTCGGCCGGCTTAGCCCCCTTCGTCCTGACATCCACGTTCCGGTGGCATTACAAAGCCTGAGCTCGGCCAGGCATATGCGGAGCTGGGCCCAGCACCCCTGATCGTGGCAACCTCGCAATTCCACCATTGTTGCGAATGATTCCTAATTGCAGAAACGAAAAACCTCCGCTACTTTTGCAATTCAGTCGCATTAGCAAAAGGAGAGGCATGATGATCGACGCGGTAAGGCGGTCCATTTTGACAGGAATGATGGGGGCGGCCTTCGTGGCCATGCTGGCTGTCTTGCCCGCTGGAGCCCAGGAAAGGTTCAAGGCCGTGACCACGTTCACCGTCATCGCCGACATGGCCAGGAACGTTGCGGGTGATGCTGCGATCGTTGAATCAATCACCAAGCCTGGCGCCGAGATCCATGAATATCAGCCGACGCCCGGCGATATTCAGCGGGCGCAGGGTGCACAGCTCATTTTCTCGAACGGCCTCAACCTCGAACTCTGGTTCCAGAAATTCTATCGAAACCTGAAGAACGTTCCGGATGTCGTCGTCTCGCAAGGCGTCGAACCGATGGGTATCAACGAGGGGCCCTACGAGGGCAAGCCGAACCCTCATGCCTGGATGTCGCCAAAGAATGCGATCATCTATGTCGACAACATACGCGACGCCTTCGTCAGATACGATCCGACGAACGCCGATGCCTACAGGGCCAATGCAGAAGCCTATAAGGCGAAGATCGAGGCCACCATTGCGCCCATCCGCGAGACCCTCGACAGGATCCCCGAAGACAAGCGCTGGCTGGTGTCGAGCGAAGGCGCCTTCTCCTATCTCGCCCGCGATTTCAACCTGAAGGAACTCTATCTGTGGCCAATCAATGCCGACCAGCAAGGCACGCCGCAGCAGGTTCGCAAGGTCGTGGACGCAGTCACGAAGGCGAGTATCCCGACGATCTTCAGTGAGAGCACGATCTCGCCCAAGCCTGCCCAGCAGGTGGCCCGCGAAACCGGGGCTCACTATGGCGGCGTGCTCTATGTCGATTCACTGAGTGAAGCGGGCGGCCCGGTGCCCACCTATCTCGACCTTCTGCGCGTAACCTCCTCGACCATCGCCAAGGGCCTTGCCGACGGGCTGTCACAATGAGCGGCCCGATGGACAATCTTGCGCGCACCGCGTCTGCGCATGCACGGCCGGTGGAAGAGGCCGGGATGGCAAATGCTGCGGCGGGCATTTCGGTGGCGGACGCCACCGTCACCTACCGCAACGGTCATACGGCGCTGCGGGACGCAAGCTTTCGCATCCCGAAAGGCACGATAACCGCCCTCGTCGGGGTGAATGGCTCGGGCAAATCCACCCTGTTCAAGGCGATCATGGGCTTTGTCCGCCTCGCCCGTGGCGAAATCCGTGTTCTCGACATGCCGGTCAAGGACGCCTTGCGCCAGAACCTTGTTGCCTATGTGCCGCAGGCTGAAGAGGTCGACTGGAATTTCCCGGTTCTGGTCGAGGATGTCGTGATGATGGGGCGTTATGGACATATGGGCATGATGCGTATCCCGAAAGCGGCTGACCATGAGGCCGTCGCCCGGGCACTCGCCCGCGTCAATATGGGAGAATTCCGCAAGCGCCAGATCGGTGAGCTTTCCGGCGGCCAGAAGAAGCGCGTCTTCCTCGCCCGTGCGCTGGCCCAGGACGGCCGCGTCATCCTGCTTGACGAGCCCTTTACCGGGGTCGACGTGAAGACCGAAGATCAGATCATCACGCTGCTTCGCGAATTGCGGGATGAAGGCCGGGTCATGCTGGTCTCAACCCATAATCTCGGCTCGGTGCCGGAATTCTGTGATCGTGCGATCCTGATCAAAGGGACGGTCATCGCCTGCGGGCCGACCGGCGAAAGCTTTACCCAGGAAAATCTGACAAGAGCCTTCGGGGGCGTCCTGCGCCACTTCGTGCTGAGCGATGCACAAGGCGGGCGTGTGAACCTTCTAAAAGAAGGGGGTGCGGCACTTCGGACGCACGACACCAGCGAAGGAGAGCCGGCATGATGGCCGGTCTGCTTGAACCCTTCGCCTATAATTACATGGTGAACGCCATGTGGGTTTCCGCTCTTGTCGGCGGTGTCTGCGCCTTCCTTTCCTGCTACCTGATGCTCAAGGGCTGGTCGCTGATCGGCGATGCGCTTTCGCACGCAATCGTGCCCGGCGTTGCCGGGGCCTATATGCTGGGGCTTCCCTTCTCGCTCGGCGCCTTCTTCTCAGGCGGTCTGGCTGCTGCAGCGATGCTTTTCCTCAACCAGCGCAGCAAGCTGCGAGAGGATGCCATCATCGGCCTCACCTTCTCATCCTTCTTCGCGCTCGGCCTGTTCATGGTCTCCCTGCGGCCGATGGCGGTCAACATCCAGACCATCGTCCTCGGTAATGTTCTGGCCATCACACCCGGCGACACACTGCAGCTTGCCATTATCGGGTTCGTCTCGCTGGCGATCCTGCTGGTCAAATGGAAAGACCTAATGGTGACCTTCTTCGATGAGAGCCATGCCCGTTCGATCGGGCTCAATCCGGCGGCGCTCAAAGTCATGTTCTTTACATTGCTGTCGGCCTCGACCGTCGCCGCCCTGCAGACTGTCGGGGCATTCCTCGTCATATGCATGGTCGTGACCCCGGGCGCGGCCGCCTATCTGCTGACCGATCGTTTCCCGCGCCTGCTCGCCATCGCGGTGGCCATCGGATCCGTCACCAGCTTCCTCGGAGCCTATGCCAGCTATTTCCTCGATGGCGCGACCGGCGGCATCATCGTCGTCCTGCAGACGGCAATCTTCCTGATCGCCTTCCTGCTTGCGCCAAAGCACGGCCTGTTGGCGGCACGCCGGCGGGCGACACATGCATTGGAGACTGAGCAGTGACTGTCCTTGATACGCTTCTCATGCCCTTCCGGTTCGAATTCATGGTCAATGCGCTGGTGATCTCGGTTGTTGTCGCGATCCCGATGGCGCTTCTCTCCTGTTTTCTCGTTCTCAAAGGCTGGTCGCTGATGGGCGATGCGATCAGCCATGCGGTCTTTCCCGGCGTGGTGATTGCCTACATGGCCGGCCTTCCCTTCGCGGTCGGAGCGTTTACCGCCGGCATGCTCTGCGCAGTCGCCACCGGCTTCCTGAAAGACAACAGCCGGATCAAGCAGGACACGGCCATGGGGGTGGTGTTTTCGGGAATGTTCGGGCTCGGCCTCGTGCTTTACGTGAAAGTCCGCTCTGACGTGCATCTCGACCACATCCTGTTTGGCGACATGCTCGGCGTCTCCTGGCGCGATATCGGCGGGGCCGCCGTTATCGCCGTGATGACGGCCGGGATTATCGGCTTGAAATGGAAGGACTTTCTTCTCCACGCCTTCGATCCTGCACAGGCCCGCGCAGTCGGTCTGCGCGTGAACCTGCTGCATTACGGCCTGCTGGCCATGATCTCGCTGGCCATTGTCGGCGCTCTACAGGCAGTCGGGCTGATCATGGCTGTGGCCATGTTGATCGCGCCGGGGGCGATCTCCTTCCTGCTCACCCGCCAGTTCAGCACCATGCTGATCCTCTCGGTAACGACCGCCGTGACTGGCTCACTCCTTGGTGTCTACCTCTCCTTCTTCATCGACAGCGCGCCGGCGCCGACCATCGTGCTGCTGTTCGCGATCATCTTCATGCTCGCCTTCGTGCATGCCACGCGCAAAGCAGCCCGGCTGGAAACGTCGCAATCGGCCATCGGCCCCGATGCGTAGAGACAGCCGGATGAAATAGACACCGCCGCTGCGCACCCTCACGACGCCGACGGGACGCTGCACACCGGCCGAGCGCGCCAGCCGTCGGGTGATCTGTGGGGCAGCGAGCGCGATGAACGAGATCAGTCCTGCCGCATCCGCACGGCCCTCATCCAGACAGGCCGGGCATCCTGCCCCGATCGGAATTGACACGGTGCCGCTCCTAACCTGCCCCGGCGGCATCTCTCAAAAAGGCAGCAGGCCGAACGCAATTCGATGCTTTTCGCATGCAGGTTTATCGCCATAGTCCGGTGTCACCGACATCGAAAGGATCATGGCGATGGCAACCCCATTCTTCTGGAACGAACTCAATACCCACGATTTTGCCGCGCTTTCCGCCGACACCACGATCGCCATCCTGCCGATCGCCTCCACCGAGCAGCATGGACCGCATCTGCCGATCGCCACCGACGTCGCGATCGCCAACGGCATGCTTGCCGAGCTGCGCCGGCAGCGGCGGGACGATCTCGATATCCTCGTCCTGCCGACGCAGGAGATCGGCAAGGCGAACGAGCATATCTATGGTCCCGGCACGCTTTCGCTCGGCGCCGAACTGCTCATCCAGGTGTGGACGGCGATCGGTGCGAAAGTGGCAGAAGCCGGGCTGCGCAAGATGGTGATCGTCAATTCCCATGGCGGCAATGTCGATATCATGAGCATCGTCGCGCGGGAACTTCGCGTACGCCACCAGATGGCGGTACTCTCCACGCAATGGGGGCGGTTCGGCAATCCTGCCGGCATGATCAGCGAGCATGAGATGAAATTCGGCATTCATGGCGGTGAGGTCGAAACCTCGCTCATGCTGCATTTCCGCCCGGACCTCGTGCATATGGAAAAGGCGCAGAACTTCATCTCCAAGGCCGAGTGGATGCGTGAACAGTCACGATATATCCAGCCGCTGCCGCCGCATTCGCTCGCATGGATCGCCCATGACCTTAATCCGGCAGGCGTGGTCGGCGATGCTTCGCTCGGCACCGCCGCAAAGGGCGAAGCCATCTGCCGCCATCAGGTCGAAGGCTTCGTCAATATGCTCTACGACCTGAAGGCCTATCCGCTCGCCAATCTCTATTCGAAATAGGTGCGTGCTTCAGGCTGACGGCAGCGGGGCCGCTGCGATATGGCCCTTCTCCTGCAATTCCGTCACCAGCGCCTCGAGTTCCGCAAGCAGGAACTCGACGAACAGGCTGGTCGCGGCATCCAGCGGCGCGCGCGAGCGGGCGAACAGTTTCATCGGCTGATGCCGGGCATGCGGCTCGGCAATCGGACGAAAGACCAGCTCGCCGGCACGGCATTCCGTCACCACGTCGAGCGGATTGAGCAGGGTTAGTCCCGCGCCGCATTTCACCAGTTTCTTCAGCATTTCGGACGCGTTGCTCTCCAGTACGGGCTCGACCGAGACGTCGAGCCGCGCCAGCGCAAGGTTGATCACGTCGCGCAAACTTGTGCCCTGCTGCGCCAAAAGGAGGCGTTCCTGCACCACATCCGCGAGGCTGATCGGGCCTTCGCCGATCAGCCTGTGGCCGGGCGGCAGGACGACGCCGATCGGGATGTCGAAATTCCCCAAAGATCGGATGCCGGGCGTTGCCGGAATGTTGAAACCGAGGCCGATATCCACATCCCCCGACAGAACCGGATTGACGGTCGTGGTGCCCGCATCATTGCGCATCTGCAGATAGACGCGCGGATGGCTCGCCTGAAAGCGCGTGACGATTTCCGCAAGCGGTCCTGATGCGAGGCCGACCGTCGTGACCAGACGCACCTTGCCCGCCTGCTGCATCTTCAGGCTACGGATCCGCGCCTCCAGCCGGTCGTAATTCTTCAAAACTTCCCGGATGTGCTCAATGCAGAGTTCTCCGGCTGCGGTCAGCCGCAGGCCGCGCGGAAGGCGCTCGAAAAGCGGTGCGCCGATCTCCTCTTCCAGGGCAAGGATCTGCCGATTAATCGCCGAGGAGGCGACATTCAGCCTTGCAGCGGCCTTTCGGATGGAGCCGGACCGGGCGATTTCATTGATATATTGCAGCTTCCTCGAATGCAGCATTCGTCCCTCGTTGCATCTGTTTTAAGCGCATCGCCCAAATTAGAAACAGGTCGTTTGCGAGATGCCAAAAAGGCATCGTTGCGCACGAATTTTGATGCTTTTCAAACAGCAACACAACGGCTCAGATGAAAGAAAGGGAGCGCTATCAAGGACGCCCCCGCGCATCAAAGGGAACAGCTAATATGTCCAGTACATTGAAGAAAATGGCCTTTACGGCGCTTCTTGGCCTCGGAACGGCACTTGCGACAACGGTTCCCGGCTATGCGCTGGACAAGGTGAGCTACGGCACCAACTGGCTGGCCCAGGCGGAACATGGCGGCTTCTATCAGGCTGTGGCGGACGGTACCTATGCCAAGTACGGCCTTGACGTGACCATCGTGCAGGGCGGACCGAATGCCGCCAACAGCGCGCTTCTGATCGCCGGCAAGATCGATTTTTACATGGGCGGCTCGCAGTCGGAGATCAGCGCCGTCGAGCAGGGCATTCCCTTGGTCGACGTGGCGGCTATCTTTCAGAAAGATCCGCAGGTCCTGATCGCGCACCCGGATGTCGGCGTCGAGAAATTCGACGATCTGGCGAAGCTGAAAAGCCTGTTCCTCAGCAAGGACGGTTATCTCACCTATTTCGAATGGATGAAGGCCAATTACAAGGGTTTCAAGGACGAGCAGTACAAGCCGTACAACTTCAATCCGGGTCCCTTCATCACCGACAAGCAATCCGCGCAGCAGGGCTACCTGACGTCCGAACCCTACGAGATCCAGAAGCAGACAGGCTGGGGGCCGAAGGTCTTCCTGCTGGCAGACAACGGATACAGCCCCTATTCGACCACGATCACCACCACACAGGCGATGATCGACAAGAAGTCGGATGTGGTGCAGCGCTTCGTCAATGCCTCCATCGAGGGCTGGTACAATTATCTTTACGGCGACAACACCAAGGCCAACGAACTGATCAAGAAGGACAATCCGGAGATGACCGATGGTCAGATCCAGTATTCCATCGCCAAGATGAAGGAATACGGGATCGTCGAGTCCGGCGATGCGCTGGACAAGGGCATCGGCTGCATCACGGACGCGCATTACAAGAAATTCTTCGACGAGATGGTCGCCATCAAGGTGTTCAAGCCCGATACCGATTACACCAAGGCCTTCACCACCAAATATGTCTGCAAGAGCGTTGGAATGACGTTGAAGAAGTAAGCGGGGTCACGGCCTTGCGAACTTGATGGCATGCGGGGTGGCGGAAAGCCCGATGCCCACGTCCCCCCGACGCCCAAGCCATTCTCAAACAGAGAGAAACATACGAGCCTCATGACAGGATTGCAGGCATCGATGCACCAGCAACTGAAACCCGAAAGCGGCCGCTCGTCGCCATGGAGCAGGTCTCCAAGGTGTTTTCCAGCGGCACGGTTGCGCTTTCGGGCATGTCGCTGACGGTCACAAGCGGCGAGTTCATCAGCCTGCTCGGGCCCTCCGGCTGCGGCAAATCCACCGCGCTCAGGATCATCGCCGGGCTCGGCGGCGTGTCTTCGGGCAGGATCGACTGGCCGAGTTCCCGCATCAATTCCAAGGGCCTGCCGGATGGAGACATCAGTTTCGTCTTCCAGGAACCTACGCTGATGCCGTGGAAGACCGTGTTCGATAATGTCCATCTGCCGTTGAAGCTACGCGGGATCTCGAAATCGGCCGCGCGTGAGCAGATCATGGCGCTTCTGGCCACGGTCGGGTTGCAGGATTTTGCCGCAGCCTATCCGCGCGAATTGTCGGGCGGGATGAAAATGCGCGTGTCGATCGCGCGCGCTCTCGTGACGAAACCGAAACTGCTGCTGATGGACGAGCCATTTGCCGCATTGGACGAGATTACCCGGCAGAAGCTGAATGACGACGTGCTGCAACTCTGGAAGGAGACGGGCATTACGGTGATTTTCGTCACCCATTCGGTGTTCGAATCCGCCTATCTCTCCAACCGGATCGTCGTCATGAGGCCCGGCCGGGGCGTGTCCATGCCGATCTTCCGCTGCTGACGAGCCTCGATCGCGATGCCCATTACCGCACATCGGAAGAGTACCGGCAGGCTTGCGAGACGGTCTCGCATTCGCTGATCGGCGCGATCAATGCCGGCAAGGAGGCTCCATGAGCACCGATGCAATCGACACACCGGTCTCCCCTTCCCCGGCCTCCTCCTCCCCGGCCTCCCCCTCCCTCCCCCGCGGACGCCTGAGCGCCAAACATCGAGACCTTGCCCTGCGGATCATCGTACCCTTCCTGACCGTGGCGATGCTGATCGCTGCCTGGTGGCTTTATGTGGTGCTCTCGGGCGTGCCGCCTTACATCCTGCCGAGCCCCGCAGCCGTCGCGGCGCCTTCATCAAGGACTGGGGAACACTCGCTCCTGCCCTATGGGTGACGACCAAGATCACCTTCATCTCTCTGGCGCTGGCGCTGATCGGCGGCGTCGGCTTTGCCGTGTTTCTGGTCCAGTCGCGCTGGATAGATATCGCCTTCTATCCGCTGGCCGTGATCCTTCAGGTGACGCCGATCGTGGCAATATCACCGCTGATCCTGATCTATGCCCCTTCGACGCAGGTCGCCCTGCTGATCTGTGCCTTTCTGGTCGCCTTCTTCCCCATCCTTTCCAACATGGTTCAGGGCTTGAAGAGCGTCGATCACAACCTCATCAACCTCTTCGAACTCTACGGCGCTTCGCGCTGGCAGACGCTGCTCTATCTGAAGCTGCCGGCCGCCCAGCCCTATTTCATGACAGGCCTGCGGATTGGCGGCGGCCTTGCGCTGATTGCCGCCGTGGTTGCGGAATTTGCGGCAGGCTCGGCGGGTGCCGGCTCCGGTCTGGCTTTCCGTCTTCTGGAAGCGCAGTACCGGATGAACATCCCGCGCCTCTTTGCCGCGCTGCTGATGCTCTCCCTGCTCGGCGTGGCGATTTTCGCCCTTACCTCTTTCATCTCCTGGCTCAGCCTGCATCGCTGGCATGAGAGCAGCCTGAAGCGGGAAAACTGATGATCTTCTCTTCCGCATCCATTCCCGAGGCCCGGCGCTTCGCGCTCACCAATGCAACCCTGCCCTCGGTTACGGTCGAAGGCTTTGAGGCGGATGATCACGAAGGGCTGGTACGGGCTGATCTCGTGATCGAGGACGGTCTGGTCGGCGCCATCCTGCCGGCCGGCACCGCCCCAGCGGACCTGCCAAGGGTCGATCTGCGCGACGGGATGGTCTGGCCCTGTTTCGCCGATATTCATACCCATCTCGACAAGGGCCATATCTGGGCGCGCAACGACAATCCCGACGGCACATTCATGGGCGCGCTGACGGCCGTCGGCATTGACCGGCTGGCTCACTGGAATGCCCGCGACGTTCGCCAGCGAATGGAATTTTCGCTGCGCTCTGCCTATGCTCACGGCACGAGCCTGATCCGCACCCATCTGGACTCGGCCGCCCCGCAGCATCGCATCTCCTTCGAGGTTTTTGCCGAACTGCGTGACACATGGAAGGACCGGATCGCCCTTCAGGCGGTGGCCCTCTTCCCGCTCGACGACATGGCCGACACGGCTTATTTTTCCGATCTCACCCATATTGTCCGCGAAACCGGCGCGATCCTCGGCGGCTTTCCTCGCGTGGGGCCCGGACTGGACGGTCAGCTCGATACCCTGCTGCGGACCGCAGCCGATAACGGCTTCGATGTCGACCTCCATGTCGATGAGACGGACGATCCGGGTGCCGAGGCACTGAAGGCAATCGCGGCGGCCGTGTTGCGAAACGGCTTTGCCGGCAAGGTCACGGCAGGCCATTGCTGCTCGCTGGCGCGGCAGGACGAGGATACGGCAAAACGAACGGTGGAACTGGTCGCCAAGGCCGGCCTTTCGGTGATTTCGCTACCCATGTGCAACATGTATCTGCAGGATCGCTATCCCGGCCGGACACCGCGCTGGCGCGGGGTGACGCTGTTCAAGGAACTGGCCGCGGCTGGCGTCGCCACCGCCGTCGCCTCCGACAACACGCGCGATCCCTTCTATGCCTATGGCGATCTCGATCCCGTCGAAGTGTTCCGCGAGGCGGTACGCATCCTGCATCTCGACCATCCGCTCGACACCGCGGCACGGGTCGTCACCACCTCGCCGGCCGCCATTGCCGGCAGGCCCGACCTTGGCCGCATCGCCGCCGGTGAGCCCGCCGATCTCGTTCTCTTCAGCGCCCGGCGATGGAGCGAATTCCTCTCCCGCCCGCAGGCCGACCGCGTGGTGTTGCGCCGCGGCAAGGCGATAGACCGCAGCCTGCCCGATTACCGTGAACTCGATAGCCTCGATGGAGCCTGACATGCCCGATTACCAGAAGATCAAACAGGAACTCGAAGGCATTGCGGTCGAGGACAATCCGGCCCTGGTGCGGCAGAAGAGCCGCGACTTCTACTGGTATTCGCCGATCCTGAAGGCGCAGCTCGATGGCGTGACCGCCGATCTGGTGGTGACGCCCAAGAATGAAGCCGAGGTGATACAAACGCTGAAGGTCGCCTTTGCGCATGGCGTTCCGGTGACGCCGCGCGGTGCCGGCACCGGCAATTACGGGCAGGCCATGCCGCTATCAGGCGGCATCGTGCTGAACCTTGCGGCGATGGACCAGATCAAGGAAATCCATCCGGGCCGGGTGATCTGCGAGCCGGGCATCGTCATTGCCCAGCTCGACAAGCAGACGAAGGCGCATTCCGGCCAGGAATTGCGTTTTCATCCCTCGACGGCGCAGACGGCAACAATCGGCGGTTTCATTGCCGGCGGTTCCGGCGGCGTCGGATCGATCACCTGGGGCGGGCTGAGGGATATCGGCAACATCATCCGGCTGCGCGTCGTGACCATGGAGGCCGAGCCGAGGGTGCTGGATCTCACCGGCTGGGATCTGCAGAAAGTCAGCCATGCCTATGGCACCAACGGCATCATCACCGAAGTCGAAATGCCGCTGGCGCCTGCCTATGACTGGGTGGACGTGCTTGTCGGCTACGACGCCTTCATGGACAGCGTGCGCTATGCCGACGCTTTGGCGAAATGCAACGGTATTCTCGTCAAGGAAATCGCACCGATCGCCTCCCCCATTCCGCATCGCTATTTCACCCGCCACAAGCCCTATATCCGCGAGGGCCAGTCGGTCGTGGTCGTCATGGTCGCCCCGCATTCGATCGATGCGTTCAGCGCCTTTACCGCATCGCAGAAGGGCGAAATCCTGTTCCGATCCGACAAGGTGGAGAGCATGAAGGGCATTCCGCATGGCTATGAACTGGCCTGGAACCACACGACGCTGCGCGCCCTCAAAGTCGATCCGGAATATACATACCTGCAGGCCAGTATCCCGGACCGGATCATGTGGAAAAGGTCGCCAAAATGGTCGAGATCTTCGGCGATGAAGTGCCCGGCCATCTGGAATTCATCCGGTTCAGCGGCCAGATCCAGTGCTCGGGCCTGCCGCTCGTCCGTTACACGACGGAGGAGAGGCTGGAGGAGATCATCAAGATCCATCAGGATCACGGCTGCCCGATCTTCAACCCGCACCGCTATACGCTTGAAGAAGGCGGCATGAAGCAGACGGACAAGGTGCAGCTTGCCTTCAAGCACGAGACGGACCCGAAGGGCCTGCTCAATCCCGGCAAGATGATCGCCTGGGAAAATCCGAATTTCGATTTTTCCGCCGGCCAGAACTATCTGTTTCCCGGCCTTGCCTCGGTCATGGAGGACGCATGAGGGTTCTTGTGCTCCACTCCCATCCGGTGGATGCCAGCTATGGCAAGGCGCTCTATCGGCAGACGCTGCAAGGTCTCGAGGCCGCAGGTCATGAGGTCGACAGTTGCGACCTTTACGCGGAGGATTTCGACCCAGTCCTCTCCCGCCATGACCGGCTCGTCTATCACGACTATCCGGAAAATACCGAGCTGGTGAAGGACCATGTCGAGAGGTTGAAGCGCGCCGAAGGTCTGGTCATCGTGACGCCGGTCTGGAATTTCGGCTTTCCGGCCATGCTGAAGGGCTATTTCGACCGGGTATGGCTGCCCGGCGTATCCTTCGCGCTTGTGGACGGCAAGGTGGAATCACGGCTCAGGCATATCCGCAAGCTCGGCGCCGTGCTGACCTATGGAGCAACGCCATTTCGCGCCTTCGTCGCGGGAGATCCGCCGAAGAAGATCGTCAAGCGCGTCTTGCGCGCACAGATCAACCCGGTGCGCCCGGTGACATTCCTTGCCCATTACGACATGAACAATTGCACCGAGCAATCGCGTGCGAAATTCCTCGGCAAGGTGAAGAACGCCATGGAGCGCTTCTAGGGCACACCGATCTCCATGGGCAGGCGACCACGCCAGATCGCCTTTTCCCCCAAAGCGGTTCCTGTGGCCCGACCGGCAGACGTTACTGCGACATCACCCTTGCCGCCGTCACTTCCACTTCGACCAGAATTCCGGCCTGGTAAACCCACCGACGATAATCAGCGTCGAAACCGGTTTCGGATCCAGCGTATAACGGTCGCGCACGGCCATATAAGGAGCGAAATCTTCCCGCTTGGTGACAAAGCCGGAAATGCGGCTCACATCGGCAAAGCTCATGCCCGCCTCGTCGAGGATGGCGCCGATCGCCTTGAAACAAAGCTCTGCCTGTGCCGTGACGCCATCTGGAACGCTGTCATCAAGGGCGATCCCGAGTTGCCCCGATGTCACCAGCAAGGAAGCACCGGCAGGGACCAGAAGGCCGTGATTGTAATTTCCAAAAGGCTTGCGGACGGAAGGCGGATTGAAAACACGCGTCATGAAAATCACTCTTCTACGACTGTCCGGCAGGCGTCATTTTGCGAAGAGCGTGCCTGCTCGATAAGCACACCATACTGCGACGGAGGGCGATGGCAATATGTCGATCGACGTGTTTGCCCCATTGTCGGCGTTTGCAAATAGTCGCGTTCATGCGGCCGAGGCCTTGTCTCGCCCGGCTTGCGGACTCCTGGGTGGTCACGCCGTCGGGGCGCGCGCGGCAATGGCTCAAACTATGGAGAAGCCAAGCGCCGACATAGGTGGCCGTCAATTTGGACAGGCGCGCATAGCGCGTCATTCCATTGTCGGCATTCAGTTGCCTGGCGGTGGTACGATGCGACACAATCCGACTTTGCCGGACACGGCGCGGGTGAAGAAAAACTAATCCGTATCGCGAGCGTAAGTTCGAGTTACGCGTCGTCGAGAATTCATAGATTGTGAACCCGGCCCGCAAAAGTCACCATCGTGCGAAACTCGTCCCGCGATCTCTCAGACTTTACCGTTACGGTCCGATATTAATGGTGCCAATTTCTACCGACCCAACGACGATGCAGGGCTCCAGCGGTTTACGACGCCGCGTCGTTCTATGCGGCGCGCTTTTTGTATCGCTTGGGCCCGTCTCACTCGGATTGTTCACGCCGGCGATGGCCGTGATTGCAAACGATATGAATGTTGAGCGCGGCTGGGTGCAGGCGTCCCTCATCGTCTATGTCTTGGGATTCTCGCTATTCCAACTCGTCAGCGGACCACTTTCCGATGCTTTCGGTCGCCGCTTGGTGCTTGCCGCATTCATCGGTATCTATCTTTTTGGATCAATAGTCGGCCTTTGCGCATCATCGATCAGTCTGATCATCATTGGCCGCCTGGCTCAAGGGATCGGAGCCGCCGCCGGCGTGACCGTCCTACGTGCGATTGTTCGTGACCTGTTCGCAGGCCAAGAGGCAGCATCAGTCCTGAGTTCCATCGGAACTATGCTGGCCGTCAGCCCAGCCATCGCACCATTGATTGGAGCGGTGACCATCGAGGCGGTGGGCTGGCGCGGCGCCTTTGTCGTTATGAGCCTCGTTGGAGCCATCCTCCTTCTTGTCTCTATCCTGATTGTACCTGAGACACATCCGCCAAGTCGCCGGGCACGCTTATCGGTACGATATATGTCAAAGATGTACCTGGAACTGATGACAACGCCACGCGTCCTTGCCGCTGCGGTGACCGCTGCCTGTTCTATCGGCGGCATCTATATGTTCGCCGCGTTCATGCCGTTCGTCCTGATGCAGCATGCAGGCCTCACGACGTTGGAGTTCGGCGTTTTCATGCTGTTCCCGTCGAGCCTCTACACGATCGGCGCCTATCTGACCCGAAGACTTCTGCTCCGGCTCGACCACCAACAGCTCATTCTTCCGGGTCTCGTCATGCTGTGTTCGGCATCCGTATCGCTTGGACTTGTGCTTCTGCTCGGTTCTACCAACGCGGTCGCGATCATCGTGCCAACCGCATTCTTTTCCTTCGCCCTGTCAATCATCACGCCAGCCATCACGGTACAGGCCATGGAGGGGCGTAAAGAGACCGCTGGCGCCGCAGCCGCCATTCTCGGATTTTTCCAGTTTGGTGGAGGTTTCACATTCGGGATTGCCGGAATGGCGCTTCCCTCACCCGTCATTGCCGCTGCCGTTTTGCCAGTTCTGATGTCGATCACCGCCATACTTGCTCAGATTGTAGTTGCGCGTCACCGCGCCCCCAACGTCATGGAGATCACATGAAATCCGTTCATAATCCCGCAAATAAGGCTGCGCCCGCCGGCTATAGCCACGGTATCGAAGTGTCTGGCCCGGTAAGAACGCTCTACATTTCCGGCCAGCTTGGCGTAGCTCCTGATGGCTCGATCCCCGACCACATCGCGGGACAAACCGCCCTTGTCTTTGCCAATATTGCCGACGTCCTAACCGATGCAGGCATGGAATTTTCGGATATCGTCAAAACCACGGTGTTTCTCATCGACCCCGCCGACAGGGCTGAATATGTCCGTGTTCGGCGGGAGGCGGTCGGCGACCTCTCGCCGGCCTCGACACTCGTCTATGTGAAACAGCTGGCGCGTCCGGAGTTTCGGCTCGAAGTTGAGGCGATTGCCGTCAAAGCGATCAGATGACGGGCCTTATCGCAGCTAAGGCAACATAGCCATCGAAGCCAAAGGCCAGCCTGGGGGCCCCATGTCAGTTCGCCGGATCTCTCATTGCAGTCACTGGGGTGCCTACACGATCCTGGTCGACGATGACCGGATCATCGGGGTCGAAGCCTCACCGCACGACCCTGATCCTTCACCGATCATTCAGTCTGTTCGAACTTGGGCCTCCCCGGAAAGGCGGGTGCTTGCTCCACTCGTGCGACAGGATTGGCTTCGACGACGCGAAGGCAGTGACCGGACGCTCCGTGGGTCGGACCAGTTCATTGAAGTGACTTGGGACGAGGCGAGCGCTCTGGTTGCGAATGAAATCAACCGCGTAAGACAGCAATTCGGCAATCAGGCAATCTTTGCCGGCTCTTATGGGTGGGCAAGTTCGGGCCGCTTTCATCACCCGGCGACACTGCTCAAGCGGACGCTGAACCTGGTCGGCGGTTTCACCGGCCATGTCGACACCTATAGCTATGCGGCCGGCCCGGTCATCCTCAAACACGTTCTTGGCAGCGATGATGCCCTGAAGGGCAAGGCAAGCACGCTCGATACGATCACGGATAATACAGAGACCCTGCTTGTGTTCGGCTCGCTTAGCCCGAAAACAGCGCAGAACGAAGCCGGTGGTATCGCCCGACGGGCGTTCGAGGCGAGCCTCCGGCAGTTCGTTGAGCGCGGTATGCGCATCATCTATTTTTCACCGCTCCGCGACGACGTTCCGGCATGGCTCAATGCGCGATGGATCCCCGTTCGGCCCAACACCGACACCGCAATCCTTTTGGCGATAGCCTGTGAGATCACCAAGGCTGACCGGCACGACAGGCAATTCCTTGGCCGCTTCTGCAGCGGCAGCGAGAACCTGCTGTCGTACCTCTGCGGACAGTCGGACGGGCTGGTCAAGGACGCAGATTGGGCAGCCAGGATCGCCGACGTCCCCCCGGATACAATCCGTGAGTGCGCCCGACTTGCCGTATCCACCCGTACGATGATCACGATGAGCTGGAGCCTTCAGCGGGCTCACCACGGTGAACAGCCCTATTGGGCCGGTATCGCACTTGCCAGTATAGCGGGCCAGATCGGCTCGCGGGAGGAGGGATTGGCTTCGGCTACGGATCTTCAGGCGGCATTGGCAGCCCGGTCGGCGTCGGAACGAACCCTGCCATCAAGGCGGGAATGGCAGCACTGGACAGTTTCATTCCCGTGGCGCGCATTGCCGATATGCTTCTCAACCCGGGTGACACATACAGCTACGCCGGACGCGAGCGAACTTACCCTGATACGCGACTTGTCTACTGGGCAGGCGGCAATCCCTTTCACCATCATCAGGATCTCAACCGCCTGCAAGACGCCTGGACGCGACCTGAGACCATCATCGTACAGGATCCGTACTTTACCGCCAGCGCCAGGCGCGCGGACATCGTCTTGCCGGCCTCGACCTCCATCGAGCGCAACGACCTGGCCGCCAACAGCCATTCTGATCTTGTCATTGCCATGCAAAAAGCGATCCAGCCGCTGGGCAAGGCTCGTAGCGATTTCGACATCTTCCAGGATATCTCCGACAGTCTCGGCGTTGCTGACGCCTTCACCGAGGGTCGCAATGAGATGCAATGGCTGCGCCACCTCTACGAAAATTCCAGGTCATCCAATCTGGTTGACCACGGCTTCGTCATGCCCTGTTTCGACGAATTCTGGCAGCGTGGCTGGGCTGAGTTGCGACCAGACGAAACTTCACCTATCTGGCCGATTACAGAGCCAACCCGCATGCCCATCCACTCAAGACGGAGAGTGGAAAGATCGTCTTGGGCAGCGAGGAGCTTGGCAGACTTCGTTATGATGATTGCCCGCCGCATCCAGCATGGATAGAGCCGGCCGAATGGCTCGGCGCACCCGGCGCTGACGGAAAATTTCACCTCATCTCGCATCAGCCGGCGGGTCGGTTACATAGTCAGGTGGAAAACCCGGACAGTCGTAAAAGCAGGATGCAGGGGCGCGAGGAGGCCCGACTGAACCCAACGGATGCACGGGAGCTGAACATCTGCGACGGCCACACCATCCGCCTTTGGAATGATCGTGGCGCCTGCCTCGCCACGGCTGCCATCAGCTCAAGCGTCCGACGCGGTGTGGTCGTTTTGCCCACTGGCTCATGGTTCACGCCAGCCGCGGACGGTGTGGACATTTCGGGCAATCCCAACAGCCTCACGCCAGACATTCCGACGTCGCGCTTCGGGCAGGGATGTTCCGCACATACCTGCCTCGTCTCAGTTGAGCCCCTCGGCGAAACAGGCCAGGACGCGGAGGCGCATTACGCGATGGAACTGGCCGGCCTGACCAAATCGTCGAACTGGTGAACCTCAGGATCACCTGATCCGACCCGGAGAGCTGCCACATGGCTACGCGTCCGGAAGGCCGAGACCGTCTTTTGGGCTTCGGCCTGGAGCCAGCTGCGAACTTTGGCGATGGCCGGCTTGTTGCCGAGCGATTCACTCGACAAGACGTGATAGGTCTCTTCAAGAACAACATCAGTATCGAACAGGCGAACAAGGCGGCCGGTCTGGATATCGTTGTCAGCCAGGAGGGCACTCGCCAGACATACACCTTGCCCGAAGACCGCTGCTTCCAGCATCAGCGTCGTGTCATTGAAATGCACGAGATTACGGCTTGGAAAGGCACCTTTCCAGTTGATCGCCTGGAACCAGGTGGTCCACGGAATACCATGCTGAAGCTGCAGAAGCGGGACCTTGTCCAGATCATCCGGCGTCGCGATGCGATGGGCGAGTGCGGGGCTGCAGGCTGGAAAGATGATATCATCCATTCTCTCCGACCGCATTCCCGGGAAATCATCGACCCCCCAGCGAATGCCGATATCGACATCCTGTCGTTCGAAGTCGAGCGGGTCGGTGGATGCCAGGAGTGAAACGCGGATCCCTTCGTTCTCCGTCACGAAATTCTGTAGTTTGGACACAAGCCATCGCACGGCAAGACTGGTTTGCGCGTTGAGGCAGACAACCACCGGGGTCGACGGATCGCGCATGTTGTCGCAGGCATTGGCCAGCATCGCGAGGACTTCATGAACAGTCGCGGAAAGTTCGATCCCCTCTTTCGTCAACTCGACCTTGCGCGTCAGGCGCCGAAACAGCCTGG
Source organism: Shinella sp. UYSO24 (assembly GCA_902167985.1). GTDB lineage: Bacteria > Pseudomonadota > Alphaproteobacteria > Rhizobiales > Rhizobiaceae > Neorhizobium. The sequence goes on from CABHNZ010000008.1 coordinate 268,300, forward strand.
TATCGAGAAACTCTTCCAGTTGGCGGATTTGTTGACTTACCGCAGATGGTGTAACGCAGAGTTCGTCTGCGGCCAGTTTGAAAGTGCTGTGGCGAGCGGCGGCACTGAAGGTACGGAACAGGCCAAGTGGAGGCAGCCGCGTCGCTGCCCGCGAGATCGTCGCATGAGCCCGCTCCTCCGACTTTTTATGGATTGTTCGACAGCGGCTCTTGGATAAGAGGGCGCATCTCTATCGGCCATCAGGCCTCCTCTAACACTTTCGGAGCCTCCAACACCTCCGATAGTCTTGGCATTACTTCGTAGCCGAAACGCTCAAGAGACGCCAAAGTTTCTCTCCTTCCGATCCCGGCGGGGCCCATCAAGCAGCAAAGATGAGACGGACGCAACATCGAAATTTCTTCCAGCAGTTTTTCCGCGCAATAGTCAGCCGGCCCGATAACGGCGCTGCTGAGAAAATCCTCCAATGGTGGTTCATCGTTGAGCGGCATCAGCCGCACAAAGGGACCATTTCGGACAATTCCCGGATTTTGGAGCGTGACCCAGGCACGGGCCAGATCACGCACACAGGCAGCCGCGTGTTCAGCATCTCGGCGATCATCGGTGATGTATATGAAGCGCTGGATTGCCAAGGGCATGCTCTCCGGATCACCGCCGCCGGCCCGCCAAGCGTCGGCGATAGATGTCCGGACCGAAAGTGCAGAGGCAAGGTCCCGATTGCCGAAACTGTAAAATGGAGTGTGGCCGCCACGCACGCTGCGCGCAACCATTTCGGGATGACGGCTTGTCACAAAGATCTCAGGTAGCTTTGGCCCAAAGGCCCGCAGCGGCATATGTGTCTCGGGAATGGTGTAGAACCTGCCCGAATATTCGACACGGCCGTCCCGGAGCCCTTGCTCAAGGATATCCCAGATCTCCATCGTCCGCTCGACCTTCGTCGCATCCTCTACGCCGAAACGGGCAAACTCATGCGGTTGATAGCCTGTTCCGAGGCCGAGAACGAGGCGGCCGCTGGTCAGGAGATCGGCGAAAGCCACTTCCTGTACCAGTCGCAGCGGCTCATGAAACGGAGCGGCAATCACTGCCGTTCCGAGCTTGATGCGTGTGGTTGCCGGCGCGCAATGCGCAATCATCATCAGGGATGCCGGGCATATGGAATGGTTCGTGAAATGATGCTCCGCGAACCATGCCGTTTCGAACCCGAAATCCTCGGCCATGCAGACCATATCAACCGTCGTCTTGAGAACGGAGGCAGGGGACGTGTTTCTGTCGTAAAGCCCCATCAGGCTGAACAGGCCGAGCGTTGTCATACCTCTTCCTTTCGGCAGGTCGCGCCCTGTCAGGCTGCCTTCGCTGCGATGTTTTCAGCATGCATCACGGTTTCAATCGACTTGCGCAGAAGCCCGACCAGTTCGCGGATCTGCTCCGGCGTGATGATCAAAGGCGGCACGAGTGCCATCCGGTCACCGATGGCACGAACAATCAGCCCGTTTCGGGTGCATTCTTCCGAAACGCGTTCGCCAAACTTGCGATCGGTTTCAAAGAACGTGCGAGTTGCCTTGTCACGCATCAACTGGATGCCGGCGAAGAGGCCGACGCTGCGGACGTCGGCGACGACGGGCAGGTCCAGAAGCGATGCGAGCTCCTGTTCAAACACCGGCGTCACGGCCTTGACGTGATCGACGGTCTTGTCCTTCTCGTAGATGGATAGGGTCTCCAGCGCCACGGCACAGGCGACGGGATGCGCTGCGAAGGTGAAGCCATGCGCGAAAATGCCGATCTTCTCACTCTGGGCGATGAGCGCGTCATGGATATGCTGACGATACATCAAGGCTGAGATCGGCTGATAAGATGCCGACAGGGCCTTGCCGCAGGAGATAAAGTCAGGCTGCAGGTCATAGGTTTCGCAACCCCACATATTGCCGGTACGGCCGAAGCCACAGATCACCTCGTCGGCGACGAACAGGATCTCGTATTTCCGCAGGATCTTCTGTATCCGCTCGAAATAGCCCTTGGGTGGTGTCAGCGCGCCGCCGCCCCCCTGGACCGGCTCGGCGAAGAAAGCAGCGATCGTCTCTGGACCTTCCGCCAGGATCATCGCCTCGAGATTGGCTGCCATCCGTTCGGAAAATTGCTCCTCCGTTTCACCGTCCTCATGGTACCGGTAATAGTCCGGATTGTCGGTATGCAGGAAGCGCGGCAGCGGAAGATCATAATCGGTATGCATGATCGCATTACCCGACAGGCTCGCCGTCGCAATCGTGCTGCCGTGATAACCGCGCAGACGGCCGATGATCTTCTTCTTTTCCGGCTTCCCTATCGCATTGTGGTAATACCAGGCCAGTTTGATGGCCGTGTCGTTCGCCTCAGAACCGGAATTGACGAACAGAACTTTTGCCATCTTGCCTTCGTCAGTCCCGGACACATTCGGGGCGATAGACAGAAGCTTCTCGGCGAGATCGACACTCGGCCCATGTCCCCGCGCATTGAAGATGTGGTAGAACGGCAGTTCTTTCATCTGCTTGTAGGCGCCTCGGCCAGCCGCATTTCACTGAACCCGAGCGAGGCCGACCACATGCCGGCCATCGCCTCAAGGTAGCGCTTGCCGTCCTCGTCATAGATATAGATGCCGTCGCCCCTCGTCATGATCGTGCCGCCCTCGTCCTCGAAGGTCTTCAGATTGGTCATCTGATGGACGACATAGGCGTGATCGCGGGCGCGTGACGAATTGAAATGCATGCTTCTCTCCTATTGGCGTATTGCTTCGGGATGGCGATCCTGCGTCCGGTCAGACGGGTCTCGGCCGCTTTCGTCGAGGACCGGGTCGCCCTCCCCTACGGTGAAATCGAGATGAGCAACCGCCGCGAGCAGGTCGCGGGTATAAGGATGCTCAGGCTTTTCAAAAATGTCCGCCGTGGCGGCAGCCTCGACGATCTTTCCCGCTTGCAGCACGATCGTCCGATCGCACATCATTTTCACCACGTTGAGATCGTGGCTGACGAACAGGTAACTCAAACCGATGTCACGCTTGAGCCTTTCAAGCAGGGTCAGGATGACTGCTTGGACAGAGACATCCAACGCTGCCGTCGGCTCGTCCAGGATCAGGAGGCGCGGCTCGACGGCGAGCGCACGTGCGATCCCCACACGCGCCTTTTGCCCACCCGACAGGTGATGCGGCAGTCGGCCCAGAAGGTCACGCGGCAACTCGACGAGATCGGCCACTGTTTCGACACGGGCTCGCAGGGCCTTGCCACTGAGACGGGAAAGCCGTCGGAGCGGATCGGCGATGGATTGAAACGCCGTAAATCGCGGGTTGAGACTGTCGGTCGGGTCCTGAAACACGATCTGGATCTCCCGACGTAACGGCGATCGGTAAAAGCTTCGCGCTTCTGTGCCGCCGATGTCCTGTCCATCGAACAGGATTTCACCAGAGGTCTGGTCGATCAGCCGCGCAAGCATCCGTGACGTCGTGCTCTTGCCGGAGCCGGATTCACCGACCAGCCCAAGGCTCTGTCCACGCTCCATCACGAAGGACACGTCGTCAACCACGGTTAATCCGTCATAAACCTTGGTGAGATTGCGGACGTCAAGGATCGGAGCCGTGCCAGCCGGATTTCTCTCGTCACTTCGTACCGGCAGGATAGTGTGCCCTTCCGAGGCTGCCAGTTGCTCGATACTGCTATTTGTGAGCGGCGTCGCGAGGATGAGCTTTCGCGTATATTCGTGCTGCGGCCGAGTGAACAAGTGCCGTGGCTCTGCCGTCTCAACCACCTCGCCGCGCCGCATGACGACAACGCGATCGCTATATTCTGCGGCAAGACCAAGATCATGGGTGATGAGGATGAGCGACATTCCCCGGCTTGTCGTCAACTCGGTCAACACGTCCATGACCGCCCGCTGGGTCGTCGCGTCGAGGCCGGTGGTTGGCTCGTCGGCGATCAAAAGCTTCGGCTCACAGGCAATGGTCATCGCGATCATCGCGCGTTGACACATGCCGCCGGAGAGTTCGTGCGGATAAGCATCGATAAGACGTTCGGGATCGCGGAACCTTACCGCGTTGAGAAGTGCCAGAGCTTCCCCGCGCGCGTCCTTGCGGTTCATTGCCCGATGCGCCCGGATCGCATCGATGATTTGGTCGCCAATCCGGCGGATGGGATTGAGTGCTGCGCGAGAATTCTGGAATACCATCGCCATCGATGCGCCACGCAAGGCCCGTGCGCCTGAATGGGTGATATCCTGCCCGAGAAACCGGATAGCCCCGCGATTGATCCTCGCATTGCCCGGCAGAAGGCCGATCGCCGCCATGACACCGGTCGTCTTTCCGGAGCCGCTCTCACCGACGATTGCAAGTCGTTCGCCGCGCCCGACATGGAAGCTAACGTCCCGTAGCGCTTTGACCGGACCATCGCGCGTCTCAAAGCTAAGCGTCAGATCCGAAAATTCGAGAATGGGAGTGTCCATCAGTCACCTCGCGGATCGAAGATGTCGCGCAGGCTGTCGCCCAGCAGATTGAAACACAGGACCACCAGCATCAGCGTCAGCCCCGGAAAAGCGACCATCCACCAGCGACCGCTGGATATGTAGCTGGCGCCATCGGCCACCATGATGCCCCATTCCGGTGTAGGCGGCTGGATGCCAAGACCAATGAAGGAGAGGCCGGCGGCATTCAGGATCGCCCAACCGAGGTTGAGTGAGACCTGCACTGTCATCACCGGCAGGACATTCGGCAGGAGGAAGAAAAGAACGATCCGAACATGGCTGTTGCCGGACAGACGCGCAGCCTCGACCCAGCCCGCGCCTTTCCGGGCGTCACCTCGCGCGCGCCAGCCGGATATAGAAAGGCAAGTTGATGATCGCCGTGGCATAGATGATGTTGAGGAAGCTGTTGCCGAGCGCCGCGATCAGCGCCATGGCCAATATGAACAGCGGAAACGCCATCAGGACGTCCACGAGCCGACCGATGACGATATCGACCTTGCCGCCTATGTAGCCGCTGAAGGCGCCGACGACGGATCCCAACGCGAAGGACAGCGCAACGGATGCGACCGCGATCAGAAGATCAAGCCGGCTGGCGACGATCAGGCGCGAGAAGACGTCTCGGCCTAGCTGATCAGTCCCGGCCCAGTGCAACGCGCTCGGTGGCTGCAAGGCCATTTCGGCATTCGTCGCCAAAGGATCGTACGGCGCCAGATAGGGCGCGAAAATCGCAATCGCAAACAACAGGAAAATGCCGAGCGCCGACAGCAGGGCAACGGGTCGAATTCTAAAGGCACGGGACGACCCCATCGCCCCGCTGGTCTCCGTGTGTTCCCCACTGACGGTCATAGGCTCACCCTTGGATCGAAAACCCGGTAGAGAATGTCGATGATAAGGTTCACGACGACATAGATCGCCGCCATGAATAAAACGAAGCCCTGAACCGGCGCAAAGTCTCCCGATGCGAGTGCATCGGCCGCATAGGATGCGATGCCAGGCCAGGCAAAGACCTTTTCAACGAGGACACTCGCACTCAAGAGGGTCGAAATGACAGCTCCGGAAACGGTCAGAACAGGCAGCATCGCATTCTTCAGAGCATAGGTAATAATGACCTTACGATCGCTGAGCCCGAGCGATCTGGCTGTGCGGACGAAATCGCTGTTCAGGACGCCAAGCATGGAAGCGCGTGTGACGCGCGCAAGTGGCGCCAGAACAAACAGCGCAAGCGTTACGGTCGGTAGAACAAGCTGTTTCAGCGCAGCCAGAAACGTCTCACCGTCGCCGGCAAGAAGCGTATCGATCAGAAGAAATCCGGTCACCGTTGGCGGCGGAAGCATGAAGACGTCGAGCCGGCCAGTCGGATCCGGCGCCCAGCCGAGCAGGAAATAGAAGATATAGACCAGGATCAGGCCCGACACGAAGGTCGGGACTGAAACGCCAACTGTGCAGATCACCCGCACGATGTGATCGAATATCGAACCCGGGCGAAGGGCCGCCATGATGCCCATGGGCAAGGCGAGCGACAGTGCCACCATCAACGAAAGGCCGACGAGCTCGAGAGAGGCCGGAAAGCGCTCCAGCAGATCGGTCAGGACTGGTTGCCCGGTGCCGTGCGAACGACCAAAGTCGCCATGGGCGACATCGCTGATATAGATCCACAGCTGTTCGGGAAGACTGCGATCAAGGCCGAGCTGTGCCCGGATTACCGACAGTTCCGCATCCCCTGCCGAAGGCGAGGATAGAAGCATGCTGGCCGGATCGCCGGGCAGCACGCGCATGAGGATGAAGGTTACCAGCAGGATGCCGAACAGAACCGGACATGCCGCGAGCAACCGCTTCGGGACACCGTAGATGAGGACACGTGTCAGCGTCATGAGCAGACCTCCATCCAGTTTGCGTTCAGGCGCGACTGAGCTCGCGGAAGTCCGCTGACCGGTGATACCAGAGCGTGAACCCTTTCAAGGTCTGCGACATGGCAATATTGAGCGTCGGCTGCCACAGAAGCACCATCGGCTCCTCTTCAGCCATCAAGCCGATCAGCCGCTTGGATTCCGCTTCGAACTTCGCCTGGTCGGCCTCGTAACGCAGCTTTGGCAGGGTTGCGTCAACGTCAGCATTTGCCCAGCTGGAGAAGTTCCACCGCGATGGGCCGCTGAGGAAAACGCGAAAGAAGTATTCCGTCGATGGGAAATACGCGAGCGACTGCTGAAAGGTCAGTGGCTTGCTCTTCTGTGTCACCGCTTCGGCAAATTGCGGCGCCGGCATCTTTTCGATGCGGATCTTGATGCCGATCTTGCCAAGCGCCTCCTGGATCAGCGGTGCAGCAAGGTCTGCCAGTTCGGCCCGGTCTGCTCCGTAAGACAACGTCGTTTCAAAACCGTTCGGGAAACCGGCGTCTGAAAGCTTCTTTTTGGCAAGGTCGAGATCAAGCTTGTTCGGAAGCGCTTGCGGAAAGGCAAAGGAGGTCGGTTCCTTCGTCCAACTCGCACCGTAGAGCTTCCCACCGCGACCATTGACGACACCCCGGATAAGGTCGTCATAAGGCATCGCCGCAGCGATTGCCTGGCGCACGAGCTTGTTGTCAAAAGGCGCCATCTTCGTATTGAAGACCAGGGCGGTAAACGCCGTCGGCATCGGGATCGCCTGAACTTTGGCTTTGCCGCTCTTTTCGAGAGAATCGAAGTCTGCCGTCTGCACCGCAAGGGTCAGGTCGGCGTCGCCCTTCTCTATCAGGTTTCCGCGGGTCGAGGCATCGGGTACGGTCTGAAGGATGACCTGCTCGAAGGCCGGCTTCTTGCCGCTCACCCAGTCCTCGTTACGCTTCAGGACGACCTGTTGGCCGGGCACATAGCGCTCGACCGTATAGGCCCCGCTTCCGGCCGTGTTGGCCTGCAGCCATTTTCCGGCCCATGGGTCATCGGCTGTTGCGTTCTTCTGCGCCAGCTTGCTGTTGTAGATCGGAGCATAGATGGTCGCGAGGTTTGCCAATGCCAGCCTGTCTGCCTTGGCAAGCGTCATGCGGAATGTGTGGGCGTCGACCACTTCAAATTTCGTCTCCGCCGTCACGGAGCCCGTCTCCATCTGCGCTTTCGACATCGTGTTGCCAGAAACGGCGCGTTCAAGCGACCACTTCACGTCATCGGCCGTGACGGGCGATCCGTCGTGGAATTTGGCATTCTGGCGCAGCTTGAAGGTCATGACGAGACCGTCCGGCGACACCGTGTAGCTTTCAGCCAGCTCACCGTTGATCTTGTTGAAATCGAAGACGCCGTAACCATCCTTCTGCGTCTTGTCGAAGATCAAAAGGCGATCGTAGATGTTGACGCTAAGCGCCGTCGATTCCTGCGTTGCCGTCAGCATGACCGGGTCGAGCGTATTGACCTGGTTCGGGGTGACGTAGCGCATGACCGACTTACGATCCTGAGCGGATGCCTGAGCGATACCCAGGCCCGAGACTGCAGCCGTCGCTGCAGTCATCGCGAGTAGTTGACGTCTTCTGATTCCAAGCATGCAAATTCCCCTTTTTATGGTGATTTATTCTGCAGCAACTTTCATCGTCTTTTCAGCCCAATCGGGCCCGTAGTCCCGCGCGGCCGCTTCCGGGGTGATATAGCCCCAGTCAATGTCGCGCTTGATCAGTGCCGGATCACGCTCGGCCGGATCTCCGTAGCCACCGGATCCAGCAACCTTGAAGACGATCATGGACTCAGCCGGCGCGATGAACGCACCCTTGCCGTTCAGCTTGCGCACGGCGCCGTCAACGGTCTCCAGTGTCAGCTCGGACGGTGCACCAGCCAATCCGCCCGAAAGGCCGTTTGGCGGCGTCATCGTGCGCTCAGCACATGTCGCACAATGGGTATCGTTCTTCAGCACCCGCCAGACACGCTTGACGCCAAGCCCGCCACGCCACTTTCCGGCACCGCCAGTATCCGGCAGAAGCACGAATTCCTCGACGCGCAGGGGAAAGCTCATCTCCAGCATTTCGACCGGTGTATTCAGCATGTTGCCAACCGGGTTCGACACGGCATTGATCCCGTCCTTGGTCGGGCGAGCGCCATGGCCACCACGGGTCACCTCGTAGCTGATGAAAGTCTGGCCATTGCGGTAATCGGTCCCACCGAAGATCACGACGCCCCCTGTCGAATGCGAGCCGGCGATCGTTTGTTTCGGCGTCAATGCGAACATCGCCGTGAACGTGGCATCCGCGATGCGGCTGAACATCTCGTGATTGGCATAGGTAACCGCCGCAGGCTCTTGGGCGTTAACGACGCAGCCTGCCGGGGCTGTGACCAGGAAAGGACGCCAAGCCCCAGAATTCGGGGGAATCTGATTGCCCGGATCAAGAATAACCTTCAATGCCGCGTAGACGCCGGATCTGGTCACAGTCAAAGGGGCATTCATCGGCCCGGCAACCCGGGGATCGGTTCCATCGAAATCGACGGCAACCGAGTCACCCGTCTTGGTGATCTTCATGACGATCCGGAACTGTGCATCCTCGGTCGCGCCCGGTTCGAGAATACCATCGCCATCGATCGTGTCCGTGTGAATAGAAACGCCGTCGGGGATACGGCGAAGGGCAGCGCGCATCATCGTTTCCGAATAATCAAGGATGCCATCCATGATTGCGACCAGCTGGTCGACGCCATATTTCTCAGCCAGAGCCTGAAGACGCGACACCGCGCGGCGGTTCGCCGCCACCTGAGCCCGCAGATCGCCGAGCCGCTCGGAGGGCGCACGGACATTGGCCATGATCAAGGCTTCGATATTCGGGTCCGGCTGGCCGTTGACATAGATCCGAGTGGCCGGCATGCGCAGACCTTCGCCGAAGATTTCGGTGACAGCGCCGTAGCTTCCCGGTGTCGCGCTGCCAACGTCCGGCCAATGGGCCCGCACGCAGCAGTAACCGAGATGAATACCCTTGTAGAAGGCCGGCACCACGACATTCACGTCCGGCAGATGCGATCCGCCCTGGTAGGGGTCGTTGTGGATATAGACGTCGCCCTCGTCAGCGACCGGGAAAGTCCGCAGCACTGCCTTTACCGAATCCGGCATGGACCCGAGATGTACCGGAATGTCTGGGCCCTGGGCGACCATGTTGCCCAGACGATCGAAGATACCGCAGGAATAGTCGCCGGCCAGTTTGAGCACCGGCGAATACGCGGTCTTGGCCAGGACGATCTTCATCTCCTCAGCGGCGGAAAGAAGAGCATTCTTGACGATTTCGAAGCGCGCGGCGTCAAGCCCGGCCGCAAGCGTTGGCTTGTCACCCATGTCAGTGTTCCATTTCTGCTACGATGAACCCGTCATTGTCGATGGAGGCTGTCCACTCGGGCGGTACGACAACGGTGGAGTCGAGGGATTCGATGATCGCCGGGCCCTTGATGGTCTCACCGACCGCAAGACCATTGCGCCACACGACCTTTGCCGGTGCCATGCCTGTCGACCGGAACCATACGTCCCGTTCGCCATTGCGCGCCGGCTCGGATTGGGTCGGCTGGACCAGAGCCATGGACTTGAGTTTTCCTATCGCCGTCAGACGAACATTGACGATCTGCAGGCTCTCGTTTTCATTGAAATGGCCATAGGTCGTCAGATGTTTCTGGTGGAACTCGGCCGCCAGCGCCTGCAGGCTTTCGGGCGTGATCGGTCCACCTGCGAATGGGATCGTCAGCTCATAGGATTGACGCCGGTACCGGATGTCCACCATCCGCTGCAGCGCGCGGCGGTCGGCCGGGATCTGGGCGTTCTGCAGCATGGCCTCGGCCTCCTCTTCCATCGTCGCGAAGGAAGCAGCCAGCTTGTCGATATCAATGCCATCGAGCAGCGAGTAGAAGGTTCGGGAATAGTCGCGCTTCAGACTGGTGGCCGCCAGGCCGAGGGCGGAGAATGTGCCCGGCGCCGGCGGGATGATCACTTTCGGGATGGCAAGTTCCGACGCAGGGAGAGCGCATGGATCGGTCCGGCGCCGCCGAATGCGACCATGGTGAATTCCTGCGGGTTGAGACCGCGCTCTACGGAGACAATATTCAAGGCACCGCACATATTGGCGGTAACGACTTCGATAATGCCTGCCGCCGCTTCAGTCACCGTCATGCCGAGCGGCTGGGCCAGATGCTTATCGATCGACGCGATGGCGCCGGCGTAATCGATCTTCAGCTCCCCATCGAGAAGGAAGCTCGGATTGAGATAACCGAGCGCCACATTGGCGTCGGTGACGGTCGGCAGTGTTCCACCCCGCCCGTAGGCAACCGGACCTGGCAGCGCCCCAGCACTATGCGGGCCAACCTTCAGGGCGCCGCCGACATCGATCCAGGCAATGCTTCCGCCACCAGACGAGACTTCGGCAAGGTCGATGACGGGGACGCGGATCGGATGGCCCGTTCCATTGATCCACTTCTTTGCGTTGGCGGCACCGCGACTTCATATTCTGCCGTGACCGCGATCTCACCGTTGACGATCACACTGGCCTTGGCGGTTGTGCCGCCCATATCGAAGGAAATGACATTGTTGATGCCCATTTGCTCCCCGACCAGCGAGGCGGCGATGACGCCGGCGGCCGGACCGGATTCGACCGCCTGGGCCGGCATGCGCAGGCATTCCTCGATATCGACAACACCGCCGCTGCTGCCCATCACGTGCAGAGGCGGCATGCCGATATCGTCGACAGCCTGCTGCAGGCGTTCGAGATAGCTCTTGAGCAGAGGCCCGACATAGGCACAGACAGCCGTTGTGCTGGCGCGTTCGAATTCGCGGATCTCGGGCAGGACTTCGCAGGACAGGAAGACCTGGACACCGGGCAGCGCCTCGCGCAGTCGCTTTCCGAGAACCCGCTCATGGCTGTCGTTCAGGAAGGAAAAGAGAAGCGATACGGCGATTGTCTGGCAGTCGAGCGTCTTGAGTTCCTCGATCAGCCCATCGATTTCGTCCTCGCCCAAAGGCGTTACGACATCGCCCTGCGCATCAATACGCCCGGTGATCTCGAACCGACGCGGACGGTCGATCAGAACCGGCGGAGCGTCCTGAAACATGTCGTACATGTCAACGCGCACACTGCGTCGCAGCTCCAGAATGTCACGAAAGCCGCGCGTACCGATAAAGGCCGTGCGTGCACCCTTTCCTTCCAAAAGCGCGTTGGTGACGATCGTCGTCGCATGCGACAGAAGGGTGACGTCGTCTGCCTTGATACCTGCCCGCGTCAGCGCGGAATTCAGGCCATTCAGCACACCCTCGGCAAAATCAAGCGGCGTCGTCGGAACCTTGGCGATACCAATCTGTCCCGTGTTTTCCTCGACCATCGCTACATCGGTAAACGTCCCACCGATATCCACACCGATACGCCAGCTCATGAAAGTTCCGCCTTGATTGATTTGTCGTTGTGATTTGTGAGCAAAGCGCCGCCTCAGGCGCTTGCTGCTGCTTTGGCTGTGTCGGCCGAGGGGCGCAGACCAATTTGCGACAGTGGGCCAACCTCGCGCTCGACCAGTGGCACGACTTCGCTCATGAAGCGGTCCATGGTCTTGAGAACGCGTTCGACCGGCATGCCGCCAAATTGGAAGAAACAGTTGTAATGGATCGGGTCGATCAGCCTGATCTCCTCGACCATCCGTTCTGCGACGGCGTGAGGGTCCCCCAGAATGATGTTCTGCCCAAACTGCTCGAGCGACGGCTCACCCGGCAGAGCCTTAGACGTGAGCGACGAGCCGAGGAGGTCTAGCTTGGCAACCCGGAGCGAATTGAACATTCTGTAGTAGGATTGACCTCGCTCTGCCGCATCCAGCGCCTCCGCCTTTGAATCCGTAATATGGATATACTGCATCATCGCGACCGGCATGCGGTCCGCATCGAGCCCAGCCTTCTGCCAAGAGGCTCGCGTCTTGTCGCGAGAGGCAACCATGACCTCCGTCCTGCCCTTCAGGCCGCCGCTGATGAACGGCGTCACGCCATAGGGTTCGAGCTCCGCCAGCAGCGCGGGATCTGCGGATGTCAGGTAGAGCGGCGGCATTGGCGTCTGGTGCGGCCGCATGGCAAAGGCCGTGTCAGGCACCTCGATATGCTTACCCTTGTACTTAACGCGACCAAGTTCCAGCGCATCACGGAGCACACGCCAGTAATCGAGAAAGACCTCGTTCTTGACAGTGGAATCGACGCCGAAGCGCAGGAATTCATATTCCTGATAACCGCTCCCGAGGCCGATGACCGCACGGCCGCCAGTCTGCTGATCAAGCAATGCGATTTCCTGCGCAATCCTGAGCGGATTGTGCAAAGGAAGCACGATGACGCATGGCCCAAGCCTGATACGCTTGGTCACGCCTGCGAGCTGGGACGCCATCATCATTGGAGAGACGCTCAGCGAATAATTCGTGAAATGGTGTTCGGCGAACCAGGCGACGTCGAAGCCGAGTTCATCGGCATGCTGGACCATCGCCTTTGTGTCGGAGAGGACACCAGCGATGCCGCCGGCATGATCCCTGTTCGTCATGAGGTTGAATAGTCCGAACTTCATGCCTGCCACCCTCGAAAGACAACCTGTTGGAGGCATGTTTGTCCGAGAGGGACGAATGAACAATCGGTAAAAACTGACCGGTCGGTGAGCCAGACTTACGACAGATCGACGATTAAGTGGCGCTTATCTATGCAGGCTATTGTGTAGATTATATTTTATGCAGTCGCATTGTTGTCAGCGTCGCTTCGCCTTAGGAGCAGGCAATACGCGTGCGCAGTGGGGCGACGCCAAGGAGAAAAGCGATGTTTGTCTGCGTGACCGAAGACCGATCGAAATTGATGGAGGAAGACAATTTCAAGGAATTATATGTCGTACTAGATAACGATGAGCTGCCCATGAATTGGAAGCGCGCTTCGGACGCGGCCGCAGTCTGGATTCCGATTAAGCATCTGAAAGAAATGCCGAAAGTGAGTAGCCCGGAGTGGCAAGCCTCGTTCGACACAATGATCGAGAAAGCGCAGCCTTTTGGCTGGGTCTCGAGTGACGGACTGTCCGTGAGAGCCCACATCAAACTGGGAATTTAGGCTGGCAGGAGCACCAGATTATGATCTCTTGATGAGAGGCGCTCCCTCAGTCCAGTCGCTGAGGCTTCCGGCGTTCAGATTTGAAATCGGTGCTTTACTGCACGTGCCGAAACAGCGCGCTGGCCGCACTTCACCCAATCGCAAACCCGCTGCTCGTCAGGTTGACGACAATTGGGAAAATGAACGGTGTCAGCGCGGTGAGCACCGCCGCAACCGTTCCCGAACCAAACCAGCGAACGAAGATCGGTACGACCGCAACTTGCTGCCGCATGATCCCCATAACCTGGGGATCATTATCGCGACGCATATCCTGAAGCAGGCCGGCTCCTACGAACAGGCGAGCTACGCCATTCAGGACATGCCCGATGTCGTGCAACAGCACTACGGCCGCCTCCTGCGGCAAGACAAGGCGGCCTAGGCGGCCAATATCCTCAATCAGGTTTGGGAGGCTACGTAAGACTGAGTGAGATACTCGGCCCGGATGTTGGCGATTACCCTCCTCCGAACCGAAATCATAGTTTCGCCTTGCGCGGGATCGAACCGTCGAACCTCTCTTAAAGGACGCTAAGCAACTGAAATATCAATGACTTACAGAGCGTGAGCCAAGGCAGCAGCGCAATCACCCCGTGCTCAAGTCAACGGACTGCTCTGCTGGGCGACCGGAATCGTCTAAGTGCGATGCGCAAGACGCTGCTGTGAGCGGCTCAGCGACTGTGCGGTCTCCATGACCAGGGGCGAAAAGCGTTCACGGAAAGATTCAACGGTCCAGTCACTTGTTGAAGCTGCAATGTGGACGGCGGCGATAGGCCGGTCCGATTCATCCAGGACTGCCGCGCCGACAGTCAACTCTCCAAGGGCGGTCTCTTCGACAGCAAGGCCGTAGCCATTACGCCGCGCCTCTCTAACTTTCTCCATGATCATCGCAGGATCAACGATGGTGCGGATCGTTCTCGGCTCCAATATCGACCGCTTGAGGATCGCCTCCGCATCGGCGTCCGAAAGCTGGGCGAGGATGGCACGACCACCTGCCGTACAAAAGACCGGGACCCGTCGACCGATCAACGAGCTATCAAAATATTCGCGCTTCGCCTGCTGGCGGACCACATAGATCGTCGTCGTGTCATCATAAAGCGACAGGTTGGCACGTTCTCCGCAAATATTTCGGAGCTCGACCAAGGCTGGCGTCGCACGCTCGATTAGTGCGTTGGAGCGCAGGTAATAGAAGGACAAATCCAACACCGGCTTTCCAAGACGAAGCCGTCGGGTGCGGTCGTCTCGCTGCAGATAGCCCAACTGGCAAAGCGTATGCGTAAAGCGCTGGGCAGTGCTTTTGTCGAGCCCTGTGAGGTCCGAGATCTCCATCAGACTGAGATCGGTGATGGTATGGCGAAATGCCTCGAGAACACGAAACGCCTTCCCGACAGATGCAACGTAAAGGGGATCGCTGCGTTCGGGCGTGCGCAACACGGTCGAGGAATCGGCATTTGACATCAGGCAAGTCGCTTCATATAATTTTTGCTATTGCATTACAATACTAAAAATCAAAATGCAAAACAAGGGAACAGATATGAGCACTTCACGCGACACCGGTGACTGGTCACTGGGCAGCAGCCAACAGCCTTATGACGCCGCCCCATCGCATGGCGAGAGCTGGCGCGCCGTCAGCGCCGCGATCGTCGGCAATATTCTGGAATGGTACGACTTTGCCATCTACGGCTATGTCGCAACGATCATAGCGCATAATTTCTTTCCGAGCGGCGATCAGGTCGGCGCCCTGTTAGCAACCTTCGCCACGTTCGGTATCGGTTTTGTGGCGCGCCCGCTCGGCGGCATCATCATCGGCCGGATGGGTGATACGCGGGGCCGCAAGGCAGCCCTGCTTCTGACGATCTTCTTGATGGCGATCGGCACGGTCGGTATCGGCCTTATCCCAAGCTACAACTCGATCGGCGTCCTGGCACCGCTTCTCCTTGTCATCTGCCGCCTCATGCAGGGCTTTGCAGCAGGCGGAGAATGGGGTGGTGCAACGGCATTTATCGTCGAATGGGCACCGGAAAAGCGCCGTGGCTTCTTCGGCAGTTTTCAACAGGCAAGCGTTGCCGGCGGTCTTCTGCTCGGCTCGGCGATTGCGGCTCTCTGCAGTACGCTCCTTTCAGCTGATCAGATGGAGGCGTGGGGCTGGCGCATCCCGTTCCTGCTCGGAATTATTCTCGTTCCTGTCGGCATATATATGCGAAGCGACATCAAGGAGACCCCGGCCTATCGTCAGAGCGAGGAAGAGGCATCGCCCAGCACGCAACGCCCGGCTGGGTGCTGGCGGCCAAGGCCTTCGGCTTCACCATCCTCTGGACGGTCTCCTACTATATCATCCTCTATTACATGCCGACATTTACGGAGAAATATGCCGGGCTGAGCCGCACGAGCGCGCTCTGGTCCAACACGATCGGCCTCGTCCTGCTCGTCGTCGCAGTACCGATTATGGGTCTGCTATCGGACAAGATCGGCCGCAAGCCGCTTCTCATCGCCTGCTGCCTTGCCTTCGCAGTGCTCACCTATCCGCTGTTCTCCTACATGCTTTCAGGCGTATCGATTGGCGGCGTCATCGTCATCCAGTTGATCTTCGGCCTGATGATCGCAATGTTCTCCGGTCCCGGACCAGCAGCCATTGCGGAAATCTTTCCGACCAATACGCGCTCGACATGGATGTCGACTGGCTACAGCCTTGCCACCAGCATTTTCGGCGGTTTTGCGCCATTCATCGCAACATGGCTGATCAGCAAGACAGGCTCGCCCATCTCCCCGACCTACTATCTGATCTTCGCAGCGATCGTCTCCGCTATCGTGATTGCCACATTGAAGGAAACGGCACACGCAAAACTGCGTTGATCCTGCCTCATCGGGAGGGCACCGTACAGCACGACGGGTGCCCTCCATCGACGGTTCTGCAGAAACGACAGGCTTGAAATGATGGATTTCAACGGAAAAACTGTGGTCGTCAGCGGTGCCGCGATCGGCTTCGGCAATGCGATCGCGGAACGCTTCCGGGCCGCTGGCGCGACGGTTTTCGGGTGTGATATCGCCGATGCCGATCGCCCCTTTTCGGACGGAGTCTTACTGGAAAAAGTCGACCTTCTTGATCGTAGAGCGGGGGCAGCCTGGATCGCGTCGATCGAGCAGCGCACCGGCCGTGGCATCGACATCCTCGTCTGCAACGCCGGTGGCGTCGCCGGCCAAGCCAACAGGCCACTCGAAGACGTGACGGACCAGGATTGGGACCGTGTCGTTGACATCAATCTCGGTTCCGCCTTCACGCTTTGCCGCGCCGCTGCGCCGGCCATGAAGCAGCAGGGTTCGGGCGCCATCGTCACCATCACCTCTGGTGCAGCTCTCCAGGCATCTCTCACCGGCGTGCAAGCCTATTGCGCCGCAAAGCACGCCATGCTTGGCCTTACGCGGCAACTGGCCCATGAGCTCGGGCCATTCGGCATCCGCGTAAACAGCGTCGCGCCGGGCTTCGTCCGCACCAATGCGGCAACCGAGAGACAATGGGCGTCCTACGGCGCCGAACGGCAGCACGCCATCATCGAAGGCGTGGCGCTGAAGCGCCTCGGGACGGCTGACGAGATTGCGAAAGCCGTCATGTTCTTCGCATCCGATCTTGCCAGTTTCGTCAACGGACAGGTTCTGTCGGTTGACGGCGGCAAATGACTTCACAGGAAAGGACTTTGTCATGACCGATCAATCAGCAAGCTCGCTCGAACCCTGGCAGTGGGAAGAAGCCCACTGGCGCAAGCTCGTCGATCAGGCCCGCGCCGGCCGCCGGCTGGCGCCTACCACCTGGAAGGACAATGCCCGTTGTGCTGTCGCGCTCTCCTTCGACGCAGATCATGAAACCAACGAGTTGCGCGAAGGCGGCAAGTCGATCGGCCGCATGTCCTGGGGGCAATATGGCAACCGCGTCGGCGTACCCCGCGTCTTGGAAATCCTCAAGCGCCATGACGTAAAGGCGACCTTCTACGTCCCTGCCGTAGCCGCCTTGCTACATCCGGATGAACAGCGACGCGTCATTGCTGAAGGCCATGAGATCGGTATTCACGGCTGGATCCACGAGCTCAACTCGATCCTGCCATATGAGGCAGAGCGCGACCTGATGTTCCGCTCCACCGATACGCTTGAAAGGATCACTGGCGTGAGGCCTGTCGGCCTGCGCACGCCCTCCTGGGATTTCAGCCCGAACACGCTGCGGATCGAGCTTGAACTCGGCCTGCTTTACGATTCCTCGCTCATGGCAGACGAAGATTGCTACGAGCTGGTGATGGATGGAACGCCAACAGGGCTCGTCGAAGTGCCTGTCGAGTGGATCCGTGATGACGCCGTCTACTTCATGATGCACCGCTTCCAGTCGCTGCGTCCTTATACGCCACCGAAAGATGTACTCGATATCTTCCTGCGCGAATTCGACGCCGCCTACGAGGCCGGTGGCCTATTTCAGCTGACCATGCATCCGCACATCATCACACCACGCTCGCGCATCTGGATCCTCGAAGAAGTCATCCGCCATGCCAAGTCCAAGGGCGATGTCTGGTTCGCGACCCACGCGGAAGTCGCTCAATACGTCAAGGATCTTTAACTCACACCAGGCGGTAGCCCTGCGATCGGAACGCCGCCTGCGCTGTGGAGAACACCTGAAGCATCCTCGAATCCATCGCCTCCATAGACCAAGGAAGAAACGCCCATGACCGCCGAGCTGAACACCGTTCCGACGCAAAACTGGGTCCTGACGAAACCCGGCGCCTCAGGTCGACACGGCATCGTTGTCTCCCAGAGCCACGATGCGGCGCTTGCGGGCGTCAGTATCCTAGAGGCGGGCGGCAATGCGGCCGATGCGGCTGTTGCAACCTGTTTTGCTCTGGCCGCGTCAGAACCCTGGAACAGCGGACTTGGCGGCATTGGTTTTGCCCTTATCCTTCCGGCCGGTGAAACGCAGGCAAAGGTCGTCGATTTCGGCCCAATTTCACCCCGCCGGACCAACCCGGCCGACTATCCGCTCACCGGCTCGGTCAAACGTGACCTCTTCGTCTGGCCAGAGGTGGAGGGCGACCGCAACGTGCATGGGCCCCTGTCCTTCTGCATACCTTCATCGGTGGCAGGCTACGCGAAAATCAAGCAGGCATTCGGAACCGGCCTGCCGCTAGCCGATCTCTTGCAGCCGGCCATCAAACTTGCCCGGCGCGGTCTGCGTCAGGATTGGTACACCACGCTCAAGGTCGCATCCTCAGCGTCGGTTCTGCGCCTTTATGACGAAAGCGCTCGCATATACCTGCCAAACGGCCTGCCGCCCGTGCCACCTTATCAGGGCGCGCCGGCTTTTCCCGCTTGGCAATCTCGCGCAGACGCTGGAACAGCTTGCGGAGGCCGGGCTTGAAGATTTCTATAATGGCGATATTGCCGCGCGTATTGCCGATGATGTCGCCGCTTATGGCGGCATTGTCGATCAAGAGGACCTGGCGGGGTACAAGGCCGAGATCCGTGACGCCTCAACGATCGAATGGCGAGGAACGCATCGCGTCTTCACTGCCGGTGGCCTCACCGCCGCGCCGACGCTGGCCGAAGTGATTGCCGGCATGGACAATGCGCTGATCGGAGCTAGGCCAGATGCCGCCTGGTTCGCGCAATTGTCAAGCGTGATGCAGCGCGCCTATGCCAACCGGCTGGATGGTCTAGGGGCGGCACAGGCAGCCACCGAACCTGGCGATACCTGCACCACCCACGTCACGGTCGTTGATGCTGACGGTAACCTTGTATCCGTAACGACGACACTGCTCTCCTCTATGGGAAGCCGCGTGGTCCTACCATCGACCGGTATCATGATGAATAACGGCATCATGTGGTTCGACCCGCAACCGGGAACACCGAATGCCATCCGCCCATCGGCACGCCCGCTTTGCAACATGTGTCCCGTCATTGTGACGCCAATCGATGGCAATTGGCCACGTATGGCGGCCGGCGCCTCGGGTGGCCGCCGGATTCTGGCAAGCGTCTACCAGGTTCTCGCATGGTCACTGGATTTTCAGCTGACGCCTGAAGAAGCCGCGCATATCCCCCGCATTGATGTCTCCGGTCCAGACTGCGTCAACGCGGATCGCCGGCTCGCGGACAATATTTTGACCGCGCTACGCCAGACCGGATCGCTGTCCATCGTCGAGCACGGTGTCCTGCCGATTAACTTTGCGTGCCCCAACTTCACCATAGCAACAGGGGACCGCGCAGTCGGCTGGAGTGACGTGGTATCTCCGTGGTCAGCTGCCGTAGCTGCAACAGCCCACGGGTGAGCGCAGCATCACGGCAATATCAAGATACTTTGGCCAGTCTCGTGTTCCGCCTCGTCCTGAACGCCATCCGATCAAACTGAAAGGGCCACCTCTTCGCGGCGGTGCCGATGTCAGTGGGCCCGTTGCCTGCGCCGACACAAACGCTCCGATGCTGCCTGCGCGCCCGTGTATTGGTGGCTTTCGGGACCCAACAGTGCGTTCGCGATAAAGGGATTTACGCAATCGGAGACAAATATTGATGTTGGGTTAGGCTCTTGAAGGGATCAGAACCAGGTTTCCTCGAACTACACGCCCTTTGCCGTTAGTCAAAACAGCAGCGTGGGATACCTTATAGAACCAATCCTATTCCCAATGCGTATGGACCGCACGGCTGGCCGATGCTTACTCGCGCCGCCGATGACATTGATAGAACGCCGCTAATTGTTCGAAGACTAATGGGAAATACAGGAGCTCAGGACCCAGCCGTAATGAAGCGGCGTTCGTTTCTGCGTGGATTATTGACCCCTCTGGCGGGGTGACCGGCGTCCACCTTTTTTGCGCCCTACCTGCTTCGTCTGACCATCCGTCTTTTGCTGGCGAATGGAGGGGAGTTGAAGTGAGTGGATACGATTGCGCGTGTTCGTCGAGCCTTCGATGTGCAGGCTGGTCGGTGAAGAAGATCGTCTGGTGAACTGAACGTGTCTCGCAACACGGTCCGCAAAATTCTGCGATCCGATGATACGGACTTTTCCTACGAGCGAGAGCGACAACCTTTACCGAAGACAGGTCAGTGGAAAGGCGAGATCGAGCGCTTTCTGGCTGCGAACGAAGGTAACCCCTCTCGTGAGCGACTGACGCTGATCCGGATTTACGAAGAGCTTCGGGCGCTGGGTTACGACGGCAGTTACGATGCGATCAGGCGCTACGCAAAGGGATGGTCAAAGGATCGAGGTGCCGTGACGGCCGAAGCCTACGTGCCGCTCTATTATGCGCCCGGCGAGGCCTATCAGTTCGACTGGAGCCATGAGATCGTCCTGGTCTAGGGCGTGACGACGACGGTGAAGGTTGCCCATGTTGTTGATTTGCACTGAGAGCTGACCCGGGATTGCGGGAAATTATCACTGAGATTTGACCCATGTTTCAATCATCCCTCGCGAGGTTTCAGCGGGGGCTCTGGAGTGATCGACATGGCGTTACTGAGCGTAATCCGACGCTGGCATTTTCGAGAGCATCTATCGATCCGGGAGATTTGCCGTAGGACCGGCCTTTCCCGGAATACGGTGCGCAAGTATCTGCGCCTGGATGGCGTAGAGCCGAAGTTCAAGGTTCCGGAGCGACCAAGCAAACTTGATCCATTCGCGGATCGGCTGTCGGCTTGGCTGAAGACGGAGTCCAAGAAGGGTCGCAAGCAAAAGCGCACCCTGAAGCAACTCCATGCCGAC
>CABHNZ010000009.1 GCA_902167985.1 Shinella sp. UYSO24
ACGCGGGGTGGAGCAGCCCGGTAGCTCGTCAGGCTCATAACCTGAAGGCCGCAGGTTCAAATCCTGCCCCCGCAACCAAATCTTCCAAAACATTCACAGCACACAATCAACATGTTCAGCCCGCAAAAGCGGGCTGTCGGCGTTTCTGGGCACGAGTTTGTAAGGATGTGGCGCGATAGTCGTCAGGCAGAGACGCCGGCGGAAAGGCCTGCCGGCGTCCGTGCTCTGCGATCTGATTAACGGCCTGAGGCCTGCGCGGCGTACATGTAGCTGTCATAGCTGTATTCGGCGACGCGGAACCACTCAAAACTCTCGTCGCGGAATTTCTTCCAGCCCGGATAGATCTTTGCCCAGGCCGGATATTTTGCCGAATATTCCTGATAGAGTTCGAACGAGGCCTTGTAGGCGGCGTCCATCACGTCGCGCGGCAGCGGGCGCAATTGCACGCCCTTGGCGACGAGCGAGCGGATCGCCGTCGTGTTCTTGACGTCATAGAGTGCCTGCATATTGACGTTGGCTGCCTTGCAGGCCGTATCGAGCGCTGCCTTGTAGGCATCCGGAAGTCCGGCATATTGGGGCTGATTGATGAAGAAATGGATGGTCAGACCACCCTCCCAATAGGCGGGGTAATAGTAGTTCTTGGCGATCTGGTAGAATCCGAGACGCTCGTCGTCATAGGGACCGATCCATTCGGCCGCATCGATCGTACCGCGCTCAAGCGCCGGATAGATGTCGCCGCCCGGCAGCTGTTGCGGCACGACGCCAAGCCTGGCCATGACCTGGCCAGCGACGCCGGCGATACGCATCTTGACGCCCTTGAGATCCGCGACGCTCTTGATCTCCTTGCGGAACCAGCCGCCCATCTGGGCTCCCGTCGCGCCGCCCGGTATGCCGACCACGCCGTAATTCGACAGGAATTCGTTGTAAGCCTCGTTGCCGCCACCGTGATAGAGCCAGGCATTCTGCTGGCGGCCGTTTAGGCCGAAGGGGATGGTCGAGCCGATGGCGAAGGTCGGATCTTTGCCGGTGAAGTAATAGCCGCAAGTATGGGCGATTTCGACGGTATTTTCCTTCACCGCGTCGATTGCCTGGGCGCCGGGAACGATTTCACCTGCCTGGAAGACCTGGATCTGGAACTTGCCCTCGGTGATCTTGTTCAGCGCCTCGGCCATGACAACGGCGCCGCCATAGATCGTGTCGAGATTGTTCGGGAAGCCCGAGGTCAGGCGCCAGCGCAGGTTCGGTAGTCCTTGCGCCACTGCCGGAGCGGCAAGCGAGGTTGCGCCTGCAGCGGTGGCGACCCCGGCGAGCGCAGTTTTGGTGATAAAGCCTCGACGGCCGATATCCTTGGTCATTTCAATCCTCCTCCATTGAACTGAGCGATGATGTATTGGGTGGCCGGCGCCATCAGGCGCCGGATATTCCCTGTCAGGGATTGGCTCCCTGTGTTGACGGTTGCGCTGGCGTGGTTGCCGGAGGTGTCTCGGGTGCCGGCGGCGCACCGAAATTCGGGGTCGGCGAGCCGAAGCTCGGCGGGGGCGGCTGGTCGCCGGCTGCGGCGGTGAACCGAAATTCGGTGGCGGTGCGCCGAAGCTCGGCAGGTTCGAGCCGTTCTGCTCCGTGCCGCCCGAAGCCGGTGCTCCGAAGGGAGACGGCGCGCCGAACGGATTGGCACCGTCTGCGCCGGGCATGGGGATGTTGATCTGGATCGAGTTGGGGTCGATCGCGGCTGCATTGCCCTTGTAGTGTGTGACGAGGCCGGGGAAGGCGATGACGACGATCACCATGGCCAGCTGAATGGCGAGGAAGGGCAGTGCGCCCATGTAGATCTGGCCCGATGTCACAGGCTGGATCGTCGCGCCGGTGATCCTGTCCTTGTAGGCACGCGTGGGGGCGACCGAGCGCAGATAGAAGAGCGAGAAGCCGAAGGGCGGATGCATGAACGAGGTCTGCATGTTGATCGCCAGCATGACGCCGAACCAGACGAGGTCGATGCCGAGCCCTTCGGCAACGGGAGCCAGAAGCGGAACGATGATGAAGGCGAGCTCGAAATAGTCGAGAAAGAAGGCCAGGAAGAAGACGAGAAGGTTGGCAACGATCAGGAAGCCGATCTCGCCGCCCGGGATCGATGTCATCAGATGCTCGACCCAGACATGGCCGTTGACGCCGTAGAAGGTGAGCGAGAAGACGCGGGCGCCGAGCAGGATGAAGATGACGAAGGACGACAGTTTGACCGTCGCGTAGAGGGCCGACTTGGTGATGTCGAGATTGAGCCGGCCGTTCAATGCTGCCAGGGCGAGGGCGCCGACGGCTCCCATTGCGCCGCCTTCTGTCGGGGTCGCGAGGCCGATGAAGATCGTGCCAAGCACGAGGAAGATCAGGACGAGCGGTGGCACGAGCGAGATGATGACCTTGCGCACCAGTTTCCAGCCGCGCAGGAGGCGGGCCTCCGGTGGCAGGGCCGGCACCGTCTTAGGCTGAAGGACGGACATCAGGATGATGTAGGCGGCGTAGACGGCGACGAGCATGAGGCCGGGTATGAGCGCACCCTTGTACATATCGCCGACGGAGCGGCCGAGCTGGTCGGCGAGGATGATCAGGACGAGGCTTGGCGGGATGATCTGCGCCAAGGTGCCGGACGCGGCGATCGTGCCCGCGGCGACGCGCCGGTCATAGCCGTAGCGCAGCATGATGGGCAGGGAAATGAGGCCCATGGAGATGACGGAGGCTGCCACGACACCGGTCGTGGCGGCCAGAATGGCCCCGACGAAGATGACCGCGAAGGCAAGGCCGCCGCGCACCGGGCCGAAGAGCTGGCCGATCGTGTCCAGCAATTCCTCGGCCATGCCACTTCGCTCTAGAATGAGACCCATGAAGGTGAAGAAGGGAATGGCCAGCAGTGTCTCGTTCGACATCTGCCCGAAAATACGGTCTGGAATGGCACCGAAGAGGTTGACCGGGAGCAGCCCCATCTCGATGCCGATGAAGCCGAAAACGAAGCCGACAAAGGCAAGCGCGAAGGCGACCGGATAGCCGAGAAGCAGGACGATGATGAGAGAGCCGAACATGATCGGCGCGAGATTTTCCGCAAAGAATGCAAACATGGCTGCCGTCCGTCCTTAAAGGGTCTTTGCTTCGGCATCAGCCAGGGCGATCGCATCCGGAAGCTCGCCGCGCAGGATGGCTGCACGCTTGATCAGTTCCGATACGCCCTGGAGTGCGAGCAGGCCAAAGCCCAGCGGGATCATCGCCCAGACCGGCCAGAGAATGAGGCCGCCGGTATTGTTGGAGATCTCGCCGCTGAAGAATTTCGAGGTGACGCGCGGCCAGGACAGGTAGATGGTGACAAGGCAGAACGGAAACAGGAACAGAAGCGTGCCGAGGATCTCGATCCAGAGCTGGGTTCTGCGCGACAGGCGACCGTAGACAAGGTCGACCTTCACATGTTCGTTGTTCAGAAGCGTGTAACCTGCCGCCACCAGAAAGGCTGCGGAGAACAGATACCACTGCGCTTCAAGCCAGGCGTTGGAACTGAGGTTGAACAGTTTGCGGGTCACGGCATTGACCGCACTGACGATGATCGCCAGCAGGATCAGCCAGGACACCGCTTTGCCAATAAAAGTGTTTGCCGCGTCGATGATACGCGACAGCGCCAAAAGGCCAGACATGGTACTCCTCCCAAACTCCGTCAAAACGGAGCATTACAAAACTGGTACGTGTGTGTTTTTGGCGGAACAAGAGTAGAGATCAGCCAAATTTCCGCAGCTACCCAGTAATGGGTAAGCCCGTTGCTGGATCGAGCGACGACAGGCCGTTCTCCATGACGTAGCGCGTCAGTCCGGCCGTGGTCGCTATTCCCAGCTTCTTCTTGATATTCTTGCGATGCGTTTCCACCGTCGCCGGCGAAATGGCGAGCGCTTCGGCGATATCGCGGTTGCTGCCGCCTGCGGCGAGCCTGACGAGGATGATGCGCTCGCGAACCGTCAGGTATCCGCCTGTTCGCGCGGCCCTGTCGACAGGAGAGCCTCGGAACGCCCGAGGAGAAATAGGTGCCGCCGGCCGCCACCTTTTCGATCGCATCGACAATCTCCTCGGTCGGGACGTCCTTGAGAATATAGCCTGCCGCACCGCGCAGGACGGAGGCGGAAATATATTCGCGGCTGTCATGCATGGAGAGCATCAGATCCGGGTATCGGGAACTTCCACCCTGAAATGCTCGATGGCCTCGATGCCATTCATCTGTGGCATGTTGATATCCATCAACACCACGTCCGGCCGGCTGCGGCGAGCCTCGGCCATGCCGCCCGAGGCCGTGACGGCGGTGCCCGCGACCACGATATGCGCGTAGGTTTCGAGAAGCGCCTTCAGGCCGTCGAGGACGAGCGGATGGTTGTCGATCAGGACGACCTTGATCACATCGCCCGTCATGCGGCCTCTCTTGTCGGGCGCAGCGGCCTGTTGGCGGATTTCGGTAACATGGCCGTCAGCGTCGTGCCATTCTCAGAAGAGCGGATCAGCAACAGGCCACCGAAATGCGCCATGCGCTCCTGCATGTTGCGCAGGCCGAGGCCACCGGAACTGGCGTTCTGGCGGCTTGCGGCCTGATCGAAGCCTCGTCCGTTATCGGCTATCGTCAGGCGCATCCGGCCGCGCTCGCTCCATAGCCTGATCGTCACCTCGCTTGCGCCGGCATGGCGTTCCACGTTGGTCAGCGCCTCCTGGGCAATGCGATAGACGGCCGTGCTTGCCTCCGGCTGCAGCATATCCTCCACTTCAGCCTCGACGAGGACATGAACACCCGTGCGTTCGGCAAAATTGTCAGCCAGGGATTTCAGCGCCGGCGTGAGGCCGAGGTCGTCCAGCAGGCGCGGGCGAAGTTCGTGGGAAAGCCTTCGGACTTCCTTGATGGCACCCGTGAGAGCATCTGCCCCTCGTTCGATGGCCGCAGCAATGTCTTCTGCATGCCGGTCGCCATCGTCGGATTGTGTGCCGGGAGACTGCGCCTTGCGGGCGGCGAGATCGATCGAGTAGCGCACGCCGATCAGGCTTTGGGAGATGCCGTCATGCAGCTCGCGTGCGAGCCTTGCGCGTTCCTCCTCCTGGGCGTGAATGACGCGTTTTGTCAGTGCTGCCAGCTTCAGGTCTGCAAGGTGCCTCTCGCGCAGCGTGATGAGAATGCAGGTCGCAAAGACGACGAGAACGGCCGGAACGGCTATCGATGCGACAGTGGTGAAGGTGCGCCTGATGTTTTCTCGCATGTCCGCGTTGGCGGCCGCCGTCTGGCCCACCACGTCATCCAGATAGACGCCCGTGCCGATCATCCAGTGCCATTTGTCGAGGCCGACGGCAAAGGAGAGTTTTTCTGCCATGCCGCCGGTGGAGGGCTTTTCCCACTTGTAGCGGTGCAGCCCGCCTCCCTCCCTGGCTCTGGTGATGAGGTTGGCGATCACCTTGTCGCCATCGGGATCCATGAGGCTCAGCCAGTTGTGGCCGGGGCGGAATGTCTGGCGGGGATGGACGACATTGTTGCCGTCATAGTCATAGACGAAGAAATAGCCGTCCTCGCCATAGTCGAGGCCGGTGAGGATCGAGCGGACCTTCTCCTTGGCAGCCTCGTCGTCGGCATCGGCCTGATCGTAGACCTGCCTTATGGCGGAAAGAGCAAGGTTCGTCAGGTTGAGGAGTTCGGTCTCCTTGGCCTTCAGCATGTTGCGTTCGAACGCGTCGATACTGCTTTGCGCCAATGTGGTCGACTGCCATGTGATGAAGGCAGTGATCGTGAAAATGGCGACGACAAGCGGCACGATAGCCAAAGCTATGATCTGGTAGCGCAGTTGCACCGCAGCCTCCTCCGCCGGCGGTTCAAGAACTTGCAGCAACCTTAGCATGAAATCGGGTGATGAAAGCAATCGGCGCCGCGTTCGTTTTGCAGAACGCGGCGCCGATGGAAGAGACAGATCCTGTCTTACACCTTGCGGGGATCAGCCCTCGGAGAAGGGTACCGCGACGAAGGACTGGTTGCCGTCATGACGGACCAGAAGCAGGACCGACTTCTTGCCCGAGCGGCCTGCCTCGGCCACAGCAGCCTTGGCTTCGCGTGCGTTATCGACGGTCTTCTGATTGACCGAGATGATCACGTCGCCGGGGGTGAGGCCAGCGTCGGCGGCCGGCTTGTCCGGGGCGACGGTCTCGATCACGGCGCCGCGGGCGCTGCGCGGAAGGTCGAGTTCCTGGCGAACGTCTGCGGTGATATCGCCAAGGCCGAGACCGATGGTCGGTACATGCTGGTCGGCGGAGTTCTGGTCGCTATTGTCAGCGACTTCCGTCTTGCCGTCGTCATTGTTGCCGACGGTGATCGAAAGCGCCTTGCTTGCACCATGTCTCCAGACGTCGAGGTTGGCCTTGTCGCCTGGTGTCAGGTCCGCCACCATGCGCGACAGGTCACGCGGCGACTTGACCGCGGTGCCGTTGAACGAGGTCACGACGTCGCCGGTGGTGATGCCTGCCTTGTCGGCCGGGCTGTCATTGCCGACGCTTGCGACCAGCGCGCCTTCGGGCTTCTGCAGACCGATGGCATTGGCAACATCGCTCGTGACCGGCTGGATCTCGATGCCGATGAAGCCGTGCTTGATCGAGCCGTCCTTCATCAGCTTGGCGACGACCTTCTGGGCCTGATCGGAAGGGATGGCGAAGCCGACGCCGACACTGCCGCCGTTCGGCGAGTAGATGGCGGTATCGATGCCGATCACATGGCCGTCCATATCGACCAGCGGGCCGCCGGAATTGCCGTGGTTGATCGGTGCGTCGATCTGCAGGAAGTCGTCATAGGGACCGCTGTGAAGATCACGGCCGCGCGCCGAGACGATGCCGGCCGTGACAGTCGTACCGATGCCGAACGGGTTGCCGAAGGCGAGAACCTGATCGCCAACGGCTGCCTTGTCGCTATCACCCCAGGAGACGGTCTTCAGCGGCTTCGGCGGGGTGATCTTGACCACGGCGAGGTCGGACTTCGGATCGGCGCCGACAAGCTTTGCCGGGACTTCCGTGCCATCGTCGAGCGTCACCTTGATGCTGATCGCCTTGTCGATGACGTGGTTGTTGGTGACGATATAGCCGTCCGGGCTGATAACGAAGCCGGAGCCGAGGGCCTCGGCACGTTCCTGTTCCTGCGGGGCCTGATGCGGGGTCGGCATGTTCTGGCCGAAGAACTGGCGGAACTGCTGGTCGAAAGGCGAGTTGTCGCCAAACGGCGAGCCATTGTCGGAGCTGACATTTTCCGCCTTCATCGTGGTGGTGATGGTGACGACGGCCGGCTTGTCGGCAGCGACGATCGAGGCGAAGGAGCCGCCCGGAGCAACGATGCCGGGGACGCCGGTCGCGGCATTGGCCGGCTGGCTGTCGAGGATGAACGGGGTAGCGAGCGGAACGGCGATGATGGCAGCGCCCAGAAGAGCGGCGAAGCGGTGTTTGCGAAGAATGGTCGGCATGGTGGTTTCCTTTCGAAGGAGGCGCCGGGCTACGGGAGGGACGCGGGGCGGCGCGTGCGGTTTTCCGGTTTCAGGAGCCGGTCGGGAGGGAAGCGAGGGATCTCAGGTGGGCGGTGCGGCGGAGGCGGCTGCCGTATCGGATGCATATCCGGCTGATCCCCCGGAGATCGGTCTGCCGATCCCGGAAAGCATGGGCAGCCGTGCGGCCGATACATCGAATGCCATGGGCGGAAAGCGCATCCTGGCCTCCTTGAGCATTGCACGTCATTGTGACGTCGTTTTCGGCTGTCGGACATCGGCGCTTCTTCGCCAGAGCTCAGCCTGGCTATCTATCTATAAGCCTGCCGCCCGCTGGGCACGTTAAAGATAAATAAAGTTCGCCGCC
Source organism: Shinella sp. UYSO24 (assembly GCA_902167985.1). Taxonomy (GTDB): domain Bacteria; phylum Pseudomonadota; class Alphaproteobacteria; order Rhizobiales; family Rhizobiaceae; genus Neorhizobium. The sequence continues at coordinate 7,873 of CABHNZ010000009.1, forward strand.
TCTGGCAGAACACTTTTTCGCCTTAATTCGGCTCTTGCCGAAAACTGGTATCTCCGTATATCAATAATGAAATCAATATCTTGATTTGATCGATGAGGAAGCCGGATGTTTCTTTTCTTGTCCGGCGAAGCATAAAGAAACGGTAATCTGAAACCGGCTCGCATCTTTCCGAGAAAAATAATCTTTGCAGCGGCCGGTTTATGTCCTGACCACCAGGATCCCGCTCAGTCCTATGACCTGGGTCATGTCGCTGCCCGTTGCGTCGAAATATCCTGACCGGCAACGGCGGGGCGATCTTCCAGATTTGCCGCCATCGTCCTATGACTTCGCTTTGTCGGCCTGCTTCGCGGTTCAAGCGATTGGCGGCCGATCGAATATTATCGCTGGAAATTCCGGCACAGGAAAAAGAGGCTTCGGATGGGCATCCTCAATCGGCCGGTGGTCAAGGGCTTTTACGATGCCTATAGCGGCAGCATCCAGTATGTCGTGTCAGACCCGCAGACGAAGCGTTGCGCCATCATCGATCCGGTTCTCGACTATGACGAGAAGTCGGCGACGACAGCGACCGGTCACGCCGATGCGTTGCTGCGCCATATCGAGGAGGAGGGGCTGGAACTCGAATGGATCCTCGATACGCATCCGCATGCCGACCATTTTTCCGCCGCCAGCTATCTGAAGGAAAAGACCGGCGTGCAGACGGCGATCGGTGCGGAGGTGGTCAAGGTTCAGGCGCTCTGGCGTGATTTCTATCACATGCCGGAACTTGCGACCGATGGGTCGCAATGGGACCGGCTGTTTGCCGATGGCGACACATTCTCGATCGGTTCGCTGGACTGCCGGGTGATGCATTCTCCCGGTCATACGCTGGCCTCGATCACCTATGTCATCGGTGATGCGGCCTTCATTCACGACACGCTTTTCATGCCCGATAGCGGTAGCGCACGGGCCGATTTTCCGGGCGGCGATGCTGAGCGGCTGTGGAACTCCGTCAGCGCCATTCTGGCCCTTCCGGACGAGACGCGGCTCTTTACCGGCCATGACTATTGCCCGGGCGGGCGGCCGGCCTGCTGGGAAAGCACGGTTGCCGAGCAGAAGGAAAAGAATATCCATCTGCAGGGCAGCGGTGCCGAATTCATCGCAGCGCGCGAGGCGCGCGACAAGACGCTGCCCTTTCCGAAACTGCTCCTGCATGCTCTCCAGATCAACCTCAATGCCGGCCGTCTGCCGCCGCCGGAGGCCGATGGGCGGCAGTATCTCAAAATCCCGCTCAATGCGTTTTCCAGCGTGGCCTGGTAAGGCGGCAATCACCACGAAGGCCATGCCTTCGGTCGCCGGTGTGTCCGGCATGCGCTTGCGTGGCGGGCGCTGATCTGATCTCCTGACGCTGCGCCTGCGGGCTTTGGCTCGCCGGCGGCAATGTTCGGGCAGGATCGGGACGGTGAGCGTGGATCAGCAGCAGGCAAAGAACGGGCAGGCGCAAACGGAACGAGGCGCCGGGCCCGCATTGGCATTGCTGGTGGCCGGCACGTTCTTCATGGAAAATCTCGATGCGACCGTGATCGGGCCTGCCATTCCGCAGATGGCGCGCGACTTCGAGCGGGCGCCGATCGATCTCAATACCGGTATCAGCGCCTATATGCTGACGCTCGGCATTCTCATCCCCGTCAGCGGCTGGCTGGCCGACAAGGTCGGCCCGCGGCGGATTTTCTGCGGTGCCATTCTGCTTTTCACCTTCGCATCGCTTCTCTGCGGGCTGGCGACGAGCCTGCCGGAATTCGTGCTGGCGCGCATCCTGCAAGGGGTTGGCGGCGCGATGATGGTGCCGGTCGGCCGGCTTGTCGTGCTGCGCTCGACGCCGAAGGAGAAGCTGGTCTCGGCGATTGCAACGCTCACATGGCCGGCGCTTGTCGCACCGGTGCTCGGGCCGCCGATCGGCGGGTTGATTGCCGATCATGCGGACTGGCGCTGGATCTTCTATCTCAACCTGCCGCTTGGCCTGATCGCGCTTTTCACGGCCTGGAAGATCGTGCCGGAGGAGCGCTCGGAAGCTGTCGGCGCCTTCGACTGGCTCGGCTTTGTCTTGAGCAGTCTTGCGCTCACCGCTCTGCTCTTTGCCGCCGAAATTGCGTCGCGGCCGGATGCGAACCTGCTGCTTGCGCTGTTTCTCGCCGTGGTCGGCGCCGTTCTTCTCTTCGCCAGTTTCCGGCATTTCGGCCGCGCCAAGGCGCCGATGATCGAACTGTCGGCGGTCCGCATTCCGACCTATGCGGTGGCGATTTTTGGTGGTTCGCTGTTTCGCATGGGCGTCAGCGCCGTGCCGTTTCTCGTGCCCCTGATGTTTCAGGTGGCTTTCGGCTACAGCGCTTTCGATGCCGGCGCGATGCTGATGGCAGTGTTTGCCGGCAATCTGCTGATGAAGCCGATGACAACGCCCATCCTGCGGCGTTTCGGTTTCAAGCCTGTCCTTATCGTCAACGGCATTCTGAATGCGCTGCTGATTGCTGCCTGTGCGCTGATGGTGCCGGGCATGCCGCTGCCGCTCATCTGCATCATCCTTTTCCTCGGTGGCATGACACGTTCGATGCACTTCACCGCGCTCAACACGATCGCCTTTGCCGATGTGCCGCAGCCGAAGATGCGCTCTGCCAACACGCTGTTTTCAGCCGTGTTTCAGCTGGCGGTCGGGCTTGGCGTGGCGCTGGGGGCCATGGCATGGCGCGCCGGTGAAGCGCTGTTTCCGAATGCTTCTGCCGTTACGCCCTTCCATGTGGCCTTTCTCGTCATTGCGGCCGTGTCATTGCTGACGGTTGTCGACAGCGCCAGACTGGCGCCGAAGGCCGGCGAGCATGTCTCAAAGGGCAAGAAGGCTGCGAAAAAGGAAGGCGGCCCGAACGCGGCCGTGGCGTCTTCAAAGTGACGGTGCTTCGCCGATCTGACTGATGTTTGCGACTATCCGTCTTTATTTCGGAGCATCCGGCTCTATAGAGAAGACAATGACCCCGGTTGAACGGGACCATATGCAATCCGGAGAAGACCCATGCGCTGCAAGATGATCGGTGTCCCGCTACAGGATGGAGCGTCGCGGCTTGGCTGCGAAATGGGGCCGAGTGCGCTTCGCACCGCAGGGCTCAAAGGCGCGCTCGAAGAGCTTGGCCATGAGGTCGAGGATATCGGTAATGTCGTGCCGAGCGTCTATCCGGCTGTCACGCATCCGAATGCGGCTGTCCGCAACCTGCCCGAGATCGTTGCCTGGACCTCGCTTCTGACCGATGTCGCCTATCATGAGAGCCGTGATGCGATGCCGATCTTTCTTGGCGGCGATCATGCCATGTCGGCGGGTATTGTGGCCGGCCTGTCACGGCGGGCGGCGGAAAGCGGGCGGCCGCTCTTCGTGCTCTGGCTCGACGCGCATACGGATTTTCACACGCTGGAAACGACCGATAGCGGCAATCTTCATGGCGTGCCTGTTGCCTATTTCACCGGCCGGCCGGGTTTCGAAGGCTATATGCCGGCGCTTGCCAATCCCGTCGATCCGTCGCGGGTCTGCATGATCGGTATACGAAGTGTCGATCCGGCGGAGCGGGCAGCGCTTCGGGAGGGGGACGTTACCGTGCATGACATGCGGTCGATCGACGAGCATGGCGTGGCTGCCGTTCTGCGCGGTTTCATCGAGACGGTGGCGGCGGCCGGCGGCATGCTGCATGTCAGCCTCGACGTCGATTTCCTCGATCCGTCCGTAGCGCCGGCCGTCGGCACGACCGTGCCGGGCGGGGCGACGTTTCGCGAGGCGCATCTCGTCATGGAAATGCTGCATGACAGCGAGCTCGTCACCAGTCTCGATCTGGTCGAGCTCAATCCCTTCCTCGACGAGCGCGGCCGCACGGCGACCCTGCTCGTCGATCTCACGGCAAGCCTGATGGGGCGCACCGTGATGGACCGCCCGACCAAGAGCTTCTGACGGGTATCAGCCGTTGCGGGCGGCGTGTAACGGTTGGCCGGCATCGAAATGCCGAGGTTTTCGCGCAGCGTGCTGCCCTCGTATTCGTCGCGGAAAAGGCCGCGGCGGCGCAGTTCCGGCAGGACCAGTGTGGTGAAATCCTGAAGGCTCGCCGGAAGCGTCGGGAACATCAGGATGAAGCCGTCGGCCGCGCGTGCCTCGAACCATTCCTCCATGAAGTCGCAATCTCAGCCGGCGTGCCGGTAATGCCATTGCCGGTGCTCTTTTCCGCGTAGTGGCGGATCAGTTCGCCGAGCGTGTGGCCCTGCTTGATGAAATCGGTCAGTTCCTCGAACAGCGCCTTTGAGCCCTTCGGCTCATGCGGCAGGCGGTCCATCGGGAAGGGTTTGTCGAGCGGCGCGCCGGAAAGATCCGCTTCGAGGAATTCGCCGAGCATCCAGCGGCCGACATCCGGGTGGAGATTGTCGATCAGGAACTCGACCTTCGCCTGGGCTTCCGCCTTGGTCTCACCGACATTGACGACGATGCCGGGCATCATCTTCAGATCGTCCTGGCGGCGGCCGTATTTCGCCATCCTGTCCTTGACGTTGCGGTAGAAGGCGCCGTTGCGCTCGATGCTGGAGGCAAGGCTGAAGACGATCTCTGCTGTTCGGGCGGCAAGCTCCATGCCCGCCTCCGAGCCACCGGCCTGGGCGATGATCGGCCTGCCCTGCGGCGTCGATGCGATGTTGAGCGGGCCGCGCACCTGAAAGTGCTTGCCCTTGTGGTTCAGCACATGGAGCTTGTCCTTGTCGTAATAAACGCCGTTCTGACGGTCGAGCAGAAGCGCATCCGGCTCAAAGCTGTCCCACAGGCCGAAGACGACATCGACGAATTCCGTGCCGCGCTCGTAGCGGATGGCATGCGGATCGAGGCCTTCGCGGTTGAAATTATAGCCGGTCTCGTCGTGGTCCGAGGTGACGACGTTCCAGCAGGCCCGGCCGCCGCTCAAATGATCGATCGAGGAGAAGATGCGGGCGATATTATAGGGCTCGTAATAGCTGGTCGAAGCGGTGGCGACGAAACCGAGCTTTTCCGTGAGTGCCGAGAGCGCGGTAATCAGCGTCAGCGGCTCGAAACGGTTCATCTTGGTCGGCGAGCGGGAGAGTGCTTCGGCATCACCGATGGCGGCTGCCGGAGAATCGGCCACGAACATGAAGTCGAGCTTTGCCGCTTCGGAAATTTTTGCGACGTTGAGGAGATGGTCGATCCTGTTGGCGCCGTTGACATCTGCCGCCGGGTGCAGCCAGGCGGCCGGGTTGAAGCCGAATGTGTATACGAATGTGCCGAGTTTCAGCTTGTCGTCGCGGGCCATTGTCTTCCTCCTCTCCGGAAAGATCCGGGTATTTCAGTAGTGTTGGATCAGGCGTGCTGTGTCGGGGTAAAGCGGGCAGTCAGCGTGTGGCTTCCGCCGGGATAGGTCAGGCGGACATGCGTGACAGACTGGTCGAAGCGCCAGGTCTGGCGCTCGACGACCATGACGGGCTCGCCTGCTGCCAATGCCAGATGTTTTGCCGCGACCTCGTCTGCACCCTTGGCGGCAATGCGATGCTCGCCGGCGCTCCACGGAACATGGTCGACCAGCCAGGGGCCTGGTGAAAGGGTCGCGAAATCCTCGCTCTCGGCTTCCGGCACGGTATCGAGATTGATGAGCCGCTCCTCAAGGCAAAAAGGGGCGCCATCGGCAAAATGCAGGCAGACGACCCTCTTGAGGTTCTGGCGGGAGGAGACGTTGAACAGATCCTGCTCGTGCCGGCTCGGGCGGCTGACGGCATTTTCGAGGATGCTGTGGCCATAGGCGCGGTCAAGGGCCTTCACCTCGTCGCGGATGTCATAGATCTGCAGGATGGCGCTTTCGGCCTTCTGGGAAAGCACGATGCTGCCGCTGCGGCGCTTGCGCATGACGAGGCCGGCGCGGGCGAGCTGGGTCAGCGCCTTGTTCACCGTCATCCGCGAGCATTGATATTGCAGGCAGAGATCCTTTTCCGAGGGCACGCGATGGCCGGGCGGCCAGCGGCCGCTCAGGATTTCCGCCTCAAGCTCGCTCAATATGCGCTGGTGCAGGGAGATGGACGGCCTGTGTTCGTCGGATTTTGCCAACATGGTCGCCGTCTCCTCCCCGTCCGATCAGGCCAGCATGCTCGCGCCGCGATCAAGATAGGTATCGAGGAACTGGTCGAGACGCGGATGGCGGGGTTTTGCAAAGATCTCGGTCGGCGGGCCGGAAAAGAGCAGGCGGCCATGATCGAGAAAGCTGATCTGCTGGCCGACTGTTGCGGCAAAGCCGATTTCGTGGGTGACGACGACCATGGTCATGCCTTCGGCCGCAAGATCGCGCATGACGTTCAGCACTTCGCCGGTCAGTTCCGGGTCGAGCGCCGAGGTCGGCTCGTCGAAAAGCATGATCTTCGGCTCAAGCGCCAGCGCGCGGGCGATCGCGACACGCTGCTGCTGGCCGCCGGAGAGCTGCGACGGGTAATGGCCGGCGCGGTTTCCAGCCCGACCTTCTTCAATTGCGCCATGGCGCGGGCTTCGGCTTCGGCCTTCGGCACCTTGCGGACCGTTTTCAATGCTTCGGCGACATTGCCCAGCGCCGTCATATGCGGCCAGAGATTGAACTGCTGGAAGACCATGCCGGTCTTCGACCGGACGGCGCGGATCTGGGCTGCCGGAAGGCGTTCGCGCTTGCCACCGGGGCCTTCGAAAAAGCCGAGCGCCTCGCCGTTGATGGTAATCATGCCCGAGGTCGGTTCTTCCAGAAAGGCGAGGCAGCGCAGAAGCGTGCTCTTGCCCGAGCCCGAGGGGCCGATGAGGCAGGAGACCTTGCCTCGGGAATTTCGAGGCTGATATCCTGGAGCACTGTCGTTTCTCCGAAGCGCTTGACCAGGTCTTGGATGGCGATGGCGGGCAAACTCATGCTTTTGAAAACCTCAATCGGGACAGGCGGCGCTCTGCGAGGCGGCCCAGATGGTCGCTGGCCTCGACGATCACCCAATAGGTGACGGCAAGAACGAAGATCGCTTCGAGGAAGGCGTATTGCTGCGAGCCGATGGCGCTGACGACGGTGGTCAGTTCCGGCACGGTGATGACCGAAAGAACGGCGGATTCTTTCAACAGGATGATCGCGAGGTTCACCGAAGGCGGCAGCACGATCAGCGCCATTTCGGGGATCTGGATGCGGCGGATGGTCTGCAGGCGCGTCATGCCGAGGCATTCGGCGGCTTCCACATGGCCGGCCGGGACGCGGCGAAGCCGCCGCGGAAGATCTCGCTGTAATAGGCGGCGGCATAGACGGTGAGGCCGATCAGGCCGCAGGGGATCGGATCCAGCATCAGGCCGACGAAGGGGCCGCCGTAATAGAGAAGGAAGATCTGGATCAGGAAGGGCGTGCCGCGCAGCAGCTCGACGAAGAAGCCGAGAACGACATTGACGACGATGCCGCCGAAGCGCCGGGCCGTCGCAATGACGAAGCCGGCGATGACGCCGCCGAGAATGCCGACCACCCAGAGGATGATGGTGACGAGAAGGCCGCTGCCGATTTCCGGCAGCTTGTCGATGATGACTGTCGGATCGAAGATCATGCCGTCACCTTCGGGAGAGACCGCTCGACATAGCGGGCGGTGAGCGCGATCGCCCAGTTGATGACGAGGTAGATCAGGCCGGCGCTGGCGAAGATCGGGATCGGCAGATAGGTGCTGGAGGCCAGATTCTGCGCCATCTTGGTGAGTTCGATAATGCCGACGACGGAGACGAGCGACGAGGATTTGAGGATCATGATCGCTTCGTTGACGAGGGCGGGAAGCGTCAGCCTCAGCGCAATCGGCACGCGGATGCGAAAGAATGTCTGGCGCGGGTTGAAGCCGGTTACGTCAGCGGCTTCGATCAGGCCCTTTGGCACCGCCTGGAAGCCGCCGCGCAGGTTTTCCGCCTGATAGGCAGCCGTGCAGAGCGAGAGGCCGATGATTGCGGCGACGATCGACGGCACGTTGATGCCGATGACGGGAAGAAGCGTGTAGATGAGCAGAAGCTGGACCAGAAGCGGCACGCCGCGGAAGAAGCTGATGAACAGCCGCGCCGGCGCGATATAGAGCGACTTGCCCGACAGAAGGGCGGCCGACAGCAGGATGGCAATCGCGAAACCAATCACGATCGACACGATGCTGATGCCGAGTGTGTAGAGCGCTGCCTGCAAGAGCAGCGTGAAAAGCTTGATCGTCATTGTCTTCGGATCGTCGGGTTCGGATCGCCGTGATTGCCTTTATCCGCGCTGCTTCGGCACCATGCCGGCAGGGCGGTGCGGCGGGGAAGGCGCAATGCGCCTACCCCGCCTGCGGATCATCAGAATGCCGGGTCGGTGACGGCGTCAGGCGTGTCGAACTTGGTGCCGAACCACTTTTCCTGCATCTTGCCGAGGCGACCATCCTTCTTCATCTTGATGGTCTCTTCGTTGATGTAGTCGACCAGCGTCTTGCTGTCCTCGTCCTTCTTGCCGATGAAACCGAAATAGGTCTTCTTGCCGAAGCCCGGCGTTACCACTTCGAAGGCGCCGTTGCGCTGCTTGGCGACGAAGGCGATGTTGGGAAGCGAGTTGGCGACGGCAACGACGCGGCCGGCTGCGAGGTCGGCATAGGCATCGTTGAACGAGACGTATTCGCGGATCTCGACCTTCTTCGGAAGCGTTGCCGAATATTCCTTCAGCTGCTCGAGCTGGGCGGTGGCCTTGCCGACGCCGACAGCCTTGCCGGCAATGTCTTCCGGCTTGGTGATGGTCTTGTCGCCGGCTTTCTTGAGGATCGCAACGGTCGCTTCGGCGATCGGCGAGGTCATCTTGAAGCGCTCGAGGCGTGCCTTGGTGATCGTGGCCGGGCCGGCGACGATGTCGTATTTGCCGGCTTCGAGGCTCGGCAGAACGCTATCCCAGGGCAGCTCTACCCATTCGATCTTGACGCCGAGATCCTTGCCGACTTCGGCGAAGAAATCCACGTTGAGGCCGACATGCTCGCCGGCATCGATGAAGTCGAAGGGGGCAAAGGCGGTCTCGGTGCCGACCTTCATGACGCCGGCGGCCTTGATGCGGGCCAGCGCGTCGTCAGCCGCGTGGGCAGACAGGGCGGTACCGAGAAGAAGTGCGGTACCGACGACCGTCTTCAGGAAATGTCTCTTGAGCATTGATGGTTTCTCCCAACCGTAATCGAGTTGTTCGCCTGCAGGCTGTTCCGCTTGTCATCGCAGCAGTTCTGTCCTGCCATCGTTATTGACTATACAAATAGAACGAGCTTTTCGCAGGAAGTCAACGCGGTTCTATTGCGGTCGCGAAGGGAAGCGGAAACCGGAGTTAAGCCCTTAAAGAGACAGGGCATCTTTCAGGCCGAGACCATGTTTCGGCTGCAGATCGAGGTCGGCCTCGATGTGATCGATGTGGTGCAGCATCAGGTCTGCCGCCCGTTTTGCATCGCCGCGCTCGATGAGATCGAGGATGGCGAAATGCTCACTATGGCCGCAGCTCGATACGCCGGTACGGCCATAGAGGGCGATGACCAGCGACGAGCGGGCGATCAGCTCATCCATGAAGCGCTGGAGGATGGCATTGCCGGCCACCGAGGCCAGCATGAGGTGAAAATCGCCCGACGCCTTGATCTCGGCGCGACGCGCGGAGGGGCCGCGGGCGTTCATGTAACGCTCTTCTTCCTCAAGCTGACGGCGGAAGCTGGCGATATCTTCGGCAGTGATGCGATCGACGGCGCCGGCCACGATGCCGGGCTCGATCAGCCGGCGCGACGCGAAAATCTGGCGGGCCTCATCGGGCGTCGGATTGGAGACGAAGGCGCCGCGGTTGCGCTCGGTCTTTACCAGTCCTTCGAAGGTCAGCATCTGCAAGGCTGCACGGGCGACGGTGCGGCTGACATCGAAGAGCGAGCCGACCTCGTTTTCCGAAAGCTTGGTTCCGGGGGCGAGGCGTCGGTCGATGATGGCGTTGCGCAAGGCCTCCCTGATCGCCACCGAACGGTCTTCGGTGGTGTTGTCGGTCAAGGTGATGGTCTCGCCAATGCTCATATCTGATCCCTGTTGGCTCCTTCTAGCGCAAGTGGCGACCAAATGCCATGTGCAATGTTTTTAATCCAGCCATAAGATTGCATACGATTTGAACATGGATCGAAAACGATCGCACTATTTTTGCGCATTGCATCGTATACAATCGGCCGGTCATTTTGAAAGCAAAGGCATTACAAGTATTTATCGGAACTGGCACGGCGAATGCATGGAGATTTGTAGATGCAAGGGAGCGCCGGATGAGCAAAGCTGCAGAAATCGATATCGCCTCTGTCTCCAAGATCTACGGAACGACGACCGCTGTCCATGCGATCAGCCTTAAAATTCCGGCCGGCACCTATTGCTGCCTGCTCGGGCCTTCCGGCTGCGGCAAGACCTCGACGCTGCGGATGATTGCCGGGCACGAGACGATTTCCTCGGGCGATATCCGGCTCGGCAATACTGTCGTCACCGATCTGCCGCCGGCGCGGCGTGGTACGGCGATGATGTTCCAGTCCTATGCGCTTTTCCCGCATCTCGACCTCATCGACAATGTCGCCTTCAGCCTGAAGATGAAGGGTATCGAGAAGGACGAGCGGCGCGCCAAGGCGCTCGACATGCTGAAGCTGATGCAGCTCGAAGCCTATGCGACCCGCCGCCCGGCACAGCTTTCCGGTGGCCAGCAGCAGCGCGTGGCGCTTGCCCGCGCGCTGATTACCGATCCCGAGGCGCTGCTTCTCGACGAGCCGCTCTCGGCGCTCGATCCGTTCCTGAAGATCCGCATGCGTGCGGAACTCAAGAAGCTGCAGACCTCGCTCGGCATTTCCTTCGTGCATGTGACGCACAGCCAGGAAGAGGCGATGGCGCTGGCGGATCTGATCGTCGTGATGAATGACGGGCGCATCGAGCAGGCGGCAACGCCGCGCACCGTGTTCGAACGGCCGGCGACCGCCTTCGTGGCGCGCTTCATGGGCGATCACAACGTCATTTCCGGGCGTGTGGCCAACCAGAAGGACAATATGGTGATGATTTCGGTGCCGGCCGGTGCCGATTTCCTCGCCGTCGGCGACGGGCAGATCGATCTGGCACAAGCGCCGACATTGCCATCCGCACGGATCATGTACGCGTCGGCACGCCTTCCGAGCCCGGGCTCGGATTTACCGGCTCCGTTTCCAACGTCGAATATCGCGGTTCCTCGGTGAAGCTCACCGTCAACGGAGCCGGGATCGAGGAGTTTACCGCGATCCTCAGCGATACCGCCTTTTTCGCCAATCCGGTCAAGGTCGGAGAGGCGATCCCCCTATGCTGGGACCGGGAGGACGCGATCGTCCTTGGCCGTCTCAAGCACTAATGCCTTAAAAATCACCAGAGGAGAACAGCAATGACTGATACAAAAAAGCCGGCTAAAGGCATTTCGCGTCGTACCCTTCTGAAGACCGCTTCGGCGGCTGCCGGCGTGGCTGCCGGTTCGGGCGCCATTACCGGCTTCCCGACCATCTGGGCGCAGAACCCGATCACGCTGCGCCAGTTCGGCACCGGCGTGTCCAACCTCAATGCCATTGCCGAGAAGTGCAAGGCCGATCTCGGCATCACGCTCGAAATGACGGCGACGGATTCGGATGCCGCCGCGCAGCGCGCCGTCACTCAGCCGAATTCCTACGATATCGCCGATATCGAATACTGGATCCTGAAGAAGGTCTATCCGGCCGGCGTCATCCAGCCGATGGACGTCAAGAAGCTGAAATATTACGACAAGGTCGTTCCGCTGTTCAAGAACGGCAAGCTGACGCCCGACAGCGTGATTGCGCAGGGTACGGCGCCGCACACGGTCGGCTTCGTCGAAAGCCAGAAGGCCAAGACCTTCTCCAAGGCCGAGACCCAGTGGTTCACCATGATGCCGACGATCTACAATGCCGATACGCTCGGCATTCGTCCCGATCTCGTCGGCCGCGAGATCACCAGCTGGGCCGATATTCTCGACCCGAAGTTCAAGGGCAAGACTTCGATCCTCAACATCCCGTCGATCGGCATCATGGATGCGGCGATGATCATGGAAGCCTCCGGCCAGATCAAATATGCCGACAAGGGCAATATGACGAAGGCCGAGATCGACAAGACGATCGACTTCCTGATCAAGACCAAGCAGGCCGGCCAGTTCCGCGCCTTCTGGAAGTCCTTCGACGAGTCGGTCAACCTGATGGCATCGGGCGAAGTCGTCATTCAGTCCATGTGGTCGCCGGCCGTTGCCGCCGTCCGCTCCAAGGGCATCGCCTGCAAGTTCCAGCCGCTCAAGGAAGGCTACCGTTCGTGGGGCGGCGGTCTCGGCCTTGCCTCGCATCTCTCGGGCGCCAAGCTCGATGCGGCCTATGAATATATCAACTGGTACACGTCCGGCTGGGTCGGCGCCTACCTCAACCGCCAGGGCTACTATTCCGCCTGCATGGACACCGCCAAGCAGTTCATGTCGGCCGACGAGTGGGGCTACTGGATCGAGGGCAAGGCTGCCCAGGGCGATATTCTCTCGCCGGAAGGCAAGGTTATGGAGAAGGCCGGTGCGGTTCGCGACGGCGGTTCCTTCACCGAGCGCATGGGCCACGTCGCCTGCTGGAACTCCGTGATGGACGAAGACCGCTACATGGTTCGCCGCTGGAACGAATTCATCGCCGCCTGAGCCATCTGTGACGCTGCCTTCTCCCCGCCTTGGCGGGGGGAGGGTGCCCGAGAGGGCGGATGAGGGGCAAACGCCGACAGGAGAGGCCGAATGGTTACGATCACAGGTTCGGAAACGGAAAAGACAGAGGATGTCAGGCCGAAAAGCTTTCGCCTGTCGCCTGCCGCGATTTCCTATCTCCAGTCGACACCGCTCACCGTCATTCTCGGCGCCTTCCTGCTGATCCCGATCCTGATGATCGCGGTGGTCAGTTTCTGGGATTACGATTTTGCCCAGATGTATCCCGATTTCCTGTCGATGAACTATACCGAGACGCTCGGTTCCTGGGTGACGTGGAAGACCTATCTGAACACGCTGAAATATGCGGCACTGGTCTGGGTCATCACGATCTTCATCGGCTTCTGGGTTGCCTATTTCCTCGCCTTCCACATTCGCACGACCGCCATGCAGATGGTGCTGTTTCTCGTCTGCACCGTGCCGTTCCTGACGTCGAACATCATCCGGATGATCTCGTGGATCCCGGTTCTCGGACGAAACGGGATCATCAATACGGCGCTGGTCAGTTCCGGCATCGTCTCGCAACCGGTGGAGTGGCTGCTCTATTCGGATTTCGCCGTGGTGCTGGCCATGGTGCATCTCTACACGCTGTTCATGGTGACGCCGATCTTCAACACGCTGATGCGTATCGACAAATCGCTGGTGGAAGCGGCCCGCGATGCGGGCGCAAGCTCCTGGCAGATCCTGATGAACGTCATCATTCCTTTGGCAAAGCCCGGCATGGCGATCGGCACGATCTTCGTCGTGACGCTGGTCATGGCCGATTTCTCCACCGTGCAGGTCATGTCCGGCGGACAGAGCGCCTCGGTGGCGCTGATGATGAAGAACCAGATGTCGCTCCTGCAATATCCGGCAGCCGCGGCCAATGCGGTGATCCTTCTCATCCTTGTCCTGATGATGGTCGCAGGCATTCTGCGGATCGTCGATATCCGCAAAGAACTCTGAGAAGGGGACCGACATGCATCGCGAACCACGCTCCCGCGAATTCTACCTCCTGGCGATCTTCTTTGCCGTCTTCGTTCTCTTTCTCTATGGCCCGCTGTCGGCCATCGTCATTCTCTCGTTCCAGGGACCGAATGGCGGCCTGACCTTCCCGCTGAACGGCGTCTCGGTCCGCTGGTTCGCCAACCTGTTCGAAACGCAGGCCGTCGGCGATTTCGGCGGCGCCTTCCGGCGTTCGCTGGCACTCGGGCTGATGGTGATGGCGGTGACGGTTGTCGTGGCACTTCTCGCCGGTCTCGCCTTCCGGCGGCGTTTCGTCGGGGCGACGGCGCTGTTCTATCTCTCGGTCGCCAGTCTCGTCGTTCCGTCGATCATCATTTCACTCGGCATCGGCGTGCTGTTCCAGCAGCTCGGTCTGCAACCGGCATGGTATTCCTCCGCCTTTGGCGCGCATCTCACCTGGACGCTGCCCTTCGGCGTGCTGATCATGTTCGCCGTCTTCAACCGCTTCTCTCCCGCCTATGAAGAGGCGGCGCGCGATCTCGGCGCCAATTCGTGGCAGACGTTCCGGCATGTGGTGCTGCCGATGATCGCGCCAAGTCTTGTCGGCGTCGGCCTCTTCGGCTTCACGCTGTCCTATGACGAATTTGCCCGCACGCTGATGACATCCGGAACGTTCAACACGCTGCCGCTCGAAATCTACGGGATGACGACCAATGTCACGACGCCGGTGCTTTACGCGCTCGGCACGGTGACGACGGTCTTCTCCTTCCTCGTGATTGCCGGCACGCTCGGCCTCATCATCCATCTCAATCGCCGCAAGCTGCGGTCCTGACATCGATCATGCGAATTCTCCTCGTCAATCCGAATACGACCGCAACGATGACCGCGACGATCGCGGATGCGGCTTCCCGCGTTGCCAATGGCGGCACGGAGATCGTCGCCGTCACGTCCTCGATGGGGCCGGTGTCGATCGAAGGCTATTATGATGAGGCGTTTGCCGTGCCGGGGCTTCTGATGGAGCTTTCCAAGGGGCAGGCGGCCGGTGCCGATGCGGCGATTATCGCCTGTTTCGACGATACCGGGCTCGACGCGGCGCGGGCGCTGGCGGATATTCCGGTGATCGGCATCTGCGAGGCGGCGGTGGCGACGACCGCCTTCATCGCCCAGCGCTTTACCGTCGTCACCACGATGGAACGGTCGCGCCTGCCGCTCGAACATCTCGTGCATCGCTATGGCATGTCGAGCCGCTGCAAGGTGCGGGCTGCCGATATTCCGGTTCTGTCGCTGGAAGACCCGGCGTCGAATGCCGGCGAGCGGCTGCGGGCCGAGATTGCCGCGGCGCTGAAGGACGATAAGGCGGAGGCGATCGTGCTCGGCTGCGCCGGCATGGCGGATCTCGTCGCCGAGCTTCGGGCCGAATTCGGCGTGCCGGTGATCGATGGCGTAGCCGCTGCCGTCAAGCAGGCTGAAGCGCTTGTGACGCTCGGCCTTTCGACGGCGAAGGGCGGGGCCTATGCGACGCCGGTTCACAAACCCTATCGGGGCATGCTGGAGATTTTCGAGCCGTCACGCATGGTTGCCGGGTCTTGAGCGGCCTTCCGGTCATCCGCTCCCTTTCGCTGGGCGAGGTCGAGGAGCTTCTCGGCTGGGCCAAGGCCGAGGGATGGAACCCCGGTCTTGGCGATGCCGCTGCATTTCATGCGGCAGACCCGGACGGCTTTATCGGTTGTGTCGTGGATGGCAGGCTTGCCGCCGGCATTTCAGCGGTTCGCTACGGCGATGATTTCGGCTTTATCGGGCTCTATATTGCCCATCCGGATTTCCGCCGTCAGGGTTTTGGGCGCAAGGTCTGGGACGCGGGCATGGCGCATCTCGGCAATCGGGTGATCGGTCTCGATGGCGTGCCGGAACAGCAGGCGAATTATGCGCGGATGGGTTTCGTGCCGGCCTATCAGACGGCGCGGTGGAGCGGAATTGTTCCGGCTCATGCTGCACGTGGAGATCGGTCGCAGGTCGTCGATCTCGACGATGAGCTGCTGTCTGCCATCATCTCCCATGATCGCGACTTCTTTCCTGCCCCGCGGGATGCCTTCCTGCGGGCCTGGCTGGCCGGTCCCCGTTCAACCAAAGTCATCATTCGGGATGGATCGGTAGCCGGCTATAGCGTCTGCCGGGCCTGCGATGAGGGGTATAAGGTCGGGCCGCTCTTCGCCGAGACTTTTGACGATGCGCGGAGCCTGCTTCTTTCCTGCGCATCCTTGGCCGGTAGAGCGGTGCTTCATATCGATGTGCCGGCCGGGCAGGTGGAGTTTTCCGGGTTTCTTGTAGATCTCGGTTTCGAGCAGGGTTTTTCGACGGCACGCATGTATCGTGGCACGGCACCCGAGCTGAGGTCTGCGGGTGTCTACGGCATCACCACGCTTGAACTGGGCTGAGGTTCGGGTCTCGGGCCGTCCGTTGCGCGTAGATTTGGGCTTATTTTGATACTGGCGGGCTTCCGGCGGTCAGGATTGTTCGGCGAGACGGATATCGGCCTGAGAGTCCAGGCCCGCATCCGTGCCTTCCAGCGAGCCGCGAATGCGGCTTTTGCCGACTTCGATGACATGGCGCATGGCCACTGTCGCCTTCTGCGCATCGCGGGCGGCGATTGCGTGGACGATGCGCAGGTGGTTGGTTGCCACTTCGTCGATGGTTTCCGGCGAGGCTGCGGGTGAGGAGAGCTGGAAGGAGATCGCCAGTGCCGCTTCGATCAGCGCGCTTGCGGAGCGCATGAACGGATTGCCGGACATGCGGGCGATCGCGAGGTGAAAATCGAGATCCACCTTGGCAATGGTTTCCGGCGTGTGGGCGAGGTTGTCGAAACGGGCGGCGATGGCATAGAGCGCCACCATGTCGTCGCTCGATGCGCGCACGGCCGCTGCCGCTGCCGCCGCCGGCTCCAGCGCGAGCCGCATTTCGGCCAGATGCTCGATGAATTCGTAATCGATGCCGGTATCGACCCGCCAGCCGAGCACGTCGCTGTCGAAAAAGTTCCAGCTGGATTTCGCCAGAACCCGTGTGCCGACCTTTGCTTTTGCTTCCACCAGCCGTTTGGCGGCAAGGGTTTTCATGGATTCGCGCAGGACGGTGCGGGAGACGCCGAAACGGGCGGAAAGCTCGGCATCGCCCGGAAGAAGTGAGCCTTCCGGGATCGTGCCGAAACGATACCCCGACCGAGTTCGGCAACCACATGGGCGTGGTTGCCCCGGCGCTTGCGGCCGCTGATCGTCGTTTCCAGTAAGCTCATCAAATCTCCCTCAGCCGACCTTCGGCCAATCGCCTGTTTGAATACCAGATGATGCCGCGCTGCAACACAATGAAGACGAAGAGCAGGACACCAATCACGATTTTCGTCCACCAGGAGGAGAGCGTGCCATCGAAAACGATATAGGTCTGGATCAGTCCCTGGATGAGAATGCCGACAAGCGTCCCCGCTACGAGGCCAACACCACCGGTCAGAAGCGTGCCGCCGATGACGACTGCGGCAATCGCATCGAGTTCGACGCCGACGGTGGCGAGCGAATAGCCGGAGGACGTGTAGAGCGTATAGGCAATGCCGGCGAGACCGGAGAGGAAGCCCGAGAGCGCATAGATGCCGACCGTGGTGCGGCCGATCGGAACGCCCATCAGTTCGGCCGATTGCTGCCCGCCGCCAAGCGCATAGACATTGGCGCCGAAGCGGGTGCGGCCGGCAATGATGCCGCCGACGATGAAGACGAGGATCATCAGCATCGCCAATGCCGTCAGCCGGCCGCCGCCCGGAACACGGAAGTAGAAGCCCTGGATGGCATCGATGACCGGGTGGGAGATCGGCACGGATTCCGTCGAGATGAGGTAGGCGGCGCCGCGGGCGAGGAACATGCCGGCGAGTGTGACGACGAAGGGCGGAATGCCGAGATAGCGGATCATCAGCCCCATCAGGCTGCCGAAGATCGTCGAGATGACGAGCACGAGCGCGAAGGCGACAAGCGGGTTCAGGCCGAAGGAGCCGACCATCACGGCAACGAAAACGCTGGTGAAGGCAATCACCGAGCCGATCGACAGATCGATACCGCCCGAGAGAATGACGAAGGTCATGCCGACGGCGGCAATGCCGAGAAAGGCGTTGTCGGTCAGAAGATTGCCGATCACCCGCGTCGAGAACATGTTGGGAAATTGCAGGACGCAGAGCGCATAGGCGATGACGAAAATGCCGAGCGTGGTGACGAAGGGCAGGTTGCGGGCGTGGATCATCGTGCCGTCCTTTCTGCCTTGGCGGATGCAGCGCCCGGTATCGTATCGGGCGGGCGCTTGGCCGGGGGCTTGACGGGGCGGACGAAGCCGAGAAGCGTTGCCACGGCCGGCGATTGCAGCGTCAGCACGATAATGATGATGACGGCCTTGATGATGAGGTTGAATTCCGGCGGGAAGCCGGAGACGAGAATACCGGTGTTGACCGACTGGATGATCAGCGCGCCGATGAGCGAGGCGGTGATCGAAAACGCCCGCCATTCAGCGAGGTGCCGCCGATGACGACCGCCAGAATGGCGTCGAGTTCAAGCCAGAGGCCGGCATTGTTGGCATCGGCGCCGCGGATATCGGCTGTCACGATCATGCCCGCGACTGCGGCGCAGAGGCCTGAAATCGCGTAGACGAAGAACAGGAGAAAGCGGGCTTTCACGCCGGCAAGCGTCGCAGCACGGCGGTTGATGCCGGTCGCCTCGATCAGGAAGCCGAGCGCGGATCGGCGCACCAGGAGGCCGATCAGAAGGGCCGCGCCGAGCCAGAGATAGATCGGCACGGGAATACCGAGAAGCGCGCCGGAGCCAAGCGCGGAGAATGTGTCGTTGTTGAAGGTGAGGATGACGCCTTCGGTGACGAGCTGGGCGATGCCGCGACCTGCCACCATCAGGATCAGGGTCGCGATGATCGGCTGAATATCGAGAAGGGCGACCAGCATGCCGTTCCAGAGGCCGCAGAGGAGGCCGATGCCGAGCGAGACGAGGATCACCACGACAAGCGGATAGCCGGCGACGATGAGGTTTGCGGCAATCGCGCCGCAGATGGCGATGACCGCGCCGATCGAAAGGTCGATGCCGCGGGTGGCGATGACCAGTGTCATGCCGATGGTGAGAAGCGCGACCGGTGCGGCGCGCACGAGAATGTCGATCAGGCTGCCATAGATGCGGCCGTTCTGGATCGAGAGCGACAGGAAGCCGGGCGCAACGGCGGTGATCAGGCCCAGGATAACGGCCAGTGCGATGATCTGCGGCGCAAGACGTTTCAGGCGGCGGGTGAGCGCTGTCATCATGCGGCCTCCGTGCGGGCAGAGCCGGCAATGGCCTGCATGATGGCATCGGCGCTCACCTCGCTGCCGGTCAATTCGGCGACATGGCGGCGGTCGGAGAGCACGATGACGCGGTGGGCAACCGCGGTCAGCTCTTCGAGTTCCGAGGAGATGACGATGAGCGACATGCCCTCGGCGCAGAGGCGTTCGATCATTTTCAGGATTTCCGCATGGGCGCCGATATCGATGCCGCGAGTGGGTTCGTCGAGGATCAGAAGGCGCGGTTCGGTGGCAAGCCAGCGGGCAAGGATCGCTTTCTGCTGGTTGCCGCCGGAGAGAAACTTGATCGGGCGATCTGCATCGGCCGGGCGGATATCGAGGGAGCGGATGAAATCCTGCGCCAGCGCGCGCTTCTGGCGCGACGAGATCGGCTTTGCCCAGCCCTGCCGGGCCTGAACCGCAAGCGCGATATTATCTGCAACCGAAAGATCGCCGATAATGCCGTCGGTCTTGCGCTCTTCGGGACAGAAGCCGAAGCGGTTGGCAATGGCGGCTTCCGGCGAGGAGAGCGTGACGGGTTTGCCGTCGATTTCGGCGCTGCCGCTGTCGGCACGGTCTATGCCGAAAAGCAGGAAGGCGGTTTCGGTGCGGCCCGAGCCGAGAAGGCCGGCAATGCCGACCACCTCGCCGGGGCGCACGGACAGATCGAAGGGGGCAACGCTGCCGCGCTTGCCATAGCCGGTGAACCGGATCGGCGCTTCGGCGAGGGTTTCCACCGTCTGCTCTTCGGCCTGATGATCGCGGGTGATGTGCTGCAATTCGCGGCCGAGCATCATCGAAATGAGTTCGAGCTGCGGGAGATCGACGAGCGCGCGCGTGCCGACGAGGCGGCCATTGCGCAGTACCGTCACCTGATCGGCGATTGCGTAAACCTGATTGAGGAAATGGGTGATGATGACGATGCCGAGCCCGTCGTCGCGCAATTTGCGCAAGACGCCGAAGAGCATCTCGACTTCCTTGCCGTCGAGGCTCGCCGTCGGTTCGTCGAGCACGAGCACCTTGCCGGACAGATCGACGCGCGGGCAATGGCGATGATCTGGCGGATGGCCACCGAATAGGATGAGAGCAGCGCATCGACATCGATATCGAGGCCGTAGCGCTTGAGCAGCGCGCGGGATTGTTCCCGCATGGCCCTGCGGTTCACCAGGCCGAAACGGCGTGGCTGGCGACCGAGGAAGAGGTTTTCGGCAACCGTCAGGTTTTCCAGGAGGTTGACCTCCTGATAGACGGTGCCGATGCCAAGCGCCTGCGCTTCGGCAACGTTTGCCGGCGAAGCTTCCGTGCCCTCGAGGCGGATCGTGCCGCGATCCTTGGCATAGACACCGGTCAGGATCTTGATGAGCGTCGATTTTCCGGCGCCATTCTCTCCGAGAAGCGCGTGGATCTCGCCGCGTTGCAATGTCAGGTCCACGCCGTCTAGCGCGGTGATGCCGAGGAAGGACTTGCCGATGCCCCGGGCTTCCAGAAGTGCGTTTGTTTCAGCCATGAGATATCCCGCATCGATCAACCGGTATTGATTGGCCCGCGTTGATCGGCCCGCCTGGATCAGGGAACCGGAACGGCAGGTGCATGCCGTTCCGGCATTGAGGTACCCGCCGCAAACGTTTCCGTCCGCGGCGGGTAGCTGGGATCAGTAGCCCAGACCCTTCTTGGCTTCGTAGACCTTCATCGGGTCATCCTTCTGGGTGTAGAGCTTGGATTCCGTCTGGATCCATTTCTTCGGCTCCTTCTTGTCCTTCAGATACGCATCGAGCGCATCGAAGGCCGGGCCGGCCATGTTCGGCGTCAGTTCGACCGTCGCATTGGCCTCACCCTTCGCCATGGCCTGGAAGATATCCGGCACGGAGTCGATCGAGACGATCTTGATGCCGGTTCCCGGCTTCAGGCCGGCTTCCTTGATCGCCTGGATGGCGCCGACGGCCATGTCGTCGTTATGGGCATAGACGGCGCAGATATCCTTGCCGCCGCCTTCCGCCTTGATGAAGCTTTCCATGACTTCCTTGCCCTTGGTGCGGGTGAAGTCACCGGTCTGCGAGCGGACGATCTTGATATTCGGATGCGAGGCAATCGCCTGCTCGAAGCCCTTCTTGCGGTTGATTGCCGGCGAAGAGCCCGTCGTGCCTGAAGCTCGACGACCTTACAGTCCTTGGAGCCGACATCCTTGACCAGCCAGTCGCCGGCGACCTTGCCTTCATAGACCTGATCGGAGGTCACGGCCGTCAGGTAAAGATCCTTCGGCGCATCGATCTCACGGTCAAGCAGGATGACCGGGATCTTCTCTTCCTTGGCTTCCTTCAGAACTGCATCCCAGCCGGTCGAAACGACGGGCGCGATCAGGATGGCGTCGACGCCTGTGCGATGAAGCCGCGGATCGCCTTGATCTGGTTTTCCTGCTTCTGCTGGGCATCGGCGAATTTCAGGGTGATGCCCCGTTTTTCCGCCTCCTGCTTGGTGACGGTGGTTTCGGCGGCGCGCCAGCCGGATTCCGAACCGATCTGCGAAAAGCCGACGGTCAGCGAGGCTGCCGAAACACTTGACGCCAATGACAGGGGAATGATGGACATGGAAATGACGGCTGCTGCCGTCGCAAGTACGCTTTTCATCTTAATCCTCCCAGAGATGATGAAGCAAACTGACGGAGCGAAGGATTCGCATATAATATTACTTTTGCAAGCGCAAACTTGGGTTGAAATTGGTTTTTAAAAGACGCTGCAGCTGCATAAATTTAATAAGTACATGAAATAAATAATCTATTTAAGGTGATCGATTATCTTGTTTTTGCAAGTGCGAACGGATTGTGTGCTTGACAACAAGCGGCGAAGTCAAATAGTCGTATTATTGACCGCAACGGATCGCATGATCTGGCGGGAGGAAAGCATGGCGACCGGGAGATCCCATGCGTGAAAAGTCAGACATTTCGGGTGGATCATTTATGCTGCGGATTTTACAGGTTAAAAACGGCACGGGTGCCGTCGAGGTGGTTGCTTGGAACGGCGAGGATGCTGCTCGCGTGGTCCAGGGAGCGACTTCGACCTATGAACTCGCGATGGAGGCGATCGCTGCCGGGCAGACGCTGGCGCAGGCGATCGAGGCGCGCGGATTTGGCGCTGCCGTGGACCTGAAGGCGGCGCAGGCCGAAGGCCGGCTTCTTCTGCCGATCACCCATCCCGATACAGCGCATTTCATCGTCGCCGGTACCGGCCTGACGCATCTCGGCTCGGCGGATGGTCGCGACAAGATGCACAAGGCGGCGCAATCCACCGAGAAGCCGACCGATTCCATGCGGATGTTCCTGATGGGCGTCGAAGGTGGCAAGCCGAAGCCGGGTGAGGCAGGCGTGCAGCCGGAATGGTTCTACAAGGGCAATGGCACGCAGCTGAAGGCAACCGGCGAGGATCTCGTCTCGCCGGCCTTCGCGCTCGATGGCGGCGAAGAGCCTGAGCTTGCCGGCATCTATCTGATCGGGCCTGACGGCACGCCGTTCCGTATCGGCTTCTGTCTTGCCAACGAATTCTCCGACCATGTGACGGAGAAGGGCAATTATCTCTGGCTGGCGCATTCCAAGCTGCGCGAGGCTGCACTCGGCCCGGAGCTTCTCGTCGGCGATCTGCCCGAGCATGTGGAGGGCACCTCCCTCGTGCGTCGCGCCGACCGGGTGATCTTCGAAAAGCCATTTCTTTCAGGCGAAGCGAACATGTCGCATACGATCGCCAATCTCGAACATCACAATTTCAAATATGGGCTGTTTCGTCAGCCGGGCGATCTGCATGTGCATTTCTTCGGCACGGCAACGCTGTCCTTCTCGGACAATATCAAGACCGAGCCGGGCGACGTGTTCGAGATCTCGGCTGCGCCCTTCAAGCTGCCACTCGTCAACCGGCTTGCCGTTGCAGCCGAGCATGACGTCGTGATTAAAGCGCTTTGAGGAGAGGCCGATGACGATCCGCCTTGCCATCGTCGGTTTGGGAAAGATCGCGCGGGACCAGCACCTGCAGGCGATCGAGGCCACCGACGGTATCGACCTCGTTGCCGTTGCCAGCCGAAATGCCACGCTTGAGGGCGTGCCGAGCTTCAACGATATCGGCGAGCTTCTGTCTTCCGGTGTCGCGGTCGATGCCGTGTCGCTCTGTACCCCGCCGCAGGGGCGGTTTGCACAGGCGAAGGCCGCTCTTGATGCCGGCAAGCATGTCATGCTGGAAAAGCCGCCGGGCGCGACGATTGCCGAAGTGCGGGCGCTGGAGGCGCTTTCGAAGGAAAGCGGCCTGACGCTCTACAAGACCTGGCATTCGCGCGAGGCCTCTGCCGTTGCGCCTGCGCGAAAACTGCTTTCCGAGCGGCATATCGTTTCGGTGACGGTCGAATGGAAGGAAGACGTGCGTCATTGGCATCCGGGCCAGGCCTGGATCTGGGAGCCGGGCGGCCTCGGCGTCTTCGATCCGGGCATCAATGCGCTGTCTATAGTCACGAAGATCATGCCGGAAAGCTTTCATCTGACGGCAGCTGATCTGTTCTTC
This sequence comes from Shinella sp. UYSO24, assembly GCA_902167985.1. Taxonomy (GTDB): domain Bacteria; phylum Pseudomonadota; class Alphaproteobacteria; order Rhizobiales; family Rhizobiaceae; genus Neorhizobium. The sequence goes on from CABHNZ010000009.1 coordinate 31,452, forward strand.
CCGGCAAACCGGGCAGCACCGATTGCGGCAAATCTTTCGTTCGAAAGCGAAAGCGGCATTCCGCTGAAGGCCGAGTTCGACTGGCGCCAGACCGGGCCGCAGACCTGGGATATCCGCGTCGAGACCGAGGAAGGCCCGGTCGTTCTGACCCATGGCGGCAGCCGGCTGGTTGTCGATGGTGAGGAACGGCTCGTCGATGAAGATCGCGAGTACCGCAATCTCTATCGCAATTTCGTCTCGCTGGTAGCCGAGGGGCGGAGCGATACCGACTTCTCGCCGCTGGTGCATGTCGCCGATGCCTTCATGCTGGGGCGCCGGCATGTCGTCGAGGCGTTCGAGGATTGATGTGCCCTGGCGGGGCAGGGTCGATACCTTTCCCCGCAAAGCCGCCCGAACCGAGTTTCATCTGATACCGAGATCAAGATCATGAGCAATTCCGAGAACCTGCCCTCTACCGAGATCGCCGAAACCGATGCCAAGCGCGGCGACGTGCGCAAGCTGCGTTCGCGCGCGTGGTTCGACAATCCCGACAATGCCGACATGACGGCGCTCTATCTGGAGCGCTACATGAATTTCGGCCTGAGCCAGGCCGAGCTGCAGTCGGATCGGCCGATCATCGGTATCGCGCAGACCGGCTCTGATCTCTCGCCCTGCAACCGTCACCATCTGGAGCTGGCGAACCGGCTGCGCGAAGGCATTCGCGAGGCGGGCGGCATCGCCATCGAGTTTCCTGTCCATCCAATCCAGGAGACAGGCAAGCGCCCGACTGCGGGGCTTGACCGCAACCTTGCCTATCTTGGCCTCGTCGAAGTGCTTTACGGCTATCCGCTCGATGGCGTTGTGCTGACGATCGGCTGCGACAAGACCACGCCGGCCTGTCTCATGGGCGCGGCGACGGTGAACCTGCCGTCGATCGCGCTCTCCGTCGGCCCGATGCTGAACGGCTGGTTCCGTGGCGAGCGCACCGGTTCGGGCACGATCGTCTGGAAGGCACGCGAACTTCTGGCCAAGGGCGAGATCGATTATGCCGGTTTCGTCAAGCTCGTCGCGTCCTCGGCGCCCTCGACCGGCTATTGCAACACGATGGGTACAGCAACCACGATGAACTCGCTTGCCGAAGCGCTCGGCATGCAGCTTCCCGGTTCGGCCGCCATCCCGGCGCCTATCGCGATCGTCAGGAAGTCGCCTATCTCACCGGCCTTCGCATCGTCGAGATGGTGAAGGAAGACCTGAAGCCTTCCGACATCCTGACCAAGGATGCGTTCATCAATGCGATCCGGGTGAATTCGGCAATCGGCGGCTCCACCAATGCGCCGATCCATCTCAATGCGCTTGCCCGCCATATCGGCGTCGAGCTGACGGTCGACGACTGGCAGACCTATGGCGAGGAGATCCCGCTGCTCGTCAACCTGCAGCCGGCCGGCGAATATCTCGGTGAAGACTATTATCACGCCGGTGGCGTGCCGGCCGTCGTCAACCAGCTGATGAAACAGGGCCTCATCAAGGAAGACGCGATGACGGTCAACGGCAAGACGATCGGCGAAAACTGCGGCGGCGCGATCATCGAGGATGAAAAGGTCATCCGTCGTTATGAGGAGCCGCTGAAGGAGCGTGCAGGCTTCCGGGTGCTGCGCGGCAACCTGTTCTCGTCCGCCATCATGAAGACCAGCGTCATCTCGCCGGAATTCCGCGAGCGTTATCTCTCCAACCCCAAGGATCCGATGCCTCGAAGGCAAGGCTGTGGTGTTCGACGGGCCGGAGGATTATCATCACCGGATCGACGACCCGTCGCTCGAAATCGATGAGCACAGCGTGCTCTTCATGCGCGGCGCCGGGCCGATCGGTTATCCCGGTGCGGCGGAGGTCGTGAACATGCGTGCCCCGGATTACCTTCTGAAGAAGGGCATTTCCTCGCTTGCCTGTATCGGCGATGGTCGCCAGTCGGGCACGTCCGGCAGCCCGTCCATTCTCAACGCCTCGCCGGAAGCGGCGGCCGGCGGCGGGCTTGCGCTTCTGAGACCGGCGACCGGGTTCGCATCGATCTTGGCCGCGGCACGGCAGACATTCTGATTTCCGATGAAGAGCTTGCGGCGCGCCGGGCGGCGCTGGCTGCCGATGGCGGCTATCACTATCCGAAGCATCAGACGCCGTGGCAGGAAATCCAGCGCGGTATCGTCGGACAGATGGAAACCGGCGCCGTTCTTGAGCCGGCTATCAAATATCAGCGGATTGCGCAGACGGCAGGCCTGCCGCGCGACAATCACTGAGGAGGGAATAACCGGTCCCCGACTGCAAACAGCGATCGGGACCGGGACGTGATTGGCAGGCGCTGAAAAGATCGGCTTTGGAGGCATGATCCAGCGCGGCCGGGGACCTACGGGTCCGGGCCGCCTTGGGATGGCGGCTGGATGGCGGGGAGCCATCCGAAACAGAGGAGATCGGCGGCTCGAAGGGAGCCCGCCCTTAAGGAGGAGTACAACATGAAGATATTGCGATATTTGACGGCCACGGCCATTGTCGCCGGCATTGCCTTTTCGGCACCGGCCTTTGCTGCTGACAAGGGCCTTGTCGGCGTGGCCATGCCGACCAAGTCCTCGGCGCGCTGGATCGCCGATGGCGACAACATGGTGAAGGTGCTGAAGGAACGCGGCTATGACGTGGATCTTCAGTATGCGGAAGACGATATTCCGAACCAGCTGTCGCAGATCGAAAACATGGTCACGAAGGGCGCCAAGGTTCTCGTCGTCGCCTCGATCGACGGTACGACGCTGTCGGACGTGTTGAAGCAGGCGCATGATCAGGGCATCAAGGTCATCGCCTATGACCGCCTGATCCGCGAAACCCCGAATGTCGACTATTACGCGACATTCGACAATTTCCAGGTCGGCGTTCTGCAGGCAACCTCGCTGGTCAAGGGCCTGAAGGCGGATACCGAGAAGGGTCCGTTCAATATCGAACTCTTCGGCGGCTCGCCGGACGATAACAACGCCTTCTTCTTCTACAATGGTGCGATGAGCGTGCTTCAGCCGCTGATCGACAAGGGCGTTCTGAAGGTCGGCAGCGGCCAGGTCGGCATGGACAAGGTTGCGACCCTGCGCTGGGATCCGGCCACGGCCCAGGCCCGCATGGACGCCATCCTCTCCTCCACCTATTCCGACAAGAAGCTGAACGGCGTGCTTTCGCCCTATGACGGCATCTCGCTCGGCATCATCTCGTCGCTGAAGGGCGTCGGTTACGGCAGCGGCGACATGCCGATGCCGATCGTCTCCGGTCAGGATGCGGAAGTTCCTTCGGTCAAGTCGATCATTGCCGGCGAGCAGTATTCGACGATCTTCAAGGACACCCGCGACCTCGCCAAGGTCACGGTCGACATGGTCGATGCGGCGATGAACGGCAAAGAGCCGACCGTCAACGACACCAAGACCTATAATAACGGCGTCAAGGTTGTTCCGTCCTACCTCCTGAAGCCGGTCGTCGTCGACAAGTCGAACGTGAAGATCCTGATCGACACGGGCTACTACAAAGAATCGCAGCTCAAGTAAGCATTTCGGCACGCGTGAAGGAGAGCGTGCCGCCATCCTCAAGGATGGTGGAACGCTCTCCGCATTCCGATCCGAGCATCGCAGCGGTCATTTTTCGACCTTCCATGCGATGCGCGGATTGCCGTGCCCATAGGATTGTTCCGGGAGATATCATGCTTGATCCCTTACCCCTTGCCGAAAAACCTCCCATCCTGGAGATGCGCGGCATTTCGAAAAGCTTCGGCGCCGTGAAGGCGCTTTCCGATGTCAGCTTCCAGGTGCAGGAAGGCGAGATCCATGCGCTCGTCGGTGAAAACGGTGCCGGCAAATCGACGCTGATGAAGGTTCTCTCCGGCGTCTACCCGGCCGGATCCTATGAAGGGTCGATCCTGTTTTCCGGCGAGGAGCGGCATTTTCGCGATATCAACGATTCCGAAAAGCTCGGCATCATCATCATTCACCAGGAACTGGCGCTCATTCCGCTGATGTCGATCGCGGAAAACATCTTTCTGACCAATCCGCCTGCCCGCCATGGCGTGATCGACCGCAGCGAGCGGCATCGCCGCACGCAGGCGCTTCTTGCCAAGGTCGGTCTCTCGGAGCCGCCGGACACGCTGATCACCAATATCGGCGTCGGCAAGCAGCAGCTGGTGGAGATCGCCAAGGCGCTGTCGAAAGACGTGCGTCTGCTCATCCTTGACGAGCCGACCGCCTCGCTCAACGAGACCGATAGTGCGGCGCTTCTGGAACTGCTCAAGGAGTTTCGCCGCAACGGCATTACCTCGATCCTGATCAGCCACAAGCTGAACGAGATTTCCGAGGTGGCCGACCGTATTACCGTGCTGCGCGACGGCCGTTCCGTCGGCACGCTCGACTGTCACGCAGGCCCCGTCGATGAAGACGAGATCGTGCGGCGCATGGTCGACCGCGATCTGGAAAGTCGCTACCCCAAGCGCGACCCGAAGATCGGCGAGGTCATTTTCGAGGTGGACAACTGGTCTGCCTATCATCCGCAGCATTCCGACCGGCAGGTGGTGAAGAACGTCTCGCTCAAGGTGCGCTCCGGCGAGATCCTCGGCATTTCCGGCCTGATGGGCTCGGGCCGCACCGAATTTGCGATGAGCCTGTTCGGCCGTTCCTGGGGCCGCGATATCAGCGGCACGGCGAAGCTTCGCGGCCAGGTGCTCGACCTTTCCGACGTCCACAAGGCGATCAAGGCCGGGCTTGCCTATGTCACGGAAGACCGCAAGCAGCTTGGCCTCATTCTGCAGGAAGATATCCGCAAGAATGTCTCGCTCGCCCATCTCGGCGGCGTTTCCCAGCGCGGCGTCATCGACGATATCGCCGAGATGAAGATTGCGCAGGAATTTCGCGGCCGCATGCGGATCCGCAGCCACAATGTCTATCAGGAAACCGGCAAGCTCTCGGGCGGCAACCAGCAGAAGGTTGTTCTCTCGAAATGGCTGTTCACCGGGCCTGACGTCCTCATCCTCGACGAGCCGACCCGCGGCATCGATGTCGGGGCGAAATACGAAATCTACACGATCATCAACGAGCTGGCGGATGCCGGCAAGGCCGTCATCGTCATCTCGTCGGAAATGCCGGAACTGATCGGCATCTGCGATCGGATCACCGTCATGCATGAAGGTGCGTTCGTCGGGGAAGTGTCCGGCGAGGGAGCCACGCAGGAGAACATCATGCGCGCCATCATGCGACGCAAAGGGAGAGAAGAATGAGCACATCCCAGGAAGCAGTCACGGCCCCGCCGAAGGGCGCCGGTTTCCTCAAGGACAACCTGCGTGATTTCGGCATGCTGATTTCGCTTGTCGTCATCGTGGTGTTTTTCCAGATCGCCACCGGCGGCGTGCTCTTGAAGCCGCTCAACGTCACCAACATCATTCTGCAGAATGCCTATATCGTCGTGATGGCGCTCGGCATGCTGATGGTGATCGTCACCGGCCATATCGACCTTTCAGTCGGCTCGGTGGCCGGCTTCGTCGGCGCGATCGCCGCCGTGCTGATGGTCAATTACAACGTCAATTTCGTCGTTGTCTTCATGCTCTGCCTTGCGCTTGGCGGGGCGATCGGGGCGATACAGGGATATTGGGTCGCCTATTTCAAGATCCCGTCCTTCATCGTCACGCTGGCGGGCATGCTGGTCTTCCGCGGCCTGATGATTACGGTTCTCGACGGGCGCTCGATCGGTCCCTTCCCGACGATCTTCCAGAAGCTTTCTTCCGGCTATATCTACGAGGTGATTTCCTCGGCTGACGGCATCTACCTCACCTCGCTGGTGCTGGGGCTGCTGCTCGGCGTGATCCTGATCCGGCAGAATTTCGCGACCCGCGCCCGTCGCGTCTCGCATGGTGTGGAGACGGAGCCTTTCGCCTTCTTCATCATCAAGAACATCCTGATCTTTGCGGCGATCGGCTATATCTCCTACCTGATCTCGTCGCATCGTGGCATGCCCAACGTGCTGATCATCATGGCGGTGCTGATTGCGGCCTACGGGTTCTTCACCAACCGCACGACGATCGGTCGCCAGATCTATGCGGTCGGCGGCAATATCCGTGCAGCCGAACTCTCGGGCATCAAGACGACGCGGCTGACCTTCTGGACCTTCGTCAATATGGGCGTGCTTGCAGCGCTCGGCGGCCTCATCGTCGCCGCCCGCCTCAATACCGCGCAGCCGAAGGCCGGTCTCGGCTTCGAGCTCGACGTCATCGCTGCCTGCTTCATCGGTGGTGCCTCGGCCTATGGTGGCGTCGGCAAGATCACCGGTGCCGTCATCGGTGCCTTCATCATGGGCGTGATGAACAACGGCATGTCGATCCTGGGCATCGGTATCGATCTGCAGCAGGTCATCAAGGGACTGGTTCTGCTCGGTGCGGTCTGCGTCGACGTCTATAACCAGCGCCGCTGAGGCCTCTCGGGAAAACCGCACAAAAAGAAGGGCGCTGCGGCGCCCTTCGTCATTTCGGATCCGGCGTTGCCGTTCAGCGGCAGGTCTCGACCAGTTTAAGCAGGAAGTCACCGCAGGCGGTGAGTTCCGATATGGCGATCGATTCGTCCGGCTGGTGGGCATCGGCGATATCGCCCGGACCGATGATGACCGAAGGAATGCCCGCCTTCTGGAAAATGCCGGCCTCGGTGCCGTAGGAGACGTAGCGCACCTGATTGCGACCGAGCAGTTTCAGGAGTTCGGTGTCGAGCGCCTCATCCTCGTTGGGCTTCAGGCCCGGAATATTCGCCTTGATCTCGAAGGCGATGCCGCAGGCGGGATCGATCGCCTTCATCGCCGGCTCGAGCTTTTCTGCTGCGAAACGCTGCATGCGCTCGAAGACGGCCATATCGCTCTCGCCGGAATGATCCTCATTTCCCAGATGAATTCGCAGTTTTCAGCGACGATATTGCCGGCCACGCCGCCGTGGACAATGTTGACCGTGATCGTCGAATAGGGTGGGTCAAGGCCTTCGAAGGTCGGGCCGTTGCGCATGTCTTCGCGAATGCGGTTGATCTCGGCGATCATCTCGGCTGCGTCATGACGGCATTCACATAGCGATCCGGCTGGGAGGAGTGACCGGGCTTGCCCGTCACCCGGCACCAGCCGACGAGACCGCCCTTATGCGCGGCAACGAAATCCATTGTCGTCGGCTCGCCGATCACCGCCAGGCGCGGCTTCAGCTCGCTTTGGCCGATCCACTCGGCCATCGAGCCGACGCCGGTACAGCCGACTTCCTCGTCATAGGAAAAGGCGAGGTGGATCGGTCGCTTCAACGGCTTTTCGGCGGCCAGCGGTGCCACGGCGAGGCAGCAGGCGAGAAAGCCCTTCATGTCGGTCGTGCCGCGGCCGAAAAGATATCCATCGGCTTCGCGCATCACGTAAGGGTCGCTCGACCAGGCCTGTCCCTCCGTCGGCACCACATCCGTATGGCCGCTGAAGATGATGCCGCCGGGGACTTCCGGGCCGATCGTTGCCAGAAGGTTTGCCTTCTGGCCGGTCGGGTCGGGAAAGCGTCGAAGCCGGGCGCCGAGCGGCTCCAGTATCTCTTCGACATGGGCAAGAAGATCGAGATTGGATGCCGAGCTGATGGTCGGGAAACCGACAAGATCCGCCAGATGCCGTTTGATATCGCTGGTCAGGTCCAAAATGCGGCCTTTCTGAAAATGGTTTTTGGCGCGGAAATGCGTGTGCCGGGGGAGTGTTCAACCTGCGCTGAACGATTGGGAAAAGGTGAAACGGCAGCTGTGGAATGGCCGTTCCTTTTCGGCATATTAGACACATTAAAGCCGTCTTCGCATTGCTTTTGCAGGCGAGATGGCCAATTTATGCGGCAAATCAACATCCGGCAGATATCATGAGCTTACCTGATCAGCAGCAAGGCCGCTTTCGAGACATTCTTGAAGGCTTTCGTGGATATCTGGTTCCTCTCGTCATCGTCGTCGTGTTCGGCTTCACGACGTTTGCGATCTACAAGCTCACGGATGAGGTCAGCTACGACGATGTGATGGATGCGCTGATGGCGACATCCTGGTCGTCGATCGGGCTTGCCATCTTCTTCACCGCGCTCAGTTTTCTGGCGCTGATCGGCTATGACGTCAACGCGCTGACCTATATCCGTCGCAAATTACCCTTCGTGCCTGTGGCGATGACGGCGTTCAGTGCCTATGCCGTTGGAAATACGGCCGGTTTCGGTGCGCTCAGCGGTGGTGCAATCCGGTTTCGCGGCTATTCGCGGCTTGGGCTTTCGCCGGACGATATCGGGCGAGTTATCGCCTTCGTCACGCTTGCCTTCGGTATCGGCCTTCTGGCGGTGACGGCGCTCGCGTCGCTTGCTGCCGCGCCACGCATCAGCGATGTGATCGGCGTCGATCCGTTCGTCGTGCAGGTGGTTGCCATCGTCATCATCATCGCGCTGACGGTGCTGGTGATCATGGGGCGCGAAGGCCGGCAGATCACTATCGGCAAGATCACCATCCGCCTGCCGGACAGCCGCACCTCGTCGCAGCAGTTCCTGATTACCGCGCTCGATATCGCGGCGTCCGCTTCGGTTCTTTACGTGCTGATCCCGCAGACGGAGATCGGCTGGCTGTCGTTTACCGCCATTTACGCCACAGCTGTCGGCGCCGGCGTGCTCAGCCACGTTCCGGCGGGGCTTGGCGTGTTCGAAACGATCATCGTTGCAGCACTCGGCAATACGGTGGATCTCGATACGGTTCTCGGCAGCCTCGTGCTTTACCGCGTGATCTACCACGTCCTGCCGCTGATGGTGGCGACGCTGTTCGTCATCGGGCTGGAAGTGCGCCAGCTTGCCCGCCATCCGGTCGCCTCCACGCTACGCAAGCTGGAGTTTCGCCTTGCGCCGCTTCTGCTGGCCGCCTTTGCGATGATTGCCGGCGCCATGCTGGTGTTTTCGAGCGTCACGCCGACGCCGGATGCCGAGCTTGATCTCCTCAATGCCTATCTGCCGCTGCCGCTGGTGGAAAGCGCGCATTTCCTCTCCAGTATTCTCGGCATCATGCTGTTCGTGACGGCGCGCGGCATCGGCCAGCGGCTCGACGGCGCATGGTGGATGGCCGTCATCTGCGCGTCGCTCGGGCTGCTTTTCTCCTTTGTACGAGCCTTGGCGCTGGTCGAGGCGATCTTCCTCATCATCCTTCTCGCCGGGCTGGGCTTGAGTGCCCGCCAGTTCAACCGGCAGGCATCGCTGTTCCGGCAGGTGCTGACACCGGCCTGGATCGGCGCGATGCTGATCCTTGTTGCGGCAACGATCACTATTCTCTTCTTCGTCTATCGCGAGGTGGATTACAGCCGCGATCTGTGGTGGCGGTTCGAGTTTTCGGCGGATGCGCCGCGCGGCCTGCGTGCGACGCTCGGCGTGGCGATCGTCGCGGCGCTCATCTCCATCTACAGCCTCCTGCGTCCGGCCGCGACGCGCAGCGCGCCCTCGACCGGTGACGATCTCGACCGCGCGACCGCCATCGTGATGGCGCAGCACAATGCCGACGCCAATGTCGTGCGGATGGGCGACAAGCGGCTGATGTTTTCCGAAAGCGGCAATGCCTTCATCATGTATGGCATTCAGGGGCGATCATGGATCGCGCTTTTCGATCCGGTGGGGCCGAAGGAAGAAGTGCCGGAACTGGTCTGGCGCTTTGTCGAGGAGGCTCGTTCGAAGGGTGGGCGCGCGGTATTCTACCAGATCACGCCGGCACTGCTGCCCTATTGCGCCGATGCCGGGATGCGCGCCTTCAAGTTGGGCGAGCTGGCGATCGTCGATCTCAGCAAGTTCGATCTCAAGGGTCCCCGGCTTGCAGCGCTTCGTCAGGCCGCCAACAAGGGCGTGCGTGAGGGGCTGGAGTTCGATGTGATCCTGCAGCCCGACGTGATGGCGTCCATCGATCAGTTGCGGCACGTTTCCGACACATGGCTCGAAGCGCATAACACGCGCGAGAAAACCTTCTCGCTTGGCGCGTTCCGCGATGATTACGTCGCCGCCCAGCCGGTTGCCATCCTGCGCAAGGATGGCCGGATCGTCGCCTTCGCGACGCTTGGCATTACCGACACGAAACATGAAGCGACGATCGACCTGATGCGCTTCGCGCCCGATGCGCCCAAGGGTTCCATGGACTTCCTGTTTGTTAGGATAATGGAATATTTGCGTGACGCGGGTTACAGTGAGTTCAATCTGGGCATGGCGCCGCTTGCGGGCATGTCGCAAAGGGAAGTCGCGCCCGTATGGGACCGGCTCGGAAGCGTGGTCTTCGAACACGGCGAGCGCTTCTATAATTTCAAGGGACTGAAGGCTTTCAAGTCGAAGTTTCAGCCGCGATGGGAGCCGCGCTATCTGGCTGCCGCAACCGTAGGCCCCGCAATCGCGATGATGGACGCCACCCTGCTTATCGGCGGCGGCCTCAGAGGAGTAGTTGGAAAGTGATGACACTACGCAGTATTTCTTGCCTGTTCGGTCTGGCTCTCGTCGCGCTGCCGGTGCGCTGCCTGCATCTCCGCAGCAAGCTCAGCCGCAGACCCCGCCGCAGGCTCAAGCGCCAGCGCCAGCCCAAACCCAGGCCCAGGCGCCGTGTCTCAGCCGGCGCAGTCTACGGATGGCTATCAGACGGGCATGATCAAGGCACCGCATATCATGGTGCCGCAGGACAAGAACCTGAAGGGCATGGTGTTTCTGATTTCCGGCGGTTCCGGCTGGGGTGCTACGGAAGAGAGCGAGGCCCAGAACCTCGTGAAGAATGGCGCAGCTGTCGTCGGCATTGATCTTCCCACCTATATCCAGTCGCTTTCCGCCGATGAGGGCGATTGCGTCTACATGATTTCCGACGTCGAGGATCTGTCTCAGCAGGTTCAGCGACGGATCGGCAATTCGACCTATCGCCACCCGATCATCGCCGGTATCGGTGATGGTGGCGCAATGGCGCTGGCGATGATTTCCCAGAGCCCGCCGACGACGATCGGCGAGGCGATCGCGGTCAATCCGGCAGCCGGTATTCCGCTGAAGAAGGAACTTTGCACGCCGGCGACCAAGGACGTGAAGGGCGACCGGACGATCTATGGCTTCCAGGACGATGATCTGCCGGCCGATGTGACGATCGCCTTCACGCCGGATGTGGCGGCCAACGATGATGGCCGCGCGCATGCGAAGAGCCTGAAGGACGGTCATCAGGATGTCGATATCGAGGATGTGGCGGGCCCGGCGGATGCCGCGCTTTCGACCCTTCTCGACCAGAGCCTGAAGGTTGCCGAGGGTACCGGTGACGTGGCGCTCGACATGCCGCTGACGATCCTCGACACCAAGCCCACCAGCGACACGATGGCGATCATCTATTCGGGTGATGGCGGCTGGCGTGACATCGATAGCGAAGTCGGCGGCTACCTGCAGGGTGAGGGCGTGCCGGTCGTCGGTGTCGATTCGCTGCGCTATTTCTGGACGGAAAAGACTGCCGACCAGACCGCCAAGGACATGGCGAAGATCATCGAGACCTACCGTAAGAAATGGAATGTCCAGAATGTCGTTCTGGTCGGCTATTCCTTCGGCGCCGACATCATTCCCGCCAGCTACAATCTTCTGCCCAAGGCCGTGAAGGTGCATGTGAGGCAGATGTCGCTTCTGGCGCTCGCCAAGGAAGTCGATTTCGTCATCTCCGTCACGGGCTGGCTCGGGGTTGCCGGCGAGGGCAAGGGCGGCAATACGCTGAACGACATTGCCAAGATCGATCCGAAAGTGGTGCAGTGCATTTATGGTACCGATGAGGATGATGACCCTTGCGCCCAGCTGAAATCGCGCGGCGTCGAGGCTGTTGCCATCGATGGCGGCCATCACTTCGACGAGGATTATGAAGCTCTCGGAAAGCATATTCTCGACAGCCTGAAGACGCGGCTTTCGAAAAAGTAATGCTCATGCCGGCGCGGCGGTTATCGCCGCGCGGCATCTCTGTGATCACGAGGACTTGATTTCTTCGGGCAAGCAGATAAATGTCTGCCTCACCAGGACCGGGCCCCTCTGGCAGTTCGAAAGAACTGTGATGTCGGACTGGATTTGTCCAACTCAGGTGCCTGGTGTCGTTACTTCCTCCGAGACGCATGCTCGATTGATGTCTTGAAGTCGCAAGACTTCGCGTTTCGCCGGTTTCTTACGGCCCCTGCACCCCGCCTTTGAGATCGGGTGCCTCATGACCGAAATCTTTACCCCGGAGGCGCTGTCGGCGCTTCTGCAAGTCATTATGATCGACCTCGTGCTTGCCGGGGATAATGCCATCGTTATCGGCCTTGCTGCGGCAGGGCTTCCGAAAGAACAGCGCGCGCGCGCCATCCTCGTGGGCATCATTGCTGCCACGGTGCTGCGTATCGGCTTTGCGCTTGCCACGACCCAGCTTCTGCAGATCATCGGCCTTCTTCTCGTCGGCGGCATCCTGCTTCTGTGGGTCTGCTGGAAGATGTGGCGCGAGCTACGCACCCAGCACGGTGACGACGAGGCGGAAGCCGCGATTGCGGATGCCGAAAAGACCGGCCCGCGCAAGACCTTCGCCCAGGCCGCCTGGCAGATCGTCATCGCCGACATTTCCATGTCGCTCGACAATGTTCTGGCGGTTGCCGGTGCAGCGCATGAACATCCGACCGTGCTGATCTTCGGTCTCGTCCTGTCGATCGCGCTGATGGGTATTGCGGCAAGCTTCATAGCGCGGCTGCTCAACAAGCATCGCTGGATTGCCTATGTCGGTCTGGCCGTCATTCTCTACGTGGCGCTCGAAATGATCTGGCGCGGCTCGCACGAAGTGCTGCCCTATCTGGGCATGGCGCCGCAGACACCTTGATCCGAGTGGAGCGGTGCGAAGGCACCGCTCCCTTTTCTCCTCAGCCGTCGACGCCGGCTCTAAGGCGTTCGTTCATCCAGTCGGCGCTCTGGCGTATGCCGCCCAGCGGAAAGACATGGATCTGCTCGATCAGGCTGCCGGGGCGGTTTGCCCTGTAGGTCGCGATCTCATCCAGAAAATCATGCGGCTCGAAAGGCAGCAGCAATTTGCCGAGATCGAGTGCCCGCTTCTGCAGGACCGATAACGACGGGCCGACACCGCAGGTCATGGCGAATTTCATCAGGGTCTGCAGCTTTGTCGGGCCGGCAACGCCGAGATGGATCGGCATGCTGATGCCGGCAGCGGCAATCCGTTCTGCCCAGGCGATGACAGGCTTCGCGTCGAAGCAGAATTGCGTGACGATTGCCATCTCGGCATCGGTTCTTTCCGCATAGGCCTGTTTGGTGAGCAGAGCGTCATCCACCAGACGGGTCGTGCCATCGGCATCAATGCCCGGATGGCCTTCCGGGTGGCCGGCGACATGCAGGCGGCCAAAACCGTAACGATCGAAGACCCCGCTTTCGATCAACTGGATCGAACTATCGAGTGTTCCCACCGGCTCTGACTGACCGCCGCCGAGAAGCAGCGCCTGGCTGACGCCGGCCTCTTCGCGATAGCGGCGGATCCAGGTTTCCAGCGTCGCGAGATCGGCAATGTTGCGGGCCGGAACATGCGGCATGGGCGCAAAACCGTCATCGGTGAGGCGGCGTGCGGTTGCCACCATGTCATCGATCGGCGTTCCTGCGATATGGGCGATGTAGACACGGGTGCGGCCGCAGAAGGCTCTTGAGATCATCGATCTTCGATGCCGTGCGCGGCATGACCTCGATCGAATAGCCGGCGATCATGTCCGTGAGATGCGCCGGGACGGAAGCAGCTTCGCTCTGCCTGTTCTTGAAAAGCCCCAGAAGAGCCAAACTGCCGTCTCCTTCAACGCCGAGATGATGATCAACTGGCTAACGGGGCGAAATCGCCAGCACAAGCGGTGTTTTTGCATGCCAGACCGGCCAAGGCCGCTCTGGCTGCGGCGTGGCCGGGCGCATTCCGTCAGAACCGTCACAGGCATTGCATTGACGAGCGTATGTTTGCGCTGGAACTTTTCCCACCCGAAGGGAGCCTTTTGGGGCATCCGTGGGCAGGCGCTGTTTTTCCGGTTTGTCGCTCCGGCTCGGTGCGTCGTGATGATGGGGCAGCCGGATAGCGCCGCTTATTCGACGCTGATTGGGATGGACGCTGCCGGCCAAGCCGCCAGCGTCAGGATCTTCACAGAGTAGAGGCCAGAAGCGTTTGCCTCAGGCGGTGACGGCTGCCTTCTTTGCCATGACGCGGGCGCGGATCGATTCCACGTCGGCGCGCGGGGTCGCGGCAAAGAGGGTGCGCGTATATTCGTGCTTCGGATCGGAGAAGACTTCGTCGCGCGTGCCGTATTCGACCGCCTCGCCGAAATACATCACCATCACCTCGTCTGCGATGTAGCGCACAACCGAGAGATCATGGCTGATGAAGACGTAGGTGAGGCCGAATTCGTCCTGAAGGTCTGCCAAGAGGTTCAGAACCTGCGCCTGGACCGACAGGTCGAGGGCCGATACCGGCTCGTCGAGGATGAGAAGCTTCGGGTTCATCATCAGCGCGCGGGCAATCGCGATACGCTGGCGCTGGCCGCCGGAGAACATGTGCGGATAGCGGTTATAATGTTCCGGGCCGAGGCCGACCTTCTTCAGCATCTCGTTGGCGCGGTCGCGCCGTTCTGAGGCCGGCATGTCGGTATTGATCGCCAACGGTTCGCCCAGAACGTCGCCGATCTTCTGGCGCGGGTTGAGCGAGCCATAGGGGTTCTGGAAGACGATCTGCACCTTCTGGCGCATTTCCTGCGTCAGGTGGCCGGGGCGGGTGTCGACGGTCTTGCCGTCGATCAACAGTTCGCCGGCCGTCGGCTCGTCGATGAAGGTGATCATGCGGGCAAGGGTGGATTTGCCGCAGCCGGATTCACCGACGATCGCCAGCGTCTTGCCGCGTTCCAGCTTGAAGGAGACGCCCTTGACGGCATGGACGACCTTCTTCGGCTTGAAGAGGCCGCTGGACAGTTCGTAGTCGCGCTTGATGTTGCGCACTTCGAGCATGGTGTTGTTGGTGGTGCTATCCATCAGGCAGTTGCTCCGCTGGTTGTCGCAGAGGGGGCTGGTTCAGGCGTACCGTCGAAGAAGGCGGATACGGTGGTCAGGCGGTCGCCTGTCGCATTCTCCGGCAGGGCGGCGAGAAGCGCCTTGGTGTAATTGCTCTTCGGGTTTTCGAAGAGGGAGAGGACGTCGGCCTCTTCCATCTTGCGACCCTTGTACTGGACGACGACCCGGTCTGCGGTTTCGGCCACGACGCCCATGTCATGGGTAATCATGATCAGGCCGAGGCCGGTCTTTGCCTGAAGATCCATAATCAGATCGAGGATCTGCTTCTGGATCGTCACGTCGAGGGCCGTCGTCGGTTCGTCGGCGATCAGCAGTTTCGGGTTGCAGGCGATGGCCATGGCGATCATCACGCGCTGGCACTGGCCGCCCGACATCTGGTGCGGGAAGCTCGACAGGCGTTCCGCCGGATTGGGCAGGCCGACCTGGGTGAAGAGCTCGATGGCGCGCTGGCGGCGGGCCTTTTTGTCGAGGCGGAGATGGATGCGCAGCACTTCCTCGATCTGGAAGCCGACCGTGAAGCACGGGTTGAGGCTGGCGATCGGCTCCTGGAAGATCATGGCAATATCCTTGCCGATCAGCTTGCGGCGCTCGGCCGGGCTGATTGCCGCCATGTCGCGACCTTCGAAGAGAAGGCGGTCGGCGGTGATCTTCGCCGTCCAGGGCAGGAGGCCCATGACGGCGAGCATGGCGACGGATTTGCCCGAGCCACTTTCGCCGACGATGGCGAGAACCTCGCCCTTTTCGACGGACATGGAGACGCCGTCGACGGCCTTGAACCAGCCGGTCGCGGTTTCGAACTCGACGGTGAGATTATCAATCGTGAGAAGCGCCATGATCAGGACCTCTTCAGTTTCGGGTCGAGCGCATCGCGCAGGCCGTCGCCCATCAGGTTGATGGCAAGAACGGTGACGAGGATGGCAACGCCCGGGAAAGTGACGACCCACCAGGCACGCAGGATGAATTCGCGGGCTTCGGCGAGCATCGTGCCCCATTCCGGTGCCGGCGGCTGGCGCCCATGCCGAGGAAGCCGAGAGCGGCCGCATCGAGAATGGCGTTGGAGAAGGAGAGCGTCGCCTGGACAATCAGGGGGGCCGTACAGTTCGGCAGGATGGTGCGGAACATCAGGCGTAGCGGGCTTGCACCCGCAAGTCTTGCGGCGGTCACGTAGTCACGCGTCGTTTCGGCCATAACGGCTGCACGGGTGAGGCGGACGAAATGCGGCTGCAGGGTGATGGCGATCGCGATCATGCCGTTCGTCAGGCTCGGGCCGAGAATGGCGACGAGGACGAGGGCGAGAAGCAGCGACGGGAAGGCGAGGATGATATCCATCAGGCGCATGATGACGGTATCGACCCAGCCGCGGTAATAGCCGGCGATCAGGCCGATCAGGATACCGCCGACGAGCGACAGCGTCGTCACGAAGACGCCGATGAAGAGCGAATATTGCGCACCATAGATGAGGCGCGAGAGAATATCGCGGCCGACCGGATCGGTGCCGAGAAGGAAGAAGCCGTGCGGGCCTTCGTTGAAGCTCGGCGGCTGGAGAACGCTGTCGCGATACTGTTCGAACGGCGAATGCGGCGCGATCACGGACGCGAAGACGGCGATGATGACGAGCAGGACGAAAACGACGAGGCCCATGACGGCGCCGCGGTTTTCAGAGAAGTAGAACCAGAATTCCTTCAGCATCTGGCGGCGCATGGCGGCGCTCGATACCGGCTGGTCTGTCTTTGCGATCGGGGTGGTTGTTTCGGCCATGGGATTTGCTCCTTCTTTCCGCCGGGTCAATGTCGAATGCGCGGGTTGATCAGGCCGTACATCAGGTCAACAATCAAATTGACGATCATGATGATGGCGGCGATCAGCAGCAGGCCGCTCTGGATGACGGGATAGTCGCGCCGGAAGACGCTATCGACCATCCATTTGCCGATGCCCGGCCAGGAGAAGATCGTTTCCGTCAGGATGGCGCCGGCCAGCATGACGCCGATCTGCAGGCCGATCGTGGTGATGACCGGGATCATGGCGTTGCGCAGGGCATGGATGCCGACGACGCGGAAGGGCGAAAGACCCTTGGCGCGGGCGGTACGGACGTAATCTTCCGACAGGACTTCCAGCATGGCGGAACGCGTCTGGCGGGCGATGACGGCAAGCGGGATCGTTGCCAGCACGATCGCGGGCAGCGCCAGATGGCTGAGAGCCGAGGAGAATGCTCCCTTCTGACCGGAGAGCAGCGAATCGATCAGCATGAAACCGGTGACAGAGGGGAAGAAATACATGAGCGAGATGCGGCCCGACACCGGGAACCACTGGAGCGTGCCCGAAAACAGGATGATCAGCAGCAGGCCCCACCAGAAGATCGGCATGGAATAGCCGACAAGGGCGATGCCCATCAGGGTCTGGTCGAAGAACGAGCCGCGCTTGATCGCCGCGATCACACCAGCCGGAATGCCGAGCGCGATGGCGATGATGATCGCACAGATCGACAGTTCGACGGTGGCCGGGAAGAGCTGCAGGAACTGGTCGAGGATCGGTTTCTTGGAAACGATCGAGGAGCCGAAGTCGCCGTGCAGGATACCGTTCAGATAATCCAGATACTGGACAACCAGCGGCCGGTCGAGGCCGAGGTCATGGCTGATCTGCGCATGGCGCTCCGGCGACATGACGCGCTCGCCCGACAGGAGGGCGACCGGGTCGCCCGGCAGCATGCGAATGAACGAAAAGGCAATGATCGAGACGCCGATGAACGTCGGGATCAGCACGCTATGCGCCGCAGGAGGAAGCCAAACATCTACAACCTCGAGGTTTTTTGATTTTTGATCGATCAGATGGCTGTCAAGCCATGGAGCCGATGAATGAGGCACATTGCCGCATGTTTTTGCGTCTCTTAAAGCAAATGCCGCGGGAAACGCAACGCGCTCCCGCGGCAAAGTTGTTAACGCCCGAGAATTACTCGGAAATATCAACCGTCTCGAAGGTGAAGTCGCCGAGCGGGCTCTGGGTGAAGCCAGTCACGCCCTTGGCCATCGGAACGACGGCAAGCGAGTGGTCGATCGTGCCCCAGGGCGCTTCCTTCTTGAAGATTTCCTGCGCCTGTTCGTAAAGCTTGGTGCGCTCGGCAACGTCGGAGGTTGCCTTGGCCTTCTTCACGAGGCGTCGAAATCCTTGTTGCACCACTGTGCGCGGTTGTTGCCGCCGACGGCATCGCAGCCGAGCAGGGTGTCGAGGAAGTTGTCCGGGTCGCCGTTGTCGCCGGTCCAGCCCATGATGGCTGCGCCATCGCGGTTCTTGTCCTTCGAACGCTGCAGGTATTCTGCCCATTCGTAGGAAACGATCTCGGCCTTGACGCCGATCTTGGCGAAGTCGTCCTGCATGATTTCAGCCGCGCGGCGGGCGTTCAGCATGTAGGGACGCGAAACCGGCATGGCCCAGATCTTCATCGAAAGATCCTTGACGCCGGCAGAAGCAAGCAGCTTCTTGGCTTCGTCGAGATTGTAGGCGTCGTCCTTGATGGACTTGTTGTAGGACCACATGGTCGGCGGGATCGGGTTGGTGGCGGGGGTCGCCATGCCCTGGAAGACCGCGTCGACGATCGCCTTCTTGTTGATCGCCATGTTGAGAGCCTTGCGGACCTCGACCTTGTCGAACGGAGGCTGGGTCGTGTTGTAGGCGAGGTAGGCGATGTTGAGGCCTTCCTGCTCCATGACCTTGAGGTTCTTGTCAGCCTTCATCGAGGCGACGTCGGCGGCGTTCGGATAGGGCATCAGCTGGCATTCGCCGGCCTTGAGCTTCTGGTAGCGAACGGCTGCGTCGGTGGTGATGGCGAAGACGAGATCGTCGATCTTCGGAGCGGTGCCCCAGTAATCGGCGTTCTTCTTGTAGCGGATGACGGCGTCCTGCTGGTAGCCGACGAAGGTGAAGGGACCGGTGCCGACCGGCTGCTGGTTCAGCTGTTCCTTCTTGCCTGCCTTGTCGAGGCTGTCGGCATATTCCTTCGACATGATCGAAGCGAAGGGCATGGCGAGGTCGGCGAGGAAGGGGGCTTCAGCGCGGTTGAGCGTGAACTTGACCGTCAGGTCGTCAACCTTCTCGATGGACTTGATGAGCTTGGGGAAGCCCATGCCATCGGCATATTCCCAGGAGGCGCCGGAAACATACTTGGCCCAGGGGTTGTTGGGGTTGATCTGGCGGTCGATCGAGAAGATCACGTCATCGGCGTTCAGCGTGCGGCTCGGCGTGAAGAAGTCCGTCGTCTGGAACTTCACGTTCGGGCGCAGCTTGAAGGTGTAGACGGTGCCGTCAGAGGAAATGTCCCAGCTTTCAGCAAGGGCTGCAACCGGTTCGGTCGTGCCGGGCTTGAACTCCAGGAGGCGGTTGTAGATCGGGTGTGCCGAGGCATCGAATGTGGTGCCGGCGGTATAGAGGCCCGGATCGAAGCCTTCCGGCGAACCTTCCGAGCAGAAGACGAAGGTCTTGGCGCTTGCGGCGCTGGCAAAGAAGGTTGCCGACAGAAGCGCTGCGGCAAGAGCGAGTTTGTATTTCATTCCAGTCTCCCAATTATCCGGGACCGATCCACATCGGTCCGGGTTCCTTGCATGCGTGACGGAGTGCCTGATCGCCTTTGCGCCATCACGGGGCTGCATTGCCATGCCCGTCCCGTCGGTCCTCCGTCCTCTCCCACCTGTTCCCGGTGCTCCCGATCTACCGGACGAAAAAGCCCGATGTCATGCGGTTGCGAACCACGCTACAGATCTTCGAAATCGTTACAGATCTTGGATAAAATTGCGCAATTTTGCCAATATTTCCCGATTTTATGGATTTTCCTGCTCGTTTTCGGTGGCAGGTGGTTGCGCGCGAGAATAGCGATTATCGATCGGTTGTCGAGATGCGAAGATTCGCGCATTGATCACATTCGCTGCCGCGGCCTCGACTTTTCCGCTAAGATACGGAACTGGCTCATTTATCAGCATTGCTGATTTTCGCTGCAGGGCAGCATTGCCAAAGGTCGAGATTGGAGTACGGTCGGCGCTTCTGATCCAGCTTGCATCGAGGCATATATGACCGGCGAAAATTCCAACCTCCCTCTCGTTTTCGACTTTATCGACCGCAAGACGGAGGTGTTCTGCGAACTTGCAGACCGCGTCTGGGCAACGCCCGAGACCTGCTACATGGAAACGCAGTCGGCAGCGGCGCACCGTGAAATGCTTGAAGCGCAGGGTTTTCGCATCACCGACAACGTGGCCGGCATTCCGACCGCGCTGATCGGCGAGGCGGGTGAGGGCGGACCGGTGATCGCGTTTCTCGGCGAGTATGATGCGCTGGCGGGTTTGAGCCAGGCGGCCGGCGTCAGCCATGTGGAGCCGCTGACGGCGGGTGCGAACGGCCATGGCTGCGGCCATAATCTTCTCGGTTCCGGTTCGCTTCTGGCGGCAACTGCGCTGAAGGACTGGCTGGAAAAGACCGGCACGCCCGGTCGGGTGCGCTACTATGGCTGCCCGGCGGAAGAGGGTGGTGCGGCCAAGGCCTTCATGGTGCGCGAAGGGGCGTTCAAGGATGTCGATATCGCCATCAGCTGGCATCCGAGCAATTCGCCGGCGTGCAGCGCGAGACCTCGCTTGCCAATTGCCGCATCGATTTCGTCTTCAAAGGTCGTTCCGCCCATGCGTCGGCGGTACCGGAACTTGGCCGCAGCGCGCTCGATGCGTCGAGCTGATGAATGTCGGTGTCAATTATATGCGTGAACACATGCCGTCCGAATGCCGCATCCATTATGCGGTTCTGGATAGCGGCGGCATTTCGCCGAACGTCGTTCAGGCCTATGCCAAGGTGCGTTACGTGGTCCGCTCGCCGGATCTCGCCGGCCTCTTTACGCTGATCGAGCGGGTCAAGAAGGTGGCGGAGGGTGCTGCCCTGATGACCGAGACGCAGATGGAGAGCACGATCCTTGCCGGCGTCTCCAACCTGATGGTCAATACGCCGCTGATGAATGTCATGCAGGACGCCTGGGACAGCATGGGCGCGCCGGATTATGACGATGAGGATCATGCTTTCGCCAAGGCGATCCAGGCCACGCTGAGCTCTGCCGATATTGCCGCAAGCTGGAACCAGGAACGTCTGGAAGAGCGGGATATGGTGCTGACCGACTTCGTTTTGCCGGCGCATAACGAAGTGCGGCAGATGGGCGGATCGACCGATGTTGGCGATGTCAGCTGGGTCGTGCCGACCGTGCAGGCCTATGGTCCGACGCTTGCCGTCGGCACCCAATTGCACACATGGCAGGTGGTGGCGCAGGGCAAGAGCGGGCTTGCGCACAAGGGCATGGTGGCCGCTGCCAAGGCGATGGTGGCGACCGGTCTTGCGGCGATGGAAAGCGAACAGCTGCGCACCGCCGCATGGGAGGATCTGAAGAAGCGCCGCAAGGGGCAGGACTATACCAGCCCCATTCCGGCCGGTGCCGAGCCGCCGGTCGCGGCCATGGCCGTCCGCTAATCATTTTGCAGCGCGTCAATTATTCTTGACGCGCTGCATCCGTCGCGAACCGATTTTCCCTGTGCAGTGTCTTCGTTTCGGCCTATGGTCGGGATCCGTGCCAATACTGTTCATGTCGTCTTCCGGGAGATCGGTTTCGTGACTATCCAGCCCAATTCCATCGAGGCCCGCGACCGGGCGCATCACCTTCATTCCTACACGAATGCCCGTGCGCTGGAGCGCGACGGGGCGCTGGTCATCGACCGCGGCGAGGGCATCTACGTCTACGACAATAGCGGCACCAAATATATCGAGGGCATGTCGGGCCTGTGGAGCGTTGCCGTCGGCTTCGGCGAAAACCGGCTGGTGGAAGCGGCGGCCAAGCAGATGGCGAAGCTGCCCTATTATCACACGTTCACATCACGGACGAACGGACCGGCGGTCGATCTGGCGGAAAAGCTGATCCAGCTTGCCCCGGTGCCGATGTCGAAAGTGTATTTCACCAATTCCGGCTCGGAAGCCAATGATACCGCGATCAAGATGATCTGGTATCGTTCGAATGCGCTCGGCAAGCCGGAAAAGAAGAAGATCATCTCGCGCATCAAGGGCTATCATGGCGTGACGATCGCAAGCGCCAGCCTTACCGGCCTGCCGAACAATCATCGCTCCTTCGACCTGCCGATTGCCGGCATCCTGCATACGTCCTGCCCGCATTACCGTGCCTTCAAGCTGGAAAACGAGAGCGAGGCAGAGTTCGTTGCCCGCTGCGCAAGCGATCTCGAAGCGCTGATCCTGAAGGAAGGACCGGAAACGGTTGCGGCCTTTATCGGCGAGCCGGTGATGGGTGCCGGCGGCGTGATTGTTCCGCCTGCGGGCTATTGGGAAGCGATCCAGGCGATCCTGAAGAAATACGATATTCTCTTCGTTGCGGACGAGGTGATCTGCGGTTTCGGGCGCACCGGAAAGATGTTCGCGACCGAGACGTTCGGGCTCAACCCGGACATCATCACGCTGTCGAAGCAGCTTTCGTCGTCCTACCAGCCGATTTCGGCGCTTCTGATCAACGACAATGTCTACCAGCCGCTTGCTGACGAATCTGCGAAGATCGGCACGTTCGGCCATGGTGTGACGGCCGCAGGCCACCCGGTTGCGGCCGCTGTCGCGCTTGAAAACATCGCGATCATCGAGGAGCGGGATCTGGTCGGCAATGTGCAAGCGCTGGCACCGAAATTCCAGAAGCGGCTGAAGGCGCTCGAAGGTCATCCGCTGGCGATCGAGGCACGCGGCGTGGGTCTTATCGGCGCGCTCGAACTGAAGCCGCGGGATGGTTTTCAGGCGGGGCAGCTCGGGCCGAAACTCTTCAACATCCTGCTGGAAAAAGGCCTGATCGCACGGGCGATCGGCGATTCTTTGGCGCTTTGCCCGCCGCTGATCATCACCGACGAGCAGGTGGATGTGATCTTCGACACATTCGAAGCCTCGCTGGATATTTTCCAGAAGCAGCTCGGCGCCTGATGATGTGATATCGGGGCTGCGATTTTCCATCGCGGCCCCAATTGCAGCGGTTAATGGCGCGCCTATATTGCCCGCTATGCTTGCTCTTTTAGAGGCCTATTGGCCGCATATCCTGTTCGTCATTTCGGTCCTTGCGGGCGCGACGGCTGCCATTCATGCGGCGATGACGAAGGACGAAGTCCGCTCGGCGCTCGGCTGGGTCGGTATCATCATCTTCTCGCCGATCGTCGGCGCCGCGTTCTATCTGATCGCCGGTATCAACCGGATGCGCCGCAACGTCATCAGCGACCGGCGAGCGCTGCTCCAGGGAAAGCGGCGAGCGGATTTCGCCTCCTATGACGTCACGGACGGGCTTGTCATCAAAGGCTTCGGCCAGCGGTTCCGGGCCATGAAGACGCTTGGCGACACGGTCACGCATCACAAGATGACGAGCGGCAACAGTATCGAGCCCCTCGAAACGGGTGACGAGGCCTATCAGGCCATGCTTGCCGCAATCGGGCGGGCAAAGCGCAGCGTCATGCTGGAGACCTATATTTTCGATCGCGACCGGATCGGCAGCCGTTTCGTCGAGGCGCTGGTGGCCGCCGTCAAACGCGGGGTCGAGGTGCGCGTGCTGATCGATGCCGTCGGCGCCCGCTACTCGGTGCCAAGTGTGCTGGGCATGCTGCGCGATGGCGGCGTTCCGACGCGGGTGTTCAACGGCAATGTCATCATGGGGCTGAGGCTCCCCTATGCGAACCTGCGCACGCACCGCAAGATCATCGTCGTCGATGGCGAGATCGCCTTTACCGGCGGCATGAATATTCGCGAGGCGTTTTCCCGCGAGATCAGCGGTGACGAGTTTTCGCTCGATACGCATTTCAAGGTGACGGGGCCGGTGGTTGCGGATCTTTTCGCGATTTCGGCTGCAGACTGGCAATTTGCCAGCGGCGAGACGCTTGAGGGTGATGCCTGGACCTTGCCTGCGCCGCAGAGCGAGCCCGGCCTGCCGGTGCTGATCCGTGCTGTCTCCTCAGGGCCGGACAGGAGCCTTGAAACCAATCACAAGATGCTGATGGGCGCATTTTCCGTCGCCCGCACGTCGATCCGCATCGTTTCGCCCTATCTGCTGCCGGATCGGGAGCTGATTACGGCATTGGTGACGGCGGCCCGTCGCGGCGTGACCGTGGATATCGTCGTGCCTTCCGCCAATAACCTGAAGCTCGTCGACCGGGCCATGACGGCGCAATTCGACCAGTTGCTCAAGGACAAGTGCCGTATCTGGCGCGCTTCCGGCCGGTTCGACCATTCGAAACTGATGGCGATCGACGGGCGCTGGGCCTATGTCGGATCGTCCAATCTCGACCCGCGTTCCCTGCGGCTCAACTTCGAGGTCGATATGGAAATTCTCGACCAGCCTTTTGCCGAGGCGCTGGAGCGGCGGATCGATCGGGTGATTTCGTCTGCAACCCAAGTGACGCTGAATGAATTAAAGGAACGATCCTTTATCGTCCGTCTGGTGGATCGCACGCTCTGGCTCGGCTCTCCCTATCTGTGATCCCGATCAGATTTGCGGCACCGGATCAAAAGGCTGGATGATCAGGCAGACAGGTCTATAGTCGCAAGCAAACCAGAAGCATTGCCCGCCATGCACGACAAAAGCCCCCGCAAGAGCCCCACTCTCCCCGCAAGCATTCTTGCTTCGATCAAGGCCAGGCGCACGCGCGGTTCAGGCCAGCACGAGCCGCATGATCGCGATCGCGGAATGATGATTGCGTCCTACAATGTGCATAAATGCGTCGGCGTCGATCGCAAGTTCGATCCGGCCCGAACCAGCCATGTGATCCGCGAAATCGGCGCTGATGTGATCGCGCTGCAGGAGGCCGATACGCGGTTTGGCGAGCGGCGCGGGCTGCTCGATCTCAACTGGATGGAGCGGGAGACCGGTCTTTTTCCGGTGCCTGTCTCCGGCGTTGCCAAGGCGCATGGCTGGCACGGCAATGTCGTCTTCTTCCGCGAAGGTCTGGTGCGCGACGTGCATCAGGTGAAACTGCCGGGGCTTGAGCCGCGCGGCGCGCTGATTACCGAACTGGAATTGAAGGATGGCAGCGTGCTGCGCATCATCGCGGCGCATCTCGGGCTGCTCAACCATTCCCGCCATCAGCAGGCGCGGATGATCATCGATATCCTGCGCTCACGCGAGGAATGCCCGACCGTGCTGATGGGCGATCTCAACGAATGGCGGCTTGGCGATCGCTCGGCGCTCAATACGCTTGCGAGCGTGTTTGGCCTGCCGGCGGCCGTGCCGAGCTTTCCGTCCCGTCTGCCGGTTCTGGCGCTCGATCGCATCATGGCCAACCGGCCGGGGCTGATCGACAAGGTGGAAACCCATGATACGCCGCTGGCACGGCTTGCCTCCGATCACCTGCCGATCAAGGCGATCGTCAAGCCGCCTACTGCTCTTGCCGCAGCCGTCTGATTTTCTCTGCTCATTCCGGCTTTACGCTGTGCCGCGACGCGGATAGCTTCGGGCTCCTTCCCGGATGACGGCCGCCTCCTTGGCCCGTTTCGCCCGCATGCCAGTTTTCATTTCAGACGGAATTTCCAGATGACAGATATCGCCATGATCGAAGCTGCCCGCGCTCGCCTTGACGGGCATGTGCGCCGGACGCCTCTTCTCTCCTCGCCGTTTCTTGATGAGATCGCCGGTCGTCGCGTTCTGGTGAAAGCGGAATGCCTCCAGCATACGGGGTCGTTCAAATTTCGCGGAGCATGGTCGGCCGTGTCGGCGCTGGCGCCGGATGTGCGGGCGAATGGCGTGATCGCCTTTTCCTCCGGTAATCATGCGCAAGGCGTGGCCTATGCGGCCAAGCTTCACGGCGTGCCGAGCGTCATCATCATGCCGGCCGATGCGCCGCGGATCAAGATCGCCAATACCCGTGCCTATGGCGCAGAGGTGGTGCTCTACGACCGGATCAATGAAGACCGGGATGCGATCGGGGAGCGGCTGGCGAAGGAGCGCGGCCTGACGCTGATCAAGCCGTTCGACGAGCCGCTGGTGATCGCAGGGCAGGGGACGACCGGGCTTGAGATTGCCGAGGACGCGACTGCGCTTGGCATTGCCAAGGCCGATGTTCTCGTGCCGACCGGTGGCGGCGGACTGATTTCGGGCATATCGCTGGCGCTTGCCGCGCGCGCGCCGGGGCTAACCGTTCATCCCGCCGAGCCGCAGGGTTTCGATGACATGACCCGTTCGCTCGCGTCGGGCAAGATCGAGCGCAATGCCGCGCAGGGTGGCTCGATATGCGATGCGATCCTCACGCCGCAGCCGGGCAACATCACCTTCCCGATCCTGTCGAGGCTGAGCGGTGCCGGCATCGTCGTGACCGACGACGAGGCCCTGCATGCGATTTCGCTTGCCTTCAACCGCCTGAAAATCGTCGTCGAGCCGGGTGGGGCAGCGGCCCTTGCCGCCGCTCTCTTCCATGGCGAAACGCTCGGCGATACCGTGATTGCGGTCTGCTCCGGCGGCAATGTCGACCCGGATATCTTCAAGCTGGCGCTCGATCGTTTCCCGGCCTGAGACGGGTCATTTTGGGCGCAGGCATAATAAACCGTTAAACCTGATAGGCGGCCGTTAAGAGAAAAGGATTTTCTACGGAACCGAGGGCTCGTTGGAACATTATCTCTATCAGGTTGGTAGAGATAAGGTAGCATAAGACCCGAGAGTGGCTAGAACCACTCCGGAACCAGGGAGAATCCCATGCCGCATCTTCAGTCTCAGACACGGTCTTTTTCTCCTCGTCCGCTTACGCATCATGGCGCTCGCCTGCGTCTTGCGGTCAATACGGCGCTCGTTGCCGCAGCCTTCCTTTTCGTCGGCGCTGTGACGCTTGGCCTGTTCCCCTGATCGATCAGGGTTTCATCGAATTTCCATAAAGAAACGCCTCCCGCGCTGATCGGTACGGGAGCGTTTTGATGTTGAGATCTACCGTGTGGCCGATCCTGCCTCAGCGATCGGCGAGATAGGCTTCGACCAGTTCGACCCAGAAATTCGTGCCGATCGGCAGGGCATCATCGTTGAAGTCGAATTTCGGGTGATGCAGCGGCGGATCATTGTCGGTGCGCTTGGTGCCGAGAAGAAAATAGCTGCCCGGCCGCTCGGCCAGCATATAGGCGAAGTCTTCGGCGCCCATCGTCGGCCGTTGCAATTCGACGACCTGATCGGCGCCAAGAAGGCGGGTCGCGAGATCGCGGACGAAGCCGGTTTCCGCCGTGTGGTTCACCGTCGCCTCGTAGCCGCGGTCGTAGTGGATCGTCACCGTCATGCCATAGCTGGCGGCCTGCCCTTCGGCGATCATCCGGATGCGCCGCTCCAGTTCGTCACGGCGCCGGATCGAAGGAACGGATGGTGAGCAGCATTTCGGCGCGTTCGGGGATGACGTTGCTTGCCATGCCTGCATGAAAGGCGCCAACCGTGACGACCACCGGATCGAGCGGGTGGATATTGCGGGAGGCGACTGTCTGGAGGGCCATGATGATGCTGGCGCCGCAGACGATCGGGTCCGATGCCGCCTGTGGTTCGGCGCCGTGTCCGCCGTGCCCGTTGATGACGATGCGGCATTCATCGACCGCAGCCATCATCGGGCCTTCCTTGATGCCGATCTTGCCGAAATCCAGCGCCGGGTCGTTATGCAGGCCGAAAACGGCGTCGCAGGGGAATTTCTCGAACAGGCCGTCATCGATCATCAGCTTGGCACCGCCGAAATTTTCCTCGGCCGGCTGGAAGATGAGGTGGATCGTGCCGTCGAAATTGCGGCGTTCGGCGAGGATCTTTGCCGCACCGAGCAGCATGGCGGTGTGACCATCGTGGCCGCAGGCATGCATCAGGCCCTTTGTCAGGCTGGCATGTTCGGCACCGGTCTCTTCCTCGATGGGCAGGGCGTCCATATCGGCACGAATGCCGATCGAGCCGCTGCCATTGCCGCATTTCAGCGTGCCGACCACGCCGGTCTTGCCAAGGCCGCGGGTGACTTCGTAGCCAAGTTCACTCAGGCGTTCAGCGACGAAATCCGAGGTCTTGAATTCCGATAGCCCGAGTTCCGGATGCTGGTGCAGGTAGCGCCGCATCGCCACCACGTCGCTCATCTCGTTTACCCGTTGCATCGTCATTGCAGCACCTTTTGTGGATCGTGAGGGGGCCGTTGCCAGCTTTACCGGTGGCCATTCGAATGGTTGTTCCAGCGGTCATGATTAGCAGTGGAGCGGCCGTGCGATAAGGCAAAACCGGCAAATAAATCGGTGGCCGCGTTCGAATCGATTGAAACGCCGCTCCAGCGGTGCAAATGCCCTCTTCGCGTGCCTATTCAGCTTTTATTCAGGCTAATCGAGATAGAGGCTAGAATGTCTCAATTTGCAGGGAGGGGGCGATAGCTTTGGATCTTCGGTTTGCCATATCCAGATCGCTCTCTATCTCCTTCCCCGCGGATTGTCTCGGTCCTGTTCACTACCCGCTCGGGTAGACCTTCGAGCAGGCCTTGGCAGGCCGACTAAACGAGGCCGTCCACCCCTTCGAGTTTTCATCAGAAGCCAGTCCATGTCCCCAGATCAAACTTCGTCAGCTTCCTCGCGTGAAATCGAACGAAAGCCTATCGATTACAACGATACGATTCGCTCGACCTACTTCACCATGGATGACCTTCGGGTCTGCGGGGAGGAGCTTGGAAAACAGGCACCCGTCGATCTTCCAGGCCTGATGCAATTCGAGTTCTTCAAGCGACATGAAGAAAACGAAAAAGAGATCCTGCGTGTCTACCGGCAGGCCTCCGTCGATAACGACGCTGGCGCCACGATCACGCCGGCGGCGGAATGGCTTCTCGACAATTATTATATCGTCGAAGAGGCGATCCAGGAGGTTCGCCGCGACTTCCCGAAGAAGTTCTTCAAGCAGCTGAAGACGATGAAGGTCGGTGGCGTGGAAATGCCGCGCGTTCTGACGCTCGCATGGCTTTACGTCGCCCATACCCAGAGCAACGTCAACCGCGAGACGCTGGCCTCGATCGTCGAGGGTTTCCAGAGCCGCGAACCGCTTGAGATCGGCGAACTCTGGGCATTGCCGTCCTTCATCCGCTTCGTGCTGATCGAAAACCTGCGCCGTATCGCAAGCCGCGTCGATCGCACCCGCAACATGCGTCAGCGCGCAAATGAAGTTGCCGACGAGATCATCCGCCTCAATGACGAGACCGCCAGCGCCAATGTGCTGAAGGGCGTCGAGGGGCTGGAGCGTGACGATGCGTTTGCCACGCAGTTCATCTACCGTCTGCGCAATGCGTCGCAGACTTCCGGTTTTGCCATCGCATGGATCGAGAAGCGCCTTGAAGCCGCCGGCACCGATGTCAATGCGGTGATGCAGGCCGAGCAGGGTCGTCTTTCTTCCGGCAACGTGATGATGGGCAACATCATCAAGAGCCTGCGCCTGATCGACGACACCGAATGGAGCGTCTGGGTCGAAGACGTCTCGCAGATCGACAAGGTTTTCCGCGAGCAGACCGATTATGAGGCGCTCGATTTCGGTTCGCGCAATGCTTACCGCAACCGTATCGAAAAGATCGCCCGCCTTTCCAAGCAGAGCGAGACGGTGATTGCCGAAGCGGCAATCCGTCTGGCGCGGGAAGCTGCCGCCACCAATCCGGATGAGCGCGAGACCAATATCGGCGCCTTCGTCGTCGGCCGCCGCCGCAAGGAGCTTGAGGCGGCCGTCAACTACAAGCCGTCGCTCAACCAGCGATTCGTGCGTACCGTTCGCCGCCTGCAGTGGTTCTCGATTGCCGGCCCGGTTCTGGCGCTGACCTTCCTGGCGCTGGCGATCACCGGCTATTTCCTCGTTCAGGCCAATATCGCCTGGCCGATCGTCGCACTTTTCCTGCTGATGTTCTCGCTGCCGGCGTCCGAAGGTGCCACCGGCCTCTTCAACACGCTGGTCACTTACGTGGTGAAGCCGGCGCGTCTGGTCGGCTACGAGTTCAAGGAGGGTATTCCGGAAGAGGCAAAGACGCTCGTCGTCGTGCCTTGCCTGATTACCGACCGCGACACGGTGGACGAACTGGTCCGCAATCTGGAAGTCCATTATCTCGCCAACCCGAGCGGCGAAATCTATTTTGCCCTGCTCAGCGACTGGCGCGACAGCAAATTCGAGGAGAGCGAGGCCGATCTCGAAATTCTCGATTATGCCAAGCGCGAGATTGCAGCACTCAACGCCCGCTATGTCGATGAGCCTGTTTCCCGCTTCTACCTCCTGCATCGCCGCCGCCTGTTCAACCCGAACGAAGGCGTGTGGATGGGCTGGGAGCGCAAGCGCGGCAAGCTGCATGAGCTGAACCTGCTGCTGCGCGGCGACCGCGACACGACCTATCTGCAGGGTGCCAACATGGTGCCTTCGGATGTGCAGTATGTCATGACGCTCGATGCGGATACGCGCCTGATGCGCGAAGCCGTCACGCGTCTCGTCGGCAAGATGCATCATCCGATCAACCGCCCGGTCATCGATCCGGTCAGCAACCGCGTCGTCGAAGGCTATGCGCTGATGCAGCCGCGCGTGACGCCGTCGCTGACGACGGGCAAGGAAGCCTCGGTCTTCCAGCGCGTCTTCTCGGTCGGTCGCGGGCTTGATCCTTATGTCTTTGCCGTTTCCGACGTTTATCAGGACCTCGTTGCCGAAGGCTCGTTCACCGGCAAGGGCCTCTATCACGTCGATGCTTTTGAGACCTCGCTGAAGGGCCGGATCGAAGAGAACGCGGTTCTCAGCCACGACCTTCTCGAAGGCTCGTTCGCGCGTTGCGCGCTCGTCACCGATGTCGAACTCGTCGAAGATTTCCCCGTCCGCTACGAGGTCGAAGTCTCGCGCCAGCATCGCTGGGCGCGTGGCGACTGGCAGCTTCTGCCTTACATCCTCGATCCGAAGCGCGGCGTGACGGCACTCGGCCGCTGGAAGATGGTGGATAACCTGCGCCGCTCGCTGACCCCGATCGCGTGGTTCTTCGCGTCCGTCCTCGGCTGGTACTTCATGGACCCGCTCGGCGCGTTGATCTGGCAGATCCTCCTGATCTTCTCGCTCTTCGTTGCACCGACGATTTCGCTGCTGACCGGCCTGATGCCGCGTTCGACGGACTTCGTGCAGCGGGCGCATTTCTATTCGGTCTGGTCTGATGTCCGTTCGGCCAATGCGCAGGTTGCTCTGCGGATCGTCTTCATCGCCGATTCCGCCTGCATCATGACGGATGCGATTGCCCGTTCGCTCTATCGCCTTCTGGTCAGCCGCAAGCTGATGCTGGAATGGCGTACCGCCGCCTCGATCCAGTCGAGCGCGCAGGGCAGCCCGACCGATTACTATCGTGCCATGTGGCATGCGCCGGCCATTGCCGTCCTCAGCATCCTGCTGTCGGCTATTCCGGGCGATAACGCCTTCCTCGTCGGCATTCCGTTCGCGGTTCTGTGGATCTTCTCGCCGCTGGTTGCCTGGTATGTGAGCCAGTCTGCCGAAACGGAAGACCGTCTGTTCGTGCCGGAGCCGGTCTCGGTCGAGCTGCGCAAGATCGCTCGCCGCACCTGGCGCTATTTCGAGACCTTCGTCACGGAAGAGCAGAACTATCTGCCGCCGGACAATTTCCAGGAGCGTCCGAACCCGTCGATCGCCAAGCGCACGTCGCCGACCAATATCGGCGTGTATCTCCTGTCGACCGTATCGGCCCGCAATTTCGGCTGGATCAGCTTTGCCGAAACGGTTGACCGTATCGAGCAGACGATCGTCACCGTTGAAAAGATGGACAAGTTCCGTGGCCATCTGTTCAACTGGTACCACAACGACACGCTGAAGCCGCTCGGCCAGCGTTACGTCTCGGCTGTCGATAGCGGCAACTTTGCCGGCCACCTGATCGCGATTTCGTCGGCCTGCCGCATCTGGGCAGAAGCGCCGTCGGCGCATCTGCAGGGCAATCTCGACGGTGTTGGCGATGTCGCCGGCATTCTGGCGGAAACGCTGAAGGCGCTGCCGGATGACCGCAAGACCGTGCGTCCGCTGCGCCGCCGCCTCGAAGAGCGTATCACCGGCTTCAGCAATGCCTTGAACGCCGTAAAGCGCGAGCATGAATTTGCGTCGATCCGCATCATCAACCTTTCGGTTCTGGCGCGCGATATCCAGAAGCTTGCGACCAATCTCGACCAGGAAGTCCGTTCGCCGCAGAGCGACGAAGTGACCAAGTGGTCGGCCTCGCTGGTTGCGATCTGCGAAGCGCATATTGCCGATGGCGTGTTCGACAATGCCAATATCGAGGCCCTGCGCCTGCGTCTCGCATCGCTGCGTGACCGCACCCGCAAGATCGCCTTCGACATGGAATTCGCCTTCCTGTTCCGCAAGGAGCGTCGTCTTCTGTCGATCGGCTACCGTGTCGATAGCAACGAGCTTGACGAAGCCTGCTACGACCTTCTGGCCTCGGAAGCGCGTCTCACCAGCCTGTTTGCCATCGCCAAGGGCGACCTGCCGATGGAACACTGGTACCGTCTCGGCCGCCATGTGGTGCCGATCGGTGCGCGCGGCGCGCTGGTCTCGTGGTCGGGTTCGATGTTCGAATACCTGATGCCGCCGCTCGTCATGCAGGAGCGTTCGGGCGGTATTCTGAACCAGACCAACAACCTGATCGTTCAGGAACAGATGAACCATGGTCGCCGTCTCGGCACGCCGTGGGGCATTTCGGAAGCCGCGTTCAACGCGCTCGACCATCAGATGCACTATCAGTACACGAACTTCGGCGTGCGACGCTCGGTCTGAAGCGCGGCCTCGGCCAGAACGCCGTTATCGCTCCCTATGCGTCGATCCTGGCATCGCAGTATGATCCGATTGCCGCCGAATCGAACCTTGCAGAACTGCGTTCGCTCGGTGCGCTCGGCAAATACGGCTTCCATGATGCGGTGGATTTCACCCCGACCCGCGTGCCGGAAGGCAAGCGTTGCGCGGTGGTCTACAACTACTATGCCCACCACCATGGCATGTCGATCGCCGCCATCGCCAACGTCGTGATGAACGGCATGCTGCGCGAACTCTTCCATGCCGATCCGGTGATCGAAGCTGCCGAACTGCTCCTGCAGGAAAAGGCGCCGCGCGACATTCCCGTCATGAGCGCCAAGCACGAAGAGACGCCCGGCAAGGGCGGCGGAGAACTGCTGCGTCCGGAAATCCGCACGATCACCAGCCCGGCCAGCAAGGACCGCGAACTGGTTCTCCTGTCCAACGGCCGTTATTCGATCATGCTCACGGCAACCGGTACCGGTTATGCCCGCTGGAACAACATGTCGGTTGCGCGCTGGCGGCCTGACCCGACGGAAGACCGTTGGGGCCAGTTCATCTTCCTGCGCGATACCGCAAGCGGCGACTGGTGGTCGACGACGACGGAACCGCGTCGCGCCGAAGGCGAGCAGACGAAGACGATCTTCAGCGACGAACGCGCCGAATTCCAGAAGACCGTCGGCGATCTGACGAGCACGGTCGAGTGCATCGTTGCGACCGAGCACGATGCCGAAGGCCGCCGCGTGACGCTGCTCAACATGGGTACGGAAGACCGCTTCATCGAAGTGACCTCCTATCTCGAACCCGTGCTGAACGGCGATGACGACGACAAGGGACACCCTGTCTTCTCGCGCATGTTCATCCATACCGAGATCGGCAAGCGCGGTGACGTGATCCGCGCATGGCGCAACAAGCGTTCGCCGACGGATCCGGACATGATGGTGGCGCATCTTGCCGCCGATAATGCCGGCACCTCGCGTCCGACCGAGTTCGAAACCGACCGCCGCAAGTTCCTCGGCCGTGGCCGCACGCTTGGCGAGGCTGCCGCCTTCGATCCGGGTGCGACGCTGTCGAATTCCGACGGCTTCACGCTCGACCCGATCCTGTCGCTGCGCCGCACCGTTCGCGTTCCGGCCGGCAAGAAGGTCTCGGTGGTGTTCTGGACGATTGCCGCCCAGCGCCGCGACGAGCTGGATCTCGCGATCGAGCGCTACCGTCATGCGGAAGCCTTCCAGGGTGAACTCACCCAGGCCTGGACCCGCACGCAGGTTCAGCTGCGTCACCTCGGCGTTTCCTCGCAGGAAGCCGCGGTGTTCCAGAACCTTGCGCGCTATCTGCTCTATCCCGACATGCAGCTTCGGGCCGATCAGGCAACGGTGCGCGCCGGCATGCAGCCGCAATCGGCTCTCTGGCCGGCGTCGGTTTCCGGCGACTTCCCGATCTTTACCGTCCGCATCGACAATGAGAACGACATCCAGGTGACGAAGGAAGCGATGAGCGCGCAGGAATATCTGCGCTCGCGCGGCCTGCCGAGCGACCTCGTCATTCTCAACGAACGCGGCGCCGATCATGCGGAAGAGCTGCAGGACACGATCGACTATATGGAGCAGAACGCGCGGCGTCTCGGCGCGCAGGATGGTGCCCGCCAGCACGTCTTTGCCCTGCGTCGTGATGTTCTCGAAGAAGGCGGCGCGGAAGCACTGGTGGCCGCATCGCGCGTCGTCATCCATGCCCGCAACGGCCAGCTGATGGACCAACTCAACCGGACGTCGACGATCTTTGCGCCGCCGGTCGATGAGGCGATCGAGGTCGATCGTCGTCCGCTGACGAAGGGCGAGCTCTTTGCTCCTGCGGTCGAAAATGCCGATGCAGGCAAGGGCCTCGAGTTCTGGAACGGCTTCGGCGGCTTTACCGAAGACGGTCGCGAATATGTCGTGCGCCTCAAGGGTGGCCAGTCGACGCCGCATCCGTGGATCAACGTCATCTCCAACGATACGTTCGGTTTCCACGTTTCGGCCGAGGGCTCCGGTTTCACCTGGGCGCAGAACTCGCGCGACTATCAGCTGACGCCATGGACCAACGATCCGGTCATCAACCGTCCGGGCGAAGGCTTCTACGTGGCCGATCTCGACAGCGGTGCGATTGCAACGCCATTCGCCGTGCTGTCGCGTGATCCGGCGGCCGATTTCGAGGCCCGTCACGGCCTCGGCTACTCGGTCTTCTCGTCGGAACAGGGGGGCCTGAGCCTCAGCCTGACCCAGACGGTCGATCGCAAGCGGTCTGCCAAGGCTTCGTCCATGGTCGTTCGCAATACCGGCTCGGAACCGCGCCGCCTGCGCCTCTATGGCTATGCGGAATGGCTGCTTGGCGCCAACCTGCAGAAGACGACGCCGTTCATCCTCTCCAACCGCGATGCGGCAACGGGTGCGCTCTACGCCACCAACTCGTTCAGCATCGATTTCCGCCGCGTCGCCTTCATGGCGATGCAGGACATGCCGTCGGGCTTCACGACCAGCCGTCGTGAGTTCATCGGCCGGTTCGGCTCGGTGCAGCTGCCGGCAGCCGTTGTCAACGGCTCGGCGCTCAGCGGTGCCGTCGATCTGGATGGCGATCCGTGTGCGGCATTGGCCTATGACCTGACGCTTGCGCCGGGCGAGGAACGCGTCATCACCTATTTCATGGGTGATGCAGCGACGCAGGAAGAGGCGGAAGCGCTGGTTGCGGATCTGCGCGGCGACGATTTCGGCTCGATCCTTGCCGGCAACCGTGCCTTCTGGACCGAATTTACCGGTCGCCTGAAGATCTCGACGCCGGACAAGGCGCTGAACAACATGGTCAACTACTGGCTGCCCTATCAGGCACTCGGTTGCCGTATCATGGCCCGTACCGCCTTCTACCAGGCATCCGGCGCCTTCGGCTTCCGTGACCAGTTGCAGGACACGCTGGCCTTCCTCGTGCATGAGCCCTCGCTTGCCCGCAAGCAGATCCTCAATGCGGCGTCGCGCCAGTTCAAGGAAGGCGACGTGCAGCATTGGTGGCTGCCGAATACCGGTGCCGGCGTTCGCACGATGATCTCGGACGACGTCGTGTGGCTGGCTTATGCCGCACACCAGTATGTCTCGACCACCGGCGACCACTCGATCCTCGACGAGGAACTGCACTTCCTCAACGGTCCTCTTCTCGAGAAGCACAAGCATGATGCCTTCTCGAAGCCGGAGATCACCGAGGAGACGGCACCGCTCTACGAACATGCTGCCCGCGCGCTCGATCTTGCGATCAAGCGGACCGGCGACATGGGGCTGCCGCTGATGCTCGGTGGCGACTGGAACGACGGCATGAACCGCGTCGGTGTTGGCGAGCGTGGCATGAGCGTCTGGCTCGGCTGGTTCCTCGCAAGCGCGCTGCGCAACTTCATTCCGTATGCAACGGAGCGGAACGATCGCAAGCGTGTCGAGCGCTGGACGAAGCACCTTGCCGATCTGCGTGAAGCGCTTGAAAGCGCCGGCTGGGATGGCACCTATTATCGTCGTGGCTATTATGACGATGGTACGCCGCTCGGCTCGGCCAAGAGCAATGAATGCCGTATCGACTCCCTCGGCCAGACGTGGAGCGTGCTCTCCGGCGAAGGCAGGCCCGATCGGTCGCGGCAGGCGATGGATGCGGTCATGGATCAGCTCGTCGATGACGAAGCCCAGATCATCCGCCTGTTCACGCCGGCCTTCCAGGAAACCCGTCACGATCCGGGCTATATCAAGGCCTATCCGCCGGGTGTCCGCGAAAACGGTGGTCAGTATACCCATGCCGCCATCTGGGTGGTCATGGCGCTGGCCGGCCTGAAGCGCGGTGACGATGCCTGGAAGTGCTTCCAGATGTTGAACCCGATCAACCACGCACTCGACCGCGATGCTGCCGAGACCTATCGCGTGGAGCCTTACGTGGTCGCAGCCGACGTCTATGGCTATGGCAACTATACCGGCCGTGGTGGCTGGACGTGGTACACCGGCTCTGCCGGCTGGCTCTACCGTGCGGCGATCGAAGGCATTCTCGGTATCCGGCGCGAGGGCGACAAGCTCTTCGTCGATCCGGCGCTGCCGACGGGCTGGAACGGGTTTACGGCGGAAATCACCGTCGGCGACACGGTGCACAAGATCGCGGTCGATGATGGCAAGGTGACTGTCGATGGCGTAGCCGTCGATGTCAGCAAGGGGCATGCCGTTCCGGGTACGACGCCTGCTGCCAAGGTAATCGAGGTCACGTCCGTCTCCGAAACCGCTTCTCCGGCAAAGGCCGTGAAGGCGGCCAAGGCGCCTGCCGAGGCCAAGGCGGTCAAGGCAACCAAGCCGACGGCCAAGGAGCCGGCGAAGGCGACGGCCAAGAGCGCCGAAAAGACGGCGGATAAGGCACCGGCCAAGCCGCGCAAGAAAAAGGACGTCGACCCGTCCGAATGATGAAGGATGGTGATCTCGACCCGGGATCCCGAACAGATCGAAAGCCCGCCCGGCAGCTGCCGGGCGGGCTTTTTCATTCGTGCTTCCTTCTCACGCCGCTGGCCGGCAAGGTGAGGGTCGCCATGGAGGGAAGGGCTGTCGGCCTTTGTTTTGTGGGCGTGCCTGAAAACAGTCGTCGGCACCCGAGGGTGAGTCTGCTCGGAGAGGTGCTTGGGCGTGCTGAGCCTGGGTATCGGTGGAGGGGGCATCGTGTTGCAACAGCGTCGAGGCCGGTTTCCCGTCTGATCGGCTTGCAGGTGCCCTGGGAAGGTCTGCCGTAGCCGGCTTGACTTCGCCTGCGGTGAGTTTGCCGTGCTCATGCTCATGATCGTGCGCGCAAAAGAAAACCCGCCGTGCCGAGGGGCAGGGCGGGTCATGTGGTATCAGAAGCGAGGCCGGGTATGATCGGCCATTGCCATCTTACTGGTGATCGATCACCGGTACGGCCTTTTCATCGATCTCGTCGATCTTGATGCCGCTCGTGTGCAGGAGCGAGGCGAACCGGCCGCCGCTCTTGCTGAGTTCGTCATAGGTGCCCATTTCGGCGATCCGGCCGGCATCGAGGAAGATGACCTTGTCGGCATCGCGGATGGTGGACAGGCGGTGGGCGATGATGAAAGTCGTGCGGTTCTCGCGCAGCTTGTCGATTGCGACCTTCACACGGGCTTCCGTCTCCACGTCCAGCGCACTGGTCGCCTCGTCGAGCACGAGGATCGGCGCGTTCTTCAGGATTGCGCGGGCAATCGCGATACGCTGGCGTTCGCCGCCGGAGAGGCGGTTGCCGCGTTCGCCGACCGAGGTTTCATAGCCGTTGAGACGGCTTTCGATGAATTCGGTGGCGGCTGCCGCTTCTGCCGCACGGGCGATATCGGCTTCCGTCGCGCCCTCGCGGCCGAGCCGGATATTTTCGCTGATCGAGCGGTTGAGCAGGCCCGCATCCTGAAAGACGGTGGCGATCGACTGGCGGAGCGACTTGCGGGTGATCGTCGAGATATCCGTGCCGTCGATCAGGATCTTGCCCTCCTGCGGGTCATAGACGCGCTGGAGAAGGTTGATGAGCGTGGTCTTGCCGGCACCTGTCGGGCCAACGATGGCGACGGTCTCGCCCGCCTTGGCGACGAAGGAGACGTGATGGACGCCCTGGCTGGTATTGGCAAAGCCGAAGGAGACATCGCGGAATTCCACCTCGCCGCCGACGGCGCCGAGTTCCTTGGCGTCGGCAGGCTCGCTGCGTTCCTCGACGGAATCTTCCAGCACGAAGAAGTCTTCGAGCTTGGCGCGGGCCTCGAAGATCTGGGTGGCGAACTGGCGAAGTAGGTCGAGGCGGCCGATCAGAAGGTTGGCAAAGCCGATGAAGGCAACGACATCACCGACACGGATCTGGCCGTTCTGCACCAGCATGGTGCCGATTACCAGAATGACGCCCATCGAGACCGTGGAGGCGGTCCGGTTGAGGCCGCTTGCCAGCGCCCACCAGTCGAGAACCGGATATTGTGCCGAGAGGAGATCCTTCGTGTAGTCCTTGAGCGCCCTGGTTTCCGCTTCGATGCGGTTGTAGCTGTGCAGCACCGAGACGTTGCTGATGGAATCGCTCACATGCGAGAAGACCTGGTGGTAGTGGCTCTCCACCGAGGCCTGGCCTTCCTTGGTGCGCTTCATCACCATAACGCCGATGAACCAGTAGACGATTGCCAGCACCAGGAGGACGAGGCTGAGGCGCCAGTCCATCGAGATCGCGGTCGGGATCAGAAGCAGGATCGCGATTGCGGTTGCCAGATGCGTCCGCATGAATTCCAGCCAGAGGCCGAACAGCGTTTCGGAGGCGCGCAGCAGCGTATGAAGCGCATTGGACGTGCCGCGCTGGTGATGCCAGGCAAGCGGCATGGAGATGATGCGGCCGAAGGCTTCGGTGAGAAGCGAGGCGCGGCGTCCATGCGCCAGGCGATCGGCTTCACGGGCAACCAGCACATAGGCGATCGTGTTGAACGCGCCGAATGCTGCCCACAGAAGAAGAACATTGGTCACGGCGCCACCGGAGGAGATGGCATCGATGATTCGGCCGAACAGCACGGGCTCGGCGATGGTGATGACAGCCAGAATGATGTTGGCGATCACAACGGCAGTCACCCGCCACTTGCTCTTCGCGAGATATTTCAGCGCTCGAGCGTAGACCTGTAAAAGCGTCAAGTGGCGCTCCTCTTTCATGCAATGTCGCAACGGGCACAGGGCCCGGATTGGGTAAATAGGGACGAGCATTCGGCAGGCAAACGCTTTCATCGTCTTGTGCCAGAAACAGGTTGTTTCGGGCAAGAGTTTGGGCGTTGCGCACATTAAAACCGATGGGTTGCATGCGAACTCGTCAATAGCAAGATTTCGCGGTATACCTTCAGCAGTTGAATAGTATGATAAAAGTCGTTTTTAACCGTCGCGATCGAATTTCATGAAATGTACACAGCAGTCTTCTCCGGGTGCTGAGGGGGCGTCTTGAATATCCAACTGATTGTGCAGCTCCTGGTTCTCGTGGATGAGGCCAGGGATCAGGACGAGCTTGCTGCCCGTCTCGAATCTCTGCTTGCCGCCTACGGCTTCCAATTCTATGGCATCCGGCTTCATCGGCACCCGCACCAGCTGACCGATCTGGCAGAGACCGACCTCCTGTCAAACTGGCCGGCGACGTGGCGGCAGATTTATGTGTCGCGCAAATATTCGCTGATCGATCCGAACATGCGCATGCTCGGCATGGTGCAGCGGCCGTTCCGGTGGCGCGATGCCGTGCTGGCCCTGAAGACGGACCCTCACCGGCAGCGCATCGAGCGCATGATGCAGGAGGCGGGGCGCTATGGTCTTCAGGACGGCTATCTGTTTCCCGTCAATGGTCGCAACGGCCTGCTCGGCTGGATGATTATCGGCGGAAAAGCCATCGATCTGTCACCCACCGAGATCGCGCTTTTCGATGCGGCCGCCAAGCGCATCTTCTGGCGTCTGCTCGAGCTGAAGGGGGCTGCTCAGGAGGTCGAGATGGCGCAGCGGCTGGAAAGCCCGCTGACCCGCCGCGAAATGGAGGTTATCCTTCATCTGGCCGATGGTCTGACCTCGAACGAGATTGCCAAGACGCTGGAAATTTCCAACCATACGGTGGACTGGTACATTAACGGCCTGCAGGAAAAGCTTCGTGCAAAGAACCGCCAGCATGTCGTGGCGATTGCTTTCCGTCTCGGACTTGTAACCTGAGGTTTTCCCGGGGCACCCGCGTGAGGCTTTCCCACTGAAATAGGGCTTGCGTAACGGATAGGTTCTTGGTCTCTTTGCAGCGCAGCAATCGATGCCGGCAAAGGGGAGGCCACATGCCGATAACAAAGATACTCGTTGCCAATCGTTCAGAGATCGCCATCCGCGTGTTTCGCGCGGCAAACGAGCTTGGCATCAAGACGGTCGCCATCTGGGCGGAGGAGGACAAGCTTTCACTGCACCGCTTCAAGGCGGATGAAAGCTATCAGGTGGGCCGCGGCCCGCATCTCGAAAAAGACATGGGGCCGATCGAGAGCTATCTGTCGATCCCGGAAGTGATCCGGGTCGCCAAGCTTTCCGGCGCCGATGCGATCCATCCCGGCTACGGTCTTCTCTCCGAGAGCCCGGAATTCGTCGAGGCCTGTAACGAGGCCGGCATCATCTTCATCGGGCCGACTGCCGATACGATGCGCCAGCTCGGCAACAAGGTTGCAGCGCGTAATCTGGCTATCTCGGTGGGCGTGCCCGTGGTTCCTGCCACCGAGCCGCTGCCGGATGATATGGCGGAAGTGGCGAAGATGGCCGCCGATATCGGCTATCCGGTGATGCTGAAAGCCTCCTGGGGCGGCGGCGGACGCGGCATGCGCGCCATCCGTTCCGAAGCCGATCTCGCCAAGGAAGTCACCGAGGCCAAGCGCGAGGCGAAGGCCGCCTTTGGCAAGGACGAGGTCTATCTCGAAAAGCTCGTGGAGCGCGCGCGGCATGTGGAAAGCCAGATCCTTGGCGATACCCATGGCCATGTCGTGCATCTCTTCGAGCGTGATTGTTCCATCCAGCGGCGTAACCAGAAGGTCGTCGAGCGCGCGCCTGCGCCCTATCTCTCGGAAGCCGAGCGGCAGGAGCTTGCCGGCTATTCGCTGAAGATCGCCGGTGCCACCAATTATATCGGTGCGGGTACCGTCGAGTATCTGATGGATGCCGATACGGGCAAATTCTACTTCATCGAGGTCAATCCGCGCATCCAGGTGGAGCATACGGTGACGGAAGTCGTCACCGGCATCGATATCGTCAAAGCGCAGATCCATATCCTCGAAGGGGCTGCGATCGGCACGCCGGAATCGGGTGTTCCCGCGCAGGAAAATATCCGCCTGAACGGTCATGCGCTGCAATGCCGTATCACCACCGAAGACCCGGAGCATAATTTCATTCCGGATTACGGTCGGATCACCGCCTATCGCTCGGCTGCCGGCTTCGGCATCCGCCTCGATGGCGGCACGGCCTATACCGGCGCTTCATCACCCGCTATTACGATCCGCTACTCGTCAAGGTGACGGCTTCGGGCGGCACGCCGCAGGAAGCGATCAGCCGCATGGACCGGGCGCTGCGCGAATTCCGTATCCGCGGCGTGGCGACCAACCTCACCTTCCTCGAAGCGATCATCGGTCATCCGAAATTCCGCGACAATAGCTATACGACGCGGTTCATCGACACGACGCCGGAGCTGTTCGAGCAGGTGAAGCGGCAGGACCGCGCGACCAAGCTCCTGACCTATCTCGCCGACGTCACCGTCAACGGGCACCCGGAAGCCAAGGGCCGGCCGATGCCGGCGGCCGATGCGGCAAAGCCGGTCATTCCCTATATCGATGCGCCGATCCCCGATGGCACCAAGCAGAAGCTTGACCAGCTCGGGCCGAAGGGTTTTGCCGACTGGATGCGTGCCGAAAAGCGCGTGCTGATGACCGATACGACGATGCGCGATGGCCATCAGTCGCTGCTCGCCACCCGCATGCGCACCTATGATATCGCGCGGGTTGCCGGCGTTATGCCCGCGCCCTGCCGGATCTTCTGTCGCTCGAATGCTGGGGCGGGGCGACGTTCGACGTTTCCATGCGCTTCCTCACCGAAGACCCGTGGGAGCGGCTGGCGCTGATCCGGGAGTCGGCACCCAACCTGCTTTTGCAGATGCTGCTGCGCGGCGCCAACGGCGTCGGCTACAAGAACTACCCGGATAATGTCGTCAAATATTTCGTGCGTCAGGCGGCGGCCGGCGGCATCGATCTCTTCCGCGTCTTTGACTGCCTCAACTGGGTCGACAACATGCGGGTGTCGATGGATGCGATCAACGAGGAGAACCGTCTCTGCGAGGCGGCGATCTGCTATACCGGCGATCTCCTCAATTCCGCGCGGCCGAAATACGATCTCAAGTATTACGTTTCGCTGGCGCAGGAACTGGAAAAGGCCGGCGCGCATATCATCGCGCTGAAGGATATGGCGGGCCTTTTGAAGCCGGCGGCCGCCAAGGTTCTGTTCACGGCGCTGCGCGAGGCGACGTCACTGCCGATCCATTTCCATACGCATGACACGTCGGGCATTGCGGCGGCCACCGTGCTTGCTGCGGTCGATGCAGGTGTCGATGCTGTCGATGCGGCCATGGATGCGCTTTCCGGAAACACGTCGCAGCCCTGCCTCGGTTCCATCGTCGAGGCGCTGTCGGGCTCCGAGCGCGATCCGGGTCTTGATCCCGAATGGATCCGTAAGATCTCCTTCTACTGGGAGGCCGTGCGTGGACAATATGCGGCCTTCGAGAGCGACCTGAAGGGGCCTGCCTCCGAGGTCTATCTGCATGAAATGCCGGGCGGCCAGTTCACCAATCTCAAGGAACAGGCGCGGTCCCTCGGGCTTGAAAGCCGCTGGCACAAGGTGGCGCAGACCTATGCCGACGTGAACAAGATGTTCGGCGATATCGTCAAGGTCACGCCATCCTCCAAGGTGGTCGGCGACATGGCGCTGATGATGGTGAGCCAGGATCTGACGGTTGCCGATGTCGAGAACCCGGCGAAGGATATCGCCTTTCCCGATTCTGTCGTTGCCATGCTGAAGGGCGATCTCGGCCAGCCGCCGGGCGGATGGCCGGAGGCGATCCAGAAGAAGGCGTTGAAGGGGGATGCTCCCTATACCGAGGTTCCGGGCTCGCTTCTGCCGCCGGCCGATCTCGATGCGGAGCGGCTCACCGTCGAGGAGAAGATCGGCCGCAAGGTCGATGACTTCGAGTTCGCCTCCTATCTGATGTATCCGAAAGTGTTCACCGATTATGCGCTGGCGGCCGATACCTACGGCCCGGTCTCGGTTCTGCCGACGCATGCCTATTTCTACGGGCTTGCCGATGGCGAGGAGATGTTTGCCGATATCGAACGCGGCAAGACGCTCGTGGTCGTCAATCAGGCGGCAAGCGCACCCGATACGCAGGGCATGGTGACGGTGTTCTTCGAACTCAACGGCCAGCCGCGTCGCATCAAGGTGCCGGATCGCAATCGCGCCGCCACCAGCGCCGTGCGCCAGAAGGCGGATCAGAGCAATCCGGCGCATCTCGGCGCACCGATGCCGGGGGTCATCTCCCGCGTGTTCGTGTCGACAGGCCAGTCGGTGAAGGCCGGCGACGTGCTGGTCTCCATCGAGGCGATGAAGATGGAAACGGCGCTTCACGCCGAGCGCGACGGCACGATTGCCGAAGTGCAGGTGAAGGCCGGCGATCAGATCGATGCTAAGGATCTGCTGATCGTCTACGGCGCGTAATCGCTCATAGCGCGTGAGAGGCGGCTTGCTTCTCTATCTGGCGCCTGTTGCAGAAAGAGGTTGAGGCGGCTCCGATTTCGGGGCCGCTTTCTTTTTTGCTCCCGTTGTATTGCCTGTTGTTGCATGTTTATGCGGAATCATGCATGATTTTGCGCATGGATACATTTGTCATCGAGCGTCAGGCGCAAATTCTCACGCAGCTACGGGAGCAGGGTCGCGTCTCTGCGCCGGACCTTGCACGTTCCTTCGGTATTTCCGAGGATACGGTGCGCCGGGATCTGCGTGACATGGCAGCAC
This sequence comes from Shinella sp. UYSO24, assembly GCA_902167985.1. Taxonomy (GTDB): domain Bacteria; phylum Pseudomonadota; class Alphaproteobacteria; order Rhizobiales; family Rhizobiaceae; genus Neorhizobium. Next base: position 75,904 of record CABHNZ010000009.1, read on the forward strand.
GCGGGGAATGCGAGCGGGTCTATGGCGGGGCCGTGCTGGTGGCCGGCGAGACCGTGCCCCTGAAGACGCGCCTCGGCCAGTCCCTCGACAGAAAATCTATGCTTGGGCGGGCCGCAGCCGACCAGCTCGTCGAGGGCAGTGTCGTCTTCTTCGATGCGGGGTCGACCAATCTTGCGATTGCCCGGAGCCTCAGAGAGGGACTTCGGCTGACGGCGGTGACGAATACGCCGGCGATTGCGGCCGAGCTTGTCGGTCGCGCCGGGATCGAGCTTGTGATGATCGGCGGGAGGATCGATCCTGCCGTCGGCGCTGCGATCGATGCCACCGCGCTCCGGCAAGTGGAGGCGATCCGGCCGGATCTCTGCCTTCTCGGGGCCTGCGGGCTGGCGCTCGATGGCGGGCTTGCCGCCGATATTTTCGAGGATGCGGCCTTCAAGCGGCTGGTTTCTGCTGCCAGCAAGCGCAGCCTTGCGGCGATCACCAGCGACAAGCTTGGTCATGATGCCGCCTTTCATGTTCATGGTCTGAAGGCGCCGCTGTCGCTGGTGCTGGAAGGTGATGCCGATGCGGCCGTGGTCGAGGCCATCGGCGCTCAGGGCGTCGTGGTTTCCGGGCTTCCGGCGCAATAAACACATAAGAAAACAGAGCGAGGAAACACACCATGCCGAGGCCGGTGCGGACAAGGCGCAGCGTTCAGGCGCTGCCTATATGACGCGGGAGAGGCTCGGGGTTTCCCTGCTTTTCCTGATGAACGGTTTCATGATCGGTGCATGGGCGCCAAAATTCCGGAATTTGCCACGCGGCTTGGGCTTGATGCGCAGGCGCTGGGGTTGATGATCCTCACCTTCGGTCTCGGTTCGATCCTGATGATGCCGATTGCCGGCCACCAGATCGCCCGATACGGGTCCAGCGTCGTGTCGAAGGTGACGGCCGTGCTGCTGACGCCCACCTTGCTGATCCTGTCGCTGGTCGGCAGCGTCTGGGCGGGGGCGCTTGCCATCTGCCTGTTCGGCGGGCTGATCGGTGCCATGGATGTGGGGATGAATGCCAATGCGGTCTCGACCGAACGCGGCATGCGGCGCGCCATCATGTCATCCTGCCATGCCTTCTGGAGCCTTGGCGGCCTGATCGGGTCATCGACCGGCGGTTTCCTGATCCAGAGCATCGGCATCGTGCCGCATGCGGTTATCGTCACGATCGTGGCCGCGCTGATGATCGTTGTCGCCTGGCGGGTCATTCTTCATGATGCACCGCATCCGGAGGAACGCCATGATGCGTCGCGCAGGCGCCTGCCGCGTTCGCCACTGCCCTGGCTTCTCGGCATTCTTGCGCTTTTCTGCATGATCCCGGAGGGCGCCATTCTCGATTGGGGTGCGCTTTATCTGCGCGAGGAACTGTCGGCCTCGGTCACGGCGTCGGGTTTCGCCTTTGCGGGCTTCTCCTTCACCATGGCCGTCATGCGCTTTCTCGGTGATGTCGTGCGTGATCGGCTGGGTGCGGTAAAGACCTTGCGGATCTGCGGCTTTATCGCCATCTGCGGCCTGCTCCTGATCGGTTTTGCGGTCAATATTCCGATGGCGATCCTTGGCTTCGGTCTTGCCGGCATCGGCATTTCCAACATGGTGCCGATCGCTTTCTCGGCGGCCGGCAATCTGCCGGGCATGGCACCGGGGGTGGGCTTGTCGGTGGTCACGACCATGGGCTATTCCGGTATTCTGGTCGCGCCCTCCGCCATCGGTTTTGTCGCGCATCTGACCGGGCTTGGCGCGATCTTTGCCGGCCTGTCGATCCTTCTGGTCGTCGCACTGCTGCTGTCGTCATTCGCCCGCCATGCGGACGGGGTGCATCATTAGGGACCATTGAAAAGACGCAATGCCATTGTGACAAGGCTGTCTTGCCGCAGCAACGCCAGTATGTGGTGTGCGGCGGTTGACAAGCGGCAAACCATACGCCACCTGACAGGGGCTCCATTCACGGATCCGTCCGGTTCCGTTGAATGGACCGTGACGCAAAAGCGACGAGAACGACGATGACCTCACCCGTTGACTATGATCCGCAACCGCGCCGCTCAACGGTCGCCGTCGATGTCGGCGGTGTGATCGTCGGTGGCGGAGCGCCGGTCGTGGTACAGTCGATGACGAATACCGACACGGCCGATATCGATGCCACGGTGGCGCAGGTGGCGGCACTGTACAAGGCCGGTTCCGAGATCGTCCGTATTACCGTCGATCGCGACGAAAGTGCTGCCGCCGTGCCAAGGATCCGCGACCGGCTGTTGCGGCTCGGCATGGATGTGCCGCTGGTCGGCGATTTCCATTATATCGGCCACAAGCTTCTGGCCGATCATCCGGCCTGCGCCGAGGCGCTGGCGAAATATCGCATCAATCCCGGCAATGTCGGCTTCAAGGACAAGAAGGACAAGCAGTTCGGCGATATCGTCGAAATGGCGATCCGCTATGACAAGCCTGTCCGAATCGGCGTCAACTGGGGCTCGCTCGATCAGGATCTCCTGACGACGCTGATGGACCGCAATGCGGCTGAAGGCTCACCGCTTTCGGCGCGACAGGTCATGCATGAGGCGATCGTGCAATCGGCGCTGATTTCGGCAGAGCTTGCCGAAAGCATCGGCCTGCCGCGCAACCACATCATTCTTTCCGCCAAGGTCAGCCAGGTTCAGGATCTGATCGCCGTCTATTCGATGCTGTCGCAGCGTTCCAACCATGCGCTGCATCTCGGTCTTACCGAGGCGGGCATGGGCTCGAAGGGCATTGTCGCGTCCTCGGCTGCCATGGGTTATGTGCTGCAGCACGGGATCGGCGATACGATCCGCGTGTCGCTGACGCCGGAGCCGAATGGCGACCGTACCCGCGAAGTGCAGGTGGCGCAGGAAATCCTGCAGGTCATGGGTTTCCGCCAGTTCATTCCGGTGGTTGCCGCTTGTCCGGGTTGCGGGCGCACCACCTCGACCGTGTTCCAGGAACTGGCGCAGAACATCCAGAACGATATTCGCAAGAACATGCCGATCTGGCGTGAGAAATATCCGGGTGTCGAGGCGCTCAACGTTGCCGTCATGGGCTGCATCGTCAACGGACCGGGCGAAAGCAAGCATGCCGATATCGGCATTTCCCTGCCGGGCACCGGCGAGACGCCGGCCGCACCGGTTTTCATCGACGGCAAGAAGGCGCTGACGCTTCGCGGTCCCGATATCGCGGCCGATTTCGAGAAGCTCGTCGCCGACTATATCGAGCAGCGTTTCGGCCAGAAGACGGCTGCGGAGTGAAGCCGCTTTTGATGGAGATGGCCGCGTGGGCGGCCTTTCCATTGCAGAGGGCTTCACACTGTCGGCAGCGACCTCGCTATTGCCGCAATTCATGGTAAATGAGGTGTCACCACGGACGACGGGGACATCTGATTCACATGCTCAAGAAACTTGCTATCGTTGCAGTTTGCGGAACCTATCTCTCCGCATGCACCACCACTGACCCGTATACGGGTGAACAGAAAATGTCGAATACGGCCGGCGGTGCCGCGATTGGTGCCGGTATCGGCGCACTCGGCGGTCTCGTTATCGGCGGCGGCAACAAGGGCCGCAACGCACTGATCGGTGCCGGCATCGGCGCATTGGCCGGCGGCGCGATCGGCAGCTACATGGATAACCAGGAAGCCGAGTTGCGCGCCCAGCTGCAGGGCACCGGCGTCTCGGTCACGCGCGTCGGCGACCGCATCATCCTCAACATGCCGTCGAACATCACGTTCGCCACCGATCAGGATCAGGTCATTCCGCCGTTCTACCGGACGCTGGATTCGGTCGCGCTGGTGCTCAACAAGTTCAACAAGACGCTTGTCGACGTCAACGGCCACACGGATTCGACCGGCAGCGTGCAGCATAACCAGGATCTGTCGATGCGCCGCGCGTCTCGGTTGCCAATTATCTGGCAAGCCGCAATGTCGATCAGCGCCGCATGTCGACGATGGGCTTCGGCTCCTCGCAGCCGGTTGCCAGCAATGCAACGCCGGATGGCCGCGCGCAGAACCGCCGCGTCGAAGTGTCGATCGCGCCGATCACGCAGGGTTGATTGCTATAGGATAATGGTGGGCCGCCCTCTTGGGCGGCTTGCCGGTCAATTCTGGCGGTTGGCGACGAAACGTGCCGCCTGTTGCAGCGTCTGCGCTGCCGCGCCATAGGGCGCCAAAAGATCGGCCGCCTCGGTCGTCAGTTCTTCCAGCCGCTTTTCGGCCCATTCCATGCCATGCAGAGCCACGAGCGTGCCCTTGCCGCGGCCCGCATCCTTGCCGGTTGCCTTACCCATGGTGGCAGCGTCGGAGGTGATATCCAGACGTCGTCCGCCAGCTGGAAGGCAAGGCCGATCTTCTGGCCGTAGAGACGCAGCCTCTCGCGGTCATCCTTCGAAGAGCCGGCGATGATGGCGCCCGCCTCGCAGGCAAAGCGCAGGAGCGCGCCCGTCTTCATGGCCTGAAGCGTGACGATGCCTGCCTCATCCGGTGCCTGTCGTTCGGCCTGGAGATCGAGCGCCTGACCGCCGGCCATGCCGCCGGGACCGGCGGCGCGGGCGAGGGCCAGCACCAGATCCGTCTTGGCGCGATCGGGAAGATCGGTTTCAGGCGCGGCCACGATATCGAAGGCGTAGGTCAGCAGGCTGTCGCCGGCCAGAATGGCGGTTGCCTCGTCAAAGGCCTTGTGGACCGTGGGCTGGCCGCGACGGATATCGTCGTCATCCATTGCCGGCAAATCGTCATGGATCAGCGAATAGCAGTGGATGCATTCGAGCGCTGCGCCGACCCTCAGTGCGGCCTGAGGATCACCGCCCAGCAGGCGGGCGCTTTCCACGACGAGAAAGGGTCGCAGGCGCTTGCCGCCGTTGAGCGAACCGTGCCGCATGGCAGCGAGAAGGTTTTCCGGGCGGGCGATCTCGTCGGGGCGCGGCTTCTCGGACAACAGATCGATGAGGAGCGCCTGCGTTGCCGCAGCGCTGTCCGTCAGGCGTCGCTCGAAATCCGGTCTTGTCTGTTCCATGGCCGCTATCTGGCATGGCGCTGCGCGATCGGCAACGGGCATTTACCAGCGCAGGGGATGTTTTGGCTGCCAGACTGGCCTTGAGCCGCTACTGCTTGTATGAAAACCAGACAATAGCCTCGTTGGAGCCCCGTTGGCGACGACCAGCGGGCGGGAACAGCGGGCAGGGATCACGGGAAGTGGATATCACGCCCCAGCAGCAGATCGAGGAAGAGGAGGTGCCGCCGGTGGCAGCTTGGCGCAGGCGGCTTCGCAATCATCCCATGCGTCACCATCCCATGGTGCGGCGGATCGTGATCGGGCTCATTGCGCTTGTCTTGCTTCCCTACGCGCTGATCATTCTCTACCTGCCGCCTTTCGTGCATCCGGTGTCGACGCTGATGCTGTCGGAGCTTGCGCTGTTTCGCGGTTACGACCGCCGCTGGGTGAGCCTCGACGAGATATCGCCGAATGTCGTCAAGTCGGTGATGATGTCGGAGGACGGGCAGTTCTGCTTCCACGATGGTGTCGACTGGAACCAGATGCGCGGCGTGGTGGAGGATGCACTGGACGGCGAGGCGACGCGCGGGGCGAGCACCATCCCGATGCAGACCGTCAAGAACCTCTTTCTGTGGAACGGCCGGTCCTTCCTTCGCAAGGGCATGGAAATGCCGCTGGCACTGGCCGCCGATTTTGTGTGGTCGAAGCGACGGATCATGGAGATCTACCTCAATGTTGCCGAATGGGGTCCGGGGATTTACGGCATAGAGGCGGCGGCCCAGCATCATTTCAAGGTGTCTGCGGCCAGACTCTCGGCGCGGCAGGCGGCGCTTCTTGCGGTGTCGCTGCCCAATCCCTTCCGGCGCATCGCCAGCAAGCCGACGCGCGGCATGTTGCGGCTGGCTTCGATCGTCGAGAGCCGGGCACGCCGGTCCGGCGAATATATCAAATGCGTTTATCCCTGACTTTCAGGCTTTTCATTGGTCGTAGAACCGGCTGACGGATATATCCGGGAGAGATCAAACGGCTCCGGAGGGCGATATGGGCAAGCTTGTTCTTCACATCGGCAACAAGAACTATTCGTCATGGTCGTTCCGGCCATGGATTGCGCTCAAGGCCGCAGGGATTGCCTTCGAGGAAGTGCTGATCCCCTTCGACTTTCCGGCCGGAAATCCCCGCTTCAAGGAGGTTTCGCCGACAGGACGGGTTCCCGCACTGCACCATGGCGATATCCGCGTGTGGGAATCGCTTGCGATCATCGAATATGCGGCAGACCTTTTTCCCGATGCCGGTCTCTGGCCGGAAGCGGCTGGCGATCGCGCTGTCGCGCGCGCCGTGTCGATGGAAATGCTGGCCGGCTTCAGGGCGCTGCGCAATGCCTGCCCGATGAACATGCGCCGCCCCGTGGGCCGGCTCGATCTGCCCAGGGACGTTCAGGATGGCGTGGCAGAGGATATTGCGCGGATCGAGACGATCTGGCGCGAGCTGCGGCAGAAGTCCGGCGGGCCGTTCCTGTTCGGTGCATCATTTACCGCTGCGGACGCGATGTTTGCGCCTGTCGTCAACCGGTTCGAGATCTATGATCTGGTTACGGATGCCGGGACGCTCGACTATATGGCGGCGGTGAAGGCGCATCCGGCCTGGGTCGAATGGCGCGATGCTGCACTGCAGGAAAGCTGGATCGTGCCGGAGGACGAGGCTGATCGGCCAAATGATTCGGTTCCGTTGCAAAAAGAATCCCGCGGGGACTGGTCAAAGCCCCAGAGGGCATGTATAAGCCCGCCCAATTATCCGATATCGAGACGTGTTGAGTTCGGCATAAACACTGCCGGGTATCATGTCTTGCACGAAGTGGAGTAACGAAAATGGCTGTACCGAAGAGAAAAACGAGCCCGTCGAAGCGCGGTATGCGCCGCTCCGCCGACGCACTCAAGGCTCCGACCTATGTTGAAGACAAGAACTCCGGCGAACTGCGCCGTCCGCATCACATCGACCTGAAGACGGGCATGTATCGCGGTCGCCAGGTTCTGACGCCGAAGGAAAGCGCATAAGCGTTTTCGAAGGTATTCGCGAAAAAGGCCGGTTTTCACCGGCCTTTTTTGTTGCGATTTTTTCAAGCTCTGCCCGTGCGTTGGCGTGGCTTCGGGCAGGAATGTCAGGCGCCCATGCTGTCGAGGCGCGTCTGCAGCGCGCGCAGCTGTTCCTTCAGTTCGTCGAGGTCGCTCGCGTCGGACTTGCGGCCGGGTGCGGGCGGGGTGGGGGCTGGCGGCGTGAAGGGTGCAAACATCTGCATGGCCTGGCGGAAAAGCTCGGTATTGCGGCGAACCTGATCTTCCATCATCTGCATCGGCACCTGCAGGTTCTTGCCAAGCGGCGTGTCGCCAAAGGCGCGGGTCATCTGCTCGCGCATCTGGACCTGCTGGTCGGTGAAGGTCTTCATCGAGTGTTCGAGAAAGGTCGGAACGACCATCTGCATCTGGTCGCCGTAATAGGAGATCAGCTGGCGCAGGAAGGAGACCGGCAGCAGCGTGTTTCCCGTCTTGGATTCCTGTTCGAAAATGATCTGCGTCAGCACCGCGTGGGTAATGTCTTCGCCGCTCTTGGCATCCTGGACGGTGAATTCCTCTCCCTTTTTCACCATCTTGGCCAAGTCTTCCAGCGTGACATAGGTGCTGGTGCCGGTGTTATACAGCCGCCGGTTGGCGTATTTCTTGATGACTATTTCGCCTTCGTGTTTTGCCATGGGTTCCTCCTTCGCTCGCTATGCCGGCGCGACGGTGTCGATCCGGCCCTCTCCCAAAGCAAATGTAAGCCATAATCAAGCAGGCTGACAATCAAATTGTGCGGCGCGGCGATGCTCTTGTTGCGCAGCAAAGTCATGAAATCCCGCCTTATTTAGCAGGCGCACACAATCGCGCGACGGTGTTTGACTCTTTGCTCAACCTTTGTCAGTCTCATCTTCATTCCTGCTAAACGAAGAGACGTTTCATGACCAATCCGTCCATCGTCATCGCATCGGCCGCGCGCACCGCGGTCGGCTCCTTCAACGGCGCATTTGCTACCATTCCGGCGCATGAACTGGGTGCTGCCGCGATCAGCGCCGCGCTTCTTCGTGCCGGCGCGGAAGCGGCGGAAGTCGACGAGGTGATCCTCGGTCAGGTGCTCCCTGCCGGCGAGGGCCAGAACCCGGCGCGGCAGGCGGCGATGAAGGCCGGCGTGCCGAAGGAGGCAACCGCCTGGGGCGTCAACCAGCTCTGCGGCTCGGGCCTGCGCGCCGTCGCACTCGGCATGCAGCAGATCGCGCTTGGCGATGCGCGGATCATCGTTGCCGGCGGTCAGGAATCCATGTCCATGGCGCCGCATTGCGCGCATTTACGCGGCGGCGTGAAGATGGGCGACTTCAAGATGATCGACACGATGATCAAGGATGGCCTCACCGACGCCTTCTACGGTTATCACATGGGGATCACCGCGGAAAACATCGCCCGTCAGTGGCAGCTTTCACGCGATGAGCAGGACGCATTTGCCGTGTCTTCGCAGAACAAGGCCGAGGCGGCGCAGCTTGCCGGTCGGTTCAAGGACGAGATTGCGCCCTTCGTGGTGAAAACGCGCAAGGGCGACGTGACGGTCGATGCCGACGAATTCATCCGTGCGGGTGCGACGATCGAGGGGATGGCAAAGCTGAAGCCGGCCTCGACAAGGAAGGCACCGTGACGGCCGGCAATGCCTCCGGTCTCAATGACGGCGCGGCCGCTATCGTGCTGATGACCGAGGAAGAGGCCAAGCGCCGCAACATCACGCCGCTCGGGCGGATCGCATCCTGGGCGACGGCGGGCGTCGATCCGCAGATCATGGGCATGGGCCCGGTGCCCGCCTCGCGCAAGGCACTGGAAAAGGCCGGCTGGAAGGTTGGCGATCTAGACCTGATCGAGGCGAACGAGGCGTTTGCCGCGCAGGCCTGCGCGATCACGCGGGATCTCGGCTTTGATCCGTCGATCGTCAACGTCAATGGCGGTGCGATCGCCATCGGTCATCCGATCGGGGCATCCGGCGCCCGCATTCTCAATACGCTTCTGTTCGAGATGCAGCGTCGCAAGGCGGCCAAGGGGCTCGCCACACTCTGCATCGGCGGCGGCATGGGCGTCGCCATGTGCATCGAGGCCATGTAATGGCGCGCCGCAATTGGGCGGCGTCAGTTATCCGGAAGGCATGAATAGAGCAGGCAGGCAGTCCATATTATCGAGTTTTCAAACAGAGGGTGGCCGTATGGCGAGGGTGGCATTGGTCTCGGGGGGGACGCGCGGTATCGGTAAGGCGATTTCCGTTGCGCTTCAGGAAGCAGGGTACACGGTTGCGGCGACCTATGCCGGTAATGACGAGAAGGCTGCGGTATTCCGGGCGGAAACCGGCATTCCCACATTTCGCTGGGATGTGACGAAATACGATGCCTGCGTGGCGGGTATCGCTTCCGTTGAAGCCGAACTCGGGCCGATCGACATCCTCGTCAATAATGCGGGTATCACCCGCGACACGATGTTCCACAAGATGACGCCGGATCACTGGAACGATGTGATCGCCACCAATCTGAGTGGTCTCTTCAATATGACGCAGCCTCTGTGGAGCGGCATGCGCGAGCGTGGTTTCGGGCGGATCATCAATATCTCGTCGATCAACGGCCAGAAGGGGCAGCTCGGGCAGGTGAACTATTCGGCTGCGAAGGCGGGAGAGCTCGGCTTTACCAAGGCGCTGGCGCAGGAGGGGGCGGCCAAGAATATCACCGTCAACGCCATCTGCCCCGGCTATATCGCCACCGAGATGGTGGAGGCCATTCCGGAAAAGGTGCTGCAGGAAAAGATCCTGCCGCAGATCCCGATCGGCCGACTGGGCAAGCCGAGCGAAATTGCCCGTTGCGTGGTCTTTCTCGCCTCCGACGATGCGGGGCTGATTACCGGGTCGACGCTTTCGGCCAATGGCGGGCAGTTCTTCGCCGGTTGATTGTACCGCGGCTTCGGCAGTCCGCCCTGCCGACATTATCGCAGACAAGAAAAAACCGGCACCCAATGGGTGCCGGTTTCGATTTCAGGCCTTTGCAATGCGATTAGCGGCAACGTGCTTCGTATGTGCGGCCATAACGATCGCGATAGACGCAATAGCCTGGATGCTTCTGCGATTCGCCGATCGCGGCGCCGACGAGGCCGCCTGCAACAGCACCAACCGCTGCTCCGCCCCAGCTGTGCGTGACGGCGCCGCCGATGAGCGCGCCACTGCCTGCGCCGATTGCGGTGCCTTTTTCCGTGCTGGTGCACGATGCCAGCGCGCCAACCATCGCGCCTACGAGCAAGAGCTTTTTCATTCTGTTTTCCTTCCCTTTGAGAACGCCTGCTTGTTAGATCCTGCCCAACAGCAGGAGGATGATAATAATCAACACAACCAGCCCCAGTCCACCAGAAGGACCATAGCCCCATGCACGGCTATAACCCCAATTGGGCAGAGCTCCGATCAGAAGCAGAATGAGGACGATAAGGAGTATGGTTCCGAGCATGTTTCTCTCCTCCGCTTGTCGCGGCTTGATGATTTGGCGGAACAACGTGGGGTATGGAAATTTGTTCCCAAAACCGTGATCGGGCACTCTCACGTTGAATAAATGCGCGAGAACCGGCGTGAGATTGGGTTTTTGCGCGCGAATCACGATTGACTCTCCCTGAAGCCTCTGGATCGGGCAGCAATCCGCTCAACCCGGCCAATCGGCGCGGATTTTGCCGTGCAGATTCAATAGGCAGGGGTGAGGGCAGGCGAGAACGCAATATGTGGGGGTGAACAAAAGCTGAATCCGCGCGAGTCAGCGATTCGTCTCCGATTCGTTCGCATCTGTTCCGTGATGGCGGGAAATCCCACAATTGCCGGGGCTGGCGCAAAAAAATATCTGAGTCGGATGGCCGGTATCATCTCCGGTGCTTGCGTTTGGGTGACGACAGCGCCATGTGTGGGGCGCCTGGCGCGCATTGCAGTGCGGCGGGCGAGTATTGAAGCGAGATGCGGTTTTGACAATTCAGCCCATGGTTCTCAGCGGTCGCGGCGTGACAGCCGTTCTCGGCCCAACCAATACGGGTAAGACCCATTATGCGATCGAGCGGATGGTGGCCCACGGAACGGGCGTCATCGGCCTGCCTTTGCGGCTTCTGGCGCGCGAGGTCTATACGCGTGTCGTCGAGAAAGTCGGCGTGGCGAATGTCGCGCTGGTGACGGGCGAGGAAAAGATCACGCCGCCGAATGCGCGCTTTTCCGTCTGCACGGTCGAGGCGATGCCGCGTGATACGCGCGCCTCCTTCGTTGCCATCGACGAAGTGCAGCTTGCGGGTGATCTCGAGCGCGGTCACATCTTCACGGACCGGATCCTGCATCTGCGCGGACGCGACGAGACCCTGCTTCTCGGCGCCGGCACGATGCGGCCTATCCTCGAAAAGCTTTTGCCGGGCATTACGGTCATCGAGCGCCCGCGCCTGTCGCAGCTGTTTTACGCCGGGCAGAAGAAAATCACACGCCTGCCGCAGCGCTCAGCCATTGTCGCGTTCTCCGCCGACGAGGTTTATGCGATCGCGGAACTCATCCGGCGCCAGCGCGGCGGTGCGGCCGTCGTGCTCGGTGCGCTCAGCCCCCGCACCCGCAATGCGCAGGTCGGGCTCTATCAGTCCGGCGATGTCGAATATCTGGTCGCGACAGACGCGATCGGCATGGGGCTCAATCTCGATGTCGATCATGTGGCTTTTGCGCAGGATCGCAAATTCGACGGTTATCAGTTCCGCAACCTCAACCCGGCGGAGCTCGGGCAGATTGCCGGTCGCGCCGGTCGCCATGTGCGAGACGGCACGTTTGGCGTGACGGGGCAGGTGGCGCCGTTCGACGATGAGCTTGTGGAGCGCATCGAATCCCATGAATTCGACGCGGTGAAAGTGCTGCAGTGGCGCTCCAAGCGCTCGACTATTCGTCGATCGCCGATCTGCGCGCAGCCTTGATGCCGCACCGGTCATTCAAGGTCTGGCGCGGGCACTGCCGGCGACGGATCTGCAGGCGCTCGAATATCTGTCGCGGTACCCCGAAATCAGGGATCTGGCGACGAACGCGCAGCGGGTCGAGAAACTTTGGGAAGCCTGTGCGCTACCGGATTACCGCAGGATTGCGCCGGCGCAGCATGCGGACCTTATTTCGACTCTTTTCTCCGATCTTGTGCGTCACGGAACGGTGAACGAGACGTTCATGGCCGAACAGGTTCGCCGTGCCGACCGGACGGATGGAGAGATCGATACGCTATCCGCCCGGATCTCGCAGATCCGCACCTGGACCTATGTCTCCAATCGCCCTGGCTGGCTTGCCGATCCGACACACTGGCAAGAAAAGACGCGGGAAATAGAGGATAGGTTGTCGGACGCGTTACATGAAAGGTTGACGAAACGCTTTGTTGATCGCAGGACATCTGTGCTCATGAGGCGCCTAAGAGAGAATGCGATGCTGGAAGCTGAAATCAGTGTAAATGGAGATGTCTTCGTCGAAGGACATCACGTAGGGCAGTTGGCCGGTTTTCGGTTTACACCCGTCGCTGGGGCCGAAGGTCCCGATGCCAAGGCGGTACAGGCCGCAGCTTACAAGGCGCTTGCTCTGGAGTTCGAAGCACGCGCGCCCGGCTCTATGCGTCGGGCAATAGCGACCTTGCTGTCGGATCGGACGGTTTCGTCCGCTGGCTCGGCGATCCGGTAGGCCGGCTTGCCGCAAGCGACCATGTGATGCGTCCGCGCGTCATCCTGCTCTCCGACGAACAGCTGACCGGCAATGCGCGCGAGCATGTGCTTGCCCGTATCGAGCGCTTCGTGAACCATCATATCGCGACGGTCCTGAAGCCGCTCGACGATCTGTCGCGTGCCGAAGATCTGCAGGGTCTTGCCAAGGGTCTGGCATTCCAGATCGTTGAAAGCCTCGGCGTCCTGTTCCGTCGCGATGTCGCCGATGACGTCAAGACGCTGGATCAGGATGCACGCGCATCGATGCGCCGCTACGGCATCCGCTTCGGCGCCTACCATGTCTTTATGCCGGCCCTCCTGAAGCCGGCTCCGGCCGAACTCATCACGCTCCTCTGGGCGCTGAAGAATGACGGCCTCGACAAGCCGGGTTACGGCGATCTCATTCCGGCGCTCGCTGCCGGCCGCACCTCGGTTGTTGCCGAGCCGGCCTTCGAGCGCACGTTCTACAAGCTTGCAGGCTTCCGTTTCCTCGGAAAGCGTGCCGTCCGTATCGACATTCTCGAGCGTCTGGCCGATATCATTCGTCCGCTCCTGCAGTGGAAGCCGGGCACGACGCCGCGTCCGGAAGGTGCCTATGATGGCCGCCGCTTTACCGCGACGACTGCCATGCTCTCCATTCTCGGCGCGACGCCGGACGATATGGAGGAAATTCTGAAGGGCCTCGGCTACCGTGCGGATGCCGTGAAGGCCGAAGAGGCGCAGGCATTCCTCGCCGGCCAGGATGGCGCTGCGGCGCAGCCTGCCGCAGAAGCCGCTCCGTCTGCCGAAGCTTCCGACGATGCCGATAGCGCCGAGCAGGCTGGTGAAGCCGAAGCTGTTGCTGCTTCGTCCGAAGAGGCCGCTCCGGTCGCTTCCGAGCCTGCGGTTGTGGCCGAAGCCGGGGAAGGCGAAGAGCCGAAGCCGGTTCTTCTGTGGCGCCCGGGTGGCGGTCGCGAAAACCAGCGCGGCGGTCGTCCGCAGCATGGTGATCGTCGTAACCAGGGCCAGCGCCGCGAGGGTGGCCAGAATGGTGCGGAAGCGCGCCGTGACGGCGATCGTCGTGATGGCGCAGGTCGCGATGGTGCAGGCCGTGATGGTGGCGCAGGTCGCCACGGCGGTGAGCGTCGTGATGGTGATCGTCGCGAAGGCGGTCGTCCGAACCGTGACAACAACCGTCGCCCAGAGCATCGCGGCGAGCGCCAGGAGCGTGGAGAGCGGCAGGACCGCCCCGATCGCAACAAGGCAGCGCAGCCGGCTCGCTTCGAGGCAAAGCCGCCACGCAAGGAGAAGCCGCTGGATCCGGATTCGCCCTTTGCAAAGCTCGCTGCTCTCAAGGAGCAGATGAAGAAGTGAGGCACTGATGGAGAAAGAGCCGGGCGAGATTGCGCAGCAGCGCATCGACAAATGGCTCTTCTTCACGCGCATGGCGAAATCGCGCGGTTTCGCCCAGGCCCTCATTGCCGCGGGAGCAATCCGCGTCAATGGCCAGCCTGCGGGCAGGCCAGCCGTACCATCCGCATCGGCGACAGGATCGAGGTCATGCTCGAGCGCCGGGATGTGGTGCTGATCGTCCGTGATGGAGGCGATCGGCGCGGCCCTTACGAAGAGGCGCAGCGGCTTTACGACGAGATCGTCAGCGATGATCCTTCGCCTCGGCTCACTCCTTTCGAGAGGGCGCAAAGGGCGGTTCGACCGACCGGAAACAGCCGCTAGACGGTGATCCGGAACAGGTTTCGAAGAAGAGGTTTGCAGTTAAAACAAACCACTCCTGCAGGCGCTGCAGAGGTATTGTTTATTCTTGCTAAGCGTGCGCAAACGGATTACCTCACATTCCTAACAGGTGGCGCTCTCCCGTGGCGGGCAGCCTTGCGTCCGCCGGGTCTGGCGTTGACCGGCCAAGGGCGGTCAATCGCTTTCTTGTGATGTTCTGGAGTTCTGCATGACGTATGTCGTGACCGACAATTGTATCCGCTGCAAGTACACCGATTGCGTTGAAGTCTGCCCGGTCGACTGCTTCTACGAAGGCGAGAACTTTCTGGTCATTCACCCGGATGAATGTATCGATTGCGGCGTTTGCGAACCGGAATGTCCCGCCGAGGCGATCAAGCCCGATACGGAGCCGGGCCTCGACAAGTGGTTGAAGGTGAACGCCGAATTCTCGCAGATCTGGCCGAACCTCACCGTCAAGCGCGATGCGATGCCGGAAGCCAAGGAGATGGACGGCGTCGAGGGCAAGTACGAGAAATTCTTCTCGGCAGAGCCTGGATCGGGCGACTGAGGCACCCTTCCAGGCGAGCTTCCGCCACATGGCGCGAATCGGTGTTGCCTTATTGTTGGGCATGGCGTGAATGTGGCAGCGCCGCACAGGCGAAAGCAAATTATTGATTTCCGCACTTTTTTGTGGTAGACGTTAAGAACTGTTCCACAAGGCGGCACTCGCGTGCCCAAAAACATCACGAAAGAAACAGACCACCCACACCGCGTCACATGTGACAAGCAGCGTCCACTGTTGTGGGTCGCAGTTCGCGATGGGGTCTGTTTTTCGCGCGCGTTGTCGGACCAGTATGGAGTGTCCCGACGGTTTCCCCCGTCTCATCCGGGCCTGACAGACCCGGTTTTCCCGACCCGCTAGAACGGGTGAGTCACAGGGAGTTTGTTAAACGAATGACGACCCAACAGAAGAAGAATTCCCCGGCACGCCAGGGCTTCAAGACCGGCGAATCGATCGTCTACCCGGCACATGGTGTAGGTACGATTACTGCCATCGAAGAGCAAGAAGTCGCCGGCATGAAGCTCGAGCTTTTTGTCATTGATTTCGAAAAAGACAAGATGCGTCTCAAGGTTCCGGTCGGCAAGGCCGTGAGCATCGGCATGCGCAAGCTTTCGGAAACGGATTTCGTCGAACGCGCCCTCAAGGTGGTGCAGGGCAAGGCTCGTGTAAAGCGCACCATGTGGTCGCGTCGCGCTCAGGAATACGATGCCAAGATCAATTCCGGTGATTTGATTTCGATCGCTGAAGTCGTTCGCGATCTCTACCGTGCCGAGAACCAGCCGGAACAGTCCTATTCCGAGCGCCAGCTTTATGAAGCTGCTCTCGATCGCATGGCTCGCGAAATCGCTGCCGTCAACAAGATGTCCGACACCGAGGCCGTCCGTCTCGTCGAAGCCAATCTTGCCAAGGGCCCCAAGCGTGGCAAGGCGATCGAAGAAGACGACGCTGCGGAAGAGGAAGAGGCTGCGTAAGCGGCTCTTTCGGATATGCAAAAAACCCGGCCATCGAGCCGGGTTTTTTATGGGAACTTTTCTGCAACCCGCGCGTAACCCGCCGGAACGGCGAACTGAGACCCAATCTATCCACGGTCATTCTGGGAAGTTTCATTGCGCCGAACTGAACATCCGCGGTCAGGGTGACGAGCGATCGCTTTCGTCGTTTTGCCGCAGTCACGAGGGGAGACGGGCTGCAGACTTCAAGAACAATCCCTTGCATCGGCGAAGGCCGGATCGGATCGTTTCTCCTGCTGCCTAATCGGATCAAGACCGTTCACGGAGAAAACGATGACAGCCATGTCCGCAGACCGCACCATGATCAAGATAGCGATGTCGGCTCCGTATCTCGCACGCGAGGAAGAGCGTGATCTCGCCATTCGCTGGAAGGACGGTCACGACCAGAATGCCCGCAACCAGATCGCTCTTGCCCATATGCGCCTGGTCATTTCGATGGCATCCAAGTTCCGCGGCTTCGGCCTTCCGATGAGCGACCTCGTTCAAGAAGGCTATGTAGGGCTGCTGGAAGCGGCGGCAAGGTTCGAGCCGGCGCGCGATGTGCGTTTCTCCACTTACGCAAGCTGGTGGATCCGCGCCTCGATGCAGGATTATATCCTTCGCAACTGGTCGATTGTCCGCGGAGGCACGAGTTCGGCGCAGAAGGCACTGTTCTTCAATCTGCGCCGCCTGCGCGCCAAGCTTGCCCGAGGCGATTCCAATCTCACCGCCCGCGCCATTCATGAGGAGATTGCCGCAGCCCTCGGTGTCAGCGTCTCCGACGTGCAGACGATGGATGCCCGGCTTTCCAGCAATGACGCCTCGCTTCAGGCGCCGACCATTGCCGGCGATGCCGATAGCGGTGAGCGGCTGGACATGCTGGCGAGCTCCGAGCCCCTGCCGGACGAGCAGGTGTCCGGCATGATCGACGGCGAACGCCGGCTGAAATGGCTGCAGGGCGCGCTGACGAAGCTCAATGATCGCGAGAAGAAGATCATTCGCGCCCGTCGTCTGACGGATGATGGTGCGACGCTGGAAGCGCTCGGCGCCGAACTCGGGATTTCCAAGGAGCGTGTGCGGCAGATCGAAAGCCGGGCGATCGAGAAGCTGAAATCCGCTCTCGTGACATCCAATCCGCAGATGGCTGCCGTCTGCTGATTTCTGTCGGCACATACTGTCCGATTTTGACGTATCAGGCTCGTCGGCGGTCCGGCGGGCCTATTCGGATATGATCTTCACGCGCTGACCGGGCGCAAGCGTGCCGCCGACGGGGATGGCATTGATCAGCTTGAACAGGTCAAGCTTGCGGTCCGTGCCCATCATGCGGGCCGAGAGCGAGGCGATCGTGTCGTGTGCGCCAACCGTGACAACTCTCACCCTCAAGGGCTTCAGGGATGCGATTTCGGCAGGCGTCATGCGGCGGAAGCTGTCGCGCAGCGTCTGGGCGGTGTTTTCCAGTGCATCGCTGCCCTTCGGCACGGCCGTCAGGAAGCGGAAAATCTGGTTGTTGACGCGGATCACCGTCACGTCGAAATCCCAGCGGTCCGCGGAGGCGCGGGCGGTTGCGGCGGGCAGGCCGTTCAGCGTCGTTTCGTGGACCGTATCGGGCTGCAGGCCGGCGACCCAGCCGCTTGTCAGGTAGTTGGCGAGGCTTGTCGTGTCTCCGGCGGCAACGCCATCGAAGCGGATGGCGGCCTCGTTGGGCCCGGTCGCGAGGACAGCCTCGACCTTGTTGTCGATCCTGAAGTCCGGCGGCACGTCAAAGCGTATGCCAAGCCCGCCATGCAGGAAGGTCTGGCCGCGGACATAGCCTTCCTGCGGGCTGTCGCCGTAAAGCAGGCCATCGATGCCGGCGAGGAAATAGTCCCGCCCGCGATCGCCGACGGTGCCTTCCTGGCCGAAATTGCGGGCGTGCTGGCGTGCCAGTTCCACGCGCTGCGCCGAGTTCGGGTGGCTCGACAGGAAGTCGAGGCTCTGATCGTTATCCGGATCGGCCGAAGAATAGCGGGCATAGGCCGCCATGGAATCGAGGAAGCGCGACGCGGCATAGGGGTCGTAGCCCGCTTCGCCCAGCATGCGGATGCCGATCGCATCCGCCTGCAATTCCTGCTGGCGGGAGAAGGCTGCGAGGCGAAGCTTGCCGCGCGCAAGCGCCTGCTTGCCGGCAAGATCGCTGGACAGGACTTCGGCGACGACCTGACTGGCGATCACTTCCGCTTCTTCGCGGCGCTGGCGTTCGATGCCGTGATTGGCGGTCACATGGCCCATTTCATGGGAGAGGACCGCTGCGACCTCCGAAGCGTCGTTTGCGAGGGCGAGAAGGCCGCGGGTGACGTAGAGATAGCCGCCGGGCAGCGCGAAGGCGTTGATGGCCGGGGAATTGAGGATGGTGATGCGGAAGGACTGGTTCGGATTTTCCGAGACGGCCGTCAGCGCACCGGCGATGCGGGCAACGAGGCGTTCGGTCTTGGCATCCTTGTATTCGCCGCCATAGCTTGCGACGATTCGCGGATGTTCGCGCGCGCCCATCTGGGCACGGGGATCGTTCTTCTGAACCTGTTCGACAATCTGCGGCGTGGTCGAGGGCGCAACGTTCGGCGTATAGGCTTGATCGAACATCGACTGGCAGCTTGCCAGCGCCAGTCCTGTTATTACCAGTGTCGACGCAAGCCTGAAGCCGCGGCCCAGCGTAAACGCTTCGGGTCTGGTCATCCTCTTGTCTGGCACCATCGTGTCTCGGCCCACTATCCGGCATATCGGACCCTCATAGTCCGGCCGCTTCCTTACTCTTTCTGGCTTAGCGACAAACGCGCGGCCTGCACAGATCATACTATCGAAATATATGTTACCGAGCGGTTTTCGAATGTGATTGCGATTGGCCTTAGCCGATGCCATTTTCGGGCGTCCAAATTGTGGCGCGCCTACCAGAGTGTGCATGGCGATCCTGACGGGTCCTTGCCATAGCGGATTATCCGGTGTGGAGAAAGTCCCTGACTGCTTCGCTATCGGATTGAAAGAAAGCCGTTTTCTCCGTGCGGATGAGGATCTTTCCGTCATCGATGAAGATGACGTGGTCGGCGACACGGCGAACCTCTTCCGGATCATGGGTGACGATCAGCACGGTATTGCCGCTTTCTCGATGCAGGTCGAGAAGGAGATTTCGCATCGATTGGCGAAGGCCGGGATCGAGTGCGGCGAAAGGCTCGTCGAGAACCAGAACCGGCTTCTTTCGGACGAGTGCGCGGGCAAAGGCGACGCGCTGACGTTCGCCACCTGAAGATCCGGCGGCATGCGCTTGCCGAAGCCATCAAGGCCGACGCGCTCCAGGGCGTGTTCTATCTGCGCCCTGTCGGCCGCATCGAGGCGCAGGGCCGGGCTGATGCCGAGGCCGATATTGGTTGCGACATCGAGATGGGCGAAGAGATTGTTCTCCTGAAAGATGATCGATACGGGCCGCCTGGATGGATGCCAGCCGGTCACATCTTCGCAAGTGATGCGGATCCTGCCGGCTGATGGTGTGGCAAAGCCGGCGACGAGGTTGAGCAGGGTGGATTTTCCGGCGCCCGATGCGCCGGTGATCGCGGTAATGGCGCCGGCCGGGATGGCGCAGTCGAAACGGAAGTCGCGGCCGCCGAGGCGCAGTTCGACATGTTCGAGTTCAATGCCGGCCATCTGCATGTCAGCGGTTTCTGTGCCGGGCGGCATCTTGTCAGGCATTCCGTCTGTCTTTCTCGCGGCCGGCCGTGCCGATCATGGTGAGGACCAGGCAGATGACGCCGAGGATAAGGGCAAGGCCATCGGCATCGTTGCTGCGATAGCTGGCAAGCCTGTTATAGACCAGCCAGGGAAGTGTGGTGAAATCGCTTGAGCCGAAAAGCGCCACGGCACCAAGATCGCCCAGCGACAGAGCCATAGCAAAGGAAAGCGCCATCAGCATCGGCCGGATGAGGACCGGAAGGTCGATATGGCGGATGCGGGGCCAGCCGGCAAGGCCGAGACTTGCCGCGAGGCGGTCGGTCCTGAGGCGATGGGCTTCCACCGCGGGGCCGAGGACGCGCATGACAAAGGGAAGTGCCATCAGCGCGTTGACCAGCGCCACGAGCACCGGGGCGAAGCGGCTGACATCGCCGATCGGGCGCAGCGCCAGGAACCAACCGGTGCCGAGCACGACCGGTGGCACGAGCAGGACGAGGGATGAGAGGCCGGCAAGAGCGACAGACAGGGCTTTCAGCCCTCGGCCGGACGGTGCTGCCTGCGCAATGGCGCGACGCGCATTGATGATGAAAATGGCAAGGCCGAGCGCGAGCAAGCCGGAGGTAAGTGCTACCCCGAGGCTTGTCGCCGCAGCCTTGAGAAAGATGTCGCTGGTTGCCAGCCGGACGAGATCGGCGCGAAGGCCCGCGATCGCGATCGAGGCCAGCGGCAGGACGAGGAAGACGGCGGCGACTGCGATGACGATCGCATCCCATGCTTTGGCCGCTGGCCCTGCGCCATCGAAGCGGCGCGGTGGTCTGCCGGCTGTCAGGCCCCAGGCCTCGGGAGCGGGGAAGGCGGATATCAGCGCCAGAAGGATGGCCGTCACGCCAATCTGCAGGAAGGCAAGCGCGATCGCACGCGGCGGGTCGAAATCGAAATGCAGCGACTGGTAGATCGCAACTTCCAGCGTGGTTGCCGCCGGGCCTCCGCCGAGCACGAGGACGAGGGTGAAGCTCGTCGCGCAAAGCATGTAGACGAGGCCGGCAATGCCGGGCACGACACGGCGCAAGGCAGGCCATTCGATCAGGCGAAAGACGGAGAGCGGCTTCATGCCGAGGCCGGAGGCGATCAGCCAGTATTCCGCCGGCAGGCGTTCCAGCGAGGCCAGAAGCAGGCGGGTCGCCAGTGGAAGATTGAAGAAGACATGGGCGATCAGGATGCCGGAGAGGCCATAGATGCTGACCGGCTGGGTGGCGCCCAAGGCGATCAGCGTCTGGTTGGCAATGCCCTGTCGCCCCCAGATGCCGATCAGGCCGAGCGCGCCGATCAGTACCGGCAGGCCCATGGGAACGGCCATCAGCCGGATGATCCAGATGCGGCCGGGGAATGAAGGCCGCCGCGCGAGTGCGAGCGCGACGGGCAGGGCAAGCCCCACCGACAGAAGCGTCGAGAGGAAAGCCTGCCAGATCGTGAAGGACAGGATGCGCCAGGTATAGGCCGTCATGAGCCGGCTACCGGATGTGCCGGCGTCCCACAAGAGAAGCGCGAGGACTGCAATGCCGACGAAAGCCAGGACGAGCATCAGCGCCAGAACGCCGCCGCCGATTGCCCGCCTTGTCTCTCGTTCCGTCAGCATCGATCAGTTCATGCTCATGGCGTTCAGCCACTCATCGATCCAGGCCTGACGGTTCTTCGCGACTTCATCTGAGCCCATGAGGAAGGTCTTCTTCGGCTGGACGAGCTTGCTGAACGCATCCGGCAACGGCGTCGAGGTGGCGGAGACCGGCATCATCCAGTTGGTGGTCGGGATGACATCCTGCACAGAGGGCGAGACGAGGAACTGCAGGAACTGCTTGGCGAGATCGCGGTTTTTCGATCCTTTCAGAAGGCCGGCGACCTCGATCTGGATATAGTGGCCTTCGGAGAATTCCGCTGCCTGATAGCGGTCGGTCTTTTCCTCTACCATGTGGTAGGCGGGGGACGTCGTGTAGGAGAGCACCATCGGCACTTCGCCCTTGGTGAACATGCCATAGGCTTCCGACCAGCCCGGCGTCACCGTCAATACGCGCTTTCTGAGCTTTGCCCAGGCTTCCGGTGCCTTGTCACCATAGACCGATTTCACCCAGAGAAGCAGGCCGAGGCCGGGGGTCGAGGTGCGCGGGTCTTCGATGGCGATCTTCTGCGACGGATCTCCGTCAACGAGCTCCTTGAGGCTCTTCGGCGGGTTCTTGACCGTCTGCGTTTCGTAGATCACGGCAAAATGGCCGTAGTCATAGGGAATGAACGTGTCATCGGCATAATTGCCGGGAACCTTCACCCCGCTCGTATCGATGCCGGCCGGTGCGAAAAGGCCGGTGGCCTTGGCTTCCGAGACGAGGTTGGTGTCGAGACCGACGACCACGTCCGCCTTCGTTGCCTCGCCTTCGAGCTTCAGACGCGTCAGAAGCGCAACGCCATCCGCAACGCTGACGAAATCGACCTTGCAGCCGCAGGTCTTTTCAAAGGCAGCCTTCACCTTGGGGCCGGGGCCCAGTCCGAGGTGAAGCTTTCATAGGTATAGACGGTGAGCGTCTTTTCCTGCGCGAAGGCAGGAGCGGCAAAGGCGGCGACAGCAGCCGCGGCAGCCAGAAACGGCAAGAGAATTTTACGCATCAGGGCCTCCTCAATTGACAGTTACAAGGGGAGTAGCCGCTGGTGCGTAGCCGTCTAATCCCTCCGCCGGTCTTAACCGGATCAGGTTCCGCGGGTTGGCTTTCAAAGCCTCTCAGCCCATGCGAAACCGCATGGGCACCCCGTTAGAGCGCCATCAGATGTAGCGGGGGCGGAATTTTCTGGCAAGAGGGTGTCGGGCCTCACGATCGGGAGCCGTCATCCATCGGTCAGGCCCCGGTCATGCCTTGGCCATGCCTCGATCATGCGCCTGACATATCCATATACATGACTTCCCAGACATGGCCGTCGAGATCCTGAAAACTGGCCCCATACATCGGGCCCATCTCGAGATTGGGTTTCCATTCGCCGCCACCGGCGGCCAGCGCCTTTGCCTTCCAGTCGTCGACCTCTTCGCGGCTTGAGGCGGACAGGCAGTTCAGCACTTCCTTGGTGCGGCGGCGTCGGCGATTTCGGTGTTGATGAAGCCGCTGAATTTCTCATGGCTCAAAAGCATGATGAATATATGATCGCTGACGACGATGCAGCTCGCCGTTTCATCGGAGAAATCCGGGTTCAGCTTCAGTCCGAGCGCTTCATAAAAGCGGGTGGCCCGTTCTACATTCTCGACCGGCAGGTTGACGAAAATCATGCGCATGGATCGCTCCTCCTTCTCCAACTCCCGGTGAGATAAGCGGGAAACCGCAAAGGGAAAGACCTTGGCCGCCAAGCTCTGACTTAAAGAGTGGGCTTATGGAAGACCTTGAGCTCCGGCGGCACCAGGGCCAGACCGCCGGTGCGGTCGGCCAGAGCGTAGTCGATCGTCTGTTCCAGTGCGTGGGGCATGACGGGCTTGGTCAGCACGCCAAGTGCGCCCGCGACGCCGTGAGCGACCGCTTCGGGATTGGCGGTCATGAAGATGACGGTCAGGCCATAGTCCTCGGCCAGTTCCCGACCGATCTCCGGTCCAGTTTTACCGTCGGAAAGATTGACGTCGACAAAGGCAATATCGGCGAATGCGGCCAGAGAGAGCGCATGCTTGCGCCCGCTCGCAAAGCCCGCAACCTTCAATCCCAGTTGCTCAATGGTTTCGGCCATATCCAGCGCAATCAGAAACTCGTCCTCAACGATGAGTACACGCTGGTCCATGGCTTCACCCGCCTGCCGACGACGCGATACATTTGTCAGCATTGACATCCCCGTTTGGTTTTACGCGACCGAGATGGCACGAGATAATCTGCACCATTCCCTACGCACCCCGAACGCGGGGGCAGGATGGTTTGTTCCGTCATGCGACAAAATAGAACAGAATTAAGGTTTCGTTAAATATAACAAAACCTTAATTTCTATGAGCGTCAGCCTTCGAGCTCTTCGCGGAGCATTTCCAGCTCCAGCCATTCCTCTTCCATCTTGGTCAGGCCGTCGCGCAGCTTTTCCATTTCGGCCGCCAGCTTGTTGAATGTGGCTGGATCCTTGGTGAAGAGGTTGGGGTCGGCCATCTTCTTTTCGCGTGCGGCGATCTCGGATTCTGCCTTGGCCATTTCCTTCGGCAGGTTTTCAAGCGCGAATTTCTGCTTGTAGGAGAGCTTGCCCTTGCCCTTCGGGGCGTCTGCGGCGGCAGTGCTTTCGGCCCGGGGCTTTTCAGCGGCTTTCTCCGCCTTGCGGCGTTCTTCCTGCGCGCCCTTGCGCTGTGCGAGCATGTCGGAATAACCGCCGGCATATTCAATCCAGCGCCCGTCGGGAGCGTCCGGTTCGGCCGGGGCGATCGTGGAGGTCACGGTGCGGTCGAGGAAGTCACGATCATGGCTGACGAGGATGACGGTGCCGTTATAGCCGGCAACGATTTCCTGCAGCAGGTCCAGCGTCTCGATATCGAGGTCGTTGGTCGGCTCGTCGAGGATCAGAAGGTTGGACGGGCGGGCCATGATGCGCGCCAGCATGAGGCGGGCGCGCTCGCCGCCCGAGAGGTTCTTGATCGGCGTGCGGATCTGTTCCGGCTGGAAGAGGAAATCCTTCATGTAGCCTGCGACATGGCGCTGCTCGCCATTGACCAGCAACGTCTCGCCGCGGCCGTCCGTCAGGTAATGGGACAGGGTGTCCTGCGGGTTCAGGTCCTCGCGCTTCTGGTCGAGCGTTGCGATTTCCAGATTGGTGCCGAGCTTTACCCAACCCTCGTCCGGTTCGAGCTGGCCCGTCAGCATCTTCAAAAGCGTCGTCTTGCCGGCGCCGTTCGGGCCAACAAAACCGATCCTGTCGCCGCGGTGGACGCGGATCGAAAAGGGAGCCACCACCGGCTTGCTATAGGTCTTGGTGATGCCTTCCGCTTCGATGACCAGCTTGCCGCTTTCCTTGCCTTCGCAACCGAGGCTGGATGGAGCCCTGCGGTCCCTTGTGGCCGCGATAGCTGGCGCGCATGGCCTGCAACTCGCCGACGCGGCGCATGTTGCGCTTGCGGCGGGCGGTGACGCCGTAGCGCATCCAGTGTTCTTCGCGCTCGATCGCCTTGCCGAGCTTGTGCTGTTCCAGCTCTTCCGCTTCCAGAACCTCGTCGCGCCAGGCTTCGAAATGGGAAAAGCCGCGGTCGAGACGGCGCGAGGTGCCGCGATCGAGCCAGACGGTTGCTGTCGAGACCTTTTCGAGGAAACGACGGTCGTGGCTGATGAGGACAAGCGCGCTGCGCGTCTTGCGCAGCTCGTCTTCCAGCCATTCGATCGTCGGCAGGTCGAGATGGTTGGTCGGCTCGTCGAGCATCAGGATATCGGGTTCCGGCGCCATGACACGGGCAAGGGCCGCACGGCGGGATTCACCGCCCGAAAGGTTTTTCGGGTCTTCTTCGCCCGTCAGGCCCAGATGTTCGAGAAGGTAGGTGACGCGGTATGGATCGTCGCCCGGACCGAGGCCTGCTTCCGCATAGGCCTGAACCGTCGCGTAGCCGGCGAAATCCGGCGCCTGTTCGAGATAGCGGATGGTGGAGGAAGGATGGCGGAAGACTTCGCCCGACTGCGCCTCGACCATGCCGGCGGCGATCTTCATCAGCGTCGACTTGCCCGATCCATTGCGGCCGACAAGGCAGATGCGGTCGCCCGGCTCCACCTGAAGGCCGGCGCCGTTCAGCAGCGGCGTGCCGCCGAAGCTCAGGAAGATGTCGTCGAGTTTCAGGATTGGCGGTGCCATAGGGCGTTCATGCTCCAGAAAGTCGTGAGGGCGGGCAAGGATCATGGCCCGTCCGCTCTTCAGATGGAATTCGACAGGGCCTTCCGCAACATTGGATACGGTACGGGACGAGCCGAAAGGCAGGGAATGGTTGGCAAGCGGGTAGCGTGCACCGAGAATGTCCAGGCCTTCGAGATCGGAAAGGCCAAGGACTGAAAAGAGCGCGCCTTGCGGCAGATCGAAGGTTTTGGCACCGACCGGCAGAGGCATCGCCTCTTCGTCGCCGGAGGTCAACAGCACGTCATAGCCTTTTTCCGCAAGGCTCATGGCGTGCAGGAGGTGCTGGAGGGCATGGTCCGTGCGCTCGCCGCCGAGCGCGCCGACGAAGATCATGCGTGTCGCGCCACGGGCGATGGCTTCCGCCGTGGCGATCTCGCCGTCCGTCTCGCTCTTGGCCGCGGGAAATGTCAGGCGCTCGATATCGGGCCAGCGCTCCGTCAGCGCTTCATCGGAACTGTCGAAATCTCCGACCCATAATTCCGGCGTCAGGCCCAGCACATCCGCATGGCGCATGCCGCTATCGGCGGCGATCACACGGCTGCCCGCCACCGCCGCGTTGATGCGGTCGGTGACGGCAAGATTGCGCCGAGCAGAATTGTGAAGGTCTTGTGCGCCATGGCCCTGCCCATAGCGCAAAGCGCCGCGAAAGGGAAATGTCGGCGCCGGTAATTCGCGCCGGTGTGAGGGCAGTGCAGGGCTGTCATGACGACCGGTCAGATTTGCTCCCATTGACGCAGGCCTTAGCAAGGCGTATCTGAACAGCCGTAAATTCGTGGTGATTGGCCGGCGGCTTGCAGCCACGTAAAAAAAGTCGCTAAAGGGCCGCGAGAAGATGTCTATTCACTTCCCACGGGCCGGTTGCGATTTTTCGTTGCCGGCTTTTTGTATTTCGTGGGTTTGAAACATGCCGATCAAGATTCCCGATACGCTTCCCGCTTTCAGCACGCTCGTCTCCGAGGGCGTGCGGGTGATGACCGAGACCATGGCTGTGCGGCAGGATATCCGTCCGCTGCAGATCGGCCTGCTCAACCTGATGCCCAACAAGATCAAGACCGAGATCCAGATGGCGCGCCTCGTCGGCGCCTCGCCGTTGCAGGTCGAGTTCTCGCTGGTGCGCATCGGCAACCACAAGGCCAAGAATACGCCGGAAGAACATCTCCTTTCCTTCTACGAGACGTGGGAAGAGGTGAAGGACCGCAAGTTCGACGGTTTCATCATTACCGGTGCGCCGGTGGAGACGATGGCCTATGAGGACGTGACCTACTGGAAGGACATGCAGAAAATCCTCGACTGGACAGAAACCAATGTCCATTCGACGATGAATGTCTGCTGGGGCGCCATGGCGGCGATCTACCACTTCCATGGGGTGCCGAAGCACACGCTGAAGGAGAAGGCGTTCGGTGTCTATCGTCACCGCAATCTTGCGCCGTCCTCCATCTATCTCAACGGCTTTTCCGACGATTTCCAGGTGCCGGTATCGCGCTGGACGGAAGTGCGGCGCGGCGACGTGGAGAAGGTCGGCGGGCTGGACATCCTGATGGAGTCCGACGAAATGGGCCTTTGCCTCGTGCAGGAAGACAAGGGACGCCGGCTCTACATGTTCAACCATGTGGAATATGATTCCACCTCGCTGGCCGACGAATATTTCCGCGACGTGAATGCCGGCATCCCGATCAAGATGCCGCATGACTATTTCCCGCATAATGACGATACGCTGGTGCCGCAAAATCGCTGGCGCAGCCACGCGCATCTCCTGTTCGGCAACTGGATCAACGAGATCTACCAGACGACGCCCTATGACCTGGAGAAGATCGGGGCGTAAGGACGAGATATCCGCGCCGCTTCATGCTGTTGCGGCGCGGCGCAAAATCGCGCAGTTTCTCCCCCGTTCATCGGAGGAGGAAAAGTTTCATGGGCGAAGAGGCGTTCGAAGTTTTTGGCAGGACGGACAAGGGAGAGGCCGTCTACCGCGTGCAGATTTCAGGTGGCGGCCTTACCGCCAAGATCATCACCTGGGGCGCGATCATTCAGGATCTGCGGCTCGACGGGCATCAGCCGCCGCTGGTGCTCGGTTTCGAGACCTTCGAGCACTATCCGCTTCACTCACCGAATTTCGGCGCAACGCCGGGCCGCTATGCCAACCGTATCGGAAGCGGCCGCTTCTCGCTTGATGGCAAGGCCTATCAGCTGGAGCTGAACGAGGGCGGCGTCACGCACCTTCATGGCGGCAGTAACGGTCTGGGATTGCAGAACTGGACCATCATCGAGCATCAGCCGGACCGTGTCGTGCTTAAGGCCGTCGACCGTGACGGACGGGCAGGCTATCCGGGCACTTGCACCATTACCGCGACCTATGCGGTGAAGGAGCAGGGTACGCTTTCCGTGATCTACGAAACGGTGAGCGACCAGCCGACGATCGCCAATATCTGCCAGCACAGCTATTTCAATCTCGATGGCCGCGACGACGCGCTCGACCACGACATCATGATTTCCGCCGATCAGGTGACGATCGTCGATGACCGGCGGGTGCCGACCGGTGCGCTTCTCGATGTGGCCGGAACGGCCTTCGACCTGCGCGAAATGGGGCCGATGCGCCGCAACGAGAATGGCGAACAGGTTCTGTTCGACCATAATTTCTGCCTGTCGCCGCAGCGCACCGAAAAGCGTTCGGTGGCGCTGGCGCGCAGCCTGCATTCCGGCGTGTCGCTGGAAGTCCGCACGACCGAACCGGGCGTGCAGCTTTATGCGGGCTTCAAGATCAAGCACATGCCGGTGCCCGGTCTCGATGGGCGGGTCTATGGGCCGTTTGCGGGTTTCTGCCTGGAGACGCAGATCTGGCCGGATTCGATCAACCACGACGGCTTCCCCGACGCCGTGCTGCGACCCGGCCAGACGCTGCGGCAGGAGACGGACTACGTCTTCCTGAAGAGCTGAAACATCAATGATGTGAGATCGATGAGATGTTGAAACGGGCGGACGGTGGTTCGCCGGCGGCGCCGCCCGGGATTATTTGCTGCCGCGGCTCATGTCCCACATGACCCAGCGGAAAAAGAAATAGACTGCGAATGCGCCGCAAATAAGCGGCAAAATGTTGCTGATGTCGTGCATTCATTCCCCCTGTATTTGCGTGTCTATCAAATACAGTTTCACTCTATATTCATCAAATGCTTTGCGATCTTAGAGTTAATTCGCTCACGTATAGTTGTATTACTGAAATCTAAATTATTGTGATCGAGATGCTTGCGTGTCGGGAAGGGGGTATGCTTGTCCGCCTAGTTCCCGGTCGTGCATTCCATGTCTTCCGGCGGCGTCGCGCATTCGGCCGAAGGGGTGTCCGGCGTGACATCCTTGCGGATGAAGTCGGGCCGAAGTCGTCGACCGGAGCGTAGGCGATAATGGTCATGTCTGCCGCGCGCGGGGAGCCGAAAGGTAGCGCCATGGAGGCTGCTGCAAGCATGAAGGCGAAGTGAGTACGCTTCATCGGCGTCATGTTCCTGTCGGATATGCGGGATCTGGATGCCGGAGGCTGGGTGGTCTCGGCGGCTCCGTTCCGCATGATTCTGTCGCCGGCGTCAATCGTGGCGGGAAAGCATGGGGCGGCTGAGCAACAAAATTGGCGTCGAGACTGGCGGATTGTCTATCGGGAAAATCTTGGGTTTGTTCGCGAGGCGCTGTTGGCGTTCCGAACTTCGTCCTCCAGAGAAGGAGGCTTTATTTTCATCGGAGGAAAATTGGAGCGGGCGAAGGGATTCGAACCCTCGACCCCAACCTTGGCAAGGTTGTGCTCTACCCCTGAGCTACACCCGCTCATCATTCCATCGGTTCGGGGTAGTTAGCTGAACCGCTGGGCCGCTGCTCGTTGCGGCGACGAGGTGGTGTATGGCCTAGACCAACTCCAAATGCAACAGGGAAATGACGGTCTTGGCCGAGAAAATTGGATTAATTGCCTATATATTTGAAAATAAACATTTATTTGCGAAAAAATGTGCCGGATTTTTGTTTTTTCAGGCCTGCTGATGCGGTGGATGGAGGCGAGCGGCCTCGACAGTCTTCCATCTGCGTCGGCTGATGGCGTTGCAGGCGCTTGGCCAATGGCAGTCTATGGTCCTATAGTCCGGCCGCCCACCAACAGAGCATTCCGACATGACAGATACTGCGCCGAAAACCGCCGAGGATCTTTTCCAGTTTCTCGACAGCCTGAACATTTCGCACACGACCAAGCGCCATCCGCCGGTCTTTACCGTGGCTGAATCCGAAAGCCTCAGGGACGAGATCCCCGGCGGCCATACCAAGAACCTGTTCGTCAAAGACAAGAAGGATCAGTATTTCGTGCTGACCGTCGAGGAGCGGGCGGCCGTCGATCTGAAGTCGGTCCACAAGGTCATCGGCGCGGCAAGCAAGGTCTCCTTCGGCAAGCCGGAAAAGATGCTGGAATTTCTCGGCGTCGTGCCCGGTTCGGTGACGGTGTTCGGCGCGTTCAACGATACCGGCAAGAATGTCACCTTCGTTCTCGATGAGGATCTGATGACGCATGACGTCATCAACGGGCATCCTCTCTCCAACGATGCGACCACCTCTATCGGACGTGCCGATCTCCTGCGGTTTCTTGAGGCGACGGGCCACACGCCGCTTGTCTTGAAAGTCACCGACTGACATACGATCTTTGCGTCTACAAAGAGACGCGGTAAAAAGGGCACCGGGAGAACATTCATGAGTGGCAATAACAACCCCTATGGCGGTTCATTCGGTGCCGGTTCCTATTTCGGCCAGTCGAATGCTTCGGTGAATTACGGCTCGGCATCGGCTTCGCCGGCTGCCGCGGCACCCGCGAGCGAAAATCATGTTTCCGACACCAGCACGGCCGGCTTTGCCAAGGATGTGCTGGAAGCCTCGCGCAATCAGCCGATCCTCGTCGATTTCTGGGCGCCCTGGTGCGGCCCCTGCAAGCAGCTGACGCCGGTTCTCGAAAAGGTCGTCAACGACGCCCAGGGGCGCGTGAAGCTCGTCAAGATGAATATCGACGATCATCCGACCATTCCGGGTCAGCTCGGTATTCAGTCGATTCCGGCAGTGATTGCCTTCGTCGATGGCCGGCCGGTCGATGGCTTCATGGGTGCCGTGCCGGAAAGTCAGGTCCGCGAGTTCATCGACAAGGTGGCGGGTCCTGCCGGGCAGGATCAGGCTGCCGAGATCGAGGCCGTGATTGCCGATGCTGATCAGCTTCTGGCGGATGGCAATGTGCAGGAGGCCGCCCAGCTTTATGGTGCCGTCCTGCAGGCGGATCCCGACAATGCCAAGGCTGCGGCCGGCATGATGCAGTGCCTGCTTGCCATGGGCGAGACCGAGCGCGCGGGCCAGATGCTTGCCTCCATTCCCGAGGAGATGGCGGCGGACCCTGCCATTCAGGCGGTCGCGACCAAGCTTGCGCAGATCGAAGAGGCCCGCAAGCTCGGCGATCCCGTCGCCTTGCGTTTGCAGCTCGAGGGCAATCCCGACGATCACGAGGCGCGGATCAAGCTTGCCAAGATCCTCAACGTTCAGGGTGATCGCGAGCAGGCGGCGGATCATCTGCTGACCGTCATGCGCAAGGATCGCACTTTCGATGACGATGGTGCGCGTCGCCAGCTTCTGCAGTTCTTCGAGGTCTGGGGTCCGAAGGATCCGGCAACGATTGGCGCGCGCCGCAAGCTGTCCTCCATCCTATTCTCGTAACGCTGCCGGTTGCTCTGCGTGATGCGGCGGATTGTCGTCGGCCGTTTGCGTTGCTGCGCCCTTGCGATCCGGTGCCGCTGCTCCACATTATGATGGACCGGCGGCATGCCCGCCGTATCGTGGCTTGGGAGGTTTCCGATCCATGCATGTGGGAAATGCGCGTTATCTAAAGAAGGAAGACCTGCCGGAGCAGATCCCGGTCTTTCCTCTGACGGGGGCCTTGCTGCTCCCGGGCGGCCAGCTACCGCTGAATATTTTCGAGCCCCGCTATCTGGCGATGTTCGATGCGGCACTTGCCGGCAACCGTCTGATCGGCATCGTCCAGCCTTCCCTCGTCGAAGCGGTGGCGAAGGGCGATCCGTCGCGCTCGTCACTGGCGCCGATCGGCTGCATCGGGCGGATCACCTCGTTCGCCGAGACCGGTGATGGTCGCTACATCACCTCGATCAGCGGGATTTGCCGTTTCAGGCTGCTCGACGAAGTGGGCGAGGGGCACCCGTTCCGCAGATTTCGGACGGCGCCGTTTCTCTCCGATCTCGATGCCGACGAGGATGAGGCTTCCGTCGATCGGCCGAGGCTGTTGCGTGTTTTTCGCGCCTATCTCGATGCCCATAATCTGGAAGCGGATTGGGAGAGCATCGAGCGCGCCGGCAACAAGACGCTGGTGAACTCACTTTCGATGATGTCGCCTTTCGGGCCGGCGGAGAAGCAAGCGCTGCTTGAGGCGCCAGATCTCAAGGTGCGGGCCGAGACGCTGATCGCGATCACCGAGATCCTGCTGGCCCGCGGCCAGAACGAAACCGACACGATCCTGCAATAGGCGCCGAACGGCAGAAGATAACGGTCATGGATGAAAAGCTCAGCAAGGTCGATCCGAAACTGCTCGACCTCCTTGTCTGCCCGCTGACCAAGGGCAGGCTTTCACTGAACCGCGAAAGCAATGAATTGATTTCGGAAGCGGCGCGACTGGCCTATCCGATCCGGGACGGTATTCCGATCATGCTGATCTCGGAAGCGCGCAAGATCTTCGACTGATCTCTGCGGCTTATTTCCGAGATCAGATCGCTTCGCCGGAGAGGAGCTTCGGATTGGTCTTTTCGCTGATGCCTGCGGCCTGATCGATGAAGAAATTCTTCACGCCCGGCAGGCGATCGACAATGCCAAGCCCGAAATCGCGGGCGATGCGGATAGGCGTATTGTCATTGGAGAAGAGCCGGTTCAGCACGTCCGTGGTGACGCCCATGCGGAACGTATCGAAACGCCGCCAGGATTGGTAGCGCTCCAGAACGTTGATGGAGCCGATATCGAGGCCGAGGCGATCTGCCTCCACCACCGTCTCGGCCAGTGCTGCCACATCCTTGAAGCCGAGATTGAGGCCCTGGCCGGAAATCGGATGAATGCCGTGGGCCGCGTCGCCGGCAAGCGCAAAACGCGGGCCCACAAAGGCGCGCGACAGGGTGAGGCCGAGCGGGAAGGCGCGCCTGCCGCCTTCGACACGGATCTCTCCGAGCTTGTGGCCGAAACGGCGCTGCAATTCGTCTTCGAAGATCAGGTCGTCGGATGCGACGAGGCGGTCTGCCTCCGCCGTCCGTTCAGTCCAGACCAGCGAAGAGCGGTTGCCGGTGAGCGGCAGGATGGCAAAGGGGCCGGATGGCAGGAAATGTTCTTCGGCGACGCCTTCATGCGGGCGTTCATGCGCAACGGTCGTGACGATGCCCGACTGATCGTATTTCCATGACACGGTGCGGATGCCTGCGATATCGCGCAGCTTTGAGCGAACGCCATCGCAGGCGACGAGAAGTTTCGTCTGCATGGCGGTGCCGTCAGACAGCGTCACGGCATCGTGGGTCGCTTCCGTGCGGAAGCTCGATACCGACAGGCCATGGCGGATGGTGATGCCCAGGCGCTCGCAGCGCCGCGCAGGCGCGCACCATTGCGACATTGGGGATCATGTGTGCGAAGGGCCGGCCTCCTCGATCGTGCCGTCGAAGGTCAGGTAGATGGGACGGACGGGATCGTTGGTGCGGCTATCGGTGACGATCATCCGGTTGATCGGCTGCGCATGCGGCAGGATCTCGTCCCAGATGCCGAAGACTTCCAGCATGCGGCCGGCCGCGGCGATGATGGCGGAGGCGCGCTCGTCCTTTTCCCAGACATGGGAAGGGGCCGCCTCGATGACTTCCACCGCCATATGCGGCGCCGCCTGCTTGATCGCGACCGCTGCGGAAAGTCCGACATAACCGCCACCTGCTACCAGCACGTCCAGCATTTGCGCAAACTCCCATCGGCCTTGTGAATGTCGTTGCGCAGGATATAGATCATCCTTCTGTGAGTTCCTACCATCGAGGTTCGCCAAAATGTCGCGCAATCCGGAAAATCCATCGCCGATGCAGGAGTTGATCGCGACGCTGGACATCGAGAAGATCGAGGAAAACCTGTTTCGCGGCATCAGTCCGCAGGTGGGCTGGCAGCGGGTTTTCGGCGGACAGGTGGTGGCGCAGGCGCTGGTTGCGGCACAGCGCACGGTGGATGCGGAGCGGCCGGTGCATTCGCTGCACGCCTATTTCATGCGTCCCGGCGATCCGGCCGTGCCGATCCTCTATCAGGTCGAGCGGATCCGCGACGGTGCGAGCTTCTCCACGCGGCGGGTGGTTGCCGTTCAGCATGGAAAGGCCATCTTTGCGCTCTCCTCGTCCTTCCAGATCATCGAAGGCGGTTATGACCATCAGATCGTCAAGCCGACGGTGCCGATGCCGGAGGAGCTGATGGGGGAGGCGCAGTTCAAGGAGCTTTTTCTCGCCGAGGCCCCCGAGCCGGTGAAGCGCTACTGGAAGCGCAACCGGCCGATCGAGGTGCGGCCGACCTCGCTCGTTCATTATCTGACTAAGGAAAAGCTCGAGCCGCGCCAGGATGTCTGGGTGCGGACGCTCGGGGATGTGCCGGACGATCCGGCGGTTCGCGCAGCCGTGCTTGCCTATCTTTCGGACATGACCCTGCTCGATGCGTCGCTTTATCCGCATGGGACATCGATTTTCGATCCGCGCGTCCAGGCAGCCAGTCTTGACCACGCCATGTGGTTCCACCGTCCGGTTTCCTTCGATGACTGGCTTCTCTACACGCAGGACAGCCCGAGCGCTTCCGGCGCGAGAGGGATGACGCGGGGCAGCATCTACAGCCGCGAGGGCGTGCTGATTGCTTCGGTGGCGCAGGAAGGCTGATTCGGAATAAGGCAAATGATTAATATCTGTGCATTTTTTAAAAATTGCACAGTATTTGGTCGTCGTTTCCGGGTAAAAATGCCTCGTTTTTAAATCTTCTGTGGTATGTATTTATATTTCAATAACTTAACTTTCTTCTTGAAACTGGCACAGGCTTTGAATGTAGAGTGTCAGTCGCTGCTCGTGATCAGGCAGTGATAGGAGAGTCGGCTCGGGCCGAATGAAACAAAGGATGGGAAGCCAGATGAAAATCGTGATGGCCATTATCAAGCCGTTCAAGCTGGATGAGGTGCGCGAAGCCCTCACTGCTGTCGGTATCCAGGGCCTGACCGTTACCGAGGTCAAGGGCTACGGACGTCAGAAGGGGCATACGGAAATCTATCGCGGCACCGAATATGCCGTCAGCTTTCTGCCGAAGCTGAAAATCGAAGTCGCCGTCCCTTCCGATCTCGTCGACAAGGCCGTCGATGCGATCGCATCCTCCGCCAAGACCGGCCAGATCGGCGATGGCAAGATCTTCGTCTATTCGATTGAGCAGGCCGTGCGCATCCGTACCGGCGAAACCAACACTGAAGCGCTTTAAGCACGGCTGACAGGGGAGTTTTTTAGCTATGCAATTCAACAGGTCTTCTTTCTTCGGGCGCATCGCTGCCGTTTCGGCCGCGACGCTGGCACCCGTCGTAGCCTTCGCGCAGGACGCTGCTGCGCCGGCTGCGGCTGCGGCCGCCGCTACGCCCGTTCCGGACAAGGGCGACGTCGCATTCATGTATATCGCGACGCTTCTCGTCCTGTTCATGATCATCCCGGGCCTCGCACTCTTCTATGGCGGTCTCGTCCGCGCCAAGAACATGCTGTCGGTTCTCATGCAGTGCACGATGGTCTGCTGCGTTCTGATGCTCATCTGGGTCATCTACGGCTATTCGTTCGCCTTCGGCGGCTCGACCAGCGCCTATTGGGGCGGCACTGCCAAGATGTTCCTCGCCGGCGTGACCAAGGACAGCACGGCTTCGACCTTCACGCAGGGCGTCGTCATTCCGGAATACATCTTCGCGATGTTCCAGATGACCTTCGCAGCCATCACGCCTGCCCTGATCATCGGTGCCTTCGCCGAGCGCATCAAGTTCTCGGCCGTCATCCTGTTCTGCATTCTCTGGGCAACCTTCGTCTACTTCCCGATCGCTCACATGGTCTGGGATGCTAACGGCCTCTTGTTCAAGATGGGCGCGCTCGACTTCGCTGGCGGTACCGTCGTTCACATCAACGCCGGCGTTGCCGGTCTGATCGGTGCGATCATGGTCGGCAAGCGTACCGGCTACGGCAAGGACATGATGGCTCCGCACTCCATGACGCTCACCCTCGTCGGTGCCGCCATGCTGTGGTTCGGCTGGTTCGGCTTCAACGCCGGCTCCAACCTCGAAGCCTCGGGTGGCGCGATGCTCGCAACGGTCAACACCTTTGTTGCCACCGCTGCTGCCGTCGTTTCCTGGTCGGTTGTCGAAACCTTCACCCGTGGCAAGGCTTCGATGCTCGGCGCCGCTTCGGGCATGGTTGCCGGTCTCGTCGCCATCACGCCTGCTGCCGGCATCGTCGGCCCGATGGGCGCGATCGTCATGGGCCTGATCGTTTCGCCGCTTTGCTACTTCTTCGTTTCCGTCGTGAAGTCGAAGTTCGGCTATGACGATACCGCAGACGTCTTCGGCGTTCACGGCATCGGCGGCATGTTCGGCGCTCTCGGCACCGGCATCTTCGCTTCCTCGTCGCTCGGCGGCGTTGGTTATGCAGAAGGCGTCACCATGGGCGGCCAGTTCATGACCCAGCTCACCGCTGTCGTCATCACGCTCGTCTGGTGCGGTATCGGCTCGCTGATCCTCTACAAGATCGTCGACGTGATCGTCGGCCTGCGCGTCACGGTCGAAGCCGAGCGCGAAGGTCTCGACCTTGCGAGCCACGGCGAAGCTGCCTACCACTCGTAATCGGTGCGGGCGCGTACCGCCGCCCTGTCGCTGCAAACGATCGAGATCAAGGGGTCCGGCTTGCGCCGGGCCCTTTTCTTTTGGCGCCTTTGCCGTGAGGATCCACAGTTTCATCGCGACCCTGAATGGCAGGCGCCTTGTGGTTAAAGGCCCGTTAACCATCCACGCGCTAACTTCTGCGGGAATTGCGTGGAACGGCCTGCCGTGCCGATTCGCAGACGAGGTTGCATTTCCTTAAAGACAACGGACAGACACGATGGGCAGAAGCAGTTCGGCGGCAATGGCAAACCAGT
Source organism: Shinella sp. UYSO24 (assembly GCA_902167985.1). GTDB lineage: Bacteria > Pseudomonadota > Alphaproteobacteria > Rhizobiales > Rhizobiaceae > Neorhizobium. Next base: position 112,705 of record CABHNZ010000009.1, read on the forward strand.
CCACCCGCTTGGCCGTCGGAGCCTTTCTGTGGCGGCAGTTGATGGCGTTGGCAGGTCTCGGCGTCTTCATTGCGCTCGCACTTGCTGTCGCGGCCCTGGCGACATGGAATGTCGCCGACCCCAGCTTTTCCTATGCAACGAGCAATGCGCCGACCAATCTTCTCGGCTTCAGCGGTGCGGCCTTCGCCGATGTGATGATGCAGTTTCTCGGGCTTGCGAGCGTGTTTGCGCTTCTGCCGGTTCTCGCACTGTCGCTCGGGCTGATTTCCGGTCGCAAGTTCGATCGCATCCCCGCAAGGATCGCCGCCTGGGCCGGCGGCACCGTGCTTGCCACGGCAACGCTCGGCTGCTTCCCGGCACCCCATACATGGCCGATCCCGAACGGCATCGGTGGCGTGATCGGCGACATGATCCTGCGCTTTCCGGGCCTCTTCGTCGGCGCTATCCGACCGGCATGATCGCGATCGTGCTCGGCTGCATCTTCACGATCCCCTGTGCATGGCTGCTGCTGTTTGCCTCGGGCCTTGTCGGCAAGGCTCCCGAAGAAGAGATGTTCGAGGATGAGGACGACCATCGCCCGATTTCCTCGCGTCGTGCGCGCTCCGTTCAGGAGGATGACGAGGACGAGGATGAGGGCGGCCTGTTCGGCGGCTTCCTCGCTTTCGGCGCTCTTGCGCATTACTGGTACATCACGCAGGCGCGTCTGCGCCGTCTGATGGGCGTGAAGCCGCGCGCCCGCGCCAGCTTCGACCAGCCCTATGATTTCAACGAGGACGAGTTCGGCACGCTGAACGAGCCTGTACGCGCGAAGACGCAGACGGCCTCTGCCGGCCGCCGCATGGAGCCGTCGCTGGATGGTTCCGGCGAACAGGCCTTGCCGCGCCGCCGCGTTCTTTCGGCTCCGCCGATCTCCGCATCGGACGACTACGACGACGATCCGCCTTTCGATATGGATGAGGCGCCGCGCCGGCCGGCCGGCATTCTCGCCGATGAAAACGAGGACGATATCGACGACATCCGCCCCGGTTTCGTTGCTTCCCGCGGCCCGGCGGCCCGGGTTCCGGCATCGTCGCGCGTCGTGCCTGCCGCCGCTCCGCCGAAGCCGAGTGCCCGGGTGACGCGTGAGGCGCAGTCATCGTTCATTTCGTCCGACGGTTTCCAGCTGCCTTCGGTTCATCTTCTGGCAGAGCCGCGCGCGGTGCAGCGCGATGCGACGCTTTCTGCCGATGCGCTGGAACAGAATGCCCGCATGCTGGAGGGCGTGCTGGAAGATTTCGGCGTCAAGGGCGACATCATCCATGTGCGCCCCGGTCCGGTCGTGACGCTCTACGAACTGGAACCGGCTCCCGGCATCAAGTCGTCGCGCGTCATCGGCCTTGCCGACGATATCGCCCGCTCGATGAGCGCGATTGCGGCCCGCGTCGCCGTCGTTCCCGGCCGCAATGCGATCGGCATCGAATTGCCGAACCGCACCCGCGAGACCGTCTATCTGCGCGAGATGATCGGCTCCAAGGATTTCGAGGGCAGCAAGGCGAAGCTCGCCATGGCGCTCGGCAAGACGATCGGTGGCGAACCTGTCGTTGCCGATCTCGCCAAGATGCCGCATCTGCTGGTCGCCGGTACGACCGGTTCGGGTAAATCGGTCGCCATCAACACGATGATCCTGTCGCTTCTCTACCGCTATACGCCGGAGAAGTGCCGCCTGATCATGATCGATCCGAAGATGCTCGAACTCTCCGTCTATGACGGCATTCCGCATCTGCTTTCGCCGGTCGTTACCGATCCGAAGAAGGCCGTGGTTGCGCTCAAGTGGACCGTCCGCGAGATGGAAGAGCGCTACAAGAAGATGTCGAAGATCGGCGTGCGCAATATCGACGGCTTCAACAGCCGCGTCGAGCAGGCGCTGGAGCGCGGCGAGGTTCTGACGCGCACCGTGCAGACCGGTTTCGACCGGCAGACGGGCCAGGCCGTCTACGAGACGGAAGAATTCGATCTGCAGCCGATCCCCTATATCGTCGTGATCATCGACGAGATGGCCGATCTGATGATGGTTGCCGGCAAGGATATCGAAGGCGCTGTGCAGCGTCTGGCGCAGATGGCGCGTGCGGCGGGTATCCATGTCATCATGGCAACGCAGCGCCCGTCGGTCGACGTCATTACCGGCACGATCAAGGCCAACTTCCCGACGCGTATCTCCTTCCAGGTGACGTCTAAGATCGACAGCCGCACGATCCTTGGCGAGCAGGGTGCCGAACAGCTGCTCGGCATGGGCGACATGCTCTACATGGCCGGCGGCGGGCGCATCCAGCGTGTCCACGGCCCGTTCGTTTCGGATACGGAAGTCGAGGAAATCGTCGCCTACTTGAAACCCAGGCGCGCCCCAATATCTCGAGGCGATCACGGCCGATGATGACGAGGATGGCGATGGTGACGGCCCGGCCGGTACCGCCAACCTGTCGGATTCGGAGGATCCCTACGATCAGGCAGTGGCGATCGTGCTGCGCGACGGCAAGGCCTCGACGTCCTACATCCAGCGCCGTCTCGGTATCGGTTACAACAGGGCGGCATCCCTCATCGAGCGGATGGAAAATGAAGGGCTGATCGGCCCGGCCAATCATGCGGGCAAGCGCGAGATCCTCGTGCCGACCGAAGCGGATGTGCTGGAGCGATAGGGATCCGACAGGCAAGCGGTCATCAAGCCGCCGCCTTTGGATAGCAGGAAGCTTCGGCAAGGAGATGATAATGAAAAACGAAAAGACTGTTCTTTCCGCTGCCATGAGCCGCCGCCAGTTCGGTTTCGGCATTGCTGCGAGCCTCGCCGCCACCGCTGTGGCCGCGCCGGGCATCAGCTTTGCCCAGGGCGCGCCGGCCGCTGCCGGTCAGGGCTCTTCCGCTGCAGCCCAGAAGATTGCCGACCATTTCTCCTCGGTCAAAACGATGATGGGCGAGTTTGTTCAGTTCGGCCCGCGCGGTGAACAGACGGGCGGCAAGTTCTATATCGAGCGACCGGGCAAGCTGCGCTTCAATTTCGAAGATCCGTCGCCGATCCGCGTCATTGCGGATGGCGACAATGTTGCTATCGGCAATCTCAAGCTTGCCACCTGGGATCTCTATCCGCTGTCGAAGACGCCGCTCAGCCTGCTTCTGTCGGATCACATCGATCTCGGCAATCAGACGGTGCGAAGCGTGAAGGTCGAGCCAGACCTGACCACGATCGTGCTCGGCAACAAGAGTGTTTTCGGCGATTCGACGATCACGATGATGTTCGACAGCAAGACGTCCGACCTGCGCCAGTGGACGATTACCGACGCCCAGAACAAGGATACGTCGGTGATGATCTACAACGTGCAGAACGGCGTCAATTTCGACAAGCGCGTCTTCACCATCCCCTACGACACGATCCGCAAGCCCTGATCATCGTCTCAGGTCGCAATTATCGGGGCCGCGCTTGCGCGGCTCTTCTGCGTTTGCGTGAAGCGCCAAGTCGCGTCAGATCCCTTTTGCCGCGCAGGTCCGGCCGCAAAAGCGGTTGCGATTTTGTCGGAATTGCTCTAAAGCTCGGGGTCATTATCGAGGTCCCGTCATGACATTTTCCATCGCCACCTGGAACATCAATTCCGTCCGTCTGCGCATGCCGATCGTGGAGCAATTCCTCGTTCGCCACCGGCCGGATGTCCTGTGCCTGCAGGAGATCAAGTGCCAGGAGCCGGAATTTCCTTTTCAGCCGCTGAGAGATCTCGGTTACGAGCATATCATCGTGCATGGTCAGAAGGGCTATCACGGCGTTGCGATCGCCTCGAAGCTACCGCTCACCGAGGATCACCGGACGAATTACTGCAATGTCGGCGATGCGCGGCATATTTCGGCCATTGTCGAACGCGGCTCGCGGCGTATCCGCCTGCATAATTTCTACGTGCCGGCCGGCGGCGATGAGCCTGACCGGACGATCAACCCGAAATTCGGCCACAAGCTCGATTTCCTCGAGGAGATGAAGGCGCTGAAGGCGGATGCCGTGCCGGGCACGTCCTCGATCCTCGTCGGTGATCTCAATATCGCTCCGCTCGAGCATGATGTCTGGTCGCACAAGCAGCTGCTGAAGATCGTCAGCCATACGCCAATCGAGACGGATGGTATGAAAGAGGTCATTGCCAAGGGTGGCTGGCTGGATCTGATGCGCCAGTACACGCCGGAACCTGAAAAGATCTATACGTGGTGGAGCTACCGCGCCAAGGACTGGGCAGCTGCCGACAAGGGGCGTCGCCTCGATCATATCTGGTCTTCGCCGGATCTCGGGCCGTTTCTTGAGACGATCGAGGTGCTGAAGGAAGCCCGCGGCTGGAACCAGCCCTCCGACCATGTGCCGGTGACGGCTACCTTCAAATTCTGACAAGCGCTGCTTGCTGCAATCAAGCCTATGCCGAAAGCCGATCTCGGCTTTCGGTGAACCGGCAGGCCGTCAGCCGAAAATCTCTTCGACGAGACCATGGACGCGGCGGAAGGCAGCCTTTGCGCCTTCGGCTGCTTCAAGCTCTTCCGTTTGCGTCAGCGGCAGATCGTTATAGGCGGAAACGAAATTGCGCCAGTGAAGGCCACGGCCTTCCGGGTGGCCGGCGAGGTGGCGGGCGCCGAAATCGTCCGAGAGGCCGAGCTTGGCTGCTTCCTTGCGCAGAAAGGCGGCACCCAGATTGGAGCCTTCCGCAACATAGACCCAGCCGAGTGCTGCGGCCGGGGTGAGGGGGCCGGTGGTCGCCGTCAGCGTGTCCGGCGCACCGCCGAGATCGGTCATATCCTGGCGCAGGGCTTCCAGACGGCAGCGTTCGTGCAGTCCCGGAAGAATGGCGTTGAGCTGCTCGGACGCATAGAGCGGCGCGACATCGGCGTGGAAATGATGCTGGACATCAAGGAAGAGCGCATAGCGCTCGCGGCTGGCGAAGGGCTCCGCGCGCATGATGCGCTTGTCGAGCGTGTCATGGGTGCCGGTCGTCAGCGCCTTCAGACGCTGGATGCGGGTAGCCTCGGCCGGGCGTTCCAACTCGATCTGCATTACTTTCCTCTGAAGCTCATGTTTTCTCCATCAAGCAAATGCGGTGGGGTGCGTCAAGAACATATGTCGCGGTGCCGGCCGTGGCGAGATGGGCTTGAATATTCACCATAGGCAGATAGAGCGCCCGGACAAGGCAAGAGAGAGGGATCGGAAGCCCGCTCCTGCCTTGACTTTCCCTGCAATTTCCTGTTTAAGCCCGGCAATCTGCTGACAAGTCGAGCACTTGGAGCCACCGACCGGGACCCTTTGAGGTATAAATCGATCCCGGAGGTCAACATCCGACAGCGCGTTGCGCCCTCGGGTGCTTTTTGGCTTTGCGTCCATTTGGGCGTCTTGTTTTTGTCGCGGAAAGACCCGACGTTCGGGGTGCCGTCAACAGGCAGTCCGAAACGACGTAAAGGAAGAAACGATGTTCGAAAACCTCCAGGACCGCCTTGGCTCCATATTGAATGGACTGACCGGCCGTGGCGCATTGAGCGAGGCGGATGTCTCTGCTGCTCTGCGCGAGGTTCGTCGTGCGCTTCTGGAAGCGGACGTGGCGCTGGAAGTCGTCCGTTCCTTCACCGACCGGGTGCGTGAAAAGGCCGTCGGCGCCGAAGTTCTGAAGTCGATCAAGCCGGGCCAGATGGTCGTCAAGATCGTCCATGACGAGCTGATCGAGATGCTGGGCGCCGAAGGCGTCTCCATCGATCTGCGCGCTGCCGCGCCCGTCGTCATCATGATGGTCGGTCTGCAGGGTTCGGGTAAGACGACCACGACCGGCAAGATCGCCAAGCGGCTCACCGACCGCGAAAAGAAGAAGGTGCTGATGGCGTCGCTCGATACGCGACGCCCGGCAGCCCAGGAACAGTTGCGCCAGCTCGGCGTACAGACCGGCGTCGATACGCTGCCGATCATCGCCGGCCAGTCGCCGACCGATATTGCCGCGCGCGCCGTGCAGGCCGCCAAGCTCGGCGGCCATGATATCGTCATTCTCGATACCGCCGGCCGTACGCATATCGACGAGCCGCTGATGCAGGAGATGGCGGAAATCAAGCGGAGATCCAATCCGCATGAAATCCTGCTCGTCGCCGATAGCCTCACCGGTCAGGACGCCGTCAATCTGGCGCGCAATTTCGATGAGCGCGTCGGCATTACCGGCCTCGTGCTCACCCGCATGGACGGCGACGGCCGTGGTGGCGCAGCCCTTTCGATGCGCGCCGTCACCGGCAAGCCGATCAAGCTGATCGGTACGGGCGAGAAGATGACGGAGATGGAAGAGTTCCATCCCCGCCGTATAGCAGACCGCATTCTCGGCATGGGCGACATCGTTTCGCTGGTCGAGAAGGCGGCGGAAAATATCGACGCCGAAAAGGCCGCCGCCATGGCTGCCAAGATGGCGAAGGGCAAGTTCGACCTCAACGACCTCGCCGACCAGCTGCGCCAGATGAAGCAGATGGGTGGCATGGGCGGCATTATGGGTTTGATGCCGGGCATGGCCGGCATGAAGGACAAGCTTGCTGCCTCGGGCATGAACGACAAGATGTTCGATCGTCAGATTGCCATCATCCAGTCGATGACCAAGGCCGAACGTACCAACCCGGACATGCTGAAGCATTCGCGCAAGAAGCGCATTGCCGCCGGCTCCGGCACGGATGCCGCCGAGATCAACAAGCTCCTCAAGATGCACCGCCAGATGGCGGACATGATGAAAATGATGGGCGGCAAGGGCAAGGGCGGCATGATGAAGCAGCTCATGGGCGGCCTTGCCGGCAAGATGGGCCTTGGTGGCATGGGCGGAATGGGCGGCATGCCCGATCTTTCCAAGCTCGACCCCAAGCAGCTCGAAGCCCTGCAGAAGCAGGCCGAAGCGGCCGGCATCAAGCCGGGTTCGATGCCGGGCATGCCGGGTGGCTTGGGCGGACTTGGTGGCGGCGGTCTGCCGGGTCTTGGCGCTGGAAAGCTGCCGGGCCTTGGTGGTTTCCCCGGTCTTCCGGGCATGCCGAAGAAGAAGTGACAAGGGAGAGTGCAAGTGGTTGATCCCGAAGTGAAGGCCAAGCTTCTGAGCTACCGCCAGTCGATCGACAATATCGATGCGGCTCTGGTGCATATGCTGGCCGAGCGCTTTCGCTGCACCAAGGACGTGGGCCTTCTGAAAGCCCAGTACGATTTACCGCCGGCGGACCCGGCGCGTGAAGAATATCAGATCGAACGTCTCCGCCGTCTGGCGAATGAGCTCATCTGGATCCGGATTTCGCCGAGAAGTTCCTGAACTTCGTCATCAAGGAAGTCATCCGGCATCATGAAGACATCGCTGCCGAACATGGCGGTGCTGCCGAGACTGCCTGAATACCAAGTTTGAATACCCAGCATGAAACAGCCCGCCTGATGGCGGCCTCAAGAAAAACCCGGATTGCCTGATGGCACCGGAAAAGCCCTAAGGAGTAATAGAAATGGCCCTCAAGATTCGTCTCGCCCGCGGTGGTTCCAAGAAGCGCCCTTACTACACGATCGTCGTTGCCGACGCCCGTTCGCCGCGTGACGGCCGCTTCCTCGAGAAGCTCGGTTCGTGGAACCCGATGCTCGCCAAGGACAACGAAAAGCGCGTTGAAATCAACGAAGAGCGCGTAAAGCACTGGCTCGCGAACGGCGCCCTGCCGACCGACCGCGTTCTGCGCTTCCTCGCTGACGCCAACATCTCGACCCGCGACGCCAAGAGCAACCCGGAAAAGGCAAAGCCGGGCAAGAAGGCTCAGGAGCGCGCTGCCGAGAAGGCTCAGAAGGCTGCCGACGCTGCAGCTGCTGCTGCCGAAGCTTAATCAGCTTTAGAAGACTTCGGTCTTGCGAACGGGCGGTGCGGCGACGCACCGCCCGTTTTGCTGTTTGCATTTGTTCGCGTTCCGCTTAAATGAGGCCTGAAACAGCTGGAGATGGCGGAGCCGCATGAGCAAACTCGAAAACCCTGTCCTGATGGCGACCGTCGGGGCCGCGCAAGGCCTCAGGGGCGAAGTGCGGGTAAAGACCTACACCGCCGATCCGCTGGCGCTCGGCGATTACGGCAATCTCTATAGCGCCGATGGGCGTCTCTTCGAGATCCTCGAACTGCGCGAGGCCAAGACTGTCGTCGTGGTGCGTTTCCGCGGCATCAACGACCGCAATGCGGCCGAGGCGCTGAACGGGCTCGAACTCTTCGTCGAGCGCGACAACCTGCCGGACGACGAGCTGGATGAGGACGAATTCTATTACGCCGATCTCGAAGGCCTTGAAGCGGTCGATGCCGATGGTAAGAGCTATGGCACGGTGAGCGCGGTCTTCGATTTCGGCGCCGGCGATCTTCTGGAACTCAAGGGTGCCGGCCGCCGGCCAGCGCTCATTCCCTTCTCCGAGGCTGCCGTGCTCGAAATCGATCTCGAAGGCGGCCGGATCCTCATCGATCCGATGGCTGCCGGTCTCGTCGAGGATCCCGATGAAGACGGCAAGGGGCCGAAATTCACGCCGAAGGGCAAGTGAGCCTATGACCTCCTCTTCCGCGACCGGTTCCAGCTTCAAGGCAACAGTCCTGACGCTCTATCCCGACATGTTTCCGGGCCATCTCGGCGCATCGCTTGCCGGCAAGGCGCTGGAGCGGGGCGCGTGGTCGGTCGAGGCGGTGCAGATCCGCGATTTCAGCGAGGACAAGCATCGTACCGTGGACGACACGCCGGCCGGCGGTGGCGCCGGCATGGTGCTGAAGCCTGATGTTTTGGCACGCGCCATCGATAGTCTTGGTGAGGATGATCGTCCGCGGCTGTTGATGAGCCCGCGCGGCAAGCCGCTGACGCAGGAGAAGGTGCGCGAGCTAGCCTCGAAAGAGGGCGTCGTGATCGTCTGTGGCCGCTTTGAGGGCGTCGATCAGCGCGTCATCGATGCGCGGCAGCTGGAAGAGGTTTCGATCGGCGATTATGTTCTTTCCGGTGGCGAGCCGGCGGCGCTGACGCTTCTCGATGCCGTCGTGCGTATCCTGCCCGGCGTCATGGGCAATGCGCTTTCCGGCACGCATGAGAGCTTCGAGAACGGCCTTCTCGAACATCCGCAATATACCCGGCCGCAGGTTTTCGAGGGCCGGGAGATCCCGGCGGTTCTGACCTCGGGCAATCATGCCGCGATCGAAAAGTGGCGGCTGGAGCAGGCGCTTCGGCTGACGGCAAAGCGGCGGCCGGATCTGTTGCCCAAGGACGACTGATTGCGGTCTTGACCGTCCGCGGCGGCGATCGGAGCAGAAAAACCTCTGCCGCCCGGCACAAAAACGCGGCCTTCGGGATGACAAGCAAATGTCTTTCGTGTAATGGCGCACGCGGAAATGGGATATAAGTCCCGTCGACCAGCAACAAAGAATGGCGTACCCGCCTGCCGAAAGGCAAATCCGGAGGCTTTGACCAATGGATATCCGGCGCTCTGGCTGTTTCAGAAAAACCTGAGGTTTGACCTATGAACATCATCCAGCAGCTGGAAGCCGAACAGGCCGCCAAGATCGAAGCACAGCGTAAGCTTCCGGAATTCTCCCCGGGCGACACCGTGCGCGTCAACGTTCGCGTCAAGGAAGGCTCGCGTACCCGCGTGCAGGCTTACGAAGGCGTCTGCATCGCTCGTTCGGGCGGCGGCATCAACGAGAGCTTCACCGTTCGCAAGATCTCCTACGGCGAAGGCGTAGAGCGCGTATTCCCGGTCTACTCGCCGCTCGTTGAAGGCGTTGAAGTCGTTCGCCGCGGTAAGGTTCGTCGCGCGAAGCTCTACTACCTGCGCGATCGTCGCGGCAAGTCGGCTCGTATCGTCGAGAACACCGGCACCCGCGCACGCAAGCTCAACGATGCAGAGCGCGCTGCGATTGCCGAAGAAAAGGCACGTATCGAAGCTGAAAAGATTGCAGCCGCTCAGGCTCTGGCCGCCGAAAAGGCAGCAGCAGAAGCCGCTGAAGCAGCAGCCGCAGCTTCCGAGGAAAAGGCCGGCGAATAAGCGTCCATCCTGTCTAACAAAAAAAGCCGTCCGGTTCGCCGGGCGGCTTTTTGTTTTGTGCCGATGGCAGGCGCATTTGTCGCATGAGGCTTTGCCTGCGGTAACACATGGAGAAAGCGCGGCGGACTTGGCGTTTGGTATCTCGATAGATGAAAACTATCGATATTTGGAAATTTATCTATTTCCTTTATTGCGCTGCGGTGTCTATGGTGCGCCGCGAAAGCCCCTCCCGCTTTTTCACAACGATCAGGATTACCAATGGCTGTTATCAACACCGAAATTAAGCCCTTCAAGGCGCAGGCCTTCAAGCAGGGCAAGTTCATCGAAGTCACGGATGCCGACGTCAAGGGCAAGTGGGCGGTCTTCTTCTTCTACCCGGCCGACTTCACCTTCGTTTGCCCGACCGAACTCGGCGACGTGGCTGACCACTATGCCGAACTGCAGCGCCTCGGCGTCGAAGTCTACTCGGTTTCCACCGACACGCACTTCACCCACAAGGCCTGGCACGATTCGTCGGAAACGATCGGCAAGATCGAATACACGATGATCGGCGACCCGACCGGTGCGATCACCCGCAACTTCGACGTCATGCGCGAAGGCGAAGGCCTTGCTGACCGCGGCACGTTCATCGTTGACCCGGACGGCATCATCCAGGCCATGGAAATCACCGCTGAAGGCGTTGGCCGTAACGCTGCCGACCTGCTGCGCAAGCTGAAGGCTGCCCAGTACGTTCGCGCGCATCCCGGTGAAGTTTGCCCGGCGAAGTGGGAAGAGGGCGAAAAGACGCTCGCTCCGTCGCTCAGCCTCGTCGGCAAGATCTAAGGTCTTCAATGACCGCGCCGGCCCGATGTGTCATCGGGCCGGTCGCTGACGCCACGATGCGCCGATCTCCATTCGGCAGCACCCCGGCGATTTAAAAAAACCTACCCTTTTCCATCGGCGACCTTTTACGGCCCACGGAGCGTTCCGGCGGGTCTGCCAGAACGGAGTTTCCTCCATGCTCGACGACAGCCTCAAGACCCAGCTCAAGGCCTACCTGGAAAAGGTGGTCCGCCCGATCGAAATTCACGCATCCATCAACGACACGCCGAAATCGGCGGAAATGTCTTCGCTGCTCGCCGAAATTGCTGCGCTGAGCGACAAGATTACCGTTGTGGAACATGCCGGCCCGCGCGCGCCGTCCTTCTCGCTGACGAGCCCCGGCCACGATATCAGCCTGACCTTCGCCGGCATTCCGCTCGGGCATGAATTTACCTCGCTGGTTCTGGCGCTTCTGCAGGTCGGTGGTCATCCGCCGCGGTTGGAGCAGTCGATCATCGACCAGATCAAGGATCTCGATGGCGACTTCCAGTTCGAGACCTATTTCTCGCTGAGCTGCCAGAATTGCCCTGACGTGGTGCAGGCCTTGAACCTGATGGCCGTGCTCAACCCGCGCATCAAGCATGTGGCGATCGATGGTGCCGTCTTCCCGAAGGAAGTCGAGGCACGCCAGATCATGTCCGTGCCGACTGTCTATCTGAACGGCGAAGTCTTCGGCCAGGGCCGTATGGATGCCGAGCAGATCGTTGCCAAGCTCGACACCAATGCCGGTGCCCGCAGCGCCGAAAAGATCAAGGGCAAGGCGCCCTTCGAGGTTCTCGTCATCGGTGGCGGCCCGGCCGGCGCTGCTGCTGCCGTCTACGCTGCCCGCAAGGGTATCCGCACCGGCGTGGCTGCGGAGCGCTTCGGCGGTCAGGTTCTCGACACGATGGCGATCGAGAACTTCATTTCCGTGCCGCATACGGAAGGTCCGCAGTTTGCGGCCGCTCTCGAAGAGCATGTGAAGCAGTATGACGTCGATGTCATGAACCTGCAGCGCGCCGAAAAGCTGACCAAGAGCGGCGATCATTTCGAAGTGACGCTTGCCAATGGCGCGACGCTCTCGTCGAAGACGGTCATCCTTTCGACCGGCGCCCGCTGGCGCCAGATGGGCGTTCCCGGTGAAGAGCAGTATCGCAACAAGGGCGTTGCCTATTGCCCGCATTGCGATGGTCCGCTGTTCAAGGGCAAGCGCGTCGCCGTTATCGGTGGTGGCAATTCCGGTGTGGAAGCGGCGATCGATCTGGCCGGCATTACCGCCCATGTGACGCTGATCGAATTCGATTCCAAGCTGCGCGCCGATGAGGTTCTGCAGCGCAAGCTGAACAGCCTGCCGAACGTGACGGTGCTGATGAATGCCCGCACGACCGAGGTGAAGGGTGATGGCCAGAAGGTCAACGGCATCGTCTACGAAAACCGTACGACCGGCGAAGTCCACACGATCGCGCTCGAAGGCATTTTCGTGCAGATCGGCCTTCTGCCGAACACGGAATGGCTGAAGGGCACGATCGAGCTCAGCCCGCGCGGCGAGATCGTTGTCGATCACCATGGTCAGACGTCCCTGCCGGGCGTGTTTGCCGCAGGCGATTGCACGACCGTGCCTTACAAGCAGATCGTGATTGCAGTCGGTGAGGGCGCCAAGCGTCGCTGGCCGCCTTCGATCACCTGATCCGCACCTCTGCTCCGGCGGAAGCGGAAAGCAAGGCGGCCTGACGGCCGCTACGTTTGACGCAGAGCTAGACAGGAATGACGACGCTTCGTGAGCTGGAATATCTGGTTGCGCTTGCAAAGTACCGGCATTTCGGCCGGGCGGCGGAGGCGTGCCTGATCAGCCAGCCGACGCTTTCGGCGCAACTGAAAAAGCTGGAGACCGAACTCGGTGTCCAGCTCGTCGAGCGGGATTCGCGCGGCGTCATTCTGACCGAATTCGGGGTGAAGGCGGCCGAACGCGCCCGCCGCATCCTTCTGGAAGTGCAGCATCTGAAAGATGCGGCACAGGAAAGCCGTAACCCCGAAACAGGGGCCGTCCGGCTCGGGCTTTTCCCGACGCTCGGCCCCTATCTCCTGCCGCTGGTCATGCCCGGCATCGCGACGCGCTTTCCCGGCCTGCAATTGCTGCTGATCGAGGAGAAGAGCGATGCGCTGGCGGCAAGCCTGCGTAATGGAGAAATCGATGCGGCAATCCTGGCTCTGCCGGTTGCCGGCGAACAGTTCGTGCATGAATTCCTGTTCGAAGAGCCGTTTCTTCTCGCCGTGCCGAACACCCATCCGCTCAGCGACCGTGACCGCATACCGCTTGCCTCCCTCTCCGATGAGGAGCTGATGCTTCTGGAAGAAGGGCATTGCCTGCGGGATCAGGCACTCGATGTCTGCCATCTTGCCGGGGCACTGGAGCGGCCGACCTTCCGGGCCACCAGCCTTGAGACCCTGCGTCACATGGTGGGGGCAGGCCTCGGCATGACGCTGATGCCGGAACTTGCGACGCGCACCGGGGCTGAAGGTCCGTCGACCACCCGTTTCGTGCATTTCGAGCAGCCCTGCCCAAGCCGCAGGATCGGGCTTTTCTGGCGCAAGCGTTCGGCGCGCGATGCGCTGTTGCGCAATCTTGCCTCCCATATCCGCGATGCGGTGGCGCCCGCCATCGACCAGAACCGGGCCGCGGGTTGATCCCGTTTCGCAGGCCAATTGCGTGCTTTCGGCGACGAATCATCATCGCTCCCGTGTCAACCGTACCGGAACGGCCGGTTGTGGATATTGAAGGCATATTCCGGAACTGCTATATGCAGGCCCATGGGATCGAAATTCGGATGTCTCGCGAACAGGTTTATCGTGCTGCAGGACCACAAGCGTCTGCCGGCACGGTTCTTCGCGCGCGTCTCCGGGGCGCTTAACAGCCGACTTAGCTGACGGCCGCTCCCTAGCGGACGGCCCGTGCCGCGGCGACACGTCTTTGCCGATATCCCGATTTTCCTTCGAAACTGTTCTTCAACGGATGGCAGCCATGAGCGCACCCCGCACCCTGTACGACAAGATCTGGGACGACCACGTCGTCTCGACCGACGAAAACGGCGTCTGTCTTCTCTATATCGACCGTCACCTGGTTCATGAGGTGACGTCGCCGCAGGCTTTCGAAGGCCTGCGCATGGCTGGCCGCAAGGTCCGCTCGCCGGAGCGCACGCTGGCCGTCGTCGACCATAACGTGCCGACCTCTTCCGATCGCCATCTGGGCATCAAGAACGAGGAAAGCCGCATCCAGGTGGAAACGCTGGCGGAAAACGCCCGCGATTTCGGCGTCGAATATTATTCGGAAAGCGACGTCCGTCAGGGCATCGTGCATATCGTCGGGCCGGAACAGGGCTTTACCCTGCCGGGCATGACGATCGTCTGTGGTGACAGCCATACGTCGACGCATGGCGCCTTCGGCTCGCTGGCGCATGGTATCGGCACGTCCGAGGTCGAGCATGTTCTGGCCACCCAGACGCTGACGCAGAAGAAGGCGAAGAACATGCTGGTGCGCGTCGACGGCAAGCTGCCGGCCGGCGTGACCGCCAAGGACATCATCCTTGCCATCATCGGCGAGATCGGCACTGCCGGCGGCACCGGCCATGTCATCGAGTTTGCCGGCGAAGCGATCCGCTCGCTGTCGATGGAAGGCCGCATGACGATCTGCAACATGACGATCGAGGGCGGCGCCCGCGCCGGCCTGATCGCGCCCGACGAGACGACCTTCGCATATATCAAGGACAAGCCGCGCGCGCCGAAGGGTGCTGCCTGGGATATGGCTCTCGACTACTGGAAGACGCTGCATACGGATGAAGGCGCGCATTACGACAAGGTCGTGGTGCTGGATGCCGCAAACCTGCCGCCAATCGTCTCCTGGGGCTCTTCGCCGGAAGACGTCATCTCGGTACAGGGCACGGTTCCGAACCCGGACGAGATCCAGGACGAGAACAAGCGGGCTTCCAAGTGGCGCGCGCTCGACTATATGGGTCTGAAGCCGGGCACGAACATGACCGATATTACGGTCGATCGCGTGTTCATCGGCTCGTGCACCAATGGCCGCATCGAGGATCTGCGCGCTGCCGCCGCCGTGGTCGAAGGCAAGACCGTGGCCTCGAGCGTGTCTGCGATGATCGTTCCGGGCTCCGGCGTCGTCAAGGAACAGGCTGAGAAGGAAGGTCTCGACAAGATCTTCAAGGATGCCGGCTTCGACTGGCGCGAGCCGGGCTGCTCGATGTGCCTTGCCATGAACGACGACCGCCTGAACCCCTACGAGCGCTGCGCTTCCACCTCGAACCGCAATTTCGAGGGTCGCCAGGGCTATAAGGGCCGCACGCATCTCGTCTCGCCGGCTATGGCCGCCGCCGCAGCGATTGCCGGCCATTTCGTCGATATCCGCGAGTGGAAGTAATCCACTCGCTCATCTGACTTGAGACAATGCCCGGTGCCTGCGCCGGGCATTTTTCGTTGAGGCTCAGCCCAGAACCTTCACCACCATGCCCGGACGCATGAAGCGCAGCAGGCGACGCATGTCCGTAACGCTTACTGCAACGCAGCCGGCGGTCGGCTGATAGCCGGGCCGGATCAGGTGGAAGAAGATCGCCGAGCCGCCATATCGCTTGCGTGTCGTGATGTTCCAGTCGAGCACGAGGCAGATGTCGTAAAGCCCGTCGGTGCGCTTCATCTCTTCATGGCTCGGCTGGAAGGGGGCTTTGACGAGGCGGTTATAGGCCGGGTGTTTCGGCTCGTCGCACCACAGCATGTCTTTGCCGATACGCCGCATGGGAAGTGCCGTCGGCGGCAGGGAGAGGCGTTCTCCGCGCCAGAAACCGGAGATCAGCTTCATGGGCGCGATCGGCGTTGCGCCATCGCCCTCACGCTTGAAGGCACTCGTGCCGGAGCGGCCGATCGCGGCTTTGACGGTGATGCCGCCAAGGCTGACGATGGCGCGCTGGCGATTGCTCGGAGCGCTTCTGACCGTGATCGTTCCGCTCTTGTTTTTGACCGGCTTTGGACGTTGCTCGCGAAAACGCTGCATTTCTCTCACAAGTTTTTGCTTTGAATATGATTTCATTTGAATTCATAGCACGATGGGATTTAGATCGAAGACCCTCATCGCGTTTGGCGTGTCCTCTGAAAAGGCCGCCGGTGCGATCCGTGAGACGAAAGGCAAGACCGCATGGCAGCCCGCACGATATTGCTGGTGGATGACGACGACGATCTGCGCGAGACCCTGCTGGAACAGCTGGCATTCTATGAAGAGTTTTCTGTGATGCAGGAGCCGAATGCGTCGCGTGCGATGCAGACGGCCAAGGCCAGCCAGATCGACCTTCTGATCATGGACGTAGGCCTGCCCGACATGGATGGCCGCGAGGCGGTCAAGATCCTGCGCAAGAACGGTTTCAAGGCACCGATCATCATGCTGACGGGCCATGACACGGATTCCGACACCATTCTTGGTCTGGAAGCCGGCGCCAACGACTATGTGACGAAGCCTTTCCGCTTTGCCGTGCTGCTCGCCCGCATCCGTGCGCAGCTGCGCCAGTACGAGCAGAGCGAAGACGCGACGTTTACCGTCGGCCCCTACGTCTTCAAGCCGAGCCAGAAGCTTCTGACGACGGAAGACGGCAAGAAGATCCGCCTGACCGAAAAAGAGGCGGCGATCATCCGCTATCTCTACCGTGCCGGGCAGAAGGTCGTGACCCGCGACGTGCTTCTCGAAGAGGTCTGGGGTTACAATTCGGGTGTGACGACGCATACGCTCGAAACCCATGTCTACCGTCTTCGCCAGAAGATCGAGCGGGATCCGTCGAATGCCGAGATCCTCGTTACCGAAAACGGTGGCTACAAGATCGTTCCCTGATCTATAAGGTGTCGATCGCAACGCGCGCCAGCCGGGTTCTGCCCGGCTGATCGCTCAACAGACTGGCACGACCCGCACCATGCACTCGCCGACGATATCAAGCTCCTTGCGCAAGTGCCGCTGTTCAGCCAGTTGCAGGGCGACCAGCTGCGGCTCGTTGCCTTCGGCGCCGAGCGCCGCAGCATTTCAGCCGGTCAGGAGCTGTTCCGCGAGCGTTCGCCGGCAGAATCCGCCTTCATCGTTGCCCGCGGGCGGTTCGATCTCTATGCCACCGATCGTGACGGGCAGGTGTCGCGGCAGCGCAGCGTCGGGGCCGGTACGCTTCTGTCGGAACTGGCGCTGGTGACGATGGTCGAGCGCAAGTTTACCGCCGTTGCGGCAGAGGATTCCGAGACGCTGAAGATCACCCGTTCGCTGTTCGAGCGGCTTCTCGAAGAATATCCCGATGTCGGCCGGGTCATCGAGGCGCGTATCCGCGAGAATATCGCCGGGCTCGCCAAGGCGGCGGCTGCGCTGCAATACCGCTTCACCTGATTTCCGGCTTTCGCGGCGGTCATGCCTGCATCTGGCGTGTATCTGGCCTGCCCTGCTGCCACTGGTAATTTCGTGGGATTTCCGCCATATACCGGCCAGATGGGGCAGAAGCCCGAACCGGATGGACTGATATGGCAGAACGGGTTGAATTCGCGAAGATGAACGGGCTTGGCAACAAGATCCTGGTTGTCGATATGCGCGGGCGTGCCGACATGGTGACGCCGCAGGCCGCGATTGCGCTCAATGCCGACCCGGCTACCCAGTTCGACCAGATCATGGCGATCCATGATCCGAAGGCATCGGGTACCTTTGCCTGGATCGATATCCTCAATTCCGACGGTTCGAAGGCGCAGGCCTGCGGCAACGGCACGCGCTGCGTCGTGCAGGCGCTGAGCGCCGAGACGGGCCGCAAGGTCTTCACCTTCCAGACCGTTGCCGGCATTTTGAATGCCGAGGAGCATGAGGACGGCACGATCTCGGTCGATATGGGCAAGCCGGTTTTCGAATGGAATCGCATTCCCCTGTCGGAAGAGTTTTTCGACACGAGCCGGATCGAACTGCAGATCGGGCCGATCGATGCGCCTGTCCTGCATTCGCCCGCCGTCATGTCGATGGGCAATCCGCATGCGATCTTCTGGGTCGATCGCGATCCGATGGATTTCGATCTGGAACGCTTCGGGCCGCTTCTCGAAAACCATCCGATGTTTCCGGAAAAGGCCAATATCACGCTCGCTCAAGTGACGTCCGATGCGTCGCTTCGCACCCGCACCTGGGAGCGCGGCGCAGGCTTGACGCTTGCCTGCGGCTCTGCCGCCTGTGCCGCTGCCGTTTCGGCCGCGCGCACCGGGCGTACGGGCCGCGTTGTTACGATCGATGTGGCTTCTGCGCCGACGCGCCAGCCGCTCGTCATCGACTGGCGGGCAGACGATCATGTGGTGATGACCGGACCTGCCGAATGGGAATGGTCCGGCATGGTCGATCCCGTTTCCGGCACGTTCGAGCGGGATGCCGAGGCTGATGCCGGTATCGGGGTTCAGGTTCGTTGAGCGGCGTCGAGGTCATAACCTTCGGCTGTCGGCTCAACACGTACGAATCGGAAGTTATGCGAGCCGAGGCTGAAAAGGCCGGGCTCAACAATGCCATTCTGGTCAATACCTGTGCCGTGACGGGCGAAGCGGTGCGGCAGGCGCGGCAGGCGATCCGTCGCGCCCGGCGCGACAATCCGCATGCGCGCATCATCGTTACCGGCTGTGCGGCGCAGACAGAGAAGCAGACCTTTGCCGAGATGGCGGAAGTGGATGCGGTGCTCGGCAATGAGGAGAAGCTGTCGAGCTCCTCCTATCGCGGCCTGCCGGATTTCGGCGTCTCGTCGGAAGAGAAGACGCGCGTCAACGACATCATGAGCGTCAAGGCGACGGCGCCGCAGATGGTCAAGCATATCGACGGGCATGTGCGCGCCTTCATTCAGGTGCAGAACGGCTGCGATCATCGCTGCACCTTCTGCATCATCCCCTATGGACGCGGTAACTCCCGCTCCGTGCCGATGGGGGCTGTCGTCGATCAGGCGCGGCGGCTGACCGAGAGCGGTTATCGCGAGATCGTTTGACCGGTGTCGACGCGACGAGCTATGGCGCCGATCTTCCCGGCACGCCCTCGCTCGGGCTTCTGGCGAAGACGCTTCTGAAGCAGGTGCCGGATATCCTGCGGCTCAGGCTTTCATCGATCGACGGGATCGAGGCGGACCAGCATCTCTGGGATCTGATTGCCGACGAGCCGCGCTTCATGCCGCATCTGCATCTTTCGCTGCAGCATGGCGACGACATGATCCTGAAACGGATGAAGCGGCGCCACAGCCGCGCCGAGGCGCTTGCCTTTACCGAACAGGCGCGCCGTCTTCGCCCGGATATTGCCTTCGGTGCCGACATGATCGCCGGTTTCCCGACAGAGACGGACGAGATGTTCGAAAATGCCGCGACGCTCGCGGAAGAGGCCGGCATTTCCTATCTGCATGTCTTCCCCTACAGCCCGCGGCCGGGCACGCCGGCGGCACGCATGCCGCAGGTGGACCGGGCGCTGGTGAAGGAACGGGCGGCAAGGCTGAGGGCGAGGGGCGAGGCATTGCTTGTTGCGCATCTCGACCGGATGATCGGTACCGAGCAGAGCGTCATCATCGAGAACAACGGCATGGCGCATACGGAAAACTTTTCGCTGGTCGCAGCACCGGGGCTTATTCCCCGCGCGCTCCAGCGCGCTATGATTACAGGCCACAACGGCAAACATCTTCACATGCAGGTCATGCCGCAGCCGCTTTCTCATCAGGCTGCATGACCGGGACGGATTATTCATGGCACTGAGCTTCATCAAGCGCGTCTTCACCTTCGGCGACCAGCCGGCCGATGAGGCCATCAAGCCGAAGGACGAGGTTGCGAGCGCGCCAGCCGAGGTTGCTGCGGCCGAAGAGCCTGCTGCGCCACTTGCGGCCGAGGAAAGTGCCGCGGCGCCTGCGGTCATCGAAGATGTGGCCGAGCTTGAAGTCGTGCCGCTTCCGCTGCTGGAGGCCGAGGTCGAAGCTGAAACGCTGGCCGAGGCGGCTCCCGCTGCAGCGTCAGATGCTGCCCCGGCAACAGACGTCGCTTCCCTTGCCGAGCCGGCCGAAGCCGTTTCTGAAAGTGATCTCACGGATGAGGTGTCGCGCCTTGGCGAAGATGTCGCCCCTGAGGCCCAGGCAGAGGTAAAGTTGCCGGTTTCCGATGGTGGTGGTGTGGCAGCGGAAAGCAAGGCGGTCGATGGCATGTCCACGCAGCCGCAGCCGCTTGACGTCGTGTCATCCGCCGAGGCCGTAAGTGCCGGGCCGAAGGCGGCTCCGGTGCTGCCCAAGGGTTTCTCCACCGCAAAGGACGAGCCGGTTGCGGTTGCCGTGGTGCCGGTGCCGAAAATGTCCTGGTTCCAGCGGCTGCGCGCCGGGCTTGCCCGCACGTCGTCGCAGCTGACCGGCCAGATCGCGGCGCTGTTCACCAAGCGCAAGCTCGATGACGACACGCTGGAGGAGCTGGAAGACCTGCTCATTCAGGCGGATCTCGGCGTCGAGACCGCGATGCGGATTACCGGCGCGCTTTCTTCCGAGCGCTACGGCAAGGACGTGACCGGCGAAGACGTGTCGCGGATCATGGCGGCGGAAATCACCAAGGTTCTGACGCCCGTCGCCAAGCCGCTGCAGCTCGATCTCGAGCATAAGCCGCATGTCATTCTCGTCGTCGGCGTCAACGGCACGGGCAAGACGACGACGATCGGCAAGCTTGCTGCCAAGCTTTCCGGCTCGGGCCTCAAGGTCATGCTGGCGGCCGGCGATACGTTCCGCGCAGCGGCAATCGAACAGCTGAAGATCTGGGCTGACCGCACCGGATCGGAATTCATCGGCACCAAGCTTGGGGCGGATGCGGCAGGCCTTGCCTATGATGCCTATGAGCAGGCGCGCGCCAACAAGTCCGACGTGCTGATCATCGATACGGCCGGGCGCCTGCAGAACCGCACCGAGCTTATGGCGGAACTGGAAAAGATCGTGCGCGTTCTCGGCAAGCTCGATCCGGATGCACCGCATACCGTGTTGCAGACGCTCGATGCCACGACCGGCCAGAACGCCATGAACCAGGTGGAAATCTTCCGCAATGTCGCCGGTGTCAGCGGTCTGATCATGACCAAGCTCGACGGAACGGCGCGTGGCGGCATCCTTGTCGGCATCGCTGCCAAGCACAAGCTGCCGGTCTATTTCATCGGTGTCGGTGAGGGCGTGGACGATCTGGAGCCTTTCGAGGCGAAGGATTTTGCCGAGGCTATTGCCGGACTGACGCATTGATGCCACAGAAAGACGATCTTGCTTGCTGAAAGCAGAGCCCTGAAGTTGGAAAACATGACGATCGAAAGCGACATCACGCCCACCCGCGAAGAAAAGCAGCATCCCGCGCTCAAGCTGGCGCTGGAGCTTGGCCCGCTTCTCGTCTTCTTCTTTGGCAATCTGCGTGGCGAATGGCTTGTCGGCAAGTTTCCGGCGCTTGCGGCACTTGGCGGTCCGCTCTTCGTGGCGACCGGGCTTTTCATGATTGCGACCGTGCTGTCGCTGATCGTGTCGAAAATCATGCTGAAGCACCTGCCGGTGATGCCGTTCGTTTCCGGTATCGTCGTTCTGGTCTTCGGCTCGCTGTCGATCTGGCTGCAGGACGAGACCTTCATCAAGATGAAGCCGACCATCGTCAATTCGCTGTTCGGCGTCGTTCTTCTGGGCGGGCTGTTCTTCGGCAAGTCGCTGCTCGGCTATGTCTTCAATGCCGCCTTCCAGCTGGATGAAGAAGGCTGGCGCAAGCTGACGCTGCGCTGGGGCATCTTCTTCCTGTTCCTGGCCGTTCTGAACGAGATCGTCTGGCGCAATTTCTCCGATGCCGCCTGGATCAATTTCAAGGTCTGGGGCACGATGCCGATCACCATCCTCTTCACGCTCTCACAGATGCCGCTGATCATGCGCCATACGGTGTCCGAGCCATCGCCCGAGACGAAGTCCGAGACCCAGAAATGACGACGGCCGGGGCCGCGTCCTCACACTGGTCCTCGGGCAAACGCTGGCTCATCGTGGCGCTGGCGCTTCTCGTCGTTCAGGTCGTCGTGCTTTACCTGATGGGCCGGGTGCCGATCTGCGAATGCGGCTACGTCAAGCTCTGGGAGGGCGACGTGAACTCGCCGGGTAATTCCCAGCATCTGACCGACTGGTACACGCCCTCGCATATCATTCACGGCTTCCTGTTCTATGGGCTCGGCTGGCTGATCCTGCGCAAGCGCCGCTGCCGGCGCGTCTCTCGCTTGCCGTCTTCATCGAGATGGCGTGGGAGCTTGCCGAGAATTCGCCGATGGTGATCGATCGCTACCGGAGTGCGACGATGGCGCTCGGCTATTCCGGCGACAGCATCATCAATTCGGCGATGGATACGGTTTCCATGTGCGTCGGCTTTCTGGTGGCGTCGCGTCTGCCCGTGTGGCTCACCGTTGCGATTGCGTTGTTTTTCGAGATTGCCACGGGCTATATCATCCGCGACAACCTGACCCTCAATGTGCTGATGCTGCTGTGGCCGGTCGATGCGATCCGCCAGTGGCAGGGTGGGGCCTGACGGTTTCGGAATAGCGTTTTTCGTCAATATATTTGTGATAAGACATCAGCATAGGGTGCCCGGTCTGCCGTGGCGCCAGCAGTATTCGCATCGGGTATCATGGATACGTCGGATAATTTTTCGTACCTTCTGCCGTTCATCTTCTTTGTCTTCGGCTGTATCTGCCTTGCGGCGGGGCGCTGGGGCGGAGGGCGCTTTGCGCAGTTCTGGGGGCTCGGCTTCTGTGCTGCGGCGGGCGGCTTCGCGGTGCCTATCCTCGGCCATGCCTTGCCGCCCATGTGGCAGGCGCTCTGTGCCGATGCGCTCTTCTATCTTGCCTTCTATGCCTATGGTCAGGCGCTGCTTGCCCGTTTCGGGCTGACCTCTCTGCGACTGCCACTCGCGGCATTCGTGGTGCTTGCCTACGGGTTGCTTGCCTATTTCGTGGTGGTCCAGGGCAATCTGCGCGGCGAACTTGCGACCAGCGATATCGGCTGCGCCATTCTGCTGGGATTGCCGCTTCTGACCATTGCAGGCCGGATAAGTCGCCCGATGGACAAGTTGCTCGGGCTCATCGTGCTCGGCGTCTTTCTCGAAACGGTCGTCAGGGTCGCATCATTGCTGATCTTCACGGATGGCTCGGATTATGCTTCGCTCGATGCCTTCTTCAATTCCGAATATGCCTTTTATACCCAGGTTGCGGCGAGCGTCTTCGGCTTCCTTCTGGCGCTGACCGTGCTTGCAGTGGTGGCTGTCGATGTCATCGAGGAGCACCGTCATGCGGCCGAGCATGATCCGCTGACTGAGCTTCTCAATCGCCGCGGGTTCGAGCGGGCATTGCCCGTGCCGGACAAGGCGGGCTTTGCCGCCGGTACGGTGGTCGTCTGCGATATCGACCATTTCAAGCTGGTGAATGACCGGTTCGGTCATGCGGCGGGCGATACGGTGATCGTGCGGCTGGCAGCGGTGCTGCGCGATGTCTATCCGCAGGGCGCCCTTGTCACGCGGCTTGGCGGCGAGGAATTTGCCGCCTTCCTGCCGCAGGCGAAGCTTCGGAAGCTGCAGAATTTGCAGAGGCCGCGCGATCCGCCTTTGCCGCAACGAACTGGCGGGAAAACGGCATCGATCAGGCGATTACCGCGAGCTTCGGGGTCTCTGCCACGGCCCGCAGCGATCATTCTGTGCATGATGCGGTGGCGCGCGCCGACAGCTGCCTTTATGCGGCCAAGGCGGCGGGCCGAAACCGGGTGGCGGTCGAAGGCAATCTTCCGACGCCTTCGGCTTCGCCGTTTATCGTTATCTCGTCCTCAACCCGCTGAGGCTGCAGAGCTGGCCTTGGTGGCCTTGTCGATGGCGGGCATCAGATCCTGCGCGATGCTGCGATCGTCGAACGGGCCGACATGCTTGTAGAGGATCGTGCCGTCGGGGCTGACCAGATAGGTCTCCGGAATGCCGTAGACGCCCCAGTCGATGGCGGCCGCACCCTTGGGGTCGATGCCGATCGCCTTATAGGGATTGCCGAGTTCGCCGAGGAAACGCAGGGCGTTGTCGGACTGATCCTTGTAGTTGATGCCGACGATGTTGATGCGGCTATCGGAGGCGAGCTGCTTCAGGAACGGGTGTTCCTGCCGGCAGGGTACGCACCAGGAGGCAAAGACGTTGATCAGCGTCAGCTTGCCCTTGATGGCGGCATCGGTGAGCGCCGGCACATCGGCGCCCGGCAGAGGCGGCAGAGCCAGTTCAGGCGCCTTCTTGCCGATGAGCGCGGAGGGGATGGCGGAAACGTCGCGACCCGTGACATCCTGATCATAGAGCATCTTGCCGGCGATCGCGGCAAAGCCGACGAAGACGATCAGCGGGATGATGGCCAGTCCGTAGCGGGCAAAGCCGCGGCGCGGGGCAGGCGCGTTCGGGGTTTCGATGCTCATGCCGCATCTCCCGTCTTCTCCGCCTTTGCAGGCTTGGGACGCGCGGCCGAGCGGCGGCGAATGCCGGAGGCTTCGAGTGCGGCCAGTTCCTTGCGGCGATTATAGCCATCGAGCCATGTCCAGCCGATGAGGCCCAGCGTGATGGCGCCGGTCACGAGATAGGCTGCGGTCACATAGAATACATGGGTCATCGATCAGGCCTCCCAGCTCGACAGGCGGGCTGCCATACGGCGCTGGGCTGCGACACGGCGGCGCCAGATCTCGTTGCGCATCGCCATGATATGCAGGGTGAAGAACAGGATTGTGTAGGCCAGGGCCATGATGCCGAGAGGCCAGAGAAAGACCGGCGCGATCGTCGGGCCATCCATACGGAAAATGCTTTCCGTCTGATGCAGCGTGTTCCACCAATCGACCGAAAACTTGATGATCGGGATGTTGACGAAGCCGACGAGGATCAGGACGGACGAGACTTTCGCAGCCTTGGACGGATCGTCCATGGCGCGGTTCAGGCGATCAGGCCGAGATACATGAGGAACAGCACGAAGAAGGAGGTCAGGCGTGCATCCCACACCCACCATGTGCCCCACATCGGCTTGCCCCAGAGCGAGCCGGTGACAAGCGCGATCAAGGTGAAACAGGCGCCGAGGGGCGCTGCCGTCTTGTGCGAGACATCCGCCAGCGGGTGGCGCCAGACGAGTGTGCCGATCGCCGAAACCGCCATCACGGTGTAGCACATCATCGCCAGCCAGGCGGCCGGCACATGGATATACATGATGCGGACCGTGATGCCTTGCTGGTAGTCACCGCCGGCGGTGAAGCCAAGATAGAGGCCAATTGCAAAAAGGATGGCGCTGATGCCGGCCATCCAGGGCAGGATGCGGGCCGCGAGCGCAATAAAGCGCGTCGGATTGGCAAGATCGCTGAATTTCGTGATCGCGAGACTACTGTCGGACATCGGACTTTTCTACGTTTACAGGCCGGTCGGCCGGCGCGATCCTAGTCAATCGCCGGCGTTTCTCAAAGCCAGAGCCGCGCCGAGGGGGCCGAGCACGGCAAAAAACATCGTGATCGCCACCAGTATCAGAAAGGGCGGCAGAAACGGTGCGGGGTCTTGGACTGCTGCATAAGCCGCACTGACACCGAAGATCAAGACCGGAATCGCAAGCGGCAGAACGAGAATGGAGACGAGAAGCCCGCCGCGCGGCAGGGCGACGGCGACGGCTGCACCCACGGCACCGATGAAGGTGAGTGCCGGCGTGCCGACAAGAAGCGTCAGCATGGTGGCGCCGATCGCCACCTCGTTCATGTTCATGAAGAGGCCAAGAAGGGGGGATGCAATGACCAGCGGCAGGCCGTTGCCGATCCAGTGCGCCAGGCATTTGACGAGCACGGTCAGGACCAGCGGATGTTCCTGCATCAGGAGAAGATCGAGCGATCCGTCGTCGCGATCCGTCTGGAACATCCGGTCGAGGCCGAGCAGCGAGGCAAGCAGCGCGCCGATCCAGACGATGGCCGGGCCGATACGCGACAGGAGATTGAGGTCGGGGCCGACGCCGAAGGGGATGACGGCGACGACGGTCACGAAAAAGAGAACGCCGATCAGGCGCCGCCACCGGCGCGCACTGACAGTCTGAGGTCCCGCATGAGGAGGGCGATCACCAGATTTCCTCCATCACACCGTCAAAGCCGGTCATCTTCAATTCCCGCGCATTCTCCAGCCCGAGAGGCTGATGGGTTGCTGCAAGCACGATGCCGCCGCCGGAAAGGTGCTGCTTGATGAGGCCGGTAAAGACGGCCTCGGCATTGACGTCGAGGGCTGCGGTCGGCTCGTCGAGGATCCAGACCGGGCGCCAGGAGACGAGCAGCTTGGCAAAGGCCATGCGGCGCTGCTGGCCCGCCGAGAGATAGCCGAAGGGCAGGTGGGCGATGCCGGAAAGGCCGACGGCCTCGGCCGCTTCCTCCACCGTCATTGCGGCTGCGGTATCCGATTGCGGGCCATCGAAGGTGCCGAACAGGCTTTTCCAGAAGGAGAGATTTTCGGACACGGAGAGCTCGGCCTTCATCGCGTTGCGGTGGCCGAGATAGTGGCAGGCTTCCGCCGGGCGGATCGTCTCGCCATCGGCGCGCGGCGCATCCCAGCGCACGTTCCCGGTTTCCGGCCGCAGGAAACCGGCGACGACGCGAAGCAGGGTCGATTTTCCGGATCCGTTCTTGCCTGTCAGCAGCATGCTTTCGCCGCCACCGAGGGAAAAGGAGATCTCCCGGAACAGGAGGTCCTCGCCACGTCGGGCGCTGAGGTTTTCGGCGATCAGCCGCATGTATCGACTTCCATCAGAGATTCACTGACACGGCATAGCCCGAACGAAAAAAATCTTCGAGATCCTGCGACAAAGTGTCTGGAAGCCTTCTTAGAAACTCCCTATATGGAATTCAAGCACGCCAGCGGTCGGCGTGTCCACCCATAGCGCCGGACCTGAAAGTTGCGAGGAGCAGTTTTCACGTGCGGACAGCGGAAATGGCCGTACCCGCATCCTGATGTGCATTTCAGTGCATAGGTGTCCGCACGCGCGTGTTGGCTCTAGATATCAGCGGGGTTATTTTCCGTGACCAAATCTCTCGATAGTTTTCAATGTCGCTCCGTCCTTACTGTAGGCGGTAAGGACTACGTCTATTACAGCCTGCCCAAGGCCGAGGCGAACGGGCTTCCCGGCGTCTCGAAGTTGCCTTTCTCAATGAAGGTGCTGCTTGAGAACCTGCTGCGTTTCGAGGACGGCCAGTCCGTCACCAAGGAACAGATCCTTTCGGTTGCCGAATGGCTGAACAACAAGGGCCTTGCCGAGGCGGAAATCGCCTATCGTCCGGCCCGCGTGCTGATGCAGGACTTTACCGGCGTTCCGGCGGTCGTCGACCTTGCCGCGATGCGCGACGGTATCAAGTCGCTCGGTGGCGATCCGGAAAAGATCAACCCGCTCGTGCCCGTCGATCTCGTCATCGACCATTCGGTCATCGTCGATGAATTCGGCACGCCGACCGCCTTTGCCCGCAATGTGGAATTGGAATACCAGCGCAACGGCGAACGCTACCGGTTCCTCAAATGGGGCCAGCAGGCATTCAAGAATTTTCGCGTGGTTCCGCCCGGCACGGGTATCTGCCATCAGGTCAATTTCGAATATCTCGGCCAGACGGTGTGGACCAACGAGGAAGAGGGTGAAACCACCGCCTACCCGGATACATGCGTCGGCACCGACAGCCATACGACGATGATCAACGGTCTCGGCGTTCTCGGCTGGGGCGTGGGCGGTATCGAAGCGGAAGCCTCGATGCTCGGTCAGCCGGTCTCCATGCTTCTGCCGGAAGTCATCGGCTTCAAGCTCACCGGCAAGCTGAAGGAAGGCGTCACCGCGACCGACCTCGTGCTGACGGTCGTGCAGATGCTGCGCAAGAAGGGCGTTGTCTCCAAATTCGTCGAATTCTTCGGTCCGGGCATGGACAACATGCCGGTCGCAGACCGCGCGACGATCGGCAATATGGGTCCGGAATATGGCGCGACCTGCGGCTTCTTCCCGGTCGATGCCGAGACCGTCAATTATCTCAACATGTCCGGCCGCACCAAGGAGCGTATCGCGCTCGTCGAAGCCTATTCGAAGGCGCAAGGGATGTGGCGTGATACGGATGGGTCCGAGCTTGTCTTCACCGATACGCTGGAGCTTGATCTCGGCGACGTCGTGCCCTCCATGGCCGGCCCGAAGCGTCCGGAAGGCCGTATTCCGCTCGAAAACATCGCGTCGGGTTTCGCCGGTTCGATGGAGAGCGACTACAAGAAGCCGGGACAGCTGGAAAACCGCTATGCGGTGGAAGGTACGGATTTCGATCTCGGCCATGGCGATGTGGCGATTGCCGCCATCACGTCCTGCACCAACACGTCGAACCCGTCCGTTCTGATCGCGGCCGGTCTTCTGGCGCGAAACGCCGTTGCCAAGGGGCTGAAGACGGCTCCGTGGGTGAAGACTTCGCTGGCACCGGGATCTCAGGTGGTGGCCGAGTATCTGGCCAAATCCGGCCTGCAGACTGATCTTGATGCGCTCGGCTTCAATCTCGTCGGCTTCGGCTGCACGACCTGCATCGGCAATTCCGGCCCGCTGCCGCGCCGATCTCGAAGACGATCAACGACAAGGGCCTGATCGTTTCGGGCGTGCTCTCTGGCAACCGCAATTTCGAGGCCGTATCTCGCCGGACGTGCAGGCCAATTATCTGGCCTCGCCGCCGCTGGTCGTCGCCTACGCGCTGGCCGGCACGGTGCAGAAGGATCTGACCAAGGAGCCGCTCGGTATCGGTCAAGACGGCCAACCGGTCTTCCTCAAGGATGTCTGGCCGACCTCTGCCGAGGTGCAGTCCTTCATCCAGAAATACGTCACCCGCGAACTGTTCGAAACCAAATATGCGGACGTGTTCAAGGGCGATGCAAACTGGCAGGCGGTTCAGGTGCCGGCAGGGGAAACCTATGCCTGGGACAATACCTCGACCTATGTACAGAACCCGCCCTATTTCGTCGGCATGGGCAAGACCGGATCGGGCCTGAAAGATATCAAGGGCGCTCGCGTTCTCGGTCTCTTCGGCGACAAGATCACCACCGACCATATTTCGCCGGCCGGTTCGATCAAGGCTTCTTCGCCTGCCGGTGAATATCTCACCGAAAACGGCGTCGCGGTTGCCGACTTCAACCAGTACGGCACGCGCCGCGGCAATCACGAAGTGATGATGCGCGGCACGTTCGCCAATATCCGCATCCGCAACCACATGCTCGGCCCGAACGGCAAGGAAGGTGGCTACACGATCCACTATCCGTCGAAGGAAGAGATGTCGATCTATGACGCGGCGATGATGTACAAGGACGAGGGCGTGCCGCTCGTCATCTTCGCCGGTGTCGAATACGGCAATGGTTCGTCACGCGACTGGGCTGCCAAGGGCACCAATCTTCTGGGTGTGAAGGCCGTGATCGCGCAGTCCTTCGAGCGTATCCACCGCTCCAACCTCGTCGGCATGGGCGTCGTGCCCTTCGTCTTCGAGGAAGGCACGACATGGGCATCGCTCGGTCTCAAGGGCGATGAAGTGGTCGAGATTGACGGGCTGGAAGGCGATATCAAGCCGCGCGAATGGAAGGTGGCGAAGATCACCTATGGCGACGGCACGGTGAAGGAAATCAACATCCTCTGCCGCATCGATACGCTCGATGAAGTCATCTACATGAACAATGGCGGTATCCTGCAGACGGTTCTTCGCGACCTCGCTGCGTGAGATTGTGCCTGGGATACTGAATGACGATTGGCGGATCGCCGGGGCTCGAAAGGGCTCCGGCGATTTGCATTCGAACCTCTTCGACCCTTTCCCCACGCAATCCGTGCGCCGGCTGTCGTCGCGACCATTGCGCGCAGTCCGCAACCGAAGGACCGGGTCCGGGCGTGCTTTAAATACAAGATTGCCACCTCGGGTCGAAAATATCGATCACATGTCGGGTCCTCACCCGTTCGTGACTTCCGATTGAACCCGACGAATGGTTAGTTTCCGGCATTTCCTGCGTTACCTGCTTGAAGCCGCGATCAAATCATGGCTAACAGAAAAGCCTCGTCATAGGGTCCATCGTTTATGTCGCTCCGCCTTGTCTCTGCTATCCTTTTCGCAGCACTGTTTTGCGCTGGGTCGGCTTTGGCAGATGAGTTCAAGACCCCGAAGGGTGTCGTTGAGCTTTTCACCTCGCAAGGGTGTTCCTCCTGTCCGCCTGCCGATGCAACCTTCGGACAGCTCGTGGCGCAGGGCGATGTCGTCGCGCTGTCCTATCACGTCGACTACTGGAACTATCTCGGCTGGAACGACACGCTGAGCTCCAAGGACAATACGGAGCGCCAGTATGGTTATGCCAAGACGCTCGGTCGAAGCGGCGTCTACACGCCGCAGGCCATCATCAATGGTCGTGATCATGTGAAGGGCACGGACCTCGCCGCCATCGACGCGAAGGTCGATCAGCTCAGTCAGGCGGGCAAGGGGCTTATCGTTCCGATCACCGCCAACATGCATGGCGACGAGATCCAGATCCAGATCGGTGAAGCCCATGGTCTGGGCCAGGCCGAAGTCGTGGTCGCCTATTTCACCAAGAAGCAGAAGATCGAGGTGACGAAGGGCGAAAACAGCGGCAAGAGCATGGAATACTGGAACAGCGTGTCCGACGTGCAGTCCGTCGGCATGTGGGACGGTAAAAGCATGACGCTGACCCTGCCGGGCAAGAATATGGGCAAGTCCAAGAAGGACGGTTGCGCCATTCTTCTGCAGACCTCCGGTCCGAGCGGCGAGCCTGCCGCAATCCTTGGCGCCACGGTGATGATGGCCGGGCGCAAGAAGGAAGATGATAGCGGCCCGATCAAGCCCTGACCGGCATCACCGAGACCATGATCCAGACGTGAGAGCGCTTGGCGGACTGACCGTCAGCCTCTTCATACTATTCATTTTCTGGGGGGTGTCGGCGCCAGCCTGAAGCATTGGGGGGCTGGGGGTAAGGGTCAATGCACCAAGCCGGGCCATATGGCGCCATGAAACGCGCCAACCAACGCTTCGGAATATCGCGGTCGATTGGGGCGCTGTTTTGTTTGAAATGGGGCAGGAACAAAATCTCGGGCGCTGGACGCAACCCTCACGGGCTTGCATTTTCCGTGACCTGGGGCACACTGTCATCGCTTTGACATGTGACGTTGGGAGCCTTGATGACCGATCAACCCGAAGTGCCGAGGGGCAATAAGCTCCAGGATGCCGGCATCGTCGTCAGTCTTTCCGAATACAAGCGTAATCTCGATCCGGTGCCGGTGACATTCCATCGGCGCGAGCTGGATGCGATCCTGTGGATCTATGGACGCATGGTGGGCGAGGGCGAGTGGAAGGATTACGCCATCGATCACCTGAGGGAAAAGGCCGTCTTCTCGATCTTCAAGCGATCGGGCGAGATGCCGCTGTTCAGGATCGAAAAGAACCCCAAGCTTTCGGCCAAGCAGGGCGCCTATAGCGTCGTCAACACCCATGGCATGGTGTTGAAGCGCGGTCACGAGCTGCCGCAGGTGCTGAAGGTGTTCGACAAGGCCTTGAAGCTGATCGAATAGGCCTTGCCTCTCATCCGGCAAAGAGCGTGCCGGGATAGCGTCGAGATCGGGCGCGGTCTGTGTACCGTCGCCGAGTGCCGCCTGCATGAAAACCGTATCCAGCCAGGTGCCGTGCTTGAAGCCGGTGCCTTTCAGCGTTCCGACCATCTCGAAACCGAGGCTCCGGTGAACCGCGACAGAGGCGGGGCTGGCACCGCCGATGACGGCCACCATCTGGCGGAAACCAAGATCGGTGCAGCGGATGAGAAGCTCGCCGAGCAGCGCCTTGCCGACGCCTTGCCCGCGCGCTTCCGGCGCCAGATAGATGGAATCCTCCACCAGCCAGCGATAGGCCGGCCGCGTCCTGAAGGCGGACGCATAGGCATAACCGATCAAGGTGCCGTCATCGGCAATGGCGGCGATATAGGGATAGCCCTGAGTGGTGATTGTCTTGAAGCGCTCTTCCATTTCATCCACGCCGGGTGGCGTGATCTCATAGCTTGCCGTGCCGTTCACCACGCTTTCGCGGTAGATCGCGGCGATCCGGACGATGTCCAGCGGTTTGGCATTGCGGATATGGAAGGTCATGGTCTCGTTCGGTCGATGCTGAAGGACGGGGAGCGGTTCAGGCTTCAAACGGTAATGCCGGCCAGAGATGCGGGCAATAAAAAAGGCGGCCCGGAGGCCGCCTTTCGCATGGTCGGTGTTTCCACTTTCCTGCCTGATCGGATGGGCCGATCAGTTGTTCCGGTTGCCCAGGAACTGCATGAGGAAGGTGAAGAGGTTGATGAAGTCGAGATAGAGGGTCAGCGCGCCCATGATCGCCTTGCGGCCCATGACGGCGCTGTCATCGCCTTCGAAGTACATTTCCTTGATCTTCTGCGTATCGTAGGCGGTGAGGCCTGCGAAGATCAGAACGCCGATCACCGAGATGGCAAAGCTGAGAGCAGACGATGCCAGGAAGATGTTGACGACCGATGCGATGATCAGGCCGAACAGGCCCATGATCAGGAACGAACCCATTGCCGACAGGTCACGACGCGTCGTGTAGCCATAGAGCGACAGCGCGCCGAAGGAAGCGGCGGTGATGAAGAAGGTCTGCACGATGCTCGTCTGGGTGTAGACGAGGAACAGCGAAGACAGCGACAGGCCCATCAGCGCTGCATAGACCCAGAAGGTCGTCTGGGCTGCGGCCACGCTCATGCGGTTGATGCGGAAGCCCAGGAAGAAGACCACTGCCAGCGGGGCAAAGATCACGACCCAGCGCAGCGGCGTCTGGAACAGGGCGGTGCCAAACTGCGTCAGATGATGGTCCTGAACGGCAAGATTGAAAGCCAGGTAGGCGGCGACACCAGTGATCGCGAGACCCAGTGCCATCAGGTTATACACCTTCAGCATGTAGGACCGCAGTCCCTGGTCGATCATCGCACCCGACTGGGCGCGGTTCTGCGCCATTCGGTTCTGGTAGTTGTTGAAGTCAGCCATTGTTTCCTCTTCAAGCTCCGGAATTGGTCACGGTGCGGGCCCCCTTGGTCAGACCCAGGCGCCGCTGCGGAGCTTCAGCAAGCCTGATCATAAATATGATGCTATATCGCCGATGATACAAGGGGGCAGCGGTTGCACCGCGCACCCCCGGCTGGCCCGTTCGCCCTTCACAATTCGCGGAGCACGGGTGCTGCCTTCTGGCCGAGAATGCGCCATGTGCCGATAAGGCCGATGCCGACCGTCAGGACCAGCGCCACGATCAGCGTGACGACCGCGACATCGGGCATGAAGGTCGATGGCAGTTTCATGATGCGGCTGACGATGTACCAGGCCGACAACCCGCCGGCGACGAGCGCGAAGATCGCTGTCGCCGTACCGAGGATCAGATATTCGTAGCTGAAGGCGCGGATCAGCATCGAGCGCGTGCCGCCGAGCGTCTTCAGGATCACCGCGTCATGGGTGCGGGCGCGGTTTCCGGCCGCAAGCGCGCCGGACAGGACGAGGATAGAGGCGATGAGGGCGACGGCGGCTGCGGCGCGGATTGCGGTTGCCAGCTGGCCGAGAAGCTCATCGACGACGCTGATCGCATCCTTGACGCGGACGCTGGTGATCGTCGGGTAAGCGTTGGTGACAGCGCGCAGGATGGCGCCTTCCTGCTGGTCGGTGGCGGCGGGTTCGCTCAGGGTGGCAAGCCACGCATGGGGCGCGCCGGCAAAGGTGTTGGGCGAGAAGACCATGACGAAGTTGATCGACAGCGACTGCCAGTTTATGCGCCGCAGATTGGCGATCTTGGCGGTGATGTTACGGCCAAGCACGTTGACGGTGACGGTATCACCGATTTTCAGGCCGAGTTCGCCTGCCTCTTCGGCCGAGAACGAGACGAGCGGCTCGCCCTTGTAATCCGCCGGCCACCAGTCGCCTGACACCAGCGTCGAATTGGAGGGGACCTTATCCTCATAGGTAATGCCGCGGTCGCCACGCAAGACCCAGCGGCCGGCCGGTGGCACGCTCATCTGGCTGACATCCTTGCCGTTGAAGGCGAGGATGCGGCCGCGCAGCATGGGCACTTCGGTGATCGTGCCGGTGGGCGCCTGTTTCTTCAGGAGGTCGACAAAGCCCTGACGTTCAGAACCTTGAATATCGACGAAGAAGAAGTTCGGCGCCTGCTGGGCGATGCGGCCGGTCAACTGGTTGCGCATATTGCCGTCGATCAGCGCCAGCGTCACGAGAAGGGCAAGGCCGAGGCCGAGCGACAGAACCACCGATGGAGTGAGCGCGCCTGGACGGTGAATATTGCCGATCGCGAGCCTGAGCGCCGGCGAGCTGACCCGCGGGCTGCGGCGGGCAAGGGCGGCGATCAGGGCTGCCACGAGACGCAGCAGGATGAAGGCGCCGGCCGTCGCCACGAGGAAGACGAAGGCGATGAAACGGTCTTCGGCGGTCACGATTGCGAGAGCGGAAAGGGCTGCAAGGGCCGCAAGACCGGCAGTGACATAGGGCCAGGAGGGGAGGCGGCGGGTATCAAAACCCTGTTCGCGGAAAAGTGCCGTTGCCGGCACCTGACGGGCGTGGCCGAGCGGCAGGATGGCGAAGGCGAAGGTAATCAGCAGGCCGAAAAGCGCCGAAAGCCCGAGCGCGCCGGGATAAAAGGCAAGGCCATCCGGCACCGGCAGGACGCCGCGCAGGAATTCGAGCGCGATCATCGGCGCCAGACCGCCGACGATAATGCCGATCAGAATGCCGATCGCTGCCAGCATCATGATCTGCATCAGATAGATGGTGGTGACGACGCGGGCCGGGGCGCCGAGGCATTTGAAAGTGGCGATCGTCGTGCGCTTGGCATCGAGAAAGGCTCTGACGGCATTTGCCACGCCGACACCGCCGACGATCAGGGCCGTGAGACCAACAAGCGTCAGGAACTGCGAAAAACGTTCGACATTTTCCGTCAGGGAGGGTGCAGCGCGGTCGCTGGTACGGATCGACCAGCCGGCGCTCGGGAAATCCCGATTGGCCTGCTGCTGGATCGCGGTGCGGCGCGAAGGGTTGTCGAGCTTAACCTTGTAGGCCGTCTCCACGAGGCTGCCGGTCGTCATCAGGCCGGAGGCGAGGAGCGCGTCGCGGCTCACCATCAGGCGCGGCGCAAAGCCGAAGCGTCGGAGAGTTGGTCCGGCTCGGCATTGATCGTGCCGCGCAGGACGAGCTTTGCCTTGCCGAGCAGAAGTTCGTCGCCATCCTTCAGGCCGAGGCGGTCCATCAGGAGGGGAGCGGCCAGCGCGCCAAATGTGTCGCCGGTCTTGGCCAGAAGCTGCGGCAAGGGCTGGTCCGGTGTCGCGTCGAGCTTGCCATAGAGCGGATAGGCGCCATCGACGGCCTTCACCTCGACCAGATACTGGTCGGAGCCATCCGGCTTGCGCGCCATGGAGCGCAGGCCGGTCGAGACTGAAACCTTGCCAAGACCATCGATGAAGGCGCGTTCCTTCTCATCCGCCTCGCGATTGTTCAGCTCGAAGCGGATATCGCCGGCAAGAAGCTGCTGACCCTGTCCGGCAATCGCATCGGTAATGGCGCCCGCGACCGAGTTGACGGTGCCGATGGCAGCCGTGCCGAGCGCGATACAGGCGAGGAAAATGTAGAAGCCCTTGAGGCCGCCACGCATTTCACGCAGCGCAAGTCGCAGCGAGATGCGCAGGTGGCCGGTCCAGATGGCGCGTGTTGCGGCACTCATGCGAGCGCCGCTTTCGGGGCGGCCTTGTCGCTGCTGTCGCCGACGATTTCGCCGGAGCGGACGCGGATCTGGCGCGAGCAGCGGGCGGCAAGCGCATGGTCATGGGTGACGAGGAGCAGCGTCATGCCGCGCTCTGCCTGCTTTGCAAACAGAAGGTCGGCGATCTGGCGGCCGGTCTCGGTGTCGAGATTGCCGGTCGGTTCGTCGGCGATCAGGACGGCCGGGGAGGGGGCGAGCGCACGGGCGATGGCCACGCGCTGCTGTTCGCCGCCCGATAGCTGGCCCGGATAATGGTTGAGGCGTTCGCCAAGCCCGACAGCCGTCAGTTCGCGCCGGGCGATATCGAAGGGGTTTGCGACATTGGCGAGTTCCAGCGGCACGGCGACATTTTCCAGCGCCGTCATGTTGG
This sequence comes from Shinella sp. UYSO24, assembly GCA_902167985.1. Taxonomy (GTDB): domain Bacteria; phylum Pseudomonadota; class Alphaproteobacteria; order Rhizobiales; family Rhizobiaceae; genus Neorhizobium. Next base: position 148,775 of record CABHNZ010000009.1, read on the forward strand.
CGATCAGGTGGAAGGACTGGAAGACGATGCCGATATTCTTGCCGCGAAAATCCGCGAGCGCGTCTTCGGAGAGATCATGCAGCGGCTTGCCGGCGATTTCGATCTCGCCGCTATCCAGTCTTTCAAGGCCCGCGAGCACCATCAGCAGCGTCGATTTGCCGGAGCCGGACGGGCCGATAATGCCGACGGACTGGCCTTCTGCGATGGTCAGATCGAGCGATTTCAGCACATGGACCGAGGCTGCGGCATTGCCAAGTGTCAGATCTGCCTTCTTCAGCGTGATGATGGTTTTAGTCAAAAGAAGGCGTCCTATATGTTGAAAGACAGAACCGATGCCGCATTGCGGTATCTTGCAATCTAGGAGACGGCCCTTGGGTTTTAAAGCAAGCATCCTTCAATTCGTCGTCATGTCGGCGCTGGCCTTGGGCGCCGCGCCCGCGTATTCGCAGGATAAGCCGCAGGACAAGCCGTTGCAGATCGTCGGTTTCGGCGACAGCCTGATGGCCGGCTACCAGCTGGCGCCGACCGAATCCTACACGGCGCAGCTCGAAGCAGCGCTGAAGAAGAAGGGCGAGAATATCGTCATTACCAATGCCGGTGTTTCGGGCGATACGACGTCCGGCGGACTTGCGCGTATCGACTGGTCGGTGCCCGATGGCACGGATGGCGTCATCCTCGAACTCGGTGCCAATGATGCGCTTCGCGGCATCTCGCCCGATCAGACGCAAAGAACCTCGACGAGATGATTTCCCGACTGAAGGCCCGCAACATTCCCGTCTTCCTGATCGGCATTCTGGCGCCGCCGAACATGGGGCAGGATTACGCCGACAAGTTCAACCCGATCTACAAGACCCTGGCCGACAAGTATTCGCTGCCGCTCTATCCGTTCTTCCTCGACGGGGTCGCGACAGTGCCCGGAACACAACTTGGCGATGGTATGCATCCCAACCCGAAAGGCGTCGGAATCATGGTCGAAAAGACGATCGGGCCGTTCGAAAGCTTTCTGGGTACGATTAAGGATAAGAAGAAATAGCAACTTGCGCGGAACGGGATTGCATGATTCGCTGTTGTTATTCGCAAGAGATTCGAGGAGGTCCCTATGCCGAGACTTTTCACCGCCCTCGAAGTGCCGCGCAACGTGGCGATGAGCCTTTCGCTGCTGCGCGGCGGGTTGCCGGGCGCGCGATGGATCGACGTCGAGAACTATCACATCACACTGCGCTTTATCGGCGATGTCGATAACCGGACGGCCGACGAGATCGTCGACCGGCTGGATCGCATCGACAGGCCGGAATTCCAGATGTCGCTGACAGGCATCGGCTCCTTCGGCTCCAAGAAGCCGCATTCGGTCTGGGCCGGGGTGTCTGCATCGCCCGAGCTTGGCGCCTGCAGGGTGAAATCGAGCGGATCTGCCAGCGGATAGGCCTGCCGCCGGACCCGAGGAAGTTCATGCCGCATGTGACGCTGGCAAGACTGAAGCACTGCCGGCTCGACGACGTTGTGCACTACCTTTCAGGGCGCGGGAATTTTTACTCCGCGCCCTTTGTCGTTCCGCGCTTCGTGCTTTTGTCCTCGAAGGAGTCCGTCGGTGGCGGGCCTTACGTTACCGAGGAAATCTTCTCGCTGAGAGACACAAGCTACGGTTATGAGCATGAGGGCGAACTGGAGCAGGCGAAGGGATTTTACTGAGCCTGCCCTTTCGCATTCGCAGGAAGCCTTAGTCCGTGGCGCCGCAATTGAACTTCAATTCGGCGCTACCATATTCCTGTGTCTCAGTATTCCGACGGAGCCATCATGGACGACGTGAAGATCGGCGAAATCCTGCTGCCGGGCGACGAGCAAACGCAGGAACGACGCGAGAAGCAGGTGCGCGCAAAATTCTGGCCGGCGATGAAGAAGGCCATCCGTTATGTGCCTTTCAGCCGCGATCTGATTGCCTCCTATTACTGCGCCATCGACAGGCAGACGCCGATGCGGGTGCGCGGTATCCTTCTGGCGGCACTTGCCTATTTCATCCTGCCCTTCGACGTCATTCCGGATTTTCTCGCGGTTGCGGGCTATACCGACGATGCTGCGGTGATCGCCATGGCGCTCCGGATGATCCAGGGCCATATTACCGACCAGCACTATGAGGCAGCCGACGCCGTTCTTGCCGACGATCCGGATCTTTCGGCCGCACGCGCCTGACGGCTTTCGTCGTCCGCTGCACGTTGTCGATCGATGACGTCAGTTGCCACCGCTCTCGCCCAGCGCGCGGCGCAGGCGCTCGAAGGCAAGCCTGATGCGGGATTTCACCGTGCCGAGCGGCAGGCCCGTCGCCGCCGCTATTTCCGAATGTGACTGGCCGAGGAAGAACGCGGCACGCACCAGTTCCATCTGTTCGCCGGGGATCTCTGCCAGTGCCTTCCTGACGGTCGCCTCCCGCTCCTGCGTCTCGAAATCGATATCGACGCCGGGAACTTCGAGAAGCTGGTAAACCGGATCCTGATGATCAATCACCCGGTTGCGTGATCGGCGCTGAGCGTCGATCCGGCGGTTGCGGGCAATCCTGAAAAGCCATGTCGAGAGGGAGGAGCGCTCAGGTGCGTAGAGATCGGCGCGATGCCAGAGTACGGTCATCACTTCCTGCACCAGTTCCTCCGCTTCATCCACCGTCATGCCACGTTTCAGCAGCCACGATTTGAGGCGCGGCGCGAAATGATCGAAAAGCGCGGTGAATGCCGCCTGATCGCGGTCATCGGCCACTGCCTTCATCAAGCGGGCGAAGTGGTCTTTCTGGTCCACGTCCATTTAGGTCGCGCAACACTTTCCTGTAAATCGCGTCATTTGCCACCATTGTAATGGCAATCTACGAGTTTCGGAAAGAACAAACTCTTGCCCAATTCCTTGTGTCACTGCTGAACTTACGCAGGAATTGGTCGGCGGGAGAGAATCCACGAAAGTGAGCGGAAGCAAGGCTGCAACCCGGTATCAGGGTGGCGGTTAGCGCGGCACGGCGACATGTGTCGGGCATTGACGCTTTGGTAACTAGAATTACGTCAAAATGAACCAAACCGTAAGACGATCCAAGGATGGGGCCTAACGAGGACCCAGAAATAAGAAAAATCGGCAGGAGACCATGTCTGTAAAAACAGTAGCAATCGCGTTGGCACTGACGTTGGCAGGCGCCGGCATCGCTTCCGCCCAGACGCCCAACCGCATCCAGCAGTTCAAAGCCTGGGGCGCCTATTCCTATAAATCGGGCAACAGCACGGTCTGCTACGTCCTTTCCGTTCCGACGAAGAAGGAGCCGGCAAGCGTCGATCACGGCGATATCTTCTTCATCGTCACCCAGCGCCCCGGACAGAATATTTCCTACGAGCCGCAGGCGATGGTGGGCTATCCGCTGCAGACCAATTCGAAGGTGATCGTCACCATCGACAACAAGAATTTCACGATGTTCACCAAGGACAAGGCTGCCTGGGTGGAGAACGCCGCCGAAGAGCCGGCGCTCGTGGCTGCGATGAAGACCGGCCATGCGATGAGCGTGCATGCGGTTTCGGGTCGCGGTACCAAGACGTCCTACGACTATTCGCTGCAGGGCGTTTCCGCAGCGCTGAAGCAGATCGAAACCTGCAAGTAAGCGCAGCGATCGTTATCTTTTCGCAGGGGCCGGCTTGATGCCGGCCTTCTGTCGTTCTAGCTCTTGCCGTCTTTTGTCGCAGATAGTGACGGCGCGTCGTTTTGATGATAAAGGGCGGGCTAACAGTCGTCCCGAACCGCGGCCATTGCCTGTGGTGTTGGAGATGAAAGAGTTTCACGCACAGACATGCCAATCCGCTCTCGCCATCAGGCGAGGGAGCGAGAGCATGTTGAATGGGATTGCATCATGTCCGTTTCCGAGGCCGTTCGCCCCGCATTGAAGACACCGCCCGTTGCCCAGCCGGACCTGTTTTCCGGCAAGCCTTCGCTTGTCGGCATGAGCCGCGAAACTATGGCGACGGCGCTGAGAGAAAAGGGTGTGCCGGAAAAGCAGGTGAAGATGCGCATCGCGCAGATCTGGCACTGGCTCTATATCCGCGGCGTGTCCGATTTCGACGCGATGACCAATGTCGCCAAGGACATGCGCGAGATGCTGAAGCAGCATTTCACCATTGCCCGCCCGGAAGTCGTCGAGGAGCAGATCTCTAATGACGGCACGCGCAAGTGGCTGTTGCGCTTCCCGGCGCGCGGTGCCGGCCGCCCGGTCGAGGTGGAGACGGTCTATATTCCTGAAGAAGGACGCGGGACGCTCTGCATTTCGAGCCAGGTCGGCTGTTCGCTCACCTGCTCCTTCTGTCATACGGGTACGCAGCGCCTCGTGCGCAACCTGACGGCCGAGGAAATTCTCGGCCAGCTGCTTCTGGCGCGCGACCGGCTCGGCGACTTTCCGGGCGTCGATGCGCCGGTCAATGCCTTTATCCCGTCGGGCGACCGCAAGGTCACGAATATCGTGATGATGGGCATGGGCGAGCCGCTCTACAATTTCGATAACGTCAAGACCGCGCTTCTGATCGCGACCGATGGCGACGGCCTGTCTTTGTCGAAGCGCCGTGTGACGCTGTCGACCTCGGGCGTCGTGCCGGAAATCTACCGGACGGGCGAGGAGATCGGCGTGATGCTGGCGATCTCGCTGCATGCGGTGCGCGACGAGTTGCGCGACATGCTGGTGCCGATCAACAAGAAGTATCCGCTGGCCGAGCTTCTGGAAGCCTGCCGCAAATATCCGAGCCTGTCGAATGCGCGGCGCATCACCTTCGAATATGTGATGCTGAAGGACGTCAATGACAGCCTGGAAGACGCCAAGCTGCTCGTGCAGCTGCTGAAGGGTATTCCGGCGAAGATCAACCTCATCCCGTTCAACCCCTGGCCGGGCACGAACTACCAGTGTTCCGACTGGGCGACGATCGAGAAGTTTGCCGATTTCGTCAATCAGGCCGGTTATGCCTCGCCGATCCGCACGCCGCGCGGCCGCGATATCCTTGCTGCCTGCGGCCAGCTGAAGTCGGAATCCGAGCGCATGCGCAAGACCGAACGGCTTGCCTTCGAAGCGATGATGATTGCCGGTCACGGCGAAGATGATTGATGGGAAAACTCGTTCGTAACGAACGGACGAAGTTGACGGCGACCTACTTCAACGGGGTCGCCATAGCCGTATTTGCCGTCGGCGCCTTGGCGCCGATGATCAGTGCAGCGAATATGCAGGCCTCGCTATGGCCGGTTGTGGCCGCTTCCGTGGTGATTTGCCTTCTCGTTTCGGCTACACTACATTTGTCGCGAGGCGGATATTGAAGGGCCTTGAAGATGATGAATGAGTGGACCCAGTTTGTTTCGTTCATGATCGCGCCGGCAGGCGCGCTGATCTTTGCCGGCATCATGCTTTACGTCACGCGCCAGGATCGCCGTGATGCGGCGCGAAAGCAGTCGCCGCGCTGATCCTCACCGCGTCTGCGTCATGAAAATCTTTGCCGCAAAGACCGAGAATACGCCTGCGAAGGTGTAATCTATGCCGCGCAGAACCTTCGGGTTGGCCTGCAGCCAGCTGGCGAGCTTATCAGCGGCAAGGATCACGGCGATATTCACCGGCATGCAGATGACGATGAAATAGAAGCCGAGGAAAATCAGTTTTCCCGTGACATGCGGGTCGCCGGCCGTGATGAATTGCGGCAGGAAGGTCATGAAGAAGATGATGACCTTGGGGTTCAGGAGATTGACCCAGAAGCCGGTCGAGACATTCGCAAGGACGCTCGTCTTGCCGCCTTCCACCTTTTCGACCGAAAGGCTCGATCCATAGCGGATCGCCTGAATTGCCAGCCAGAGAAGATAGCCCGCGCCGCCGGTCTTCAGAAGGAAGAAGGCGGTGGGGGAGGCGGTGATCAGTGCCGATATGCCGAGGGCGACGAGCAGTGTGTGGCAGACGACGCCGAGGCTCGTGCCCATGACGACGAAAAGCGCTGGCTTCGGGCCTTGTGCCAGGGCACGACTGATCGACAGCGTCATGTCCGGTCCGGGCGTCAGGGCCAGAAGAAGACCGGCAGCGGAAAAGGCGAGAAGCGTCGGCAGGCTCGGCAGAAATTCCATAGGAGGCTCGAAATCCGGGTTGGCTTGAGTGCACAATTACCCGGATTTGCCTTGCCTGCCAATCGATGCTTTAGCGCTTTGCGATGAAGGCCTTCGCCGCCTCGGCATGGTCGGGATGCCAGCGCGACAGAGGCGGGCGGTTCTCCACGATATCGCCCGCTGTCCAGAGCATGCGGCGCTCGTCGGTTGCGCGATCGACCTCGTTGTCGGGGCAGAGGATGTAGAAGTCGCCGCGCCCGATGCTTTCCATCATGAAGGCGATGGTTTCCTCCGGTGTCCAGGCGCCTGCCGGTTTTTCGGTCGCTCCGCTTGCGATGGTGAGCCCGGTATAGACGAAGCCGGGGATCAGCAGATGGGCTGCGACGGCGCAGCCTTGCGTGGTGCGCAGTTCATGCTGCAGCGCCTCGGTGAAGGCCTTCACGCCGGCCTTGGCGACATTGTAGGCCGGATCTCCGGGCGGCATGGTGATGCCCTGCTTGGAGCCGGTATTGATGATCAGCGCCGGTTCGCCATGGGCGATCATGGCCGGTCCGAAGATGCGGGTGCCGTTGACGACACCCAGAAGATTGACTGCAAAGACGTTGTTCCAGTTGGCCTGTGGGCCAAAAATGCTGCTGCCCGGCTGGATGCCGGCGTTGTTCATCAGCACATGCACGCGGCCGAACCGTTGTAAGACCGTGCGCTCCAGCGCTTCGATTTCGTCGGGTTTCGATACGTCTGTGCCGATTGCCGCGACGTCTGCGGCGCCACCCGGCGCATGCGTCGTCACGTCCTGAAGAGCCTTCGCCAGAGCATCCCCCTCCAGATCGACCAGCACGACGGCCATTCCGATACTGGCGAAATGCCTGGCTGCGGCAAGGCCGATGCCGGATGCCGCGCCTGTGACGACGGCAACGTTATGGGGCTTGAAAGCGGGATGGGTCGCGGTCATGGCTGCTCCTCTCCTGACAAATGTGCTTCAGGTTCGCCTATCGCATCCTTCGGACGCGGCGGTCAACGCGACATGGTGCGCGCGCGGCGCCCGCGTGGATCGTGGTGCTCTCGGTCACGTTGCGCCCCGTCATGCCAGGTGTCTGGGGGCGACATTGCGGGGTTTTCCTTGCGCGTTTCGTCAAACTCGCTAAAAGTGCCGCCATCCAAGACTTCGGCGGCATAGAAGCCGCATAATCCGCAGACGGACGTTATCACCATGGCACTCCCGAAAGACGTAAAAAAGGTCGTTCTCGCCTATTCCGGCGGTCTCGACACCTCGATCATCCTGAAATGGCTCCAGACCGAACTCGGTGCTGAAGTCGTTACCTTCACCGCGGACCTCGGCCAGGGCGAAGAGCTCGAGCCGGCACGCAAGAAGGCCGAGATGCTCGGCATCAAGGAAATCTATATCGAGGACGTGCGCGAAGAATTCGTCCGCGACTTCGTCTTCCCGATGTTCCGCGCCAATGCCGTCTATGAAGGCGTCTACCTGCTCGGCACGTCGATCGCCCGTCCGCTGATCTCCAAGCACCTCATCGACATTGCCAAGAAGACCGGCGCCGATGCGATCGCCCATGCGCGACCGGCAAGGGCAATGACCAGGTTCGTTTCGAACTCTCGGCCTATGCGCTCAACCCCGACATCAAGGTCATCGCGCCGTGGCGCGACTGGTCGTTCAAGAGCCGTACGGATCTCCTGAAATTCGCTGAAGAGCACCAGATCCCGGTTGCCAAGGACAAGAAGGGCGAAGCGCCGTTCTCCGTCGATGCCAACCTGCTGCACTCCTCGTCCGAGGGCAAGGTTCTGGAAGACCCGGCTGTCGAGGCTCCGGAATACGTGCATATGCGCACGATTTCGCCGGAAGCGGCGCCGGATCAGGCAACCACGATCAAGATCGGCTTCCGCAAGGGCGATGCCGTCTCGATCAATGGTGTCGAGATGTCGCCGGCAACGCTGCTTGCCCAGCTCAACAACTATGGCCGTGACAATGGCATCGGCCGTCTCGACCTCGTCGAGAACCGTTTCGTCGGCATGAAGTCGCGCGGCGTCTACGAGACCCCCGGCGGCACGATCCTGCTTGCCGCTCACCGTGCGATCGAATCGATCACGCTCGACCGCGGCGCGGCTCACCTCAAGGATGAGCTGATGCCGAAATATGCCGAGCTCATCTATTACGGCTTCTGGTTCTCGCCGGAGCGCGAAATGCTGCAGGCCCTGATCGACAAGAGCCAGGAGCATGTCGAGGGCGAAGTGACGCTGAAGCTCTACAAGGGCAATGTCATGGTTACTGGCCGCGAGAGCGCAAAGTCGCTCTATTCCGACCAGCTCGTGACGTTCGAAGACGACCAGGGCGCTTACGACCAGAAGGATGCAGCCGGCTTCATCAAGCTCAATGCCCTTCGCCTGCGCACGCTTGCCAAGCGCAACCAGATCAAGTGATCGCAGCGATCATCCTGTGATTATCGGAAGGCCCGCTTCGAAGGAGCGGCTTTTCTGTTTGATAGGGCATTTCCGCTTTCTTCGAACGCAAATGCCCTATCTCTTGTTTTCACGCAATTCCGGACGCAAAACCGGTTCCCACTTTTGCTGGAATTGCTCTACTGGCGCCTGCTGACGATCAGGAAGCCGACATAGCTTGCGACGGCGATATATTCCATGATCGGGATGATGATGCCGATCGAGGTCAGCGGCGAGGCGAAGGTTGCCGCGATCAGGCCGCCGGCAAAGCCGCCACCCATCTGGATGAAGCCCATCAGCGCCGAGGCCGAACCCGCAACTTTCGGGAAGGGCGCAAGGCCCGCCGTGACGATGAAGGGGGTGAGGAAGGCCATGCCACAGGTGGTCACGGCGACCGGGATCATCAGCGACAGATAGGATGCCGGCAGAAGAAAGACGGAGAGCAGCATCATCGTGCCGCCGACGAAGCTGCAGCAAAGGCCGATCGTCGCCGTCTGCTGGCCGTTCATGTGGCGTGAGAGGAAACGCAGAAGGAAGGAGCCGCCGAGATAGGCGCCACTCTGCATCAGCATGCCGATGCCGAATTCCGATGGCGTGAGACCGACCGTGCCGATCAGGACGAAGGGCAGCATCGTTCCCTGGGCGTAAAGCGCGCCGACCGCGCCGCCGAGAACGAGCGACGGCAGAAGAAACCGCAGGTCGCAGATCAGCGTCGCATAGGTTGTCACCAGCGTCACGGGTTTGAGGCGGCTGCGGTCGGGCACCGCCGTTTCCTTCAGAAAGAAGAAGCAGCTTGAAAAAAGGATGGTGCCGAAGAGGATCATCGCCACGAAAATCGCCTTCCAGCCGAAGACGGAGAGAGCGACCCCGCCGATGGCAGGCCCCATGGCCGGACCGATGGCGAGAATGATGCCGATCATGTTCATGATGCGGGCGGCTTCGGCGCCGGTGAACTGGTCGCGGACGGCGGCGCGGGCCATCGTCATGCCGACCGAGGCGCCGATGCCCTGGATCAGGCGGCCGGCGATGATCCATTCGACGCTTGGTGCAAGAGCCGCCATCACGGAGCCGACAAGGTAGATCGACAGGAAGGTGATGCTGGCCGCCCGCCGTCCAAAGGCATCGGAAAACGGTCCCGCGAGAAGCTGTGCCAATGCGAAGCCGGCAAATAGAGCGACAGGCTGAGCTTGATTGCCGCTTCCGTCGTGCCGAAGGCATGGACCAGTTCCGGCATGGCGGGGGTGTATATCGCCATGGAAATTGGACCGATTGCGGTCAGCAGGCCGCCGAGGATCGTCGTGCGGCGCTCGCTCATGGTCGCGGGCTTGGGCGGAGTGCTGTCAGTCTTCATCGCTGTCGGGACTATCCGCGTTCGATACTGGGGAGGATTGCAGGTTGGCGGTAAAGGCGGCCAGGGCGTGCTTGAACTTGCGGCGGGCATCCGCGTCCATGCCCTCGGTACCCTGTTCGATCACGGCCTTCATCTCACGCCGGATGCCTCCAGCATGTCGGCGGAAGCGGGCGCGAGGTTGATGCGCTTGGCGCGGCGATCGGCGCTGCAGGGCTGGCGCTCGATGAGGCCCAGAAGCTGCAATTTGTCGAGGTACGTGCAGAGCGTCATCGGTTCGACGCCCATGCGGATGGCGATATCCATCTGGCGGCTGCCGGCTGCATTGGCGATGTTGAGCAGCGCACGCGCCTCCCCAAGTGTCAGGCCAAGCCCGGACTGGGTGATGCGGCGTTCGAAGGCGGTGCGCATCAGACGTGTGGCGTCGCCGAGGAGGAGTGCCACCTCGTCGTGATCATCGGGGACCGTCTGGTTTTTCTGTGCTGATATCATAAGCCAGCCTTACTATTTTTCCGCGAGCTGGCAAACGGGAAAACGGCGCAAGCCTGTGGGCGGTCACAAAGAAATTATCCTGCCTCCCGGCCGGGAAGCCTTGCGTTGCCGCTGGAGGCATGCCTGCCTGGGCCGCCGCTGCGGCGCTTGCGTCGAGGTTGAGGAAACCTGCGATTGTATCGCGGTGCGCTGATTTTATGATTGCCGTAAAACGAACTCGGATTTTCGCCGCTATCGACTATATGAAGATGGTGAGATCATTATTTCGAGGACGTGAGCATGGCAGATCTTTCGTTTAATCAGGCGCTTGTGCATTGGGACGGGCATCAGGGCCTGCCGCGGTTCGACACGATCGAGGACAAGGATTTCGCGCCGGCTTTCGACGCGGCGATCGCCTCTCACGAGGCCGAGATCGATGCGATTGCCGGCAATGCCGATGAGCCAACGTTCGAAAACACCGTGACGGCGCTCGAAATTGCCGGTGACGAGCTTTCGCGCGTTTCGGCGATCTTCTGGGGCAAGGCCGGGGCGCATACGAACGAGACGATCCAGGCGCTGGAACGCGAGATCGCGCCGAAAATGTCCCGCCACTATTCCAAGATCGGCATGAATGACGCGCTGTTTGCCCGGATCGATGCGCTTTGGGACAAGCGTGCCGGCCTTGATCTGACGAAGGAGCAGGAACGTGTTCTGGAGCGCCACTGGAAGGGTTTCGTGCGCGCCGGCGCCAAGCTGCCGAAGGCAGAGCAGCAGCGGCTTGCCGATATCAATGAGAAGCTTGCAGGGCTTGGCGCCCGCTTCGGCCAGAATGTTCTCGGTGACGAGAAATCCTGGTCGCTGAAGCTGACGGATGAAAAGGATCTGGAAGGCCTGCCGGCATTCCTGAAGGATGCGATGGCCTCTGCCGCCAGGGATCGCGGCGAGGATGACAGCTATCTGGTGACGCTGTCGCGCTCGATCATCGAGCCGTTCCTGACATTTTCCACCCGTCGCGACCTGCGCGAACAGGCGTTCCGCGCCTGGGCAGCGCGCGGTGAAAATGGCGGCGAGACCGATAACATCGGCATCGTGAAGGAAACGCTGGCGCTGCGCTCGGAAAAGGCAAAGCTGCTCGGCTACAAGGATTTTGCCGCCTTCAAGCTCGACAATACGATGGCCAAGACCGCCGATGCGGTGAACGGCCTGCTACGTGAGGTCTGGAACAAGGCGCGCTCCAAGGCTCTGGAAGAAGAGGCAAGCCTTGCCGGCCTCGTTGCGGAAGAAGGCAAGAACCACGCGGTCATGCCTTGGGACTGGCGCCATTATGCGGAAAAGCTGCGCCAGCGGATGTTCGATTTCTCCGAATCCGAGCTGAAGCCCTATCTGCAGCTCGAAAAGGTCATCGATGCCTGCTTCGACGTGGCGGGCCGGCTTTTCGGCATCACGGCGACCGAGGTGAAGGGTGTTGCTGCCTATCATCCCGATGTGCGGTTTTCGAGATCCGCGATCAGGACGGTTCGCTGAAGGCGCTGTTCCTCGGCGATTATTTTGCCCGCTCCTCGAAGCGTTCGGGCGCCTGGATGAGCTCGTTCCAGTCGCAGCACAAGCTGCCCCTGAAGAACGGTGCCGTGGGCGAGCTGCCGATCATCTACAATGTCTGCAATTTCGCAAAGCCTGCAGCCGGCAAGCCGGCGCTTCTGTCGCTCGATGATGCTCGCACGCTGTTTCACGAGTTCGGCCACGCGCTGCATGGCATGTTGTCGAACGTCACCTACCCGTCGGTCTCGGGCACCGGTGTGTCGCGCGATTTCGTCGAATTGCCGTCGCAGCTTTACGAACATTGGCTGACCGTGCCGGAAATCCTCGAGAAATATGCGGTGCATTACGAGACCGGCGAGCCGATGCCGAAGGCGATGCTCGACAAGGTTCTGGCGGCACAGACCTTCAATGCCGGCTTTGCGACGGTGGAATTCACCTCCTCGGCGCTGGTCGACATGGCGTTTCACACGCGCGGGCCGGTCGACGATCCGATGGCGGTGCAGAAGGAAATTCTCGACGAACTCGGCATGCCCGCCTCGATCGTCATGCGGCATGCGACGCCGCATTTCCAGCATGTCTTCTCCGGTGACGGTTATTCGGCCGGCTACTATTCCTACATGTGGTCGGAAGTGCTGGATGCGGATGCGTTTGCCGCATTTGAGGAGAGCGGCAATGCCTTCGATCCGGTGATGGCGCGCAAGTTGAAGAACAATATCTATTCGGTGGGCGGCGCCATCGATCCGGAAGAACCTACAAGGCTTTCCGCGGAAAGCTTCCCGATCCGCAGGCGATGCTGAAGAAGCGCGGGCTTGCCATGGTGGCAGAGCTTTCCGGCAGCGATGCCTGATTGATGGCAGGCTGGCGCGTTTGACGCGCTCCCTACCTCCGTTGAGATGGCCCCGGCGGGGACGCAGATGACCGTCTCTTCCCCTTTGGGCAGTTCGAACAAGGGGCTGTCGGGCCCGGCATGGCGATGGCTTTCATCGCCATGCTCATGACGGCGCGCTGCTTCCGGGGCTCTCCGGAGGCAACGGGCTGGTGGCCGAATGAGCGAGAAAAACCGCTCTCACGCTACTGGTTGTACCCGCCCCCTTTCGCAAAGGCGAAAAACAGGGTAATAGCCCGCCAACGAAATTCGGCGCTTGCTCCCATTTCAGCGCCCCAGCTTCAGAGAAACCGAATATGGAACTTCGCAACATCGCGATCATCGCGCACGTTGACCATGGAAAAACGACCCTTGTCGACGAGCTCCTGAAACAGTCCGGCTCGTTCCGCGAGAACCAGCGCGTTGCTGAGCGCGTGATGGATTCCAACGATCTCGAAAAAGAACGCGGCATCACCATTCTTGCGAAGGCAACTTCGGTCGAGTGGAAGGGCGTTCGCGTCAACATCGTCGACACCCCCGGCCACGCCGACTTCGGCGGCGAAGTCGAGCGCATTCTCTCGATGGTCGATGGCGCCATCGTTCTGGTCGACTCGTCTGAAGGTCCGATGCCGCAGACGAAGTTCGTCGTCGGCAAGGCTCTCAAGGTTGGTCTTCGCCCGATCGTCGCGATCAACAAGATCGACCGTCCGGACGGCCGCCACGAAGAAGTCATCAACGAAGTCTTCGACCTCTTCGCCAATCTCGACGCCACCGACGAGCAGCTCGACTTCCCGATCCTCTACGGTTCGGGTCGCGATGGCTGGATGAACGTCAACCCGGAAGGCCCGAAGGATGAGGGTCTCGCTCCGCTGCTCGATCTCGTCCTGAAGCACGTTCCGGCACCGAAGGTCGAAGAAGGCCCGTTCCGGATGATCGGTACGCTTCTCGAAGCCAACCCGTTCCTCGGCCGTATCATCACCGGCCGCATCGCTTCCGGTTCGATCAAGCCGAACCAGGCCGTCAAGGTTCTGTCGCAGGACGGCAAGACGGTCGAAAGCGGTCGTATTTCGAAGATCCTCGCATTCCGCGGTATCGAGCGTCAGCCGATCGAAGAAGCGCAGGCTGGTGACATCGTCGCCATCGCCGGCCTCTCCAAGGGCACCGTTGCCGACACGTTCTGCGATCCTTCGGTCAACGAGCCGATGCAGGCACAGCCGATCGACCCGCCGACCGTCACCATGTCCTTCATCGTCAACGATAGCCCGCTCGCCGGCACCGAAGGCGACAAGGTTACGAGCCGCGTCATCCGCGACCGTCTGTTCAAGGAAGCCGAAGGCAATGTCGCGCTGAAGATCGAAGAAGCCGAAGGCAAGGATTCGTTCTACGTTTCCGGCCGTGGCGAACTTCAGCTCGCCGTTCTGATCGAAACCATGCGCCGTGAAGGCTTTGAGCTTGCCGTTTCGCGTCCGCGCGTCGTCATGCACAAGGACGAGACGACCGGCGAAACCATGGAGCCGATCGAAGAAGTCGTCATCGACGTCGATGAAGAACATTCGGGCGTCGTCGTCCAGAAGATGTCCGAACGCAAGGCCGAGATGACGGAACTTCGTCCGTCGGGCGGCAACCGCGTTCGCCTGAAGTTCCTGGCTCCGACCCGCGGCCTGATCGGCTACCAGTCGGAACTTCTGACCGACACGCGCGGTACGGCAATCATGAACCGCCTGTTCAACGACTACCAGCCTTACAAGGGCGAAATCGGTGGCCGCACGAACGGCGTTCTTCTGGCCAACCAGGCCGGTGAAGCCGTTGCCTACGCCATGTTCAACCTCGAAGACCGCGGCCCGATGATCATCGAGCCGGGCGAAAAGGTTTACATGGGCATGATCATCGGCATCCACAGCCGCGACAACGACCTGGAAGTCAACGTTCTGAAGGGCAAGCAGCTGACGAACATCCGTTCGGCCGGCAAGGACGAAGCCGTTCGTCTGACCCCGCCGATCCGCATGACGCTCGACCGCGCTCTCTCCTGGATCCAGGACGACGAGCTGATGGAAGTGACGCCGAAGAACATTCGTCTGCGCAAGATCTATCTCGACGCAAACGACCGCAAGCGTTTCAGCAAGGCCAAGATCGCCTGATCCGGCCATACTGACAGCATGCTTCAAACCCCGGCAGCGATGCCGGGGTTTTTTGTTGTTTGCTGTTTGCCGCGGCTCTTGTGGGGTGGGTTAAAAAGGCGTTAACGTCAGCCTGTCGTCCACATGATTGGTCTGTGGGGAACGTTTACGAATTGTTATCGCTTCGTATCGAATCGCCCGGGACCGGACCTAGAGTAGCGTTATGAAGACGTTGTCGATCGATGTCCGGCGTGCAGAGCCGCAAGATGCCCGAGCTATTTCGGAGGCGCATCGTGATGCGTGGCTGCAGGCCTATTCCGGCCTCATCCCGCACAAGCCGCTCGTGCAGATGCTGGAGCGCCGGGGTGAAACCTGGTGGCGCAAGGCTACGCAGGGCCCGGCAACGCTTCTGGTGCTCGATGTGGCCGGCGTGATCGCGGGTTACGCGACGATCGGGCTCAATCGCGCCAAGGCGCTGCCCTATGAGGGCGAGATCTACGAAATCTATCTCAGGCCCGAATATCAGGGCATCGGCATGGGTGGCCGGCTGTTCAACGAGAGCCGTCGCCTTTTGAAATTCCTCGGTTGCGAGGGGTTCGTCTGCTGGTGCCTGGAAGACAGCGAGCATGCCGCAAGCTTCTTCCGTCGCAATGGCGGCCTGGACATTGCCGAGGGCATGGAAGATTTCGCCGGCACGCAGTTGCGCAAGGTCGGCTTCGTCTGGCGCTGAGCTTTTGCCGCTATCTTGAGGAAATGACGCGCTATTCAAGCCGTAAGCCGCATGGTTGTCGGCCGAAAGTCCGGTTGCCTTAAGGCCGGATTCCCGCTATCGACGGATCAGCAAGTTGAACCTCATCGGGGAAAAAAGATGCGTATCGATGCAATTTCCGTTGGCAAGAACCCGCCAGAAGACATCAATGTGATCGTCGAGGTGCCTGTCGGCGGGCATCCCATCAAGTATGAAATGGACAAGGAAGCCGGCGCACTCGTCGTCGACCGCTTCCTCTACACGCCGATGACCTATCCGGGCAATTACGGTTTCGTACCGCACACGCTGTCGGAAGATGGTGATCCGATCGACGTTCTGATCTGCAACACCCGTCCGCTGGTGCCGGGTTGCGTCATCAACGTCCGCCCGATCGGCGTGATGGTGATGGAAGACGACGGTGGCAAGGATGAGAAGATCATCGCCGTGCCGGTTCCGAAGCTGACCCAGCGCTACGACAAGATCAAGAACTACACCGACATGCCGGAAATCACGCTCAAGCAGATCGAGCATTTCTTCGAGCATTACAAGGATCTCGAGCCCGGCAAGTGGGTCAAGATCGAAGGCTGGCAGGGCGTTGACGTTGCCAAGAAGCTGATCGTCGAGGCGATCGAGCGCCACAACGCTCAGAAGTAATCTTTGAGAGATACAGGTCAGGGCGCCTTGAAGGCGCTCAGGCGCTTTTCCAAATCCTCCGGGTCGCCTTCGATCCGGAGGATTTTTTTACGCGCGGTTTCGCCGGAGACGAAGCTGATTGCGGATTTGGGAATACGGAGGGTCTTGGCCAGAAGCGCGATCAGCGCCTTGTTGGCCTTGCCGTCTTCTGGAACGGCGGTGACGCGAGCCCGCAGGAAGCTTTCTCCATCATCTGCGGTCTCGAACCCGTCTATCGCGTCACGCCCGGCATTGGGCGTGAGACGCAGGGAAAGCCTGATGTGATCTGCGTGGCGGGTGAACGCGCTCACGCGACCATGGGATAGAGCGTGGTCCAAAGGAAGGAGCGCAGGAAGAAGATGATCAGCAGCACGATCACCGGGGAGATGTCGATGCCGCCGAGATTGGGCAGGATCCGGCGCAGCGGGCGCAGGACCGGCTCCGTGACGTTATAGAGAAAACGGCCGATCGCATCGACGAACTGGTTTCGCGAATTGATCACGTTGAAGGCGAAGAGCCAGGAGAAGATGGCGCTGGCGATCAGCACCCAGGTGTAGAGATTCAAGGCCAAATCAATGGTCTGAAACAGGGCGAGCATTCACGTCTCCAATTTTGTCACGGCACACTCGACGCAACAGGCGCAGGGCCGCAAGACACAATTCAGTGTTGACAGACATGTAAACATTGAGGAACTACGGGGCAAGTGCCTCGTGCCCGCCCGTTGCCGCATGTTTCATCGCAAGATCCGCGGCAAGATCCGGGCGCGCCAGTCTGACTGCTGAAAGTCTTCTACCATGTCCTTGCCTAAATCGGGGCCCGTATCGGGTGATCGCTTTGCCGCTTTCCGGCATCGGTCCTATACCCAGTTCTTCTTCGCCCGCTTCCTATCGGCCTTCGCGATCCAGATCGTCAGCGTCTCGGTCGGCTGGCAGATGTATGACCAGACGAAGAACCCGCTGTTTCTCGGGCTGATCGGTCTCTTCCAGTTTCTGCCGTCGCTGCTCTTGATCCTCGTGACCGGCACGGTGGCCGACCGGCATAACCGCCGGATGATCGTCGCCATCTGCCTCGTCGTTGCTTCGCTCTGCTGTGCCGCACTTCTCGGGATCACGCTTGCCGATGCGTTCACGCCACTTCTGGTGTTTGCGATCCTGATCGTCTTCGGCATCGAGCGGGCCTTCATGGGGCCGGCGGTGCAATCGCTCGGGCCCAATCTCGTGCCGGCGGAAGACCTGCCGAATGCGGTTGCCTGGAACTCGTCCTCCTGGCAGACGGCCGCGATCCTCGGGCCTGTCGGCGGTGGCCTGCTTTATGGGGTCAGCGCCGTCTCGGCCTATTCGGTGGCGCTCGTCTTCATGGTCGTGTCGGCGGTTCTGGTCTTCCTCATTCCGAAGCCCGTTCAGCGCCGTTCCGCGACGAAGATCACGATGGAGCAGATCTTTGCCGGTTTCCGCTTCATCTTTCAGGAAAAGGTGGTTCTGGGGGCGATCTCGCTCGATCTGTTTGCCGTGCTTCTCGGCGGCGCCGTGGCGCTGATGCCGATCTTTGCGCGCGATATTCTCGATCTCGGCCCTGGGGCCTCGGGCTGTTGCGGGCCGCACCCGGCATCGGGGCGATCGTCGTTGCCATCTGGCTTGCCATCCATCCGATCCGCCATCGGGCGGGTATCGCGCTCTTTGTCGGCGTGGCACTGTTCGGGCTTGCGACGCTGATCTTCGGGCTCTCCGTCACCCCCTGGGTATCGATTGCGGCGCTCATGCTGCTTGGTGCCTCCGACATGGTGTCGGTCTATGTGCGCGAGACGCTGATTGCGCTCTGGACGCCGGATGAGGTGCGCGGGCGCGTCAATGCCGTCAACATGGTGTTTGTCGGTGCCTCCAATGAACTCGGCGAGTTCCGCGCCGGGACGATGGCCGCGTTCATGGGGGCGGCATCCGCCGTCGTCATCGGCGCGTCGGCACGCTTGCCGTCGCCGTCATCTGGTCGCTGGGGTTTCCGAGCTGCGCAAGATCGACAGCCTGCAGGCGCCGGAGGCCGGTCAGCAGGCCTGAAGTATTTTCGCGGCTTGTTCGGTCTGCGGCGGTTCCTTGGATTTCGTCGGGCGGTCGAAGACGAGATCGAGGAAATCCCACAGCCATTGCCGCAGGGGCGCATCGAAGATCATGCGCCTTCGAGATGGGCGTGGCCCTTCTGGGCATTCGGCATGGTGAAGCGGCTTTCGCCGTGGACCACCCAGCGATGCATCATCGCCCGCGTCAGCTCTGCATGGAACTGCACACCCCAGGCATTTTCGCCGTAGCGGATCGCCTGATTGGGATAGGCGTCGCCTTCCGCCAGAAGTTTTACGCCGCGCGGTGTATCAAAACCCTCGCGGTGAAAATGATAGACCATCTGAGGCCAGTGCATGAGAAGTCGGCCGTGTTCGGTCGGGCGCAACGGATACCAGCCGATCTCGGTCATCTCGCCCCTGGCCGCCGCGACCTTGCCGCCGAGCGTGCGGACCATCATCTGGGCGCCGAGGCAGATGCCGAGATAGGGCTTGTTCTCCTTCAGCGGAACATTGATCCAGTCGATCTCGGCTTTGACATAGGGCTCGGGATCGTTGGCGCTCATCGGGCCGCCGAAGATGACGGCGCCGGAATGGCTGGCCAGCGTCTGCGGCAGCGGATCGCCCAGAACCGGACGGCGGATATCAAGCGGGAAACCTTTTTCCACCAGCATCTGGCCGACACGCCCCGGTGACGAGCGCTCCTGATGGAGCACGATCAGAACGGGCAGCTTTTCGCTTCGGTTGGTGGGCAGCATCAGCATGACAAGCCTTCCTTACTCTCCTGCGACCTTTCCTCCGGAAATGCGGGCAGCGGCCTCCTGGCGCTTCAGAACACGATCGCGCGCCGAGACACCGAGAAGATCGGCGATCCGCCAGATCACGTGATCCTCGATCTCGCTGCGCTCGCCATCGGCGTAAACGATATCCCAGAGAATGCCGAGAAGCTCGATACGATCGTCCTCGGCGGTGAGATGCTTCCTAAGATCGGAAGTGAAACGGTAATAGTCAACCGCCTCGCTGCCGGCCTGATGGCCCGCTTCGATCAGCGCCTTCAGCCGGTCATCGGTCAGGTCGTAGCGCTCGCGCAGAAGCGTGCGAAAGCGCTGCTGCTCCTTCTCCGAGACGTTGCCGTCTGCCTCCATCACCTGAAAACAGAGCGCGACAAAGGCGACGCGCGGGTCATCCGGCGCGAATTCCTCGGCATGGGGAGAGGTGAGAGTGTGGAGGAAGGCCTGAATACGGTCCAGCATCTTGTGTTCAGGCCTTGCCTTTCTAGTAGAGCCTCAGCCGCGTCGGCGGTTCGGCATCCTTGCGTTCCTTGACACCCGGATCATCCGGTGGCCGGCCGAAAAATGGAACCGCCTCTTCTTCGATTTCGGTCACATTCTTGTCGGTCGAGGGCACATTAGAGGATGCTGGTGGTTTTGCTGCAACAGCGAAGTCAGCCTTCTTTTCCGTCGCCGGCTTCGATTTGTCGGGGTCCTTTCCGGCAGAGCTGGCAGAGACAGGCTTGGCCGCGGCCGGTGATGGTGTTTGCGTCACGGGCTTGGCCGACGGTCTTGCCTCGATGGTTGCGGCTGTGGCGACGACCTTTGCCTCGACCGGCTTGGCGGGCTTTGCTGCGGCCGGCGCCGGGCTCGGCTGCGTGACTGCGACGGGTGGCAGATTGGCGATTGCCTGATCGGCAATCACGGAGCCTTCCTCGATCGGGCCTTCCAGCTGACCAAACGGCGCCTTCCATTCGAAGGCATCGATGCGGCCGGTAACGGGCGAAACGGGCAGCCATTTTTCCGAGACGATGCCGTCTGCCACCCAAGCGGGGTCGCGTGGTGCGCGAAGCGCCTGCGCCATCCAGTGGCGGATGCGGCCCTGATCGCCGCTTTCGACCTCCTCGATGTCGGCCAGAATGAGATAGGCTGCCTCGCGGCTTTCCATCCTCGCGGCGGCCTCAGCCTTTTCGCGGGCCTTTTTCAGGTTATGGGCCGAAAGCGCGGCTGCCGCGACGGCAAGCAGCGATTCGACATTGTTGGGGCGGAGCGTTTCCAGTTTCTCGGCGCGTTTCAGGCGATCCAGCGTGCTGTCACCGCTGCGTGCCGTCACATAGGTGCGGGCGACATCGGGATGCGGGCGAAGCTTCCACATGGTTTCGAGCACGGAGGCTGCCTTGCGGACATTATCCTCGCGCAGATAGGATTTTGCCGCGATGATGGCGGCCGGAACGAGATCCTTCGACAGTTTGAGCGCTGCCTTG
The DNA here is from genome assembly GCA_902167985.1 of Shinella sp. UYSO24. Classification (GTDB taxonomy): domain Bacteria; phylum Pseudomonadota; class Alphaproteobacteria; order Rhizobiales; family Rhizobiaceae; genus Neorhizobium. The sequence continues at coordinate 169,365 of CABHNZ010000009.1, forward strand.
GCATCGTCGCGCGCGCCCTTCGGATCGCCATCCAGACGCTCGCCGGCCTTGGCGGTGAGAAGCACTGCCTTCCAGCGGTCGGCCTGCGCCTTTTCCATCACGCCTGCAGCGCGCTGCTGGTCGAGAAGGCGGATCGCATCGTCCCACTGACCGGTCTTGCAGCGGGTTTCCAGCGTGGCCTGTGCCGCCCAGGGAAGGTAGGGGGCGTTTTCGACGGCGCGCTCGGCATATTGCCGGGCTGCCTCATCGGCACCGAGACGGCGGGCCTCCATATAGAGGCCGCGCAAGCCAAGTTCGCGGGTTTCCGGATCATCGGCCATCTGCTCGAACTTGCGGCGTGCGTCGTCATGGCGGCCTTCGATCAGGGCGGCCTGCGCTTCGAGAAGATGGATCAGCGGTTCCTGATCGGCGCTCAGCAGGCCGCGGGTGCGCAGGCTCATCTTGCGGGCCATGATGGCATTGCCGGCACCGGCGGCAATCAGGCCGGTCGAGAGGGCCTGATAACCGCGATCCCGCTTGCGGGCGCGGAAATAGCGGCGCACCGAATGCGGCGAGGTCCAGACCACGCCGATGATCCACCAGAGGAGCATGACGATCGCAACGAGGGCGACGACCATGGTGGCGGCCACCATGACGCTCGTCTCGATCAGCTGATCCTGCCAGGTGATGGAAATGATGCCCGGGCGGTCTGCGAGCCAGGAAAAGCCCCAGCCGAGACCGAGAATGACGAGAAGGAAAATGAAAAGCCTGACCATTCGTCCTTACGCCCTCAACCGTTCGAGCCGGTAACGGCGCGCGTCAGCGTGCCGCCCACGAGATTTTCCACCTGAATGCGGGCATCGAGCCGCTGCTTGAAATCGCCGGCAACGGCTTTCGATGCATCGGGAAGCGCCGCCCATTCGCGGGATGCTGCGGCCAGATCGCCGTTCTGCAGCGCGTTTTCGACGCGCGCCACCTTGGCCTCCGGCGTATCGCCCGGCACGTCGCCGACCTTTCTGACCTTGACCACCGACAGGGCCGAGGACAGCAGCCGGTCGGCAATGCTGGCATTGGGGTTCGGCTGGTTGGCCGCTTCGAGCATGGCATCCGCGACGCGCGGAAATTCCTGCTGGAGCGAGATGCGCGATGGCACGCCGCGGGTGGCAAAGGGCTGCAATTGCTGGATGGCAGGATCATTGCCGGCCACGCTTGCGAATGTGTCGAGTTCCGTCTGGAACGTGCCGCCACGGTCGATCGCGGCCTTGAGGGCTGCGGCGGCCACGGCACGGGCGACTTGCTGCTCGGGGCCACGGTCATTGATCTTCGCTTCGGCCTCCGTCAGCCGGCGGCTCAGGCCCTGCTCGGCCGTTGCTGCCGCATCGCTTGCGGATTTCATCGCGGCGATCTGGCTCTGCAGCGCCTGGATCTGATCGGAAAGGCCGCTGTCCGGCGTGCCGGAGGCCGCTGCCGGCGGCTGGTTGCGGAGTGCTTCCACTTCCTGGCGAAGGCTGGCGATCTCGGATGAGAGCGCTGACGTATCGGCAGCGGGAGCGACGTCTGTTGCCGGCTTTGCACCGGGAAGGTAGCCGGCATATTGCATGCTTCCGGCAAGCAGAAGCGCGACAATGCCGCCGGCGATGCCGGCTGCGATCAGCGTCGAGGTTGCCGGGCTCTGGCGCTGAGGCTCGGGCGATGGCGCGGGGAAAGGGTCCGGGGTGGCGCGATAGGCGGGCTGATCTTCGGTTGTCGGCTTCGGGCCGGATGGTTCGTCGAATGCCGGTTGTTCGCTGTGTGCAGTTTCGGCCTCGGCAGATCGTTCGGTCCCGTTGGCCTCTAGGTTCTCGACGTTGGAGGCAGGATCGGACTTGGCCTCTCCAGCTTCACCGGCAGCGATGCCATCCTTGTCTTGTGCCGTCTCATCGGCACCGGGTGTGGTGGTCTCCGTCGAGAGGGGTTCCGTGGAAAAGGCGTCCTCGGCCGGAGGAGCATCCGTGACCGAAAGCGGCTCGTCCTTCAGTCCCGATGCAGCCGGAGACTTCTCGTCGGCGGTTTCTGCCAAACCGGCCGCGGCACCCTCAGGAGCCTGGTCGGTTTTCCTGCCTTCGGCCGTCTCGGGTTCGTCCGTGTCGTTGCTGCGGACAGGTTCGGCGACAAGGCCGACCTCCTCGGCGTGAGATCGATCGTCACCGGCTCCTTGGTTGACCTTGAACGGCGGGGTGGTGTTTCGGGGACCATCTCGACCTCTTCCTGCATGCTTTCAGAGAAAACTAGTCGGTGGGGGGATGGAAGGGAAGGGGCAGGCGGGATTTTGACGTCTTGTGATCGGTCGCGCGGTTGAGGCGACGGATCAGAGAAGGCGAAAGAGACGCGCTTCGTCAGGTTGATCGGCAATAATGGCCTGCGGGCGAAAGTCGCGGGAATGGCGGCCGCAACGGCCTCGCTCAGGCAGAGGAAGCGCATCGATGCGAGGGTTTTTCCCTGGCTTTCCGTCGCCGAAAAGAAGAGCCGGGCGGTTTCCTTTGAATAGAGGAGAACGGCCGTCTTTGTCTCGCTGCTATGCTGGCCGTCGTCGCCATCGGTCCCGCCAAGGGCGTGACGAAGGGTCGCTGCATCGTGGTTCGTCGGCAGCATTTCGTAGATTTCGGCAGTCGAAAAGCCGATGTTTCGTGCGGCAAGGCCTGTTTCGAAATGCGGTGAGCGCGGTTTTCCGGCGAGGTAGAGGAGGATGGGTGCTCCTTGTGCCGAGAGGTGGTGGCCTTGTGCAGAGGGGGGGCAAGCCTGTGGCGAGGGCTGGGGGGCTGCCGGGACTGGGCGAGCCTGTGGCGAGAGGTGGTGGCCTGTCGTTAGGTGAGGCGCCGCCGAGAGGTGTTGGGCTTGTGCCGAGAGGTAATCGGCTGCGGCCTCTGCCAGCTGCGTGCCCGATCCGCCGCCATCGATGACAGTCGTGAAGCCGAGGGCGATTGCGGCTTCGGCCGTTGCCCTGCCCACGGCAAGGAGCGGCGTTGCCAAATGGCCGGCGAGCACCGGGCCGAGCAGTGAGAGTGCGCGTATGGCCTCGGCGCTGGTAATTGCAAGCGCCGCATGCGGCGCCTGCAAGGCTTCAAGTGCTACCTCCGGCTTGTGGACCGGGCGGCTCATCGGCAGGAGAACGGGCGTGTGGCCGAGTTCGGCCAGCCGGGCGGCCGTCCGGCGGGCGGAGAATTCAGGGCGGGTGACGATGACCCGCACCGGATCAGCTCCAGCTTTCGAAAAAGCCGGTGCCGGCTGCCGCGCGGATGGTTTCGCCGGCCTGTCGGCCAAGCGCTTCGGCTTCTTGGCGCTTGCCTTCCACCGCGATCGTATGTTCCGTGCGGCCATCCGGTGTGAGGATGAGGCCCGAAAAGATCAGGTGCTCGCCTTCGGTGCGGGCATATCCGCCGATCGGCGTGCGGCAGGAACCGTCAAGTGCGCCGAGGAATGCGCGCTCGCAGGAGACGGCATCGAAGGTCGGCGCATCGTTGATGGCTGCGATCAGCGCGTCGGTGCGCGGGTCGCCGATACGGCTTTCGACGCAGATCGCGCCTGTGCCGGGGCCGGGGGGAAATCGGCGGGATCGAGAAGTTCCGTCGCAACTTCCTGCTTGCCGAGGCGGCGCAGGCCGGCATAGGCGAGCAGCGTCGCATCCACCTGGCCCTCATCGAGCTTGCGCAGGCGGGTTTCGACCGCGCCGCGGAAGATCGTCACCGTAATATCGGGACGAGCGCGGCGGATCAGGGCCTGACGGCGCAGCGAGGCGGAGCCGATGACGGCGCCATCCGGCAGGGTCATCAGGCTCGGCGCCGTACGGCCGATCAGGCGTCACGCACATCCTCGCGCGGCAGAAAGGCGGAGATGTAGAGGCCGTCGGGCAGTTTCGTCGGCATGTCCTTGGAGGAATGCACGGCGAAATCCAGAGCGCCGGAGGCAAGCTGCTCTTCCAGTTCCTGGGTGAAAAGGCCCTTGCCGCCGATCTCGCTCAAGGCGCGATCGGTGATACGGTCGCCGGCTGTCGACAGGACGACGATCTCGAACATTTCCTCCGGCAGGCTGTGGGCTGCCATCAGCCGCGAGCGTGTCTCGTGGGCCTGGGCAAGCGCCAGCGGGCTGCCGCGCGTGCCGATGCGGAAAGGTTTTGTTTGCATCCGTGTCATTCCGTTGTTACCGGAAGCTCCAGTAAACCTGTTTCCTCCACCTCGCAATCAACGATGGAACATGAGCGCATTTCTTCGCATCCTCGGCATTGAGACAAGCTGCGACGAGACGGCCGCGGCGGTTGTCGTGCGCCATGAGGATGGCCGTGGCGAGATCCTCTCCGATGTCGTCTTCTCGCAGCTCGATGAACACAGCCTTTACGGCGGCGTCGTGCCGGAGATTGCCGCGCGCGCCATGTGGAAGCGCTGGATGGCCTCGTGGAAGAGGCGCTGCAGCGCGCCGGTGTGACGCTGGCCGATATCGATGCCGTCGCGGCGACCTCCGGTCCCGGGCTGATCGGCGGGCTTCTGGTCGGGCTGATGACCGGAAAGGCGATCGCGCGGGCGGCCGGCAAGCCGCTGATGGCGATCAACCATCTGGAAGGTCACGCGCTGACGGCGCGGCTGACCGACGGGCTCTCCTTCCCCTATCTGATGCTTCTCGTATCCGGCGGGCACACGCAGCTCGTTCTGGTGCGCGGCGTCGGCGAATATGAGCGCTGGGGCACGACGATCGACGATGCGCTCGGCGAGGCATTCGACAAGACGGCGAAGCTGCTCGGGCTTCCCTATCCGGGCGGTCCGGCGGTGGAGCGTGCGGCGCAGAGTGGCGATCCAGATCGTTTCCAGCTGCCGCGGCCGCTCGTCGGCGAGGCGCGGCTCGATTTTTCCTTTTCCGGCCTGAAGACGGCCGTGCGGCAGGCGGCGACCGAGATTGCACCGCTCACCGATCAGGACGTGGCAGATATCTGCGCTTCGCTCCAGAAGGCGATCTCGCGCACGCTGCGCGACCGGATCGGCCGAGGCCTTGCCCGTTTCAAGGCGGAGTTCGGTCATCTCGACGTGGAGCCGTCGCTGGTGGTTGCTGGTGGCGTTGCGGCCAATCAGGAAATCCGCCGCACCTTGCAGGCGCTTTGTCTCGAACATGGTTTTCGCTTTATCGCGCCGCCGATGCGGCTCTGCACCGATAATGCGGCGATGATCGCCTGGGCGGGGCTTGAGCGGATGGCGGAAGATCTGCCGGAAGACGGGCTCGATGTGGCGCCGCGTTCGCGCTGGCCGCTCGATCAGCAGGCGCAGGCGCTTCTCGGTTCCGGCAAGCGCGGAGCCAAGGCATGAGCGGCGGTATCGCGGTCATCGGTGCGGGCGCCTTCGGTACGGCGTTGGCTTGCGTGGCGGCGCTCGACGGGCGCCAGAACGTGACGCTGGTCGGCCGGCATCCGGCGCTGATGGCGGATCTCGAAAATGATCGGGTTCACAATGCAGCGCTTCCCGGCGTGCAGCTTCCCGATCTTCTGAAGTTCAGTGCCGAGCCGGAGGCCCTAACCGGCGCCGATATCGTGCTGTTTGCCATGCCGTCGCAGGCGCATGCGGATGCGGCGCGGCATTATGGGCCTTATCTGTCGGAGAAGGCCGTCGTCGTCACCTGCGCCAAGGGCATCGACCGGGCGTCGGACCGGCTGCTGACCGATGTGCTTTCCAGGGAATTGCCGCGCCATGCGGTTTCTGCTCTTTCCGGGCCGGGTTTTGCGGCGGATATCGCGCGTGGCCTGCCGACCGCGATGGTTGTCGCTGCCCCCGACATGGCGCTTGCCGAGCGGCTGGCGCAGGATCTCTCGACCCGGACATTTCGTCTCTATGCCTCGACCGACCGGACCGGCGTACAGCTTGGCGGCGCGTTGAAGAACGTGCTGGCGATTGCCTGCGGCATCGTCGAGGGCGCGGGGCTTGGTGAATCTGCCCGCGCGGCGCTGATTTCCCGCGGTCTTGCGGAAATGTCGCGGCTCGTGGAAGCGATGGGCGGCAATGCCGATACGGTGCGGGGGCTTTCCGGCCTCGGCGATCTGGTTCTGACCGGAACCAGCCATCAGTCGCGCAACCTGCGTTTCGGCATTGCGCTCGGAGAGGGCAGCGAGAAGGCGGGCGGCAGCGCCACGCTGGTCGAGGGCGCCTTTGCTGCCTCGGTTGCCTCGCGGCTTGGCCAGAGCCTTTCGGTCGAAATGCCGATTACCGATGCGGTTGCGGCGATCATCGATGGCCGACTTGGCGTTCAGGCCGCGATGGAGCGGCTGATGACGCGGCCGATCACCACCGAATAAATTCAGAGACTTTCATCCAAGGAGAAAACCAATGCTGTTTGCCTTCCTTTGCACCGACAAGCCCGGCCATCTCAATGTTCGCATGGATACCCGTCCGGCGCATGTGGAGCACCTCAACGCGCTCAACGCTGCCGGCACGCTGAAATTTGCCGGTCCCTTTCTCGATGATGATGGCAAGCCGAATGGCAGCCTCGTGGTGGTCGAGGCCGAGGATATCGCGGCTGCCCGCACGATTGCGGAAGCCGACCCGTACTATCTCGCCGGTCTGTTCGAGACCGTGCAGGTGAAGCCGTGGAACTGGGTGTTCAACAAGCCGGAGTGAGGCAATAAGCATGGCCTACTGGCTTTATAAATCCGAGCCGAATGTCTGGTCCTGGGCGCAGCAGAAAGCCAAGGGCGAAGTCGGCGAGGAATGGACCGGCGTGCGCAATTATCTGGCGCGCAACAATATGCGGGCCATGAAAATCGGCGATAAGGGCTTCTTCTACCACTCCAACGAGGGGCTGGAGATCGTGGGCATCGTCGAGGTCTGCGCGCTGTCGCATCCCGATTCGAGCGCCAAGGGCGATCCGAAATGGGATTGCGTCGATATCCGCGCCGTTGCCGATATTCCGAAGCCGGTGACGCTGAAGGATATCAAGGCCAATCCGCGCTTCGAAAAATGTCGCTCGTCACCTCGATGCGGCTTTCGGTGCAACCGGTGACGGAAGACGAGTATCTCGATATCTGCCGTCTCGGCGGTCTCGACAATCCGCCGCGTTCGCCGGACTGACAGTCTTGAAGACCGATCCGCGGAGCTTCATCCTCGACAATACCGAGCGCATGCGGCCGCCGCATGTGCCGGAGATCGAGCTTCATCTCGCCAGCGAAGCGCATGAGCTGTGGTTGAAGACGGAGGAAGATCTGCAGGAGATCGGCCTGCCGCCGCCGTTCTGGGCTTTCGCCTGGGCCGGCGGGCAGGGGCTTGCCCGCTATGTGCTAGACCATCCCGACATCGTGGCCGGCAAGCGCGTCCTCGATTTTGCCAGCGGCTCCGGTCTGGTTGCTATTGCGGCGGCGAAAGCCGGTGCGGCTGAGGTTCTGGCGGCCGATATCGATCCGTGGACCGAGGCTGCGGTTGCGCTCAATGCGGAAGCCAATGGTGTCTCGCTGGCATTTACCGGTGAGAACCAGATCGGCAATCCTGTCGATGCGGATGTCATTCTGGCCGGCGACGTCTTTTACGACAGGGATTTTGCCGCAGCGCTCGTGCCATGGTTCGAGGGGCTGGCGCTTGCCGGCAAGACGGTCATCGTCGGCGATCCCGGACGGAGCTATTGCCCGAAAGATCGGCTGACCTCGCTTGCGGTCTATCAGGTGCCGGTGACGCGGGCGCTGGAGGACAGCGAGGTGAAGAAGACGACGGTCTGGCGTTTCGCCTGACCGCCTGTCCTTGATTGCGGGTCCCCCGATGGCCCGTTATTGGCCGCCGCGGATGACGCAGACGCCGTTTTCGTAAGCGCAGGCGTTTCTCGGGGCAAAGGGGCTCGGGGCTGCCATTGCCTGCTCGACATCGATTATCTTGGCTTTCGGCGCGAGGATGACATCGGTTGTCTGCCGGGGTTCCTGGGCCTCCTGAGGCCAGCCGTAGTTATCCCGCGTGAAGTAGATGCCGTTGCCGCGATCGCGGGTGGCTTCGATATCGCCTACATAGGTGCCGAGACCGCGGATGATCGAAATCGAATTGCCATAGACATCGCGGCGCGGGCGGCCGTGATAGCCGCCGCGTCCAGTGTCGCTATCGGCTATGACCCGTGTTTGCCGGGCCAATTCAGACGGGCGGTTGTGGCGACCATCACCATGCCTGTCCCAGCGATTGTTCTCGACGACATGCTGGCGCTGGTGGCGATGGTCGCCGCGCGGTGGCAGGCCGTCACGGGCGTTCGCGCTTGCCGCGGCGATCACGACGAGTGCGGTTGCGAACAGAACAGATGGCAATCTCATCGCTATCATGGCGACCTCCTGCGGGCATGGTTAACAACAGGTTAACACGCAAGAGGCGCAAGCGATGCAGTGGTTGAGAAATCTTTAAGAAATATGGTTAACGGCCGATCGCGGGGTCGCGGCATGCTGCCTTGCGAAAGACACAATCGATTAAATTCGGAATCACTCCGAATTGTTCTTGTCGTCCGACATCCGTGAGATTAAACCACGCAAATGATGCGATGCACATTTCTTCGGCACGGTGCATCGCCGGGCGCCTGCCCGTTCTTTTGCATATGACGCCGCGAGGTTCTGATGGCGAATGTGAGTAACAACCGGCCCCTGTCGCCGCATCTGCAGGTCTACAAACTCATCCCCACGATGCTCATGTCGATCGTTCACCGAATTACAGGAGCTGCACTGTATTTCGGAACGGTCCTCGTTGCATGGTGGCTAATTGCCGCAGCCAGCGGCCCGGCCTATTACGATTGGGCCAACTGGGCGATGGGCACGATCATCGGCAAGCTCATCCTGCTCGGGTTCACCTGGGCACTTCTTCACCACATGCTCGGCGGCTTCCGCCACTTCATGTGGGATCTCGGCTACGGCTTCGACAAGCATTTCTCCACCAAGCTCGCCAAGGCAACCATCGTCGCGTCGCTCTGTCTGACCGTCGTCGTCTGGGTCATCGGCCTTCTCGTTCGCTAAGGATCTCTCTCCATGGATATGCGTACCCCTCTCGGTAAGGTCCGCGGCCTGGGCTCGGCCAAGGATGGCACCGAGCATTTCTGGCGCCAGCGGGTGACGGCCGTGGCCAATGTGCCGCTGCTGATCTTCTTCATCATTTTCATGATCATCTACGCGGGCAAGCCCTATGCGGAAGTGATCGAGGCGCTGTCGAACCCGTTCGTCGCCGTCATCATGGGTCTCGTCGTCATTTCCGGCGTCATTCACATGAAGCTCGGCATGCAGGTCATCATCGAGGACTATGTCCATAGCGAATTCGCCAAGATCGCGCTGGTGATGCTCAACACCTTCTTCTCGATCCTGATCGCCGGGCTCTGTCTGTTCGCCGTTCTGAAGATCGCATTCGTAGGATAACCCGTCATGGCATCTGTATCTCCCATCAACGGGGCTTCCCAAGGGGCTTCCCAGAACGGCAAGGCCTATAATTATGTCGATCACTCCTATGACGTGATCGTCGTCGCGCCGGTGGGGCCGGTCTTCGCGCCACGCTCGGCATGGCCGAGCAGGGTTTCCGCACCGCCTGCATCACCAAGGTCTTCCCGACCCGTTCGCACACGGTCGCGGCCCAGGGCGGTATTGCCGCCTCGCTGCAGAACATGACGCCGGATAGCTGGCAGTGGCACCTCTATGACACCGTCAAGGGTTCCGACTGGCTCGGTGATGTCGACGCCATGCAGTACATGGTCATGGAAGCGCCGAAGGCGGTCTATGAGCTCGAACATTACGGCGTGCCTTTTTCGCGTAATGAAGAAGGCAAGATCTACCAGCGCCCGTTCGGCGGCCACATGCAGAATTTCGGTGCCGGCCCGCCGGTTCAGCGCACCTGCGCTGCCGCGGACCGTACCGGCCACGCCATCCTGCACACGCTCTATGGCCAGTCGCTGCGCAACAACGCGGAATTCTTCATCGAATATTTCGCGCTCGACCTGATCATGTCGGACGATGGCAGCCGCTGCGAAGGCGTGGTTGCCTGGAACCTCGATGACGGCACCATCCACGCTTCGCGGCGAAGATGGTGGTTCTGGCGACCGGCGGTTATGGCCGCGCCTATTTCTCGGCAACCTCTGCCCATACCTGCACCGGCGACGGTGGCGGCATGGTGGCGCGCGCGGCCTGCCTTTGCAGGACATGGAATTCGTCCAGTTCCACCCGACGGGTATCTACGGCTCCGGCTGTCTGATCACCGAAGGCGCACGTGGTGAAGGTGGCTACCTCGTCAATTCCGAGGGTGAGCGCTTCATGGAACGCTATGCCCCTTCGGCGAAGGATCTTGCCTCGCGTGACGTCGTCTCGCGCTGCATGACGATGGAAATCCGTGAAGGCCGCGGCGTCGGCAAGAACAAGGATCACATCTTCCTGCATCTCGACCATCTCGATCCGGCTGTGCTGCACGAGCGTCTTCCGGGCATTTCGGAATCGGCAAGATCTTGCGGCGTTGACGTGACCCGCGAGCCGATCCCGGTCCTGCCGACCGTTCACTACAACATGGGCGGCATTCCGACGAACTACTGGGGCGAAGTGCTGAACGCCGATAGCAGCAATCCGGAACGGATCATTCCGGGCCTGATGGCTGTCGGCGAAGCGGGCTGCGCCTCGGTTCACGGGGCAAACCGACTCGGCTCCAACTCGCTGATCGACCTTGTGGTCTTCGGCCGCGCCGCCGCCATCCGCGCCGGTCAGGTCATCGACCGTGCGTCGCCGGTTCCTTCACTCAACATTGCCGCCTGCGACAAGATCATGGACCGTTTCGACGGTCTGCGTCACGCCAAGGGCGGCACGCCGACGGCTGTGCTGCGCGACAAGATGCAGCGCGCCATGCAGGACGATGCGGCGGTGTTCCGTACGCAGGAATCGCTCGAATCCGGCTGCAAGCGCCTCTCGGCCATCTGGGGCGAGATGAAGGACGTGAAGGTTTCCGACCGTTCGCTGATCTGGAACTCGGATCTCGTCGAGACGCTGGAACTGCATAACCTGATGGCGAATGCGATCACCACCGTCTATGGCGCGGAAGCCCGCAAGGAAAGCCGTGGCTCGCATGCCCGCGAGGACTATACCGATGGTCCGTTCGCCGGTCGCGACGACGTGAACTGGCGCAAGCACACGCTTGCCTGGGTCACGGAAGCCGGTGACGTCAAGCTCGACTACCGCCCGGTGCATACCGACCTGATCGCCGAAGGCATCGATCCTTACAAGATCGAGCCCAAGGCCCGCGTCTACTGATCTGAGGGAATTGGACCATGGTTGAACTCGCTCTCCCCAAGAACTCTCAGATGACCGAAGGCAAGGTCTGGCCGAAGCCGGAAGGCGCCAAGAACGTCCGTGAGTTCCGCATCTACCGGTGGAACCCGGATGACGGCAAGAACCCGAGCATCGATACCTATTATATCGATGCGGACGATTGCGGTCCGATGGTGCTCGACGGTCTTCTCTACATCAAGAACAAGATCGATCCGACGCTGACGCTTCGCCGTTCCTGTCGCGAAGGCATTTGCGGTTCCTGCGCGATGAATATCGACGGCACCAACACGCTGGCCTGCACCAAGGGGCTCGATGAAGTGAACGGAGCCGTGAAGGTCTATCCGCTGCCGCATATGCCGGTGGTGAAGGACCTCGTGCCGGACCTCAACAACTTCTACGCCCAGCATCGCTCGATCGAGCCATGGCTGAAGACGGTGTCGCCGACGCCGGCGAAGGAGTGGAAGCAGAGCCATGAGGATCGCCTCAAGCTCGACGGCCTCTACGAGTGCATCCTGTGCGCCTGCTGCTCGACTTCCTGTCCGAGCTATTGGTGGAACGGCGATCGCTATCTCGGCCCGGCCGTGCTGCTGCAGGCCTATCGCTGGCTGATCGATAGCCGCGACGAAGCCAAGGGCGAGCGCTCGACAATCTCGAGGATCCCTTCCGCCTTTATCGCTGCCACACGATCATGAACTGCGCGCAGGCCTGCCCCAAGGGTCTTAACCCGGCCAAGGCGATCGCAGAGATCAAGAAGATGATGGTCGAGCGTCGCGTCTGACGCGCGCCCGATCCTGTACCAAAGGGGTCGCCGTTCCGCGGCGGCCCTTCTCCTCTCCCAGACGTGATCGCTTGCGTCTGAGGTGAGGCTCAAAAGACCGTCCGGGCTTATTGCCTTCGGATGGTATTGCTGGCGGATAGCAAGGGCTGGTCATGCCGCCTGAGATATGCAGGCGGCGCAGGGCGAAATCCCGTGGTGCGACTTGATTAACCAAATCGCTTTACGGTATTTCGGTCGCATTTACGTGGCACGGCAAGCCGACAGACCGAGAGCGGGAGTTTGATGATGCAGTTTCGATACGTGGCGACGGGCCTGGCCCTGACTTTGGCGCTCGCCGGTTGCCAACGAACAGCCTATAACCCCTATGCCGATCTGCCCGCCCAGCCGGCGCCTCTCCAGCCGCAGCCGGTTCCGAGCGTTCAGGGTGGACAGCTTCCGCCTCCGGGTGGCGCGATGGGTGCCCCAATGGGCGCGCCGGGTGCTGCTCAGGGTGGCTCGCAGTTCCCGAATGCACCGATGGCAAATGCCAATCCCGGCATGGCGGGTGGCCAGATGGCGCCGCCGGCCGCAGCCCAGGACGTCAAGAAGGATGCCATGGTCGGCAGCTGGCGCGTCAACGCCGCCGGTCAGTCCTGCGACATGTTCCTCACGCTCACCAATCTTGGTGGCGGTTCGCGTGGCGGCACGCGCGGCTGTGCTGGCCCGCTGACGATGATGGGCTCCTGGGATGTCTCGGGCAAGTCCGTCCAGTTCAAGGATCGCGACGGCAATGTTCTCGGCAGCGTCTACAAGAGCGCCGACAACCGCTTTGATGGCACGCTGAGCTCCGGCCAGCCCGTCAGCCTCAGCCGATAAAAGAGATAATCGCAGAGGCGTTCGAGTGGAACCTGTCCCGGAATACACATCGAGCGTCGGCGAAGAGCTGAAGGCGCTGACCGCGTCGGGGGCATTGACCGCCGACGCAGAGCAGATTGCCGTTGCTGCAAAGCTCGATCATATCCTCACCTGCCTGCGCGAAACGCGTCCTGCCAAGAAGAAGAGTGCGCTCGGCTGGCTGTTTGCCAAGGGCGGCGGCAAGCCGCGCGAAATCCGCGGCCTCTACGTCCATGGCAGCGTCGGTCGCGGCAAGACCATGCTGATGGACATGTTCTTCAAGAAGGCGGCGATCGACAAGAAGCGTCGCGCGCATTTCCATGAATTCATGGCGGATGTGCATGGCCGTATCCACGAGCACCGCCAGAAGCTGAAGCGCGGCGAGACGAAGGTCAACGATCCCGTGCCGCCAGTTGCGGTCTCGCTTTTCGAAGAGGCGCAGCTTCTCTGCTTCGACGAATTCTCCGTCACCGATATTACCGACGCGATGATCCTGGCGCGGCTCTTCACCGAGCTTTTCTCGCTTGGCTGCGTTCTTGTTGCGACTTCCAACGTTGCGCCGGAAAACCTCTACAAGGACGGCCTCAATCGCGGGCTCTTCCTGCCGTTCATTCCGCTTCTCGAAGCCAATGTCGATGTGGTGACGCTCGACAGCCCGAATGATTACCGCATGCAGAAGATGGCGAGCCTGCCCGTCTACGTGACCCCGCTCGACGGCCGTGCGGACGCGGCCATTGAGGCGGCGTGGCACGAGCTGACGGCCGGCGAGAAGGCGGCGCCCGTCGAGATCCCGATGAAGGGCCGCAGCATCCATGTGCCGCTGGCGGCCGGCCGCGTGGCGCGGTTCTCCTTCCACGATATTTGCAGCGTGCCGCTGGCGGCTGCCGACTATCTCCAGGTTGCCGACCGTTTTGACGCCGTATTCGTGGAGCACGTTCCGCAGCTTGGGCCGGAACGGCGCAATGAGGCAAAACGGTTCATTAATCTCGTCGATGCACTCTATGACCATAGTGTGCGGCTTTTCGTGTCTGCCGCCAGTGCGCCGGACGACATCCTTCTCGAAAAGAGAGGGACGGAAGGCTTTGAATTCGATCGTACAATCTCGCGTCTCTACGAGATGCGAAGCCCGGATTATCTGACGCTTCACCAGCAGTCCCGGCGCTGAATTTTGACGGTTTGATGACGTCCTAATTGACGTTTACGTAAAAGTTTTGCCATCTAAACGATTGAAAAATATAGCTCGAAAATAATCGTTTGCTATTGCTTCCGTATGGCGTTATGTCACACCCCGTGAATTGGGAGGTTCACTCGAGCTTCCCAAACATTCGGATCTTAAGAGGAAGCTTTTCAATGGCGCGCAAGAAGATCGCACTAATTGGTTCGGGCATGATCGGTGGCACGCTGGCGCATCTGGCCAGCCTGAAGGAACTGGGCGACGTCGTCCTCTTCGACATCGCCGACGGCATTCCGCAGGGCAAAGGCCTTGACATCGCTCAGTCCGGTCCGGTCGAAGGCTTCAATGCGAAGCTGACCGCGCCAGCGACTATGCTGCGATCGAAGGCGCAGACGTCTGCATCGTCACCGCCGGTGTCGCCCGCAAGCCGGGCATGAGCCGCGACGATCTTCTCGGCATCAACCTCAAGGTCATGGAGCAGGTCGGCGCCGGCATCAAGAAATACGCGCCGAACGCTTCGTCATCTGCATCACCAACCCGCTCGACGCGATGGTCTGGGCGCTGCAGAAGTTCTCCGGCCTGCCGAAGAACATGGTCGTCGGCATGGCGGCGTTCTGGATAGCTCGCGTTTCCGCCTGTTCCTCTCCGAAGAATTCAACGTTTCCGTCCAGGACGTCACCGCCTTCGTTCTCGGCGGCCATGGCGACACGATGGTGCCGCTCGCCCGTTACTCGACCGTCGGCGGCATTCCGCTCACCGACCTCGTCAAGATGGGCTGGGTCACTGCCGAGCGTCTCGAGGAAATCATCCAGCGCACCCGTGACGGTGGTGCTGAAATCGTCGGCCTCCTGAAGACCGGTTCGGCCTACTACGCTCCGGCCGCATCGGCGATCGAGATGGCTGAATCCTTCCTCAAGGACAAGAAGCGCGTTCTGCCGGCTGCCGCCTATCTGTCCGGCCAGTACGGCGTCAACGACATGTATGTCGGCGTTCCGACGATCATCGGTGCCGGCGGTATCGAGCGCATCATCGAAGTCGAGTTCGACAAGGATGAAGAAGCGGCCTTCCAGAAGTCTGTTGCCGCTGTTGCCGGGCTTTGCGAAGCCTGCGTCGGCATTGCGCCGGCTCTCAAGTAATCCAAATAGGGACATAACCCCATGAACATTCATGAATATCAGGCCAAGGCCCTGCTCAAGGGTTACGGTGCGCCGGTTGCCGAAGGCGTCGCGATCCTGAAGGTCGAAGAAGCCGAAGCTGCGGCAAAGTCGCTTCCGGGCCCGCTTTACGTGGTCAAGAGCCAGATCCACGCCGGTGGCCGCGGCAAGGGCAAGTTCAAGGAACTCGGCCCTGACGCCAAGGGCGGCGTTCGCCTGGCCAAGTCGATCGACGAAGTCGTCGCTCACGCCAAGGACATGCTCGGCAACACGCTGGTAACGGCGCAGACGGGCGATGCCGGCAAGCAGGTCAACCGCCTCTATATCGAAGACGGCGCAGACATCGACCGCGAACTCTATTGCTCGCTGCTCGTCGACCGCTCGGTCGGCCAGGTTGCCTTCGTCGTTTCGACGGAAGGTGGCATGGATATCGAAGCTGTTGCCCATGACACGCCGGAAAAGATCCACACGATCGCCATCGACCCGCTCGTCGGCGTCACGGCTGACGATGTTGCCAAGATCTCCAAGGCGCTCGAACTGTCCGGTGCTGCCGCTGAAGACGCAAAGTCGCTCTTCCCGGCGCTCTACAAGGCGTTCGGCGAAAAGGACATGGCGCTCCTCGAAGTCAACCCGCTGATCGTCATGAAGGACGGCCATCTGCGCGTTCTCGACGCCAAGATGTCCTTCGACGGCAATGCGCTGTTTCGCCATGACGACGTCAAGGCGCTGCGCGACGAGACCGAGGAAGACTCCAAGGAAATCGAAGCCTCCAAGTGGGACCTCGCCTATGTCGCCCTCGACGGCAATATCGGCTGCATGGTCAATGGTGCCGGTCTCGCCATGGCGACGATGGACATCATCAAGCTTTACGGCAAGGAGCCGGCAAACTTCTGCGACGTCGGCGGTGGCGCCGGCAAGGAGAAGGTGGCTGCTGCCTTCAAGATCATCACCGCTGACCCGAAGGTCGAGGGCATCCTCGTCAACATCTTCGGCGGCATCATGAAGTGCGACGTCATTGCCGAAGGCGTTATCGCCGCGGTCAAGGAAGTCGGCCTGCAGGTTCCGCTCGTCGTGCGCCTCGAAGGCACCAATGTCGATCTCGGCAAGAAGATCCTGAACGAGTCCGGCCTTGCGATCACCGCAGCGGACGATCTGGACGATGCGGCCAAGAAGATCGTCGCGGCGATCAACGGCTAATCTGAGGAACCTGTTTCATGTCGATTCTCGTCAATAAGAACACCAAGGTCCTCGTTCAGGGCCTGACCGGCAAGACCGGTACCTTCCATACCGAACAGGCGCTTGCCTATTACGGCACCCAGATGGTCGGCGGTATCCACCCGAAGAAGGGTGGCGAAACCTGGACCGGTTCGAAGGGTGAAAGCCTGCCGATCTTTGCTTCGGTTGCCGAAGCCAAGGAAAAGACCGGTGCCGATGCTTCCGTGATCTACGTTCCGCCGGCAGGCGCCGCAGACGCGATCATCGAGGCGATCGATGCCGAAATCCCGTTCATCACCTGCATTACCGAGGGTATCCCGGTCATGGACATGGTGAAGGTCAAGGCAAAGCTCGACAAGTCCAAGTCGCGCCTGCTCGGCCCGAATTGCCCGGGTATCCTGACGCCGGAAGAATGCAAGATCGGCATCATGCCGGGCTCGATCTTCCGCAAGGGTTCGGTCGGTATCGTTTCCCGTTCGGGCACGCTCACCTATGAAGCCGTGTTCCAGACCTCCAACGAAGGCCTCGGCCAGACGACGGCTGTCGGTATCGGCGGCGACCCGGTCAAGGGCACCGAGTTCATCGACGTGCTCGAGATGTTCCTGGCCGACGAAGCCACGACCTCGATCATCATGATCGGCGAAATCGGCGGTTCGGCTGAAGAAGATGCGGCGCAGTTCCTCATCGACGAAGCCAAGAAGGGCCGCAAGAAGCCGATGGCTGGCTTCATCGCCGGTCGTACCGCGCCGAAGGGCCGTACCATGGGCCATGCCGGCGCTGTCGTTTCCGGCGGCAAGGGCGATGCAGAGTCCAAGATCGCTGCCATGGAAGCAGCCGGCATCAAGGTTTCGCCTTCCCCGGCACGCCTCGGCAAGACGCTGGTTGAAGTCCTCAAGGGCTGAGATCACATATAGGAACGCGGCCGCGTGAAACGCGGCCCGTTCCCGACAATGGAGAAGGCGGTGGCCCCATGGCCCGCCCTTTCCGGTTCGGCGGTCCTCCTCACGAGATATTCGAGGGCCTCGTCGCTTCGGCGGCAGACATAACAAACGACGACTAGAGAAAATGCGGATGCCGGCACACTGACCGGTTCCGATTACGTCAGGAGGCGGGCGCGGCGCCCGCGATGGATCATGGCACGGCAAGAAGCCAACGAGCAGTTCCTCATCACCTCTTTCCTCGACGGTGCGAACGCTGCGTATATCGAGCAGCTCTATGCCCGCTACGAAGAAGACAAGAATTCGGTTTCGGATGAATGGCAGGCCTTTTTCAAGGCGCTCGCCGACAATCCGGACGACGTCAAGAAAGCTGCCAAGGGCGCATCCTGGCAGCGCAAGAACTGGCCGATCGCGGCCAATGGCGACCTGATCTCGGCACTCGACGGCAACTGGCCGGTCGTGATCGAGAAGGCCGTCGAGACCAAGGTCAAGGCGAAGGCCGAAGCGGTTGCGGCCGCAACCGGCCAGCCGATACAGGCAGCCGACGTGCATCAGGCGACCCGCGACAGCGTGCGCGCCATCATGATGATCCGCGCCTACCGTACCCGCGGCCACCTGCATGCCAAGCTCGACCCGCTCGGCCTTGCAGCCCCGGTCGAAGACTATAACGAACTGTCGCCGAAGTCCTACGGCTTCGAAGAGGCGGATTACGACCGCAAGATCTTCATCGACGGCGTTCTCGGCCTCGAATATGCCTCCGTGCGTCAGATGATCGAGATCCTCGAGCGCACCTATTGCTCGACGATCGGCGTCGAGTTCATGCATATTTCGAGCCCGGAAGAGAAGGCTGGATCCAGGAACGCATCGAAGGCCCGGATAAGGGCGTCGAGTTCACGCCGGAAGGCAAGAAGGCGATCCTCCAGAAGCTGGTCGAAGGCGAAGGCTACGAGCAGTTCCTCGACGTGCGCTTCAAGGGCACCAAGCGTTTCGGCCTCGATGGGGGTGAATCGCTGATCCCGGCGCTTGAACAGATCATCAAGCGCGGCGGCCAGGAAGGCCTGCAGGAAATCGTTCTCGGCATGGCCCATCGTGGCCGCCTGAACGTTCTGACCAACGTCATGCACAAGCCGCATCGCGCGGTGTTCCACGAGTTCAAGGGCGGTTCCTACAAGCCTGACGAAGTCGAAGGCTCGGGCGACGTGAAGTATCACCTCGGTGCGTCTTCCGACCGCGAATTCGACGGCAACAAGGTCCACCTGTCTTTGACGGCAAACCCGTCGCACCTTGAAATCGTCAATCCTGTCGTGATGGGCAAGGCCCGCGCCAAGCAGGACATGCTGACCAAGGTCTGGGAAAAGGATAACATCATCCCGCTCTCCGAGCGCGCCAAGGTTCTGCCGCTGCTTCTGCACGGCGATGCGGCCTTTGCCGGTCAGGGTGTGACGGCTGAAATCCTCGGCCTGTCTGGTCTGCGCGGTCACCGCGTTGCCGGCACGCTGCACGTCATCATCAACAACCAGATCGGCTTTACCACCAATCCGGCCTTCTCGCGTTCGTCGCCCTATCCGTCCGACGTCGCCAAGATGATCGAGGCGCCGATCTTCCACGTCAACGGTGACGATCCGGAAGCCGTCGTCTATGCGGCCAAGATCGCCATTGAATTCCGCATGAAGTTCCACAAGCCCGTCGTCGTGGACATGTTCTGCTACCGCCGCTTCGGCCATAACGAAGGCGATGAGCCGGCGTTCACGCAGCCGAAAATGTACAAGGTCATCCGTGGCCACAAGGCTGTTGCCGAGCTTTATGCCGACCGTCTGATTGCCGAAAACGTCATCACCGAAGGCGAATTCGAAAAGATGAAGGCCGATTGGCGCGCGCATCTCGAGACCGAATTCGAAGCCGGCCAGAGCTACAAGCCGAACAAGGCCGACTGGCTGGACGGCCAGTGGTCGGGCCTGCGCTCGGCCGATAATGCCGACGAGCAGCGTCGCGGCAAGACCGCCATGCCGATGAAGAGCCTCAAGGAAATCGGCCGCAAGCTGTCGACCATTCCGGAAGGCTTCAACGCGCATCGCACGATCAAGCGCTTCATGGACAACCGTGCGCAGATGGTCGAGAGCGGCGAAGGCCTCGACTGGGCAATGGCGGAAGCGCTGGCTTTCGGCTCGCTTGCCGTCGAAGGCACGAAGATCCGTCTTTCGGGTCAGGATTGCGAACGCGGCACGTTCTCGCAGCGTCACTCGGTTCTCTACGATCAGGACACCGAAGAGCGCTACATCCCGCTTGCCAACCTGCAGGCCGGCCAGGGCAAGTACGAAGTCATCAACTCGATGCTGTCGGAGGAAGCCGTTCTTGGCTTCGAATATGGCTATTCGCTTGCCCGTCCGAATGCGCTGACCCTCTGGGAAGCCCAGTTCGGCGACTTCGCCAACGGTGCGCAGGTCGTGTTCGACCAGTTCATCTCGTCGGGCGAACGCAAGTGGCTGCGCATGTCCGGTCTCGTCTGCCTTCTGCCGCATGGCTATGAAGGTCAGGGTCCGGAGCATTCTTCGGCCCGCCTCGAGCGCTGGCTGCAGATGTGCGCCGAAGACAATATGCAGGTTGCCAACGTCACGACGCCGGCAAACTACTTCCACATCCTGCGCCGCCAGGTGAAGCGCGACTTCCGCAAACCGCTGATCCTGATGACGCCGAAGTCGCTGCTGCGCCACAAGCGCGCCACGTCTTCGCTGGCCGAACTTGCGGGCGAAAGCTCGTTCCACCGCCTGCTGTGGGACGATGCGGAAGTCATCAAGGATGGTCCGATCAAGCTGCAGAAGGATGCCAAGATCCGTCGCGTCGTGATGTGCACGGGCAAGGTCTATTACGATCTGCTCGAAGAGCGCGAAAAGCGCGGCATCGACGACATCTACCTCCTGCGTATCGAACAGCTCTATCCGTTCCCGGCCAAGGCGCTCATCAACGAGCTGTCGCGCTTCAAGAACGCCGAAATGGTCTGGTGCCAGGAAGAGCCGAAGAACATGGGTGCATGGTCGTTCATCGATCCGTACCTCGAATGGGTGCTGGCGCATATCGATGCCAAGTACCAGCGGGTTCGCTACACCGGCCGCCCGGCTGCCGCTTCGCCGCAACCGGCCTGATGTCAAAGCATCTCGCCCAGCTCGAGGCCTTCCTCGAAGACGCTCTCGGCGGCTGAGTTCTCAGCCGCCTCCACCCCTTCGCAAACATTACTGACAAACACGGAAACTGATCATGGCCACCGAAATCCGCGTCCCCACGCTTGGGGAATCCGTCAGCGAGGCAACCGTCGGCACCTGGTTCAAGAAGGTCGGCGATATCGTCAAGGCCGATGAGCCGCTGGTCGAACTCGAAACCGACAAGGTCACTGTCGAAGTCCCGGCTCCGGCTTCCGGCGTGCTGACCGAGATCGTCGCCCAGAACGGCGAGACCGTTGGCCTCGACGCACTGCTCGGCCAGATCGCCGAAGGCGCTGCAGGTGCGGCGACCGCTGCTCCTGCCGCAAAGCCTGCCGAAGCCGCTCCGGCTGCTGCCGCCGCCCCTGCTCCGGTTGCTGCTGCCGCGTCCTCCATGCCGCCGGCACCGGCTGCTGCCAAGCTCGCCGCCGACAATAACATCTCGACCTCGGACGTGATGGCTCGGGCAAGCGTGGCCAGGTTCTGAAGGGCGACGTGATCGCTGCCATCGCCAAGGGCCCGGCTGCTGCCGCACCGGCTCCGGTTGCAGCAGCTCCGCGCCCGGTTTCCTCGGCAGAAGACGCACCGCGCGAAGAGCGCGTGAAGATGACGCGTCTGCGCCAGACGATCGCCAAGCGCCTCAAGGACGCGCAGAACACTGCGGCCATGCTCACCACCTATAACGAGGTGGACATGTCGGCCGTGATGGACCTGCGCAACCGTTACAAGGACGTGTTCGAGAAGAAGCATGGCGTGAAGCTCGGCTTCATGGGCTTCTTCACCAAGGCCGTCACGCATGCGCTGAAGGAACTGCCGGCCGTCAACGCCGAGATCGACGGTACCGACATCATCTACAAGAACTACTGCCATGTCGGCATGGCCGTCGGCACCGACAAGGGCCTCGTCGTTCCGGTCATCCGTGACGCCGACCAGCGTTCGATCGCCGGCGTCGAGAAGGAACTCGGCCGTCTCGCCAAGGCTGCCCGCGATGGTTCGCTCGGCATGGCCGACATGCAGGGCGGTACGTTCACCATCACCAATGGTGGCGTCTACGGTTCGCTGATGTCCTCGCCGATCCTCAATGCACCGCAGTCGGGCATCCTCGGCATGCACAAGATCCAAGAGCGTCCGGTCGCCATCGGCGGTCAGGTCGTCATCCGTCCGATGATGTATCTGGCTCTGTCCTATGACCACCGCATCGTCGACGGCAAGGAAGCAGTCACCTTCCTCGTCCGCGTCAAGGAAAGCCTGGAAGATCCGGAACGTCTGGTTCTCGATCTCTGATCGACCGGCACATCCGATCTGACTGAAAAGCGGAGGGAGCAGTATGGAATCGGCTTCGGCAAATGCATCGCATCTCGTGGTGCTGTTGTGCCTGAGCGTCCTGCTGCTCCTTTTCCACATTCTGCTTCAGGGCTTTCTCGCGACGCGCGAGCTTGGCTCGGCCTGGAATGCCGGGCCGCGTGACGAGCCTCTGATGCCGAAGACTGCGGCCGCCGGCCGTGCCGCGCGCGCCTCGAAGAATTATCAGGAAACCTATCCCGCCTTCATCGGCTCCTGCTCGGTCTCGCCTTTATCGGTGATCCTTCCGGGCTTGGCGTCGGTGGCGGGTGGGTCTGGCTGATCGCCAGGATCGCCTACATTCCCCTCTATCTCACCGGCATTCCCTATATCCGCTCGCTCGTCTGGTTGCTGAGCGTCGCAGGGCTGCTGATCATGATGGCCGCCCTGCTGTTCTAAAGGGCGGGCGCTTCGAAAAAAGGATTTTGAAATGGCTTATGATGTCGTCGTCATCGGTTCCGGCCCCGGCGGTTATGTCTGCGCAATCAAGGCGGCACAGCTCGGCCTGAAGGTCGCGGTCGTCGAAAAGCGCGCCACCTACGGCGGTACCTGCCTCAATGTCGGCTGCATTCCGTCGAAGGCGCTGCTGCACGCTTCGGAAATGTTCCATCAGGTGGCTCATGGTGTCGATACGCTCGGCGTCGAAGTCGCAGCCCCGACCCTCAACCTGTCGAAGATGATGGCGCACAAGGATGCGACCATCAAGTCGAACGTCGATGGCGTCGCCTTCCTGTTCAAGAAGAACAAGATCGACGGCTTCACCGGCACCGGCAAGATCGTTGCCGCGGGCAAGGTTTCGGTCACGGGTGCCGATGGCAGCGTGCAGGAGCTCGAGACGAAGAACATCGTGATCGCCACGGGTTCGGACGTTGCCGGCATTCCGGGCGTCAATGTCGATATCGACGAGAAGGTCATCGTCTCCTCGACCGGTGCGATCGCGCTCGACAAGGTTCCGCAGAACATGATCGTCGTCGGCGGCGGTGTCATCGGCCTCGAGCTCGGTTCGGTCTGGATGCGTCTCGGCGCCAAGGTTACTGTCATCGAATATCTCGACAAGCTGCTCGGCGGCATGGATGCCGACGTTTCCAAGCAGTTCCAGCGGATGATCGCCAAGCAGGGCATGGATATCCGCACCGAAGCCAAGGTGACGGCCGTTGAAAAGACTGCCACTGGCGCCAAGGTGACGTATGAGCCGGTCAAGGGCGGCGATGCCGTCTCCGTCGAGGCCGATGTCGTTCTGATCTCCACGGGCCGCAAGCCTTACACCGAAGGCCTCGGTCTCGAAGCTGCCGGCGTCGTGCTCGACAATCGCGGTCGCGTCGAAATCGACGGTCACTTCAAGACCAATGTTGCCGGCATCTTCGCGATTGGCGACGTGGTGAAGGGCCCAATGCTGGCGCACAAGGCCGAAGACGAGGGCGTGGCGCTTGCCGAAATCCTCGCCGGCCAGCACGGCCATGTGAACTATGACGTCATTCCGGGTGTCGTCTACACGCAGCCGGAAGTCGCTTCGGTCGGCAAGACCGAGGAAGAGCTGAAGGCAGCAGGCATCGCCTACAAGGTCGGCAAGTTCCCGTTCACCGCCAATGGCCGCGCCCGCGCCATGCTGGCGACCGACGGTTTCGTCAAGATCCTGGCTGACAAGGAAACAGACCGCGTACTCGGCGGCCATATCGTCGGCTTCGGCGCCGGCGAGATGATCCATGAGATCACGGTGCTCATGGAGTTCGGTGGTTCGTCGGAAGATCTCGGCCGCACCTGCCACGCGCACCCGACCATGTCGGAAGCCGTCAAGGAAGCCGCACTCGCGACCTTTGCCAAGCCGATCCATATGTGATCGCGCGAAATCATCGCTGTTCATTTTGGAAAGCCGCGCCTTATGGTGCGGCTTTTCCTGTTTTAGTTGCAATGGTTTGGGTGTGCACGACGGTGCCGCTGCGATGATTCGCAGCCTGTCAATCCCGACTTATTCTCACTTATTGACCTATTTGCCGTGTTCCGCAAATCACGGTAAAAATACCGTCACGCCCGGCGTATTTGAGGGCGCGTCCGCGGTATCGTCCGTCCGGGCCTGCGTATAAGTCACCGTCTTTTGCATGACGCAATCCCGCCCTTTTCGGGTGGGCCGGGCCATGACGTCTCTTGCCCGGCGGCCAAATTTTAAACGTGGCAAGCGGTCCCAGGAGGCCATATTGACCAGTATCAGTTCTCTTTCCAGCTCGACGAGCAGCAGCACCTACCGGTCAAAGCTCGATACAAATGGTGACGGTTTCGTTTCGGCCGATGAATTGGCTGCCGGCAATGACAGCAGCTCCAGTTCGTCATCCTCTTCATCATCCTCGTCGTCGCAGTCCACTGACGACAGCAGTTCCAGTTCGAACGCGGCCCTGCAGCTTTCCTCCATGCTGATGTCGATGATCCTGCAGATGTCGAGCGGCGACAGCCAGGACGCTTCACAGTCCGGCAGCAGTTCTGACAGCTCGGATAGCAGTGGATCGTCGCAGCTCACGGTGGCGGATCTCGATACCGATGGTGATGGCAGCGTCAGCGAGTCTGAGTTCGCCGCGGCCAAGCCGGATGACGTCACCGACGACATGTCGTCCGAACTCTTCTCGTCGCTTGATGCCGATGGCAATGGCTCGCTCGACGACAGCGAGCTTTCGGCGATGCAGAACGGTTCGCCGCCACCGCCGCCTCCGGGTGGTGCGCCGCCGGCAAGCGATGGCAGCGATGATGACGATACGTCCTCGGAACTGTCTCTCTCGAGCCTCGACACGGATGGTGATGGTGTCGTCAGCGCAGCGGAACTTGCAGCCGCCAAGCCGGATGATGTTTCCGACGACATGCAGGCGCAGTTGTTCTCGTCGCTGGATACGGATGGCAATGGCAGCCTTGATGCGAGCGAGCTTTCGGCGCTTCAGAGCAATCGTCCGGCCGGTCCTCCGCCACCACCGCCGGCAACAAGCTCGTCCGATAGCACCGACAGCACCGATACGAGCAGCTCGACGGACACTGACGATACGACATCGACCAGCAGCGACGATCTTCTGGCGCAGCTCGAAAAGCTCAGCCAGCAGTATCTGAGCGGCCTTTCCGACAGTGCCGACACGTCCAGTTCGCTGTTGACGGTCTGATATCGCAGATGCTTCGCCTTTCTAAGAGAGAGGCGAAGCATCATCCGGCAGCCCTGGCCGGCCAGATCAGGCGGCTTTCATGCTTCGATGAGGACAGGTAGACTATTACCCGTTTCCAGGGAGGCAGGAGGCCCGTAATGAAAACCGAATTCTCGATCCCGCAACGGGTGCTGCACTGGCTGATGGTCGTGCTGCTTGCCTTCAATCTTCTGGCTTCAGACGCCATGGGCGCCTTTGGACGCCTCTATTTCGGCGATCAGCCTATCCCCGGTGATATCGCCTTTGCCGCGAATATTCATGCGACGATCGGGATTGCGATCCTCGTTCTCGGGCTTCTGCGGCTCTGTCTGCGCTTCGTGCAGGGTGTGCCGCCGTCGCCGGCGGTGGAGCCGCCTCTCTTGCGGTTCGTCGCGAAACTCTGTCACTTCGCCTTCTATGCGATCTTCATCATCATGCCGCTTGCCGGCATCGGCGCGTTCTTTTTCAAGAACAGCGCTGCCGCCTTTGCGCATATCGGCTGGATGAAGACGCTTCTCTGGCTGCTGATAGGCCTGCATGTCGCAGGCGTTCTGGTGCACCAGTTCTACTGGAAGACGGATGTCCTCAAACGGATGACGAGCGGCGTCAGCGGCCGGAGTGACCGTGTAACCCTGTTTGCGCAGCAGTTCGACCAGCCCCTCGTCGCCCGGCAGGTGCAGGCGCCGACGGCGATGAAGGCGCCGCCTTCGGCAAGGATGGGAGAGGCACGGTCGGCCATGCGGTGATTGCGCTGGGTGACGACGAGTTGCTCGAAATCGCCGTAGCCGCTCTCGTCGTCGCTTTCCGGGTCGACAGCCTTCAGCATAGGCACGGTCAGGCCGATCTGGCCGGAGACGTAAAGATCGGTCATCGTCTCGAAGACGTCATCCAGCTTGTTGCCCATTTTCAGGGTCTCGACCAGCGACTTGATATGCGTATCCATCGGGATCGCGGCCAGCGTCGAGAGCTGTTCCTGGAAAGTCTCAAGGCCTTTGACCGGCTTGCCGGCGGCAACGGCATCAAGCGCGATCTGCTTGTCGAGGAAGGCGGTGTTATCGGCCTTGCGGGCCATTTCGCAGGCCGGCAGCGACAGGAAGGACATCAGCATCCACGGCTTCATGCGCGAGACGGCCGAAAAGGGAACGCCGCGGCTTTTCAGAACCGTTTCAAGCCGCGCCTCGTCATCCTTCGACAGGAGCTTGCCGATCGAGGTACCGTCGGTGAACATGGTGAGATCGGGGTTGGACAGAAGCCCCGCCATCGCCTTCTTGTCGTCGAGGATTTCGTCGGACTCGATGACGATCGTCTTTGCGCTCTTCAATGCTTCGGGCGCGCCAGCCGGCATTTTCAGAACGCGCGGATCGCTGACATGCATCGTGCCGAGAAGATAGGAGGTCTGGATACCGGGCTTTTCGATCTTCCAGAAGATGTTTTCGCCGTTCGGGATCTTTGCGCCCTCGGCCAGTACCGTCTGGTAGGCGGCGGGGTTCGAGGTCTTCAGGTCTTCCAGAAGGTTCTTGCCGGTGCAGGTGGTCGCCTTGGCCGCGGTGTCTTCAGCATGCGCAGGCGTCAGCGATGCCAGAATGACGAGGAGCGAAGCTGCCGCGATGACATGCACGGCCGCGATCAGCCACAGCGCGCAATCCTGTGCGCGCTTGAAAAGGGAAGAAGCACTCGTGGCAAGACCGGCAGTCATCATGTCATCCGTCTGTTGTCGTTGACCTGTTTTAGGCCGATCGACTGCAAAACCGCTTAACGGGACTGGTTAACGAATAGTATCTGCCTGTGGTTCTACCGCCCGGCGTCAGGCGCGGGGGTGGGCGCGATCGTAAACATCGAGCAGGCGGGCTGTATCGACGCCGGTATAGACCTGCGTGGTCGACAGGCTGGCATGGCCGAGCAGTTCCTGAATGGTGCGCAGATCGCCCCCGCCGGCCAGAAGATGGGTGGCGAAGGAGTGGCGGAGCGCGTGCGGCGTGGCTGTGTCCGGCAGGCCGAAGGCGCTTCTCAGTTTCTGCATCTCGCGCTGGATGATTGCCGGCTGCAATGGCCCGCCGCGGGCGCCGCGAAACAGCGGCTCGCCTTCTTCCAGGTGATAGGGGCAGAGCTTGCGATAGGTCGCCACCGCCTCGAAGACGACGGGCAACAGCGGCACGAGCCGCGTCTTGTTGCCCTTGCCGATGATGCGCAGGCTGGTTGCGCCTTCTGTCAGATCGCCGGGCGTCAGGCCGAGCGCTTCGGAGATGCGCAGACCGCAGCCATAAAGGAGCGTCAGCACGGCGGCGTCACGGGCGGCGATCCAGGGCGTCTCGTGCATCTGCGCATCGGAGGAGACGACGTTCAGCGCCTGACGGTCGGTGAGCGGTTTCGGCAGAGATTTCGGCTGGCGCGGCGAGCGGATGGCACCGGCGCTGCGGCATTCACCAGCCCCTTGCGCTCCAGATAGCGCAGGAAGGAGCGCAGGCCTGCGAGATGGCGGCCGAGCGAGCGGTTGCCCGAGCCATCACGACGGCGGGCGGCGAGAAAGGCGCGAAGATCGGCCGGGCGCAGCGTGTGGATATCGGCAATCGTCGGCGGGCCGGCGAGGTGGCCGGTGAGGAAGGTCAGGAACTGCCGCGTATCGCGCTCATAGGCATGCAGCGTGTTCAGCGAATAGCGCCGTTCGGTCTCAAGGCTTTCCAGCCAGGCGCTTCGCTCGGCCATCAGGTCCGGTGCTGCAATGATCAGAAGCTCGTTCACTCAAGTCCGCCCGTTGAATTTGTCGCTCAAGCGCACCAGATTGCTATCTGCGGCGTTACGGAATTGCTAACTATCCGCAGTTACGCCACTGTTTGATCACACAGGACTGCAACCAGAAGCCAGTTCTGTCTGCGGGAGTTTTCATGACGCGCCGAGATACCTCGTCAACATTCGGCCAGTTTGCAGAGACACTCGCGCTCGTTTCACAGGGAAAGCCCGGACATATCGTCGATACGCTGATCGGCGAGCGCGGCCAGAAGATCGTCAATCATCCGCTCTGGCCGGTCATGCGGCCGTTTCTCTATACGCTGCTGCGCTACGGGCGTGCGATCCGCTTTGCCAATGATGTCGCCAATCTGAGTGGCTACCAGTGTTTCGAATATATGAGCGACATGCTGAAGCTCGATATTTCGGCGCGCAATGCCGAGCGCATTCCGGCCTCGGGCGGCTTCATTCTCGTCAGCAATCATCCGACCGGGATTGCCGATGGTGTTGCCGTCTTCGATCTTCTGAAGGCGCAGCGGCCGGACCTGATGGTGTTTGCCAATCGCGATGCGGTCAGGGTCAATCCGCGCTTTGCCGAGATGATTATCCCGGTCGAGTGGCGCGAGGATCACAAGAGCAAATTGAAGACGCGCGAAACGCTTATTCTCACCAACAAGGCGGTGGAGGAGGGCAAGATCATGGTGCTCTTCCCGTCCGGCCGCATCGCCTATTGGGATAATGGCAAGCTGAACGAACGGCCGTGGAAAACGTCGGCGGTCGGGCTTGCGCGCAAATACAATCTGCCGATCCTGCCCATTCATATGACGGCGCGCAATTCCGGCCTATTCTACTGGTTTGCCAAATGGTCCACCGAGCTGCGCGACATGACGGTGTTCTATGAGCTTCTGAACAAGAAGGGCAATCGCTTCGAGTTCACCATCGGCCACATGATCCAGCCGGACGAGCTGGAAGGCGATGTCGGCGAGGTGACGAAGATGCTGGAGCACCATACGGTGTTCGATCTTGCCGCCGATGGCGATGCGCGTTTCGTCAATCGCCCGGTGATGGCATCGGCTTCGGCCGCATAACGTTACTTCCACGGTTCACTTTTCATCCGCCGCGAGGCATGGTCCCGGTCCATGGGCATAGATTCGTCCGATCTTTTCGGTCCCCTTACGAAAGCACCGGTGCTGACGCGCGTGGTGCCTGTCCTGGTACCTTTGCCGGTGCCGGGGCCGTATAGCTATGCCGTGCCGGAAGGCGTTCATGTCGAGCCGGGCTCGGTCGTGCAGGTGCCGGTCGGGCCGCGGCAGGTGATCGGTGTTGTCTGGGATGGCGATGACGATGCGTCTTCGACTGGCGGCAAAGCCGTCGATCCGAAGAAGTTGCGGCCGATCACGCTGGTTTTCGATTGCCCGCCGCTATCAAAGGAAATGCGCGATTTCGTCGAATGGGTGGCAAGCTATACGCTGTCGCCGCCCGGCCTCGTCGCCCGCATGGCGATCCGTGCGCCCGCAGCGCTCGATCCCGAGCCGATGGTCGAGGGCCTGCGCTATCTCGGAGGCCAGCCGGACCGGGTGACGCCGGCGCGCGCGAAGGTTCTCGACAGGGTCGGCGAGGACGATATCCCGTGGACCCGCAGCGGGCTTGCCCATGCCGCCGGCGTGTCGCTCAGCGTCATCGACGGGCTGATCGGGCAGGGGATTTTCGATACGGTATTCCTGCCGCCGCCACCCGTCGTCGCGCCGCCCGATCCCGATTATGTCGCGCCCCGTATCGAGGGACCGCAGAAGGAGGCGGCCGAGGAAATTCTCGGTGCGATCCGGGCCGGCGGTTTTTCCGCTTCTCTCATCGATGGCGTCACCGGCTCGGGCAAGACGGAGGTCTATTTCGAGGCGATCGCCGAGACGCTCAGGCGCGGCAAGCAGGTGCTGATCCTGCTGCCCGAAATCGCGCTGACGGCGAGCTTTCTCGATCGCTTCCATGACCGGTTCGGCTCCAAGCCTGCCGAGTGGCATTCCGATCTTTCACCGCGCACCCGCGAAAAGGTGTGGCGCGGCGTGGTGATGGGCGAGGTGAAGGTGGTCGCCGGTGCGCGCTCGGCACTGTTCCTGCCTTTCGAGGATCTCGGCCTCATCATCGTCGATGAAGAACACGACCCTGCCTACAAGCAGGAGGACCGTGTCTTTTATAATGCCCGCGACATGGCCGTCGTCAGGGCGCGGATTGGCGATTTCCCGATCGTGCTCGTATCGGCCACGCCCTCCGTCGAAAGCCAGGTCAACGGCCTTGCCGGGCGCTACACGACCGTTCACATGCCGACCCGTTTCGGCGACGCGGCGTTGCCCGATCTGCATCTCGTCGACATGCGGCGGCATCCGCCGCAGCGTGGCGGCTTCCTGTCGCCCATCCTTCTGCGCGGCATGGCGAAGACGCTCGAAAAGAAGCAGCAGTCGCTGCTCTTTCTGAACAGGCGCGGTTATGCGCCTTTGACGCTTTGCCGCGTCTGTGGCCACCGGTTCCAATGCCCGCAATGTTCGAGCTGGCTGGTGGAGCACCGGTTCAAGAGCCAGATCCAGTGCCATCAATGCGGCTATCACGAGCATACGCCGGAAGCCTGCCCGGAATGCGGCACGCTCGATCATCTCGTGCCCTGCGGGCCGGGGGTGGAGCGGATCGCCGAAGAAGTGGAGAAGCATTTTCCCGATGCGCGCACGATCGTGCTGTCGTCGGATCTGCTCGGCGGCGTCAAGCGCGTCAGGCTTGAGCTGGAAGCGATTGCCAAGGGCGAGGTCGATATCGTCATCGGCACGCAGCTTGTGGCCAAGGGGCATAACTTTCCGCTGATGACGCTGGTCGGCATCGTCGATGCGGATCTCGGGCTTTCCAATGGCGATCCGCGGGCAGCCGAGCGGACGTTCCAGCTGTTGAGCCAGGTGACGGGCCGCGCCGGGCGAACCGGTCTGAAGAGCCATGGCCTGATCCAGACATTCCAGCCACAGCATCCCGTC
Source organism: Shinella sp. UYSO24 (assembly GCA_902167985.1). Taxonomy (GTDB): domain Bacteria; phylum Pseudomonadota; class Alphaproteobacteria; order Rhizobiales; family Rhizobiaceae; genus Neorhizobium. Next base: position 200,152 of record CABHNZ010000009.1, read on the forward strand.
ATGCAGGCCATCGTCTCCGGCGATGCCACTGCCTTTTACGACCGCGAGATCAACGAGCGGGAGAAAGCGCTTCTGCCGCCATTCGGCCGGCTTGCCTCGCTGATCGTTTCGGCCGAGACGCGGGCGGATGCGGAAGTCCATGCGCGCGGGCTTCGGGCCGCGGCACCGCATGTCAGCGGTATTGCCGTTCTCGGACCGGCCGAAGCGCCGCTTGCGCTGGTGCGCGGGCGCCACCGTTTCCGGCTTCTCGTCCATGGTCGCCGCAACAGCGACATGCAGGGTTTTCTCCGCACGATGATCGCAAACGGGCCGAAGGCGCGGGGATCGGTGCAGATCCAGCTCGATGTGGACCCGCAAAGCTTCCTCTGAAAAGGCCGGTATCGCCGTGAAGCTGTGGATCTTAGCGGGTTGTTTACCCTATGCGCTAAAATCGCCCGAATCGACTGAACAGCTGGAATGAAGCGAGGCGGCATGGATTTTTACTTTCCCACGGCATTTGGCGAGCAGGTGGCCTTTATCGGCGCGGCTGCAACCGCCCTTATCGGACTTCTGGTGTTTCTTCTGCCGCGTCTGGCGCTTTCTCTCGGCGGCTTTCAGGTGGGCGAGATCCGGCCGGAAGGCTATGCGGCGGTGCGCGCTGCCGGGGCCCATCATCTCGGGCTCGGGCTTGCCGCGATCATGCTGGCACAGGACTGGATCTATATGGCGCTCGGCATCGCGCTCGGCTTCGGTGCAATCGGCCGGATCGCGTCCTCAGTTTTCGACCGGGCGCTGACGCCGCGGAATATCGTGATTTCCTTACTTCAGGTTGTGCTGGCGCTTGCGCCCCTCGCCTATGTTTTCGGCTACGTCTGAACGCAGGGCGCGAGACAAACAGCGCAGGTGCCTCTGAAACGGGCGCGTCGCACGATAAATCGTGGCAAGCCCTTGCGCCTCAGGCGTTTCCCGTCCGAGCGTGTTGCGAGTCCCTACATCCTATGCTAGACGGACCTCCAACGTCGGATTGGGGTAGGGTCGACGCTCTGCTATATCTGAGGGAAAATCAAATAATCTCAAGGTCTTGCTGAGCCTTCCGAGAGGGGTCGGCGCTTGAGTGGTAATTCTAGGGAAACTGTGCCCGTGGCTGACACGTCCCAGCATATTTCCGGTGTTGCGGAGCGCTACGCCGTTTCGCTTTTCGAGCTCGCGCTCGAAACCGGTTCCGCCGACAAGGTCGGAGCAGATCTTGACCGTTTTCAGGCATTGCTTGACGAGAGCGAAGATTTGCGTCGGCTCGTTGCAAGCCCGGTTTTCTCCGCCGAAGAGCAGCAGAAGGCCATCGGCGCTGTCGCTGCCAAGGCCGGTGTTTCCGGTACGGTTGCCAATTTCCTGCAGGTGATTGCCCGTAATCGTCGTCTGTTTGCCCTGCCTGGCATGATCCGCGCCTTCCGCGCGATGGCTGCCGAGCATCGTGGCGAAGTCACTGCCGAAGTTACCTCGGCTCATGCGCTCACCGCAGCGCAGGAAGAAGAACTCAAGTCGGCGCTGAAGGGCGTCACCGGCAAGACCGTTTCCATCGTCGTCACGGTCGACCCCTCGATCCTCGGTGGTCTGATCGTCAAGATCGGCTCGCGCCAGATCGATACGTCCCTTCGCACCAAACTTTCCACCCTTAAGCTCGCATTGAAAGAGGTTGGCTGATGGATATCCGCGCCGCGGAAATTTCCGCAATTCTCAAAGACCAGATCAGAACTTCGGCCAGGAGGCTGAGGTCTCTGAAGTCGGCCAGGTTCTTTCCGTTGGTGACGGCATTGCCCGCGTCTACGGTCTCGACAACGTCCAGGCCGGCGAAATGGTCGAGTTCCCCGGCGGTATCCGCGGTATGGCGCTGAACCTCGAATCCGACAATGTCGGCGTGGTTATCTTCGGCTCCGACCGTGACATCAAGGAAGGCGACATCGTCAAGCGCACCGGCGCGATCGTAGACGTCCCGGTTGGTCCGGAACTGCTCGGCCGCGTCGTCGACGCGCTCGGCAACCCGATCGACGGCAAGGGCCCGATCAACGCGACGCAGCGTTCGCGCGTCGACGTCAAGGCTCCGGGCATCATCCCGCGCAAGTCGGTTCATGAGCCGATGTCCACGGGCATCAAGGCCATCGACGCCCTGATCCCGGTTGCCGCGGCCAGCGCGAGCTCGTCATCGGCGACCGCCAGACCGGCAAGACCGCGATCATTCTGGACTCGTTCCTGAACCAGAAGCCGATCCACGATAATGGCCCGGAAAACGACAAGCTGTTCTGCGTCTACGTCGCAGTCGGCCAGAAGCGTTCGACCGTTGCCCAGTTCGTCAAGGTGCTCGAAGAGCGCGGCGCACTGCCTTACTCGATCGTTATCGCCGCTACGGCTTCCGATCCGGCTCCGATGCAGTATCTCGCTCCGTTCGCCGGTGCTGCCATGGGCGAATATTTCCGCGACAACGGCAAGCATGCCCTGATCGCTTATGACGACCTGTCCAAGCAGGCTGTCGCGTATCGCCAGATGTCCCTGCTGCTGCGCCGCCCGCCGGGCCGCGAAGCCTATCCGGGCGACGTCTTCTACCTGCATTCGCGTCTCCTCGAGCGCGCTGCAAAGCTTTCCGACGATCGCGGCGCCGGCTCGCTGACGGCTCTGCCGGTCATCGAAACCCAGGGCAACGACGTTTCGGCCTTCATTCCGACCAACGTGATCTCGATCACCGATGGCCAGATCTTCCTCGAAACCGACCTGTTCTACCAGGGCATCCGTCCGGCCGTTAACGTCGGTCTGTCGGTTTCGCGCGTCGGCTCGGCCGCTCAGGTCAAGGCGATGAAGCAGGTTGCCGGTTCGATCAAGGGCGAGCTTGCCCAGTATCGCGAAATGGCTGCCTTCGCGCAGTTCGGCTCCGACCTCGACGCCTCGACGCAGCGCCTGCTTAACCGCGGTGCACGCCTGACCGAACTCCTGAAGCAGCCGCAGTTCTCACCGCTGAAGACGGAAGAGCAGGTCGCGGTGATCTTCGCTGGCGTCAACGGCTATCTCGACAAGATCCAGGTTGCCCAGGTCGGCAAGTTCGAACAGGGTCTGCTGTCCTACCTCCGCAACGACGGCAAGGACATTCTCGATACGATCCGTACCGAGAAGCAGCTTTCGGACGACACGCGCGCTAAGCTCAAGGCAGCTCTCGACAGCTACGCCAAGTCTTTCGCCTGAAACGGATCTAGCCTTAAGGACCGATAACGGATGCCTTCACTTAAGGATCTGAAAAACCGGATCGCCTCCGTCAAGGCGACGCAGAAGATCACCAAGGCGATGAAAATGGTCGCCGCGGCGAAGCTGCGCCGTGCACAGGAGGCGGCCGAGGCCGCCCGTCCTTATGCGGAACGGATGAACAAGGTTCTGGCGAGCCTCTCGGCCGCCAATGCCGGCAATGCGAATGCTCCCAAGCTTCTCGCAGGCACGGGCAAGGACCAGATTCATCTTCTGATCGTCGCCACCGGCGAGCGTGGTCTGGCCGGCGGGTTCAACTCGTCGATCATCCGCCTTGCCCGTGATCACGCGCTGAAGCTCATTGCCCAGGGCAAGACGGTGAAGATCCTCACTGTCGGCCGCAAGGGCAATGACGTGCTTCGCCGCTCGTTCCGCGAGAACATCATCGATTACGTGACGTTCCGTGAGGTCAAGCAGCTGGGCTTCGTGCAGGCCGATGAGGTAGCGCAGAAGGTTCTGACGCTGTTCAACGCCGGCGAGTTCGACGTTGCGACGCTGTTCTTCGCACGCTTCCAGTCGGTGATCTCGCAGGTGGCTACCGCCCAGCAGATCATTCCGGCCAAGTTCGAAGCCGTGAAGGGTGACGAGGCGCAGGTCTCTACGAATACGAGCCGAGCGAAGAGGAAATTCTGGAAGACCTTCTGCCGAAGAATGTCGCCGTCCAGATCTTCCGGGCGCTGCTCGAAAACAACGCTTCGTTCTATGGTGCGCAGATGTCCGCGATGGACAACGCAACGCGCAACGCTGGTGACATGATCAACAAGCTGACGCTTTCCTACAACCGTCAGCGCCAGGCGCAGATCACCAAGGAACTCATCGAAATCATTTCGGGCGCGGAAGCGCTCTGACGCAAGGAAAGAGGGTAAGTATCATGGCTACCGCAACGGGCTCGTCCCTCGGCAAGGTGACGCAGGTTATCGGCGCCGTCGTTGACGTCGCTTTCGACGGCGAACTGCCGGCGATCCTCAACGCACTGGAAACCGACAATAACGGCAACCGTCTGGTTCTCGAAGTCGCGCAGCATCTCGGTGAAAACACCGTGCGCACGATCGCGATGGACTCGACCGAAGGTCTCGTTCGCGGCCAGAAGGTCACGAACACCGGTTCGCCGATCATGGTTCCGGTTGGCCCGGAAACGCTCGGCCGTATCATGAACGTCATCGGCGAGCCGATCGACGAAGCTGGTCCGGTTGTCACCGAATACAAGCGCGGCATCCACCAGGACGCCCCTCCGTATGTCGAGCAGTCGACCGAAGGCCAGATGCTCGTCACGGGCATCAAGGTCGTCGACCTTCTCGCTCCTTACGCCAAGGGTGGTAAGGTTGGCCTGTTCGGCGGCGCCGGCGTCGGCAAGACCGTTCTCATCATGGAACTGATCAACAACATCGCTAAGGCGCATGGCGGTTACTCCGTCTTCGCCGGTGTTGGCGAGCGTACCCGCGAAGGCAACGACCTCTATCACGAAATGATCGAGTCGGGCGTCAACAAGCATGGCGGTGGCGAAGGTTCCAAGGCTGCTCTCGTATACGGCCAGATGAACGAACCGCCGGGCGCACGCGCTCGTATCGCTCTCACCGGTCTGACGATCGCTGAAGACTTCCGCGACAAGGGCCAGGACGTTCTGTTCTTCGTCGACAACATCTTCCGCTTCACGCAGGCTGGTTCGGAAGTGTCGGCTCTGCTCGGCCGTATCCCGTCGGCCGTTGGCTACCAGCCGACGCTCGCAACGGACATGGGCCAGATGCAGGAACGCATCACCACCACGACCAAGGGTTCGATCACCTCGGTTCAGGCCATCTACGTTCCGGCCGACGACTTGACCGACCCGGCACCGGCAACCTCGTTCGCCCACCTGGACGCAACGACGGTTCTGTCGCGCTCGATCGCTGAAAAGGGTATCTACCCGGCTGTTGACCCGCTCGACTCGACCTCGCGCATGCTCGACCCGCAGATCATCGGCGAAGAGCATTACGAAGTTGCCCGTAAGGTTCAGACGACGCTGCAGCGCTACAAGGCCCTGCAGGACATCATCGCCATCCTCGGCATGGACGAACTGTCCGAAGAGGACAAGATGACCGTTGCCCGCGCCCGCAAGATCGAGCGCTTCCTGTCGCAGCCGTTCTTCGTTGCCGAAGTCTTCACCGGTTCGCCGGGCAAGCTCGTTGCTCTCGAAGACACGATCAAGGGCTTCAAGGGCCTGGTCAACGGCGAATACGATCACCTGCCGGAAGCTGCCTTCTACATGGTCGGCTCGATGGAAGAGGCGATCGAAAAGGCAAAGAAGCTGGCGGAAGCCGCCTAAGCCAGAACGGGTTGCGCGCGGGAGATGATCCGGCGCGCCCCTTTCGCATAAAACGCACATCGCGTCTGACCTGATCCGGAAGGATCGAAAGTCCGCCGCGTATCAAAGAAATTCAGGGAAGTGGACCGTCATGGCCGACGCTTTCAATTTTGAACTGGTCTCGCCCGAACGCCTGCTCGTTTCGGAAAAAGTCACCGAAGTGGTGATCCCGGCGACGCTTGGCGACATGACGGTGCTGGTCAAGCATGCGCCGGTCATGACGACGCTGCGCCCCGGTATCGTGTCGGTGAAGCTCGCTTCCGGTCAGGTCAACAAGTATGTCGTCTTCGGCGGCTTTGCGGACATCCTGCCGGACAGCTGCACGCTTCTGGCCGAATCCGCTTTGCCGGAAAACGAAGTGACCCGCGAAACGCTGCAGAAGCGGATCGATGCGGCACGCGCCGAGCTCGAGAACGCCCATAGCGACGAGCACAAGACCAAGCTTGAGCTTTTCCTCGGCGAGCTTACGCATCTGCACGGAAACGTCATCCCGGCCTGAGCCGTGGATCGATCGCGACAAGAATTCAAAGGGTGGCTTCACGGCCGCCCTTTTTGTTTGTCCGGTGGCGGCAGGCAGGGTAGCCAAGGCAGTCAGGCCCGACGGGTCAATGTTGCCTTCCCATTGTGTGAGATGCGGCGGCAAGAACTTCCAGACCTGCGGCCGGGGGATATGGCTAAGGGCAGTGGGCGTCGGTGCCGATCCACCTTTCCGCAATGTAGCAGGATCTCCACCGCTCTCCCTGTCCGTCTATGGATGAGGCCCCGATGAGCGACTACAGGACTGCAACCTCCATTCCCGAAATCCGGCGCCGCAATGGCGTGCTTTTGGCCGATACCCGCAACGTGCCCGAAGAGGTACCGATTGCGCTCTCCTATGGCGGCTCTACCCATGCGGTGATGATGGGCACGCCCGGCGATCTGACCGATTTCGCCATCGGCTTCAGCCTGACCGAGGGGATCATCGTCTCTGCCGACGAGATCGAGGAGATCGACATCATCGACGAGGGGAGAGGGCTCGATGTCCAGATCCGTCTCGCCGAGGTGAAAGAGGATGCGCTTCGGGCCCGGCGGCGGCATATGGCGGGGCCGGTGGGCTGCGGGCTCTGCGGCATCGAGTCCATCGATCAGGCGATGCGCGCCGTTCCGGATGTCTCTGGTGTGCGGCTTTCGGCAACGGTTGAGGATATCGTGAAGTCGATCGCGGCGCTGAATGGCGCCCAGCCGCTACATCATCAAACCCATGCTGTGCATGGCGCGGGGTTCTATGTGCCCGGCGAAGGGCTGCTTGCCGTGCGTGAAGATGTCGGGCGTCACAATGCGCTCGACAAGCTTTGCGGGGCGGTGCTTGGGGCGGGGCGCTCCGGCGCTGAAGGCATTGTTGCCGTGACGAGCCGCATTTCGGTCGAAATGGTGCAGAAGACCGGCATTCTCGGCAGCGGCATACTGGTTGCGATTTCGGCACCCACCGCGCTTGCCATCCGCACGGCCGATGAAGCGGGTTTGACACTTGTTGCCCTGACGCGGGGCGAGGATTTCGAAGTTTTTACCCATCCCGAACGTATTTCGGGCATGGGGGACATTTAAGGGCCGGGCAGTGAAGGCCGCCCGGCTAGTCTCCGGCTGGCGTCAGGCTCAGAAGTCTTCCCATCCGTCGGCCTGGGCCTTCATATTGGCATGGGCTGCCCGCAGCGGCGCGACATGGGCCGTGGGTGCCACGTAGGTTGGCCTTGCAGGGCGCCAGCGTGAGGCCGGGTGTCGTAGGTGATACCGGTGTCGAATTGCGCCAGAAGGCCGCGGAGGCTCTCGGCCTCGCTTGCCAGCGAATGGCTTGCGGCCGTGGTTTCCTCGACCATTGCGGCGTTCTTCTGGGTTGCCTGATCCATATGGTTGACGGCCTGGCTGATTTCCCGAAGCGCGTTTGCCTGCTCACGCGAGGCTTCGACGATCGCGGCGACATTCTCGTTGATAGAGGCGACCTGCGAGCCGATCTCCCGGAGCGATGTGCCTGTGCGTCCGACGAGATCGACGCCGTTTGCCACCTGCTGGCTCGAGGTATTGATCAGCGTCTTGATTTCCTTGGCGGCCTTGGCGGAACGCTGCGCGAGCTCCCGCACTTCCTGAGCGACGACTGCAAAGCCCTTGCCCGCTTCGCCGGCTCGGGCAGCCTCGACACCGGCATTCAGCGCCAGAAGATTGGTCTGGAAGGCGATATCGTCGATGACGCCGATGATGTTGGTGATTTCACCTGAAGACCGGGCAATCTGATCCATGGCCGCGATGGCGTCGCGGACGATGAGGCCGGATTGTTCCGCGTGGTCCTTGGTATTGGCGACGAGCTTGCCGGCCTCGTTGGCGCTGCGGCTCGAATCGCCGACTGTCGTCGTGACTTCCTCGAGGGCGGCTGCTGCCTCTTCCAAAGCTGCAGCCTGCTGTTCGGTACGCTTGGCGAGTTCCTGCGAGGCATCTCGCACTTCGGTGGAGGCGGCGGCGATGCCGGAGGCATTCTGGGCGACGACGCTCATGGCGTCCTTCAGCTTGTTCGCCACAGTGTTGAAGTCGTTGCGCAGCGCCTCCATGCTCGGCACGAAGGGCTTGTCCAGCGACTGGTTGAGCTTGCCGTCGGCGAGATCGCGCAGGCCCTTGCCGAGAACGCCGATGGCGCTCATGCGCGGCGTCACATCGGTTGCCAGCTTGACGACCTTCGAAACCTTGCCGGAAAGATCGCGGATCGGGTTATAGGCGGCCTGGATCCAGATCTCCTTGCCGCCCTTGCCGAAGCGGACAAATTCATTGGCGATGAACTCGCCATCCGCCAGCTTGCGCCAGAATTCCGCATATTCGGCGGAGGCAGCATAGGTCGGCTCGCAGAACATGCGATGGTGCTTGCCGCGGATCTCGGAGAGATCGTAGCCGAGTGCCTGGCAGAAGTTCTCGTTGGCGGTGAGGATCTCGCCCTGCGGCGTGAATTCGATGACGGCCTGCGAACGGCCGAGGGCGCCGAGCTTGGCGGCATCCTCGACAGCGACCAGCTTGGCGGCGGTCACATCGGCTGCGATCTTGATCACCTTGTAGGGCTTGCCGGAGCGGAAGACCGGGTTGTAGGAAGCCTGGATCCAGACATCGCGACCGCCCTTGGCGATCCGCCGATATTCGCCGGCATCATATTTGCCCTGCGCCAGATTGGCCCAGAAATCGCGATAGCCGGTGGAGGCGGCATATTCTGGATCACAGAAGATCCGGTGGTGTTTGCCCTTGATCTCTTCGAGCGTATAGCCGAGCGCCCGGCAGAAATTCTCGTTGGCGTTCAGGATGACGCCCGTCAGATCGAACTCGATCATTGCCTGCGAACGGGATATCGCATCCACGATCCGGCTGGAGCCGGCTTCTCTTCCCAATCCGAGCATTCCAAATCCTCTTGGAGAATGTGCAGGTCCGCCGTTCTCCGGTAATCCTCTGACGCATCGCCCTTGCAGCGACGTTCGCCCAACCCACCTTTATATTAGATCATTCAAATATTAATAAGAGTTTTCACGCTTATTCTTGATCCGGTAGAGAAAAGGCGAAAAAAAAGCCGCGGACCCGAAGGTCTGCGGCTCTTCATAACTTTCATGCTGCAAGGTTCTTCATGCCGCGATTTCTTCGGCTTCGTTGCCCTTGAACATTTTCGACAGGTTGAGGAAGCAGATCATGCCATTTTCATTGGCGATCACGCCTTCGCAATAGGACTTGTCGAAGGAGGCCGAGACTTCCGGCACGGGCTGGATCTGGCTCGCAGAAATGCTCAGGATGTCGGAGACCCGGTCAACCAGCATGCCGATGACCATGTTGTGCACTTCGGTGACGACGATGGCGCTGCGCTCATTGGCAACCGTGCTCTTCATGCCGAGCTTGAACGCGAGGTCGATGATCGGAATGACCGAGCCGCGCAGGTTCATGACGCCGATGACATCGGCCGGTGCGTGCGGCAGCGGGGTGGAGGGCGCCCAGCCGCGGATCTCGCGAATGGTTGTGGTCTTGACGCAGAATTCCTGGTCATGAAGCCGGAACGCAATAATTTCCAGCATGTCGTCTCGGTAGGTGGAGGAGGATGTCATCGATACCATCAGAATTCTTCCCAGTGATCTGCCGCCGTAACCGCGGCTCCAGCAGACGCGGTCCGCAAACTCATCTTGGTTGCACGCGCGGCGGGTGGCGCCGACATTTTCCCTGAAGATATTTGCTTGGCTGCAACCGTAACCGATGATGGTTGCCCAAATCTAAATCGGGCGAGCAAATCGCGCAGTGCGGCAGCTTCTGCCGCCAGTTGCCGGCTGGAACCGCTGGCCTCATCCACCATGGCGGCATTCTGCTGGGTATTCTCGTCCATCAGGTTGACGGCCTTGCTGATCTCCTGCAGGCCTGCCGCCTGCTCCCGGGAGGCTTCGACAATGGCGGCTACATTGCCGTTGATCTCGCCGACCTGGGCGAGGATCGCCTGAAGGGAGGAGCCGGTTTCACCAACCAGCGAAACGCCCCGCCTGACCTGTTCCGACGATCGGGTGATCAGCGCCTTGATCTCCTTGGCGGCCTGCGCCGAACGCTGGGCAAGCTCGCGGACTTCCTGTGCGACGACTGCGAAACCCTTGCCGGCCTCACCGGCGCGGGCAGCCTCGACGCCGGCATTGAGTGCAAGGAGATTGGTTTGGAAGGCAATATCGTCGATGACGCCGATGATGTTGCCGATCTCGCGCGACGACGTTTCAATCTCCCCCATCGCGGTAATAGCGCTGGTGACGACGGCGCCCGAGCGTTCCGCACTCTCCTTGGTGTTGCGAACCAGCGCACCAGCCTCTGCGGCGCGTTTTGCGCTGTCGGCAACCGTGGCCGTCACTTCCTCAAGCGCGGAGGCCGTTTCCTCCACTGCCGCGGCCTGCTGCTCCGTGCGGATGGAGAGGCCGTCTGCGCCGCGATGGATCTCGCCCGAGCCTGCGGCGATCCCTTCGGCATTGCGGGCGACATCGCGCATGGCGGCAGAGAGTTTTTCGAGGGCGATGTTGAAGTCGGTCCTGATCTGCTCCAGCGTCGGAATGAAGGGGCGATCGATCGTTGCCGTCAGGTCGCCCTTGGCGAGCGCACTGAGGCTGCCTGCAATTTCATCGACAGCGCGGACGCGCTCGCTGATGTCGGTTGCGAATTTGACGACTTTGAAGACACGGCCATCCGCATCGAAAATCGGATTGTAGGAGGCCTGGATCCAGACCACCTTGCCATGCTTGCCTATGCGCTTGAATTCCGCCGTCGCTGGCTGCCCGGAAGCAAGTCCTTGCCAGAACTTGCCGTATTGCGGGCTGTCGCGGAAGGCCGGTTCGCAGAACATCGCATGATGACGGCCGGCAATCTCGTCCAGGCGGTATCCGAGACAGTCAAGAAAGTTCTGGTTTGCCGTGATCACCTCGCCATCGGGGGTGAACTCGATGACGGCCTGCGTTCGGGAAATCGCCGTTATCTTGCCGTCATCCTCGGCTGCCTTGCGGCGGACGGCGGTGATGTCCGTCGCGAACTTGACGATCTTGTAAGGCTTGCCACCGGCCATGACGGGATTGTAGCTGGCCTGGATCCAGCGTTCCTCGCCATTCTTGGCAATCCGCTTGTAGACGCCATGGTCATATTCGCCGCGGCCGAGACGTGTCCAGAGAGCACGGTATTCGGCCGATGCGGCGTAATGGGGGTCGCAGAGCATGCTGTGGTGCCGACCGATCAGCTCCTCCAGCCGGTAGCCCAACGTTGCGCAGAAGTTTTCGTTGGCGAACAGGATCTTGCCCGCCGGGTCGAATTCGATAATGGCCTGGGATCTGCTGACGGCCGCAATGACGGCCCTGGCATCAGCACCGGGGAATGAAAACACAGACATGGCATACGCCTCATGGGTCAATGCAATACAAAGACAAGCGGCTGAAATGTTTTGGAATACCGCACGTATACGGTGTAGCGGCCAAGAGATTAATACTCGGTCAATTTAGATGGAGATGGCTTGTTACGTGTATTCAATAGCGGGGTGCGAAGGGTCTTGTCTGGCAAAGGCCGAGTAACGCCCTTGCTTTGAAGTAGAGCAGCGCGACTAGGGCATCAGACTAAGGGTCGTTGGCGCGAAGATTGAGGATGATTTGCCGGGAAGACATAGGTCCGAGGCACCTATGCCTGGATCAGGTCTGGCTGATCGCGTTTGCCGTCAGTATTCGTGCTCGTAGAAGATGCCGGCCGAGCCGCCTTCGCTGCCGGCGCCGGCTTTCAGCTTCACGCCCTTGCCGACATCGAGATTGATGGTCGCCTGTGCGCCGTTCTGGGCGCCTTGCTCCACCTGAAGATAGGTGCGCTTGTTGATATAACGGCCGACGGAGACGGAGGTCTGGCCCGTGTCATCGGTCTTGATGTCGAGATCGTCGACACCGAGATTGCTGCGCAGCGTCTCGAGTAGCGAGCCCGAACCGCCGCCGGCAAGCTGGGTGACGGCATCGGCCAGCTGGGCAATCTGCGCCGGCGACAGTTTTGACATGGACTGGCCGAAGATCAGCTGCGCCAGAACTTCATCCTGCGGCAGGGAAGGGGAGGACGAGAAGGCGATCGTCGGATCGTTTGCCATGCCGGTGACATCGACGGTGATCGTCGTCGAGGACGAGGTGGTCGAGGCTTCGAGGTTGAGGACCGGGATCAGGCCGCCGCCGAAGGTGATGTCGCCATCGGTGAAATCGAGCCGCTTGGACAGGATGACGATACGACCGCGGCGCATCTGGAAGCCACCCGAGATGACGGGGGCGACAGCCGTGCCGGTGACTTTCAGCTCGCCGCCGAGTTCTGCATCGATGCCGCGGCCACGGACGAAAATGCCGTTCGGGGCGGCGATCTGCAGGTCGAGGGCGATCGGCTTCGAGGCGCCGTTTGCGGATTTGGGGCGGATCGCCTCCATCTGCTTCAGTACGTCTGCCGGGGCGAAGCGGTGGCGGATGTCGATGGCGGTGAGGCTGCTCGGCAGCTTGGCCGGAACCGTGATCGCTGCCTTGGTGAGCGACAGGCGGCCGCCAAGAACGGGCCCCGACATCAGTGGACCGGTGATGGTCAGCGTTCCGTCTGCCGTCACGGCTACCAGCGTTCCATCGGCGTAACCGGCATTGGCAAGGGCGATCTTCAGGTCGGCCGGGAAGCCGGAACCGGGTGCAAAGCCGACATTACCCGTCACCGTGACGCTGCCGCCGCCGGAGAGATTGCCGGATACGCGGGAGATTTCGGCGCGGTTATCGGCAACCGAGACATTGATCGCCAGATTGCTGAGCGCGATGTTGCGACGGACGTCAACGAGCTTGCCGCCAGAGGAGGAGAGGGTGCCGTTAATCGCAGGCGCTGCATTGCCGCCGACGCGGATGTCGACATTGGCATTGCCGGTCAGGGTGAAGCCCTGTGCGGCAAGCTGGCCTGCGAGAACGGAGAAGGGGAGATTGCCGTTGAACTTGAAGTCGAGCGGCTTGTCGCCGGCAAGGCCAACCGCCCCGCCGCCGGTGAGCGCAATGCCGCCGCCGCCGGAAAGCTTCAGGTTCAGGGTGACGCGATTATCCTGAAACGTGCCGTCGGCGTCGATATTCATCGTCGCAAGGCCGTTGGTGGTCGTCTGGCTGACGGCCGCGTCTTCCAGGTGAGGTCGTAGCGAACGGCGGGCGCGTCGGCGTGCCGGTGGCAACGACCTTGCCGGAGATCGTGCCGGAGGCGCGAGACCGGGCGAGAAGGCGTTGGCGAGGCTTGCCGGGATAGACTTGGCGGTGGCGTTGATGTCAAGCGCCGGGGCGCGTTCTGGCTGAGGATGACGCGGCCCGCCGCCGAGAGATCGAGCCCCTGCTGACCCGTGAGCCTTGTGCGGTCTAGTGTGACTGTACCGTTGGCGAAGGTGCCGGCAGCTTGAAGTTGAAATGGGGCGATGCCGGCGTCGCGCGTCTGGCGAAGCTGGGCATCACTCCATTCTAAATCATAGCGGATAGAGGGCGCCGAAGAGGTGCCGGTGACATTGATCGTGCCCGAGATATTGCCGGCGGCATTGATCGAGGGAACGAAGGAGTTGATCAGGCTTGCCGGCAGCGCCTTGACGTTGGCGGCAAGATCGAGCGTCGAGCCCGCCGTGCCGCTGACGGCGAGGCTGCCGGAGCCGGTGGTGATCGTCAGATCGGAGAGGCGGGCGCCGCCATTGGCGATGGCGATCTTCGTCGGGTTGGCGAGCGTGACCGGAATGCCGCGGGGGGCCGCGGTCAGCGTATCGATGCCAACCGTGATGCCGCCTGCGGTATTGACCGATCCGGTCGTGGTGAGCGGCGCGTTGTCATAGGTGGCGGCAAGGTTGAAATTCGTCGTCGTGCCGCTGTGCTTGACGTCGAGATTGATGCCTTCGGCCGCAACCGAACCGCTGCCGATCTTCGATGCGCGCACCGTGCCTTCTGCAGCAATGGTCGAGAAGTCGGGGATGGTCAGATCGACGGCCGGATTGGCAATCTCGATGCCGCCGCGCTTCAGCACGGAGCCCGTCGCCTTGATAATGGCGCCAGCCTTGCCATCGGTATTGGTGAAGGTGGCAGTACCCTTGATGTCACCCTGGGCCTGCTGGGCTGCGAGTGCGGCCAGAAGTGCGACATCGGGGAAATCGAATTGCAGCGTGCCGGAAGGCGCGAAGGTCTTGGAGAAGGTCAGCGCACCGTTCAGCTTGTTGGGGCCGATCTCGGCGGTGATCTGCGGCGCCTTCGTCTCGCCATTGGCGGAGGCGACATCGGCATTGATGCGGATCGGCTGGCTGTCGAGCGAGCCGGTCGCCGTCAGATGCCCTTGCGGTGCCTTGGGATTGGCGATGCCGGTCAGGGTAAAGTTCAGGGCTTCGAGCTTGCGGCCGACGAGACGGGCCTCGGCCGAATTGACGACCGCCTTGACATTCAGGGCGTCGATCGGGCCATCGGCCGACACATCGAAGCCGGCAGCGCCTTCGGCATCGGCCAGCCAGCGCTTGATATCTGGCAGGCGGCCGGCGAGATGGGTGGTCAGCTTGCCCTTTTCGAAGAGAACATTGCCGCGCGCTTCGAGCGCGTTCGACTTGACCACGAGGTTTTCGAGGCTGATGCGATCGCTGCTGACATTCTCGACATAGCCTTCGGCGGCGATCGTGCCGTCGAATTTGCCGGCAAGCGATGGCGGCAGCACGCCGGGATTGGCGAAGAGGCGGAAATTGCCGGTGACGGACTGTTTCGACGTGTCATAGGCGCCGCTGATCGTGCCGCTGACGCCGGGGCTTTCGAGCGTCGCCGCATCAAGGCCAAAGGCAGGCGGGGCAAGCCGAAGCGGGGCGTCAAGCGTCAGGGGACCGCGGATGACGCGGGCGAGATCCGGGTTGGTGAGCGCGATCTGGCCGACGGTGAGGCGGCTCTTGATCGATCCGGCCTGCTGCACGAGGTTCAGATCCTCGCTTTCGGCCTGAAGGCGGATCTGGCCGAAACGGCCCTGCGGCAGTTCGGCGGTGTTGAGCGCAGCCGTCGCGTTGAAGCGGGCATCGGTTGCCGCACCGGTCAGGGTGAAGTTCAGGCTGTCCAGCGAAAAGCGGCTGTCCTTGCCGTTGATCGGCCAGGTGATCGAGACGGGGCCGTTGGTGCCGACAAGACCGGCCGTCAGGCTGTTGTCGCCATTCGGATCCCAGGCGCCCTTGGCGTTCACCTTGAGCGCGCCCGAGGTCAGGTCGCCGCGCTCGATATCGATGCGGCCGCTTGCGGCATAGGTGGCTGCGACATTGATATGGGTCGTGCCGTCGAAGAGCGGGCGGAAGGCGGGCGGCAGAAGGGTTGCCAGTTCGCCGCCACCGACGACTTCCAGACGATGGCCGCCATTGGCAACGAGGATGTGGCGGCCGCCGACGGAGATGACCGGCGTGCCATCGACACTGCCCTCGAGCTGGCCCGCCCAGTTGGAGAGCGGACCTTCGCCATCGAGATCGAGCTTGACCGATGGAGCGCCGGGAAGGCGAAGCAGGCGTGCCAGAAGGCCGCCCTGCGGCTCGGAGACCGAGGCCTTGAGGGTGAGGCGGTTTTCGGACGGAGCGTAGACGACATCGGCCAGCGCCTTGGCGTCGGCCTCGTCCTTGCGGGTTGCCGTCAGGTTCAGTGCGATATTCGGGCCGGTGGCGTCGATCGAGCCCTTCAGGGACAGGGCGAAATCGCGGCCGGAAAGCGCCTGGGCCAGATTGATGTCGGGCAGGTCGATCTGCGCGACCTTGATGCCGACCGGCAATTGCGTGCTGCTGCCGCTGCTGGTGGTCGTCTGCGTCTTCACCGCGGTTGCCGGATCGGCGGGCGGATGAAATTGACGCTGTCGGCTGAAATACGGTCAGCCTGGAAAATGCCCTGGACCAGCGCGGTCGGCGACCAATCCACCTTGATGCCGTCGATCTGGGCATAGGCGCCGCGCGCATCGGAAAGGGTCAGCGAGGCGACGCGGAGATCGCCGCTCAGCAGGCCTTCGGGCCGGGAAAACGTCACCCGTCGATCGGGCGTCGAGATGAGGGCGGAGATGCGGCTTGCGGCGACATTGCCGCCGACCGGCGTGAAGGCGACGAACAGGATGACGCCGATGGCCATGACGAACAGGATCCCGACCGCGGCAATCGCGGCCTTCAAGATCCATCGCAGCAGGCCAATCATAAACGTCATGCTAGACCATCAATCCTTCAAAATGCCTGGCCGATGCCAGCGTAGATCCCAAAGCTCGTGCCGCCGTCATACTTTTGCAGCGGAACGGCAACATCCAGTCTGAGCGGTCCGAATGGCGTTGCATACCTGATCCCTATGCCCGCGCCGGCGCGTATATCAGAGAAATCAGGCGTGATTTCGGTCGAAACCGACCCGACGTCAAGAAAAGGCACGATACCGAAATTCTCTGACATTTTTACGCGGACTTCGAAAGAGGCCAGCGCATAGGAGCGGCCGCCAAGCGCTTCATTTTCATCATTGTATGGCGAAATTTCGCGATAGGAATAACCGCGCACCGAGCCGCCGCCGCCGGCAAAGAAACGGCGGGTGACGGGAATGTCGGAAAGCTCGCTTCCGCCGATCACGCTGCCGGCCGCAATCTGCGCCGCAAGCACGACGTTATCTTCCGCGCCGAGCGCCTTGTAGCCGGAGAGAGAGCCCTCGAAAGACGAGAAAATCGTGCCGCGCATGGCCTCGTAGCTGGGCTTCACGGAGAAGGTCGCGTGGTAGCCCTTGGTCGGGTCCAGCTTGTTGTCGCGCGTGTCGCGATCAAAGCTCACCGGCAGGCTGAATGTCAGGTAGTCATTGGTGCCGAAAGCGTCGTCGGCGCGGATATAGGCGATCTCGCCGCCTGCCTTCAGCTTGTCGGTCTCGTTCAGTTCGTAGGCGATGCCAGCCGAATAGGTGATCGACTGCGCCTGATAGGTATCGGGCGATTCGCTCTTGGCAATCAGGCTGGTCTCGAATGTCGCCTGCGGCACGTAGATGCCGGGCTTGGTGAAGGTGATGCCCGCCGAATAGTCGAAATCCGTCGGATCAACGGAATCGACGCCGGATACGGAGCCTTCGATGCGCAGCGATTCGGCCTGGCCGAAAAGATTGCGGTGGCCCCAATAGCCCTTGAGGCCCGCGCCATCGAGCGAGGAATAATCGGCGCCGATGCCGAAATAGCGGAATTTTCCTTCGGAGACCTCGATTGCCAGCGGCAGCGAGCCATCCGGCGCCAGCGCATCGGACTCCTTGATATTGATCGAGGAGAAGACGCCGAGCTGGCGCATCCGGTCGGCGGCCTTTTTCAGCTGCTCGGGCGAATATTGCTGATGCTGGTCGAGGCGGGAATAGCGCTTGATGAAGGCCGGATCGACGGCGCGCGCGCCCTTGACCGTCACCTCGCCAAAGGGCGCCACAGGCCGCCGGTTGCCGAGATGGTGATATCGACCGTGTCTGTGCGATGATCGGCGACGACCTGGCGCTGGCCGAGCTTGGCAAGCGGCCGGCCTTCCTTCTTCAGGTCGTTGACCATGGTTTCGCTCGCCTTGAGGATGACGCGCGAGCCGGCATCTCCGCCGGGCACCAGATCGTATTTGCCGGCATCGAAACGGGCGAGATCACCTTCGAGGCGGACCTTGCCGACGGTGAATTTCGGGCCGGGATCGATGCGGATATCAACCGGCACGGGGGTGTTGTGGCTAAAGGTCGGTGTCGGCGGCAGGCTGTCGATATCCGTGCCGGCAATCGAGATATGCACGACGCCGCCGTAACGGGCCTCCTCATAGAGGATGGCGACCAGCCGCTCGCGGTCTTCGCGCGCCTTGATGACAACGCCGAGATCACCGGAGACGGGTTGTTTGGCGTCGGACATCAATGCGGAGGCATCGGAAAGCCGGCTCTTCAGATCCTTGTCGGCATTGCCGGTCTCGATCGTCGGCTTGTAATTGACGGGGTTGATGACCTCGGCGGTGTCATCGTCGCTGCCCCAGAGCTTGATGCCGAAAAGACTGAACGCTTCCGCGCGTTCGGCAAGCACCGGCGAAAGCAGCAAGGCGGCTGCCATCACAGCGACGGAGCCTCTCCGCCGACGGCCAGTCTTCCTGTCCCGCCTCATGTCTTCTCGCCGCATACGCAAACTTTACAGCCGACCGTCCGTGTTGCCCTGCCCTGGCCCTTGCGTATCTCTGTACCTGCAAAAGCCGGATGGGGGTACCCCTTTTGCGCAATTCATCGGCGCGGGGTGGAATTAATGGCTCCGAACAGGGGTTCAGAGCCACATTTCGTTGATATCCGAGAGGTTATCAGTAGCCGCTGCGCGGGCAGTCATCGATATAACGGCGGCCGTAATGGTCGCGGTAATAGCACTGGCCGGGCTGTTCCTGCACCGAGCCGATCAAGGCGCCCGAGACGCCGCCGACAGCGGCACCGACTGCTGCGCCACGGACATTGCCGGTGACTGCGCCGCCGATGATGGCGCCGGAGGCCGCGCCGATGCCGGCACCCCGTTCCGTCGGGCTGCAGCTCGCAAGCGCCGCGCCGGCGAGCATAAGGATCAGGGCCTTCTTCATCATGTCGTTCCTCGTATCTGTTTCGCGTTGGTCCATGTCATCCGTCATGGCGCCAAGATGTCGACCGTTTTTTAGCCAGTTCGCACTACCACCGATTAAAACCGTCTAAAATTTGACCCCGATCAATTTTCACATCTTCGGGATCGACTAACGATTTTAGTTGGAATGATTCCAGAAAAGGGCCTATTGCCGCAGGCATCAATAATCTGATGAAAAGAGTTGACGAAGGGCGTGTCCGGGCAGATTACCGAGACAAGTTCTGAGGTGTAAGATGGATTTCGAGGCATTTTTCAAGAGCGAACTGGACAGTCTTCATCAGGAAGGCCGCTACCGAGTGTTCGCCGATCTCGAGCGGCATCGCGGTCAGTTTCCGCGCGCCACCCGACACACAGCCGAAGGAAAACGGGACGTAACCGTCTGGTGTTCCAACGACTATCTGGGCATGGGCCAGCACCCTGCCGTGATTGCCGCCATGCATGAGGCGATCGATCACTGTGGCGCGGGTGCGGGAGGCACCCGGAATATTTCTGGTACCAACCATTACCACGTCCTGCTGGAGCAGGAACTTGCCGACCTGCATGGCAAGGAAGCCGGCCTGATCTTCAATTCCGGCTATATGTCGAACTGGGCGGCCCTTGGCACGCTCGGCCAGAAGATCCCCGGCCTGATCATCTTCTCCGACGCGCTCAACCACGCCTCGATGATCGAAGGCATCCGCCACGGCAAGTGCGAGCGGGTGATCTGGAAGCATAACGATCTCAACGATCTCGAAGCCAAGCTCGCCGCTGCCGATCCGAATGCGCCGAAGCTGATCGCCTTCGAGAGCGTCTATTCGATGGATGGCGATATCGCGCCGATCAAGGAGATCTGCGATCTCGCCGACAAGTTCGGCGCTATGACCTATCTCGATGAAGTGCACGCCGTCGGCATGTACGGCCCGCGCGGCGGCGGCATTGCCGAACGCGAAGGCCTGATGGATCGCGTGACGATCATCGAAGGCACGCTCGGCAAGGCTTTTGGCGTGATGGGCGGCTATATCACGGCCTCCACGGCGCTTTGCGATTTCGTCCGCTCCTATGCTTCGGGCTTCATCTTCACCACCGCGCTGCCGCCGACGCTGGCTGCCGGTGCGATCGCCTCGATCCAGCACCTGAAGGCAAGCCCGTTCGAGCGCGTGCGCCATCAGGACCGGGTAAAGAAACTGCGTTCGGCGCTCGATCAGGCGGGCATTCCGCATATGCCGAACCCGAGCCATATCGTGCCGGTCATGGTTGGCGATGCCGCCAAGTGCAAGTGGATCTCCGATCTCCTGCTCGACAGCTACGACATCTATGTGCAGCCGATCAACTACCCGACCGTGCCGCGCAAGACCGAACGCCTGCGCATCACCCCGACGCCGCTGCATACGGATGCCGATATCGACCATCTCGTCGGCTCGCTGCATCAGCTGTGGTCACGTTGCGCGCTCGCCCGCGCCGTCGCCTGACGGTTTTTGCAGTGCTTTGAATACAGAAATGGCCGCGAAAGCGGCCATTTTTTTGTTTGCGATATCATCAGCAGCTCAGGCCGCCAATTCCCGTTTGCCGATGACGGCGGAGGCAACCCGGCGGGCTTCGGCGTCGGCGGCAAAGACGTCGCCCATCACGGTCGCAGCGGGGATGGCGATCAGATCATCCATCACCTGTTCGACGATATCGGCCATGTCGAGGAAGCCGATGCGCTTGTTACAGAAGGCATGGAAGGCGGTTTCTTCTGCCGCATTCATGATCGCGCCCTGCACGCCGCCGCGTTGCATGGCGGTGCGCGCCAGCCGCAGGGCCGGGAAGCGGATCTCGTCCGGCGCCTCGAAATCGAGCCGTGCGAGTTTTGCGAAATCCAGCCGTTCGACGGCAAGCTTCGGGCGGTCGGGGTAGGTCAGCGCGTAGCCGATCGCGGTTCGCATATCCGGGCAGCCGAGCTGGGCCAGAACCGAGCCATCCTGATAGCCGACCATCGAATGGATGACCGATTGCGGATGGACGATGACCTCGATCTGTTCGGGTGCGACGTCGAACAGGTGCTTTGCCTCGATCATTTCGAGCGCCTTGTTGAACATTGAGGCGCTGCCGATCGAGATCTTCAGGCCCATCGACCAGTTGGGATGGGCGCGGGCAATCTCTGCCGTCACACCTGCCATCTGTTCGCGCGTCCAGGTGCGGAAGGGGCCGCCCGATGCCGTCAGCACGATGCGCTCGACGGCGTGGTGCTGGTCGTCTTCCAGCGACTGGAAGATTGCGGAATGCTCGCTATCGACCGGGATCAGCCGACCGCCGCCGTCCTTGACGGCCTGAACGAAGAGATCGCCGGCCGACACAAGGCATTCCTTGTTGGCAAGCGCGATATCGGCGCCGCGGCTTGCAGCGGCAAGCGTCGGGGCAAGGCCTGCCGTGCCGACGATCGCCGCCATCACCCAGCCCGCCTCACGGGATGCCGCCTCGGTGAGTGCCGCGCGGCCTGCCGCAACCTCTATGCCGGTGCCGGCAAGCGCGTCCTTCAAGTCACTGTAACGGTTCTCGTCGCGGTGACGGCGAGCCTTGCGCCGCATTCGACGCCTGTTCGGCAAGAAGGGCGATATTGCTGTTGCCGGTGATGGCCACCACGTCGAAGCGATCGCGACCGCCGAGCTGTCTGATGACATCGACCGTGTTGACGCCGATCGAACCGGTGGAACCCAGGATGCTGACTGTACGCTTGCCGGTATCGGCCATGGTATTTTCCATTCCAAAAGTCTGCCCGTGGTCTACAAGCGAAAGCGACCGCTCACAAGAGCGGGGTTGTATTCCAAGCCCTTTTGGCCATGTGCCAGATTGCGGCAAAGATATTCGGCAGGCAGGAGATGGCGATGGGTGACGGGCGCGAACTGACGACGACATGCGTGATCGCAGGTGCCGGTCCGGCCGGGCTGATGCTCGGCTATCTTCTGGCGCGTGCCGGCGTGCCGGTGACTGTCGTCGAAAAGCACGGCGATTTCCTGCGCGATTTTCGCGGCGATACGATCCATCCCTCGACATTGGAGGTGATGGAGGAACTCGGCCTCATCGACCGGTTTCTCGCACTGCCCCATACGCGGGCGCCAAAACTGACGGCGCAAATGGGCGGCCAGACGATCACCATGGCGGATTTTTCCCGCCTGCCGGTCAAGCACCGTTTCATCGCCTTCATGCCGCAATGGGACTTTCTGAATTTTCTGGCGGCGGAGGCGGCGCGCTATCCGCATTTCCGGCTGATCATGAATGCCAAGGTGACAGGCCTGATCGAAGCGCCGCAGGGTCTCGGCGGGCTTGTTGTCGAGACGCAGGAGGGGCCGCTTGCGATCCGCTCGAGGCTGGTCGTCGGGGCCGATGGGCGCAATTCCATCGTGCGGGAGAAGGCCGGGCTCAGCGTCGAAAGTTTTGGCAGCCCAAGCGAAGTGGTCTGGATGAAGCTTTCGAAACAGGCAGGTGATCCGAACGAGGTGATGGGGCATGCCGGCCCGAGGCAGGGTTTCGTGCTGATCGATCGCGGCGATTACTGGCAATGCGGCTATGTGGTGCGCGGCACGACGTTTGCCGAGATCAAGGCGAAGGGGATTAAAGCCTTCCGGCAGATGGTGGCGGATGTTTCGCCGCTGCCGTCTTCGAGGGTGGAGGAAGTCGTCACGTTCGACGATACGAGCCTTTTGACGGTCAGGATCGACCGCTTGCAAAGTGGTGGCGGCCGGGGCTGATCTGCATCGGCGATGCGGCGCATGCGATGTCGCCGATCGGCGGTGTCGGCGTCAATCTGGCCATTCAGGATGCGGTGGCGACGGCCAATATTCTAGGCCGGCCGCTGCGGGAGGGCAGGCTTTCCGATGAGGATCTTGCCGCCGTCGAGAAGCGCCGGCTCTTCCCGACGAAGGCGACGCAGAAGCTGCAATTGATGATGCGCTCCAGCCGCAGGACGGATCAGGCCGATGCGGCCAAGCGCAAAGGGCCGCCGGCCTTCATTCGCGGCATTGCCCGCTGGCCGGTTCTTGCGCATCTCGCCGGGCGGCTGATGGGGCTCGGGTTTCGCATGGAGCATGTGCGGATCGACCGTAAGAGCTGATGGTAGTCGCTGACGGATAGCCAGCCTATGCGTCGATCTTGCCGGTGAAGACATAACCGACGCCGCGAACGGCCTTGATCAGCTGCGGGTGCTTGGCATCCGCCTCGATCTTGCGACGCAGCCGGACGATCTGCGCGTCGATCGTGCGGTCGAAGGCCTCCAGATGCCGGCCGCGGGTGACATCCATCAGGAAATCGCGGGTCATCACCCGGCCCGGATGATCGATGAAGGCGCAGAGCATTTCGAATTCGCCGGTGGTCAGCTCGACCTCGACATCGTCGGGGTTCTTCAACTGCCGGCGGGCGCGATCCAGATGCCAGCCTTCGAAGCGGATCGTGGCGCTGCCGGTCTCGGCCGGTGGCGGGGTTATCGGCGCCTTCGGCTGGCGGCGGCGCAGGATGGATTTCAGCCGCGCGTGAACCTCACGCAGGTGAAACGGCTTGGCGATGTAATCATCGGCGCCCAGTTCGATGCCGATGATACGGTCGAGAACGTCGTCGCGGCCGGTCAGCATGATGATCGGGATATCGGATGTGGCGCGCACTTCCCGCGCCAGATCGAAACCATCCTGCCCGCCGGGCAAAGAGAGATCGAGCAGGATGATATCGACAGAATTTGCCCGCAGCCCGGCGCGCATGCCGGCCCCGTCTGCGACGGCCGTCACTTTGTAACCTTCGTCCTCGAAATAGCGCATCAGCATCTGCCGGATACGGGGATCGTCATCGACGACGAGGATATGCGGGGTGTCTTCGGGCAAAGTCATTTGCGAGCGTGGGGCCTGTTACAAACTGTCACCAAATCGAACCGTGTTTAACACTGGTAGCATTCGCCCGTTACGTGTTCCGGGTCAATTGTCCCCAGAGCATTGGAGACCCCCGGACATGTTTCTCACCAGCCATCGCCGCGATCATCATCTTGCCGGCGCCGTCCTGTTCGATGCGCCGGAAACGCTGTCGGACGTTTTCTGCGCCAGCCTGCCGAACATCTGGCCGGCGGCCAGTCGCTGTTCTTCGAGGGGGACGAGGCGCGGCATGTGTTCGAGGTGACGGAAGGTTCGCTTCGGGTTTTCCGCATCATTGCCGATGGCAGGCGGGTGATCACCGGTTTTGCCCATCAGGGCGATGTGGTGGGTGTATCGCTGCGCAGCGCTATCCCTATAGCGCCGAGGCGATCTGCGAGACGCGGGTGCGGCGGCTTTCGCGCGCTCCTTCGATGCGGTTACGCAGGAAAACGAGGCGCTGCGCAATCAGGTCTTTGCCCGGCTCTGCGACGAGATGGCGGCGGCGCAGGACCAGATGGTGCTTCTCTCCTCCAAGACCGCCGAGGAGCGGCTTTGCACCTTTCTTCTGAAGCATATGAAGCGCACTCTTGCCACGCAGGCCCTTCAGCCGGTGCTCGACATTCCGATGACACGGCTCGACATGGGCGATTATCTCGGGCTGACGATCGAGACGGTGTCGCGCACGATCAGCAAGCTGATTGCCCGCGGGGTGATCTCGCCGGTCGGGCGGCATGCGATCCGGGTCAACAATCCGTCGCTGCTTGCACAAATGGCCGGAGACGGCGATGAATGCGAAGATCAGCGCCGGCTTGTCGCGGGTGGCCGACGCCACTGAGATGAGGCGCCTTCAAGACGAAGCCGCCATGATGGTGGCAATGAAACGTGTCGGCCCTGGCCGGTAACTGGAATGCAGATGGACAGAATTTCCGATCCGGCGACTGACCCGCAAAGGGGGAACTCTCAGAGTGGCGATCTTCAGAGTGACGGTCTGCAGGGCGAACTCTCCGCCGTCACGCGCCTGCTCGATGATGCCACTCTTGTCGTCCATGGCATGGATGGGGTGATCACGCGCTGGACCTCCGGCTGCGAGCGGCTTTACGGGTGGAGCCGTGACGAGGCTGTCGGGCAGGTCATCCACGATCTTTTGAAGACGCAGTTTCCCGAGCCGCTTGCGGCAATCCGCGAGCATGTGCTTGCCCATCGCGCCTGGGAAGGCGAGGTTTCGCATCGCCGCAAGGATGGCGCCGTCATCATTGTCGCAACGCGCTGGGTCGTCGTCAGGGGCGAGGCCGAGGGGTCTGAGGCGGATGAGGCGGAACAGCCCGTCATCATCCAGACCAATATTGACGTGACCGAGATGAAGCGGGCGCAGGATGCGCTGGCCGCCCGCGAGGCGCATCTCAGTTCCATTCTCGACACCGTGCCCGAGGCCATGGTCGTCATCGATGATCGCGGCACGATTGCCTCGTTCAGCGCCGCTGCCGAGCGGCTGTTCGGTTATACGGCGGAGGAAGTGATCGGTCGCAATGTCTCGATCCTGATGCCGTCGCCGGATCATGAGGCGCATGACGGCTATCTTTCCCGCTACATGAACACGGGCGAGCGACGGATCATCGGCTATGGGCGCGTGGTCAGCGGCCAGCGCAAGGATCGCTCCGTCTTTCCGATGGAGCTTGCCGTCGGCGAGGCAGTGAGCGGCGGAAAGCGCATCTTTACCGGCTTCCTGCGCGATCTCACCAGCCGCCAGAGAATAGAGGAAGAGCTGCGGCAATCGCAGAAGATGGAAGCGATCGGCCAGCTGACCGGCGGGCTGGCGCATGACTTCAACAATCTGCTGACCGTCATCAGCGGCAATCTGGAAATGATCGAGGACCGGCTCGACAATGCCAGGCTGCTGACGCTTCTCAAAGAGGCACAAGGGGCGGCGGATGACGGCGCAAAGCTGACCGGCCAGTTGCTGGCCTTCGGTCGCCGCCAGCCGCTCAATGCCAAGCTCGTCGATATCGGCCAGCTCGTCTCGAGCTTTTCCGAGCTTTTGCGGCGCACGGTGGGTGAGGCGATCGCCTTTCGCACCATCGTGTCGGGCGCAGCCAACGAGGCGCTGGTGGACGCTTCACAATTGCAGAATGCGCTTCTCAACCTCGTCATCAACGGACGCGATGCGATGCCGCGCGGCGGCCGGCTGACGATCGAGATATCCCGTGCGGTGCTCGATGTGGATTATGCGCAGACCTATACGACGATGCGGACCGGCGATTACGTGCTGATTACCGTTACCGATACGGGCGGCGGCATGACGCCGGAGGTGAAGGAGAAGGCCTTCGAGCCCTTCTTCACCACCAAGGGGGCAGGGGCCGGAACCGGTCTCGGGCTCAGCATGGTCTATGGCTTTGCCCGGCAATCCGGCGGCAATGTGCAGATCTATAGCGAGCCGGGGCAGGGCACGAGCATCCGGATTTTTCTGCCTGCCGTTCACCGGGAAGAACGGGAGGGCCTGCCGACCGAAGAGATGCGTTCCGGGGCGCGGCTGCCGATGCCGGGCGGATCGGAGACCATTCTTGTTGCCGAAGACGATGCCCGCGTGCGGCGTGTCGCCGTCTCCCGGCTGGAGGATCTCGGCTACCGTGTGGTGGAGGCCGCCAATGGCGAGGAGGCGCTGGTGCAGCTTGCGAATCACGGGCATGTGGCGCTGCTTTTCACCGATGTGGTGATGCCCGGCGGGATGACCGGCGATGAACTGGCGGCCAGGGTGCGGGCGGTCCGGCCGGATATCAAGGTTCTTCTGACATCAGGCTATGCGGAGCCGGCGATTGCGGGGCGCGAGCTTGCCCAATCCGGCAGCTGGCTCAAAAAACCCTATACGGCGCGGGATCTGGCCGTGCGGCTGCGTGAATTGCTGGATTGATCAAACAGAAAGGCCGGCGAGATGCCGGCCTTTTCTCTTGAATTTCAGTAACAGCGTTGGCTGCAATCAGCGGCAGACGCGCACACTTTCCATGTGCCAGCCGCCGTCATAGGCGTTGCCGACGCGGCGATCTTCGTACCAGCAGCGCGGCGGCGGGGGTGGCGGCGGAGCCGGCTCGACGTAGCGCGGGCCGCTGCCACCAGCGAGTGCGCCACCGATCAGGCCGCCGACCACGCCGGCTGCAAGGCCGCCGACGACGGCGTTGCCATTGTCATGATGGCGGTGATGCTCGCGGTAAGGCGGCGGCGGTGGGCCGGGAGGTCCCCATTGTGCCGATGCGGTGTTCACGCTTGCAAGCATGCTGCCGGCGACGGTCGCTACAGCGACCAGAGATACAATCAGCTTTTTCATCGCGGTTCGTCCAGTGGTGTCGAATGCCGGTGATGGTATCGACGTTATCGGGCGCTAATATGCTCCCGGTGAGATTAATACTGGCTGAACGCAATGCGGCGATGTGAAGGCAAGAGCGCGGCAAGCTCGGGACCGAGGCGATATCAGCGAGGGCCAGTCGCTTTAAGCGTGCGTTCGTCCAAAGCAAAGGTCTGCCCGGGACGAATGGACGTGCGACAAAAAAAGGGGGGAGTGTGCTTTGGTGATCCCAGATGGATTCGAACCATCGGCCTCAGGATTAGGAATCCTGCGCTCTATCCTACTGAGCTATGGGACCACGCAAACGCATCCATACAAAAGCTCGCCGGGGAAGCCAAGCCCTTTCGGCAAAAGCTTCCCGGCTAGTTTACGATGGCGATTTCAGTCCGTCAGGCGCTGTTCGACCAGTTTTACCCAGTAGGAGATACCGAAGGGGATCACCTCGTCGTCAAAATCGTAAGCCGGGTTATGCAGCCCGGCCGTTGCGCCATTGCCGATGAAGATGAAAGCGCCGGGGCGGCTCTGCAGCATATAGGCGAAATCCTCGCCGGCCATGCTGGGATCGACATTGGCATCAACGCCCGATGCGCCGACGACATCCGTCGCGACCTTGATCGCGTGATCGGTCTCGGCGTCGTGGTTGGATGTCACCGGGCACTGGCGATAGTAATCGATCGTCGCCTCGGCGCCGTGGGCTGCGACCAGTCCCTCGACGATCTGGCGGATACGGTTTTCGGCAAGATCGCGCGTCTCTTCGCTCAAGGTGCGGACCGTGCCGAGCAGTGTCGCCTTTTCCGGGATGATATTGTGGGTCGTGCCGGCATCAAACCTGGTGACGGAGACGACGACCGACTGGACCGGATCGGCATTGCGGCCGCAATCGCCTGCAGGCTGCCGACGAGCTGCGCGCGATGAAGATCGGATCGACTGTTTTGTGCGGCTGGGCCGCATGGCCGCCGCGGCCCTTGATGGTGATGGTGAAGCGATCCGGTGCCGCCATGATGCCGCCCTTGCGGATGGCGAACTGGCCGACGGGAATGCCCGGCATATTGTGCATGCCATAGACCTCGTCGATGCCGAAGCGCTCCATCATGCCGTCATCGATCATGGCGAGCGCGCCGGCGCCACCTTCTTCGGCCGGCTGGAAGATCAGGGCCACCGTGCCGTTGAAATTACGGGTCTCGGCCAGATATTTCGCAGCGCCGAGCAGCATGGACGTGTGCCCGTCGTGACCGCAGGCATGCATCTTGCCCGGCGTCTTGGAGGCCCAGGGCTTTCCGGTGATCTCGGTCAGCGGCAGGGCATCCATATCGGCGCGCAGGCCGATGGTGCGGGATGATCTACCGTCTGCCGCGCCTCCGGCTGCTCCCTTGCCGTGGATGATGCCGACGACGCCGGTGCGGCCTATGCCGGTCACGATCTCGTCTGCGCCGAATTCCCGAAGTTTTTCCGTAACGAAGGCGGCGGTCTCTTCAACATCATAAAGAATCTCGGGATTTTCATGAATATGTCTGCGCCAGTCGCTGACTTCGGCCTGAAGTTCGGCGGCCCGGTTTAAAATCGGCATAATATTCCCCGTCTTATTGTGCTCACGCGCTTATGACACTCCACCCGGGGCGATACTGCCCCTCCTGATTGACGTAATCAATCTTCTTTGCCATTGCTTGGCCATATCGGCCGATTATGCGCCGCACTCGTGACACCGAGAACCCGAGGGATACCTTGCCCATTTCGAGCCTTCGATCCGCGTTCGCCGTCCGGCTGACCGCCGCCTGCGCCGCCATCAGCCTTGTCCTGTCTGCAGGTGCTGCCAGCGCCAATCCTAAGATCATCATCGATGCCAAGACAGGCCGCGTGATTGCCCATCAGGATGCGTTTCTGAAATGGTACGGCGCATCGCTGACCAAGCTGATGACAGCTATGTGACCTTCGATGCCATCCGCAGCGGCCGGCTTTCGCTCAACAGCACGGTGGTGATGAGCAAGCGGGCGACGGATCAGCTGCCCAGCAAGATGTTCTTCACGCCGGGCACCAGCATGTCGCTCGAGACGGCGCTGAAGATGATGCTGGTCAAATCCGCCAATGACATGGCGGTCGCGGTGGGCGAGACGGTCGGCGGTTCGGTCGAGAATTTCGTCGCGATGATGAATGCGGAAGCGCTGAAGCTCGGCATGACCTCGACACATTACATCAACCCGAATGGCATGCCCGGCCCCGGCCAGTATACGACGGCGCGCGATCTGGCGCTGCTGACGCTCCGGCTGAAGCAGGATTTCCCGCAATATGCCGGCTATTTCACCATCGAAGGCATCGATACCGGGCAGAAGCAGTACAAGAATTTCAACACGCTGATCGGTCGGTTCGATGGTGCTGACGGGATGAAGACCGGCTTCATCTGCGCCTCGGGCTTTAACCAGATCGGTTCTGCGACGCGTGACGGCCGTTCGGTGATCTCGGTCGTGCTCGGCTCCGACAGCCTTGCAGGGCGCGCCGATGATACGGCAAACCTTCTGCAGCAGGGCCTGACGGCGACCAGCGAAGGTGTGGCTTTGACGGCGCTGGCGCCCTATGGCGACACGACGACCGTCAACGATGTCAGTGCCGAGATCTGCAATCCCAAGGCCGCCAAAGTTCGCAGCGAAACGCGCGACGATGCCGGTCGCACGATCCAGCATTCGCCCTATATTCACGAAATGGATCATCCGCCGGAATATGTGCGGCTGACGCTGCTTTCGGGTGGCGAGGCACCGCCTCCGCCGCCGAAGGGCAGCAAGACGTCAAAGAAGAACGTGCCGGTGCCGCATCCGCGCCCCGGCCTCTGACGACCGCTTGCGGTCCACATCATAAAGCGGGGTTTGACCCATGTCCCAGAGCCGCATTCCGGTCTCCATCCTCACCGGCTTTCTCGGTGCGGGTAAATCGAGCCTGTTGAACCGGATCCTCAAGGATCCGGGCACGAGCGATACGGCCGTCATCATCAACGAGTTCGGCGAGGTGGGGATCGACAATTTCCTCGTCGAGACCTCCGGCGATACGCTGATGGAACTGTCGAACGGCTGCCTCTGCTGCACCGTGCGTGGCGAACTCATCGATACGCTGGCAACGATGATGGACGGGATCCAGACCGGACGGACGAAGCCGATCCGGCGCGTGGTGATCGAGACGACCGGGCTTGCCGATCCGGCGCCGGTCATGCAGTCGGTGATGGGCAATCCGGTCATCGCGCAGAATTTTGAGCTTGATGGCGTGATTACCGTCGTCGATGCGGTGAATGGTGTCTCGACGCTCGATCGTCATGTCGAAGCGGTCAAGCAGGTGGCGGTGGCCGACCGGCTGGTGATCTCCAAACAGTCGATGGCGAGCGCCGAGGGGCTTGTGGCCTTGAAGGCGCGGCTCAGGGAACTCAATCCGCGCGCGCCGCTGATCGATGGCGACAGCGATGCTGCCGGCACGGCCGAGATCCTCGTCAACGGCCTCTACGATCCGGCCTTGAAGATTGCCGATGTGGCACGCTGGCTGCGTGACGAGAGCGATGACGGGCACGACCATCATGGCCACGACCATGACCATCACCATGACCACGGGCACCACCATCACCACCATGAGCATGGCGATCATGAGCACCACGACGGTCACGGCCATGCTCATGAGCACCGGCACGGCCATTCCGATCATCACTCTGATCATTCCTTCGGCCATCACCATCATGATGTGAACCGTCACGGCGACAGCATCCGTTCCTTCTCCATCGTCCATGACAAGCCGATCGATCCGATGGCGCTGTCGATGTTCGTCGATCTCCTGCGGTCGGCGCATGGCGAGAAGCTGTTGCGGATGAAGGCGATCGTCGCCTTGTCTGATGATCCGGATCGGCCGGTCGTGCTGCATGGCGTGCAGTCGATCTTCCATCCGCCGCAGCGCCTGCCGCGCTGGCCGGATGGCGGCACCCGGCCCGATGGCACCGGCGTCGACCGGCGCACGCGCATGGTGCTGATCACCCAGGATCTGCCGGAGGCCTTCGTGACGGATCTGTTTGCCGCCTTTACCGGCGAGCCGCGGATCGACCGGCCCGATCGGGCAGCGCTCGAAGACAATCCGCTGGCCGTCCCCGGCCTGAAGATGTGAGCCTTTTCGGGCTCACGCCTTGCGGATGGTGAAGCGATGGCCGCCTTCGGTCTTTTCGGATGAGAGGAGCGTGTGGCCGTCTTCCCGGCACAGATGCGGGATATCGATGACGGCGAGCGGATCGCTCGTCTCGACGGTCAGTTCGTCACCGCTTTGCAGATGATTGAGCCGCTGGCGCGTCTTTAAGGCCGGCAACGGGCATTTCAGGCCGCGCAGATCATAGATCCCGGCAGAAAAACCCGCCGGCATCGATCAGTCCTTTGACCAGAATTTCCAGAACGGCTTCTTGCTCTCGTCCACGGCCGGAGCGGGCGCTGCTTCCGCATAGGCAAGCGGGTTCTGCGCCGGTACGGGGACGGGGCTGGAGCGGCCGTCGGCTGTTGCCACCATCGGCGCTGCGGCCGGCGTTGCCGAAGCGATTGCGGTGCCAGCCGTCGGCACACGGCCCTGCTTGGCGGCGGTGCCGATCGCGCCCGTGGTCGTCGGGGTCGAGGCGGTGGTCATCGGCGATGAAGCGGCTGCCGGTGAAGCGGAGGCGACCATGACCGTGTTGGCAGGCTTTGACGGATCACCGCCGCGGCGCGCTTGGCCATCAGGGCCTGGAAATCGGCTTCGCTCATCAGCTTGCCGGCCTGCAGCGACGTGCCGGTCGGCGCATAGGCGAGATCGCGGCCCTTGCGCTTGTCGGCAACGACGGCCTTGCGCTCGGCTTCGCTCGGCTCGTACCAGACCTTGCCGTCCATCTTCTCGAGCGCCTTGGTATAGGCGAGGTCATAGCTCTTTTCGTAAGAGGTGAGCGCTGCCGTCAGCGGTGCCGGGGTCGACATGGCCGGGCAGGCGCCGCCGGCTGCGAACTTGCCGGTGGTCTCCTGGTTGAAGACATATTTCTTGTCGCAGACATCGACGACCGGCGGACGTTGGTGACTTCGAAATTGTCGTAGCCGACCTTGATCATCTTCCAGAAACTGTCGTTCTCGCTGCCGTGATGGCGCGCCATGTTGTCGGCCGTCATACGGAAGGGAAGCGCCTGCAGCTGGATCGCCGTCTGGCCGCCCTTGAAGGCGTCGCGCGCGAAGGCGTAGATTTCCAGAACCTGCTCGTCCGTCATCGAATAGCAGCCCGACGAGGAGCAGGCGCCATGGATCATCAGATTGGTGCCGGTGCGGCCGTTCACCGCGTCATACCGGTTCGGGAAGCCGGTATTGATGGCGAGATAGTATTTCGAGTTCGGATTGAGGTTGGCCGGCGTCAGGCTGTAGAAGCCTTCCGGGGCCTGGCGGTCGCCTTCCTTCACCTTGGGGCCGAGCTTGCCGGACCAGGCGCAGATATCGTAGCTCTTGATGATGTCGTAGCGGTTGTCGGACTTCGCCTTCCAGATCTCCAGCTTGCCCTCTTCCTTGAGGATGCGGATCATGATCGGCGAATTGCGCGGCATGTCCTTCTTCTGCATGTCGGCGAGGACTGCATCGGGAAGGGGCTGCTGAACCTTGTTCTTGACCGTCGACAGGTCGATCTTCGCCGTGTCCAGCGTGTCGTTACAGCCGGTCAGAGCGGTCGCAACCAGAAGGGCGAAAGCAATGTGTTTCAGGCGCATCGAGACGGACCACATAATCAATTGACGAACGGAGCCGGCAATAAT
The DNA here is from genome assembly GCA_902167985.1 of Shinella sp. UYSO24. Classification (GTDB taxonomy): domain Bacteria; phylum Pseudomonadota; class Alphaproteobacteria; order Rhizobiales; family Rhizobiaceae; genus Neorhizobium. The sequence continues at coordinate 232,821 of CABHNZ010000009.1, forward strand.
CCATAAAGCGGTAAGCTTTACATTTTCTTAACCGCTTGTTTTCGTCTGTCTAGTGCAACCGCCCCGAGTTTTTCGATTTTTGCCGATAGAGCGCGTTTTTGGCGATTTTGCGGGTGGTCCCCGCAAAATCAGAGCTTGTGGCGCCGCGTTCGGGATGCGGCCTAGAGGTTGCGGCCGATTGCCAGGAATTTCTGGCGGCGGGCGTGCGCACTTCTTCGCCCGACATCTTGCCGAGATCGGCAAGCGACGAGGCGATGATCTTGCCGGCCGAAGCGATGACCTTGGCCGGATCGCGGTGGGCGCCACCGATCGGCTCCGGAATGATGTCGTCGATGATGCCGAGCGACTTCAGGTCGTCCGCGGTGATCTTCATGTTGGTGGCGGCTTCGCGGGCGCGGGTGCTGTCGCGCCAGAGGATCGAGGCTGCACCTTCCGGCGAGATGACCGAATAGATCGCGTGTTCGAGCATGTAGACGCGGTTGCCGGTGGCAATCGCGATCGCGCCGCCCGAGCCGCCTTCGCCGATGACGATCGAGACGAGCGGAACCTTGATGCCGAGGCACATTTCGGTGGAGCGGGCAATCGCTTCCGCCTGGCCGCGCTCTTCGGCGCCAACGCCCGGATAGGCGCCTGCGGTGTCGATCAGGGTGATGACCGGCAGGCCGAAACGGTCAGCCATTTCCAGAACGCGGATCGCCTTGCGATAGCCTTCCGGACGCGGGCTGCCGAAATTGTGCTTGATGCGGCTCTTGGTGTCGTGGCCCTTTTCCTGGCCGATGACGGCCACAGGCATGCCGTTGAAGCGGGCAAGGCCGGCCTGGATGGCGGCATCCTCGCCGAAATTGCGGTCGCCGGCCAGCGGCGTGAAATCGGTGAAGAGGCCTGCCGCATAATCGACGAAATGCGGGCGCTGCGGGTGGCGGGCAACCTGCGTCTTTTCCCAGGCGCCAAGCTTGGAATAGATTTCCTTGGTGGCATCCTTCACGCGTCCTTCGAGACGGGTGATCTCGTCGGAGGTGTCGATGCTCTCGTTTTCGGTCGCGAGCTTCTTCAGCTCGTGGATCTTGGCCTCGAGGTCCGAGATTGGCTTTTCGAAATCGAGATAAGTTTGCATGAGATCCGGCTTCCGGTTGTTCTTTTTAAGGGGAACGCGGGGTTCCCGTTTCTACATGGGGGCCTCTAATCCCGGTTTTTAGCCTGTTTTGCAAGAGGGTGATGCGTTTCCACCGTCTGTCGGAGCCGTTCTTCCAACACATGTGTGTAAATCTGCGTGGTGGAAATGTCTGAATGTCCAAGCAGTTCCTGCACCACGCGCAGGTCTGCGCCATTGGCAAGAAGGTGGCTTGCAAAGGCGTGGCGCAGCACATGCGGAGAGATCGAGGCGCTCTTTAAGCCAGCGCGCGCGGCAAGCCCCTTCAGGTCGCGGGCAAAGACCTGACGGGCGAGAAAGCCCTGTTGACCGGCCGAGGGGAAGAGCCAATCCTGTTCGGTATCGGGAAAGGTTTCCGCCAGTTCCTGGCCATAGGCTTTCATCGCGGCAATGGCCGAACGGGAGAGCGGCACGAGCCTTTCCTTGTTGCCCTTGCCGCGGATGATGAGAAAACGGCCTTCCTGATCGAGCACCTTTGCCGGGAGCGAGACGAGTTCGCTCACGCGCATGCCGGTCGCGTAGAGAAGTTCCAGAAGTGCGAGCATGCGCAGGCGGTCGAGCCGGCCAAGCTTGTTGTCGCCTGCGGCATTCGCCTCTTCTGCTGCGAGCGCCAGTAGCCGGCTGACATCCGCCTCGCTCATGATCTTCGGCAGCGAGCGGCCCTTCTTCGGCGCGTCGATGATCGTGGTCGGGTCGTCGGTGCGCAGGCCCTCGGCATAGAGAAACTTGTAGAACTGCCGCATGGAGGAAAGGCGGCGGGCCTGCGAGGTCGTGGCAAAGCCCTGTCGGCCGAGATGGGCGAGATAGGCGGACAGGTCGGCCGTGGCGGCGGTCAGAAGCGTTGCCTTCCGCGAGCCGAGGAAGTCGATCACGTCTTCGAGGTCGCGGCCATAGGAAGAGAGTGTGTTTTCGGCGGCGCCGCGTTCGGCGCTCATCATTTCGAGGAACGCCTCTACGTGAGCGCGTGAAAAATCAGCCATGCGGTTTGCGCCTCAGGGTTGCCGCGCCGGTGTGGCGGTGGACGAGACAGCGGGCGGGTTCAGCCGCTCGGAAGGGATGCGGACCGTGACGTCGCGGTCTTTAGGTTCGACAAGATAGGCGAGCGCCAGCATTGCGCCATAGACGAGGCCGACGATCACGGCCACGATGGCCAGAAAACGAAAGAGGGTCGGCATCAGGACTTGGCTTTCAATATGGGGGCCTTCGGTATCGACTGCATGGCGCCACTATACGCGAAAAGGTTCACAGAACGACAATAAGGCGCCATTCTGCCTCTGGTTTACATCGCGCGTGACTTGACGCTGCGCGAGCATTTGTCGATACCGTTTTGACTGAACGGACGGCACCATGAGCGAAGTGGCAATCATCAAAGAACAATCTCTGGCAGAAGAAGCGCGCGCAGCCCTTGGCCAGCGCAACCTGATTTTGTCGGGCTGATGGGGGCCGGCAAATCGGCGATCGGCAAGCTGGTGGCGCAGTCTCTGTCCGTGCCGTTCATCGATACGGATGCCGAGATCGAGAAAGTCTCGCGCATGACGATCTCGGAACTTTCGCCTCCTATGGCGAGGCCGAGTTCCGGGCGCTTGAGACGCGCGTGATCGAACGTCTCTTAAAGCGCGGGCCGCAGGTGGTTTCCACCGGCGGTGGCGCCTTCATCAACGAGAATACCCGTCACCAGATCAAGGAGGGTGGTCTGTCGATCTGGCTGAAGGCGGATCTTGACGTCCTCTGGGATCGGGTGAGCCGGCGTGATCATCGCCCGTTGCTGAAGACCGAAAATCCCAAGCAGACGCTCGAAAATTTGATGAACCAGCGTTATCCGATCTATGCGGAAGCGGATATGACGGTTCACTCGATCAATATCCGCAAGGAGGCCATGGCGAGCGAAGTGCTGAAAGCCGTGGTCCAGCAGGCCGGCGCCTCTGCGCCCGGCGAAGGTGTGCAGTCATGAATATCGCTTCCCGATCCGATGAACGTCTGGTGCATGTGCCGCTCGGCGAGCGCGCCTATGACATTCTGATCGGGCCGGGCATGATCGGCCGTGCCGGCGGCGAGATCACTTCGCGGCTGAAGGGCCGGCGTGCGGCGATCGTCACCGACGAGAATGTCGCGCCGCTCTATCTCGAAGCCTTGATGGACAGCCTGCAGACCGATGGCATCGAAGCGGTATCGCTGACGCTGCGGCCGGCGAGAAGACCAAGAGCCTCGATCATCTCTCGACCGTCTGCGACATGGTGCTTTCGGCCCGTATCGAGCGCAATGACGCGGTGATCGCGCTTGGCGGCGGCGTGATCGGCGATCTCGCAGGCTTTGCGGCCGGCATCGTGCGGCGCGGCGTGCGCTTCGTGCAGATCCCGACCTCGCTTCTGGCGCAGGTGGATTCCTCCGTCGGTGGCAAGACCGGCATCAATACCCGCCATGGCAAGAACCTGCTCGGCGTCTTCCACCAGCCGGATCTCGTTCTGGCCGATACGGCGGCCCTCGACACGCTGTCGGAGCGCGAATTCCGCGCCGGCTATGCGGAAGTTGCCAAATACGGCTTGATCGACAAGCCGGACTTCTTCTCGTGGCTCGAAAGAACTGGGGCGAGGTATTCCGGGGCGGGGCGGAGCGCATCGAGGCGATTGCCGTCAGCTGTCAGGCGAAATCGGATGTCGTCGTCGAGGACGAGCGCGAGACCGGCCGCCGGGCGCTGCTCAATCTTGGCCACACGTTCGGCCATTCGCTTGAGGCCGCCACCCAGTATGACAGCCGCCGCCTCGTACATGGCGAAGGTGTCTCGATCGGCATGGTGCTGGCCTATCAGTTTTCCGCCCGGATGAACCTTGCAAGCCCCGATGATGCAAAGCGCGTCGAGGCGCATCTGAAATCCGTCGGCCTGCCGACGAAGATCTCCGATATACCGGGTGAATTGCCGCCGACGGCGCAGCTTCTCGATGCGATCGCGCAGGACAAAAAGGTCAAGAGCGGCAAGCTCACCTTCATCCTCACCCGCGGTATCGGCGAGGCCTTTGTCGCCGACGATGTGCCGTCTTCCGAAGTCATGAGCTTTCTTGAGGAAAAACGGTCGGCATGACACTTCTTCAGCGTCTCGTCTCGCGCATCGTCAACGGTCTTGTCCGCGGCACGCTGCACGCGACGGGTGTCACGCTGTCGAGGGATGTGCTGGTCGAGGCCGGGCAGGAAGAGCTGCAGGCGGCCCTTTCGGCGCTCCACAAGGAAAGCCAGGCGGACGGGCCGCAGCGTGACCGCCTGAGCGGTCTTGTCGAGCTGGAAGAGCTCGAAGTCTCCGACGTGATGAAGCACCGCATGGTGATGCGGGCGATCAATGCCGACGATCCGCCCGAGGTCACGGTGAGGGCCGTGCTCGAAAGCCCCTATACGCGCATGCCCGTCTGGCGCGGATCGACCGAAAACATCATCGGCATCGTGCATGCCAAGGATCTCCTGAGGGCGCTGGCCGAGCCGGGCATCCAGGAACAGGGCATCGATATCGTCAAGATCGCCCAGAAGCCGTGGTTCGTGCCGGATACGACGAGCCTGAAGAACCAGCTTTCCGCCTTCCTGAAACGGCGGGTGCATTTTGCCGTCGTCGTCGATGAATATGGCGAGGTGCAGGGGATCGTCACGCTCGAGGATATTCTCGAAGAGATCGTGGGCGACATTGCCGACGAGCACGATATCGAGATGAAGGGCGTGCGGCAGGAAGCTGACGGTTCGATCGTCGTCGATGGCTCGGTGCCGATCCGCGACCTCAACCGGGCGCTCGACTGGAGCCTGCCGGATGGCGAGGCGAGACGATTGCCGGTCTCGTCATTCACGAATCGAAGCTCATTCCCGAGGAGCGGCAGGCGTTCACATTTTACGGAAAACGCTTCATCGTGATGCGCCGCGAGAAGAACCGCATCACGCGGCTGCGAATCAGGCCGCCGACGAAGGCGTGCTGCCGGCCGAGTGATGCCGCTTCCGGTATCGCCCAAGGTCTTGGATCGGCGGCCTGTCGTGCCTATCTAGGGTCAGTCACCAGCGTGTCGGTTCGCCCGGTGCCGAAGCTTCCACCGCCAGCGCATGCAGGCCGGCATCCAGTTCCGGCTTCAGAAGCGCATTCACCGTCCGATGCCGGTCCAGCCGGCTCATTCCGGTAAATTTCTGCGAGACGATCCGCACCCGCATATGGGTTTCGCCCGTGCCGGTGATGTCCGGCTGATGGCCGGCGTGATGATGGCTTTCGTCGATGACGTCGAGGCGCTCGGGCAGGAGATTTTCGCGCAACGTCGCCTCGATGCGGCTCTTCACGGTGGTGGCGGTTTGCATGGTTTCATCCATCGGTCGTGCGGCCCGGTTCAACGGTCGGGCGGGTGGCAAAAAGGGGTACCCAGAAACCAAGAACAAACCGCTTTGTCAATTCTTGTCCGTCTCTGGCGGGCACCCCATAATGAGCGCCCTATGAAACTCGACTCCAAATATTTCGACCGTATCCGGACGCGCCGGAAGAGAGAGCAGGAAGCGGTGCCGCCGGCGCCGACTTGCCAGTGGGACGGGTGCGACAGGCCCGGCGCCCATCGCGCCCCCGTGGGCCGCAATGCGGAAGGCCAGTTCTTCATGTTCTGCTTCGAGCACGTCAAAGAGTATAACAAGGGCTACAATTATTTCTCCGGCCTGTCGGACAATGAGATCGCCCGCTACCAGAAGGAAGCGATCACCGGTCATCGCCCGACATGGACGGTCGGCGTCAATAAGTCGGCCAAGGATGCGCCGCTGCATTCGACGTCACGTTCGGGCGCGCCGGGCCATCAGCAGCGTTTCAAGGACCCGTTCGGCTTCGTATCGCAGGCGCGGGCCGGTGGTGCCGGGCGTTTCGAGACGCAGGGGCGCAAGCTGAAGACGCTGGAGGCCAAGGCTTTCGACACGATGGGGCTCGGGGCGAATGCCTCTTCGAACGATATCAAAACGCGCTACAAGGAACTCGTGAAGAAGCACCACCGGATGCCAATGGCGGCGACCGGGGCTCGGAAGAACGTTTTCGCGACGTGGTGCAAGCATATCAGTTGTTGAAGCAGGCGGGTTTCTGCTAAGCCGTTACCAGCATTGCAGTGAGGACGATGGCGGGACGGCGGTTCTGCCCTGGAGACATGATGAGCAAGATCGATTTAGACATTTCCAATCTCCCCGACACCACCGTTTCGGTACGGGAAGTTTTCGGCATCGACACCGACCTGATGGTTCCGGCCTACAAGAACGGCGACCCTTATGTGCCGGATCTCGATCCGGACTATCTCTTCGACCGCGACACGACGCTCGCGATCCTCGCCGGCTTTGCTCATAACCGACGCGTCATGGTGTCCGGCTTCCACGGCACCGGCAAGTCCACCCATATCGAACAGGTTGCGGCCCGGCTGAACTGGCCTTGCGTGCGCGTCAACCTCGACAGCCATGTCAGCCGTATCGATCTCGTCGGCAAGGACGCGATCGTCCTCAAAGACGGCAAGCAGGTCACGGAATTCAAGGACGGCATCCTGCCCTGGGCCTACCAGCACAATGTCGCGCTGGTTCTCGACGAATATGATGCCGGCCGCCCGGACGTGATGTTCGTCATCCAGCGCGTGCTGGAATCGGCTGGCCGCCTGACGCTGCTCGACCAGAGTCGCGTCATCCGCCCTCATCCGGCATTCCGCATTTTCGCGACGGCCAATACCGTCGGCCTCGGCGATACGACCGGCCTCTACCACGGCACGCAGCAGATCAACCAGGCACAGATGGACCGCTGGTCGATCGTGACGACGCTCAACTACCTTCCGCATGAGCAGGAAGTGAACATCGTTGCCGCCAAGGTGAAATCCTTTGGCAAGACGGCCGAGGGCCGCGAAACCGTTTCCAAGATGGTCCGCGTTGCAGATCTCACCCGCTCGGCCTTCATCAATGGCGACCTGTCGACCGTGATGAGCCCGCGTACCGTCATCACCTGGGCGGAAAATGCGGAAATCTTCGGCGACGTCGCCTTTGCCTTCCGTATCACCTTCCTCAACAAGTGCGACGAGCTTGAGCGCACGCTGGTGGCCGAACAGTACCAGCGCGCCTTCGGTGTCGAACTGAAGGAAAGCGCTGCCAACATCGTTCTCGGAGCGTAATCGAAACACGCCGGAAGGGACGAGAGTAATGGCAGGTCGCGGAGACAATTCGAAGGCGAAGCCCGGCGGTGCGGTGGATACCGAACCGATGCGCCGGGCGATCACCGGCTGCGTGCGTTCGATCGCAGCCAAGGGCGAGGTGGAAGTTTCCTTCGCCAACGAGCGTCCGGGGCTTGCCGGCGACCATATCCGGTTGCCGGAGCTTTCCAAGCGCCCGACTGCGCACGAGCTTGCCGTCACGCGCGGGCTCGGCGATTCGATGGCGCTGAGGCTTGCCTGCCATGACACCAACCTGCACGCTTCCATGGCGCCGCAGGGTTCGGATGCGCGCAGCGTGTTCGATGCGGTCGAGCAGGCGCGCGTGGAATCGATCGGGGCTCTGAGAATGGCCGGCGTTGCCGCCAACCTCGGCTCGATGCAGGAAGAGAAATATTCCAAGGCGAATTTCTCCGGCATCGAGAGGCAGGAAGATGCGCCGATCGGCGAGGCGCTTGCCATGCTGGTGCGCGAAAAGCTGACCGGGCAGAAGCCGCCTGCGAGTGCCGGCAAGGTGCTCGATCTCTGGCGTCCCTTCCTCGAGGACAAGACGACCGGCGATCTCGATAACCTGCGCAGCGTGATCGAAGACCAGCAGGCCTTCGCCAAGCTTGTGCGGCATATGCTTTCCTCGATGCAGATGGCGGAGGATTTCGCCAGCGAGGAGACCGAGCCGGAAGAGATCGAGAACCCGAGCGACGAGGACCAGCCGCAATCCGGCGAGACCGAGAACGAGGAAGTCGAGGAAGAGGCCGGCTCTGACGCTGCTCCTGCCGAACAGAGTGAGTCTGTCGACGAGGAGATGGACGAGGGGGAGATGGACGGCGCCGAAATGTCCGACGAGGACATGTCGGAAGAAAGCGACGACCATTCCGAGACGCCCGGCGAGACCCGCCGGCCGAACAGCCCGTTCGACGATTTCAACGACAAGGTCGATTATCACATCTTCACCGAGCAGTTCGATGAAGAGATCACTGCCGAAGAGCTTTGCGACGAGGCGGAACTCGACCGTCTTCGTGCTTTCCTCGACAAGCAGCTGGCGCATCTGCAGAGCGCGTCGGGCGGCTTGCAAACCGCCTGCAGCGCATGCTGATGGCGCAGCAGAACCGCTCGTGGGATTTCGACCTCGAAGAGGGCTATCTCGATCCGGCCCGTCTGGTGCGGCTCATCATCGATCCGATGCAGCCGCTCTCCTTCAAGCGGGAGCGGGACACGAAGTTCCGCGATACGGTCGTATCGCTCGTCATCGACAATTCCGGTTCGATGCGCGGCCGGCCGATCACGGTTGCCGCCTCCTGCGCCGATATTCTGGCGCGTACGCTGGAGCGTTCGGGCGTCAAGGTCGAGATCCTCGGCTTTACGACCAAGGCCTGGAAGGGCGGCAGTCGCGCGAGGCATGGCTTGCCAGCGGCAAGCCGCCGACGCCGGGCCGTCTGAACGACCTGCGCCATATCGTCTACAAGGCGGCGGATGCACCGTGGCGTCGCGCCCGGCGCAATCTCGGCCTGATGATGCGTGAAGGTCTGCTCAAGGAAAATATCGACGGCGAAGCGCTGATGTGGGCACACCAGCGGCTGATCAACCGGCCGGAACAGCGCAAGATCCTGATGATGATCTCGGATGGCGCGCCGGTGGACGATTCCACCCTGTCGGTCAATCCGGGCAATTATCTGGAACGGCACCTGCGCGCCGTGATCGAGCAGATCGAGACGCGTTCGCCGGTGGAGCTGCTTGCGATCGGTATCGGCCATGACGTGACCCGCTATTATCGCAAGGCGGTGACGATCGTTGACGCGGATGAGCTTGCCGGTGCGATGACCGATCAGCTCGCGCAGCTGTTTGCCGACGAAACGTCGATGCCTGCCCGGCGTCGTCGTCGCGCCTGACGATGCCTGATGGTCTATGGTCAGCCTTTGAAGCGGCTTAGGCTTGCCCTTGCTGCAACGCTGATGGCGGCTCTCGTGTTTCCGGTGCAATCGGCACCGGAAACCAGCGCCGTGACTGCCAAGCAGATCCAGCGCTTCAAGAAGGGCTCGGACGAGACGCGTTTCGGGCCGCTTGAATTCATCGGTGGCATCGAGTTCACCTCGCCGGACAGCCGCGTCCAGTCGCTCTCCAGCATTCGCTTCAGGCCGGATGGCCGGCATTTCGTCTCGGTGCTCGATACGGGTGAGTGGCTGACGGGCGCGATCGAGCGCGATGCGGCCGGCCGCCTTTCCGGCCTTTCCGATGTTTCGGTCAATTCCATCCTGCTTCGAAACGGACGGCCCGGTTCGAAGACCGAAAGCGATGCGGAAGGTTTTACCATCCGCGGCGGCCAGGCGATCGTCAGCTTCGAGCAGCAGCATCGCGTCGACGTCTATCCCGATCCGGGTTTCCAAACGTCGCGGCCCATCAAGTCGCTCGACTTTCTCATTCCGCGCAATGAACTCCGGCGCAATGCCGGCATGGAGACGGTGGTCGCCTCGCCGCCGTCAAGCCCGCTCAAGGGCGGCATTGTCGTCGTCGGCGAGCGCAGCATGGATGACAAGGGAAACCTTCTGGCAGCCGTCATAGACGGGCCGCTCAAGGGGCAGTTCACCGTCGTGCGGCATGATCCGTTCGACGCGACGGACGGCGCATTTCTGGCCAATGGCGACCTGATCCTGCTCGAGCGGCGCTACAGCCTGCTCGGCGGCGTCGGCATGCGGATGCGGCGGATCAAGGCCGATGCGATCAGGCCCGGCGCGGTTGTCGATGGCGACATGCTGATCGAGGCCGATATGGGCGACGAGATCGACAATATGGAAGGCGTCGATGTGATTGCCGGCAGTGATGGCAAACCGCATCTCATTCTCGTCTCCGACGACAATGGCAATTTCTTCCAGCGCAGCATCATGCTGGAATTCCGGTTGAATGATTAACGCATTCTTTCATTGACTCTGAGGCCGTGCAGGAATCTTCTCTTGAATGTTAAGAGATGGAGACGGCGGTGGCACGGATTCATGTCATGGGCGCATCAGCGCCGGAACGACGACGCTTGGTGTGGCGCTGGCCAGAAGGCTCGGCCTCCATCACCTCGATACCGATGATCTCTACTGGATGCCCACCGACCCGCCCTATACGACGCCTCGGGCAGTGCAGGAGCGGCTGGCGCTTTTCCGGTCGCGGGCGCCGGCAAGACAGGGCTGGGTTCTTTCCGGTTCGGCGCTGAAATGGGGTGAGCCGATCGAGCCGCTCTACGATCTCATCATTTTCCTGACGATCGATCCTTTGCTGCGCATGGCGCGCATCCGGCGCCGCGAGGCCGCCCGCTATGGAGCACGGATCCTGCCGGGCGGCGATATGGCCGAACGCAGCAAGGCATTTCTGATCTGGGCGGAGAGCTATGATGCAGCCGGGACTGACTGTCGGAGCCTTGCAAGCCATAAGGAATGGCTGGCGCTGCAATCCGCGCCGGTGGTTTCGCTGAATTCATCCCTGCCGGTGGCGACGCTGGTCGAGGCCGTCTGTCGCCATCCGGTGGTTCAGGAAGAGTTGCAGGGGCAGGAGGGCTGAATGCCCTCTCACGCCTTGGCTGCGGCCTGCGGCATGGGCTTCAGGATGTTCATCAGCGCGCCGTAAGGCAGGAGCAGGACAACGCCGACGATGATCTTGACGGCAAGGTCGCCAAGCGCCCAGGAGATCCAGCGCGGTGCATCCGTTGCGAAAACGCCGAGGATCGGCGCCCAGCCGGTGGCGAATTCCTCGTTCGGGCCGATGAAGGCAAAGATCGGCGCAAAAGCGAGCGAGAAGAACAGGACCGTATCGATGACCGTGCCGAGAAGCGAGGCGGTGAGCGGTGCCTTCCACCAGCTCTTGCGGCGCAGTTCGTTGAACACGGAGATATCGAGCAGCTGACCGACGAGATAGGCGGTGCCGGAGGCGATCGCGATGCGCGGGGCCGAAAGCCAGAAGGACAGTGCCACACCGACGACGAAGCCGACGAAGACCACGCGGCGGGCAATGGCCGGGCCGAACTGGCGGTTGGTCAGGTCGGTGACGAGGAAGGCGACCGGATAGGTAAAGGCGCCCCAGGTCAGAAGGTCGCCCAGCGCAATGCCGAAGAGCGAGCCGGAGACCGGAAACTGTACGAGAAAGTTCGAGGAGACGACGATCGCCGCCATGAACAGGGCATAGATAAGGGTGTGACGCAGCGTCAGCATTTTTTTATCCTGGGTGATGCCACCAGTTGAGTTCTATAGAGGCAAGAGAAAAGGCCTGTCCGGTTTCAACCGATCAAGCCTTACTCAAACCCGGTGATGTCTGCCGCTTGCGCGGCCAAGATCGCCTTTTGGCGATCAGGCAGCTGCAGCAGCAGCTTCAGCCGTCTTCTTGGCGATCTGGCGACGCAGCAGGCGGGCGCGCATCGACAGTTCGTTCTCGTCAGCCTTCAGGAGGAAAGCGTCGAGGCCGCCGCGATGTTCAACCGAACGCAGGGCATGCGCGGAAACGCGCAGACGGTAGCGCTGGCCGAGAGCGTCGGAAATCAGCGTGACCTGGCACAGGTTCGGCAGGAACCGGCGGCGGGTCTTGTTGTTGGCGTGGCTGACGTTATTGCCGGTCATAACGCCCTTGCCGGTCAGTTCGCACACACGAGACATGGATACACCTTTGTTCTTCTATGATTGGATGGTCCTGCCTGGCAAACGCCCGGCGCGCGATCCAACTGGTCCGGATTGGAAAGTTGCGGTTCTATAGTCAGTGAGGCTCGGCCCGTCAAGCCAAATCAGCGCAAAGCCCCGGATAGAATCGGTTATCGCGTGGGTGGGGCTGCTATTTTCTTGCCATCATGGCCGTTCTATATGACGCGATGACGAAGACATTTCGTCTTCCTCGCCCTTTTTGGAGCCCGGTGTCGAGCATGTCCAGTCGCGTCCGTTCCGTTGTTACCGTTTCCCTTTTGACGCTTTCTCTGCTGGCGTCTCAACCTGTGGTCTGGTCGCATCCGCCGCACAGGCCGACGAGGTCCGCCATACGAGCCAATATGACATATCGCTCGGCATATTGCCGATCGCGACGGCGAGCTTCGACAGTTCCTTCGATGGCAAGGACTACAAGATCACCGGCAGTTTCGCGGCCGCCGGCATCGCCAAGATCCTGACCAAGACGTCCGCCGAGACGAGCGTCAGCGGCAAGGTTCTTGCCAATCGCCTTCAGGCGGATCGCTATAATCTCGTCTATCATCAGGGCAAGCGCACGCGCGTCTATGATGTCGAATATCGCAATGGCGATGTGGCGGAAACGACGATCAAGCCGGCGCCGAAGCGCAACCCGGAGACATGGATCCCGGTTTCCGACAAGGATCTGCATTCGGTGCTCGACCCGTTGAGCGGCCTGATCTTTCCGGCGGACGCCAAGATCTGCCCCAACCGCCTGCCGATCTTCGATGGCGAGAGCCGGCTCGATCTCGTCCTCTCACCGATGGGGACGAAGACGTTCACGGCCGATGGGTTCAAGGGGGAGGCGATTGTCTGCGAGATCCGCTACCAGCCGAAATCCGGCTACAAGCGCGGCCGCGACGATATCGAATATCTGAAAAAGACGCCGATGGAGATCTGGTTTGCCAAGTCGCCCGGCGCCAATGTCTATGCGCCGGTCTATGCGCGCATTCCAACGCGGATCGGGCAGCTTTACGTCACGGCGGTGAAATACGGCGGTTGAGCCCAGGCCGCGTTCCTGTCAATGTCCGCCACCGCTCCGCTTGAGGGAAGGGGAGCGCAACAGGACGGATGGGAACGAGAGTTTGAAACTGCGTGGTACCTTGATCGGTTTTGCGGCGATCCTGATGTGGTCGCTGCTTGCCTTGATGACGGCGGCTTCCGGCAAGGTGCCGCCGTTCCAGATGAATGCGATGACGTTCGCCATCGGCAGCTGCCGGGGCTCTTCTTTTTGCTGCAAGGCCGGAGCGGATCGCGTTTCTGAAACAGCCGCCAAAAGTGTGGATCACCGGGGTGGGCGGGCTGTTCGGCTACCACTTTCTCTATTTTACCGCGCTTCGAAATGCGCCGGCCGTCGAGGCCGGGTTGATCGCCTATCTCTGGCCGTTGCTGATCGTCGTCGGCTCGGCGCTTCTGCCGGGTGAGCGGTTGCGCTGGTATCATGTGGTCGGGGCGCTTGCCGGTCTCTGCGGTACGATCGTCATTGTCTCGCGCAATGGCGTCTCCTTCGATCAGTCCTATGCGCTGGGCTATGGCACGGCACTTCTCTGCGCCTTCACATGGTCCGGCTATTCGCTTCTGACCCGCCGTTTCGACCGGGTGTCGACAGATGTCGTGACGGGCTTCTGCCTGGCGACCTCGCTTCTGTCGCTCGTCTGCCATCTGGCGCTTGAGGAAACCGTCTGGCCGGCCAGCGGCAGCGAATGGCTGGCGGTGGTCGGGCTCGGGCTCCTCCCGGTCGGGGCCGCATTCTACGCCTGGGATTACGGGGTGAAGAATGGCGATATTCAGGTGATCGGCGCCGCGAGCTATGCCGCGCCGCTTCTTTCGACGCTGATCCTCGTTCTCACTGGTTTCGCGGACGCCAACTGGCGTATTCTCGCCGCTTGCGTGCTGATCACCGGTGGCGCCATTATCGCCGCCAAGGATATGGTGTTGCGCAAGAAGACGAGCGCGGTCGCGGCGGAGTGATGCGGCAGAAGGGGCGGGCAATGGGGTTAGACGAAAGCGAGCGAACCAAATATGTCGCGAATGCCTTTGACCGGGCATCGACTTCCTGCCTGACCGTCGGCGTGTTCGCGCCGGTCGCGGCCTCGCTCTACACCTCGGCCAGCGCGCAGATCTCTGCCTTCGTCTTCGTCGGTGCCGTCACCTGTTGGCTTTCGCCGCGGCGCTATTACATTTGCTTGGGAAATTAGTGCTTAGGAGGCTGCGATGACTGGTTTGCAGATCTTTGCATTCTTTGTGCTGCCGTTCCTGATCGCCGGCGGCGGATGGATCTATTTCATCATCGTCGAGCGCCAGTTCAAGCGCGAGGATGAGAAACGCGCCGGAAAATAGCGACGCGCCCTCCCTGTCCCGTTCAACCCGGCTCCCAGCCGGGTTTCGCCATTTCGAAGCTGGAAAACTCGAAGCCCGGTGCCACCGTGCAGCCGACGAGGGTGAATTCACCGAGCGGCTCGGCGGATTGCCAGATATCGGCGGGCACGATGCCCTGCGGGCGTTCGCCGGCAAGGATGTCGGGGCCGAGGCGTATCTCTTCCACCGTCTGCCCATCCGAAAGCCGCAGCAGGAGCGGATCACCGGCATAATAGTGCCAGACTTCCACCGCATCGCGGACCCGGTGCCAGTGGGACCGTTCGCCTCTCTCCAGCAGATAGTAGATCGCCGTTGAATGGCCGCGCGTGCCGCTGGCCCCATCCGGACCGGCGGCATCACGAAACGTCTCGACATACCATCCGCCCTCGGGATGCCGCTGCATTCCAAGGGCCGCAATGATCGCCTGCGCCTGCTGCTTGACCGGTGCCGCCATGGTCAGAAATTATCCTTGCGCTTGCGGATCTCGGCAAAGACCTCTTCGTTGGTCTTGCCTTCCATCACCAGATTGCGGCGGATGGCGGGGTCTGCAGCGCGCAGGAAGGGGTTGGTCTCCTTTTCGAGCCCCATCATTGTCGGGATGGTGAACTCGCCCTTTTCGCGCTTTGCCTCGATTTCGGCGGCGCGGGCCTTCAGGCGTTCGTTGTCCGGATCGATGGACAGGGCGAATTTGGCGTTGGAGAGCGTGTATTCGTGGCCGAAATAGATGGCTGTCTCGTCCGGCAGGACGGCAAGCTTCTGCAGCGAATGCCACATGTCGGCGGCCGGGCGCTCGAACAGGCGGCCGCAGCCGAGCGCAAACAGCGTGTCGGCTGAAAACAGGATCTTGTCGTCCGGGAAATGGAAGCAGATATGGCCGGCGGTATGGCCGGGGGTCTCGAATACGCGCACCGGATGATCGCCGAACAGGAACTCGTCGCCATCGCCGACCGTCCTGTCGAGGCCGGGAATGGCAACCGCCTCGTTGACCGGACCGATGATCTCCAGCCCGAACTTTTCCTTCAGCGCCAGATTGGCTTCCACATGGTCGGTATGATGGTGGGTGGTGAAGATATGGGTCAGCTTCCAGCCGCGGCGGGCAGCGGCATCGAGGATCGGCTGCTCTTCCGGCGCATCGATGGAAGCCGTCAGACCCGTTTCCGGATCATGCACCAGAACCCCGTAATTATCGCTGCGGCAGGAAAAAACTTCGATCTCAAGCGGTCTCATTCAATAGCCCCTATTGTGCAATATGCGTTTGAGAACAATGTAGAGGCTGGCACCCTCATGTCCAACCATCGTGCAAGAGCATTTTCGAATTGTCCGTCGATATCGTCGATCTTCGTGAATTCTATCACTCGCCGCTCGGCCGCGTCGCGGAGCAGTCGATCGCCATGGCGCTGTCGTCGCTCTGGTCGCGGCTGCCGGAGGAAAGGCTCGTCGGGCTCGGCTATGCAGTGCCCTATCTGGAGCGGTTCCGGGCCGATACGGAGCGCACTTTCGCCTTCATGCCGGCAAGCCAGGGGGCGGTAAACTGGCCGGCGGGCGAGCTTTCGGACACCGCCCTCGTGTTTGACGAGGAGTTGCCGCTGCCCGACTCTTCCGTCGACCGGGTGCTGATGGTGCATTCGCTGGAATTTGCCGAAAACCCGCGCGAGACGCTGAAGGAACTCTGGCGGGTGCTGGCGCCCGGCGGGCGGCTCGTCATCGTGGTGCCGAACCGTCGCGGCGTCTGGGCGCGGATGGAGCATACGCCTTTCGGCTCGGGGCGGCCCTATTCGCGCGGGCAGCTTACAAATCTGCTGCGCGAGACGAATTTCACCCCGGCCGCCAGTGCCGAGGCGCTGTTCTTCCCGCCGTCGAAGATCCATTCCGTGCTCCGGGTGCGGCACGCTTTCGAGACGATGGGGCGGCGGTTCTGGCCGGTATTTTCCGGCGTCATCGTGCTTGAGGCGCAGAAGCGGCTCTATCAGGGCCTGCCGGTTGCTGCGCGCGCCTCACGCCGCGTCTTCGTGCCTGTGCTTGCGCCGCAGGGTGTGCCGACGACGCGGGTTCGGTGATTTTCGCGCAACGCGGGCGTTGGCAGGTCTCCTGAGGCCCGCCAAACACTCGACAATTCGCCTTTTCGGCTTTAATGCCAACGGACCGCCCATGAAGGCATTTTTGATCCGAAAGTTGATCCGATGAGCATCGTCACGAGTGAGCCCGTTCCGCGCAAAGGCATTATGGATATTGCCGCCTATGTGCCGGGCAAGGAGCATGCTCCGGGCGTTGCCAAGGTCTACAAGCTTTCCTCCAACGAGACGCCGCTCGGCCCGAGCCCTGCCGCCATCGAGGCCTTCAAGCAGGCTGCCGAGAAGCTTGAAATCTATCCGGACGGCCAGGCCGTTGCGCTGCGCGAGGCGATCGCCACGGCCTATGGCCTGAACGCTGCCAATATCATGTGCGGCAATGGTTCCGACGAGCTGCTCGGGCTTCTCTGCCACGTCTATCTCGGCGACGGTGACGAGGCGATCATCACCGAGCACGGCTTCCTCGTCTACAAGATCCAGATCAAGGGCGCCGGTGCGACGCCGGTCGAGGTGAAGGAAAAGGACTGCACGGTCGATGTCGATGCGATCCTTGCGGCCGTCACCGACAAGACCAAGCTCGTCTTCATCGCCAATCCCGGCAATCCGACCGGCACCTATGTTCCGGTTTCGGAAATCCGCCGCCTGCATGCCGGCCTGCCGAAGAACGTCATCCTCGTTCTCGATGCGGCCTATGCGGAATATGTGCGCAAGAACGATTACGAGGCGGGCCTCGAACTCGTATCGTCCAACAAGAATGTCGTCATGTGCCGCACCTTCTCGAAGGTCTACGGTCTTGCTGCGCTGCGCGTCGGCTGGATGTATGCGCCGGCCGGTATTCTCGATGCGCTGAACCGCGTTCGCGGCCCGTTCAACATGAACTCGGGCGCCATTGCCGCCGGTGCCGCCGCCGTTCGCGATCAGGCCTTCGTCGACAAGGCTGTCGAGTACAATCTTCTGTGGCAGGACAAGCTCACCCATGCCTTCACGGCGCTTGGCCTCAAGGTCACGCCGTCCGTCACCAACTTCCTGCTCGTCCACTTCCCGGATGTCGATGGCAAGCGTGCGCCGGAAGCCGATGAATTCCTGACGAGCCGCGGCTATATCCTGCGTGCGGTCAAGGGCTACGGTTTCCCGAATGCGCTGCGCATGACGATCGGCCCGGAAGAGGCGAACCGCGGCGTCATCGAGGCGCTCGGCGAGTTCATGACACGATAAGCCCGGACCGAAAGATCCAGGCCCAAAGACCCAGGACGAAAAGACAATGAGTGGCAGTGAAACGAGCGTGCATTTTGACCGGATTACGCTGATCGGCATCGGTCTGATCGGCTCGTCGATCGCGCGCGACGTCAAGCAACTGGGCCTCGCCAACGAGGTCGTCATTTCCACGCGCAGCGAAGAGACGCTGAAGCGTGCCGAGGAACTCGAGCTCGGCACGCATTACGTCTCTTCGGCTGCGAAAGCGGTCGAAGGTGCCGATCTCGTCATCGTCTCGGTGCCGGTCGGCGCGTCGGAGGCGGTGGCCCAGCAGATCGCCGCGCATCTGAAGCCCGGCGCGATCGTCACCGATGTCGGCTCCACCAAGCGTCCGTCATCGCGCAGATGGCGCCGCATATGCCCGACAATGTGCATTTCATTCCCGGCCATCCGTTGGCGGGTACGGAAAAGTCGGGTCCTGATGCGGGTTTTGCCGGTCTCTTCCGCGATCGCTGGTGCATTTTCACGCCGCTGCCGGATACGGATGCGGACGCCCTCGACAGGCTGAAGGCCTTCTGGATGGAGCTCGGCTCGCGGGTCGACGACATGGACCCGCAGCATCACGACAAGGTGCTGGCGATCGTCTCGCACCTGCCGCATATCATCGCCTACAATATCGTCGGTACGGCCGATGATCTCGGCACGGTGACAGAATCGGAAGTCATCAAATATTCCGCCTCCGGTTTCCGCGATTTCACGCGTCTCGCCGCCTCCGATCCGACGATGTGGCGGGATATCTGCCTGCACAACAAGGATGCCATCCTTGAGATGCTGGCGCGGTTTTCGGAAGATCTCGCCTATCTGCAGCGGGCGATCCGCTGGGGGGAGGGCGACAAGCTGTTCGATCTCTTCACCCGCACCCGCGCCATCCGCCGGTCCATCGTGCAGGCCGGCCAAGATGTCGACGCGCCGGATTTTGGCCGGCACGCGCTTGATA
Organism: Shinella sp. UYSO24; assembly: GCA_902167985.1. Classification (GTDB taxonomy): domain Bacteria; phylum Pseudomonadota; class Alphaproteobacteria; order Rhizobiales; family Rhizobiaceae; genus Neorhizobium. The sequence goes on from CABHNZ010000009.1 coordinate 251,432, forward strand.
CAACCAAGAAGTAAGCTCGTTGAGCCCCCTCAGACCGGGGGCGTCAGATCGGCAGGGTCAGATCGGCGGGATCTCGCCGATCTGGATGAAGCCGCCGGCATAGACCTTGCCGCGGCGGATGACGACGTCGAGCGAGGCATTCTTGCCGCCGCCAAGCGCCGAGAGCATTTTTCCCGCTGTCTTCAAGGTTGAGGCGAGACCGGGGAAAGTCTGGGCCAGGCTGTCCTGCCAGGCGGAGATCTGTTCAACCTTCACCTTGAATTTCGCCGAGAGATAGCCGCGGTCATCGAATTCGAACGGGCCGGAAACCGTAAACACCTTGCCGTCGCCGAGATCGGCTTTCAGCTCCCGCATGTCGCCCTGCGTGCCATAGAGCGCGATGCCCTTCGGGTCGCTGCCGTCGATCATGCCCGCGCGGCCGGTGAGCGTCACGTCCATGCTGGTGGTCGAGCGGGGAAACTGCGGCATGTCCTTTACCGCCGCATCGGTATCCTGCAGCGTTACGGTGGCATTGAGATCGGCGCCATCCTGCTTCATGTGGATCTCGGTACGGCCGACATTCAGATCCATGGCGCTGCCATCCGCCGAGGAGGCGATATTGGTCTTGCCGCCTCTGATCACCAGCGACGCCTGTTCGACGCCGCCGAGCTTGGTGAGAACCTGCGATTTCAGGCTGTCCCATGTGCTGGTGATCGTGAGGCCGCGGCTGGTGCGGATCTCGGAAGGTCCGTCCAGTTCCCAGTTGATGGTGCGGGGGCTGACGATCAGTGCTGAAGAACGCAGCGCGCCAAACGAGCCGGAGAGGCCGTTGCGATTGTCATCGACGCCAACCTTCGTGCAGTAGAGGCCGATGGTGAAGGGGAAGCCGCGATATTCGGCGTCAGCGCAATCGGCCGAGATGCCGTCCGTCTTGTGCCGCCCGAGGAGCGCCAGAGTGTTGTCCTTCAATGCGGAGGCGGCATAGAACCAGCCTGCCGTATAGAGTGCGGCCAGCACGATGACGGTGCCGAGAAGGATCCAGATGACCTTGCCGGCGCTGCTTCGGCTTGACGCTGCCATGATGTTCTCCCAAAGGTGCAAATCAAATTCATGAAGTACCGTTTGGCGTGGGATATGGACGAATTTTGGGTATTTGGCTACGGGTCGCTGATGTGGAACCCTGGCTTTCCATTTGAAGAGCGGCACGCGGCCAAGGTTTTCGGATATCGCCGGTCGCTCTGCATCTGGTCCACGGTCCATCGCGGAACGCCGGAAAATCCCGGTCTCGTGCTGGGGCTCGATCGCGGCGGTTCCTGCCGCGGCACTGCTTTTCGGGTGGCCGAGGCCGAGTGGCCGGCGGCTCTGGATTACCTGCGCCGGCGCGAGCTCGTCACCAATGTCTACAAGGAACGGATGCTGCCGCTTGCGCTTGCCGATGGCCGGCGGGTGACGGCGGTCGGCTATGTCGTCGACCGCGCCCATGAGCAATATGCGGGCGCGCTTTCGGTCGAGGAGGCGGCGCGGATCGTGCGGCGTTCGACCGGCCAGTCGGGGCCTAACGATGCCTATGTGTTCAATACGCTCGGCCATCTGCAGCAGATGGGCATACGCGATCTCTGGCTGGAGGCGGTTTCGGCCCTGGTGGAAGGATAGCCGGGGCCGGAGGTCGAAGATGAGAGGTCAGGCCGCAGGCTTGGCGCGCAGTTCGGCCAGCCGTTTGGCAGCGCTTTCCGGTAGCGGCAGATGCGGGTTTTCGGCAACCGTCTCGATCAGCAGATCGTCGCTTGCCTTTTCGAGTGTCTCGACCAGATGGTGGTAGAATTCCTCCGAGCCCATGCCGGGCTGGATGGCGGGAAGGATCTTCACCTTGAAGTGGCCCGGATATTTGACGAGGCTGCGGCGTCCCCAGAACAGGCCCCAATGGGCGACGACCGGTACGACCGGCACCTTGATTTCCTTGTAGATGCGGGCAATGCCGTGGCGGTAGACTGGCTCGGCACCCGGCGGACGGCGGGTGCCTTCCGGGTAGATGATGAGCTGGCGGCCATCGGCCATTTCCTGCCGGGTGCGCTTCATCACGTCGAGCATGACCTTGCCGCGGGCACCACGATTGACCGGGATCATCTTCTGCTTGGCGGCGTACCAGCCGAAGAGCGGGATCCACATCAGCTCGCGCTTCAGAATATAGACCGGGTCCTTCTGGAAGGGCAGCAGTGCCACCGTATCCCAGGCCGACTGGTGTTTTGGCGCGAAGATGCAGCCGCCTTCCGGCACGTTTTCCAGCCCCTCGATCTCGAAAGTGGCGCCGACGATCTTTGCCATCAGCCAGTTGCAGGATGCGGCCCAGGCCTTGGGGATGCGATACGCGGCCTTGCGCGGCATCAGGAAGTAGATCGGGCTCAAGACGATCATGCGGACGATCGTGTTGGCATAGAATGCGATGTTGAACAGGATCGAACGCAAGAGCAGCATGGAGACTTCCTTCGGGACGCCCTTTGAAAGGGACCGGCGTTGCCTACACGAGATCAGGGCCGGAAAAAAGCGCCGAAGGCCATGCGCCGGCAATAAAGCGCAGCTGTGGCCCTGGTTTGCGTCGGGCTTGGCGGTGTTTACGGCGTCGCGCGGGTGGGCGGCGTCTGGGCCACGTCTTCGGTTCGAAGCCCGGTGCCGCGGGTGATGCCGAAGACATCGCGGGCATAGGCGAGCACGACCTTGCCGTATTCGAAGAGCATGATGCGCAGTGTATCCGGTTCGGCAAACCAGGCGCGGCGGGTCAGGTCCGCATTGACGACGGGGTAGGGGATGAACTCGGTCGTCGGGTCGGCGCGGCGCAGCTCATGCAGGCTGCGGATCATGTGGTAATTGTTGGTGACGACCAGAACCGACTTGTATTCGTGATCATGGATCCAGCGGTTGATCTCGTTGGCATTGCCGATCGTGTCGATCGCGTCATAGCCGATATCGACGCAGCATTTGAAAAGGTCGGCCGAGGCGAAGGTGGTGCGGCGGATCTGGCTCGGGGTCGTCGATGGATGGGCGCCGGAGATCAGGAGCCGCCGTCCGGCGCCGTCACGCAGGAGGCCGAGCGCCTGCTCGATGCGAAGATAGCCGCCGGTCAGGACCACGATCGCATCCGCCTTGACGCCTTCCGGCGGCTGCATGGAGGTGACGGCATTGGCGAACCAGAGGAAGCCGCCGACGAGCGCAGCAAAGCTTAAGAACGCGGCCATGAAAAGCCGACGCGCATAGCGGCGCAGCCGGCTCTTGCGGGAGAACCAGCCCAATCCCATCGGGTTCGGAGCTTCGGTATTGTCCATCATTCAGATCGTTCGGCCCGACTCATGCCTCGTCAATAGTCGCTGATTGCGGCAACGAATAGTCCGACTATTCGCCTTGCTCCACCACCTGTGCAAGATTATCGCCTCACGAATTCGGGAGCGTCCGAGCGGGCGGGGTCTGAGCGGATGACGTCGATCTCGTCGATCGTCTTCATCACGGTGAAGCGGGCGGTCAGCGTGGTCAAAAGCGCGATGACCAGCATGGTGGCGAAAATGCGAGATAGCCGGTGAAGCCGATCGTGAACGAGCCGAAGAGGGCGGTCGCCTGATCGCTCTGTGGGGTGGCCCGCGTGTTCGACTGCCAGACGCTGGCGATGGCGAAGAGGATGGCGGCCAGCGCGCCGCCGGCGGCAGACCCCTTGAGGCTGATCAGCAGGAAATGTTTCTGGAACTCGCGGGCGACGAAGGCGCTTTCAGCACCGACGAAATGCAGGACCTCGACGATGTGGCGATTGCCGGAGAGCGCGCCCCGGGTGGCGAAGATCACCGTCAGCACCATGGCGGTGAAGACGAGGATTAGGATGCCGGTGCCGATCAGCACCGTCGTATGGGCCATGGAGACGAGGCGATCGACCCAGGTGCGGTGGTCATCCAGCGAGGCCTGCGGCACCTCCGTCTTCAAAAGGTCGCGCATGGCGGCGAAATCGGGCGGGTTGCGCTCATCGATGGTGACGATGACGAGGCGCGGGACCGGCAGATCCTTGAGGTCGAGGCCGGAACCGAGCCAGGGTTCGAGCAGGCGGGCGGTGGCGCTTTCATCCATGATCGTGCCCTCGCGGGTGCCGACGAAGGTCATGGCCACGTCGCGCGCCTTCTTCAGCGCGGCATTCATGTCCAGCCCGTCCTCGGGCTTGATCTGGATGGTGATCTCGCGGGAGATCTGGCTCTGCCAGCTTTCCGCCGTCGCGCGCACCATGGTGACGGCGCCGAGCGTCAGGCAGGCAAGGAAGGCCATGATGGCGATGACCACCATCAGCGCATTGCCCTGAATATTGGAGGGCGGCAGGATCGGGGCCGTCTGGCGCACGCGCATCTCGACGCGGCGCGGCTGTTCCTGGCCGGTGTCCTGGGCGCCCGTGCGCGTGTCCGCACGGCTACCCGGCCGGTTCTCGGCATCGCGAGCGGCCCTGTCGCCTTTGTCGGCCTTGCTGTTTCTGATGCGGCTCATCTCATTCATATATATCGAGCCGCCCTTCGGTCAAAATCATCCGTCGGGCATCGACCTGATCCATCAGCGCCAGATCGTGGGTGGCGATGACGACGGCGGTGCCCAGCCGGTTGAGTTCGAGAAAGAGGCTCAGCAGACGGCGGGCCATGGGCGGATCGACATTGCCGGTCGGTTCGTCGGCCAGCAGGATTTCCGGACGGTCCATCAAGGCGCGGGCGATTGCGGCGCGCTGCTTCTCGCCGCCCGAGAGAACGGCGGGCAGGACATTGATGCGCTCGCCAAGGCCGACCCATTTCAGAAGCTCGATCACGTCATTGCGATAGGAGCTTTCCTCCTTGCCGCGCACGCGCAGCGGCAGGGCGACGTTCTCATAGGTTGTCAGGTGGTCGAGAAGGCGGAAATCCTGAAAGACGATGCCGACGCGGCGGCGCAACATTGGCAGTTCGCCGCGCGGGATCTGCGACAGGTCGCGGCCGAACATGTTGATGATGCCGCGGGTCGGATGCAGCGACAGGAAGAGCAGGCGCAGAAGCGTCGTCTTGCCGGCACCGGAGGGGCCGGTCAGGAACTGGAAGGATCGTTTGGGAATGTCGAATGTTAGGTCCCGGAGAATTTCCGGGCCCATGCCATAGCGCAGACCGACATTTTCGAAGTGAATCAACTTAGGATCCAGTCCCTGTATTTCGCATGTGGAGGCTTCGGTTCGGCTGCCTGCCGGCCCGTGTCTGACCGACCGGCTGCATCAACCTGCCTGCGCGCTATCTCTTAACGACGGACGTAAACGAAAGGTAAAGCGTCAGCCGAAAAGAGCCGTTTTAACGCCCGATTTGCGAAGCGTTAACCATTTTAATTTACCTCTGGGCGGGATTCGTTTCAATGCCCGGCCTTTTCACGTTCTGGAAGGTCGACCCCACAAGGCCAAGAGGGTCCGATGACGGGTTTTCGCCAAGAGAACGGCAAGCCGTTCGTCCGCATGGATATTCTGCCGCCGGAGCCGGCCGGCGCCCGCGGCCCCGTGCAGCGGCACGGTCCGGCGAGGTCGTCGACGCCCAGTTCGTGGCCGTCGGACACAGGCTGCGCGGCACGCGCGGGCCCCGCTCACACAACGACAATCTGCGGCCGGGCGTTTCAAACGAGACGCGTCAGGCAAAGGCAGCGGCAGCGGGCGCGGCTGTGCTTGGTGCGGGCGCAAGCCCGGTCGAGATCATCGAGCGGCTGCTGCATCGGCTTCCGGCCGATCTCTTCTGCGCCATCGTCGCTGCGATCTTCGTTGCCGTCTTTGCCATGGCGGGCGGTTTCTCCTTTCTGTTCAGCGGTGGCCAGCCGGTGGCTCAGGGGCCGAGCCTCGATATCACCAATGTCAGCATGATCCCGCAGGATGCCAACGGGATGAAGGTGCTTCTGATCAATGGGATCGTCGAAAACCGCAGCGAGCAGAGCCTTGCCATGCCTTCCATCCGCGCCGACCTGATGGATGGAGAGCGGGTGGTGACGACGACGCTCGTGTCGCCTCCGGCGCATGCGCTGGCCGGCGGACGCAGCCGCGGCTTTTCCGTTCGCATACCCCATCCCGGTGGAAAACTGCCGCAGCTCAAGCTTTCGCTGGCCGAAAGGGCTGCCCCAACCTCCTGATTGTGGTAGGGCGGGTCTTCCAACCAAGGAGACTTTCATGCCCGTCGTGCGTGGCAAGACCATCGAGCCCCTCTTCACCGCCGAGCAGATCGCCGAGCGCAATCGCGACATCGCCGCCAAGATCGCTGCCGGACCGACCAAGGATCTCCTGGTCATCGCCGTCCTCAAGGGCTCGTTCATCTTCGCCGCCGATCTTCTGCGCGCGCTCCATGATACGGGGCTTGCGCCGGAAGTGGAGTTCATCACGCTCTCCAGCTACGGCACCGGAACGGTTTCGCAGGGTGTGCGGATCGTCAAGGATATCGACAGCGACGTGAAGGACCGCGACGTTCTTCTGATCGACGATATTCTGGAATCCGGCCGGACGCTGAAATTCGCCAAGGAACTGCTTTACGAGCGCGGCGCCCGCCACGTCTCGCTGGCCGTGCTCCTCGACAAGAAGGTGAAGCGCAAGGAAGATCTCGAAGCGGATTATGTCGGCTTCGAATGCCCCGATTATTCGTCGTCGGCTATGGCATGGATGTCGCCTATGCGTTTCGCGAGCTGCCTTTCGTCGGCGTGGTGACGGGCGACGCCTGAAACCCTTGTGCTGCGGGCATTTCGCCGGATATGGCGGAGCGCTGATCACTAAAATTCGCAGTATTCCGGTTGCAGGGTGTTAACCATGGGAGCCTCTTGGGGCTTCGTGTTTACTCCTCGCAAAGGAAAGTCTGGTGATTTGCTCCCGTATTGAAACAAGCGGGAGCGATGATCGCTATGGCCAAGATCCTGATCACCGAGGATGAAGATACGCTGCGGATGTTCGTGGCACGCGCCCTTCGGCTGGACGGCCATGAGACGCATGAGGCAGGCGATGGCGCCGAAGGCCTCGAAAAGCTCGCAGAGGGCTCCTACGACCTGCTTCTCTCCGATATCCGCATGCCGGTGATGGACGGTATCGAGCTTGCGCATCAGGCTGCAAGCCAGTTTCCGGCGATGAAGATCCTGCTGATGACCGGCTATGCCGAACAGCGCGAGCGCGCCGACGACCTCGCCAGCAAGATCGTCGACGTGGTGCAGAAGCCGTTCGCTCTCCCCGACATTCGCAAGGCCGTGGCCCTTGCGCTTGCAACGGAAACCGCGCGCGCGGCCTGATTTGCCGCCACGACCAAGGTTCTATCGATGACGATGACGCCGGTATGATCTGCCGGCGTTGTTTTTGCTGGATGCGGACCCGCTGGTTCATCCGGAGGGTAGGTCCACACCCGCTATTGACCGTGGTTAGATCCTCGCCACAAGGGCGAGGATGACGGTGGTGGGCGTTGGGGTTTTGAGACCCTTCGACCTCAGCGCATTTCCAGAAGCCGTTCCAGATACTGCCGTTCGGCATCGCCCGAGAGCGTGTTGCCGAGCTTTTCGCGGATGGCATCGAGGATCTCGCGGGCGCGCTGGACGTCGATCTCGTCGGGCACTTTCACCTGATCGCCGAAATCCGGGCCTGACGTAGCGCGCGGCCGGCCGAGCGGGTCGCGGCCATTCTGGCCACCCTGATTGGCCATGCTCTCGCCCTGCCCCTGCTGCTGGCCGTCCTGACCCTGCTGGCCCTGCTGCATGGCCTGCATCATCTGCTGCATCATGTTCTGGGCGCCCTGACGCAGCGCATTCAGCGCCTTGCCCTGACCATCGACGGCCTGTTCGCCTTCGCCTTCGCCAAGGGCGCGGCCGGCATTGCCCATCTCGCGCTCAGCCTGGCCGAAACCGTCGCCGGGCTGCATGCCGAGGCCTTTCAGGCCCTTCTGCAGCTCGCCGAGCTTCTTGCCGAGGCCTTCCTGCTGGGCGCGCAGGTTCTTCAGCGCCTCGCGCAGCTGTTCGGCGGTCATCTGGTCGGTGTTCTGGTTGCCCTGCTGGCCACCCTGTTGCCCCTGTTGGCCGCGCTGGCCTCTCTGACCCTGCTGCCCTTGCTGGCCCATCTGGCCCTGCTGACCCTGTTGCCCCTGCTGGGCCTGGTCCTGTTCGCCTTCGCCCGACTGGTCGTCGGGGTCGCCGCGCTGCATGCGGTCGCGGAGCGCCTGATCCAGCTTGAAGGTCTGATCCATCAGGCGCTGCTGTTCCTGCATGATCTCGCCAAGCTTGTCGATCTGCTGGCGCATCTGGCTGGATTGCTGCTGGCCCTGCTGCTGCTGGCCACCGCGCTGCGGGCGGCCGGCCTGCAGGTTGTTCATCATCCGCTGCATTTCGGAGAGAAGCTGCTGTGCGGCGTCGCGATTGCCGGAACGGGCCAGATTTTCGATCTGGTCCATCATGTTCTGCAGGTCGCGCTGGCGGATGACATTCTGCGCCTGCATGTTGTTGGGTGCCTGCGGGGAATTCTGCATGCGCTGGGCAAGCTCGTTCATGAACTGCTGCATGGCCTCGCGCAGTTCCTTCATCGCCTGGGCGATCTGTTCGTCCGAGGCATTGTTCTGAAGCGCTTCGGAAAGGTTGCGCTGGGCATCCCGCAGACGCTTTTCGGCCTGAGACAGGTCGCCATCCTCGATGCCGAGGGCGATTTCCCAGAGGTAATCGGCCGTGTCCTTCATCGCCTCATCGGTCTTGGCAAGCCGCATGCGCGCCTGCGCCGACTGGATGAGCAGGAACTGGCCGAGATCGGGAATGGTCTCGTCGGGGCGGATGGTGAGCGCTTCGTTAAGCGCGATGGCGCGCGGCATCTTGCGGGTGTCTAGCGCGAAGACCTGACGTTCTTCGGCGACGGCCGCTGCCAGCGGATTGGTGAAGCCGCGCGAGGGCAGGGTGATTTCCTGCGAGGGGCTGCGGCCCGTCTGCCCGGCGCCATCTGTTGCCACGAGCGTGATGCGGACGCGCTTTCCGGCCAGCGGATGCTCGACGAGATTGCGGCTCGCCACGCCCTTCACCTCGCGGCCGTTCTGGCGCGGCATGTCGAGCTTGTATTCCGGCAGCGGATAGAGCGGCTTTGCGTTCGGGTCCTGCGGGCCGACCGGTTCGATCAGCGCGTGGGCTTCACGGATGCCGTAGTCGTCCTTGCCCTTGAAGGCGATTTCGAGCGCGCCGTTGACCGAACGCTTCGGCTGGCCATCAAAGGAAATTTCCGGCGGGCGATCGGGAATGACATCGAAGGCCCAGTGCTGGCCGTTGACGGAGAGACTGCCGCTCTCACCGATCTTGTAGGCGTAATTGCGTGGCGGCACGGTCTGGCCGGCGCCACCTGCTGTTGCGGGTGTTGCTGCCGGTACTGGTACTGGTCCCGGGGAGGCTGGAGCGGCATTCTGCGCCGTCTCCTTGGCGGCAGCTGCCGCCTCGGCCGCCTTGCGGGTTTCCTCGGTGATGAGCGTGAGAGGTTTGTCGTCTTTCTTCGACGTGAAGACAACGGCCTCGCCACCGGCGCCGCCGGTGACGCGCACGGTGAGCGCCGAGTTCTGCGGGATGGAGAGCGTCGTCCCGTTTGCCCGGTCGGCTGCCTCGCGACCGGTCAGGAAGATCGCGCCCGGCCGGTATAGGAGGGAGGCGTCAGCCATGCGTCGATGCGCAGATCGGGATTGCTGCTCGGTGCGGGCGGCGCCGGCGTGAAGGCATCGATCGCAGAACCGCCGCCATTGGAAAACGAATAGGCGAAGGCAACGGCCAGAAGCAGTGCCGGAACGGAGCGCAGCGCATAGCGGTCATGGCTTGCGATATCCGGGCTCGGCATGCCGGCATCCAGCCGGCGATACGCTCGGCCATGCGGGTCTGGTGTTCCTTCCAGAGCGCCCGGGCAAAGGGCGTGTCGAAGGCGGGTACGTCATCCTGCACGCCGACCGGCTGGTGCGGCAGGTTGTTGCGATCTTCGAGAAGCCGGTCGGCTTCGGGAACGGTCGGCCAGCGCAGCCGGGCAATCGGGAAAAGGCCGCCCACGAGGGCGATCGCCAGCACTGCCAGAAGAAGCCAGCGCAGCCAGTCGGGCGAAAAGCGGAAAAGGCCGAACCATGCGGCGGCAAAGAACAGTGCGATAACGCGGCCGGCAGGAGAAGTTTGGAAGAACGCGCTCTGCAAAGAGGACAAAGCGGGCAAGGGAACGCTTCAGCGCGACGCGTCGTGCAAGCGCAGGATCAGTCTCGAAAGCACCCTTGCGGTTGAAGCTCATCCGGTCCGTCTCCGATGGTGGCGGCGAAACTCAAGCCTTCAAGATAACGATCTTTATGGCGAAGACGAGGGGAGGGGGCAAAATGCCCCCGTTATTTCGCAGAATTTCCCGCAAAAGTGAATGCGAGGTCAGGTCACGCAAGCCATGCGGGAATGGAATCGAGGCCGATCAGTTCGTCATAGCTGCCGCGCGGACGGATGACGTGGAATTCGCTGCCGTTGACCAGAACCTCCGGTACGAGCAGGCGGGAATTGTAGGTTCCGGCCTGAACCGCGCCATAGGCACCGGCCGAGGAGACGGCGATCAGGTCGCCGGGCTTCGGCTCGGCCATCTCGCGGTCGAGCGCCAGATAGTCGCCGGTTTCGCAGACCGGGCCGACTACATCTCCGCGAATGCGGGGGGCGTCCGCTGCCGGCACGACGACCGGACGGATGGCGTGATAGGCTTCATAGAGTGTCGGGCGGATCAGGTCGTTCATTGCGCCGTCGACGATGACGAAGGTCTTTCGCCGGCATCCTTCACGTAGATGACTTCGGTGACGAGAATGCCGGCATTGCCGACGATCAGGCGGCCGGGCTCGGTGACGATCTTGCAATCGAGCGAGCGCAGCTGCCGCTTGACCGTTTCGGCATAGGCATCCGGCAGCGGCGGCGGGGTGTTGTCGTCCTTGTAGGGGATGCCGAGGCCGCCGCCGATATCGACATGGTCGATGCGGTGGCCATCGCCGCGCAGCGTGTCGACGAGTTCGCGCAACAGGCGGAAGGCGTGTTCGAAGGGCGCAAGTTCGGTGATCTGGCTGCCGATATGCATGTCGATGCCGGTGACATCGATGCCGGGCAGGGTCGCTGCATGGGCGTAGACGCCGCGGGCACGCTCATAGGCGATGCCGAATTTGTTTTCCTTCTTGCCGGTCGAGATCTTGGCATGGGTGCCGGCATCGACGTCCGGGTTGATGCGGAAGGAAACGTGGGCCTTCTTGCCGGCCTTAACGGCGCGCAGGTTCAGGACTTCCAGTTCCGGCTCGGATTCAACGTTGAAGCAGTAGATGCCGGCTTCGAGCGCCAGGTCCATTTCCTGCACGGTCTTGCCGACGCCGGAGAACATGATGCGGCTTGCCGGGATGCCGGCGGTCAGTGCGCGGCGCAGCTCGCCGCCGGAAACGACGTCGACGCCGGCGCCAAGCGGGCGAGCGTCTTCAGGACGGCCTGGTTGGAATTGGCCTTCATCGCATAGCAGACCATCGCATCGACATCGGCAAAGGCTGCGGCGAACACCTTGTAGTGGCGCTCCAGCGTTGCCGTCGAATAGACGTAGAAGGGCGTGCCGACGGCCTTGGCGATTTCAGGGATTGCGACGTTTTCGGCGTGCAGGACGCCGTCGATGTAATGAAAATGGTTCACGGGTCTGCTCGGGTATGGCTTGAACGGGTGTCAGAGAAGCGGGTCGAGGACGAAGGGACGCTCGGCAACAGGCGGTTTCTTCGCCGTCTGGCTCTTGCGGACATTCTGCTGTTCGACCGGCGTGCTCGGGCGGTCGAGATCGCCCTTGCGGCCGCAGCCGACAACAACGATGCCTGCAAGGCTCAGCGCAAGGGTGATGCGGGCGATTTGGACCAGCGGCTTTGCCATTTCATTCCTTCTCCGGCACGGTAACGCCGCCTGTCATAGCGGGTTTGCGCGCCTTGTGCAGTGTTATTCGATTGCGTTTTCGCCAGGTTTATCGTCAGCGCCCGCTCAGTTGCGGGCGCGCCAGTAGGCGATCTGCTTCTTGACTTCGGCCGGTGCCGTGCCGCCGAACGAGGTGCGGCTTGCTACCGAGGCATCGACGGTCAGGACGTCGAAGACCTTTTCGGTGATCGCCGGGTTGATCGCCTGCAATTCTTCCAGCGAGAGTTCCGCCAGTTCGCAGGATTTCTTTTCGGCCAGCGCCACGGCATGGCCGGTCGCATGGTGGGCGTCACGGAAGGGAAGGCCCGCCTCGCGCACCAGCCAGTCGGCGAGATCGGTCGCGGTCGAATAGCCGGAGCCGGCTGCCGCGCGCATGCGGTCCGTGCGGATCGTCATGTCGCGCATCATGCCGGTCATGGCGGCGATCGCCAGTTCGAGGTTTTCGGCTGCGTCGAACACCTGTTCCTTGTCTTCCTGCATGTCCTTGGAATAGGCGAGCGGCAGGCCCTTCATGATGGTCAGAAGGGCGACCAGCGAGCCGTTGATGCGGCCGGTCTTGGCGCGCACCAGTTCGGCGGCATCCGGGTTCTTCTTCTGCGGCATGATGGAGGAGCCGGTCGAAAACGCATCCGAGAGACGCACGAAGCCGAATTGCGGCGTCGACCAGATGACGATTTCTTCCGCCAGACGCGACAGGTGGACGGCGCAGATCGAGGCAACCGAGAGGAATTCCAGCGCGAAATCGCGGTCCGACACGGTATCGATCGAGTTGCGGGTCGGCTCGCGGAAGCCGAGCGCCTTCGCCGTCATGTGGCGGTCGATCGGGAAGCCGGTGCCGGCAAGGGCGGCAGCGCCGATCGGGCTTTCGTCCATATGGTCGATTGCGTGGCGGACGCGGGCGCGGTCACGGCCGAACATTTCGACATAGGCCATGCAATGGTGGCCGAACGTCACCGGCTGTGCGGTCTGCAGATGGGTGAAGCCGGGCATGACTGTCTCGGCATGTTCTTCGGCGCGGTCGAGGAAGGCTGCGATCAGATCCGTCAGCATGGCTTCCGTCTTGACCAGTTCTTCCTTCACCCAGAGGCGGAAATCGAGTGCCACCTGGTCGTTGCGTGAACGGGCGGTGTGCAGGCGGCCGGCGGCCGGGCCGATCAGGGTTGCCAGCCGCGCCTCGATATTCATGTGAATGTCTTCGAGCTTGCGGGAGAATTCGAACGTGCCGGCATCGATCTCTGACAGGATCGTGTTCAGGCCGGTGACGATTTTCTCTTTGTCTTCGGCCGAAATAATGCCCTTCTCCGCCAGCATGGTGGCATGGGCGATGGAGCCGCGAATGTCCTGGGCGTAGAGCTTCTTGTCGAACCCGATCGAGGCGTTTATCTCCTCCATGATCGCGGCCGGCCCGGAGGCAAAGCGCCCGCCCCACATCTGGTTGGAGGATTTCGCTTCCTTCGTGCCGTCAGCCATTGTGTGCCCAAGTCCTGGAGTGATTGATGACGTCCAAAAGACCCTTCGGCCTTCCTTCCGTCAGATTGATCCTGATCGCGGCCGTGGCTGGAGTGCTCGCCGGCGCGTGGCGGTATACGTGAGGAATGTGGGTTCTGGCAATGGCGATGCGGCAGCGGGCTCGACCGTTGCCGCCGTAGAGCCTGCTGTTGGTGCCGGTACTGGTACCGGTGCGGATGGTGCAGGCAAGTGCGAGGGAGCAGTTGAAAAGGTCGCCTCCGTTGCCGCCTTTGCCAAGGGGCAGGTGGCGGCGATGACGAAGGCCTATCCGCCGCGGATGATCGATCTTGCGTTCAAGGGCGACGGCGGCAAGTCGATGACGACGAGAGATCTTGCCGGCAAGGTTCTGCTCGTCAACCTGTGGGCCACATGGTGCGTGCCCTGCCGGGAAGAGATGCCGGCGCTCAATGCGCTTCAGCGCGAGATGGGCGGCGACGGGTTCGAAGTGGTGGCGATCAATATCGATACGGGCAATGACGACAAGCCGAAGGCGTTTATGCCGACTACAAGATCGACCGGCTCGGCTATTACCGCGACAGTTCGATGGGCGTGTTCAATGCGGTGAAGAAGCAGGGACTGGCCTTCGGTCTGCCGGCCACGCTGGTGCTCGACAGACAGGGTTGCCTGATCTCGTCGATGAACGGTCCGGCAGCCTGGGACAGCAGCGACGCAAAGGCGCTGATCAAGGCGGCAATAGGCTCCTGACCGCGCAATATCCGACTGTTTGGTGCTTTCCTGCCCGTCTCGGTTGAGCCTCTGCGGCATATGGTGACAGGAACTGCGACCGGGGGTTTTGAACAGGTTTGCGCAAGCCCCGCCGAGGAGTGTCGCACCAAATTTACTCCCGCCAGAAGCCGATTTCATGAACCAATTCCTTCCTTCGCAGCCCGACGATCAGGCGGCCTTTCTTTCCGCGATCGGCGATGCCAGCGCGCTGATGGGGGCAGGCCGTTTCCAGGAGGCGATCGACCTTCTGATGGCCATGCCCGAGGCCGTGCGCAAGCACCCCGTCGCCTGCAATACGCTTGCCTTCCTCATGCTGCATACCGACCAGGCGAAAGAGGCGGTGACATGGTTCGAGGCGGCGATGTCCGTCAGCCCCGGCGATCCGCAGGCGATCAAGGGGCTGGGGCAGGCCTGCCATGCCAATGGCGAATTTTCCCGCGCGCTCGGCTGCTACGACATTCTGCTTGCCTCGGTGAAGGCCGACCAGATCGACGTCACCTACAAGCGGGCGCTGCTGCTGATCGACATGAACAATCTCGATGCGGCGCTGGAAAGCCTCGACAAGGTGATCGGGCTCGATCCGGCGCATGTGCTGGCGCATGCCAAGCGCAGCGAGATCCTGCAGAACCGCGGCGATCTGCAGGGCGCGATCTTTGCGGCGCATGAAAGCTGCAAGGCCAAGCCCGGCGATGCGGCCGGCTGGATCCGTCTTGGAACGCTGCTGCAGAAGGGCAATCAGAATGGTCAGGCGATCATCGCCTATGACCGGGGTCTGAAGATCGCACCGGACGATTTTTCCGGCCTCTACAACAAGGCGCTGGCGCTGCGTGATCTCGGCAAGCCCCGCGATGCGCTCTATTTCGCCCAGAAGGCGCTGATGGTCGATGGTACCGACCGCGAAGTGCTGCTGCTCTGCGGCAGCCTTGAGCAGATGATCGGCAATATCGAGGCCGCCAAGGCCTGTTTCCGGCAGGTGGCTGCCATGGGGGCCGCGCGCCATTATCCGGCCGTGCCGCAGCCGGCGAATTCCGCGCGATGATGCTGTTTTCGCCTGTCGGCGGCAATACGCCCTATGAGGATCTGATCAAGGACAGCGGCTTCGATACGGATGTCTATGTCATCCTTCCGGGCTACAGCCATGATGGTGCGGCGCTTCAGGACAAGGCCGATATCGTCGTCAATCTGGTTTCCGAGCCGGATCGCGGCATGGATACGATCGATGCGTCGCTGGAACTCGTCGACCAGCTGTCGCTGCCGATCATCAATCACCCGTCGCGCATCGCCGTTACCAATCGCGAGGAGATCGCGCGGCTTCTGGCCGACGTTCCTGCCGCTGTCATGCCGGTGACGGATCTGGTGAAGCCGGCCGATCTGATTGCTGCGGCGGAAGCCGGAAAACTGCCGGCCATGCCGGTGATCGTGCGCCAGAGCGGCTTTCACGGCGGCGAGCGGATGGAACTTGTGTCAGGCGAGGCGGAGCTTCTGGGCTTTGCAAAGGATGCCGGCGAGCATGCGCTCTATCTCACCCGCTATGTCGATTACAGTTCGGCCGATGGTCATTTCCGCAAATACCGGTTCATCTTCGTCAATGACGAGATCCTGCCCTATCATCTGGCGATCGGCGACGTCTGGAAGGTTCACCATGCCTCGACGCGCATGGCCGAACTCGAATGGATGCGGCAGGAGGAAGAGACCTTCCTCAATCACCCCGATCAGGTGTTCGGTGAAAGGCAGATGGCGGCGCTCGACGAGATCCGCCGGCGCGTCGGGCTCGACTATTTCGGCATCGACTGCGCGCTCGATCGCCACGGCAATGTGGTGATCTTCGAGGTCAATGCGACGATGCTGATCCACCTGCATAATGAAGGGTTCGAATACAAGAACCCGCATGTCTACCGGATCAAGCGGGCTTTCGAGGCCATGCTCGAAGCGCGGGCGAAGAAGAACTGAGCCTGATCGGAGAAGCGCTCTGATGTCGTCATCCTCGCCCTTGTGGCGAGGATCTAACCACGGTCACGATGGAGGTGGACAGATCCTCGGTCTGAGCCCGAGGATGACGAACGAGGGGGCGGGCCTTTGTCATCGGATAGGCTGCCCAGTCCCCTCCGCCACAGCCATCAGCGGGTCGGAACCGGCACTTCGCCGCGGTAATCGTAGAAGCCGCGGCCGGATTTGCGGCCGAGCCAGCCGGCTTCGACATATTTCACCAGCAGCGGGCAGGGGCGGTATTTCGAATCCGCCAGACCGTCATGCAGGACCTGCATGATCGACAAACAGGTGTCGAGGCCGATGAAATCGGCCAGCTGCAGCGGGCCCATCGGGTGGTTGGCGCCGAGCTTCATCGCCGTGTCGATGGCTTCCACCGAGCCGACGCCTTCATAAAGCGTGTAGATCGCCTCGTTGATCATCGGCAGGAGAATGCGGTTGACGATGAAGGCCGGGAAATCTTCCGCGACCGTCGCCGTCTTGTCGAGTGCCGCGACATATTCCTTGGCGGCGGAAAAGGTCTTTTCCTCGGTGGCGATGCCGCGCACCAGTTCCACCAGTTTCATCACCGGCACCGGGTTCATGAAGTGGATGCCCATGAAACGGTCCGGGCGGTCGGTGGCCGAGGCAAGCCTTGTGATGGAGAGCGAGGACGTGTTGGTGGCAAGGATGGCTTCCGGCTTCAGGACCGGGCAGACCTGCGCGTAGATCTTGCGCTTGGTCGCCTCGTCTTCTGTTGCCGCCTCGATGACGAGGTCCATGGCTGCGAGATCGTTGACGTCGGAGGAGCCCGAGATCAGCGCAAGAGCCTTCTTGCGCTCTTCATCTGCCAGTTTGCCATTGCCGACCTGACGGGCGAGATTGCCGTTGATCGTGGCGAGTGCTGCCTCGATGCGATCCTTGGACAGGTCGTACATCTGGACCTGATAGCCGGCCAGCGCCGAGACATGGGCGATGCCGCAGCCCATCTGGCCTGCACCGATGATGCCGATAGTCTTGATCGCCTGGTCCATGGTCTCGCTCCCCTGACGTGCTTCGTCTTATGTGCCTGTCCTGCCGTGACGACAATTTCTGGCAGGTGGACGTTAAAGAAATGCCGGGCCGCATGCCTGCGGTCCGGCAAATTTTTATTCTGCTGCTGGCGAATTATCCAGCTTTTTCGCGCTTGCGAAAGGCAGTGTCTCAGATCTTCTTTTCGAGTTCCGGGAGGACCTCGAAGAGGTCGCCGACGAGGCCGTAATCGGCGACCTGGAAGATCGGTGCTTCCTCGTCCTTGTTGATGGCGACGATGACTTTACTGTCCTTCATGCCGGCGAGATGCTGGATCGCACCGGAAATGCCTGCCGCGATATAGAGATCCGGCGCCACGACCTTGCCGGTCTGGCCGACCTGCCAGTCGTTCGGCGCATAGCCGGCATCGACGGCGGCACGCGAGGCGCCGACGGCGGCACCGAGCTTGTCGGCAACCGGCAGGATGACTTCCTGGAACTTTTCCGAGGAACCCAGCGCACGGCCGCCCGAGATGATGATCTT
>CABHNZ010000010.1 GCA_902167985.1 Shinella sp. UYSO24
CGGCTCAACAACCTCATAGCGGCCAACAAATCCATCATCCATTATTCAGCTTCCAGATACGACTGGAAGAAGTCTCGCATGCACTCCGATCTTCAAAAACCAGCCAATCCGATGGGACAGAGACTGCGCTTACGTGGAACCCGTAACCATAATGCCTCATGCACGAGGTAAGCCCCATTGAGCACGACCAACCTGATACGCGGTTTTCAGACCCTTGAGGAAGACGGTCGTGCTCCCCGCACAGCCAACAGACACTGGCTGCGTTTTATGCCGATCGGAAAACGGCTCCTGCCGGGATTTCGCCGCTTTCGGTATAACGCCAGAGCGCGATCAGAAGCTTGCGTGCCATGGCGACGACCGCGATACGTCGTGCCCGCCCTTTCAAATCGCCAACCCTCTGATGGAACCAGGCAGCGAGTTCACTGTAACCGTTGCGAGGACCCCACATTTCCAGAGGGTTTCGGCTCGCGCATAGTTCGGCTCTGTCATAATTATGGGAGACGCAACTATGGATTTGGTACCAGTCGATTTCGACGAGAAGGCTTCACCGCATAGTGCTGATGACAGTCATCAGCACTATGCCGAGAGCGAATTTGCCGATGAGAGGCGGACACCTCGCCGTGTCGAGGTTTTGCTCGGTAAAGAGCGCCGGCGCGTTGGAGCACGGATGAGAAGGCGGAAATCACGGCCGCCAGCTTCGTGCCTGGCGCAAATATCTCTGCCGTTGCGCGTCAATATGGCGTGAGCCAGGGGCTGTTGCACTATTGGCGGCGCTGCGCGCGAGAGCACATGTCGGATGACGAGGAGATGCGCTTTGTGCCGGTTGTCAGAGCCGATGAAGGCTTGGGCGGCCCGGCCGCGGTGACGGCGCTGACGATCCGTGTCGAAATCAACGGCGCCTGTGCCGTGATCGAGGGTGGCATTGACGAGCAGGCACTGTGCATGGTGTTCAAAGCGCTCAGGGCCTCGGCGTGATCTCACTTGGATCGGATTTGCGGATCATGATTGCTTCAAAGCCGGTGGACTTCAGGAAGGGCATCAATGGGCTGGCGGCGCTGGTTGCCGGCGTCAGTCAAGGAGGCGGGCTTGTTACGCTTCCCGGATACATGCAGCATCTTTGATGGTACTAATCAGCCAAATCGCCAGACAGTCTTGAGTTTTCGAACGGACTTTCAACCTTCAAACATCTTTCGGCGGCATAAGCGCTCGAGGACCAATCCAATTACTAACGAAACAAGGCCAAATCCAACGACATACTCTCTGCTTAGATACTTTGCACCGTAGTCTAGGTAGTATGCGCTCCGCATCCACTCAACGCATTGAAATACTGGATTCCAAGAGAGTGGTATTGCGACAGCATCCGGCAGGGAAGATGATACAAACAATATTCCAGACGACAGATAAACTACCACCATGAACAGGGCGTATAGTTGAGCAAAGAAATTAAAAAACATAACTATAACCCCCACCAACACGCCAATACCTACTGATAATAGGAGTGATGCAAGGTAGGCGAATACAGCATCAGTTAGATCAATTGGGTAAGGGTCGTCTCCAAGCATATATAATATGCATACAATAAGAAATAAGGTGAAGAAGGCCGCTATTATTTCTAGAAATGCACGGGCCATCAGTATATCTGCAACCCTTACCACTGGGAATGCAAGCATGGGTCTATTCAAAACTAATGACAAGGACATGTAGCGCGATATATACATGAATGCTAAGGTCGGTACCAAGCCAGTTGCAAAAAATACATGCAGGCTCTCGCCAAAAGGTGCTTGGCGGCCTGCCAATCCGTACAGTGTTAGCAAAATAAGCATATGCGCCAAAGGCCAAAGGGAAACGACAAAGAAACCGAGGCCATGGTCGAAAAAGCGTGTTCTCACGTCACGCAGTATTACAGCATTCATGACGTGGAATTGCTCCTGGAGAGCGGAGCGTGAGGTCTGAATGCCAACCGCTTTATTCGACGCTTCCACGATGTGCTCCTTGACTCGGATCTTTTAGCTTTCTCGGTAGGATCAAGCCTATCACGCAACATCCCAATATATGGTGTCTGCTCTGTTTTTTGATTTAGAGCGCGCCAACTAAATTGCTGTTTAAAACAGACTTTCTCTGATACGTCGATTGAGCATACTTCAATGTTGTATTCACGGGGTACCAGCAGGTTTCAGAGCCGCAGCGAGCGCAAGATCTCGCTTCGACACATCACCCCATATCGCCCTTGAATCGTATGGTCGAAGAGGGAACTCACCAAACCTAAGTTCGATCGGAAGGTTATTTTCTTCAACGAACCTACTTACCATAGTCTTCAGCGAGGTTGGTTCACCAGAACAGCAATTAATGATTCCACTGACTGCCGTTTGGGTCGAGATGCTGGCTATCATTGCCCCTAGCTCTCTTACATCGATAAAGTCGAAGAGTAACTCGCCAGAATTCAATGGAAAAAATGCTTTTCCCTCAGATGCAGCCGAAAGTATCTTGGTAAAGATCGAGTTATTTAGATGGTCTTCGCCGGTTATATAGAAACACCGAAGCCATTGATTTACGGCCCCGTACTTCATACAAAGAAGCTGTTGCACCCGCCTGAGGTGATCTTTTGCGACGCCATAATTGTGCATAGGAAATGTTGGAGTGCTCTCCATTACAGCACCAACATGAAAGCCTATCTCGTGAGATGTTCCTAACCCAACTAAGTGCTTTAAACCACCTTTAAGCAAATTTTCGATAAATACGATGTGATCATTTGCGTTCTTCAGATGCTTGTCGCTACCGTGGTTAAAGCCGTCTTCCCATGCCATATCGATAACAACATCTGGTTTCCCAGCGATATTGTAAATATCTTGGTCAGATCTTGAAATATCTAAGTGTAATAGTTCGTATGGACGGTTCTCGTCTGGGACATCTCGCCTGGTAGCTAGGACGACGTCGTGGCCATGAGAAATAAGGGCATTGGCAACATGCCTGCCTACAAAACCCTCACCACCTGTCAGCAAATATCTCACAATTACCTCTAAACCTTATAGAACAAAACACGATTATGCCCTCGGGGTGCACGTGTCAATCAACGATCCATCTAACCGGTATGTCGCGCCCGAGAGCCGAGTTGCTGCCAGAGCATCCGGAATCCCATTCCAACGAATGCATCGGAAACAGATCTGTGTAGCCTCGCCATCAAACGCAATTTTGGGTGGCACAACAGGCCGTACGGCCGGATTGGCCATGACACGCTGCTTGGCTTGATGCCTGCAAAAAAACTTTGTTTGTCATTTGGCACTATTGGCTGACCGGCTGTGAAGTGGCGGTCAGCACGTCATTCCGCCGCTAGCGACATTGATCCTGACACGGGCCTCCCCCACGACGGGCGCGCGCTTCCATTATCTTCGTGGGTTACGTCTGAAGCCGGTGCAGCCGGACGCAGTTTTCGGCCTCGTGACGCAATGTCGCTTTCAAACTTGACCGCGATCGGGCACCACTACCAAATTAGCCCCGCTTGTAACTGGAGCAAATCCGGTGGCAGGAAGGCTTGAACGAAGCCGCTTGCGCGGCATTTGGAGGCTCTGATTGCATTTAGCTCTGCTGATTTGAAGACTTGGGCTGTTTCGGCTCAAACTTTGAACAGGAGATGACGATGACAGAGATGAGCCCGCTACGGCGGCGCATGATCGATGACATGACGATCCGCAATCTTTCACCAGCGACACAACGATCGTATTTGCACGCGGTGACGAAGTTTTCGCGTTATTTCGGACGATCGCCAGACCGTCTTGGACTGGAAGACGTGCGTGCGTTTCAGGTGCATCTAGTCTCATCGGGCCTCTCGTGGCCGGCCTTGAACCAGACGGTTTGTGCCCTGCGGTTCTTCTTTGGCGTCACGCTCGGTCATGCCGAGATACCGGAGCGCATTGCCTATGCCCGGACACCCGTCAAGCTGCCGACGATCCTCAACGGCGACGAGATCGTGCGTTTCCTGGAAGCGGTTCCGAGCCTAAGGACCCGTACCGCACTGACGACCGCTTATGCGGCGGGGCTGCGCGCCTCGGAAGCGGTCCATCTCAAGGTCCGCGACATTGATAGCGAACGCGGCATCATTCGCGTCGAGCATGGCAAGGGCGGCAAGGATCGCAACGTCATGCTGTCAGCGCAGCTACTCGCGATCCTGCGGGTCTATTGGCGGCTGGCGCGGCCCGAGGTCTGGCTGTTTCCGGGCCGGGAGGAGACCAAACCCATCGACGTTCAGGTTTTGTATTCTGCGTGCCGTTCGGCGCGTACTGCTGCCGGCATAGACAAAAGGGTGACGGTGCATACGCTGCGCCACAGCTTTGCTACCCATCTTCTGGAAAGCGGAACCGATATCCGCATCATCCAGGTTTTGCTCGGCCACAACAATCTGTCCACCACGGCACGCTACACAAAGGTTTCCAACACCCTGATCCGCAGCACGACCAGTCCGCTCGACCGGCTGACGCTGGAGGTGGTGCCGCCAGGTTGAGCAAGATCGCCATGGCGGCGGGACTGGAGGTGGCGGACATTTTTCGCCACCATGGGGAACGATATCGTCAAACACACGACGCTCATCTCGGGCGTGTCGAACGCCGGGTCATGAGTGCGGTCGAGATGTGCCGGACCGCTCGCCTGGGCGGGCATGTCCAGCAATGTCAGGACTGCGCGGCGTTCCGCATCGCCTATAATTCCTGTCGCAACCGGCATTGCCCAAAATGCCAGGGACAGGCGAGCCGTGACTGGCTTGCTGCCCGGCGGGCCGACCTTCTGCCTGTCGGCTATTTCCACGTGGTGTTCACCCTACCGCAGCAGATCGCCGCAATCGCCTTTCAGAACAAAGATGCAGTCTACACCATCCTGTTTCGCGCCGTCGCCGAGACGCTGCGCAGGCTTGCCGCCGACCCGCGGCATCTGGGTGCCGAGATAGGCTTCATCGCAGTGTTGCACTCCTGGGGCCAGAACCTCCATTATCACCCGCATATCCATTGCATCGTGCCGGGCGGCGGATTGTCGGCCGACCAGTCCCGTTGGGTTGCCTGCCGGGCAAACTTCTTCCTGCCCGTGCGGGTTCTGTCACGTCTGTTCCGGCGTGTGTTTCTCGAAGAGTTGAAGCAGGCCTACGATCTGGGCCAACTTCAGTTCTTCGGCGACATCGCCGGTCTGGCCGATCCGGCCGCATTCAATCGCATTGTCAAAGAAGCGCGGCGTGTCGACTGGGTGGTCTATGCCAAGCCGCCATTTGCCGGACCCGAACAGGTACTGGCCTATCTCGGGCGCTATACCCATCGGATTGCCATATCCAATTCCCGCCTCATCGGCATGGATGGCGACCGCATCACATTCCGTTGGAAGGATTATCGCCATGGCGGCAGGCGAAAGGTCATGACGCTCGATGCCCACGAGTTCATCCGACGTTTCCTGCTTCATACCGTTCCGGACGGCTTTCACCGCATTCGTCATTACGGCCTGCTTGCCAATGGCCATCGGCAATTGAAGCTGGACCTGTGCCGAAGCCTACTCGATGTCCCGCCGCCGGAACACCCGGTCGACGAAGCGGACGTAGAGCCAAAACCTTTGCCGCACTGCTGCTCCTGTTGCGGCGGAACCATGACGATCATCGGCGTGTGGACCCCACGCTGGCGGGTACGCCGGCCAGCGTGGGACGACAGTTCATGATCATATCAGACGTCCCACTATTGCAACGATCAGCGCCGGCCTGCCGAAGAGCCGCGGGGCGAATGATTGGCCCAATCGTGCCCGAGCGACGGTTCGGTCGTTGCAAACCAGCCGGAAGCCGTGACAAACACACCGCAAATGCCGGCAAGAAGCTCCTTGCAGACCTGTCAACGGACCTCGACAAGGCTCAACTGTGCAGAACGCCATCCACCGCTTCGGCTAAATCCCCATAGTGCCAAGCAACCCGCGCCTTCGCTCAATCCGGCTTCAATGAGGTCCGATCAGCGAATGACGCACGCACAGCGTTCGGACCTCACAGAACCCTCCAGATTCATATTTTTTGGAAATCATGATTCACTCCATTTATGACGAAGCGCCGCCTGCCCATGGCCGAGCATGCCGATACGCTGTCGCTGAAGGCGTTGCGAGAGCTTGTGACCGGTCTGGTAGAACGGGCGGACCGGGCAGACATCCGGATCGAGATGCTGGAGGCCGAAAATCAAAAGCTTCGCGCCGAGAATGACCTGCTCAGGATCGAAAACACCCGACTGAAAATCGACAACCAGCTCCTGCGCGATGAGATCGCGCGGCTGAAGAACCTGCCGCCCCGCCCGCCGTTCAGACCATCGGGTATGGAGAAGGCAACCAGCGACAAGACGGTTGGTAGCAAGGGGAAGCCTACGCGGCGCCGCGGGCCGAAGGGCGATACGGGCAATGTTACCCGTGAAGAGGTTCTGCCAGTCACCGCTCCGCCCGGATCGCGCTTTAAGGGCTACAAGGATTGCATGGTGCGAGATCTGATCGTGCGAGCCGAGGTGGTACGCTATCGTCGCGAATGCTGGCTGACGCCGGATGGACGAACGATCACCGCACCTTTGCCGCCGGGAATCCAGGCTGGCTTTGGGCCCAACCTGCGGCGCGTCTGCCTCATGTTGCATAATCATGGACAGGTCACGACGCAGCGACTGACGACCTTGCTCAACGATGTCGGTGTCGAGATTTCCAAACGACAGGTCATCCGGTTTCTGACGCAACGGATGGAAGGCTTTCATGCCGAGGATGCCGCCGTGCTGCATGCCGGCCTGGTTTCGGCGCCCTACGTGACGGTCGATGACACCGGTGCCCGCCATGCCAACCGCAATTTTCATACGACGCATATCGGCGGCGAGCATTTTAGCGCCTTTCGCACCGCGCCATCGAAGTCGCGGCTGAACTTCCTGGCCCTGCTGCGCGGCAACTATCAGGACTATGTGCTCAACGATGCGGCCTTCGCCCTTCTGCAAGACCGACAGGTGGACCCCGCCCTTCTGGCTCATTTGAGCAATCGCGAGCCGCGCCGGTTTGCTAACCAGGTTCCCTTCCTCGCCTATTTGGCTGAAATGGGTATCGACATCTTTGACAGGGACCTCATCCGCCCATTTGCCGAGGCCGGCATCTGGGGCGCCATCCGCCATCATGGCTTGGTTGGCAATGCAGTGATCGTATCTGACGATGCCGGGCAGTTTCGCGTCGGCAACCATGCGCTCTGTTGGGTCCATGCAGAACGCCTGCTGCACAAGCTGATGCCGGCGACGCCGCGCCAGGTAAAACATGTCGAGACCCTGCGTGAACTCATCTGGCTCTTTTACAAGCTGCTGAAAGACTATCAGCGAAGTCCAAGCCGGCGTGCAGCCCGCGCTCTTCAGGTACGGTTCGATCGGATATTCTCCATCCGCACCGGATATCGCGACCTCGATCAACTGCTGTTGCGGCTGAAGCGCCGCAAGACCGAGCTGCTGCGGGTTTTGGAGCGGCCTGAAACGCCGCTGAACACGAACGCTTCGGAAAGAGATCTGCGCGGGTTCGTCATCAAGCGCAAGATCTCGGGTGGTACGGTCAGCCGCAATGGCCGACAGGCGCGCGACAGCATGCTCGGACTGATGAAGACCTGCCAAAAGCTTGGTCTGTCGTTCTGGCACTATCTTGGCGATCGGTTGGGCATGGGAATGCCCGAGCGGGCCGTTCCTCCCCTGGCCACGATGGTCGCTGCCAGAACCTGAGGCCATCAACGGCGATCAGGTTTTGGGAACGCAACGATTTTATCCGACGCACTCCCATCTGATCTGGCTCCGGCTGGCTGCGCCTTGCCCTTCATGGCATCATCCAGCGTATCGAGCACATGGGTACCGGTGAGCTTCAGCAAAGTCGGCGACACATTCCATTGCCGCTCGTCGTCGGCATGAATCGTCACCGTCTTCTTGTTGCGGCGAATGACAATGCCGCGGACAATGACCCCGCCCGGCCCTTCGAACATCACGCCGCTTCCGACCCGGATGTCCTGCAAGGCTGCGGCAGTCCGTTGATGGTGCAGGAACTGCAGCCGCTCGACGATACGGGCATTGAGTTCGATGAGCGTCGCCTCGTCCAGGGTATCAATGTCGATACGTCGCATTGTGTCAGCCCCTCGCTTTTATCGATCCGGCCACACTGCCAAGCATGCTGAGAGGACGCAAGCTCGGCATCCAATTTGCACGCTTGTTCGGCAGCGCCACCGAATCTGCCCCGCTTACGAAATCGTCGGTACGTAGCCGTAATGAGGCATCACGCAAGCTGCTGTTTTTATGGTTAATTATGACTAAACAGAAACTGAAATAGCAGTTTGGTTTCGCTACTTCTGACGATGACCAGTTGCCGTGCTAACCATCGATAAGTACCCCTTATCGAGGGTTAGCCATCTCAATGTCAAATCTTGCCATCTCCGCTGTCCACCTTTATATTTGAGCTCAATTTCGACGAGGAGCAGACATGTCCGAACCACAACTCTCCGTCCGGAGCAGCAAGGCGCGCGATCTCGCCCATGCACTGGCGCGCCGTACTGGCCAGCCGATCAACCGGCTCGTCGAGCTGCGCTTGAGCGTTATGATCAGGAGCTGCGTGCCGACAACACCCGATATCCTATGGACGCCGTATGGGATCTGGCAGCCGAGGACCGACGCAATATCCCACCCGGCACGACGTCCAATCACGATGAATTCTACGACGAGAATGGCCTTCCAATATGATTGCCGTCGATACCTCTGTCATAATCGCGATGTCGATGAAAGAGCAGGAAGCAGAGACGTTCGGACCACTGATCGGGCGCGAGCCAGTCATCATCGGTTGGCCGACCTTGTTTGAGGCACGGATGGTCCTGTCAGGCAAAGGTTTCGCGAGTGCCGCCAAGATAATCGGACAGCTTGTCGAAACTCCGAATGTTACGACCGTCGTATTCGATGAGAAGCATTACCGCGCAGCCGAACATGCGTTCGAGCGGTTTGGCCGGGGACGGCATCCAGCCGCCCTCAACATGGGCGACTGTTTTTCCTATGCTGTTGCTGCGATCGCCAAGGCGCCCCTCTTGTTTAAGGGGCATGATTTCGGGCAAACGGATTTGAAACTGCATCCGGCGTCATCGATGCTATGACAAGCGCCAGCCGCAACCCTGTCGACCGCCGAGCGCAGGAACTTGACACGATCGCCGCCGTGCTGCCGATGGAGCGGCGCGACGAACTCGCCGAGCTTTTGACCGATCAGGATGTCGAGACGCTGCGCCACCTGGTCAACGAGGGTATGGGCGCAAATACCCTTCGGGCGCTGACTTCTGACCTTGCCTATCTGCAGGCTTGGTCGCTCGCGGCAACAAAGCAATCTTTGCCCTGGCCGGCGCCCGAGGCGCTGCTGCTCAAATTCGTTGCGCACCATTTGTGGGATCCGGAAAAGAAAAATCGGATCCGGAGCATGGGATGCCGGCCATCGTGGCACAAAGTCTTCGCGACCAGGGCTTCGTGCGATCTGTTGGGCCACACGCCGCCGATACCGTGCGCCGGCGGCTGGCATCGTGGTCGACCCTGACGAAGTGGCGCGGTCTGTCCGGCGCCTTCGCCTCCCCAGCCCTCAAATCGGCGATCCGGCTTGCGGTGCGGGCCACGCCACGACCACGTCGTCGGAAGAGCGCCAAGGCGGTCACTGGCGATGTTTTGGCGAAAATGCTGGCGACTTGTGGCGATGGTAGCCTTCGAGATGTCCGGGACCGGGCAATTCTGATGGTGGCGTTTGCGTCTGGTGGCCGTCGTCGCAGTGAAATCGCCGGCCTGCGTGTCGATCAGATTTCTGTCGAGCCGCCGATCGAGATCGACAACGGGAATATCCTGCCCTCGCGCGCCATCCATCTCGGCCGCACGAAAACCTCGGGCGCCGATCATGACGAGGTCGTCTATCTCACCGGACGCCTGTTGAGGCGCTTGATGCCTGGCTCGAGGCGGCGAAATTTCTGGCGGGAGTGTGTTTCGGAAGATCGATCGCTGGGGGAATGTCTCGGAGCGGGCGATGGAGGCGAGTGCGGTCAATGCGATCGTCAAGCAGCGTGCCGAAATGGCAGGTCTCGATCCGGGGGAGTTTTCGGCGCACGGGCTGCGGTCGGGATATCTCACCGAGGCGGCCAATCGTGGTATCCCGCTGCCCGAGGCAATGGAACAGTCGCGGCATCGATCGGTGCAACAGGCGTCAGAGTATTATAATTGCGCCGCTCGACGCAGTGGGCGGGCTGCACGGCTTCTTTAGAGCGCTCGCCTCGACAGCGAAACCCACCCTGCTTTTGCCAAATAGTCTGTTCCTTCAGATCAAATTGAGGTCTGGCGAATACGTCGACCGGCAGCAGCGTCCCTCGCCGGTGGTCTTGATCAAGTGCCCAATGGCAGCGACCTGCTGCTGCCGAAATTATCAGAGACGACGATGTCGTCCGGCTGTTAGTCATGGTCATCGTCGATGAGGATAAGTTATTCGGGATCGAGATGATGTAGCTGAGGCTTCCATCGCGCTCACCTCCGAAGGTCGCGGCCACTGCCCGTAGACATTTACTGCCTAATACGACACGCTTACGAAGATAATTCGATGATGGTGATGTCTACGGTGTTGCCGGCCATCCGGCCAGCACCAGTCATCAGAACTGGGCCAATTTAGTACCCGAGCCGACCCCGAAATGACGAGCCGCCTTCAGATGTCGGTTTGGAGGATCTCGCATCGATAGACCCCGTCATGCCGCCAAAAATTTCGGGCGTGTCAAAAGCTTGCTGCATGAAATGATACAGACGCTGACCGCTGCGTAAATCGCGCCTGAAATCGCCACGAGAAGCAGTGGGTTGGCGCCGGAATATACAAGCCCATTGGTCGCTCCCATGATCTCGGGGACCGAGATCGACGACGCCAGTGACGTCTCTTTGAACAGAACCGTTGCCCTGCCAATATAGGGCAATGCGGCGATCGGAACGAGTTGCGGCAGGATGACCAGCCGGAAGGTCTTTACAAGCGACAGTCCAAGCGCCTTGCAGCCTCCG
This sequence comes from Shinella sp. UYSO24, assembly GCA_902167985.1. Taxonomy (GTDB): domain Bacteria; phylum Pseudomonadota; class Alphaproteobacteria; order Rhizobiales; family Rhizobiaceae; genus Neorhizobium. The sequence continues at coordinate 11,034 of CABHNZ010000010.1, forward strand.
TCTGGCCGGTCGGGACTGCCTCGTAGCTCGCCCGCAAGATCTCGAAATTATAGGCGGTGGAAAATACCGCAAAGGCGATGATGGTCGAGACGATCGGGGAGACCTGAAAACCCATGCTGGTAAAACCGAAGAAGACGGCAAACAAAAGGATCAGTGGCGGGATCGTCTGGGCCAGCCAGCTGTAGGCACGGATCACGATCGAAAACGGGCGAGGGCCGTAGATATCGACGATGGTCAGGACGATCGCCAGAGCCGTCGAGACGACCTGGCAGACGACCGTGACGAGGACGGCTATCGCCGTTCCCTTGAGAAAGATCAGGCTGATCTGGGAAAGCAGGGCCATATCCATGGTTCAGCCGGCTCCGTTCAGTGCAAGTGGCCGGCGCCTGTCAGCGGTGGCGAAAGAAAATTCCTGGCCGCCATGCTGGCGGCAATGGCGGGAACGATGACGGGTGCCCCAGCTGCGTCTGCCAGATCTGCAAGACGCGTGTCGCCATCGCTTGGGCCAAGCCCTGCGGCATAGGCCCATAGAAAGACAAGATCGGGTTGAAGGCTGCGCAGCTCTTCTATGGCCTGATCCAGAGTGCCGTCCCCTGCGAAATGGATCGAAAGCCTTCTCGCCCATGGAATGGCCGCCCAACCCTCCATCTGTTGAAGGCGCTGACGCGCGCCATGCACAACCAGCCCGATCCTTGCCTCTGGTCGGGTGGAAGCCAGTGTATCAGCCTGGGCGATCATCGCCATAGCCGGCAGTATGAAGGGCTTTTTGGAGGTGAAGCTGCGGCCGGGAAAGCTTCGGCGACACAGCAGATGGTCACATCGACCTTATCTGCCTCTTCCAGTTCATCGATACAGGTCTGCACGAGCGGCACGAGCTTGTCGCGGTCAATCCAGCGTGCACTCCAGCCATCGCCAAGCGGGCTTGCAAAGCCGCCTGGCCCGCGGATGTTGCTATGGATTGCGGGGGCGCCGCCTGAAGCCTCGAGGCGCTGCAATTCTGCGTTCTCGATGCCATCCAGCGCGTGCCGGCTGACGATGTCGACCTCCAGTCCGAGCGTGCGGAACAGGCGGTGGTGCAGGCGCTCGAATTCGGGGCGCGGGCCCTGTCCAAGCGTTATGAGCCCGATGCGCGGGCGGTTCATTCTCGTTGTCGTCATGGTCATCGCCATCATGCTCATTGCCAGACCATCCGGCGGCGGAAGGCATAGGCTGCGAGGCTGAGCAGGCCGCCCATCAGGACGTAGATAAGGGCTGCGGCCAGCAGGACTTCGAACGGGCGGTAGGTATCGGAGACGATCTCGTTGGCCTTGGCGGTCAGCTCGGGAATGGTGATGATCGAGGCGACCGATGTGCCCTTCATGACCAGCGTCGCGTTGGAGAGATAGGTCGGCACGATCACCGGCAGGGATTGCGGCACGATGATCCCGTACCACATGCGCCATTCGGGTATGGCAAGTGAACGGGCGGCCTCGAACTGGCCCCGCCTGACGGTAAGAAGCCCCGCCCGGAAGATTTCCAGATTATAGGCCGTCGCCGACAGGACAAGGCCGGCAAGTGCCGTCGGAAAGGCCGGCAGCGTAATGCCGAGTTGCGGCAGTCCATAATAGACGAAGAACAGCACGACCAGCGTCGGCACGGCCCGCATGAGGGTGCTGTAGGATGCCACAACACGGGCAATGACGGTACCTTCCCGCATCCGCAGGATGGCAAGCGGAATGGCAAGCGCCGTGGAAATGACCAGTGTCAGCACGGTCAGCTTGACCGTCATCCAGGTCGCCGACAGCAGGATCGGCATTTGTTGATAGAGAAAGTTGAAATCCATCAACTCACGTCCCGTCTTCTTGCGATTGCGGGCCTGAAGCGCGCAGCGACCCTTCGGGTGCGCTGAAGCGCTTCAAGCTCTTGTTCCGGCGCATGTGGTGGCCGCAAACCCGCGGCGCACTACTGCGCAACATGCCTCAGTTCGCCGAAATCCACTTCTGTTGCAACTGATCCAGCGTTCCTGCGGCCTTCAGCTTGGCGATCTCGGCATTGACGGCCTCCAGCAATGCGGGCTGGGCGCGGCTGACGATCAATGCGTGATCATAAGGGGAGACGCCCTGCTTGACGAAGCCGGGATTGAGAACCTTGAGGCCCGGGTTCATTTTCGCCGTGTAGCTGCCGGTGACGAAGTTGAGGGCAACCGCGTCGATGCGGCCGTTCTTCAGGTCCATCGTCTCTTCGGCGATCCCGGGATAGGTGGTGAGCTCGACATCGCTGCCGTAATCCTCGGTGATCAGCTTTGCTTCCTGTCCGCCGCGAACCGTGCCGACCTTCTTGCCCTTGATGTCTGCGACGGTCGCAATCTTGCTGCCCGCTGGAACGAGCAGGGTGGAGAAATTCTGCAATGTCGGCGAGGTCATGGAGAGATCCGGCGATGCCAGGCGCGCTGGCGTGCGGGCCGTTGCCGAGCAGATCATGTCGAAACGGCCGGCCGTCAGGCCGGGAATGGTGGCGGCGAAATCGACGCGGACGAAATTTGCCTTGAGGCCGAGACCGGCGGCGATCGTGCGGCACAGTTCAACGTCATAGCCATCCAGCGAGCCGTCAGGCTTGGTCTGGGTAATCGGTGGAGCATTGCCCGTCGTTGCGATGGTGATCGTGCCTTCATTGACGAGCTTGGCCGCATAGGCCGGCGTCTCGGCATGGGCGGCGGGCAGGGCAATCGCTGTCAGCGACAGGGCGGTGAGGAGAAGGCCGATGGCCGGTCTGGATGTCTGTCTGTATGTCTGGCGCATGGAGAACTCCTTGGGAGGGCGGATAGTTGAACAGGTGGGCGAAAAAGTCATCAGGCCAATCTCTCCCCACCGTCCTTCAGGCTTTCGCAAAAGACGGTGATGGCGCCGACGAGAAGAAAGATCATGGCGCCGGGTATGTTGATCAGCCAGGGTTCGAAGAGCACGAAATCCTTGGCTTCGGCGATCATCAGCCCCCAGGAGACGGCAGGTGACTTGACGCCAAGGCCGAGGAAGGACAACGCGGATTCCAGAAGGATCGCGTGGGCAACCTCAAGTGTTGCGACGACCAGCAGGGGCCGCATCAGGTTGGGGAGGATCTCGCCCGCCAGGATGCGGGCATCGCTGCAGCCGACGGCGCGGGCTGCAAGAATGAATTCCCGCTCGCGCAATTGCAGCGTGAGAGCCCGTGCGACGATGGCGAACCTGTCCCAGAGAAAGCAGGACAGGACCAGAATGATCAGCGTCGTCGAATTGCCGAGAAGGGCAACGAGAGACAGCATGATGAGCATGATCGGCATGCTGAGGCGCACGTTGATGATGAAACTGATCACCAGTTCGGCCCGGCCGCGGAAATAGCCGGCAATCATGCCCATGCCGGTGCCGATCACGGCCGAGACCAGCGTCGTGCCGAGACCGATCAGGAGCGAAAGCCGCGCGCATGCAGGAGGCGGCTCAGATAGTCACGTCCGAGCGCATCGGTGCCGAGCAGATGCTCCCAGTTGCCGGTGCTCCAGCCGCGGCCGAAAAGAGCCGGGCGCAGCATGCGCTGGCCGAGATCCTGTAGATCGGGCGGGTAGGGGGCTATCCAGGGTGCGAGCAGGCCACCCAGCGCAATGAGGGCGATGATCGCCGTGCTGATCTTCATCGACAGGGGGCCCTTGAAACGTGCTGCGACGACGTTCAGCACCGAGCGCGGCCCATACCGGGGCCCAGAGGGGGGCCCAGAGGGGGGCCCAGAGGGGGGCCCAGAGGGAGGCGCAGAGAAGGGAAGCGCGTTCATGATGTCTCTCCGAGCTTGAATGGGGATCGATCCAGAGGCTCAGCATGTCCGCGACAAGTGTCAGCAGAACATAGAAGCTTGCGACGATCAGCACGGCCGCCTGTACGACGGGATAGTCGTTCTGCGAAATCGCCTGCCAGGTGAAATATCCGATCCCGTCGATGGCGAAAATCGTTTCCACCACGACAGAGCCGCCGAGAAGCAGGCCGAACTGCACCGCCGCAATGGCGACCAGCGGGATCAGCGCATTGCGCATGGCGTGCGTCACAATGATCGCCAGCGGACGCAGTCCCTTGGCGCGGGCCGTCCGGACATAATCGGATGCCAGTGCCTCGCTCATGCCGGAACGCGTGATCCGGATCAGCGCGGGTGCCGAGTTGAAGGTAAGGGCGAGCGCCGGCATGACGAGATGGGCAAGCGTGCCGGCGCCTGAGATCGGCAGGAGGTGAAGGTTGACCGCCAGCAGGATCATCAGGAGGTAACTGGACCAGAAGATCGGCATGGCCTGTCCGCCGATCGCGAAGAGCTGGATTGCCCGATCAATGACGCCGCCTTCCTTGACCGCTGCCCAGATGCCGAGGGGGATGGCAAGGATGATCGACAATGCGATCGACAGAAGGCCGAGTTGCAGGGTGATCGGCAACCTGTCGGCAAAAAGCGACCAGACATCCTCGTGAAAATAGAAGGACTGGCCGAAATCGCCGGTCAGCGCCCGGCCAAGCCAGCTCAGATACTGGATGATGACCGGGCGATCGAGGTCATATTCCTTGCGCAGGAATTCGGCATAGGCAGCCCCGTTGCCTTCACCGGCGAGCGCGGTCGCCAGATCGCCGGAGAGTTTCAGAAGCATGAAACTGACCAGCGAAATGGTGATGAGCACCGCAATGGCCATGCCGAGCCTTCGCCCGAGGATGGGAAGCATCTGTTTGCGCTCCTTATTTCCAGCGTGCGCGCCAGAATTCGACGTTTTCGTCGGCCGGGATCGGCACGTCCAGGGCAGTGTTCTCCACATAGTTGATCGGCATGGTGAACAGCGGCACCCAATAGCCGCGCGCCGAAATCAGCTCTTCGGCCTTGCCATAGCTCGCCAGCCGGGCGGACTGGTCCGTTGTTTCGTTGCCCTTGGTGATCAGGTCCGTAATGCCCTGATCCTTGACGATATCGTCCGACGTGCCGCCGAAGAAGAAGGACAGGATATAGCCGGCATCAGCGACACCTGACGATCCGAAGTCATCGATCACCAGCGAGGCCTTGCCTTCGCGGCGGGCCTGCACCACGGCCGGATATTGCTGCCAGTTCAGATTGCCGCGGATGTTGACGGCGCGCAGATCGGCCAGAATGGCTTCAGCGACGGGTCGGCTGCGATAGCCATAGACGTCGATGTCGAAACCGTTCGGATAGCCGGCTTCGGCCAGCAGTGCCTTTGCCTTTTTCGGGTCGTAGCCATAGGCCGGCAGATCCTGACGGCAACCGAACTGCACCGGTGCGCAGGCCGAGTTGATGACGCTGGCCGACGAGCCGACAAGGGTCTTGGCGATCTTCTCCCGGTTGACCGCATAGTTCAGGGCCTTGCGGACGGCTTCCTTGCGCAGGGGAGAGTCGGCCGGCGTGTTGTTGGCAACGTTGAGGCTGAGGAAGCCGACGCGGAAGGTTTCGGCATTCGTCACCTTGAGGCTCGGGACGTTGCTCAGGCGTTCAGCCAGATCGCTCGGAATATAATAGGCCCAGTCGACGGCGCCGGTCATCAGTTCTGCGACCTGTGTCGTGACATCCGGAACGACCTTGTAGATCAGGGTCTTCACATAGGGCTTGTTCTTGCCGCCACCTTCGAAATAGTTCTCGTTGCGGGTGAAGACGAATGTGTTGCCGCTGCCTTGGTCACCGTATAGGGGCCGGTGCCGACGGGTTTCAGGCCAAACTCGTCCTTGCCGACCTTGGCATGGTATTTTGCCGGCAGGATGGAGAGCTGCATGATGTAGTTCAGCGCCAGCGGCGTGACCTTCTTGGCGGTGATCCGCACCTTGTAGGGATCGACTGCCTCGACCTTGTCGATCCAGGTGACGGTTTCGGGGCTGAAGATCTTGTTCTTGGGATCGGCGATGAAATTCAGCGTATAGACGACATCTTCTGCGGTGAAATCGTCGCCATTCTGGAACTTCACGCCTTTGCGCAGATCGAATTCCATGGTCAGCGGATCGACCTGCCGCCATGCCGTTGCCAGAAGCGGCTTGAATTCGAGCGTATTGGGATCGCGATAGACGAGCGCATCATAAACGAGAAGGCCGAGGAGAAAGCCTTCGCGGCCGCCGGAATAATACCGGTCCAGCGTCGGCAGCTGGAACTGGAAGGCTGCGGTGATCGTATCGTTCGCCTTGGTGGCGGAGGCCGGCGTCACGAGTGCGGTCTGCAGGACGGTGCCGATGGCAAGCGTTGCAAGCAGGCTTTTCAAAGTCTTGGTCATGGTACGTTCCCCTTATTATTATGTCAGACGATGGCAAGATCGATGCGATCGGGCGCCTCGAAAGGCAGCGGATGATGGCAGGCGATCTTCCGACCGCCGGCGCTGGTCAGCGGCGGATCCTCCTTGGCGCAACGCTCCGAGGCGCGTGGACAGCGCGGCCGAAACGGACAGCCGGCCGGCGGATCGAGCGGATCGGGCATCACGCCGCTATCGAACTCCTCGGGCAAGTGCTGGTCCGGGCCGGGCTCGAGAACCGAATTGCGCAGCATCCGGGTATAGGGATGGCGTGGGCTCGACAGCAGCTGGTGCGTCGGTCCTTCTTCCACGACCCGGCCGAAATACATGACGACGGTTCGCTCGCAGAGATGATCGACCACGGCAAGATTGTGGGTGATGACGAGATAGGTGAGGTTCAGGCTTTCGCGCAGGTCTCGCAGAAGGTTGAGCACCTGGGCCTGAACCGAAACGTCGAGCGCCGAGGTCGGCTCGTCACAGATAAGCGCCCGCGGCTCGGCCACCAGCGCGCGTGCAATCGAGACCCGCTGCCGCTCGCCGCCCGACATCTGGCGCGGCCTTCTGGTGGCGTAACTCGATGGCAGGCCGACCATGGTGAGTGCCTGATCGACCGCCTTTTGCCGCGCTCTTTTCCGCATGCCGCGCACGGTCAGCGGCAGGCCGATGATCTCACCGGTCGTCTTGGCTGGATTGAGTGATACGAAGGGATCCTGAAAGACCGGCTGTACGAGACCGGCAAGCTCCAGCCTGCCGAGGGAGCCAACATCCCGGTCGTCGATATGCACGCTTCCCTCGCTCGGCGGCAGAAGGCCGAGCAGCATGCGTGCGAGCGTCGATTTTCCGCAGCCGGATTCTCCGACGATCGCGACAGCCTCGCCCTTCGTAAGCGTCAGATCGATGCCGCGAACGGCCCGCAGCACGCGTTTGCCGCCCGGTTGCGATATGCTGAATGTCTTGGAGAGGCCCTTGGCCTCGATAAGCGGGCGTGCATTAGCCATGATGAGCCACCTGCATTTCGGCTGCCCGCAGGCATCTGTCGGCATGACCGGATGAGCGGGCGACGAGCGGAATGTCTTCTGCCCGGCACGGGTCCACCACGTGATCGCATCGATCGGCAAAAATGCATCCGGCAGCCAGCTTGACCCTGTCGGGAATGCGGCCGGAGATCGTCGGCAGCCTTTGCGCGCCGGGACCAGGGCGGGGGGCCGTGCCGCTGCCGATGCGCGGAACGCAGGCGAAAAGCCCTTTTGTATAAGGATGTTGCGGTGTGGCCAGAACGTCGCGTGTCCTGCCCGTCTCGACGATCTCCCCGGCATACATGACCGCCACACGGTCTGCCACCGAGGCGACCACGCCGAGATCGTGGGTGATGACCATGATGGCGATGCCGGTACGCTTGCGCAATTCGTCAAGCAGCTTCAGGACCTGCGCCTGTACCGTGACGTCGAGCGCCGTGGTCGGCTCGTCTGCGATCAGCATCGAGGGCTCGCACATCAGCGCCATGGCAATCATGGCGCGCTGCCGCAGGCCGCCCGACAGCTCGGAAGGATATTGCGAAAGCCGCGTCGACGCCGCCGGCATGCCGACCATTTCCATAAGCTCGACGGCACGATCCCGGGCAATCTGCCTACCTTTTCGGCAGTGGCGGATGTGAACTTCCTCGAGCTGGCGTCCGATCGTCAGCGTCGGGTTGAAGGAGGCGGCCGGATCCTGAAAGATCATGCCGATTTCGCGGCCGCGCAGGTCTTCCATCTGCCGTGCGGACAAGCTGGAGAGGTCGCGGTTTGCAAAGGAAAGTCGTTCTGCCCGGCGCTTTGCGCCGCGTGGCAAAAGGTTCATGATGGAAAGGGCGGTCAGCGATTTTCCCGAACCGGACTCGCCGACGATAGCGACGGTTTCGCCGGCTTCGACAGTAAGGTCAACACCCCTGACAACGCGTGACCGGCCTCCCGCAGAGGGCAGATCGATATGTAGGCCTTCGATCGCAAGCATCGCGTTTTCTCTCGACATGCAAAATTCGTTCCATTTATGAATGGAGCTTATGCGCCGAGCGAAATCCAATATAATCGCTCTATGTTGGTATAGGAGTTTGCCTATGGGGCCGAGCCTGCGGCATCTGGAGATTTTCCGGCTGTTTTCCCGCGTTCTGAACGTGACCGAGACGGCGCGCTGTTGAGGATCGCACAGCCATCCGTCAGTCAGGCACTGAAGGAACTGGAGGGCAAGCTCGGCGTCGAACTGATCGTTCGCGGCAGTGGTCCGCTGAAGCTGACGGCCGATGCCGAAATGCTGCTGAAGGACATGGATCAGGTGCTTGAGCATATGCATATGCTCAACGAACGCGCCGCACGGCTGAGGGGTGAGCACGATTCCAGCATCTCGATTGCGACCGTCCATCCGCTGACGGCCTCGATCATGCCGAAAGCGCTTCTGCGGCTGCGCCACGACCAGCCTAATGCCAAGGTTCGTATCGAGGCCTTTCCCAGCCGCGAAGTGGTGCGCCGGGTCGTCGATCGCACGGCCGATATCGGCTTCACCTTCCTGCCCGTCGAAGAGCCGGATGTCGTTGTGCGGCCGCTTTTGCGCACCGACATGATCTGCCTCGTGCCGGCCGGTCACAGGCTGCAGGATGCGGCAGTGGTGACGCCTGCCGATCTTTCGACGGAAACCATCGTGACCTTGGGGGCGCAGGTCCGTCAGGAATTCGATGTTCGCCTCGCCTTCGACATGCCCGAGGACGATGCGCGGTTCATCACCACCAATAATGCCATCGTGTCGGTCGATCTGGTCCGCCAGAAGCTCGGCGTTGCCGTGACGCTGCCCTATATCCTGACGCAGCCGCAGATGGATGATGTGATCGCCGTTCCCTTCCAGCCCGCCATTCGCCGAACGCTCGTCGCCGTCTATGTCCGCAAGCCCAGCATGACCTCCTTCACGCGGGCTCTGCTTGGCCATGTTCGCGAAGAGCTTCGCCAGTTCGGCCGGGAACTTGGCGAAAAGGGTATTGCCGCGACAGTGCCGTGAGGCGGCCCTGAGGCGGCTGTGAGGCGGCTGTTGCCACCGGTGACGGCGCATAGGTGATAACCTATTCGCCTATGCCGGTTTCCTATTGGACGCCTGGCTTTGGCTTCCTGTACCCAAGGTGCTGGACGACAGCTTTGTCTGAGCATCATTTCAGGATCAGGATTGACACAAATGGATAAGCCGCTTTGGAAACTGTCTGCAGCGCAACTGGCGGCCGCCTATCGCAGCCGGACATTGAGGCCAAGCGAGGTTCTGGCGGCGGTCAGTGAACGGGCCAAGGCGGTCGACCCGCTTCTCAACCTATTTGCCAGTTTTGATGAGGAAGGCGCGGTGAAGGCCGCCGCCGAGGCGGATCGCCGGTTTGAAGAAGGCCGCGGCCGGGGCTTTCGATGGCATTCCGCTCAGCATCAAGGACAATATCCCGGTCAAGGGCCTGCCGATCGCCTGGGGCAGCAAGCTCTATGTCGGCAATGTCGCCGAGAAGGATGAACTGCCGGTAGCACGCCTGAGAGGGCAGGGCGCCGTCATCCTGGGCAAGACCAATGTTTCCGAATTCACGCTCGGGCGCGGCAATGTCAGCACGCTTGCCTTCGGGACGACGCGCAATCCCTGGAACCCGGCACTGACGAGCGGCGCATCGACAGGCGGCGGCGCTGCGGCGGTCGCGGCCGGTGTCGGCCCGGTGACCTACGGAACCGATGGCGGCGGCTCCATTCGCCGGCCGGCCGGTTACAACAATCTTGTCGGCATCAAGCGTCCACCGGTCGGGTGGCGCGGATCGATGGACTGCCGGTCATCCTGCATGATTTCGAGATTGTCGGGCCGCTTGCCCGCACCGTTGATGACCTTGCCATGGCGCTCTCGGCCGTTGAGGGGCCGCATCCGGAAGACAGGCTGTCCTTCGGCTTTCAGCCCGGCTCCATCGAGCCGGTCGGCAAGGGCAAGCGCGTTCTTTACGTGCCGAGCCTGCCGGGCATGCCGGTCGATGACGCGATCGCAAACTCCTGCGCGGCTGCCGCCGACAATCTGCGCAAGCTCGGCTTCGTCGTCGATGAGGCCCGGCGCCTTTCGATGTGGCACTGTTCGAGAAACATTGGCCGGCCGTCGGATCGGCGGGGCTCGCATGGCTGCTGCGCGATACCGAATGGCAGGGTCGCATCGGCGAGGCCTATCCCCCGATGATCGAGAAGGGGAAATCCCTGAGCGCCATCGATTATGTCGATGCGCTGGAAGCCTTCCGGCAGACCTATCGCCAGCTTGCCCGCCATTTCGAGAGCTACGATCTGCTGATGACACCGTCATCCGGTGCCGTTCAGTGGAAGGCCGAGGAGTTCGGTCCGCCCTATCACCGCGTCTTTACCGGTTTCGTCAACGCCGCCGGCCTGCCGGGGATGAGCATTCCTGCCGATCCGACAGCCGATGGTCTTCCGGTCGGCTTCCAGCTGATTGCGCCCTTCGGCGAGGATTGGCGGCTGATCTCCGTCGCCAAGGCTTACGAGGCTGCCTATCCCTGGGCGGATCGCTGGCCGGACCTTTAAGGCGAGGCTGCGATGGCCGGCATTCTGCATGTCATCAATCCGAATTCTTCGGATCATGTCACGGAGGCGATCCGCCACGCTGCCCGGCCCTATGCCGGCGGGGCTGTGGAGTTCGCCATCACCTCCATGGCCGATGGACCGAAGGGGATCGAGACCGAGGCTGATCTTCATGCCTCGGTCGGGCCGATGCTGCGCTTCGTGCGATCAGAGCCCGATGCGGCGGGGTTCGTCATTGCATGTTTTGGTGATCCGGGCCTCCAGGTCCTGCGTGAGGTCAGCGGCAAGCCGGTCTTCGGGATCGGCGAATGTGGGGTCTTGAGCGCGCTTGCGCTTGGGGAGCGCTTTGGCGTGATCTCCATTCTGGAGGCTGCGATCCCGCGCCATCTCCGTTCTTTCCGGATGATGGGCGTGAAGGATCGTCTCGCCGCCGACCGGGCGATCGGCATGGGGGTGGCGGCACTCAGCGACAAGCGGATGATGCTTGAGAAGATGATCGCGACGGGCCATCGGCTGAGGCAGGAGGATGGCGCGGATGTGATCCTGCTTGCAGGGGCCGCAATGTCCGCCATCCGCTCCGATCTTGCGCGGGAAATCGGTGTTCCGGTGGTCGATCCGACTTCTGCTGCCATTGCGATGGCGAGCGGCTTCGTCCGTCAGGCCAGGCGGTTGCTGTCATAGGCTGCGGATAGGCCAGCCACTATCTGATTGGCGGCTGAGCTACTCAAGCCTGCCCAGCCTTCAGCATGCCTGCCATCCTCGAGCCTCTCAGCGCTTGCCGCCGAAACGGCGGGGGCCGGGGCGGCCCGTCACCTGATCCCAGTAATCGTCGGCCCGGCGCTCGAAAGTCGGGCTTTCGCGCGCATCGCTCTGGTAGAAGGCGCCCGGCGGTACGTCCGGTGCATAGACCTGCTCGCTCCAGCCGCGGCCATCGTCATGCGGGAAGGCATAGCCGACATGACCGAGGGCGGCGGCGCCCTTGTAATGCGCGTCGCGCAGATGCAGCGGCACTGCCGACGGCGCCTCGCTTGCCACATGGGCAAGCGCCAGCGAAATGCCGCGGCAGGCGGAGTTCGATTTCGGTGCGCGCGCCACATGAAGCGCTGCATGGGCAAGAATGATCTGCGCCTCCGGATAGCCGATCTTCTCCACCGCGTGGAGGGCAGCGACGGCCGTCTGGAGTGCCGTATTATCCGCAAGCCCGACGTCTTCTGAGGCATGGATCATGATGCGCCGGGCGATATAGCGCGGATCCTCGCCGCCGTGGATCAGGCGTGCCAGCCAGTAGAGCGTCGCGTCCGGGTCGGAGCCGCGCATGGATTTCACGAAGGCCGAGACCACGTCGTAATGCGCATCGCCCGACCGGTCGTGATTGACCGGTGCTGCCGCATAGGCCTCCTCGACCATGGCTTCGGTGACGAGAACCGGTCGCCGTCCGGATGGCCGACGGCAAGGCTTTCGAGCACGGTCAGCGCCCGGCGCGCATCGCCGCCGGACCGTCCGGCTATGCGCCGCAGAAGCGCCGGGCTCAAGTCCACCACGATGCCTTTGCGGCCGAGATGGGCAAGGCCGCGGCGCACAACCTCTTCCATCTCCTCGAGCGCCAGCGGCTCCAGTTTGAGGATTGTCGAGCGCGAGATGAGCGCGGGCGTCAGCGTATGATAGGGGTTGCCGGTCGTGGCGCCGATGAAATCGGCCACGCCTTCCTCGCAGAGTGCCAGAAGATGATCCTGCTGTGTCGCGCTGAAGCGATGCACCTCGTCGGCGAAGAGAAGCGTCGGGCGCATGCGCGCCTCGTCGGCAATCTTGCGGATGTCGGCGACATTGTTATGTGCCGCGTGAAGCGGCCTGAAATTCTTGCCCAGCATGTTGCCGATCGCGCGGGCGATCGAGGTCTTGCCGAGACCGGGAGGACCATAGAGGATGATGCTGCCGAGCCGCCCGGCGGCGATGCGCCGGCGCAGCATGGTTCCTTCGCCCAGAACCTTCTCCTGCCCGATCACATCGTCGAGGGTTGCCGGGCGCAGTTCCGCGGCCAGCGGCATGGAGCCGGTGCGGGGGGCGGCATCGAAAAGATCGGTCATGCGAGCCTCGTCGAAAGGTTTCTGTTGCCGCGGCGGCATCGTGCTGCTGCCCTGCCGGCCCTGTTCGTCTACCGGCCCGAAAGGGTGGGGTCAAATCACCCGGGGTTCTGGCGAGGGTGGAATGATTTGGTCTAGGATCGCATTATCCCGATGGATTCGGGATGGCGTGACGTTTGCGCCGGAACAGAGGTAGAGATGGCGAATATTCTGATTTGTACGACCGGCGGCACGATCGCGAGTTCGGCGAAGGACCCGGTCAATGCAACGCATTACGAGCTTGGCGGCATCGTCGGCGATGACCTGATCGCCAGCGTACCGGGCATTTCCGACCTGGCCACCCTGCAGACCGAAAAGATCTTCGATGTCGTGAGCGGCGATATAGATGGCGAGATGCTGTTGCAGCTGGCGCGCACGGTCGAGGCGCGGCTGGGCGACGAGGCGGTGGACGGCGTGGTGATCACCCATGGCACCGACACGATGGAAGAGACCGCCTTCTTTCTCGACCTGACCACGCAGCCTCCGGCAAGCCAGTCATCCTCACCGGTGCCATGCGGCCATCATCCGCCATCAGCGCGGATGGTCCGCGCAATCTCATGCAGGCCGTGGCTCTGGCGGCGCATCCCGATGCCAGGGCGCGCGGCGTCATGATCGTCATGAATGACCGCATTCATTCCGGCTATTATGCCACCAAGGCGCATACGACCGTGCCCGATGCCTTCCATGCCGCCGAGCAGGGAACGCTCGGCATATGTCTCGATGCCGTGCCGCATTTCTACTATTCCGCAGCGCTGCCCACGGGGAAGGCCAGTTTCGACCTTAAGGGCATCGAGGCCCTGCCTGCGGTTGCGATCGTCTATCTGGCTCAGGGGCTGGACTGGCATCCCGTTCAGGCGGCCATTGATCATGGCGCCAAGGGCATCGTGATTGCGGCGAACGGCGCCGGCAATGTTCCCAAGACCTTCAAGGACGATCTGGCGGCGCTGACGAAAAGGGCATCCCGGTCGTGCTGTCTTCGCGGACCGGCAGTGGTTACGCCATCAAGGATGACGGCGACAGTATCCCGGCCGGTCTTCTCAACCCGCAAAAGGCCCGCATTCTTCTGCAACTCGGCCTCGCAAGCGGGCTGGATGCCGCCGCGATCAGGACGCTGTTTGCGTTCTAGGATCGCCGGAGACGGCGCCGGACCATCCCGGCCATCATTTCTTCGACGGCCGGATTGCCGTGCGCAGTTCGAGCAGCCGGTCCAGCGATTGCAGGGTCTTTTCGCGCGCGGCCGCGGCAAGCGAGAGCATGAGCGCTTCGATGGAGACCATCGTTGCGCCATGCAGGGCAACATGCTCGGTCTTTGCGCGCGGAATGACGATCGAGGCATCCGCGTGGCGCCGCAGCACGGTATCGGGCTGTCCGACAAGCATGATGATCGGGACGCCGAGCCGCTTGGCTTCGCCGATCGTTGTCATGGCCTCCCGGTGCGCCCGGCCATAGACCATCATGATCAGCGCATCGCCTTCCTCGATCGACAGAAGCTGTTCGGCAAGCGCAATGCCCGTGGCGTTGAGCGCATAGGAGGGATAGCCGTTTCGCTGGAAGAGCCGGGCGGCATAGGTGGCGATGATGCCCGAAGCGCCGATCCCGAAGACGCCGATGCGCTGCGCCGCCATCAGAAGCGGCACGGCCTGGCGGATCGCCTCGCGATTGGCGGGCTCGGACAGGGCCTCCATCGCCTTCCTGTGATCGTTGATCACGAAGTCTATGGCATCGTCGGTGCCCATTTCCAGCGCATCGGTTGTTGCCGCCATCTTTTCCGATGGAGAATCCGTCTCGCCGATATGGGCTTCCAGCGTGTCCTTGAGGTCGATCAGACCTTCGAAGCCGAGCGCCTGGATGGCCCGGATGACGGTCGCGTCCGACGTTTCCGTTTCGGCGGCGATCTCGAGCGCCGACTTGCCGAGGACTGCATGCCGATGCTGGTCGATGTAATCGGCAACGCTGAGCAGGCTCGGTGAAAGCGAGGCGCGCCTGTTCTTCAGCCTTTCGCCATAGCGATCGTTGCGGCGTGGCTTCCTGCTCGGTCTCGGCGTGTCGTTCATCTGTTCCGGTATCGTCCCTGCGCAATTTTCCCGGCAATGTGCCGGATGGGCGGCCTTTTGAAAAGTTGCTGCCCGCCGCTTTGGCTCACGGGCTCTTCATCGGAGGCTGCCGGCCGGAAACCTGCGACTGGATAACCGACACCATCAGGGCAAGCGCCGCATAGGAATTGGAGATCGCCTCCTCGCGCGGTAGGACGATGTAACGACCCTCGCGGCAGGCAGTCAGGAACTGGCAATAGTCGGGCAGGATCCTGTTCATCGCCTCGATTTCTTCCGCCGGGTTGCCGCCGGTATCGGAGCGGTAGGTATCGAAAATATAGTCCGCATCGAGATCGGGCAGTCGCTCCGCGCTTACCTCGATGCGTCCGCCTTCCGCTATGCCGTCGATGATCGCCGGGAATTTGAAGCCGGCGTCGCGCAGCACGCGCCCGAGCGCGCGATAGGTATGATAGACGCTGATCTTGCCGTTCAGCGCCTGAAGCACCGACACGGTGACTTTCGACGTGTCGACGAGTTTCTGCAGCTGGGCGATCTGGGCCCGGTAACGACGGTCGAGAACGGCAAGTCGTGCCTGCGTGCCGGTGAGATCGGCAAGTTTCTCGTAAATATGCGGCGCGCCGCCGGACGCGTCGTCGATCACGACGGTGGGGGCGATCTTCGAAAGTTGCTCGATGGGCGTGGTCCGGCCCGGCTCGGTGATGATCAGATCCGGCCTGGCCGCAACCACCGCCTCCATGTCGACGGTGATGGCGCCGACATAACGGATCTCGGAATTGTCGAAATCGACCCCGGTCAGGATGGCGCTGGAGCGCAGATAGGGCTTGCCATCGAGGCCCGTACGGCCGTGGCTTGCTACCGGTGGCACACCAAGCTCGATCAGCGGAATGGTGATGTCGAGATCATGCATCGAGACGATGCGCAAGGGATGTTTCGGCACCTCGACGACCCGCCCCGCATCATCGGTGAAGGAACGGGTTGCGGTGTTTTGCGGGATCGCTTGCTGCGCCGCGGCCATCTGTGTGCCGGCCAGCAGCATTGCAAAGGCGGCGAGCCATGCGGGGATCGTCTTCATCGGGGTCATCCTCAAAGTTGGTCGCGGCGCATCCACAGAAGCGCCAGAAGAACGGGCACGCCGACGATCGACATGACGATGCCGGCCGGCAGTTGCAGCGGTGCAAGTGCTGCCCGGCCGATCGTATCGGCCGTAAGCACGAGACCTGCGCCATAAAGGGCAGAGGCGCAGAGCAGGCCGACCTGATTGGCCCGCACGGACAGGCGCGCCAGATGCGGCGCGATCAGTCCGACGAAGCCGAGGCTCCCGACGATCGACACGCAGGCGG
This sequence comes from Shinella sp. UYSO24, assembly GCA_902167985.1. Lineage (GTDB taxonomy): Bacteria > Pseudomonadota > Alphaproteobacteria > Rhizobiales > Rhizobiaceae > Neorhizobium. Next base: position 27,360 of record CABHNZ010000010.1, read on the forward strand.
CCGTCAACAGCACGGGGGCCGCGAAGCGGATGATCGCCAGCCGCCTCAGGTTGATGCCGAGCCCCGTTGCGACGGCGCGGCCGAATATGGCGCCGTCGGCGGCCGCGGCCGTCAGGAAAGCAGGCTCGAGCCGGCCAGTGCCGCGAAAGGCAACCGGCACCGTCTGCCAGGAGGCGGCATTGAGACTGCGGCCATCCAGACCATGGCGGACTGCACATCGCGGATATCGGCCGTGGTGAGGATGATGGAGAGAATGGCGGCAAGAGCCCAGGATATGCCGATGCCGATCATGACGAAGCGCATGCGTGTCAGATCGCGGGCGATGGCCGCCACCAGCAGGGCGACGATCAGGCCACCCGCCATGCCTGCCGCGATGCGCCCGAAACCGTGATGGATCGGAGCATGAAGGGCAAAGAGAATGGCAGCCACGCTTGCGCCTTCCTTGACGCCGAGAAGTCCGGGGTCTGCCAGTCCATTGCGTGTCAATGTCTGCATGGCACAGCCGGCAAGGCCGAGCATGGCGCCGGCGAGAAGTGCCAGAAGAACGCGTGGCATTCTCAGATCCCACAGGATCTGCGTGGCCTGAAAGTTCAGGTTCTCAGGTGCGAGGAAAAGATCGGCCAGATCCCGAAACCCGACGCTCTGGCTGCCGACAAGCAGCGCCGCGAGCGCCAGGATCGCAAGCAGCAGCGTCAGCGCCGTCAGGACGATCGCCGTCGGCAAATGGATCCGGCGGGAGATGGAGGCACTGCCGATGAGGCGGTAGCCGTTTTGGCGTGCGAGGGCGGATTTCTGTTCGCTCATCGCAGGGCCCGCGCTGCGATGAGGGTGAAGACCGGTGCGCCGATGAGTGCGGTCATGATGCCGGTGGCAAATTCATGGGGAGAGACGAGCGTTCGCGCGCGATATCCGCCGCGGTCAGCAGGCAGGCGCCACCGAGTGCGGCAATCGGGAGCGCCAGACGGAAATCGCCGCGCGTCGCCGTGCGTGCCAGCATCGGCACGATGAGGCCGACAAAGCCGATCGGGCCGGCGATCGCAACGGAGGCGCCGGCCAGAAGTGCGGTTGCCAGAAGCCCGATGAGCCGCGTTGTCAGGACCGGGACGCCGAGAGCCGTTGCCGCCGCATCCCCGAGCGCCAGCACGTTGAGTTTCGGGCCGATGGCGAAGGCGAGGGCCAGCGCTGCGAGGATCGGCCAGATGGCCGCACCGAGCGTCTGATAGGTGACGCCGGCCAGATCTCCCGCCAGCCAGAAACGCATGGATTGCAGCGTCTCTTCGTCGAGAAGCAGGATCGTCGAGGTGATGGAGGAGGCGAGTGCAGAGAGCGCGATGCCGCAGAATGTCACTTTCAGCATGGTCGGCCCGGCACGGCCGGCGGATGAGAGCGCAAGGACCAGGGCGAATAGCAGGCCGGCGCCGACGGCTGCAATCAGCGGGCGTCCCATGCCGACCGACAGGAAAGGCAGGCTGCTGGTGGCCACGACGGCAAGCGACGCGCCAGCGTTCAGCCCCAGAAGATGCGGTTCACCGAGCGGATTGCGCAGAAGCGCTTGCAGCAGCATGCCGGAAACGCCGAGTGCTGCCCCGACGGCAAGGGCGGCAGCCAGCCGGGCAAGGCGCAGCTTGACGAGAAGCTGGTGATCGAAATTCTTCGGATCGAAGGCGAAGATCGCCTGAAACAGCGTGATGGGCGAGACCGGTCTTGCGCCGATACTGACATGCACGCAGGCCAAAACGACGAGAGCCGCGATGAGGCCCGCCGCAACGGACAAGGGCCGTATCGCAGTTTGCTCTCGTGGTCTCGACGGCAGGTCGGCCACGGTGCTCAACGGATCGGCCCTCCGGTCTTGGCGGGCAGGAAAAGCGGCTTCTGCGTCTGCGGATGAACGAGGCGAACGACCTCGACGCCAAAGACGTCGCGGATCACCTCTGTCGTGCAATCATCCGGATGGTCGGCGATCCGGTGGATAGTGCCACCCTTGAGGAAAATGACCCGGTCGGCATATTGAAGGGCAAAGTTCAGGTCATGCAGCACGGCGACGATCGTGCGGCCATGGTCACGGGTCAGATGCGAGAGCAGGTCCATAACCTCGACCTGATAATGCAGGTCGAGGAAGGTCGTCGGCTCGTCGAGGAGGATGATCGGGGTCGCCTGCGCCAGCGCCATGGCAATCCAGCAGCGCTGCCGCTGCCCGCCCGATAGCGTGTCGACGGGTTGATCGGCGAGGCTAAGCGTATCGGTCACTTTGAGCGCGTCTTCGACGGCGCGCTCGTCCTCATCCGTCCATTGTCTGAGAAAACCCTGATGCGGATAGCGTCCGCGCGAGACGAGATCGTAGACTGTCAGCCCTTCCGGCAGGACGGGGCTTTGTGGCAGAAGGCCGAGTTTTTTCGCCACCGCCCGCGTCGGCATCCTGTGCAGATCGTCGCCATCGAGCAGCACGGCGCCGCTGCTCGGCTTCATCAGCCGTGCCATGGTTGCAAGAAGGGTCGACTTGCCGCAGCCGTTCGGGCCGACCATCACGGTCAGCTGACCCTCGGGGATATGGAGCGAAAGATCCGCAAGCACCGTCTTCGAGCCGTAGCCGGCCGACAGTCCGTTGACGGTGATCGGCGGCTTTTGGCTGGGCTGGCTGTCGCCGGATCGGCCAGCGCGCGCGCCATCTGCCCGCGCCTCCTCTTGCCGCGCCCCATCTGCCCGCGTCTCGTCTGACACCGTTATCTCTTGCAAATCCGGCATGCCCTGTCGTCCCGAAATCGCGCCAGAGAAAGAATTCCTGAGTGTAGTAGTCAATTTCCGGCATATGTAAATCGCGTAGTTTTTCCGCAGGCTCGCGGTTTTCGGCATGAGGTGGCATTGTCCCCGGTTTCAGGAAGTCCTTGATAACTGTCTGATTTATATGGACGTCGCCGGAGAGGAGCCCTGTCGGGTGATGCTGGCTCGCGCGCCGCTCGCTTCCCCACGGTCGCGGGATCCGTTAAAAAATCCCGCCGAAAAGTTGACTACTACATTCATGAAATCATAGGTGCCAATCGCTCATTGGCGGGCAAGGGGCATAATTGACGATATTATCCGCAAGGATATGGGGGCATCACATGAATGAACGGCGAGCGTCGGGGCGCTTCGGCTCTACGATTTTTCGGGCAACGGTTCTGGCGCTGAGCGCTTGCGCCGCCTATCCGGCACTTGGCCAGGAGACACAGGGCCAGGTGACACAGGCGCCGGGGGCATCGACAACATCGACATCTGTTGATGCGTCGATCAAGAAGGATCGCGTCAAGGCCGAGACGGAATTGCAGCCGATCGTTCTCAATAACGGCACAAACGGTGCGACGAAGGGTTATCAGCCCGTTTCGACGAGCACGGCGACACGCACGCAAACGCCGCTTCTCGATATTCCCCAGGCAGTCAATGTCGTCACTCAGGATGTGCTGAAGGACCAGAATGCCCGCTCGCTGGATGACGCGCTGGCCAATATCAGCGGTGTGGCACAGGCAAACACGCTGGGCGGCACGCAGGAATCCATCATCCGTCGTGGCTTCGGCGACAATCGCGACGGCTCCATCCTCATCGACGGCATGAAGACGGCGATGTCGCGCAGCTTCAACGCCACGACCGACCGCGTCGAAGTGCTGAAGGGGCCGTCTTCGACGCTCTATGGTATTCTCGATCCGGGCGGCGTCATCAACGTGGTGACGAAGAAGCCGGAACAGACGTTTGGCGGAACGGCCTATGGCAGCCTGTCGAGCTTCGGCGGCGGTTCCACCGGCTTTGATGTGACCGGCCCGATCGCAGGCACGGATCTCGCCTACCGCATCGTCGGCGATTACAAGCATGTGGATTACTGGCGCAATTTCGGCGAGACCAAGGACTGGATCATCTCGCCGTCGCTGACATGGTTCGGCGAAGATACCGAAGTCACCGTCTCCTATACGCATGAAGACTATAGCGTGCCCTTCGACCGTGGCACGATCTTCGACCTCAATACGGGACATGCCGTCGACGTGGATCCGAAGATCCGCTTCGATGAGCCCTATAATATCAGTGAGGGACAGTCGAACCTCGCCTCGCTGCATGTGAAGCATGATCTGAGCGACGACTGGAAGCTGAGCTTCGACTACAGCTACAGCATCAATACCTATTCGGACAATCAGGCCCGCGTGATGGCCTATAATGCAACGACGGGCATCCTGACTCGTCGGGCAGATGCCACGCAGGGCTCGACGATCTACAATCATGCCTTCCGCACAGACCTGACAGGTGACGTCGAGATCGCCGGCCTCCGCAACGAGATCCTGCTCGGCGCTTCCTACGACTATGCCGACACGCTGCGCACCAACCTCATTCGCTGCAGCAACCAGACAGGCTTCGATATCTATAACCCCGTCTATGGGTCGCTTGCGGAATGCACCAGGATTTCTGCCGCGGACAGCGACCAGACTGAGCAGATCTCGACGGCGTCCTTCTATGCGCAGAATGCCCTTCATCTCGACGATCAATGGATCCTCGTCGGCGGCTTCCGTTACCAGTATTATGACCTGATGGCCGGCAAGGGCCGCCCGTTCAACGAAAACACCGATAGCGACGGCACGGCCTTCGTGCCGCGCGGCGGTATCGTCTACAAGGTCACGCCGGAGTTTTCACTTTACGCCAACGCCGCAAAGACCTTCCGGCCGCAATCGTCGATCGCCAACTATTACGGCAATCTGGACCCGGAACAGGGCGTCGCCTATGAAGTTGGGGCGAAATTCGAGGTTCTCGACGGGCTGACCGCCAATGTCGCGCTCTATACGAGCGACAAGAAGAATGTCGCCTATTCGGCGCTGGATCCGGTGACGGGAGATACCGTCATCAAGACGGCGGGCCTCGTGCGGGCCCGCGGCATCGAGGCGGATCTTGCCGGCGAGATCACCGACAATCTAAGCCTGATCGCCAGCTATGGCTTTACGGATGCCAGGATCCTCGAGGACCCGGACTATGCCGGCAAGATGCCGGTGAATGTGCCGCGCCACACCGGTTCGCTCTATCTGACCTATGATTTCGGCGAGGTGAATGGCCGTGGCGACCAGTTGAAGATCGGCGGCGGCATGCGCGCTGTCGGCCGCCGCGCCGGCATCAATACCAACGCCTATTTCCTGCCGGGCTATGCCGTTGCCGATGTCTTTGCCGCCTATACGCTGCAGCTCGACAAGCCCGTGACGCTGCAGCTCAACCTGAAAAACATCTTCGACCGGACCTATTACACGTCATCGATCGGAACGACGGCTCTCGGCAACCAGATCGGCGAGCCCTTCAATGCGACGCTGACGGCAAGCGTGAAGTTCTAGCCTCCCCGGTCATCCGGTCTCCCGCCGTGTGCCGTTGCTCGAAAGCCGAGCCGATGCCGATCAGCGTCGGCTGGCCATGCCCGATCGCCGTCATGGCGACGGGCAGATCCCTGAGTGGGCCGAACCAGCGGCTCTCGTGACTGCGTGTGACGCTCGTCACGATCACCGTCGGCATGTCGGGGCTCATGCCGGCATCCATGAGCCGTGCCGCGACCTCGCCGGCGGTGCGCCCCGCCATGTAGTAGATCGTCGTTGTGGCGGGGTCCGCAAGGCTCTGCCAGTCAAGATTGTCGGGCAGGCTGCCCTTTCTGGAATGGCCGGTCACGAAGCGTACCGCCTGGGCGTGATCCCGGTGCGTCAGCGAGACCCCCAGTCGCGAGGCCATGGCACTGGCGGCGGTTATCCCGGGTATGATATCGACCGCTATGCCGTGCTGCTGAAGAAACGCTATCTCTTCACCGGCACGGCCGAAGATCATGGGATCTCCGGATTTGAGCCGTACAACACGCTTTCCGGCCCTGGCGAGTGCCAGCATCATCGCGTTGATGTCTTCCTGCTTGCAGCTTTCCCGGCCGCCACGCTTGCCGACGAGCATTCGCTTAGCCTCGCGGCGCGCCAGCTCCAGCACATCGTCGGAAACGAGGTCGTCGAAGAGGATGACATCTGCGGCCTGCAATGTCCTGACGGCCTTCAGCGTCAGGAGTTCCGCATCGCCCGGCCCGGCGCCCACCAGGGACACATGGCCTTTTGCCGGCTGTGAGCCATTCAGCGAGGCGTTTTCGATCCGGGCCGTGTCGGCAAGGAGATCGGCCTCACTGGTCTCGGACGGTGTCGCCAGAAATGCACGATCGACGAAGCGCTCCCAGAAGGCACGGCGTGGACCGCCCGGCTGGAGGCGGGCATTGATCCGGTCCCTTATCTTCTGCGCCAGCGCCGCCCAGTCCTTCAGCGATTGCGGCAGCAAGGTCTCGATCCGGCGGCGGATGGCCTGCGCGAGGATAGGTGCTGCACCATCGGTGGAGATCGACACGACAACCGGCGAGCGATTGACGATGGAGCCGAACTGGAACTGACAGAAATCCGGCCTGTCGATGAGGTTGACGGGCACCTGTGCCCGGCGGGCGGCATCGAAAAAGCCCTCTGCCTCATCGTCTGAATGGCAATCGGCGATCGCAAGGGCAGCACCCTGAAGGTCCGCATCCTGCCATTGTCGGGCATGATGGAAGAACCGCCCCGCAGGATGCGCGGCGCCGCGATCGATCAATGCCCAGAAAGTGTCCGACAGCGCCTCCGCATAGACATGGACGCAAGCGCCACAGGCGGCGAGCAGCTCTGCCTTCCAAGCGGAGGCATCGCTGCCGCCGACGACAATCACCTGTTGGCCCTCAAGCGACCAGAAAACCGGCAGCTTGGAAAGGGAGGCCATCCGAGGGGGCGTATCGGCCTCTGCCTTTTCGAGGATCTTCATCACCATCTCCCCTTTGTTATTCCGCCGCGGCGAGACTGACAGTCTCAAGAGCGATCGAGAGATTTCCATTGTCGTTTCTGACGGGGATTGTCCTGACCTCCCCGTCATCGGCGCCCTGTGCCCTGCCGGTTTCGAGCGAGATGACCCAGTTGTGCAGCGGGCAGGTGACGGAAGTGCCGTGGACGATGCCTTCGGAGAGCGGGCCACCCTTGTGAGGGCAGCGGTTCTCGATGGCATGGACCTCGTGTTCATCGGTCCGAAACACGGCGATGGTCATGCTCGGGGTCTTCACGCAGCGCGCGCCGAGCAGCGGGATATCGCTGATGTTGCCGATCGGATGCCAGTTCTTCATGTCCATCGTCCCTCACTCCGCAGCCTGGCCAAAGCCGATGGTCGCCATCGGCCGGAATTCGTGCTTGTCCTTGCCGGAGACGCGCTCCGACCAGGGATCGACCTGGGCGAATTTCTGCGAGAAGACGAAGCGCTCGTAATAGCTGCGGCGCCTGTCGTGATCCGTCATGATCTGCCTGCGGATCTCCTCGATGCCGATGCGTCTGGTCCATTTGTAGATGCGCTCCAGATAGCGCGCCTGCTCGCGGTACATCTGCGTCAGCGCGACGATATGCTCGAGCGCCTCGTCCTCGGTCCTGACGAGGCCGAGCACTTCCGTGCCCTTGATGTCGAGACCGGCTGCACCGGCGAAATGGATCTCGAAACCACTGTCGACGCAGATCACGCCGATATCCTTGCAGGTCGCCTCGGCGCAGTTTCGCGGACAGCCCGAGACCGCCATCTTCAGCTTTGCCGGTGTCCAGGATCCCCACATGAACTTCTCGATGCGGATGCCGAGCCCGGTCGAATCCTGCGTGCCGAACCGGCACCAGTCGGAACCGACACAGGTCTTGACCGTGCGAAGGCCCTTGGCATAGGCCTGCCCCGAGATGAAGCCGGCCTTGCCCAGATCCGCCCAGACGGCCGGAAGGTCCTGCTTCTCGATGCCCAGAAGGTCGATGCGCTGGCCGCCCGTGACCTTCACCATCGGAATGTCGAACTTGTCGACGACATCGGCGATCGCCCGCAGCTCCTTGGAACTGGTGACGCCACCCCACATGCGCGGCACGACGGAATAGGTGCCGTCCTTCTGGATATTGGCGTGGACGCGCTCGTTGATGAAGCGCGACTGGTAATCATCGGCATATTCGTCCGGCCAGTCGCAGACGAGATAGTAGTTCAGTGCCGGGCGGCATTTGGCGCAGCCGCAGGAGGTCTTCCACTCCAGTTCCTGCATCACGGCGGGAATGGATTTCAGACCCTTGGCCTTGATCAGCCGGCGCACGTCGTCATGGCCAAGCTCGGTGCAGGGGCACATCGGCTGCACGGTGGCGGGATTGTAGGCGTCGCCCAGCGTCAGGCTTATCAATTGCTCGACAAGCCCGGTGCAGCTGCCGCAGGAGGCAGAGGCTTTCGTATGGGCGCGCACGTCGTCGAGCGAGGTCAGGCCCCTGGCGGTGATCGTCGAGGTGATCTTGCCCTTGCAGACACCGTTGCAGCCGCAGATTTCGGCATCATCCGGCAAGGCTGCGACGGCCGCCATGGGGTCCAGCGCCGACCCTCCCTGATAGGCCTGCCCGAAGATCAGCGTGTCACGCATCTCGGAAATGTCGACGGCCCTCTTCTTCAGGTCGTTGAACCATGCGCCATCGGATGTCTCGCCATAGAGCACCGTGCCGATGATGCGATTGTCCTTGAGGACGAGGCGCTTGTAGATGCCGGCGGTTGCGTCTCTCAGCACGATTTCCTGGCGGTCGTCGCCATCGGCAAAGTCGCCGAGCGAGTAAAGATCGATGCCGGTGACTTTCAGCTTGGTCGGTGTGTCGGAATGGACGAAGGCTGGCCCCGTGTCGCCGGCCAGATGCGCCGCCGCGACGCGTGCCATCTCGTAGAGCGGCGCGACGAGGCCATAGACCATGCCGCCCACCTCGGCACATTCGCCAAGCGCGTAAATGTCGCCATCCGAGGTCTGCATGCCGGCATCGACGACGATGCCGCGATTGACGGCAAGGCCTGCCTCTCTGGCAAGCCCAACATTGGGGCGGATGCCGACCGCCATCACGACGAGGGTTGCCGGTATGATCGTGCCGTTATCCAGCTCAACAGCTTCGACCTTGCCGTTCCCGATAATGGCTTTGGTATTGGCCTTGCAGACGACCTTGATGCCGCGTTCCTCGACCGCCTTCTGCAGCAGGTAGCCTGCGGCCGGATCAAGCTGGCGCTCCATCAGCGTCGACATGACATGCAGGACGGTGACGTCCATGCCGCGCAAGGCGAGGCCTGCGGCGGCTTCGAGCCCGAGCAGCCCGCCGCCGATAACGATCGCCTTCTCCCGAGACTGGGCAGCCAGAAGCATGGCGTCCACGTCGTCAAGATCGCGATAGGTGACGACGCCCGGCAGATCCTTGCCCGGAACCGGAATGATGAAGGGAACCGATCCGGTGGCGATGACCAGCTTGTCGTAGCTTTCGGTCACGCCATGATCCGATGTTACGGTTCTGGCGTCTCGATCGATCGCCACCACCTTGTGACCCTTGTAGAGCGTGATGCCGCGATCGATGTACCAGCCATCGCCATGGATGACGATCTGCTCATAGGTCTTCTCGCCCGACAGAACCGGCGACAGCATGATGCGATCGTAATTGACGCGTGGCTCGGCGTTGAAGATCGTTACCGAATAGCGGCCCGGAGCCTGATCGAGCAGGTGTTCCAGCATCCGCCCGGGCGCCATGCCATTGCCTATGATGACGAGTTTTTCGGTCATCGACGGGGTCCTTGAAATGAGAGTTGGGTAAGCGACACCCTTCGGCAGGCGTGCCGCCGCCGATCGGTGTGAGCGTGATTGCTAAAGGCCGGCATCCTTGCAGGCGGTGTCGCGGTCGCCATTGACCGGGTTTCTGTCTTGTCTGGCGGACCGCCGGATCAGGATCCGGCGGTCGGGCACTGGTCTGGCCGGTCTGGCCCGTCTACCAGCGGCTATAGGCGAGAAACTTGCCGCTCATCTTCACCTCGATCCTGTCGCCCTTCGGATTTGCGACTTTCTCGACGCTCATGTCGAAGTCGATGGCGCTCATGATCCCGTCACCGCCCTTTTCCTGGATCAGGGCCTTCAGGGTTTCGCCATAGACGCCGATGATCTCGTAGAAGCGATAGATGCAGGGGTCGGTCGGCACCTGCTGGCTGAAGATCTTGGTCGGAAATTCCGCCAGAACCGGACCTGCCTCCTGCGGCAGGCCCAGTGCTTCCACGAGACGGTCCGCCTTGTCCCGTGGAAGCGAGTTCATGCCGAGGCAGGCCGAAGTGGTGAAGACTTCGGAAAGCCCGACAAGATCGGCGATCTGGCTCCAACTCATGCCGCTTGCGCGCTTGCGCTCGATTATCATTTCGGTGACGTCGACCTTGTTCATGGTGATCCCATTGGTGCGGATTGGCAGGTTGCAATGCGAGGGCCGCCGGCGGCCGGCAGCCGGGGCACGCCTTATTCGGCGGCGACGAGCTTCGGCTTGGCCGCGCCCGGCTCACGCTTGGCCGCGGTGCGCGCGTGGGTGGCGTAAAGCGTCAGGCCGACAAAGGTGATGCCGCCGACAAGATTGCCGATCACGGTCGGGATCTCGTTCCAGACGAGATAGTCACCGATGGAGAAGTTTCCGCCGAGCAGAAGGCCGGACGGGAACAGGAACATGTTCACGATCGAATGCTCGAAACCCATGTAGAAGAACAGCATGATGGGCATCCACATGCCGATCACCTTGCCGGGCACCGAGGTGGACATCATGGCGGCAACCACGCCGGTCGAGACCATCCAGTTGCACAGGATGCCGCGGATGAAGAGGGTCAGCATGCCGCCGGCCCCATGGGCCGCGTAACCGACGGTACGACCTTCCCCGATATGGCCGATCGCTTGCCCGACCGCATTCGGAGCCGTGGTGAAGCCGAAGGTGAAGACGACGGCCATCATCAGGGCAACCGTCATTGCGCCGGCGAAATTGCCGATGAAGACGAGGCCCCAGTTGCGCAGGACCCCGCCAATGGTGACGCCCGGGCGTTTGTCGAGAAGTGCCAGTGGCGTCAGCGTGAAGACGCCGGTCAGAAGGTCGAAACCCATCAGATAAAGCAGACAGAAGCCGACGGGGAAGAGTACCGCGCCGGCGAGCGGCTGGCCTGTCTGGACATTGATCGTAACGGCAAAGGAGGCAGCAAGCGCCAGGATGGCGCCGGCCATATAGGCGCGGATCAGGGTATCGCGGGTCGACATGAAGACCTTGGATTCTCCGGCATCGATCATCTTGGTGACGAAGTCGGCGGGTGAAACATAAGCCATATTTGTTCCCCTTACGTGTGGTGGCTTGTGAGGTTCAGGACGCTGTCTGGAATTTTAGGCACAAAAAAACGCCGCTCGGATTTCGTGTCGGCAGGACATGGATCCTGGACAGCAAAACCTTGCGACGTCGGTGTCGTGCGTGAAGCGCCAATCGCGCGCTCATCTGCCCCGGTCGCCGTTGACTGGGGCGATTTCAGAAATGCAACTGGCGTGCCAGATTGCCGAAATCCGGACAAGCTTCTGAAAAAGAAGAGATATTTCCATTTTCAGCCAGACGCACGTTTCTTTTGCGTCGATACGCATCGACTAAAAAATGTGCATAAATGCCAATTGAAGTGCTGTGGCGCCGGGGCATTCGCTTACACTTCGAACTGATCATCATGGCCTCGTGGCAGGCTTCGGACGCAAAGCCCTCCAGATAGGGACCGATTGCCGAAGGGTCGAAGACGTGGCCGTCCATGAACCGGTCGCTGTCGAGGGCGCCCTCCACGTCAAGCTCCGGCATATCCGCCTTCAGGCCAAGGGCCTCGCGATAGAGATCCGGCCTGTAGGCGCTCGCGGCGGCCTTCATGTCCGTTGCGCTCAGCGCTGCCTGCCCCCAGCGGATCATCTGGCTGTAGATCCACAAGGCGTGGCCCGGCTTGGGATAATTGGCAAGGTCGCGATGGAAAGAAAAATAGTTCTCGATGCGGCGCTCGTTGCCCTTGCTGTCGAGGCTGAAACGGCCGGCCAGCACATGGCGGATAATGCCGACGGGGGCTGCTATGTAATGTTGTGCGGCCAGCGCCTCGGCCAGGGCATCGTGGCTTTCTGGCAGGTCGCACCAGCGCGCGGCACCGTCAAGTGCCACGATCAGGCGTGAGACCGTATCCGCGTGACTTTCGGCCCATTCCGGCCGCATGCCGATGACTTTTTCAGGCGCGGATGGCCAGATATCCTGCTTGGCGGCAACGATTCGGCCGACGCCGCGTTCGGAGGCGATCATGTTCCAGGCGCGCCAACGCAGAAGCCGTCGATGGCACCGGCCGCAAGGGCATCGGATGTCAATGGCGGAGGCACCACGACGAGCCGGACATCCTTGTCCGGATCGATGCCGCCTGCTGCAAGCCAGTAGCGGAACTCGTAATTATGCGAGGAAAACGGATAGGTAACGCCGAGCCGTGGCGATGGATCGCCGCGCGCTTTCAGGTCGGCGAGTACGGTGGCGAGGGCGCGGGCATTCTCCAGGGCGCCGGCCGTTTCGGAAATCCCGCCGACCTCCTTCATCCGCTCGAAGAGGCGCGTCGAAAGGGTGATCGCATTGCCGCCCCGTCCCAGCGAAAAGGGCGTGATCGTCGGCGAGGGGTTTGACCCGAGGCCCAGCATGGAGGCGACCGGCATCGGCGACAGCATGTGTGCGATATCGAACTGGCGGAATGCCAGCCGGTCGCGGACATTGGCCCAGGAGACGTCCTTCACAAGTTCGAGCGCCAGACCCTCGCGAGCGGCAAAGCCGAATTCGGCCGCGGCGATCAGGACCGAGGCATCGACGAGAGGTATGAAGCCGGCGCGCAGCACCTTGCTCTCTGTCCCCGCGATGCGTGCCGGGGCTGCTGGCGTGATGTTCGGCCGACTGATTTCCGTCATGATATTTCCTCCGGCACGTTCCGGATCCCGATCACAGTAAAAGCCCGGCCGCAGTGACGACGCTCTGGGCTATTTCGGACATCTTCTTCTTCTCATTCATCGCCGTCTGCCGCAAAAGCGCGAAGGCATCTTCTTCCGACAGGCCACGCATCTTCATCAGTATGCCCTTGGCGCGTTCCACCACCTTGCGTTCCTCAAGTGCGGACTTCGCCTCCGCAAGCTCCCGCTGCAGGCGGCTGAAAGCGTTGAAGCGGCTGACCGCCATATCCAGGATCGACTTGACCCTTTCCTTCTTCAGACCGTCGACGACATAGGCGGAAACACCGGCATCCATGGCCGCCTCGATCTGCGCCGTATCCGACCGGTCGACGAACATGGCAATCGGGCGGCGACGGTGCGTGTCAGCTGAAAGAGATGCTCCATCATGTCGCGATTGGGATTTTCGATATCGATGACGATCACGTCCGGGCGCAGCGTCTCGATCGTCCGGGCAACGCCGTTGACCTCTTTGATGATGGTGACACGCGCGTGACCGGCCTCGCGCAACCCCTCTTCGATGATCGAGGCGCGAATGGCATTTTCATCGATGACGAGAATGGTCAGGTCGGTTGCGGACATGGCCGCGATGTTGTCGCAGTGCAACATTGTTGGCAAGGGTGGTCGAACAGCATTTCCCCGCGGAAGCGTGAAGAGAGTTTTTCAGGGTGCGGTTTCGGCCTGTGTGAATTCCATGGGGGCCGTGCGTGGTTCAGGACCGGTCTGGTCACGCCAGTATTTCAGACGGGATGTCTTGCCGATGCCGGGGTTGAGGCAGTTGCAGGGGTCGAGGCTGCGGTAGTGATCTGCAAGGCTCCCGTCGGCGGCATAGAGGTGCCCGACATTGTGTTCGGCCGGGTAGCGCGCCTGTCGCGTGTCGAGCAGCGCCAGCATCTCGGCCTTCGTTGCGTGCCAGTCAAAACCCTTGCGCAGCAGGTAGTCCTGATGGAAGACATGGCAGAAGAAATGGCCGTAGTAGAGCTTGTGGATGAAGCGCTCGGCAAGTTCGGCGGGCAGTGTCTCGAACCAGTCCCTGTCATTGCGGGCCAGTGCGATATCAAGCGCGATCACGCCTTCGGTCTTCGATCTATGGACGGAATCGTAGCGTATAGCCGCACCGGCGGTCGCGAAGCGATGAAGGAAGGCGGCAGAGCCTTCCTGTCTGTTGCATTCGAACCAGTCGCCGGAGGGATTGGGATAGAGCGTCGAGAGGAGTGTCCGGAGCGCGTCTGCATCCTCGGCCGAGACCTTGACCATGAGGTGATGTTCGAAACGGTCGCGGAAGGCTTTCAGCCGGACCGGCAGGGGGGAGGGGATCAACTCACTCACCGCCTGCATGGCCCGATCGACGATACTGGCCGACGTGAAGGGCAGCCGGTCGCAAAACGCCTCGATGCGGCTCTTCAGGGCAAAAAGCCTCGGCAGCCGCCGGGTGCCGAGTTTCTGCACGAGGAGATAGGTATCCTTGCCATAGCGCGCCGAGATGTCGAAAGCCTCGCGGTGGATATATTCGGCGGCGATCGGCAGCGACGCCTGGTCGGCGAGCATCGATCTGCGGATCGCGGTCAGGTCCGCAGGATCGTTGGTGCCGATATAGAAGACCCTGGTGTCCTTTTCCGCGGCAAACGTATCCAGCCTGACGGCGAAGACAATCAGCCTGCCGGCAGAGCCTGCGGCATCATGGAGGCAGCGCGGGTCGGCATTGTATCGCGCCGGGGTCGCGGCATCGACATCGCGGATGTGACGCGGGTAATCCGGGTCGGAGGCCACCTTGTCGCCCCCATCATCGATATCGGAGGCGCCGTAGTCCCGCCGTTCAAGCCTTGAGAGGATGGTGTCGGGATCCTCGCCAAGTCCGATGCCGAGCTTGTTGACGAGTTCGAGCCTGCCATCAGCACCAACCCTGCCATAGAGCGCAAGCTCGGTATAGGCAGGACCGCGACGGATCAGCGAACCACCCGAATTGTTGCAGATGCCGCCGATGACGGAGGCGCCGAGGCAGGACGAGCCGATTACCGAATGGGGCTCGCGCCCAAGCGGCAGAAGGGCTGTTTCTAGTTCGTCGAGCGTCGTGCCGGGGAAGGCGAGGACCTGTCGGCCGTCTGCCAGAAGATGTAAGGACTTGATGCGCATCGTGTTGATGACGACGACAGGCCGGTCGTAATCGTCGCCGAACGGCGTCGAGCCGCCGGTTAGCCCGGTATTCGCAGCCTGGGTGATGATGATGGCATCGGCGGCAACGCAGCGCTGGGCGACACGCCACATTTCCGTCAGCGTTCCAGGCAGCGCCACCGCCACGGCTGCACCCTGGCCGTAGCGGTAGCCGCGGGTGAACCGGCGCATCTGCGAAGCCCCTGACAGGAGATGGCGCGATCCAAGGATGGATCGCAGGTCGTCAAGCAGTTGTCTGGTCATTCATTTGCTTTCCGGCAAGGCAGAGAAAGAAGCAGCGGCAGAGCGACATGTCGGGCGCTGCCAGCATATCCGCCCATCCGTCCGGAGGGAAACGGATATCGCGGGCTGATCGCCCTTGCCCTGCCGCCGTCCATGTCCTCCAAACTGGGCCGGTTAAGGTCAGGAGAACTGGATGCCGCCGTCGATCATCACGGACTGTCCGGTCATGTAGTCGGAATCGTGCGAGGCCAGATAGGAGACGAACTGGGCGACGTCTTCCGGAACGGAGACACGGCCGAGATGGATGGACTCGGAATATTTCCGGATCGCCTCGCCCTTTTTCATGCCCTCATTCTTCGCCAGATGTTCGTCTATCAGCTCCCACATCGCTGTTCCGACGATGCCGGGGCAATAGGCATTGACGGTGATGCCATGTCTCGCCCATTCCATCGCGGCACCTTGAGTGAGCCCGCGGACCGCCCATTTCGACGCAGAATAGGGTGAAAGGAGCGCGAAGGGCCGGTAGGCGACGATGGAGGCCGCGCCGATGATCTTGCCGCCATTGCCCTGCTTGATCATCTGCCTGGCCGCCAGCTGGTAGGACAGGAAGACGCCGCGCAGGTTGATGGACATCATCCTGTCCCACTCTTCGACGCTGATATCGATGAGCGGCTTGACCTGCGCAATCCCGGCATTGGCCACCATGACATCGAGGCGGCCAAGCGCGCCGACCGTTTCGTCGATGATCTTCTGCACATCGGCTTCTTTCGAGACGTCACCGGTCACGGCGAAGCTTTTGCGACCGCTCTCCTCGATCTGCGCCTTCACCGCTTCAAGCTCGCCGCGATTGGCTTCGATATCGTTGACCGATACATTCAGGCCATCCTCGGCAAGCCGCAGGGCGATGGCGCGGCCGATGCCGCGTGCGGCACCCGTGACGATGACATTGCGCACGTCTGCATTACCCGTCATGAGTTTCTCCTCTCGGGTTTATGGATCTGTTGGTGTCAGGGATGTCGCAGGCTGCCGGCACGGGAGCTGCCGGGGGGGCGTCAGTTCGCCTTGAGGCTGCGCAGCGGCTGCCTCTGGGAGCGGCTCTGATAGGATTGCGCTTCCATGCTGAGGATCTGGTCCGTGGTAAGCCCGCTTGCGGGCGAAAGCAGACCCTGTAACTGGAGATCGACGAAACGCAGGCAGCAGACCCGCAGGAAGGACGTGAAATTGCCCAGGTCGTGCCCCTCGTCGATCGACTCGTTGTAGAGCTGATGCAGGAGTTGCGGGACGTTGAGATCGTCGCGCGCCGCAATTTCCTCCAGAACCGTCCAGAACATCTTTTCCAGCCGCACACTCGTGACCATGCCGTCCATGCGGATGGATCGCGTCTGGCTTTCCCAAAGCTCGGAATTGGCGCCGATAAACAGTCTGCACATGATGATATCCTCCCATGGCCAAAGCTGCCGCCATTGAGCGGCGGCCCGGCCGCATTGATTTTCGCCCTTGCTCAGAGTTCACCGCGCCGCAACTGGGCGGCAATGTGTTCCGCCTGCCGGATCGCCAGCGCGACGATGGTGAGCGTCGGATTGGCGGCCGCACCGGTGGTCATCACCGAGCCATCGGATACGAAGAGGTTGGGCACGTCATGCGCCCGGCCCCAGCGATCCACCACACCGTCCTCGGGCCGTTCGCTCATGCGGCAGGTGCCGAGATTGTGCGTCGAGGGATAGGGTGGCGTCCGGTGGCTGCCGTTTGCACCGACCGCCTGATAGAGCTTTTCGGCGTGCTCATAGGCATAGGTTCGCATGGCGACGTCATTGGGGTGATCGTCGAAATGGACGTTCGGCGCCGGCAGACCCCACTGGTCGCGTGCCGTGTCTGACAGGGTCACGCGGTTGGTCGCCTGCGGCATGTCTTCGCCGACGATCCACATGCCTGCCGTGCGTGCATAGGCCTCCATCAGGTCGGCAAAGTCGGGACCCCAGGCGCCTGGTTCGGCGAAGGCTGCGAGAAAGGCTGGTCCAAGCGCAATCGTCTCCATGTAATAGCCGCCAACGAAGCCGCGCGCGGCATCATGATCGGCTTCATCGGCGATGATGCCGGCCATGGTCTCGCCGCGATGCATGTTCACCGGCTTGTCGAACCGCGCGTAGACCGATCCGGTCATGTGGCGCATGTAGTTTCGACCGACCTGATCGGAACTGTTGGCAAGCCCGTTGGGAAACTGGCCGCTTTCGCTCAGCAGCAGAAGGCGCGGGGTTTCGATGGAATTCCCGGCGACACAGACGACCCTGGCTGCCTGGCGGTGCAGATTGCCGTCCTTGTCGACATAGAGGACCGCATCGATCCGGCCAGAGGCGTCATGGGTAATCCGGACCACATGGCTTTCTGGTCGCAGATCGAGAAGGCCGGTTTCAAGGGCACGCGGAATTTCGCGGACCAGCGTGCTCCATTTCGACTTGTTCTTGTCTCCCTGGAAATTGAAGCCGTCCTGAATGGAGGCGGGGCGGCCGTCATAAGGCTCGGCATTGGTCGCGTAAGGCCCGGTGGCATACATCTTGTAGCCGACGCGCTCTGCGCCGTTGGCAAAGACCTTGTAGTTGTTGTTGGCCGGAAGCGCCTTGCGTCCGTGGCGATGGGTGGAGCCCATGGCCATCTCGGCCTGGTCATAGTAGGGCGCCATCTCGGCCAGCGTGATCGGCCAGTCGAGGAGCGTGGCACCGGCGACCTTGCCATAGGTGGACAGCGCCTTGAACTCGTATGCCTTGAAGCGCGGCGTCGCACCGGACCAATGGGTCGTCGTGCCACCGACCGCCTTGACGATCCAGGCCGGCAGATCCGGGAAATCCTTCGAGATGCGCCAGGAGCCGCTGGTCGTGCGCGCATCGAGCCAGGCCATCTGGCGGAAGGCCTCCCATTCGTTGTTGTGATAATCCTCGTTTTTCAGGTAAGGGCCGGCCTCGAGCACAACACAGGGAATGCCTGCCTTGGTCAGCTCGTGGGCAAGGGTACCACCACCGGCGCCTGAACCGATGATGACGACGGCGCTGTTATCCTTGGGGTCGATCGACATCATGCCTCACCTCCACGATATTCCTCGATGCGGGGTTCTGGCAGCCAGTCGAGATCGTTGAAGCCGCGATTGATATAGCCACCCTTGTCGAAGCTCGGGCCTTCATAGCCAAGCGCCGCCCACACTTCCGGATCGTCATAGAGCGTGACGACCGCGGTGCTGCGCGCCAGCTTGAAGAAGGCGGTGGTCTCTATCGACTTGAGATGGCTGTGGGCTGCCGCATCATCCATCTCGGCAAAGCCTGCGCTTGCAAGATCATGAAGGGCGCTGGCGAAGGCGACGGTGATGGCCGGGGATGTCTCCGCGGCCTTGCAGATGGCCATCGCGGTGCGTTCATAGGGGCCGTCACCGAATGTCGCGTGCGGGTACATCACACGCACCATGCGGGCGAGCAGCGAACAACTTGCAGGATCCTTCGCGGGGGTGAGGGTAAAGCCGCTCCTGGCCGCTGCCCTTGCAACAGCCGTCGGCGAAGCGATGCTCGGTGATACGAGCCCTTTCATCATATTCATTGGTTTCTCCTCCCATTGAATCTGTCTGTCTATGTGTCTTTGCGGTTGTTAGGTGAAGCGCCCTCCCTTCTGGATGACTTCGATCTGGTAGCCATCGGGGTCCTGAACGAAGAAGAAGCGGGTGAGCGTCTTTCCTTCGTGCTGGAAATCGACAAGCTTTCTCGGGCCCCAGCCCTCGGCCTCGAAGCGTTTGTGCTCGGCATACACATCATCGACGACAAAAGCCCAATGCCCGAAGCCGTCGCCGGGTTCATAGGGGCGATCGCGATCCTTGTTGATCGTCAGTTCGAGCTCGAAGGTGTTTCGGGATTGGACAGGTAGACCAGCGTGAAGGTTTCGAAATCAAGCCGGTCCGCAACCCGAAGGTCGAAGGCCCTTTCGTAGAAGGCTATGGACCGGCTCTCGTCGGAGACCCGGATCATGCTATGCACGAATTTTGCCAAAATGTTTCCTCCCATCGGCAATCGATAGGAAGAACCTATGCCACCGGGCCGGCAAGCGGGTATTATCTTCCTACTACAAGTCCGAATATTCGTCAGCGGCGACGAACGGGAATAAGCAGACACGACTTTTTGATGCCAGAGACGTTGGCCGCTGATAACACTGGGCCGAACATCGGCAGGGAGATACCCGGACCAGCCCAAGCCTGGGGCGGGCTCTTGTTCGTCATGGCGGCTACGGGTGGGTGCTAATCGGATGCCGCCATGTAGCGGCTCAGAATTTCGCCGATATCCGGGCCTTCGTCGCTGTCGTCGGCCTTGGCGCGGTCTTCTACCGCATGGAGGTGGTGGTCCATGATATGGACGGCCTCAGCCAGATCCTGCCGCTTCAGTGCCTCGATCAGCTGGATATGCTCGTCTATGCCGCATTCTGCCGAATGCGGACGGCCGAAGCGGGCAAGGATCAAGGACGAGCGGGAAACGACCTGGCTGATGAAGTCGATCAGCAGCTTGGATCCGGTCAGCTCGGCGAGAAGAATGTGAAACTCGCCGGCGAGGCGGATCGAGCGCGGCGATGAGGCCTTGAGCGCCCGTTCCTCCTCGCGCACATGGCTTATCAGCGCGTCGATACCATCGCGCGGAATGCGCTTGCACAGCCGCTCGATCACCTCGCGTTCGAGGCAGCGGCGCAGCGCAAACACTTCCACCGCCTCTTCCAGCGTGGGCATGGCAACGGCTGCACCACGGTTCGGCTTGATCTCCACCAGGCCGTCGGAGGCCAGTCGCAGCAGGGCATTGCGTGCACTCGTGCGGCTCACCCCAAACGTATCGCCGATCGAATCCTCCGGCAGTTTCGTGCCGGGCTTCAGCGCCTGTTCGAGAATGGCCCGGCGCAGCGAGCCATAGATCGCATCACTTCTGCTGAGGTTGGTGGACATTGCGTGCGTTCTTTCGCCTGAATGCAGTCGGGCATCCTATCGCACAAATATTGCATTAAATCCAGACGGCAAGATTGAATGCAATTTCGCCTTGAGTTTGTATTCGTGTTGAATTAGCCTCGAGCGAAATCCGCAGAGAACAACGCGAAAAGCGGCCTGATGGGCCGGGTTTCAACGACATGCACTGGTCTCACGCTCCGAGGAGGGCTGACATTGCATGCAATCCGAGGGGAATTTCCAATGCGACTTAAACGAATTCTGGTGGCGGGTGCGGCGCTTCTGGCGCTCTCCATGCCGGCACTCTCCACATCGGCAAAGGCCGAGACGCTGAAATGGGGTGCATCCCGCGATATCAGCTCGCTCGATCCCTATTCCTACGGCGACAGCTTTGCGCTCGGCGTGCTCAATCACGTCTACGAGGGTCTCGTCCGCTATGACCGCAACCTGAAGATCGAGCCGGCGCTTGCGACCTCCTGGGAAATCGTCTCGCCGACCACCTGGCGGTTTCACCTGCGTGACGGCGTAAAATTCCACAATGGCGCCGATTTCACCGCAGAAGACGTGCAGGCGTCTTTGAAGCGTGCGAGCGATCCGAAATCGCCGCTGCGCGGCAATATTCCCTCCTACAAGGCTCGCGCGTCATCGACGCGCATACGATCGAGATCGATGTTGCGGCCAATTATCCGCTTCTCCTCAATGACCTGACCACGATCTACATTTTCGATGCCGGCTGGCTGAAGGACAATAATGCCGAAGCGCCGACCGATGTCGGCTCGGGCACCGAGGGCTATGCGACCTATCATGAAAACGGCACGGGCCCGTTCAAGGTCGAGAGCCGCCAGCCGGATGCCAAGACCGTCTTCACCAGGTTCGACGCTGGTGGGACAAGCCGCAGCACAATATCGACCGGATCGAATTCACGCCGATCGCCTCCAATGCGACGCGCGTCGCAGCGCTTCTCGCCGGCGACATCGATTTCACCGACATGGCGCCGGTGCAGGATATTCCGCGCCTTGAAGCCTCGCCGCAGGTCAAGGTGCTGGAAGGCACCGATCTTCGCACGGTCATGATCGGCTTCAGCCAGCGCGATCAGCTGATCGACGGCAAGCCGAACCTGATGAAGGATATCCGCGTCCGTCAGGCCATGCAGCTCGCCATCGATCTCGATCTCATCCAGAAGAAGGTCATGCGCGGCAAGTCGCGCAATGCCGGTGCGCTCGTCGCGCCGCAGATCCCGGGCTATGACGCAGCGCTCGACCAGCCGATGAAGGCTGATCCGGAAAAGGCCAAGGAATTGCTGAAGGCTGCCGGTGCCGAGGGCTTTGCCTTCAATTTCAACTGCGCCGACAGCCTCGTCAACGAAGAGCAGGTCTGCCAGGCGGTCGCCTCCATGTGGTCGCGCGTCGGCCTCAAGCCGCAGCTCGATCAGGGCACCCGCGCCGTCCAGACGCCGAAACGCTCGTCCGGCAAGGTCGATGTCTATACGCTCGGCTGGGCAACACTGCCGATGCTCGACACCTACAGCCTCACCTCGCAGGTGCTGCACACCAAGGAAGGCTCGTTCGGCATCTTCAACTGGGGCGGCTGGTCCGACAAGGAATTCGACAAGGTGACGGAAGCCTCTGCCGTCGAGCTCGATCAGACGAAGCGTCTGGCCATGGAAGCGCAGTCCTTGAAGATCGCCAAGGACCATGTCCTGATGATCCCGCTGCACCAGCAGCCGCTGGCCTGGGCGACGAATTCCAAGATCAAGGATTTCCCGCTCTTTTCCGACAACCTTCCCCGTCTATGGCTGGTGAAGATGTAAGCACAGCCTGCAAAATCTGGCTTAGATCCTCGGACTCGCCCCGAGGGTCTAGACCCGCCCGCCCGCGCACGACCTGAATTGTCCGTGGACATGTCCTCGGAACAAGCCCGGGGATGACGCGGCCAGGCAAGCGCCTTCGACATGTCCGGCCCGCGTCACTCAGCGGTCCTTTTCATTCTCCATCCCGGCATAGGACCTGTGGCCATGCTCGCCTTCCTCGTCAAACGCATCGGCAATGCCATCCTTGTGATGCTGACCGTCGCCTTCTTCGCCTTCCTGATCTTTCGCTTCCTCGGGGATCCGGTGGAGATGATGGTCAATGAAAGCGCCACGCAGGTGGAGCGCGACGAGCTTCGCGCGCGGCTCGGCCTCAATGACGGTTTCCTCACGCAATATGTGCGCTTCGTCGGCAATGCCGCGCATGGCGAATTCGGCCTTTCCTGGCGCAACCAGCAGTCTGTCACCACGCTGATCGCCGAGCGTTTTCCGGCAACTTTCGAGCTGGTCATCATCGCCACCGTGCTGTCGCTCCTGATCGGCATTCCGCTCGGCGTGTTTACCGCGATCGGGCGCGGGCGCTGGTGGGCGGAAAGCCTGCAGTTTTCCTCGATCGTCGGCGTGTCGCTGCCAAGTTTCTTCGTCGGCATTATCCTCATCCTCGTCTTTTCGGTGAGCCTGGGATGGTTGCCGGGCTATGGTCGCGGCGAGGTGGTCCAACTCGGCTGGTGGTCGACGGGCCTTCTGACGGCATCGGGACGGGCGGCACTCGTCCTGCCGGCGCTGTCGCTGTCGCTCTTCGAGATCACGCTCGTGATGCGCCTCGTTCGCGCCGAAATGCTGGAGACCTTGAGGGCTGATTTCATCAAGTTCGCCCGCGCCCGCGGTGTCCGGCACCGGGCTCTTTGGTTCCGCCATGCGCTGAAGAACTGTCTCATGCCGGTCGTCACGCTGACGGCCATGCAGGTCGGCAATCTGATCGCCTTCGCTCTCGTAACGGAAACCGTCTTTCAGTGGCCGGGCATGGGCATGCTCTTCATGCAGGCCGTCACCTTTGTCGATATCCCCGTCATGGCGGCCTATCTCTGCATCGTATCCTTCATCTTCGTGACGCTGAACACGCTTGTCGACATCGCCTATGCGGTGATCGATCCGCGCCTGCGCGCTGCCTGACGGGAGCCCATCATGACCATTGTCGAACAGACCGCGACCAAGCCCCGCCGCACCCCGCCGTCATGGATCGCGCGGCTGCGCGAAACGGACCTCTGGTGGAGTTTCTGGCATCATCCATCGGCCGTGATTGCCGCAGCCCTGCTGTTGCTGCTCGTCGCCTCGGCCTTTTTCGCGCCGTGGTTCACCGTGCAGAACCCTTACGACCTGGCATCGCTCGATCTTCTGAATGCCGAAATCCCGCCGATCTGGATGGAAGGCGGCCAATGGCCGTTTCTTCTGGGCACCGACACGCAGGGCGCGACCTGCTCTCGGCGGTGCTTTACGGCTCGCGCGCCTCGATCATCATCGGTGCCGCCTCGGTTGCCGTATCGCTGGTGGTCGGCGCCATCCTCGGGCTTGTGGCCGGCTATTACGGCAAGTGGGCGGACAGTCTTCTGATGCGCGCCGGCGACGTTCTTCTGTCCATGCCGACCATGCTGATCGCCATTCTCGTTTCGGCGCTGGCACGC
The DNA here is from genome assembly GCA_902167985.1 of Shinella sp. UYSO24. Classification (GTDB taxonomy): domain Bacteria; phylum Pseudomonadota; class Alphaproteobacteria; order Rhizobiales; family Rhizobiaceae; genus Neorhizobium. The sequence continues at coordinate 51,029 of CABHNZ010000010.1, forward strand.
CAGGCGCTGCCGCCCTCCCTGCGCGAGATCGGCGCCTCCGGCGTCATCGTCTTTGCCATCTCGCTTTCGGCCTGGGTGCAATATGCCCGCACCGTGCGGCGCTCACCATGGTGGAGCGCAACAAGGAATATGTACAGGCCGCAAGGCTGATCCGCGTCCCGACATGGCGCATTCTCGTCAAGCATATCCTGCCCAACACCACCACGCCGCTGCTCGTGACGGCGACGCTCAATTTCGGTCTCGGCATCCTGATCGAGGCGACGCTCTCCTTCCTCGGTGTCGGCATGCCGCCGGAACAGCCGTCGCTCGGCACGCTGATCCGCATCGGCAACCAGTATCTGTTTTCCGGTCAATGGTGGATCGTGCTCTTTCCGGGCCTGCAGCTCTGTCTTCTCGTCGTCTCGATCAATGTGCTCGGCGACTGGCTGCGTGACGCCCTCAATCCCAAACTGCGCTGAGGTATTTCCATGAGCAATCTTCTGATCAAGAACGTAAGGCCGATGGGCGGCCCGCTGGCCGATATCCGCATCGAGAACGGCCGTATCGCCGCGATCGGCTCGTCGCTGGTGGCAGATGGCGTGGCGGTGGAAGATGCCGGCGGCCGGATTGCCATTGCGGGCCTCGTCGATGCCCATACCCATCTCGACAAGTCGCTGCTCGGCTATCCCTGGTACAAGAACGAGGTCGGCCCGCGGCTGATCGACAAGATCGACAATGAGCGCAAGGTCAAGCGCGACTATGGCCTCGATGCCCATGTCCAGTCGATGCGCCAGTCGCTGCAATCGGTCGGCTACGGCACGACGCTGATCCGTACCCATGTGGATATCGACACCGATCAGGGCCTGATCGCGCTGGAAGGCGTGATGGAAACCCGCCGGCAGCTGGCCGGCGTGGTGGAAATCGAGATCGTCGCCTTCCCGCAATCCGGCCTGATGCGCAGGCCCGGCACGGCCGAACTCATCGATGGCGGCATGGCGATGGGGGCGGATCTCGTCGGCGGTCTTGATCCTTGCGGCATGGACCGCGATCCGAAGGCGCATCTCGACACGATTTTCGCCATCGCGGAAAAACACGGCAAGGGCATCGATATCCATCTGCATGAGGGCGGCGAACTCGGCGCTTTCTCGATGGAAATGACCTTCGAGCGCATTCGCGCCCATGGCATGCAGGGCAAGGTCGCCGTCAGCCACGCCTTCTGCCTCGGCATGCCGGACTGGAACGCCTCACAGGCGCTGATCGATACCTGCGCCGAACTCGACGTGCCGATCCTGACGACGGCGCCGCCTTCGCGCGAGGTGCCGTCGCTGAAGCGCCTGCGGGCCGCAGGCGTGCGCTTCGGTGCCGGCGTCGATGGTTTCCGCGATACATGGGGCCCCTACGGCAATGGCGACATGCTGGAACGCGCCATGCTGCTCGGCATGAAGAACAATCTGCGGCGCGACGATGAACTGGTCCTTGCGCTCGATGTCTGCACGACGGGCGGGGCGATGGCCATGGACCGCGCCGCTCATGCTCTGGAGGTCGGCGGGCGGGGTGACATCGTCGTTGTCGAGGGTGAAACCGTCGGCGAAGCGATTGTCACCCATGCCCCCCGCAAGCTGGTGGTCACGGCCGGCAATGTCGTTGCGCGTGACGGCAAGAGCCTGCGGGAACGGCCATGACGACTACCGCCGTAACGAATGCACTGGGCTGGACCGACCTTCCGCTTGGCAAGCGACCCGATGGCCGCTGGGCCCTTCGTGCGCGTTCGTGATTGCCGATCTGCCGGAAGGACGCCGGCTGATCGAGAATGGCGAAGTCGTGATCGAGAAGGATCGCGTCGTCTGGATCGGCCAGGACTTCGAGGGCGAGGTTTCTGCCCGTTACGACATGGGCGAGGCCCTGATCGGGCCGGGCTTCGTCGATCTCGATGCGCTGTCGGATCTCGATACGACCGTACTCGGCATGGATAACCAGCCGGGCTGGAAGAAGGGCCGTGTCTGGCCGACGGATTATGCGGCGCGGGCCTATGAAATGTATTCGCCCGAGGAACTGGCCTTCCAGAAGCGCTATGCCTTCGCCCAGCTGCTCTTGAACGGCATCACCTCGGCGCTGCCGATCGCCTCGCTCTTCTACCGGGCATGGGGCGAAACGGTTGCGGAATTCGAGGCGGCCGCGGTGGCGGCCGAGGATCTCGGCTTGCGCGTCTGGCTGGGTCCCGCCTATCGCAGCGGCGGCGTCATCCTTGATGCGGCGGGCGCCATGCAACCCGTCTTCGACGAGGAACGCGGGCTGACGGAGCTTGCCGCGGCGGCAACCTTTGCCGGCCGCGTCCATGGGCGGGCAGGGGGGCTGATCTCCGGCATGTTTGCGCCCGACCGGGTGGAGACCTGCACCGAGGCGCTGTTGCGCCAGACATTTGCGCATGCGGGCGATATGGATCTGCCCGTGCGCCTGCATATGGCGCAGGGCGAGATGGAATTGCAGACCGTTCGCCGCCTGCATGGCGTCACCGCACCCGAATGGCTGGATGGTCTCGGTCTCCTGTCGTCGCGGTTGATTGCGCCGCATGCCACGGTTGCGACCGACGAGGATCTGGCCCGCTATGCCGCAAACGGCGTCACCGTCGCCCATTGTCCGCTGGTCTCCGGCCGGCACGGCTCGGTGCTGAAATCCTTCTCGCGGCTGAAGGCATGGGCATCCGGGTGGGCATGGGCACGGATACCGCGCCGCCCGACATGGTGCTCAACATGGCGACGGGCCTCATCGCCAACCGGATTGCCGAGGGGCGCGGCGATGCCGGGTCTGCGGCGGATTTCTATGATGCCGCAACGATCGCCGGTGCCGATGCGCTGAAGCGGCCGGATCTCGGTCGTCTCTTCCCCGGCTCCAAGGCGGATATCGCGGTCTTCAACATGGCCGACCGGATGATCGTCCCGCGCATCGATCCGGTCCAGACGCTGGTCTATGGCGCGACCGGCCGCGTCACCCGCGCCACGATCGTCGACGGGCGCCTCTCCATGCGCGATGGCGCGGTGGCAGGCATCGATCTCGACGCCGCCCGCGACCGGGCCCAGGCGCAGTTCGATGGTCTTGTCGCGCGTTATCCGGAGCGGACCTTCGGCCACCCGCCGGTCAGCGAGATCTTTCCACCAAGCTATCCCTTGCATCGAACCGAAAGCGAGGCTCTGTCATGACTGCCGCAATCCATGCCCCCACTTCGCCTCCCGGATCGGATGTGCCGGCGCTCGATGTCAGGGGCCTTTCTGTGGAATTCCCGACACGCAAGGGCGTGCTGACCGCATTGTCCGACGTCTCCCTCACCATCCGCCGTGGCGAAATTCTCGGTGTCGTCGGCGAAAGCGGTGCCGGCAAGTCGATGACCGGCATGTCGGTTCTGGGCCTGCTCGAACCGCCGGGCCGTATCTCGGCCGGTGAAATCCGTATCGGCGGCAAGCGCACGGATAATCTCGGCGAAAGCGAGATGGCGCAGATCCGTGGCCGCATGGTCGGCGCCATCTTTCAGGATCCTCTGACCTCGCTCAATCCGCTCTTTTCCGTCGGCCAGCAATTGATCGAGACCATCAGGCTGCATTCGGGCCGCAGCCGTCAGGAGGCCAAGGCGCATGCGATCGATCTTCTGAAACAGGTCGGCATTCCGGGCGCCGACGAGCGGATCGATCACTATCCGCACCAGTTTTCCGGCGGCATGCGCCAGCGTGTCGTCATCGCCCTGGCGCTTGCCGGCAATCCGCAGCTGATCATCGCCGATGAACCGACGACGGCACTCGACGTCTCGATCCAGGCGCAGATCACGGCGCTTCTGCGCAAGCTCTGCCGCGAACACGGGACGGGCGTCATGCTCGTCACCCATGATATGGGCGTGATTGCCGAAACCGCCGATCGCGTCGCGGTCATGTATGCCGGCCGCGTCATCGAGATCGGGCCGGTGGACGAGGTGCTGAGCCGGCCGAAACATCCCTATACGCGCGGGCTGATGGGCTCGATCCCGGCGCTTGGCGCACGCGTGGAGCGACTGGCGCAGATCGACGGCGCGATGCCGCGCCTCAACGCGATCCCGCAAGGCTGCGCCTTCAATCCCCGCTGTCTCGATGCAGGCCCGCGCTGCCGGCAGGTCCGCCCGGTCATGGTGGCTGAAGGGCAGGGAACGTCCAATGCCAGTGTCGCCTGTCTGATCCACGATGGAGGTGTGCAATGAGAAGCGCCCGTAATGCACTGGAAGTCGATCAGCTGAGCCGCGTCTTCGACGTTTCGGCTCCCTGGCTGAACCGCGTGATCGATCGCAAGCCGAAGCGTTATCTGCGCGCCGTGCAGGATGTCACCTTCGTCGTCGAGAAGGGCAAGTGTCTGGCGCTGGTGGGGGAATCCGGTTGCGGCAAGTCCACCGTCGCCCGGCTGGTCACGGGGCTCTATTCCCCAAGCGAAGGCGCCATCGTGTTCGGCCCGTCATCGGATGGCCGGCCGATGGAGGCGCAGATGATCTTTCAGGATCCGCATGCCAGCCTCAATCCGCGCTGGCGCGTCGGCGACATCATTGCCGAGCCGATCCGCGAATTTCGCCTTCGCGACGGAAACGACGCAATCAATGAGCGCGTGGCCGAACTGTTGCGCACCGTCGGGCTGTCGGCGGATGATGCGAAGCGCTTTCCGCACGAGTTTTCCGGCGGACAGCGGCAGCGCATCTCGATTGCCCGGGCGCTGGCAAGCGAGCCGGAATTCCTCGTCTGCGACGAGCCGACATCGGCGCTCGATGTTTCCGTTCAGGCGCAGATCCTCAACCTCATGCGCAAGCTGCAGGACGAGCTGGGCCTGACCTATCTCTTCATCAGCCATAATCTTGCGGTCGTGAGGCACATGGCAGACCGGATAGCCGTCATGTATCTCGGGCGCATCGTCGAGGAGGCCGAGACGGAGGCGCTCTTTGCCAATCCGCAGCATCCCTATACGCAGCTGCTGCTCCAGACGATCCCGGACGTGGTGTCGCCCAATCGCGACCGGCAGATGATGGGCGGCGAGCCGCCGAGCCCTCTTGATCCTCCGAAAGGATGCGCCTTTCATCCGCGCTGTCCGCTGGCAACCGAGATCTGCAAGACCGTTGCCCCGGATGTGCGCCTGCGTCAGGGGGGCGGCACGATTGCCTGCCATCTGGCGCCGATGGATTGAATATTGAAGGACTTTATCAATGACGATGACATTTGACGAAGCCGCCGGGAGTGACCGGACCGGCTTCGATTTTACCGCGCTCACGGCGCGTGAGCGCTACAAGCTGATGATCGGCACGATCATTCCGCGGCCGATCGCGCTGGTGACGACCGTAGACGAGGAGGGCCGTGTCAACGCCGCCCCGTTCAGCTTCTTCAACTGCCTGTCGGCCGACCCGCCGATCCTTGCGCTTGGTGTGGAAAACAATCCCGACATGTCGTTCAAGGATACCGGCCATAATATCCGGATGACCGAGGTCTTCACCGTCAACATCGTCTCCTTTGCGATTGCCGAGGCAATGCACCAATGCGCGGCAAAATATCCGCGCGGCGTCGATGAGTTGAAGGAGGCCGGGTTGACGGCCATGCCCGGCACGAAGATCGCCGCACCCTATATCAAGGAAGCACCGGCCGCCTTCGAGTGCCGCCGCCACATCACGCTCGAACTCGGAAAATCGCGCCAGATCATCATGGGCGAGATCCTGTTTGCGCATTATCAGGATGGTATCGTCGACGACCGGCTTCATGTGGACCCGGCCGGCATAGACGCGATTGCCCGGCTCGGCGGCGATACGTGCGCAACGATCCGCGACCGGTTCGAGATGCTGACGCCGAAACTGTGAGGCTTGCGGCACGCGGGGAGGCAGGATTTCAGAATGCGGCTCACGCGTGAAATTCGCGGACGAGATCCAGCCAGGCGGAGGCGGCGCGTGACAGGTATCCGCCGCGCCGCCACGCCATCGTCATCACCCAGCGGCAATCCGGCTCATCGAGGGCGACACTGGAAATTGCCTCCGGCAACCGGGTCGCGACCACCCGCGGCACGATGGCAACGCCAAGCCCTGCGCGGACAAGTTCGATCATGAAATCCGTCTGGCTGCTCTGGGCAACGATATTGGGCTCGAACCCGGAGGCCCGGCAGGCGTTCTGCACGATACGATGGAGTGCAAAGCTGCGATCATAGGAGATGAAGGGCGTGTCCTTGAGCTCCTTGAGGGAAATCGCCTGTGCGCTCGCCAGTCGATGTGTGTCGGGCAGAAGGGCGACCAGAGGCTCCCGCCGGACCTCCACCCAGTCGAATTCGGTTGAGGTCGGCAGCAGCGCGCCGGCAAAATCGATCCTGCCCTCGCGCAGGCCATCCTCCAGTTCCGCACTGCCCTGTTCGACAAGCTGGATCTCGATGCCGGGATATCGCTGGCGATAGGCGGCAAATAGCGGCGCGAAAAGCAGGGCGCTTGCGACCGGCGCAAGGCCGAGGCGCAGCGCGCCACGCTGCATGCCGCGGATATCACCCAGCTCGGACAGGAGATCGTCGCGATCGGCAATCAGTTTGAGCGCACGGCTGTAGACGACCTCTCCCGCCGCGGTGAGGGCGATGCGATAGCCGATCCGGTCGAGGAGGGGGATGCCCACCTCATCCTCCAGCTGCCGGACGATCTTGCTGATCGCCGATTGTGTGACGCAGATGGTTCTGGCAGCCTCCGAAAAGCTGCCGCTCCGAACCACTTCAACGAAGGCGCGCAACGAGCGGAAATCCAATTTCAGTCCCTCAAGGAATGAAATTCAGTATAATATTTCATTTTATTCATGGCAACTTTCAGCATAGCGTGCCCGCCACGATCGGTTTCGCAAGGCCGCGCGTATCTGACGGGAGACAGTCCCGTTTCATGCGCCGTCAACAGGTTCGAGGAGGACCTGCCTCTGCAACACCGTGGAGCACCGTTGAGACCGGCCTGGCGGATGGCCTGAAATTCCGCTCGCGGCAGGGAGGAAAGCCGCGCTCAACTCACCAGAATGACGGCACGGATCCCCACGCACAAGCGGATGCAATCAACGCGTTATCGCGCCGATCCGCCATCATGCGGGAACGTTGCCGGCCCCATCACCCGACATTTCCGTTCGCAGCCAGCCCTTCGAGGTCGTCATGATCGAAAACCGTATCCGCCGCAAATCTCTCCTGAGCAAGATCACCACCGCCGAGGCGGCCGCAAGCCTCATCGAAGACGGCATGGTCGTTGGCATGAGCGGCTTCACCCGAGCGGGCGACGCCAAGGCTGTGCCGATCGCGATGGTGGAGAAGGCCGGCAAGACGCCTTTCAAGATCACCCTGATTACCGGCGCCTCTTTGGGGCATGACATCGACAGGATGCTGACCGAGGCCGCATTCTGGCGCGGCGCATGCCGTTTCAGGTGGACAGAACCTGCGGGCGGCGATCAACCGCGGCGAGGTGATGTTCATCGACCAGCATCTGTCCGAGACGGTCGAGCAGCTGCGTTCAAACCAGCTGGGCCCGATCGACTATGCGGTGATAGAGGCGGCCGCGATCACTGAGAATGGCGGCATCGTGCCGTCCACCTCGATCGGAAATTCGGCAAGTTTCGCGATCCTCGCCAAAAAAGTGATCGTCGAGATCAATCTGAGCCAGCCGGTCGAGCTGGAAGGCGTCCATGACGTCTATATTCCATCGAAGCGCCCGTCGCGCCTGCCTGTCCCGGTGGTCGCCTGCGACAGCAAGGTCGGCTTCCCCTATGTGCCGATCGACCCGGACAAGATCGCGGCGATCGTCGTGACCGACAAGAAGGACAGTTTCTCGACGGTCGAACAGCCGGATGCGGAAACAGCCGCGATTGCCGCTCATCTCATCGACTTCTTCAAGTCGGAAGTGGCGATCGGCCGGCTCGATCTCTGTCTGCAGCCGCTTCAGGCCGGTATCGGCACCATTGCCAATTCGGTTCTGGCGGGCCTCGTCGATGGACCTTTCCACGATCTCACCATGTATAGCGAGGTGCTTCAGGACAGCACGTTCGACCTGATCGATGCGGGCAAGATGAATTTTGCCTCAGGCTCGTCGATTACCCTGTCAGCCGCCTGCAGCGAGCGTGTCTTCGGCGCGTTCGAGAAATACAAGCAAAAGCTCATCCTGCGGCCGCAGGAGATCAGCAATCATCCCGAGATCATCCGCAGGCTGGGCGTGATCGGCATCAACACGGCGCTTGAGGTCGATATCTACGGCAATATCAACTCCACCCATGTGAACGGCACGCATATGATGAACGGCATTGGCGGATCGGGAGACTTTGCCCGCAATGCCTATCTGTCGATCTTCGTCACCAAGTCGCTGGCCAAGGACGGCCGCATCTCCTCCGTCGTGCCCATGGTGCCGCATGTGGACCACACCGAGCATGACGTCGACATCATCGTCACCGAGAATGGTCTGGCGGATTTGCGCGGACTGGCGCCGCGCGAGCGCGCCGGGGTGATCATCGAGTGCTGCGCGCACCCGACCTACCGGCCGGCGCTGCTGGATTATCTGTCTCGCGCCAAGGAGCGCGGCGGGCATACGCCGCATCTGCTGGAAGAGGCATTTTCCTGGCACAGGCGACAGCAGGAAACCGGCAGCATGCTGTGAACGGTGCTTGATCCGCGCTTGATCGGGAGGGGGCGGTGGCGGGCGGCGGGACACAGCGCGCCGTCGGGGCTTGAAGCAGCCGCTGCTTGAAATGGCCCGGGGCCTGCACCATCTGTAGATCACTTCCCGTTCAGATGATCTCCTGCCGCAGCCATTGCTGTGGCGTTCGATGTCGTCCGGGATTGCAGAAGAGGGCGCTCCCCGGATGGGTCGAGCGCCTTTCGCCTCATGGGCTTTCGGGCTCAACGCGGCCGGCCGCGTGCCTGCTGGCCGCCATCGGGCGCCTCTGCCATGGCGTAATGCGCCTTCTTGTGTTCATACATAAGGGCGTCTGCACGACGCACGACCGCCTCCATCGTCTCGCCGGCCTCGCTCGTCGCCACGCCATAGGACATGCTGAGCGGCGCGTTCGAATAGAACTGGTTGTTGATCTTCAAGAGCTCGGTGATCGTATCGACCATCGTGCCGGCAGCCTTGGCATCGGCGCCGGGCAGAAGCACGGCAAACTCGTCGCCACCGATCCGGCAGGCATGGTTCGGCGCGGATACGGCACCGTTGAGGATCTCGCCGAAACGGCGCAGCAGGCCGTCGCCGGCATCGTGGCCGAGCTGGTCATTGGCCTCCTTCAGGCCATTGAGATCGATGATCAGCGCCGAAACCGGCCGCAGCGACTTGCGTTCCAGCCGGTTCATCTCGTCGGCATAGAAGGCGCGATTGTAAAGCTTGGTCAGGACGTCGTGCTTGCCGAGATATTCGAGATAGGCCTCGGCCTTCTTGCGCGCGGTGATATCGGCCAGCGCCACCTGCACGCGCGACCAGTCGCGCTCATGGCCGGGAAAGACCGAGAAATGCAGCAGGATATGGCGCTCCGACCCGTCAAGCGCGTAGTTGATCACCTCGCGGTGGTGGAAGAGATTGCCGTTCCACAGTTCAATCAGCTGTTCGCGGAAGGGCTTTTCCATATCGTCGCGGAACACCTCGCCGAGCCTTTGCAGCAGGTCGGAGCGATCCTTGGCGCAGAAGAGGTCGAGCGTCGCCTGGTTGACATCGATCACCCGGATTTCGCTCATGCACTGGCGCACGAATTCCGGATGGACATCCATGAATGTGCGGAAATCGACAATGCCTCGGTTGCGGATGTCTTCGATCAGTATGCGGATCCGGCTGAAATCCTCGATCCACAGCGAGACCGGCGAATGTTCGAAGACACCTTCGGCCTGTCGGCGCTGTTCGGCCTCGGCGCGCCGGGCATCTTCCCGCGTCGTGATATCCTCGGTGGTCAGCAGGATCCTGTCGAGCTGCTCCTCATGTCCGGGCAGGACGCACCCCGAAGCTGGATATCCAGCCGGCTGCCGGTGATCGTGTAATTGACCGTCGTGCTGGAGAAAGTCTTCTCGCCGTCGAACAGGGCTGCCAGCTCGTTGATATGGGTGTCGAGCATGTCGTCGCGGAAGACCGAGGCGATATTGGCAGTCAGATGCTGGAGATCGTCGGCCTCGAACAGTTCGAGCGTCTTTGCGTTGACGTCGAGCACCCGGATCCGGGTGGAGCAGGCAATGACGCGATCGCGGTCCTCGCGCAGGAAGGCCCGGATATCCGTGACACCGTCATCGCGCCACTGGTCGAACAGTGCCTTTACCCCGCTGAAATCCTCGATCCACATGGCAATCGGCGCGAGGTTGAAAATATCGGAATCGAACAGGTTGGTCATGGATATCGCCTGAAACAGCCTTGAATAAGCGGGCCAGCGGAGGGCCGGCATGAGACGACCATAGGGCGAATAGGTAAACCGCTGCTTGCCGTGCGATGGTAGAAGCCGGAACGGCCGCAACGTTGCCCGTCGCCAATGCAGCCACCCATGCCGATCTCATAGCGCCCTCATCCTCATAACTTTCCTGTTTCTTATGGTTTTCATGAGGACGGAGCGGATTGAGCCTGCCTGCGGAATTTGGCAGGTTCGACAGGATGAAAGACAAGAAACAGGAGAAAAAGGCCGCGCTGGCCCAGCCGCAGAGCTTGCTGCGCGACCTTGCCAGAACGCCGGACAAATTGTTCGGTGGCGCATTTCGTCTTCAGTTCGGCGCTCTCTGTTTCCGATATCGCGATGACGGCGAGATCGACGTCCTCGTCATCACGTCGCGCGACAGCGGCCGCTGGGTCATTCCGAAAGGCTGGCCGATGAAGGGCAAGAAGCCGCATGAGCCGCCGCGATCGAAGCCTGGGAAGAGGCGGGCGTGCGCGGCAAGGCGAAAAAGAAGCCGATCGGCCGCTATACCTATCTGAAGGAACTGGATGACGGTTCCGTCGTACCCTGCGTCGTCGAAATGTTTCAGGTCCACGCCGAGGAGGTCGATGCCAAATTCAAGGAGCGCGGCCAGAGGCAGCAGGCATGGGTGAGCCCCGACGAGGCAGCGAGGCGCGTGCGGGAAATCGAGCTTAAATCGCTTCTCGTCAATTTCCGGCCGCGCTGAGATACAGGCTCACCATGTCCGATCCTGCCCGACCATGCCGGTCATGGCCGGTCAGGCGTAGCGGGCGGGCCTATGGTCCGACCTTTTGCCCCTTCTCGTCAAAGAAATGCAGGTTCCTGTCATCGGCTGATACGCTGACCACATTTCCGATGGCAATCTGCGAGCGGCCGGGAACACGGAACACGACCGGATGGCCTGTTACCGTCGTCGCGTGAACATAGCTCTCCGCACCGACGAGCTCGACCGCGGCCACGGTGACGCTCATCGCGAACGTACGCGATGGATCCTCGCCGAGAACCAGATCCTCGGGCCTGATCCCGATCGTCCTGACATCGCCGGCAATGCCCGCTCTCGGCGCTCCGGCCGGGCCGAGATTGCCCCGTTCGATGAGGTTCATCGATGGCGAACCGATGAAGGTCGCCACAAAGGTCGTGGCCGGCCGCTCGTAGAGCTCGATCGGCGTGCCGACCTGTTCGATCCGCCCGCCGTTCAGGACGACGAGACGATCGGCGAGCGTCATGGCCTCCATCTGGTCATGGGTGACGTAGATGCTGGTCGTGGCAAGCGAGCGCTGCAGGCGCCGGATTTCCACCCGCATCTGCACGCGCAGCTTGGCATCGAGGTTGGAGAGCGGCTCGTCGAAGAGGAAGACGGCCGGCTTTCTGACGATCGCCCGTCCCATGGCGACACGCTGGCGCTGGCCGCCGGAAAGCTGGCGCGGCTTGCGCTCGAGAAACGGCTCGATCTCCAGCGCTTTGGCCGCTTCGGTGATGCGCTTGTCGATCTCGTCCTTCGGCGTGCCGCGGTTCTTCAGTCCATAAGCGAGGTTCTGGCGAACCGTCATATGCGGATAGAGCGCATAGTTCTGGAAAACCATGGCGATATCGCGCTCGGCCGGTTCCAGCTCGTTGACCCGCCTTCCGCCGATCGCAACCTCGCCCGATGTGATGCCTTCGAGGCCGGCCACCATTCTCAAAGCGTGGACTTGCCGCAGCCGGAGGGACCGACCAGCACGATCATGTCGCCATCGTCGATATGCAGCGAAACGCCCTTGATCGCCTCGATTGCGCCGCCATAGGTCTTGCGGACATCGTTCAACTCAATCTGTGCCATTACTTTTCAGTCTCCACCAAACCTTTGACGAACCAGCGCTGCATCAGGACCACGACGACGACCGGCGGGATGATGGCGAGAATTGCCGTGACCATGACGTAGTTCCACGGCGTGGACGCGTCGGCGAAATCCACCATCCGGCGCAGCCCGATGATGATCGTGTTCATCTCGGCCTTGTCGGTGACGAGAAGCGGCCAGAGATATTGCGTCCAGCCGTAGATGAAGAGGATGACGAACAGGGCTGCGATATTTGTCAGCGACAGCGGCAGGAGAATGTCGCGCATGAAGCGGAAGGGCCCGGCATTGTCGATCCGGGCGGCCTCGACCATTTCGCCCGGTATCGTCAGGAAGAACTGCCGAAACAGGAAGGTCGCCGTCGCAGACGCCATCAGCGGCAGGGTGAGGCCCGCATAGGTGTTGAGAAGGCCGAGATCGACGATCACCTTGTAGGTCGGCAGGATGCGGACCTCGACGGGCAGCATCAGCGTGACGAAGATCATCCAGAAGAACAGGTTTCGAAACGGAAACCGGAAGAAGACGATCGCGAAGGCCGACAGGAAGGAGATGACGATCTTGCCGATGGCAATCGTCATGGCGACGACGAAGCTGTTGAAGAGCAGCCGTTCGAGGCTGACGCCGACAACCCTTTCGACGCCGCCACTGATCGATTCGGAGTAGTTTTCCACCAGATGGCCGGCGGGGAGAAGGGACAGCGGCGGGCGCAGGATGGCCGAAGACGTCGCGGTCGACGCGACGAATGTATAGTAGATCGGAAAGGCGACGATGATGATGCCGATAATCAGCATCAGATGCGCCATGATCCGTGCAAGGGGGCGGTTTTCGATCATTGCTCGACCTCACGCATAATGGACACGCCGCTCGACGAAGCGGAACTGGAAGGCCGTGAGTGCAATGACGATCACCATCAGCACGACGGACTGGGCCGCAGACGAGCCGAGGTCGAGATTGACGAAGCCATCGTTGTAAACCTTGTAGACCAGCGTTTCCGTCGCCTTGGCCGGTCCGCCGCCGGTGACGGCATGGATGATGCCGAACGTGTCGAAGAAGGCGTAGACGGTGTTGACGACCAGAAGGAAGAAGGTCGTCGGCGCCAGAAGCGGGAAGACGATCGTCCAGAAACGGCGGCTGCCGCGGGCGCCGTCGATGGCGGCGGCCTCAAGCAGCGATTTCGGGATCGCCTGCAGGCCGGCGACGAAGAAGAGGAAATTGTAGCTGATCTGCTTCCACGCGGCGCGATCACCACGAGAACCATGGCCTGATCGCCATTGAGGAGCGGATCCCAGGGCACGCCGTTTCGCCGCAGCAGATAGGCAAGCGTGCCCATGGCCGGGTTGAACATGAAGAGCCACAGCATGCCGGCAAGCGCCGGTGCCACGGCATAGGGGATGATCAGCATGGTCCGGTAAAAGCCCTTGCCGCGCACGACGAGATCGGCCGCCGTCGCCAAAAGAAGTGCCACGGCCATGGCGAGAAAGGCGGTAGCGAGGCTGAAGATCACGGTGGTCTTGAGCGATGACAGATAGGTCTCGTCGGACAGGATGGCGGTAAAGTTGGCCAGCCCGACAAAGCCGCTCTGCAGCCCGAACGGATCCTCGCGCATCATCGACTGGTAAAGTGCCTGGCTTGCCGGCCAGAAAAAGAAGATCACCGTCAGGATGATCTGCGGGGCAACCAGGAAATAGGGCAATATCCTGTTTGGGAAAATGACGTTCTGCATGAGGCTCCTCCAGGCCGCAGGAAGGGCGGCTCCCGAAACTCTCGTCTCGGGAACCGGTTCGCGTCACTCAAAGGTCATTTGCCGATGGCTTTCTGGATCGCCGCATTGCCGCGTTCGACTGCCTTGTTCAGCGCCGTCTTGGCATCCTGCTTGCCGGCGAGCATGGCTTCGAATTCCTCGTTCATGATGTCGCGAACCTGCGGCAGGTTGACGAGCCGCACGCCCTTGGAATTCGGCGTCGGTGCCTTGCCCAGCATCTGCTGGATCGGCGTCTCGCGACCGGGGTTTTCTCGTAGAAACCGGATTTCTTGGTTTCGTCATAGGCGGCGAGAGTGACGGGCAGGTAGCCGGAAACCTGATGCAGGCGGGCCTGGATCTTGGTCTGCGACAGGAAATGGAAGAAGGCGGCCGTTCCCTTGTATTCCGCATCGCTCTTGCCGGCAAAGACCCAGAGGCTTGCGCCGCCGGGAATGGTGTTCTGCGGGCGGCCGTCGCCTTCGTAATAGGGGAGCTGGCCGATGCCGTAATTCATGCCCGACTTGATGATGTCGCCAAGCCCGCCGGAGGATTCCGTCAGGATGCCGCATTCGCCGGATGTGAAGAGCTGCTTTGCTTCCGATGTGCGCCCGCCATAGCGGAACGTGCCATCCTTGGCGAGATCGGCGATCGACTGGAAGTGCTTGACGAAGAAGTCGGAGTTGAAGGCCAGCTTGACGTCTGTCCCGCCAAGGCCGTTCTCGTTGCTGCCATAGGAGACGTTATTCCAGGCGGCGAGGTTCTCGGTCTGGATCCATGTGAGCCATGTCGAGGTGAAGCCGCAGGATGCCGCGCCGCTGGTCTTGATCTTGCGGGCAGCGTCGAAGAGTTCCGGCCATGTCTTGGGCGGCTTGGCGGCATCGAGCCCGGCCTTCTGGAAGATATCCTTGTTGTAATAGAGGATCGGCGAGGATGAATTATAGGGGAAGGAGAGCATCGTGCCGTCGGGCTTGGAATAATAGGCGACGATGCCCGGCAGATATTCCGACTTGTCGAACTTGTAGCCGCCCTTGGTCAGCACGTCGGCCACCGGCACGATCGCGCCCTGTGCGCCCATCATCACGCCGCTGCCCGCATCGAAGACCTGAATGATGGCCGGCGGCTGCTTGGCGCGGAAGGCGGCAATGCCGGCATTCAGCGTTTCCGGATAGGTGCCCTTGAACACCGGCACGATCTTGTAGTCGCTCTGGCTGTCGTTGAATTCCTTGGCAAGCTGATCGACGACCTCGTTATTGGCGCCGGTCATGGCATGCCACCACTGGATCTCTGTCGCGGCCATGGCGTCGAGGCCATCATTGCCGAAAAGCCGGCCGACAGGCCGGTTGCGATGACTGCTGATGCAATAGTGGTTCTCATGGATATTCCTCCCTTTCCCATGAAGCCGATATGGTCCGGCAGGATCCTCCAATCCCGCCTGGGCCGCCTCCATGTTTCGATGAAGGCGGCGCCATGTCATGACTATGCGTGTGTGACGCTTGCCGCGTCAACGCCGGCAATGCGTGTCAGGTCGTCAAGCACGCCCGGCCCGCCGGCAATCACCGGTGCGCCCCTGGTCAGCCGTTCTCCCTCGGTCGGGAATGGATGGTACCAGCCGCCCGCTTCCTTCACGAGGCAATAGCCGGCAAGGCAATCCCAGGCATGCATATAGGGTTCGTAATAGCCGACGAGCGGCCGGCCGCGACATAGGCCAGCATCAGCGCCCCCGAGCCATTGCGGATGAAGTTGCCGCCGGCCTCCAGAAGGCTTTCGACCATTCTTGCGACGAAGGCGGGCGTGACATGGCTGTTGGCGCCAATGCCCGTCACCGAGTTGCGGATGGTCTTGTCGGGCGAGAGCGATAGCGGCCTGCCGTTGAGGGTCGCACCACCGCCCGCACGCGCCGCATAAGTCTCATCGAAGCAGGGCGCATAGATGACGCCGACCACCGGGTTTCCACCGTGAAGGAGCGCAATCGAGACGCACCAGTTGGGCATGCCGTTGACGAAGGGGCTGGTGCCGTCGATCGGATCGACCACCCAGGTAAAGCCGGAATTGCCGCCCTGCAGGCCGTATTCCTCGCCAAGAACGCCATCGCCGGGAAAGGCTTCGGCAAAGCGGGAACGGATCAGCTCTTCCACCTCGCGGTCGGCGATGGAAACGACATCCTGGAGATCGCGCTTGGTTTCGATGACCAGCGTGTCGCGCTCGTTGAAATAATGAAAGGCGAGCTTGCCCGCTTCCTGGGCAACGACCTGTGCCAGCTGGAACCTTTCGTCAAGGCCGGCGATCGACGGGGAACTCATGGAAAAATCCTTTGTGTGGTTGGCTCGAAATGAAGAGGTGACTTAACCGATGATGGCAATGCCACGATCGCGAAGTCCGATCTTGACCCTTGTCGATACGGGAAGCGGCTCGTCGGCGGATGCATCGATAACGAAGAGTTTCGACGAGCCGGTGTCCACTTCATATTCGACATGATCCCCAAGATATGCCGCATGGATGATCTGACCGGAAAAGCCGGAAGCCGCGCCATCGGGCGAAAGGTCGATGGCGTTCGGCCGGATGGCAAGCTGGGCCGCCCCTTGCGCCGCCTTGCCGGCGGCAGACGGTGGCGAAGGCCCGCAACGTCGATCAGGGCCTGCCCGGCGTCTACCGCCAGCACATTGCAATCAACGACATTGGCCTCACCCATGAAATCGGCGATGAAGGCGGAGGCCGGCGCTTCGTAGAGATCGCGCGGGGCGCCCTGCTGGGCAATGCCGCCATCCTTCATGACGATGATCTGGTCGGAGACGGCAAGCGCCTCGTCCTGGTCGTGGGTCACGTAGACGGCGGTGAAGCCGAGCCTTTGCTGCAACTCGCGGATCTCGGTTCTCACTCGCGGCGTAGACGGGCGTCGAGATTGGAAAGCGGTTCGTCGAGCAACAGAACCTGCGGCTCCAGAACCAGCGCGCGGCAACCGCGACACGCTGCTGCTGACCGCCGGAAAGCTCGGCCGGCAAGCGGTGGCCCATGCCGGCGAGGCCGACAAGCTTGAGACCTTCTTCCGCCCGCTCGCGCGCCTCGGCGCGTTTCAGCCCGGAAGACTGAAGGCCATAGGCGACGTTGTCGAGCGAGGTCATATGAGGAAAGAGAGCGTAGCTCTGAAACACCATCGAGACGTCGCGCTCATTGGCTGGCAGCATGGTGACGTCCTTGCCGCCGATCAGGATACGGCCGGCACTTGGATGTTCCAGCCCCGCCAGCATTCGCAGCGTCGTCGTCTTGCCGCAGCCGGACGGCCCAAGCAGGGTGACGAGCGTGCCGGGCTCGATGGTCAGCGACAGATCGGGAATGGCCGTGAAGGCGCCAAACGACTTGCGGACATTTTCAAAGACCACGGAGCCGGGATTGATCATGCTCATGCTGTTTTCTCCTGAGCGATTGGCGTTCTGGCCGGGGCTGCCGATGATACGGGTGCGGCCGTTGCGACCCGGTTTTCGCGCCGCAGGCGCCGCTCTCCGACAATGAGCTGGAAGCCCGCTATGACGGTGAGCATGACGAGGATGAGGCCGAGGAATAGGCGATCGCGACGCCATATTGGCCATTTTCCACCAGCCCGACGATGAAGGCGGTCGACATGTTGTATTGCGCGCTGACGAGAAAGATCACGGCGCTGATCGAGGTTATTGCCCGCACGAAGGAATAGACCAGCGCAGCGGTGATTGCCGGACGCAGCAGCGGCAGGATGACCTTGCGGATGGTGCGAAGGCTGTTTGCCCGCAAGGTGAGAGAGGCTTCGTCCAGGCTCTTGTCGAGCTGGCTCATGGCAGCCACACCGCCGCGCACGCCGACCGGCATGTTGCGGAAGACGAAGCAGGCAACGAGGATGAGCGCCGTTCCCGTCATTTCAAGCGGTGGCAGGTTGAAGGCCATGATATAGCTGATGCCGATGACCGTGCCGGGTATCGCAAAGCTCATCATCAGCGCGAACTCGAATATGTTGCGCCCGGCAAACTTCTGGCGAACGATGATATAGGCGGTAAGAAGACCGACCGCTGCCGTCAGAGGCGCGGAGATCAGGGCGATCTCCATCGTCGTCCAGAACGAGTTCCAGGCGACGCCGGACCATTCGATGGCGCCGTCATTGCGCAGGCCGACCGAGAAGGCCTTCACATAGTGATCGATGGTCAGGCTATTATCCAGGCCCCAGGTGCGGACGAAACCGCCGAACAGGATCATGCCGTAGATGACCAGCGTGAAGGCGATCCAGGGCAGAACGAGCGCGTGAACGGCGATGGAAAGGCCGCGGGGCAGGGCGGCATGGGCGCCGGAATCTCCCTTGCCCGTGACGGTCGCGAAATTCTTGCCCGAGAGCCAGAAGCGCTGGGCGATAAAGGCGGTCATCGTGAAGAAGAGAAGGATCATCGCCAGAACGGCGGCGCGCGACGGGTCGTTCTGCGATCCGACGACGGCGAAGAAGATCTCAGTCGAGAGCACGCCGTTGCTGCCGCCAAGCACCATCGGATTGCCGAAATCGGCCATGCTTTCGATGAAGCCGATCAGGAAGGCATTGGCGAGCCCCGGCGTCATCAGCGGCAGGGAGACGCGCCAGAAGGTGCGCCAGCGGTTGGCCCGCAGCGTCTGCGAAGCCTCTTCCATCGACGGGCTGACCCCTTCGACGACGCCGATCAGGACGAGAAAGGAGATCGGCGTAAACGACAGGACCTGTGCGATCCAGATACCGGTCATGCCATAGAGCCAGCGGCTCGGCTCGGTGCCGGACAAGGCCGCAAACCATTGCGTGACGACGCCGGAGCGGCCGAAGAGCAGGATCAGCGCAAGGCCGATGACGAAAGGCGGGGTGATGATCGGCAGGATGGTCAGCAGCCGAAGCCCCTTCTTGAAGGGGAAGCGCGTGCGGGTGGCGACCAGCGCAAAGCAGAGGCCGAGCAGGGTCGAGCCGCTGGCGGTCATGATGGCCAGCCACAGCGTGCGCCAAGCGACGCCACAGCGGTCGCCGCCGATGAGGCAGTCGAGGCTCCAGATCGACGGATCCTGCATATTCGTGGTGAAGCCACTCGGATCAAACGAGCCGTCGAAGGACTGGAAGGCTGCCACGAACATGCTGCCGACCGGGTAGAAGACGAAGATCGACACGAGCACGATCAGGATCGAGATTGCGCCGATGACGAAGGCATCGCCCTTCATCACGCCCCGCTCGGCAAGGCCGAAGGCAAACATCAGAACAAAGACGATGCCGGCCAGCACTCCGCCGGCACCGATCGACGGCTGTCCGTCGGCAAGCGGGCCGAAGAGCGCTTCGAGAAATGACCAGCTCCAGCCGGAAAAGTTTATCGCCAGTCCCTCGATGACGAGAAACAGCACGCCGGCGGCTCCCAGAGCGGATAGTGCTTTGCCGCGGACATCCGGTATCGACAAGAAGCGCGTCGCTCCCGCTGCCAGAAGCAGGAGGGCGGGGATGGCCAGCCACCACCGGCCGAACTCAAAAACCTGCAGCACGAGCGGCGCGCTTGCCGCCTCGTCGAGAAAGGTCGACAGCCAGCCGAAACCGTAAAAACCGCCCTCTATGCGATACCAGGGCAGGACGATCAGGGCAGCAAGCCCGGCGATGAAGGCAATATCCTGCCTCCTATGCACCCTTCGAGCGAGATGGGTCATGGCAATCTTTCCGACGTTGCAAGCTTTTCGGCCCGGGGGTTTTGAGACGCAGGGGTTTTCCGGTCCTGCGGCTTCCCGGTACCCCGGAGATTGGTACTGCCTGATCCAGTGATGGCTTTCACGCGGATCAGGCAGTGGAGCGAGGGCAGATCAGTTCGCCTTGGCGCCGATCTCCTTGTCCCAACGGGACAGAAGCGCCTTGCGCACCGCCGGATCGCCGTATTTGGCAAAATCGTAGTTGATCAGCTTGATATCTTCGAACTTCGGCGCTTCCTTCGGAATTGCTGCCGATTTGTTGGAGGGCAACTGATAGGATTTGCCATCCTTCATGTGGGACTGCGCCTCGGCGCTCAGCGCCCAGTCATACCATTTCTTGGCGTTTTCGAGGTTCTTGGCGCCCTTGATGATCGACATCGAGCCGATCTCGTAGCCGGTGCCTTCGCAAGGGGCGACGGACTTGATCGGGAAGCCTTCGACGGTCTGGGCAACCGCATCATGCATGAAGACGATGCCGATCGTCGCTTCGCCACGGGCTGCGGCCTTTACCGGTGCCGAGCCGGACTTTGTATATTGCGAGATATTGGCGTTGAGCTTGCCCAGATAGTCGAATGCCTTGTCCTCGCCCATGATCTGCACGAGCGTTGCAAGCGTGTTGTAGGACGTGCCCGACGAATTGGGGTTGGCGATCTGGATCTCGCCCTTATAGGCGGGGTCGAGAAGGTCGGCCCAGCATTTCGGCTCCTTCAGGCCCTTCTTCTTCAGAAGGTCCGTATTGTAGCCCCAGCCGAGCGCACCGGCATAGACGCCGACGGTGCGGAATTTGGCGCTTTCCGCCTGGCTCTTTGCCCAGTCCTGCAACTGGTCGAAAAGCGGCGACTTGTATTCCTGCGTCAGCCCTTCGGCCGCGGCCTGAAGGTGCGGATCACCGGTGCCCGCCCACCAGATATCGGTTTTGGGATTGCGCGCCTCGGCGCGTATCTTCGCATATGTCTCGCCCGCAGACAGGCGAACCATGTTGACCTTGATGCTCGTCTGCTTCTCGAAGAGGTTCTTCATCACGTCGCAGACTTCGGGATCTGCCGAGCAGATCATGTTCAGATCGTCCGCGGCATGCGCGGAAAAGGCAATAAGGGATACGCCCCCGGCAAGCATTGCCGCGGCCAATGTCTTGATGATCATATTTTCCTCCTGGTGTGCGACGCCTCCACGTCACGTGCTTTTGCAAGCGTGTGCAACGCTGTCATGGCATTGTCGCACTGTCAATCAAGAAAGGCGGAAAAAGGCGATATTCCTGTTTTCTTCGGCATTGCACGCAATTGCAAACTGGTGCATTGCTTGTGCAATATCGTGGAGCCTGAAATGCCCAAGGAATTTGTCAGTGCCCAGGCGGTGGCGGAAAAGGCCGGGGTGTCGCGCTCCGCCGTTTCGCGCACGTTCACGCCCGGCGCAAGCGTCTCCCCGGAGACGAAAAAGCGTGTTCTGGCCGCCGCCGAGGAGCTCGGCTACCATGTCAATCAGCTGGCGCGCGGCTTGATGCGCAACGAGACGGGCATCGTCTGTCTCGTCGGCTCGGAAGTGGCGACGCCCTATCGATCGGTGCTCCTGCGCGAACTGACGCAGCAGCTGCAGAGCGTCGGCAAGGTGGCGATGCTGATCAATACCGACAGATCGGATGGCAGTGTCGATCGCGCACTCCAGCAGGCGATACGCTACCGTGCCGATGCCTCGATCATCATGTCGGGCATGCCGGACAAATCGATCGCGCAGCTATGTCTGCGCAGCGGCCAGAGGCTCGTTCTCATCAATCGCGACGACGACCAGCTCGGCTCGCTGCGCATCAATCTCGATGATCATGAATGCGGCGCACGTATTGCAACCGCCTTCGTCCGGGCAGGCTGTCGTCGTCTTGCCTTTGCCAATTCGGAAGCCGGAACGCCAAGCCTGATGGGACGTGAGCGCGGCTTCGTGGCAGCTGCCAACCGCATGGGCATGGAGGTGATCCTCGAACGCTTCGGTCAGACCGGTTACGAGGCCGGCCGCGTGCTTGCGCGCCGCCTGCTGACACTGCCGGAACGCCCGGATGCGGTCTTCTGTGCCACGGATCTGATTGCTTGCGGTCTCATGGATGCGGCGCGGCACCAGTTCCGGATCTCGATACCCGACGAGCTTTGCGTCGCCGGCTTCGATGATATCGAACAGGCGGATGGTCCTCCTACGAGCTGACGACGTTTTCGCAGCCGGTGGTCAGAATAGCCGAAGAGGCGATCAAATGGCTGCTGCGCGACGAGACGGAGCGGGAAATGCCGGCAGGCTTGAAACTGACGGCGGATTTCATCTGGCGCGGCACGGTGCGCGGCGCCTAGCCAATCCTCGGAAGCCATATTGGCAAACACGACGGCGGCGACCGGCTGACGTGATCAGGTGCCCATGTGTTCAAGAGTTCAGGTACCCAGGCGGCGGCGATCAGCTTCAGCAGCTGCGGCGCGTGGAGGCTGCCGCGGCGCGTGCCTCGGCCGCGATCCTGAGGGCATTTTGCCCCTCATCCGAGCCGAGCGGGATATCCCGCTCGCGACACCATAGATGAACGGCGGCCATGACGTCCTCCAGTTCCCGGTCGCTCAGAGCCAGAATGAAATCGAGTGGACCGCTCATCGGAGTGGTTCACTCGCAGGCATCATAGTAATCGGCAAGCACCCGATCGATCGCCGCGACGACGAGGGCGTCCGCCTTCGGCGCGACGGTGCCTGCGCGAACGCCGGCATAACTTCCCGGCAGATACTGGCTGATCAGCGTCTCGGGAATATCGATATCCGAAAGAAGCTCCAGCATTGCCGCGACGCCGCACTGATCTGCGGGTGCGGCCAGTAGTAGCGGATACGGTCGCTATAGCTGAAATGGCGCTGCTGCCGACGGTCCCGGTCCGTGCCGTGATAGTATTTGTCCCAGTTTTGCGGCTCGGCGAGAAGAACCCTCTCGATCGTCGTAACGAGGCTCTCTTGGCGCCTGCCGGGAAACAGGAATTCCGTGAGCTGGTCGAGCCCGTAATAGGCCTCGCGCAGGGCAAAGGTCAGGCCCGGCCCGACCTTGAGAATGGCAAAGCCGTCGATCACGAGACGGCGCAGATGATCCGGCGTCTGGTAATCGGTGGAATGGGCCTCAAAGACGAGCCCGTTCAGGCCGCAGAGCGCGGCACTGAGGCCGGCGGCCTTTTCCGGAACATAGGCAATGACATTCTCGTTGCCGAATTCGACGCCCGGCTGCACGACGGCCGCAATGACGCGTGAAAAGGCTTCCACGGCGCCGGCTTTCTCGAGGCCGCGCGATGAATGGCGATCGTGTCGCGCACCGCGTCAGGGCCGGTCACTTCAAGGTCGTGAAGCGCTTCCATCGCACCGCCGGGTATCGGGACTTCCGTGCCGATGACATAGACCGGCCGCGTGGCGTCGGTGCCTGCGAGCGCCTGCTCGGCCACGGCCGCCAGACGCGCCGCCCTGCTGGCGGTAAGATCGTCGGACAAGGCCACCGGTTCGCCGGCGCAGCCCATGCTGGTATCGAGATGCAGCTTGGTGAAGCCGGCTTTGGCATAGGCCTCGATCATCGCCGAAGCTTGGCCATCGCCTCGTCTGCCGGCAGGTGTTTCCATGGGTTGGGGCCCAGATGGTCGCCCGCCAGGATCAGAAGCTGCGTGTCGAAGCCCGTTTTCTGCGCGATCGTCTCGACAAAGGCGCGGAATGCCGCCGGCGTCATGCCCGTGTAACCGCCGTCCTGATTGACCTGATTGCAGGTCGCTTCGACGAGAAGGTGGCAGCCGCGCCGCAGCGCATGGCGCATCGCCGCTTCGATAACCGTCGGATGCGCCGAGCAGATCGAGGGAATGCCTTTCCAGCCGTCACGATTGCGCCAGGTGGAAATGTCGGAAAGGGGATGCTGCATGATCGTCTCTTTTGTCTTCTTCTTGATGGCCGGCTGCCGGTCGAAAGCGGCTCTTCAGGTGGTTGGCGCCAGGCGCTTCAGGGCGGGGTCGAGCATGAGTATCTCTTCCAGTGGCATCCCAACGTGGAGAGCGGGAGGCGACAGGCGCATCGCCATTGCGGGAATGACCGCTGCCATCCGGTAGGCATCGCGGAAGGACAGGCCGACATGCTGAACGGCATTGGCAAGGCAGGTCACGAGATCGATATGGGCGCCTGCCAATGATCCCGCGGCATTGACCAAGGCGCCCTTTTCCACGCGGATGGTCTCGCCATAGAGTTCGAAATGATCGGGACCGCCGATCGTCGCCATGGCATCCGATACCATGAACATCCTGTCGGGGAGCGGGCGTGCGCGGCATGCGAGGCCCACCATGTCCCAGGCCACATGATGGCCGTCGACGATAATGCCGGCATAGGCATCGGAATTGATCGCAGCGCCGAGAATGCCGGGCTCGCGTGATTGCATCGGCGGCATGGCGTTGTAGAGATGCGTGAAGCAGGTCACGCCGGCATCGAGGCCGTTGCGGGTCTCGGCGGCGGTGGCCGCACTATGGCCTGCAGAAATGATGACACCCATGTCGGCGATCCGGCGGATCGTCGCCGCATCCGTCATTTCGGGCGCCAATGTCAGCATGACCGGAATGCCCGCGGCCCGCAGTTTTTCAAGGATCGCAAGAGTGGTGTCATCGACCGGGCGGATAAAAGCGGGGTTATGGGTGCCCTTGCGCAGCACGTTGAGATGCGGTCCTTCGATGTGAAGGCCGAGAAAGCCAGCCAGCCCCCAGGCATCGATCGCCGCCGCTGCCGCCTGCTCCATGCGCTCGGCTTCGCAGGTGATCAGCGTCGGCATGACCCAGCCGGTGCCGAGGCTTCGCTGGGTGGCAACGATATGGGCGATGGCGTCGGCTGTCGGCTGCGAGTTCAGCATCACGCCGCCGCTGCCATTGACCTGAATGTCTGTCAGCGCCGGTCCGAGAAAATGCACCTTCCGATCGGCCGTTTCACCCTCCCGCTGCGGGCGGATGGCCTGCAATCGCCCGCCTGATAGCTCGAAGGCGAGGCCGGAATGCAGGTTCTCGTCATGCCATGCGAGATCGGCATGGATCAGCAATGTCATCGGGGTCATCGGGCTCATCGGGATGTCTCCGTGGCTATGGCGGCCGGTGTGCCATCGGCAAGGATAGCCGCCCCCCGCGCACCCGAACTGTCGCCATGGATCGCAAGTTTCAGTACCGGCGGGCGCATGTTGCCGAGCGGAATGGCTGAAAGCCCTTTTTCAAGGATATCGAGAATGCCGGGGATGGCTGAAAGCCCGCCGCCGATGACGATACAGTCCGGGTCATGATGGATCTGGATTTCGAAGAGCAGTTCGGCCGCGATCGCTGCCCAGTCCGCCATGACCGCCTTGGCCTGCACGTCTCCGGACGAGGCCGCCGAAACGATCTCTTCCGCCTTCCATGGTCGGCCGGACCGATATTGCCCGATGGCGGCAAGCCCGCTGCCCGAGACATAGCGCTCGAAGCAGCCCTGCTTGCCGCAACCGCATGGCCAGAGCGGAAGGTTGAGCGGCAGAAGGGTCCGGGCAGGAACGCCCACATGGCCCACTTCCAGCGCCGAGCCGTTCATCCTCTTCGTCAGCTTGCCGGCGCCGCAGAGGCCGGCGCCGATGCCGGTTCCCATGATCAGCCCGACGACGGTGTTGAAACCGTCTCCGGCACCGCCATTGCTTTCCGACAGGGCAAAGGCCTGGCAATCGTTCATGATCGGCAGTCGCCTGCCGATCGTGGCTGTCAGATGCGCGCCGACATCCTCACCGGAAACCGGCAGGTTCGAGGTGAATGCGATACCGGTTGCAGGATCGACAAGGCCGGGAAGGGCAATGCCGACGGGAAGGGAGCCGGCGTGGCCGGATCGTTCCTCCAGCCATCGGACCTGCTGTCCCAGTGCATCGATGAAGGCCGCAAGGCTGTCGGTCGGCGTTGCGATACGCCGCAACTCGATCGTTTCCCAGGTCTGGGAGAACAGCCGGGCTTCGATCTTGGTGCCGCCGACGCGATGCCGCCTCTCATCAGACGTTGACCGGATAAAGCGTGACGCCTGAAACGACACGCGACAGGTTGCCCTGACCTTCGAAGGGATTATCGATGTTGAGGCCGAGCGCACCCGACCAGATGACGCCCCAGATCTGGGCGGCAAGCACATAAAGCGGTGCTTCCCAGCGGGCGTCGTCGCAGACGCGGATGTCGATATCGCAATCCGCTCCGCCAATGGTCAGGACGGTTGCGTCGGGATACTGGAGCTTGATCTCCTTTGCCACATCGCGATCGTAAAGTGCGGTATGCGGATCGGGGTGGATCATCACGACGATCAGATCCGATCCGGTAATGACGGCCTTGGGGCCATGCCGGAAGCCAAGCGTGCTGTCCCAGGAGGTCATGGTCTCGCCGGCGGTCAGTTCGAGGACTTTCAGAGCGGATTCGCGGGCGACGCCCTTGAGGGCGCCGGAGCCGAGGAAGACGGCCCGTGGCGGGCGGGCCGGTGCATTTGCGATCAGCTGGGGCAGCAGCGGCTGCGCCTTGGCGGCGAGTTCCTGAAGCCGCGCTGCGGCGGGGGCCGATTCATCGAGGCAGGCAAGAGCCGAAAGCAGCATGGTCGTGAAGCTCGACGTCATGGCAAAACCGCTGTCATGGGTTGCTTCCGGCAGCGCAATCACACGGCTCTCGCCGGGTCCGACCGGCTGGCGGGTGGCAAGCGCGCCTTCGGGTTGCATGTCACGTTGAGGCGCTGCACAAGCGGGAAGGCCCGATCGAGCAGATCCAGCGTTCCGATGCTTTCCGAACTGTCGCCCGAGCGGCCGAACTGGACGACCAGAAGGCGCGGATCGTTGCGCAGGCAATCGAAGGGGCAGGAGACGATATCGGTCGTCGGGATGGCACGAACGCGCAGCGAGGGCGAGGAGACGAAAGCCAGAATATCGCCAATGAAGGCAGATGTGCCGGCGCCCGCCAGAATGATCTCCTCGATTTCCTTTTCGCCAATCCAGTCGCGGATCAGCGCGGCCTGGCTTTCGAGTTCGCTGCCCCATTCCGCCCAGATCTGCGGTTGCGCCAGTATTTCATGCAGGGTCTTGCTGTCTTGGGGCTGCATAGTCGTCATTCCTTGGTTTCTGTTGCGCCCGTGTTCGGCCGGGCGACTGTGTCCTGAAATATGGGGCAGCGCTCAGGCGCGGGCCGGTGTGGCGCTGATGACGGTGCGATCATCGCAATATTCGACCGTCGTTGCGCCTTTCACGGCCTGGAACGGCCCCGTCTTGTGGAAGTCGGCAATCTCGACACGGTCGAACTCGTCTTCCCAGTCGCGCAGGCCGGTGCCGGAGGAGGGAAGGGCGACATAACCATCGGAGAAGATCTCGATGCTCGTCACCTCAGCCTTCGGCACCATGATGTCGGTGGTTCCGTCGAGGATCACCGCCTTGCCGTTGATCGAGGCATAGCCGAGCGGATCGTCGCTGTTGGCATGATGGAACTGGGTCCGTATGCCGCCTTTCAGGAAGCCTGCCGCGATGTCGGCCGCAAGGGCAGACTGCGTCACCGAGGCGTCGATCGCGTGGTCGGCCTCATCGCGGGACAATCTGCCCGAGGAGACGGCGGCGTCGAGCCCGTCGAAGATCACCTTGCGGGTCGCCATTTCGGCTTCGTCTGGGTCAGCAATCCTCTGCGAGAGGATGCCGTGAACGGCAATGCGGGCGGCGGTGCTGACCGTGTCGATGATCTTGTGATGCTGATAGACCGTGTTGCCGTTTATACGGATACCGGTGTCGCCGAGGGCAAGAAGGCGATAGGACGTGCCGGCATCGATGACCAGCGCGGCCGTCGTCGAGGGCGGGTGAGCGATATTGCGCTCAATGGCGGCCTGCTTGACGCTGTCGCTGAGCGCCTGAAAGATTTCCAGGGCCGTGGACGATACAAGCGCTCCGGAACGGGCCAGATCCGAGGCGCAGCGTGCCGCGCTTCTGGCCGCGATCCGGCCCGAGCTTTCGCCGTCATAGAAGGCGCCCGTCGGATCCGTGGCACCATCGAAAACCGCCAGCACGCTGTCCGGCTCGATCAGCACGACATCGTCGCCCGGCTTGTTGCCGGTCTTGTATTTGGACCGAGAAAAGACCTCGATGTTCATTTCAATTCATTCCTTGATGGAAACAGGTGGCCATCCGGCATCGCCAGGGCGATGCGGTCAGGCATAGGCAGGTAATTCTCGACCGTCAGACGAAAGCGGATTCCTTGCGTTCCGAGAAGCGGAACACGATGAAGACGCAGATGCCGGTGGACAGCAGGAGCAGCGTGGAAAGCGCCGCCGCCGTACCGAACTCGCCGTCGATCACCTGGACATAGATGAGGACCGGCATGGTGATGGTCCGCGACGTGTAGAGGATCAGCGTCGACGACAGTTCGTTGATGGCGGTGATGAAGCTCATCAGCGATCCGATGATGAGACCCGGCATCATCAGCGGCACCGTGATCGATGCGAAGGTTTTTGCCGGTGACGCACCGAGGTTGATCGCCGCTTCCTCGATCGACGGCTTGATCTGGCGAAGGATCGAGGTGGTCGATCGGACGCCATAGGGAAGCCGCCTCGTGAACACGAGCATGATGATGATGAAGGCCGTGCCGGTCAGATCCAGCGGCGCATGGCGGAAGGTTGCCACGTAGCCGATCGCCATCACGACGCCCGGAATGAGGTAAGGCACCATCAAGAGCAGGTCGAGTGCGCTCGATACCGCATTATCGCGGCGGACCACGATGAATGACAGCAGGCCGGAGACGACGGCAATCAGGCAACCGCCGCGAAGGAGAAGAGGAAGCTGTTATAGATCGCCTGTACGGAGTCCTGCAGCACCCGCTGATAGCTTCTGAGCCCGAAGCCGCCGGTAAAGACCGGACCGTTGGTAGCAAGGAAGGAGGTGTAGAGAACCGTGAAGGCCGGCAGCATGGCAAGCAGCACCACGAGATAGCAGAAGCCATGCACCAGAACGGACTTGAGCGGCGACATGCGCTTCTTGGCCGGCCGGTTGGTGAGCGCACTGGCATAGCGGCGCTTCGACAGGATGCGCCTCTGCAACACGAGAGCCAGCATCGATATGGCGATCATAACCATCGAGACGGTAACGGCCATGGTCGGTGTTCCACCCATTTCCGAGGTGTACTGGGTGTAGGCGATGGTGGACAGGGTGCGCACGCCGCGACCGAGAATGGCCGGCGTGCCGAAATCCGCGATGGAAAGCACGAAGCAGATAATCGCGCCGGTGCTGACGGCGGGAAAGATCAGCGGCAGCGTGACCTTGTAGAAGCGCTGGAAGGCGGTGCAACCGAGATTTTCGGCGGCATCCTCATAGGACTTGTTGATCGTGTTCAGCGCGTTCTCCGTCATCAGGAAGATGTAGGGGAAGAACTTGAGGCTGAAGACGAGAACGATGCCCGGAATGCCGTAGATGGTCGGTGCGGGAATGCCGATTGCCGACAGAAGCGTCGTCACCGTGCCGTTGGAGCCGAAGAGCATGATCCAGGCATAGGCGCCGATGAAAGGCGGGGCGCAGAGAACGAGGACGGCAAACGTGGCGATGACCGCCCGGCCGCGGATGTGATAGCGCGACGTGCAGAAGGCCAGCGGGATGCCGAGCAGGCAGGCGCCGAGCATGCCGAGAAGGCCGATCACGACCGTGTTCCACAGCGCCAGCGTATAGAAGCGGCGTGTCAGGACCTGAACGTAGTTCGACAGGCCGAAGGCACCCGAGGATGCATCGAAGAAGCTGATGCCGATGACATTTGCGATCGGCAGCAGAAGCAGGACGGCAAGCAGCAGCACGGCAAAAGCGGTGACGACCGTCCAGAAACCCGGCAGGGCGAACCTGCGTCCGCCGGTCATGGCTGGGGATGAGGCGCTCATGACAGTCTTGCTCCCGTCGGGCCATCTGCAAACAGCTGAACATCCGAAGCGCGGAACGAGAACGTCGCCTTGTCATCCGGCTTGAGGGCAATGATTTCAGGCGTCGGCTTGGTGATTGCTTCGATCTCTTCGCCGGAAGAGAGCACGGCCGCAACAGCCATTTCACGTCCGGTGAAGCTGACCTGGCGGATCCTGACCGGCAGACTGACGCTGCCGGGCGCATCGCCTGCGGCATTGACGGTGACGAATTCGGGCCGGATGGCTGCAATCACCGGGCCTGCGGCATCGATGGAGGCGAGCTGTGGCAGGATGACGGCCGAGCCGGAGATGGCGGCCTGTCCGGCATCCCGCGAAAGTGCCATGAAATTGTTGGCGCCGACAAAGGATGCGACGAAGCGGTTGGCCGGGTTGTTATAGACATCCCAGGGGGCTGCCGCCTGCTGGATGACGCCGCCATACATGACGCAGACCAGATCGGACATGGCAAGCGCCTCCTCCTGGTCATGGGTCACATAGATGGTCGTGATATCCATGGATTGCTGGATGCCGCGCAATTCGCGGCGCAGATCCACGCGCAGCTTGGCATCGAGGTTGGAGAGCGGCTCGTCCATCAGGAGAACCTTCGGATTGATGACGAGCGCACGGGCAAGGCCGACGCGCTGCTGCTGGCCGCCGGAGAGCTCATGCGGCATGCGGCTCGCATAAGGCTTCAGCTGCACGACATCGAGAATGGCATCGACGCGGGAGCGGATCTCGCTCTTGGATACCTTGCGCTGCTTGAGGCCGAAGGCAATGTTGTCGGCAACGCTGATATGGGGAAAGACGGCATAGTCCTGAAAGACCATGCCGACATCGCGCTTGTGCGCAGGGACATGCTCGATCTTCTGGCCGGCAATGGCGATGCTGCCGCTATCCTGCTGGTGAAATCCGGCGATCGTCCGCAGCAGCGTCGTCTTTCCGCAGCCGCTTGGGCCAAGCAGCGTGAAGAACGAGCCGGAAGGGATCGTGATATTGATGTCGGAAAGGGCGACCACCCCCCCATAGCTCTTGCGGATGCTGGATATCTCGACGGCAGACATAGGTTTCTCCGTGTGTGCGTCGCATGCCCTGACGGCGAGACGGACAACAGATTTCAAGACAGAGGTGAATTGGGCTCAAGAAAGATAAGCACGGCACATTGAGCGCCGTGCCCCGGATCGCAGGATTACTGCATATCCAGCATCATGTCGTTCCACGCCTTCATGACACGGTCGCGGTTGTCGGCTGCCCACTGGAAGTCATACTTGCCATCCGGAACCTTGGAGAGCGGGATCAGCGCTGCGTTCGCGGATACGTCGGCGCGGATCGGACGGCGTCCGAACTTGGCGACGATTTCCTGGCCTTCCTTGGAGACGATGAAGTCGATGAAGGCCTTGCCGTTATCCGCATGCGGCGCGCCCTTGATGAGCGCCATGCCGTCCGGAGCAATGGCGGTGCCTTCCTTCGGGTAGATGATGTCGACCGGCGCCGTGCCGAGCTTGTAGCGCAGGGCAGCGTCTTCGAGCGTGATGCCGATGGCCTGTTCGCCATCATTGACGAAGCGCGGTACGGCACCCGAAGAGGTGGCCAGAACCGAGTTGCCGAGGATTTTCTTGTAGAGATCCCAGGCCTTGGTTTCCGGCTTGAAGAGCTGCAGGATGGTGGCCAGCTGGATATAGGCCGAACCGGACTGGTCGGCACGGGCCGAGGAAATCAGGCCCTTGTATTCCGGCTTTGCCAGGTCTTCCCAGGAGGTCGGGACCGGCGCGCCCTTGAGCGCTTCGCGATTGACGATGAAGGCCGTGACGACGGCCGTGAAGGGTACCCAGTTCTTGCTCGGCGCCAGCGACGGCGTGATCGCGGAGACTTCCTTCGGCTCATAGGGCTGGAACAGGGCTGCGTTGAAATCGATGACGGTGCCATCGACGCTCCAGATCACATCGCCGGCCGGCTTGCCGCTTTCGGCCTTGATGCGGTTCATCAGTTCGCCGGATCCGGCTTTGACAAGCTCGACCTTCGTACCGGTCTTCTTCTCGAATGCCGGCAGCATCTCATCCATCATCTGCTGGGGAGCTGCGGAATAGACGACGACGGTGCCGTCAGCGTGAGCGATGCTGACGGACGCAAACATGGCAGCGCCGGCTGCGCATGCGGTGAGTATCTTGCGAAAATAGCCCACGAAGGCCTCCAAATTTTTAAGGTTCCCAAATGTGCAATCCGGCCGGGCGCCTTCTTGATCGGGCTCCGAAATCTATGGACTGGCGGTCATGCACATGAATAACTTTCATTACGTAAATAAATATGTCAAGATGACTTTGTCGGAAACTCTTGAGTTTCTCGCAAGCCGCTGATCAAGAAGGGAAAAGGCCACCGTTGACGTGGTCCGGCCGCCCCTGCCGTTTCGTGAGCAATGAAAAATTCACATGATCGCTGCCGGGATGTGCGCTAAGGCTCCGGCAAAACCACTGATCCGGGGTCGGTATTGATAAATCTGGGCTACAATGAACGGCGTCTGATCGAGATCCTGCGCGGGCGCGGAGGCATGTCCCGCGTCGAGCTGGCTCGGGAAATGGATGTCTCTGCGCCGACCTTGACCCGCCTGACCGCCAATCTTCTGGATGCCCAGCTGCTGGTCGAGGCCGACCCGGCCAAGGTCGGGCAGGGGCGGGGCAAGCCATCGACCATGCTCGACCTCAACCCGGACGGGCTCTTTACCATCGGCGTCCATTTCAATCCCGATGACATTCGCGTCTGCGCCGCCGATTTCCATGGCTGTATCCGTGCCGAACTGCGCCAGCCGCTGGAGAAGCACGACTTCGAGCACATCATGTCGATTGCCAGTGCCGCGGCGCATGAAGTCGTCGCAACGGCCGGACTGGACAGGCGTCGCGTGCTCGGATGCGGCCTTTCCTTTCCGGGACATTTTACGCGCGTGCCGGGCCACGTCTTCCAGATCCCGCAGTTTTCCGGCTGGCACGATCTCGACGTCAACACCGATTTCCAGCAGTATTTCGACTATCCGGTCCATCACGAAAATGACGGCAAGGCGGTCATCCTTTCCGAGCTCTATTACGGTGCCGGTCGCAACCTCGCCAATTTTGCAATGATCTGGCTGACCTACGGCATTGGCGGTGGCGTCGTGGTCCAGCGGCATCTCTATGGCGGCACGCATCGCAATGCAGGCGAGTTCGGCGGCCTCTTTCCGAAGTCAAGCCCGCGTCCTTCGGGCCAGGATCTCTGCGTCACGTTGCGCAGCGAGGGGCGCGAGATCCGTCGGCTGAGCGATATCGATGAGACATTCGCCGACCATCCCAAGGTCATCGCATGGCTGGAGCGTGCGACCGATCAGCTGCGCACCCTTTCCTTGACGGTTGCGCGAACGCTCGATCCGTCGGCGATCGTCTTTGGCGGCTCGCTGCCGGACTGGATCATCAGCCGCATCGTCGACCGCCTCGGATCCCTCGACGTGCTGGGGGAGGACTTTTTCGTCGAGCCGCCCGAGATACGCAAGTCGGAGTTCAGCGAAGTGCCTCACCTCGGCGCGGCGACCATTCCTATCTATAGATCGACCACCCCAAGCTATTATTCGGGGCGGGCGCTCAAGGGCTGGCAGTAAGGGGCCCTCCCTCGCCAGACGCGCGGTGAAATTCAGCCGCGTGGCGGTGCCGTCGACAACCTTTGTCGCAGGGCTGTGTCAAAACCCGGCGGGCCGGACGATGAGGCGTGTCGACGATCGCGGCAATCGCGCAATCGATCGCCGCCTTGGCGATCTCATCCAGCGGGCGGCCGATTGATGACAGCGGTGGCGCAAGCAGCGATGCGATGGAATCGTCATAGCCGATCAGCGAGAAGTCGCGTGGCACCTTCAGGTCTTCCGCCGATAGCGCCTGCAATATGCCCGCGGCCAGCATGTCGGAAGAGGCAAGGATGGCGGTTGGCCGGTTTTCCATGGCAAGGATGCGGTGCATCATGGCCCGTCCCTCGCTGGCCGGGTCCTCTCCGGTCACGGAGAAATAGCGGCCCAGCACTTCGAGTGCCGGATCGGGATCTGCACCCAGTGCCCGGACAGAGGCGCGAAAGGCCTCAAGCCGTTCTTCCTCCATCGTCGTCCCATGCACGCGCGGACGGTTATAACTGGCCGGATCGCCGCCCATGAAGGCGATCCGGCGGTGCCCCAGTTCCACGAGATGGGCCATCGCGGCATGGATGCCCTTGAGAGGATCGCAGATCACCACATCCGTGTCCGCAATTGCTTCCTGCTCTACCTGGACGACGGGAATATTCGCTTCGAGCAGCGGCGCAATGTCTTCGGGGCGCAAGGCATAGGAGAAGATCACGGCATCGACTCGATTCTGGATGAGCTGTGCGACGGCATCCGTCACGGGCTCGGCGGCCGAGCCATACTGGAAGGTCAGGACCGTATAGCCCTGCGACATTGCCTCCTGCCTGATCGCCTGGCTGAGATTGACGAAATAGGGGTTGAGCCGGCCATCGACGATAATCAGGCCGATCTTCCAGCTGCGGCTGGTACGCAGCCCGCGCGCGACAACATTCGGCCGGTAGCCCGTTTCAGCCAGAGCGGCCTCGACCTTCTTGCGGCGAGCCGGAGCAACCTTTTCGGGCTCGTAAAGAACACGCGCCACGGTTGCCGGCGAAACACCCGCCAGCCTTGCCACGTCGTTCATCGTCAAAGACGTCGATCTTTCATCCAAATCCTCAAATACTATTGATGATGACGTCATCATGTGGAAATGATGTCGTCATCATCGTAATTTGGCGCCTGTTTTGCGCCGGGCGGTATTCGGGGACATATGAGGATAGAACGCAGTCTGTCGCAAGCCTCTTTCAAGGCGCTGGTTTTCCTCGCCTATGCCTTCATGCTTGCGCCTGTGGTCGCCGTGGTGGTGATCAGCTTCTTCGCAGACCAGATCATCCAGTTCCCTCCTTCCGGGCTGACGCTGAAGTGGTTTGCCAATGCCTGGGACCGGAGCGAATTCACCGCGGGCCTGATCGAGAGCCTGAAACTGGCGCTGATCGCGACCGCGATCGGCGTGCCGGCCGGCACCGCTGCCGCCTATGCGATCCATCGCGGCCGTTTCGCGGGCGCAAGCCGCTTTCGTCGCTGCTGCTCGGGCCTCTGGCCGTGCCCTCCGTCATCATGGGGACGGCGCTCTACATCTTCTACATCAATGCGGAAAGCGTGCTCGATCGCGATATCATCGGCACGTCTTCGGGGCTGATTGCGGCGCATATCCTGCTCACCATCCCGTGGACCGTGCGCCTTGTGCTTGCCGGAATGGCCAATCTCGATCCGAGTGTCGAGGAGGCCGCTCGCAATCTGGGTGCTCCTCCGCTCGTCGTCTTCTGGCGCGTCACGCTTCCCATGCTGAAATCCGGCATCATCGCCGGCGCGATCTTCTCCTTCATCCAGAGCTTTGAAAACCTTGAGCTTTCGCTGCTTTTGATCGGGCCGGGCAAGATCACCCTGCCGGTCGCCATGCTGAACTACCTCGAATTCAAGATCGACCCGACGTTGGCGGCTGTCGGCACGCTGCAGATCATTCTGATTGGCGCGCTGATGCTGGTGACAGATCGCTACGTAAAAATTGCCCGCGCTTTCTAAAGGGCGCGTCACAAGCGGAGTTACGGCATGGCCAGCCTCTCAATCGAGAACCTTGTCAAACGGTATGGCGACACGCAGGTCGTGCGCGGCCTGAACCTCAATGTCGCCGAAGGCGAACTGGTGGCGCTGCTCGGCCCGTCCGGCTGCGGCAAGACCACGACGCTGCGCATGGTCGCGGGCTTTGTCGAGCCCACGTCCGGCAAGATCACGCTCGGCGCGACCGACATCACGACCCTGCCGCCGCACCGGCGCGACACGGCCATGGTGTTCCAGTCCTACGCGCTGTTTCCGCATATGAGCGTGGCCGCCAATATCGGCTTCGGGCTCGAAATGCGCAAAGTACCGAAGGTCGAGCGCGACGAAAGAATACGCGCTGCCCTCGACATGGTGCAGTTGAGCCATCTGGCAGAACGCCTGCCGCGGCAATTGTCGGGCGGACAGCAGCAGCGCGTGGCTTTGGCGCGCGGGCTTGCGGTCAACCCGGCGATCCTGCTTCTCGATGAGCCGCTGTCCAACCTTGATGCCAAGCTTCGCGCCGAAGTGCAGCATGAAATTCGCGCGCTGCAGCAGCGCCTTGGCCTGACGACCCTGCTCGTGACCCATGATCAGGAAGAGGCGCTGATCATGGCCGACAAGATGGTTGTCATGGAAGGCGGCGTTATTCGCCAGCATGGCGCGCCGGACGAGCTTTACAACAATCCGGCCGACGTCTTCGTCGCGGGCTTTATCGGCCGCTGCAATCTGATCGAGGGCCAGTCCCTCGGTTCCGGCAAGTTCCGCGCCGGCCATGGCGGAGCGGTCTTCGACTGCGATCCCGCGACACAGGGCAGCGTGCTGGCGCTTCGGCCCGAGCATATCACGCTGGGCGCGCCTCAGGAGAGCGCCGCGACCGGTACGATCTGCCGCATCACTTTCCTCGGCGCGCAGACGGAATATGGCATCGATTACGCCGGCACCAGCCTCGTGGTCACGACCCGGGGGCGGCCGGAAGGCTCCGTGGTCGGCAATAAGATCGGCCTGAACTGGCAGCAGGAGCACGCGCGCCTGCTACCGGCAACGCATTAAATCCAAAACAAAGGGAACAGAGCATGTCGAAACTTACATTGTCGAAGCGCGAATTTCTCGCGCTGGGCGCCATGGCCGGCGCATTGGGCCTTGCAGGCGTGCCGAGAGGCGCATCGGCGGCCGAGAAGGGGCAGATCATCGCCTCCGTCCTCGGTGGCGATTACGCAGAACTGCTGCGCCGCATCGTCGACGAGCGGGTGATGATCCCGGCCGGCTATGAGGTCGTTCAGGACATTTCCACGACCGAAGCACGCCAGACCAAGCTGCGCACCGAGCGGACGCGCCGCAAGGCCAGCTTCGATGTCGGCCTTCTGGCGGATCTCGACATGTATCCGATGGCGCAGATCGGCGTGCTCGAGGAGCTTGACGAAACCAAGGTGCCGAATATCGCCAATGTCATTCCGGCGCTGCGCAAGTCCTATGCCGTGCCGCAGCTCTTCTCCTATATTGCGATCGTCTATAACCCGGCCAAGATCACCACGCCGCCGACCTCCTACAAGGATCTGTGGAACCCGGAATACAAGGGCAAGGTCGGTATTTCGGATGTTCTTTACGTGGCAACGTCCGCGGCGGCATCGCTTGCCGCCGGTGGCAGCATGTCCGATTACACGCCGGGCCGCGAAAAGCTTCTGGCGCTGAAGAACGAGCAGAACGCCAAAATCCTGCCGACGAACGAATCCATCGCTGCGGCCTTCAAGTCGGAAGAGATCTGGATCACGCTCAACTATGTCGCCCGCGGTTTCGGCTGGCGCAAGGCCGGGCTCAACCTTGCCTGGGCAATCCCGTCCGAAGGTGCGATCCCGATCACGTTCGAAATGGCCGTGCCGAAGAATGCTCCCAACAAGGACGGCGCCTATGCCTATCTGAATGCGGCGCTTGAGCCCGACTCGCAGCTCGGCTTCCTCGACAAGATCGGCTACCTGCCCTCGGTCACGAATGCCGTCCTGCCGCCGGATGTTCAGAAGGCGCTCGCGCTCTCGCCTGCGGATCAGGCCAATCTGAAGTCCATCGACCACGCCTATTTCACCGCCAACCAGTCGAAGATCTTCGATTTCTGGACGCGCGAGTTCAAGGGCTGATCATGCCGCTTCTGGTTCTTCCCGCAACGCTTCTGGTGCTGATGCTGCTGGTCATGCCGATGCTTGGCCTGTTCCGCATCTCGCTCAACCAGTATAGCCCGACCGACCTGATGGTCTCCGCGCTTACCGGGGAGAACTACCTCAACGCCATCACCGACCCGTTCTATCAGCAGATCCTGCTGGTGACGGTCGGTGTGGCACTGGGCTGCACGCTTCTGTGCATCGCCCTGTCGATCGCGCCGGCCTATTGGCTGGCGCGAATGGAAAGCCGGTGGAAATCCGCTTTCATGATCCTGACGCTCTTTCCGCTTCTGGTCGGAAACGTCGTGCGTGCGGCAGGATGGATGGCGCTCCTCAACACCGATGGCTTCATCAATGCCTTCTTCGGGCTTTTCGGCATGGGGCCGTTCCAGCTTCTCTATACGCCGCTCGCCGTCGTTCTAGGCACCGCCGCCGTCGTCCTGCCCTACATGATCCTGACGCTGTCTTCGGTGATCGAGGCCGTGCCGCGCCAGACGGAAGAGGCGGCGGCCAATCTCGGCGCGCAGCCGCTGACGGTGATGTGGCGGGTGCTTCTGCCGCAGGCCGCACCCGGCATTCTTGCCGGCTCGGTTCTGGTCTTCATCATGGCGATGAATGCCTATGCGACGCCGGTTCTCCTTGGCGGCCCGAGTTTCCACATGCTGGCACCGGCCGTCTACGACCAGTTCGTGCGCGTCGGAAACTGGCCCTTCGGCGCCGCTCTCGCCTTCCTGCTGCTCATCAGCACGCTTGTTCTTTCATTGTTTGTCAGCCTCGGGCTTGCCCGGTCGCTGCGCGGAAAAACCAACTGATCCCATGACTTTTGATGATATCGATACACTCCTCGACCAGATGACGCTCGAGGAGCAGGTCAGCCTTCTTGCGGGGGCAACCTACTGGCGCACCGCTGAAATCGCGCGTCTCGGCATTCCTTCGATCAAGGTGACGGACGGCACCAATGGCGCGCGCGGCGAAGCCTTCGTCAATGGCGCCCGCACGGCCGCCTATCCGGCGGAAGTGGCGCTGGCCGCCACATGGAACACCGATCTGGTGAGCGAGATTGGCATTGATCTGGCCGAGGAAGTGCGTGCCAAGAAGGCGCATGTCATCCTGGCACCTTCCGTCAACATGCACCGCAATCCCCTCAACGGCCGCAATTTCGAGAATTTCTCCGAGGATCCGCATCTGACGGCGCGCATGGCCGTCGCCTTCATCAACGGCGTTCAATCGCGCGGCATCGGCGCGACGATCAAGCATTTCGTCGGCAATGAATGTGAACACGAGCGCCGGTCGATCAATTCGGCGATCGACGAGAAGACGCTGCGCGAACTCTATCTGCGCCCCTTCGAGGCTGCGGTTCGGGAAGCAGGCGTGACCTGCGTCATGACCTCCTATAACTGGCTGAACGGCGTGCATACCTCGGAACATCCCTGGCTGCTGCAGGATATTTTGCGCGGCGAATGGGCGTTTGACGGCATCATCATGTCCGACTGGCTCGGCACCCATTCGACGGAAAACGCGATTGCCGCCGGGCTTGATCTCGAAATGCCGGGTCCGGGCCGTTTCCGTGGCGAAAAGCTGGTGGCCGCCGTTCGTGACGGTCGCGTCGATCCTCTCAAGGTTCGCGAGGCTGCCGGCCGGATCATCGCCATGGGCCGACGCCTTGGCGTCAGTATGGATGACGACCTCTCGGCGGAAGTGGCGCGCAACCGGCCGGAGACGCAGTCGCTCATCCGCCGCACCGGCGCGCAATCGATCGTGCTTCTGACCAACCGCAACGACATTCTGCCGCTGTCTGCGCCAAAGCTGCGCCGGATCGCCGTCATCGGTTCGAATGCGGCCGTCGCCGCCGTCCATGGCGGCGGGTCGGCGCAGATCAATGCGCATTATGCCATCAGCCCGCTCGAAGGGCTTCGGGCGGCTCTGCCCGATACGCAGATCGACTATGCTCTCGGCTGCGCCGGTGAACGTTTCGTGCCGGCCATTGCAGGCGATGTGCGGCTGGAACTCTTCAATGGCGAGAGCCGCGAGGGTGTTCCCGCGCGCGTCGAAGAGACGCGCAGCACGGATTTCGCGTGGTTCGGCGCGGTTGCGGCAGAAATAGATCACAGTGTCTTTGCCGCACGCGTCTCCTGCACGGTCACGGCGACGGAAACCGGGCCGCATGTGATCGGCCTGATGAGCGCCGGGTTGTCGAAGCTCTTTATCGATGACGTCGAGGTGCTGGATGCATGGGATAGCTGGAGCAAGGGCGAAAGCTATTTCGGTCACGGATGTGACGAACGCCGCGGCACGATCGAGCTCGTTGCCGGCCAGAGCTACAGGTTCCGCGTCGAATATTTCTGCGGTGACGGTATCGCGACGTCGCTGAAGGCCGTTCGCTTCGGACTGCGGGCGATTGCTGCGGCCGGATCGGTCGAGGAGGCCGTCAGGATCGCGAGGGATGCGGATGCGGTGATCGTCGTCACCGGCCTCAATGCCGAATGGGAAACGGAATCGGAAGATCGCCGCAGCCTGTCGCTGCCGCCGGGCCAGGATGCGCTCATCAGCGCCGTTGCGGCCGCCAATCCACGCACGGTCGTCGTCACGCAGGCGGGTTGCCCGCTCGCCATGCCCTGGATCGACGACGTGGCTGCGGTTCTGCATCAATGGTATGGCGGGCAGGAATGCGGCAATGCGCTTGCCGATGTCATCCTCGGCCTGCAGGAACCGTCGGGCCGTCTCCCACAGGTCTTCCCGGCCAGTGACGAGCAGATTACCGCTGTGACGGAACGGCCGGAACGGGGTGGTACCGTCACCTACAGCGAAGGCGTGGTGATCGGGCAACGTCGCTTCGACGCGCTCGGCATGGTGCCGCTCTTCCCTTCGGGCACGGCCTGGGTTTTGGCCGCGTGCAGTATGAAAGTGGCGAGATCATCCCGCCGGACGATGGCGGCCTGCAAATCGCGGTCAATCTGTGGAACGAGGCAGAGCGCCCGACCCTGGAAGTCGTTCAGGTCTATCGGCAGCTGGCCGACGGATCCCGCAAGCTTCTGGCCTTCGACAAGGTTGAGCTTGAGGCGCAGGGCAGGGCCACGGTCACATTGCTGGTGCCGGAGGAAAACCTTCGGCACTGGGATGTGCAAGCCGGCTGCTGGCAGGTGTGCGGCGACGAGATTGCGATTGCCGTCGGCCGCTCAAGCGCTGACATCCGCCTGACCCTGCAGGCCGTTCGTAAAGGCTGAAAATGACCAGAGTGGGTGGTCGGTAAACGCGCCACCCACCTGATCACTCGTCACGTCAGCGGATCATGCCGTGCCGAGGGCCATATCCGCCGATGGCGTGGGCTGGTTCATCTCCGAGACCAGCAGCTTATGGATCCGCTTGCCCTGCATGGACGCGATCTCGAAACGCCAGCGGTCATAGGTAAAGACCTCGCCGCCATCGGGAATGCGCCTCAGCACATGAAGGGCAAAGCCGGCGATCGTGTTGAACCGCACGTCGTCGGGTTCGGCAATGCCGAGCTTCTGGAAGGCATCATAGGCAGACATCATGCCGTCGATCAGCAATCGGCCGTCCGGTTTGAGCAGAAAATCCGGATCCTCTCCATATCCGCCGGCAAGATCACCGGCGATGGCTTCCAGAAGGTCCGTCTGGGTGACGATGCCTTCCAGCGTGCCGTACTCGTCGACGACGATCGCAAGTCGCACTGGCGAAGACTTGAAACTGTCGAGAACGCGGAAGACCGACGTATGCTCATGGACGACCAGCGGCTGGGTCAGGACAGCCATCGGGTCCAGCTTGCGGCCATCGAGCAACTGATCGAGCAGATCCTTCTTCAGCACCATGCCGATTGGTTCGTCGATATTGCCGCGGGCGACGAGGAGCTGTTCGTGGGTGCATTCACGCACAGACCGGATGATCTCCTCCGCAGGGTCATTGGGATCCAGCCAGTCGACTTCCATGCGCGGCGTCATGATGTCCGAGACCTGCCGATCGCCGATATTGAAGACGCGCTCGACGAGCATCTGCTGC
Source organism: Shinella sp. UYSO24 (assembly GCA_902167985.1). Taxonomy (GTDB): domain Bacteria; phylum Pseudomonadota; class Alphaproteobacteria; order Rhizobiales; family Rhizobiaceae; genus Neorhizobium. The sequence goes on from CABHNZ010000010.1 coordinate 92,375, forward strand.
GCCTGATCGAGCAGGCCTGCCTCCTGGCTTTCGGCCACGAGAAGCTTCAGTTCCTGAGGCGAGTGGAAGGAACCCTCGCCGGCGCCCGGCTGCAGGCCGCAGGCCCGGAGCACGAGATTGCCCATGCCGTTGAGAACGGAGATTGCCGGCTTGAACATGAAGAGGAAGATGCCGAGCGGCCGCACGACGAAGAGCGACGTGCCTTCGCTGCGCTGCAGGGCAAGCGATTTCGGCGCAAGTTCACCCAGCACGATATGCAGCGAGGTGATGATGATGAAGGCACAGGCGACGGCGATCGCATGCGACCCGACCGATGCCCAGTCTCCGGCGATCTGCTGCAGCACCGGTTCGATCAGATGGGCAAGTGCCGGTTCGCCGACCCAGCCAAGGGCGAGCGACGAGATGGTGATCCCGAGCTGCGTGGCAGCAAGATTGGCATCGAGGTTTTCGACAGCCTTCTGCAGCGTCACGGCATTGGCGCGTCCGGCTGTCACCAGCTCGGAAACGCGGCTCTTGCGAACCGAAACCAGCGCGAATTCCGCAGCAACGAAAAATCCGTTCGCGGCTACAAGCAGGATCACCCCGACTATGCCGAGATAATCGAAATAGCCGTTTTCGAATAACATCATGAACTAACCTCAGATCGCAATCGTGTGAACGTTTAAGTTCGCACGCCTAAAATGCAACCGCTGGAGGCGAAGATGGGCCGCTTCTGTCACGATAGTGATCGATACCTGCCAGCCGGATTGCCGACTGGCGTAGCGGGAGGTCCTGTCGGCCGATGCCTCAATCGCGGCCGCGATAGACGAAGTCGGGCGGCTCGGCGCGGCTGTCGGCTTCGGCCTGTTCGGTCAGAAGCGAGCGCAGCGGCGAGCGGATGCAGACGGGGTCGGTGGCCGAAGCATCGCCGGCCAGCGCCATCGCCTGGCAGCGGCATCCGCCGAAATCGATCGCCTTGCGATCGCAGGTCCGGCAGAGGTCCGGCATCCAGCTGTCGCCGCGATAGGCGTTGAAAGCCGCACCGTGATACCAGATGTCTTCGAGGCTTTTGTCGCGCACCGTGTCGAAGGTGAGATGCGGGATGGTCTCGGCCGCGTGGCAGGGCAGGACCTTGCCCGAGGGCGTGATGTTGAACCCGGTTCTTGCCCAGCCGCCCATGCAGGCCTTGGGATAGGATGCGTGGTGGTCGGCGCGACATAATCGATGACGATGATGCCTTCCAGCCGCCTGCGCGCCTCCGCCACGAAAGCATTGGCGCGCAAGAACTGCTCCCTCGTCGGCATCAGCGCCTGACGGTTCCTGTCTGCCCAGCCGTGGAACTGCACGGTGGCGATCTCGATGCGGCGCGCGCCGAGTTTCACGGCGAGATCGAGCATCTCGCCCATCTGGTCCATGTTCTGCTTGTGGCAGACGGCATTGACGGTCAGCGGAATACCGGCGGCATGGGTCCATTCGGCCACCGCGATCTTGCGGTCATAGCCGCCCTTGTAGCCACCCACCCGATCGGCAAGCTCCGGCGTGGCGCCCTGAATGGAAAGCTGAAGATGGTCGAGGCCCGCTTCGGAAAGCTCGGCAATGCGCTTTTCGGTGAGCCCGATGCCGGAGGTGATGAGATTGGTATAGAGCCCCGCCTTGGCGGCCGCCGCCGTCAGTTCCACAAGATCGCGGCGGGCGGCCGGCTCACCGCCGGAGAGATGCAGGTGCAAGACGCCGAGCGCTGCGGCCTGCCGGAACACCGCGATCCACTCCGCAGTCGAGAGCTCCGTCTTCACGCCCTCAAGCTCGAGCGGATTGGAGCAATAGGGACAGGCGAGCGGACAGCGATGCGTCAGCTCTGCCAGCATGGCGATCGGCGCGGGGATGCGGATGCGGCGGACAACGCCGTCCTTATCTGTCCATTCGCTTGTCGGCCGCTCCCGTGTTGGTTCTCGGCCTGCGCCCTTGATGCTCACATGCTCGTTCACGGCTTCAACTCCAGCATCCGGCGCTTGGAAAATTCGTCGACGAAGCCGATCACGTCGGCGAGGACCTGATCTTTCGGCGCTTCGAATTTTTCCGCGAACTCGGCCGCGATCGCATCGAGACTGCGTTCGCCATCGAGCGCGTTGACGATCATTACGGCGATCTCGTCGAGTGCAAGCGCACGCTCCGGTGCCAGAAGCACGGTCTGGCCACGCACGGGATCTTCCCGCAGGCGCACACCGCGCGCCAGTTTTGCAATGGTGTCGCCCGTTACGGGCACGGCAGCCTGATCACTCATTCTGCCGCTCCCTTCATCTCCTGCTGCAACATCGCTTCCTTCAAGGCCGGCTGGTCGAGATCGCCGATCACGCCTTGCCTGCCATCCCAGCCGCCGGGCGGCAGGAGGGCCGGCGAGACATAGGCGTGATGCAGCGCATCGAGCTGTGCCCAGAGCACGTCGGTCTTGAAGGTCAGCGCGGCCGCCGCCGCATCCTGCTTCTCCTTCGTGTCGGCATGGTCGAGCACGTAATTGAGGCCGAAGGCGACATCGACGGGGGCTTCATCGAGCCGCTTGCGGAAATAGGAAAGCGCCTCCTCGTTGGCGAAGGCATAATGTTCGATCAGCCCGGCAATGCGGTTCTTGTGGATCGCCGGCGCAAAAAGCTCGGTCAGCGAGGCGGCGACCGCATCGAGCATCGGCATGTCACGGACGAAGCGCACATAGGCATCGCAGGCAAAACGGGTGCCGGGAAGGACGCCGCGATTGGAAGCAACGTAATCCGGATCGAGGCCGACGGCCTCGGCCAGCTTCAGCCAGCGACGGAGACCACCGCCTTCGCCAACGCCGCCGTCATGATCCTCGATGCGCTTGCGCCAGGCGCGCCGGATGGCGGCATCCTCGCAGCGCGACATGAAGGCTGCATCCTTCACCGGAATCCGGCTCTGGTAGTAGAAACGGTTGATCACCCAGGCACGCACCTGCGTGATATTGCAATGGCCACCATGCAGCATGCCGTGAAACGGATGCTTGTCGTGATAACGGGCGTCACCGATGGCGCGCAGTCTCGCTTCGAAATCGCTGCGGTTCTGCGGCTGGTTGGTTCGGGTCTGGTCGTTGAATGTTGCGTCAGTCAAGGGAGATCTCCATGCCGTCATGCGCGACGGCCATTCCGGCCGCTTCGACGGCCGCCCGTTCCGGGCCATTGCGCCAGACGGGATTGGTGTTGTTGATGTGAACGTAGATGAGCCGGCCGATATCGAGAGAGGCGAGGCGCGCAAGGCTGCCGTCTTCTCCGGAAATCGCCATATGGCCCATGCGCTGTCCGGTCTTGATGCCGGTGCCTGCGGTGATCATCTCGTCGTCGGTAAAGACGGTGCCGTCGAAGAAGACGAGATCGGCGCCGCGGATGCGCTCGGTGAGCCAGTCCGGCAGGGTGGCGCAGCCGGGGATGTAATAGGCCCGCTTTTCTCCGGCGAGGAACTCGATGCCGATCGTCTGCTCGCCTTCAAGGCCAAGCTCGGGCTCGCCCTCTTCGAGGAAGAGCGCCACCTTGCCGGGAACGGCGAAGATGCGCGCCTCAACCCCCGCAAGTGGTTCGAACTGCTCGTCGAGACGGATTGTCCGCCGGCGCACATGATCAGGATCGAGAACCCGGAAGATGGGATTGTCATCCAGCACCCGGCCAATGGCGGAGGTCGTGTACAGTGAAAAAGGCTGCTTTTCCCGCACGGTCAGCAGCCCACCGATATGATCGACATCGGCATTGGTGATGACGATGCTTTCGATCGGGCTGTGGCGGAGCGCTTTCGGATGCAGGGCCGGCGTCTGAAGGATCTGCTGGCGGATGTCGGGCGAGGCATTGAACACCGCCCAACGCTCGCCATCGACGCTGACGGCGAGCGACGATTGCGTCTGGGGTTTCAGCCCCGAAGACGGATCGCGCGCCGCGGCGCAATTGGCGCAATTGCAGTTCCATTGCGGCAGCCCGCCGCCGGCCGCAGCGCCGAGAACGATGAACCGGAGGCTGGTCATTGCGCGGGCTTCCCGTTTCCGGGCCTGGTTTCATCTGGACCGGCCGCCGCTCTGGACGGCTGGAGTTCCGTTTCGATGATGACGGTCACGTCGTCGCCGACCGACTTGATTTTTGGCGCGAGGCCCCATTCGCTGCGCTTGAAGATCAGTTCGGCGGAAAAGCCGATCTTCGGGCGATCGACGGCCGGCTGGCGTGCCATGGAGCCGTTGAAGGTGACATTCATGACGGCAGGATGCGTTTCGCCACGAAATGTCAGATCACCGGCGACGGTGCCGTGATGCGTATCGGTGATTCTGACCTCTTTCGAGACGAAGCGGATCGGCTTGCCCCCTAAAAACCGCTCTTCGGTGCCGATCTCCTTGTCGAAATCCTCCCTTTCCGGGAAGGGGAAATTCGTCTGCACGGACAAGGGGTCGATGGTGGCGATGACCGAGGATGCTTCGGGATGCCCGGCATTCCAGTTGAGCTCCGCCGTCATGCGGGTAAAGCGGGCGGTATAGTTGGAAAGCCCGAGATGATTGACCTTCCAGATGACGCTCGAATGCGCGGGGTCGGACATATAGGTGCCGGAGGGGGCGGGCTCGTTATTGTCTGCAGCGGCCCAGACGGCGCTGGAAAACATCGTGGCTGCCGCAACAAGCGACAGAGAGAGCCGGTTCAAGGACATTGTCATTCGCTTTCAATTCACGGTCTGCGCGCAAGGCATGCGCGGCGTCGCATGGGCCACCGGGGGCCACCGGGGGCACGCGGGGCACGGCGTAGCGGGTCGTCCCGGCGCCGGCAGTCGCGCATGCGCGATTTCGTCTTTTCTCTCCCCGAGTGAAGGCTGTGGGGAGGCGTGGCTCCGGTCATCCTGAGTGGCGAGCGGGAGCGGCATGGTTCCGATAGTGCCGGCGGCATCGGTATCGATGCGTGTCGCGATCGACCCACAACATGGTGCCGCCGGCGGATTTGGCTTCGGTCCGTCAGGACTGATCCTTAGAACAGGATCGGCTCATCGCCATCCGGCGGTGCGTAGCGGTTGATTTCCATTCCGCAGCTGACTTCGGTGAATTTCGGTGCAGACCATTTCATGGTTTTACTCCTTGCAATGGCGGCGTGGCCGCCGGCTGGATTTTGAGTGCCGCTGCCATTCGGCGAGCCGGCGCTCACGAACAAGCCAGTGCCGGGCACGGCTTGAACCTCTTTGCGGCGATCCGGGGCTGACGCGCCCCGGATGCCTCGTCATTGCCTGTCTTTACTTCGGCAGGGCGTAGGCGATCACGTAATCGCCGCGGTCGGGCGACTGGCGGCCGCCGCCGGCCGAGATCAGGATGTACTGCTTGCCGGTCTTCGGCGATTTGTAGGACATCGGGCCGCCCTGGCTGCCAACCGGCAGGCGGGCCTTCCAGACTTCCTTGCCGGTCTGCGAATCGAAGGCGCGCAGGTAGTAGTCCTGGGTGCCGGCGATGAAGACCAGGCCGCCCTGGGTGGCGAGCGTGCCACCAAGCGTCGGCATGCCGATCGGCATGGGCATCATCATCTTGATGCCGAACGGACCGGTATCCTGCACGGTGCCGACAGGAACCTGCCACTTGATCTTCTGCGTCTTCATGTCGATCGCCGTCAGCGAGCCGAAAGGCGGCTTCTGGCAGGGGATCTGGAGAGCAGAGAGGAAGCGGTCCTTCTTGACGGCGTAAGGCGTGCCCTTCATCGGGACGAGGCCCATGCCGGTATTGACCGCTTCACCGCCGTTCGACACCTTGTCGCTCGGTGCAGCTTCGACCATCTGGCTCCAGAGGCCGAGACGCATGTCGTTGACGAAGATCGTGTTCGTCGTCGGGTCGGTCGAGAGACCACCCCAGTTCATGCCACCGAGCGAACCCGGGAAGCTGAGCGAGACAGTCGTGTCGGGCGCCGTGTAGAGGCCGTCGTAACGCATGCTCTTGAAGGAGATGCGGCACAGCAGCTGGTCGAACGGAGTTGCACCCCACATGTCGCTTTCGGTCATCGTTTCCGAACCGATCTGCGGCATGCCGACGGATTTCGGCTGGGTGGGCGAGTAAGGCTCGTTCGGAATGTTGCCGGGCTTGACCGGAACTTCCTCGACCTTGGTCAGCGGCTGGCCGGTGGCGCGGTCGAGCACGTAGATCTGACCGGCCTTGGTGCCGAAGACGAGAGCCGGAACGGTTGTGCCGTCAGCCTTGGGGAAGTCGATGAACGACGGCTGCATCGGGATGTCGAAGTCCCACAGGTCGTTATGGACGGTCTGGTAGTGCCACTTTTCGGCGCCGGTCGTGCCGTCGAGCGCCAGCATGGACGCGCCATACTTGTGCTGGAGGGCTGTGCGCGGCACGCCGTAAAGGTCAACCGACGGGCTGCCCATGGGCAGGAACACGGTGTTGGAAGCCGGATCGTAGGAGACCGGAGCCCAGTTGTTCGGGGTCGAACGGGCATAGGTCTTGCCGTCCGTCGGCAGCTTGTGATCTTCCGGATTGCCCGGATCGAATGCCCAGCGCATCTGGCCGGTGATCACGTCGAAGCCGCGCATGACGCCGCCCGGCATGTCGACCTGGACGTTGTCGGCGATACGGCCGCCGACGACGACGGTGGTGCCGGCAAGCGTCGGAGCGGATGTCAGAACATATTGCGGATCGGGCGCATTGCCCATGCCGGCCTTCAGGTCGACGTGGCCGTTATTGCCGAAATCGGCGCACAGCTTGCCGGTGTCGGCATCGATCGCGATCAGTTCTGCGGTGATCGTGTTCATCAGGATGCGGCGCTGGCAGGCGGCACCCGGCGCGACGACGGCCGGAACGACCGGGGTCGAATTCGGCACGGTCGGCTGGGTGAGAGCCTGGGTCGCATCGAAATAGGCAAGGCCGCGGCAACGCATCCAGACCGACGACTTGAAGAACAGGCCGGCATTCCAGATCTGCTTGCCGGTATCGGCATCGATCGCGATGACATTGTTGTGCGGGGTGCAGACAAACACCTTGTCGCCAACCTGCAGCGGGGTTTCCTGGTCTTCCGCGCCGTTACCGTCGCTGATCGGCGTGTCGCCGGTGTGGAAGGTCCAGGCGACCGTCAGGTTCTTGACGTTGTCGCGGGTGATCTTGTCCAGCGCCACGAAGCGTGAGCCGCCCGGCGTATTGCCATAGGCTTCCCAGTTTTTCTGTTCCTTGGCCGGATCGACCGGAACGAGCGGCTGCTCGGTGCCGGTGAAGGCGACCGTCGGATGCGGCACGAACATGCCGGCAATCGCGGCGACCGAGCCGAGGCCGAGAATGGCGGCAACGACGAAGGACGGGATATAGGCGGGGCTGCGGCCTGCGGCCAGACGAAGGACCGGATAGTCGCGGCAACCACGGCTGCGCCGATGCTGAAGGCGAGGAGACGCGACAGAAGCGGCCAGAAGACGAAGCCGGCATCGGAAATTGCCCAGATGGCGGTGCCGATGGTGACAAGCCCGAACAGCAATGCGCCGACCGGCTTGCGGATAGCGACGAGCACACCTGACGCGATGACGAGAATACCGGTGATCAGGAAGTACCAGCTACCGCCGAGTGTGACGAGTTTGGCGCCGCCGATGGCGAAGAACAGCCCGGCAGCGACGAGGACGACGCCCAGAACGATCAGCCAGAGCTTGGCTATCGTTGACGAGGCGCTTGTGGGGGTGGACATGAGTATTTCAACTCCGCTTTTTGTTATGACCGGAAAGACGGCTGAAAAGCAGGGTTTTGCACTGGACAGTGTGAGGCAAAGCGAAGCCGGTCATCGTCGTTCTCGATCGAACGAACGCCATCGGTCCGGATTGATAGGGCGGATCGGGAGCGTTCACGAATTCCAACCGCCGCGCCCCTCCCGTCGCGTGACGGTCACGGGCCTTGTGAGCCCGTGGCCGCGGTATAATGCCACCTGCGTCATTCTGGCAAGTCACAAACGAACTATTCCGTACAAAATATGTTGGATGCAAACTTTAAGTTACCCTATGCAATTTCTGACTGTATGGATGAAGGTCCGTCGATGGGGGCAACGGTCGTGCCGATGACGCTGGCACGCAGGGAATAGAGCGCTATGGCGTGCTGCGCAGATGACCCTTGCCGGACCTGCAGGGCGCAGGTCGGGCAAGGGCGCGATGGGTAACGATCGCCGAATGGTCAGTCCGGCTTCACAGATGCTGCGGAATAATTGGCCGGCACCCAGAAGAAGTGGCCATCTCTTGCCACGACATGGCCAAGACCCGGAAACGAGATATGGGCAGCGCCGATCCAGTAGCCCTTGCGGGCGGCATCCGCATAGATCTTCGTGCGCTCGGCTTCGGCCTCTGCCGGATCGCTGTCATAGGCGACGGTGACGGCTGGATCGGGGAATTGCACCGGTGCGACATGCACGACATCACCCCACAGAAGCAGTTTCTGCCCCTCGCTTTCGACCGCAAAGAAGCTGTGACCCGGTGTGTGGCCGGGGCTCGCTATGGCGCGGATACCCGGATCAAGCGGCTCATCATAGGTGAATGCCTTGAAGCGCCCGGCCTTGATATAGGGCTCCAGCGATTGCCGGTCTCCGTCGAACATCGATTTCAGGAGGGCAGGGGCGGCATTCTCATGGGCAGTGCTCAGCCAGTAAACCGCATCGACCTGGCTGACGCGGATGATGGCGTTGGGAAAGGCGATCTTTCCGTTCGGCGCAATGCCGCCCACATGGTCCGCATGCAGATGCGTCAGCAGAACCTCGTCGACCTCTTCTGGCGTATAGCCGGCGGCCCGCAGATTATCGAGAAGATGGCCGCAGCAGTTGCCATAGAGGCTTCCCGCGCCACTATCGATCAGGATGAGCTTCGATCCCGTATTGATGAGAAAGGCGTTGATCGATCCTTCGACGGGAACCGCCAGCTTCTCCTCGGCCAGAAGCGCATCGGCCTCGCCGGGATTTGCCACGTCGAGCGGGATGCTGGTGTCGCTGCCTGAAACGGTCTTGGTCAGAACCCTGTGTACGGGGAAGGCATGCGTGCCATCGGAAAGGGCGGTGATCTCGAATTTCCCCAGGGCCATACGGTAATAGCCCGGCGCCGGGTGCCGACGGCAGGGGCTTTCGCCAGGCCGGGCCGGCCAGAAGCGAGGCGCCGAGAAGGGCGATGGCGGACAAGAGCAGGCGAGGCCCTTTCGACCTGAACCGGCTCGCGGCCGGTCTGGTATCGGTGGAGATTGAATAGGCAGCGTTACGCATGGCTATACCTTTCTTTTGGACATGCAGGATGGTTAGCCGCCCCGCGAGGGGGCGGCTTGACGAAACTGGCCGGGACGGAGGGTGGTTTTGGACGATCAGGCGGTGTTGCGGCGGGAGGTCGAAGCGCCGGTGCGCCGTCTCAGTTCGACGAAGAGCAGCGTCAGCAGGGCGAGGACCACGATGACCGCAATGCCGGTATCGATGGCCGCCCGCAGGCCGAGTGCCGTGGCGATCTTGCCGAGAGCCAGCGCGAGGACGGCCTGCGCGAGATAGGCCACCAGGAAGAGCGCCGACAGTGTTGCGCCACGATGGGTCACGGGCGCCTCGGCATTGATCAGCGAAAGGCCGCCGAGAAGCAGCATGCTATAGGCAGCGCCACCGCTCAGCTGTGCCAGCATGTAGAGCGCCAGCGATTGCTCCGCCGAGGCAATCGCAAGCGATGCGACGGAGAGCAGCGACAGGATGACCGCACTATGCAGGACACGCGCATACGGCATCTGCCGCGTCACCGTCGTTGCGAGGAACAGCGCCAGCGCAAAGATGGCGATGGTGCTGCCGTTGACGAGTGCATTCGACGAGGCAATGACATCCTTGGCGACCTGGCGCCGAGAGACAGTGTCATGGCGCCCAGCACATAGGAGCTCGTCACGGCGACCGTGGCCGTGACGAATGTGAGCAGCATGCCGTTCGGGATGGACGGCCGGCTCGGCCGCCAGCGGCCGGCGGCATGCCGGACGGTGAAATTCGGCAGCCGCCATGTCGCGGCGATCAGGCCGAGAAGCACGATCGTCAGCACTGCGAAATTCAGCCGCGTCGGCAAAGGCGCATACTGGATGAGTGCCCCGCCGATCAGGGCGGCGGCCATCATGCCGATGGCCTGCGCGGCGGCGGTAGCGCCGCCGGCAGCGTTTGCCTTGCCGGCGGGGCTGAACTCGACCACGGCCGCAGCGGATGGGCCGGCCGACAGGCCGACGCGATCCCCATGAAAGCCCGCCCGACGAGAACCCAAGCGACATCCGGCGCCACGGTGAACAGAAGCGAGCCGATGGCGGAGGCGACGAGGCCGAGCAGCATGGTTTCACGCCGGCCGATGAAATCGGAGAGATTGCCGAAGACGACGAGCGTTGCGACGACGAGGATCGGGTAGACGGCGAAGATCGATGTCGTGGTGAAGGTCGACAGGTGCCATTCGTCTGCGTAGAGCGGATAGGTCAGGACCGGCGCCGCACTCGTCCAGATCGTATGGGCGACCACGGCTGCCGCGGTATAATAGCTTGCGCGCCGGCCGAGAACTCTCCGCGTCATGACACGGCCTCGCCGATGGCGGTGAAGCGATAGGCCTCGCCCTGTCTTGCGATCGTGCCGACACCCGGATAGCTCCAGTGGAAGCCGAGCAGCTTGGCGTCTTCATCGACCGCGCGTTCGAGCAGGCGCTCGCGGCTCTGGCGGGCGGCATCACGATCCATGTCGAAGCCGAAGCTCCAGTCCGGGTGTTCGAAGCTGACGAATTCGTTGGCAACGGCATCGACCGTCACGATCAGCGGCCTGTCGCCATCCAGGGTGAAGGAGAGATGGCCCGCCGTGTGGCCGGGGGTGGCGATGGCGCGAAACCGGGAACGATTGCCTCGCCGTCCTCGATCAGCACGATGCGGTCGATCAGGGGATTGAGCTCGTTCCTTGCACCCGCGACGAAGGGTTGGGCTTCTGCCGGCAGCGCATCGGCTTCCGGCCCCATCCAGAACTCCCATTCGCGGCGACCGATGACGTGACGTGCATTCTTGAACCGCAGGCTGCCATCCTCGCGGGTGACGCCCCAGATGTGATCCGGATGGGCATGCGACAGGACGATCGTCGTCACGTCGTCGGGATCGACGCCGACCCGGCGCAGATTGGCCTCAAGCTGGCCCTCGCTCGGCTGGAAGCGCGAGCCGGCACCGACGTCGATGAGGATGATGTCCTTGCCGCTGACGATGAGCGGAATGTTCGACTGCGCATGGGCCGCATTGTCTGCGCCGCCAAGCCGTTCAACGACCGCTGCCCGCTCGTCCGCAGCGGCTTCCGGCGCGAAAATCTCGCCGGGAAGGGTGATCGGGCCGTCCGAAAGAACGGTAATGTCGAAGTCGCCGTGGCGAAAGCTGTGGAAGTCCGTGATCTCGTTCATCTCTGCGTTCCTTGTGTGTGGGTGACGAATAGATGCGCGATCGCAGGCTTCGGCGAAACTTATGAGTTCGGACTTCCGATGTTCAGTTTTGAACGGGGCGTCTGGCGGGTGGCGGCCTTTTCCGACAAGACGGAAGGGCTTCAACTGGCGAGGTGATGGATGGCCATGTCGACGAAGGCCCGAAGGCGGCCCAATTGCTTGAGATCGCGGTGATAGCCCATCCAGACATCGCGCCCGGGCGGGCTTTCACCGATATCGAGGCGGACCAGTTCGGGCTGCCTGTCGCCGACGGGTCTCGGCAGGACGCAGATGCCGACGCCGGCAGCGCTCATGCGGGCCTGGACATTGCGGTTGTTCGAGCGCAGCACCACGCGCGCCTTGGGAAACAGATCCTTCAGCCATGCCACGTCATCGAAGGTTCCGAGCGAACCATCCATGGTGACGAGGCCGAAGCCGGCGCCATCGCCAAGTGTCGGTTCGGCTCTGCCCTTAGCGACATAGACCCCGTAGGGCATGGCGATCAGCCGTCGCTGGATGATATCGGCCTCGGTAAACTCGCGGATCCTGAAGGCGATATCGGCTTCCCGCTGGGCAAGGCTCAGAAATTTGGTGCCGGTGAGAAGTTCAAGATCCACCCGAGGATGGGCAGTGGTGAATTCGGCGATCACCGGCGGCAGCAGCCATGCGCCGAACCAGTCCGGTGACGTGATGCGCAGCGTGCCGCGCATGCCGGTTTCCTTGCCGGTCAAAGTGCGGTCGAGTGCCATCGCGGCCTCTTCCATCTGTTCGGCGGCCGCAAGTGCGCTGATGCCTTCCTCGGTCAGGATGAAACCGTCGGCCGTCTTTTGGAACAGGATCTGCCCGGTGGCATCTTCCAGAGTGCGCAGACGGCGCCCGACTGTCGGATGGCTGAGATGCAGCGCCCGCGCCGCGCCGCCAAGCGTGCCGTGGCGGGCAACCGCGAGAAAGATCCGTATGTCACTCCATTCCATGCGCCACAGCCTCGTCTTTCGCCTCGGTCATACAGTATCCGCACACGCGCATGATCCGTTAAGGATCGCATAGACCGTGCCATCGCGTCTGGCTTGCAGATATGTGCGGGGAAGTGACTTTTCCTGAACCGGGCAGGCGTCCATCGGGTCTATCGCTCGAACGGCTCACCGAGGGAGGCGACGCCATTGAGTTTGAGGAGCCGGCGGTCAGCCGAAATGATGCCGAGGACGATGATGGTGACGAGATAAGGCAGGCTCGACAGAAGCTGTGACGGCAGATCAATGCCGGTTGCCTGGGCTGCAAGCCCCATCAGCGAGACGGCGCCGAACAGGCAGGCACCCAGAAAGACGCGCCCGGTCAGCCATGTCCCGAAGACCACAAGGGCAATTGCGATCCACCCGCGGCCGGCGATCATGCCGTCGGCCCAAAGCGGTGTGTAGACGATGGCGGCATAGGCCCCCGCGAAACCGGCCATCAGGCCCCCGAAGGCGATTGCGCCAAGTCGCACACCGATGACCGAATAGCCAATTGCGTGGGCTGCTTTCGGGTTTTCGCCGACAGCGCGGATGACGAGGCCGCCTCTCGTCTTCATAAGGACGAACCAGACGCCAAGGCTTGCGACGAGCGCCAGCCAGACGGCGATGTCCTGAACGAAGAGCCCGCCGACGACGGGAAGGTCGGCGAGGCCGGGTATGGCGATCTTCGGCAGGCCCTTCACGGTGAGGCTCTCGTAATTCTTGCCAAACAGGGCTGACAGTCCCTGTCCCAATATGCCGATCGCAAGGCCTGTCGCGACCTGATTGGCCCGAAATCCGAGAACGACGAAGGCAAACACGAGGGCGAGAAGCACGGCACCGAGACCGCCGGCAATGAAGCCCGCAAGATGGCCGCCACCATTATGGACGACGATAAAGGCGATGGCCGCGCCGAGCGCCATGAGGCCCTCGATACCGAGATTGAGGACACCGGTCCGTTCGACCACAAGTTCACCCAGTGCAGCAAGCAGGAAGGGCGTTGCCGCCGCCAGCATACCGGTGAGGATAAATTCGACGCCGTTCATGATGGTCTCCGGCTTATGAGGTTTGCTGGCGCGCTCGCGTCGGCCATTGCAGTCGGTAGCGGACGAAAGCCACCGCGATCAGATAGGCGAGGAGAAGACTTCCCTGGAACACCCGCACGGCGCGACCGGTAGCTGGGCAGCCACCATCGCATTGTCCCCCCCGATGTAAAGTGCGGCCATCAGCAGCGAGGAAAACACGATGCCGATCGGGTGCAGGCCGCCGAGATAGGCCACAATGATTGCCGCATAGCCATATCCGGTGGCAATCGAGCGCTGCAGCTGGCCGACTGGCCCTGCGACCTCCGCGGCCCCTGCCAGACCTGCCGCAAATCCGCTGATCAGAAGAGCGAGCCAGATTGCCCGCTTGTCCGAGAAGCCGGCATAGCCGGCTGCCCGCGGGGCAAGCCCGCCCACCTGCAGCGTGTAGCCCATGAAGCTCTTCTGCATGAACAGCCATGCGGCCAGCGAAAAGGCCAGTGCCAGAAGCAGTGAAACGTTGACGCGCGTTCCCTCGAAAAGGATCGGTACGGTCGCGTCATACTGGAACATCACCGACTGCGGAAAATTGAACCGTTGGGGTCCTTCCAGGGGCCAAGGAGAAGATAGTAAAGCAGCTGCGATGCCACCAGACTGAGCATCAGCGAGACAAGGATCTCATTGGCATTGAGCCGGGCGCGCCAGAAGGCCGTGATCGATGCCCAGAGCGCACCGCCTATGGCACCGCAGAACAGCATGGCCGGCCAGATCCAGGCGCCTTCCGCCTGCGGATACCAGATCGGGATCGCGGAGGCGAAGATGGCGCCAAGAATGAACTGTCCCTCGGCGCCGATGTTGAAGATCTTGGCGCGAAATCCGATTGCCAGTCCTTGAGCGATGAAGAGAAGCGGCCCCGTCTTGAGCAGGACTTCGGAAAACGAGGACCAGGAGATGAAGGGCTCAAGCAGCATGGCGTAGATGACGGTGACAGGATCATGCCCCATGACGACGTAGAGCCCGACATTGAGCAGGATGGTAACGGCAAGGGCAATCAGGGGGGCGAGCACCATCGCCTTGAGCGAAGCCCGTTCGCGGCGAACCAGTCGGGGAAGAATGAAAAAGCCGGGGTGCTCATGAAAGGTCTTTGTCCAACGCTGCGTGTGAGCCGATCATGTATCGGCCGATCTCTTCGGCCTTCGTCTCGCGGGTTTAAGCGGGGGGCTCAGGGTTCCGTGATGCAGAACCTGGATCGTATCGCTGAGCTCGAACAGTTCTTCGAGTTCTTCTGAAATGACGAGAATTGCCATGCCTTCATTGCGCAGGCTGACAAGCTTTCGGCGAATGGCGGATGCGGCACCGATGTCGACGCCCCATGTGGGCTGGGCGACGAAAAGGAGTTTGGGGGACAGCATGATCTCGCGGCCGACGATGAATTTCTGCAGATTGCCGCCGGAAAGCGATCCCGCTTCGGCCTCTGTGCCAGACGTTCGCACGTCGTAGTCGCGAATGCAGTTTTCGGCAAAGGCTCTTGCCTTGCTGCGATCGACAAGGCCCCGGCGCAACAGCTTCATCGGATGGCCGGTCAGGAGGCCGTTCAAGGTCAGCGACATTTCCGGTACGGCTCCACGGCCGAGCCGGTCCTCGGGGACGAAGGCGAAGCCGAGCTTGCGGCGGGCGTCGGCTCCGAGCGGACCGACGTCGCGCCCCATCATGAAAATTCGGTCGCGGTCATGCCGCAAAAGGCGCGTCTCGCCCGAAATCAGCGCCGCCAATTCGCTTTGTCCATTGCCGGAAATGCCCGCAATGCCGAGGATTTCTCCAGCGCGGAGCGTCAGCGTGACCTTCGAGAGTGGAACGCCAAAGGATCGTCGGGCTGGTAGTCGAGCCCGATCAGTTCCAACCGCTTCTCGCCGGCAGGTGCTGTTGCCGCCGGCATCGGTTCTGGCATGTCCTGGCCGATCATCATTCGGGCGAGCGCATGGGCGTCATGTTCGCGAGGATCGACATTGCCTGTTACCTGGCCGCCGCGAAGAATGGTTGCGCGGTCGCAGAGTGCGCGGATTTCCTCCAGCTTGTGGGAGATGAAGAGGATCGAGACACCCCTGTCGCGCAGCCGACGCAGCGTCTCGAACAGCCTCTCTGCCGCTTGAGGAGGCAGAACCGATGTGGGCTCATCAAGGATCAGAAGTTTCGGATCGGTCATCAGGCAGCGGATGATCTCCACCCTTTGCCGTTCACCGACCGAAAGCGCGTGAACATGGGCCATCGGGTCGACGTCCAGCCCCAGGTCGCGGCCAAGCGAGCGCATGCGTTCGGCAAGCTCGGTCTTGCTGCCGGGCATGACCAGCTGGATATTCTCGACCACTGTCAGCGTTTCGAACAGGGAGAAATGCTGAAAAACCATGCCGATGCCATGGCGCCTTGCCTCGGCGGGCGAGGCCAGCGCAATGGCCTCGCCGTTCCAGGCGATACTCCCTTCGTCCGGGCGCTCGACACCATAGATAAGCTTCATCAGCGTCGACTTTCCGGCGCCGTTTTCACCAAGAATGGCATGGATCGACCGCGGAGCGACTTCAAGGTCAATCGCCCGGTTGGCGCGGACCTGTCCGTAGCTCTTCGATACGCCTTGCAGCGAAAGGAGCGGTGTCGTCATCGCGTCACTTCGGCAGCGGCGTGGTGACGCCCTTGACGTGCCAGTTCATCGCGACAATGTCCTTGTCGGCAAGCGTGGCGCCGGCTTTGACACCCTCGCTGCCATCGGCCTTGGTGATCGGCCCGGTAAAGGGCGAGAAGGTGCCGGCGGCAATCTTTGCTTCCAGATCCTTGATCTTGGACATCACCTCGGCCGGAATGGCCGGGTTCCAGTCGACAACCTCGACGACCTTGTCTGCAACGCCGAGGAAGGCATTGGCACCCTTGAACGTGCCGGCCATATGGGCCTCGACGGAGGCCTTGAAATAGGGCGACCAGTCCGTTGCCACGCAGCCGAGATATGTCTTTGGCGCGTATTTCTTCATCGAGGAATTAAGGTTGAAGGCATAGACGCCGGCCTCTTCGCAGGCGGAAATGACGGATGGCGTATCCTGTGCGTTGGAGAAGATCACGTCGCATTTCTGGGCAATCAGCGCCTTGGCCGCTTCCTGCTCCTTGGCCGGATCGAACCAAGAATTGACCCAGACCACGGAGACCTCGATATCGGGCTTCACCGCCTGGGCGCCGAGCGTGAAGGCGTTGATCGAGGTGATCAGTTCGGGAATGGCGAAGGCAGACACGGACCCCAGCTTGCCGGTCTTCGAAAGGGCTGCGGCCGCCATTCCGAGCAGATACGTGCCCTGGAAATATTTCGCCGCAAACGGCGAGAAGTTCGGCGCGACCTGAAACCCGGAGGCATGCAGCACGCTGACCTTCTTGTCGCGGCGGGCAACCTGCAGCGCGCCGTTCTGATAGCCGAAGGAGCCTGCAATCAGGAACTTGTTACCGTCGGCCACCGTCTTGGTCATGATGCGATCGGCATCCGGACCTTCGGCGATATTTTCGATAATCGTGACCTTTACCTTGTCGCCATAGGCTGCCTTGATCGGTTCCAGACCTGCAGCAAGTGCGTGCCCCCAGCCGACGTCTCCGATCGGGGAGGGCACGACAAGTGTGATGCCGAGAGGCTCGTCGGCGGCCAGTGCGGTCCGGCCGCTCAAGGTGCTGGCAAGGCCGGTCGCAGCTGCGGCCTGCATCAAGTGTCTGCGGGTCAGTCTGGTCATGCGTATGGTCCCCTCTTGTGGTTTTTAGAATGCGATGGTTGCGAGTGCAGCTTCGGCTTCGGCGCAAAGCCGTTCTTCGTCGAGGCCGGGAAACTCGCCATTCTGCCAGACGATCCGGCCATTGATCATGGTCATGTCCGTGGTCGAGCCGATGCCGACACGGGCAATCAGGCTGAGCGGGTCATGTCGCGTTCCGACATAGTCCATGCGCCTCGTGTCGATGGCAAAGAGATCCGCCGCCATGCCGGGTGATAGGCGGCCGATGTCACTCCGGCCGAGCAGGCTTGCGCCGCCGGTCGTCCCAAAGCCGAGGAAATCCACCGGCGGTGGCACGGGATATTGGCGCGTGGAGGAGACGAGGCATTGCAGCATGTAGGCGGAATGGAGGCAGTGCATCAGGTTGGAATTGTCATTGGAGGCTGCGCCATCACATCCGAGCCCGACCCGCAGGCCAAAGGCTGTCATGGCGGGGATATCAGTCACTTCCGCGCCGACCAGATAGACGGGTTCTGGGCAATGGGAGACACCGGTGCCGCTCGCTGCCATTTTGCGAAGTTCGTCATGGGTCAGTTCCCAGCAATGCGCATAGAAAGTGTCAGGGCCGGAAAAGCCCATTTCTTCAAGATAGTCCACCGTGCGACGGCCGGTTCGGGCTTCCATGACTGCGCTTTCACCTTCGCCGACATGTGTGTGCAGGAAGACGCCGCGATCACGCGCAAGCCGGACGGATTCGACGAAGGTTTCGCGGTAGGAGTTGACCGGCTGGCAGGGGGAGACCACGACCTGCCGCATGCTGAACCGGTCGGCGTCATGATAGCTGTCGATCAGCCGCTCGCAATCGCCGATGAACTCATCCGTCGTTTCCAACATCGCGTCGGGGATGGTCGAGCCTTCCGATTTCGGCAAGGTATTGCCACCCCGACCAGCATGGAAGCGCATGCCGAGCAGGTCTGCCGCCTCGAACTGCTGGTCTACGATCCGGCGGCCGGCATGGCGCGGGAAATTATACTGATGGTCGAAGGCTGTGGTGCAGCCGTGCTTGATCAGCTCGGCCATCGCCGTGGTGGAGGAATGGTAGAAGCAGTCTTCGGTCAATCGTGAGAAGATTGGATAGATGCGGTCCAGCCACTCGATGACCGAGAGTTTTGTCCAGTCGAGCTCGGCGCGGTTGCGCACGAAGCACTGGAAGAAATGGTGATGGGTGTTGACCAGGCCGGGATAGACGAACCAGCCGCTGGCATCCTGCGTTATCGTCTCCTCAGGGAGATCTTTTCCGGCGAGATTGCTGCCGATTGCCCGGATGGCAGGACCGTCGGTCAAAAGGTCTACGTTGCGGCGAACAACCGGGCCGGCTCCGTCATCGGTGATGACGGCGGCGCAGTTCTTTAAGAGATATCCGGCCATGTCACGCTTCCTCCGGCAGAGAAGCCGGCTCCGGCTTCAACTCATGCAGACGGTGGATGCCGGGCATTTCGATGAAGCCGGGCAGCGCCCTCAATGAGCGCGACCACCGACGGATCGCTGGATAGGGATCGAGAGAGACATTGCCGTCGGGTGCCAGGGCCACATAGGGAAAGCATGCAATGTCGGCAATCGTCGGCCGGTCGGCCGCGACGAAGCGCTGGCCACGGATCGCCTGTTCTGCAAGGCCAGCTTCCAGTTCGCGCAGTGCCATTGTGCCGGACCTTTGCAAGGCTTGAAGGTTGCCGGGCACAAGCAGCATCTGATGAAGCCGCGCGCCGCCGAGGCTTGCCGTCAGCCGGGCGGAAAAGGCCAGCCATTGCTGAACGCGAGCCAGCTCTTTCGGGCTCTGGCCCAGCCATTCATGCGCCGCCAGGGCGGCGATATAGGCGAGCATGGCCGACGATTCTGTCAGCAGCAGGTCGCCATCCTCGAGAATGGGGATCGTGCCGGCCGGATTGAGAGCCAGCAGGGCGGGGCTGCGATGCTCTTTGCCGGGATGAAAATCCACCGGGCGAAGCTCGAGCGAAACGCCGGCGAGCGCCGCCATCAGACGAACCTTGTAACAGCTTGGGGAGAGAATGTAGTCGTACAGCTTCATTGTGCCACCAATTGGGCGCCATAGGTATAATCATGGCGCTTCAGCCAGCGCCTGTATGCAATCGAGGTCAGGTCGGCGCGGGTGGGGATCTCCATGCCCGGATCGAGGGGGAGACGCGTCGGTATCTGATTTTCGAGGATCGAGCGGTCCTGCAGAAAGATCGTCTGCTGAAAGTGAATGAGATCCGTCATCGGGGTATCGTCGTCATAAAGCGCCATCCACGGCCAGACGTCACAGACATCCTCGGACACAGGCTGGACGAAGAGCGTGATGACATCCCATTCACCTGGTCGCGGCGGGCATGTCTTGTAGAGCACGGAGCAGGTCGGTGCCGGTACGCGGTACATATATTCGGTGGTTATTCCGCCTGCGGCCGATTTCGCGGCCTGCGGCTGATAGAACTGCACTTGTGTGGCCCAAACCTCGTCCACGTCTTCACGGATTTCCACCTTGTAGTTGCCGACTTCCGTATGGGGCTCCGAGCCAAGGATATCGGTATGAACAAAGGGAAAATGGGCGATGTCGAGGAAGTTCTCGACGGCTCTGAGGGGCGAACAGCGCACCCGCACGACGCCAACCTCCACCAGTCGCCGCCCCGGCTGGTCGGCCTCGGGAATGGCGAAGAGTTCGTGGTCGGGGTTGCCGAGCGATGTCCAGACATGGCCATAGCCCAACCGGACGGGGAGGCTGCGCCCACCATCAGCAGTGACCTTCACCTCGTCGGTGCCGAGGCGCGCAACGGTGATCGGCATATCCATCAGCAGGGTGTTGCGGTCATCCTTGTCGAGCTGGCTAAAGAGAGCAACCGGATACCATTCATCGATCATGCCTGCCTTTTTCACGTCGGCGCTCCCTCATCTGCGTAGAGCGCTTCGGCGCGGCGGCGCAAATCTTCTGCCATGCGTGATGCGTTGATGCGATCCAGGGCTCCCGCGCCGTCTGCGACCAGTATATGGGCAAGCGTCGTGCCCTCTTCCTGACTGGTCAGGAGAAGACAGAGGCCCATGGCATCGTTTTCCGGACGCAGGAAGCCGTTGCCATCGGTCTTGGCTGCGCAGATGCTTTCGATGGCACTCACAGAGGCAAGAATGGTGATTGATCGTACGGGCGACAGGCCTTGAAGCGTCGGCGGTTTTGGCAGCTGATCGGTCTCGGTCGTTCCGGCGGCAGCCCAGATCACGCCGTCGCTCTCGCAGACCGGGTAGGTCGTCACGCGGATCGTCTCCGGTGGCTTGAGGTCGGGATGAGCCGGTATCTTGAGACAGTGTCCTGTCTGGGCATAACGCCAGCCGTGGTAAATGCACGACAGCGCCGAGCCGCGCACGAACCCGTGCGAAAGGCGCATGCCGCGATGGGGGCAACGGTCAGCAGATGCCGTGACATCGCCAGATGCGCTACGCCACAGGGCGACCGTCTCCTGGGCAAGCCGGGCCGGCTGGACCGCCAGTGCGGGAAGATCGGATGAAAGGGCAAGAGGGGTCCACGGGCCCATCGTGTCGGATGGCATGACAAGACTTTCTCAAATGTGTCAGTGAGTTAATCGTCCCCTCGAGGCCTCCCGCCTCGCCCGAATATGTCTGGATGACACGTTTGCACAAGTATTATCCAATGGCAATGAGCGTCTAAATAAAGTGCGAAATTGCCGGCGGCCTGTCACATTGGCGGCGCGCGCGTCGTTCGATTGTTTCGACCCAGGCATCGATAGGGCCGAGCAGACAGCCGATCTCCATCATGTCGATCAGCTCTCGCGGCCCCGAAACATCCATTTCGATCCGGTCCTGAGATACGAGCGCATGGTGGTCGACAGGCCAAGTTTTGCCGCGTGTCGATCAATCCATGGCAGGAACACCAGTGGCGCGAGATCTCCTGTAATGGCCATGCGTTCGTGCGCGTCTTCTGCCGGACCTTGCGTCATCTGTTCTGCCTGTTTTCGTCCATGCGTGTCGCGCAGGGGCTGCGCATGCCACTACCCGCCGGTGCCCTGCAATGCCCGCGAATGCATTGCCGAGAAAGATCATATATCGTCAGCCCACCCGTCAAGAGCGGTTTGGTGGGACGGTTCCGCGGTGAGGTGCACGCGCGGCACTCCGGTCATGACAGGCAGAGCACGACATCCGAGATCTGGCCAATGTCGTGCCAAAAGACGAAGATCGCTGCCGGATCAGCTTATCGGTTATCGGCAAATATCGGGAGAAACACATGCCTATCGATCCTTTTGAATTCCGCACCGTGCCCTCCATCCAGGTGGCCTGGGGTGGCGCCCGGCGGCTTGGCGAACTTCTTGCCGGGCGTTTTCAGGCGCGCAAGGCTATGCTTGTGACAGATGCGGGTCTCGTCAAGGCTGGGCTCATCGCGCCGATCGCCGATGCTCTTGTCGCAAGCGGCTTTGCCGTGCAGGTCTTTGACAGGGTGGTTGCCGATCCGCCGGAGCATGTCATCGTCGATTGCGTGGCTTGCGCACGGCAGGCAGGCGTCGATATCGTCATTGGGCTTGGTGGCGGTTCCTCTCTCGATATCGCCAAGCTGGTGGCGGTCCTGCTCGTGTCCGATCAGGCTCTTTCCGAAATGTACGGCATCGGCAATGTGAAGGGATCGCGGCTGCCGCTTGTCATGGTGCCGACCACGGCGGGAACCGGTTCGGAGGTGACCAATATCTCGATAATCACCACGGGTGAGACGACCAAGATGGGCGTGGTCTCGCCACAGCTCTATGCGGACTTCGTGCTGCTGGATGCCGAACTGACAATTGGTCTCCCGCAGCTTCATACCGCGGCCACGGGCATCGATGCGATGGTGCATGCGATCGAAGCCCATACGAGCAAACACAAGAAAAACCTGCTGTCGGATGCGCTGGCGCGTGAAGCCTTGCGGCTGCTCGGTGCCAATCTCATCGCCGCCTGCAGGGATGGTTCGAACCGGGATGCCCGGGAAGGCATGCTGCTTGCGGCGACGCTCGCGGGGCAGGCCTTTGCCAATGCGCCGGTTGCCGCCGTGCATGCGCTCGCCTATCCGCTTGGTGGCCATTACCATGTTCCGCACGGTCTCTCCAATGCCCTGATGCTGGGGCCGGTCTTGCGCTTCAACGCAAAGGCAGCCGCACCGCTTTATGCCGAGCTTGCCGATGTTCTCGGCATTGCCGGCGGCGGCAGCGTGGCGGCGCGTTCCGATGCCTTTGTCGCGCATATGGAAAAGCTGATGGATGAGAGCGGGGCGCCGCGTCACCTTCGCGATGTCGGCGTTACGGCGGATGCGCTTCCCATGCTGGCAGCCGCCGCCATGAAGCAGGGTCGCCTGCTGATCAACAATCCGGTCGATGTCAGTGAGGAGGACGCGCTTGGCCTTTACCGGGAGCCTTCTGAGCCGGCGGCGACGGGAAACGAGGAGGGGCGGCAATGCCGCCCCGACCGGTAGCCTATTTCTTGATCCATGTGTCGCGGAGTGAATCGTTCAATCCCGTTCCGGTCGTCACCAGATCATGAACCTTGCAGTTGTAGATCGTCGGAAAGGCGAGTTCGGTCAGCCAGGCGATCGGTACATCCTTGCGAAGGGTCGTCTGGATCTCGTTATAGAGCGGCTGGCGCTTTTCAGCAGGGTAGGCGAGAGCCGCCTGATCGAAGACCTTGTCCAGCTCGGGATTGGAATATCCCTCGACATTGTTCCAGGGCGATCCCTTCTGGATCTGCGAGGTCTTGTAGTTTCTTTCGACGCCGATCGCCGGGTCCCCGTTCTGGTAGAGATAGGTGAAGGCGAGGTCGTAGTCCCAGTTGGCGGTCCGCTGGTTCCAGCCGGCGACGTCGGTTGCCTCGATCTCGACGGGGATGCCGACATCGGAAAGGTTCTGCTTGACCGCCTCGGCCCAGCGCTGCCAGGTTTCGCCATAAGGCAGCGGCAGCAGGCGCAGTGGCTTGCCGTCATAGCCGATCTCCTTCAGGAGTGCCTTGGCCTTGGCCGGATCGTGCGGATATTCGACGTCGTCCTTGTGGTAATAGGGGAGTTTCGACGAGAACGGGCCATCTGCAACGCGGCCCATACCGTTCCACAGGACATCCTTGGCAAACTCGCGGTCCATGGCATACATGATCGCCTGGCGGAACTTCGGATTGTTCAGAGGCGGATTGCGGTTGTTGAGCCAGAGCCAGGACATCGGGGCATAGTATTCCCAGCCCTTCTCGGTCACGCAAGTATTGGGCAGGGCCGAGACGCGCGGAATGTCGAAATTCTCCACCGTACCGCCGGGGAGAACGTCGATCTGGCCGGACTCGAATGCAACGGCGCGTGCTGCGGCGTCCGGGATGATCTGGTAGTAGATCTCGTCGAGATGCGGCTTGCCCTTGATGTAGTAGTCCTGGTTCTTGACCAGTTTGATATAGCTGCCGCGCTTCCATTCGGCGAACTTGAACGGACCGGTTCCGATCGGCTTTTCGTTGTTCGGGTTGGTTGTGTAGTCCGTTCCCTCATAGAGATGCTTGGGGATGATCGGCATTGCGCCGAAATCCATGGCGCGGATGAACGGCTCGAAGGGCTGCTTGAGCTTGAAGACGACCGTCTTGTCGTCCGGTGCCGTCACGCTTTCGACCCTCGTCATCGTATTGCGATGTTTGGCCAGCGTTTTGATCAGGAAGTCATTGACGGAAAACAGCACGTCGGCCGAGGTCATTGGCACGCCGTCATGGAACTTGACGTTGTCCTGAAGGTGGAACGTATAGGTCAGCCCGTCGGTCGAGATTTCCCAGGATTTTGCAAGAGACGGCTGCGGCTTCAGCTTGTCGTCGTATTTCAGGAGGCTTTCGTAGATCTGGCCGGCAACCAGCGATGCCGGGCCGTTCTGGACGATACCGAGCATCAGGCCCGGCGGCTCGGGCTGGACGATCATGTTCAACCGTCCACCATCGTCCACCGCGGCAGCAATTGCGGTCGTCGAAAGCAGAAAAGCGGCAGCGAGTGCGAGTTTGTTCATGCAGTTCCCCATTTTTGGTTTTCATCATGCAATTGCAGAAACTCTGGATAAACCGGCGAGGGAATGCTCTCCTTCTTACAGCCCGGAACGCATTGTCCTTTTGCAGACCATGGCCTTCGCCAGCTTCATCTTGCCATCATATAATGACATGTAAACGATTGCATCGAGACTGACATAGGGTGTAATCGATTACAATAGACTTTGGCATTGGTGTATCGATTTTATTTGTGTAGCCAATCCTTGATGAACGGGGTTCGAAATCGTGCGCAGCGAAAGCGTGAGAATTAAAGATGTGGCGGTGGCCGCCGGCGTATCGACAGCGACCGTGAGCCGGGCACTTTCCAACCCGGACATGGTGAGCCCCGATACCCGCGAGCTGGTTCTGGCAGCCGTCGAACGCACGGGCTATGTTCTTGATGCGGCAGCGAGCAATTTCCGCAGGCAGCGAACCGGCTCGATCGTCGCCCTTCTTCCGAACATCGCCAATCCCTATTACTCGGCCATCCTGTCGGGCATTGCGAGCGGCCTTGCGGAAACCTCCTACAGCCTCTTGGTCGTCGATACGAAAAACGGCCAGAAGGCCGAGCAACTGGCGCTGCAATATTTCAACAGCCGGCGTGCCGACGGCGTCATTGTTCTTCTCGGCAGTCTGTCGGCCGAGACTTGCGCAAGGTCGTGGCAAAGGAAGGCATACCGCCGATCATTCAGGTTGGCGAATGGCCGGAAGCGCCGGAAACGCCGCGGGTGACTGTCAACAACAGGGAAGCTGCCAGGAAAGCGGTGCGGCACCTGATCGGGCTCGGCCATCGCGAGATCGGCTTCATTAGCGGGCCGCGCGGAAACTATACGACAGAAACGCGCCTGAAGGGCGTTTGCGACGCCCTGGAGGAGGCCGGCCTTTCGCTGCGATCCGACTGGCTCTTGGCTGGCGAGTTTACACTGGCGTCCGGTCGTGCTGCGGGCGGGACATGGCTCGGATTGGAGACCCGGCCGACGGCGGTGTTCTGCGATTCCGACGAGATCGCCTGCGGCTTCATGGGCGCCGTCATGCGGGCCGGCATGACTGTTCCTGGCGATGTCTCCGTCGTTGGCTTCGACGATATCGAAATCGGCGAACATATTCATCCTGCGCTGACGACCGTCCATCAGCCTCGCCGCCGGATTGGTACGACTGTGGCCGAGATGATGCTGCAGTTGATCGATGGCGACGGTCTGGACAGCCAGAACGTGGTCCTCGATGTCGATCTGAAGGTGCGTGACAGCAGCGCCGGTCCGCCAGTCAGGCGCTGACAGGCAGACCGGCGGAAGTTGAGCCTTTCTCATTTGGGGATGAGGGCGGTGGCCTCTGCGGTCAGCATGGCAAGATCGTCGGGCTGGAGCGGCACGCCGGGAAATTCGGCGATACTGACAAGCGGCGAGGAACGCACCGAGCCCTGACCAGCCTTGTCCGACAGGAGATCGTTGATCCGGCCTTTCAGGCCGCCTCGTTCTTCGAAAATGCCTTTCAGACGGGGCCCCAGTACCGGATGATCCAGCCACTCACCAAAGGTGGACCAGAGCGTCAATGGCTTGACCACAGGCTCGCCTTCGATCGTTGCGGCCTTGCTGACGCGAAGATCACGCGAAGACGACCCGACATGGATGGTAAGCGGTCCTCCGGCATAGGCCCAACCGGATAGTTCCGTACTCCAGTGTGCGAGATGTTTGCGCAAGACTGCGATTTCGACGCTCGAGGACTGGCCGGCATCCAGCGCCACTTTGGCCCACCCGCGCAATTCGAGGGGAGGCGTTGTCACCAGGTGTGCATGGTCATCGACATAGAGCTGGACGACCTCGGAACCTGACCGCTCTCCGACATTGGTCACGGTCAGTCGGGCGATAAAGGCAATCTCGTCGGAAAGCGCGCGAGGCTCGATCGTCAGATCGGTATAGGCGAAACGCGTATAGGAGAGGCCGTGGCCGAAGGGGAAATCGACCTCGATCTGCCGCGCATCATAAGACCGGTATCCGACATAGATGCTCTCGCCGTAGAGGACATGCTGGTCTTCGCCGGGAAAATTGAGATAGGCGGGCGTGTCCTGAAGGCGCAGTGGTATGGTCTCGGCGAGTTTTCCGCCCGGGTTGACATCGCCGAGCAGAATGTCGGCCACCGTCTCGCCATGCGCCTGGCCCGTCAGCCAGAATTCGACGATGGCGTTGACTGACCCGCGCCATGCGGCGGTTGTCACCACCGAGCCGTTGCTCAGCGCGACAACGGTTTTCACGGGGGTAGCCTTCAGCGCGTCGAGAAGGGCAAGCTGATTGGCGGGAAGGTCGATCGTCTTGCGGTCGGTGCCTTCCACCTCATATTCGTCCGGCAGGCCGAGGAAGAGAACCACGACATCCGCCTGGCGGGCGATATCGACGGCCTCGGCGATCAGTGCCTGCTGGTCCGGATGGTCGGCGGAAAGCGCGTAGCCG
Organism: Shinella sp. UYSO24; assembly: GCA_902167985.1. GTDB lineage: Bacteria > Pseudomonadota > Alphaproteobacteria > Rhizobiales > Rhizobiaceae > Neorhizobium. Next base: position 119,002 of record CABHNZ010000010.1, read on the forward strand.
GCGGCAAAGGCCAGCGTGGCGCCCGCAGTCCTTGCCCGGTCGCTCAGCGCGTCGAGGCCGCTTGTGACTTTGACGGGATTGACGCGGGAGCTTCCGGCGCCTGATAACGCGGCTTTCGCGCCAGTTCGCCGATCACCGCCACCTTCAGACCCTGTGACAGGGTCAGTGGCAACGTGCCGTCATTGGTCAGAAGGACCGCCGACTGGCTTGCCGCCTCGCGGACCATCTCGTGGTGGGCCTGATAGTCAACCGTGAGGGCTGTCTCTTTCGACAGGGTCCGCTCGGCGAGGCGGTGCAGGCGTTCTGCGACCTCGCCTGCGAAGGTCGGGGCAAGCTTGCCTTCCGAGGCCGCTTGCGCCGGCCGCATATCTGTCGGCCGACCCGGCATGCGCAGATCGAGCCCTGCCTGCAGCGAGGCGACGGGATCGACGACAGCGCCCCAATCCGAGATCACCAGACCGTCAAAGCCCCACTCCTCGCGCAGGACCTGCCTGAGCAGCCAAGGGTTTTCCGAGGCATAGACGCCGTTGATCCGGTTGTAGGAGGTCATGACGGACCAAGCGTTGGACACATCAAGCGCAAGCTCGAAGGCGCGAAGATAGATCTCGCGCAGTGCACGTTCATCGACATCGGCGCTGACGCGCAGGCGGTCGGTTTCCTGATTGTTGACGGCAAAATGCTTGAGGCAGGCGGCAACGCCCTCTGCCTGCAGCCCTCTTGCGATGGCGCCGGCAAGCACGCCCGTCAGCAAGGGATCTTCGGAATAATATTCGAAGTTGCGGCCGCAGAGGGGACTGCGCTTGATGTTGAGGCCAGGACCGAGAACGATATCGACGCCGGCTGCCTTGGCTTCAAGGGCGAGGCTGCGGCCGATTTTCTCGATCAGATCCTTATCCCATGAAGAGGCGAGGGTGACAGCCGGCGGAAAGCAGGTCGCCGGCAGGCTTCTTTCCAGCCCGAGATGATCCGGGTTCTCGTCATTCTGCACGCGCAGCCCATGCGGGCCGTCGGCCATGCGCATCGACCTCAAGCCCAGTTCAGGTGCTGCGGCCGTCGTCCAGTAGTCGGCGCCGGTGGTCAGTTTCAGCTTCGTGTCGATGGAAGCGGCAGGCGCGTCGGTTGCAGCCGGTCGGTCGGTCATGGAGAGCCTCGGAAATAGCATGGTGTGAGACGTGGGCGGGCCTTTCGGGGCGGGCGAAGATATGAGGCCTCTGGCAGCCTCTGCCGAAAACAGAGCCGGCCGCTCTACCGTCGAGGAGATTGACACCTCGTGATGGCTTTCGACGGCTTCGTTGATACGCAGGAGTGTTTCGAGAACATGCAGCCCCAGTTCGCCATTGGCGCGGTGGGGGCGCTTCATGCTGATCGCGCTTGCCATCTCGGCCAATCCAAGCCCGCGATAATTGGCGACAAGAGGACCGGAAGCGGGGAAATTGGCCCGCCCGAAGGGCTCGTCTGCAAGGTCTATCGCCTCCCAGACATCCCGCACGCGCGAAATTTCGATCTTCCCGCCAAAGAAATTCGGGTCGGGCAGCCTGATCGAAGCCTCGCTGCCATAGAGCTCGATCGGCGCCAGACCATGGCTCGCCACATCCCAGCTGAAGGAAAAGGCAAGCTGTGCGCCCATTTTCAAAGCGCAGCATGCCCTGTACCGTGGTCATGACCTCGACCTTGATGGCCTCGCCGAAACGCGGATTGCCGGGGGAGCTGATGATCCGCTCACGAAACCCCATGGTTCCCATGGCCGATACACTCTTCACGGATCCGAGCAGCAGAACCAGGCTTGAAATATAGTAAGGTCCGATGTCGAGGATCGGGCCTCCGCCGGGCTTGAAAAAGAAATCGGGGTTGGGGTGGCGCTGTTCCATGCCGCGGTTCATCATGGCCGCCATGCCGGAAACCGGCGCGCCGATCGCGCCGTCATCGATCAGGCGGCGGGCATTCTGGGTGGCGGGTCCGAGAACCGTGTCCGGGGCAATGCCAAGCCGGACATTCCTGTCGCGGGCGGCCCGGTTGATCCTGATGGCGCCATCGAGCGTCGTCGCCATCGGCTTTTCAGAAAGACGTGCTTGCCGGCCTCAATGGCGTTGAGCGAGATCTCTGCATGCGCGGCTGGAACGGTCAGGTTGAGAACGAGGTCGATCTCATCCGAGCGCATCATGTCATCAACCTTAAGCGCGCGCAGATTGAACCGCGATGCAAGGCCAGCCGCGGCCTCGGTCCGAAGGTCGGCAACGGCCATGATCGAAAAATCCCGAAACAGCCGGGCGTTCTCGAGATAGGTTTCGGCAATATTGCCGCAGCCGATGATACCGACGCGCAGCATCGGGTCCCTCCATCTGAATTCGGCGCGTTATGAGCGAGCCGCTGCGCCGAGCACGGCTTTCCGCGTCATCGCTTTCCGTCATTGGTGTAAACGATTGCATGTGATGATGTCACGGTATGTAATCGATTACAATTCATTTCTGAATTCGGTGAGATAGGACATCGGCACTGATCAGCCCATTCATGCCAACCGGTGACACCTTCAGACAAAATGCCGGTGCAGGGGCCGGGATGTCGCCCGACAGATCAGTCAGGACGTGCGGCGTGAGGTGAAGGGCATAACCTTGACGCCCTTCAGCCGGTCGTCACACGATGGGCCTGGTCCACGAATGTCTTGACGAGCGGCAGATTTGTGCTCGCCCTCGACCACATGATCCCGATCTCGCGCTCCGGCGCGTCCGGCAGAGAAAATTTCCTCAATCTCACACCCTGTGGCCAGGGCGGCATCCAGTCCGGCACGACCGAAACCCCCATGCCGCGGCTGACAAGCAGCGCAATCGCATCAAGCGAATTCAGCTCGTAGAGCTCGCGCACCTGCAGTTTCTTCTTGCGGAGCCAGACATCCACCATATGGCCGCTCCAGTAATTGCGATCGTAGCGGATCATCGGTTCGCTGCGAATGAGAGCAAGAGGGTCGCTTCCTGCCATGTCGTGAGGCGTCAGCAGGATCGCCTTCTCCCGTCGCAGACATGACCAGTCGGCATCCTTGGAAAGCCGGAACCGTGGCCGCGAAATGATGGCAAGATCGATGTCGCGCGCCATGACGCGTTCATACAACATGCTCGAGACGTCGTTGATGATGCGCAGTTCGATCTTCGGGAAATCCTGCTGCAGTCCCTGCAATATCGCGGGCAGCATGCCGTTCAGGACGCTCTGCACCACGCCGACCCGCAACAGGCCTGCATCGAAGCGGCTGCCCGCTGCCGCAATCAGGTTGCTCTCGGCCTGCAACAACTGCAGCATGTAGTCACGAGCGGCGATGGCGGCCGGGCTTGCCCGCATGGTGTGGCCCGAGCGCTGCAAGAGGGCATGGCCGATCTCGTCCTCCAGGGCCTTGACGCGCTGGACAACCGCCGAGGGTGTGATGTTCATCCGTCGCGCCGTCTGGGAGATCGACCCGGTTTCAATGACATTGAGGAGCGTCTTCAAGAAGCGCGTATCCATTTGATTTCGCTTGCCTTCTAGCCGGATGTGCAGGCTTTCACTGCGCCTGCATTGTTAAGAATATCTGAATTACGAAAGCAGCAAAACACATATTCCCTACATGTATCCGCCGTGGAAGCATTGATGGCCGGGAAGGCGCTGGCGGCAGACGTCAGAATGATCGTTCGCAGATCGAGTTGGCGAACCAAGGAGGTGGAGATGAAGGAACAAACCCACGCGTTGAAGATTTTCAGCGGGCTTGCCGTGCGGGCCGCCTTCGATGACGGTCTTTTGCAGCATTTTTCCGAGAGCCACGCTCCGGTCACGGTCGAATGGAACCCGACGACCGTCATCGAGGCTAAGATTGCTCGCGGCGAAAGTGCCGATCTCATCATCGCAACCACATCGGCGATCGAAAAGCTCGTGCAGAAGAGCCTCGTGCGCAATGACAGCCGGACCCGCCTGATCGACGCCTACCTGGGTGTTGCGGTCGCCGCAGGGGCATCGAAGCCCAAGATCGGGACCATATCCGAATTTCTCGCAGCACTCCGGCAGGCCCGGTCGGTGGCATGGTCGATCGGTGGCCAGAGCGGCATCTATCTCGAGAAGATCCTTGCCTCCCATGGCATGCTGGACGAGATCAAGGCGCGGGCGTCGACCATCCCGGAAGGATTTACCGCTGAAAAGATCGTCACCGGACAGGCGGATCTTGCCATCCAGCAGGTGAGCGAGCTCATGGTGGTCAAGGGCGTGGATATCGTCGGTCCGTTTCCCGATGAATTGCAGACGCGCACGCCGTTCGAGATCGCGATCTTCGAGGGCGCAGCCGAGCCCGATCTCGCGCAGGCTTTTATCGACTTTCTCGGCGGCACGGAGGCGAAGGCCAGCTTCGTGCGCAATGGTGTCGAACTCGCTGCGGCCTGAGTGCCCGGCGCGATAGGGGAACGGGAGCTGCAAGGCCTTGCAGGCGAGGGAGGATCTTCGCCCTGCAAGGCCTTCATCGATAGCGAAACGGAATTTTCGTCAGGAGGAGGGAAGCGATGGCGCAAGTCAATATGGGTGGCGAGGCACTCGGTGAAAGCCGGGGGTTCTGGAATGAGATCAGGATGATGTTCACGACCACCGGCGGGCGGGTAATCCTGCTGGTGTCGACCTGCTATCTCCTCAACATGATCGACCGGAATGTCGTGTCGATCGCAGCGCCTGCGATCAGCCAGGAATTCGGGCTGACAAAGACCGAGATGGGGCTTGCCTTCTCGATTTTCGGCTTTGCCTACCTCCTGCAGGCACCGGCGGGCTGGGTCTGTGACCGGTTCGGCCCGCGTGTCGGCCTGACGATCTTCGGCCTTCTCTGGTGCGTGGCGACCGCCATATGCGGCTTTGCACCAAGCCTTGGAATTCTCATCCTCGGTCGTGCCCTGCTTGGGCTCGGTGAGGCTGCCACGAGCCCGGCCATCACGCGCGTTGTTGCCGACTGGACGCCGCCGCAGAGGCGCGGCTTTGTCATGGGCCTCACCCATAGTTTCATTTCGCTCGGCAATACGGCAGCGCCACCGCTGATGGCGTTGCTGATGTACCATTTCGAATGGCGCGGTGCCTTCTTCATCCTTGGCGCCGTCACGCTTGTGTGGGTTGTCGTCTGGTTCACCACCTACAGGGATGATCCGCGGCAGGCACGCGGCATTACACAAAAGGAACTGGATGAACTGCCGAAGCCGCAGCCGACGTCAGCGAAAGCGCCGTGGGGCCGGCTGGTGAAGGCGATGCTGCCGGCAACCTTCATCTATCTCTGCGTCAGTGCGTCATTCTGGACCTTCTGGACATGGTTGCCCTCCTATTTCATGGAGTCCTACCATCTCAACCTGGGCAGCTCGGCGATATTCACCCTTGGTGTCCTCTTCGCAGGCGTTTTCGGCGACATCTTCGGCGGCTGGAGCAGCGATGCCATCCTGCGATGGACAGGGAATATCCGTCTTGCCCGCGCAGGTCTGGTCAGCGTGACAATGGTGCTGGCGGCTGCAACCGTTGCGCCGGTGCTGTTTCTCAATGACTTGAACTCGGCTGCCATCGCGCTGGCACTCGCCTTCTTCTTCACCCGTGCATCCGTTTCGCCGCTCTGGGCCGTCTGCACCGAAATTGCCCCAAGCTGGGCCGGCTCTGCCGGCGGCATCCTGAACACGGGATCGGCGGTTTCCTCCATCATCGCGCCGCTCGCCTTCGGCTATATCGCGGATCTGACCGGCAACCTCTCCACCCCGTTCATCTGCTCGATCCTGCTCTTGTTGCTCGGCGCCGTGACGACAATATGGATGCGGCCGGACCGGCCTCTGAAGGATCAGGCAGGGGCTATGCCTGCCTGACGCAGACCCTCCCGCCAACCGAACCACTTGGGTGGTGGTGGTGTAAAGCGACGGCTCCGGTCGCGACGATGGACATTCGGCGGCGGCTCTGTGGAAAAACGCAGGGGCGCCGTCGCTGTGTTTCAGACCAGCACATGGTTGGGGGATGAAACCCTTGGTTGGTAATTTTGTGCAGGAATGGCCAAATTTCGGAACGATTTCCAAATGTACTATTATTGCGCGATAACCCTACCGGAAAACTCATGAAATAGCCGGAAAACCAAGGGCATATGAGCCATGCGCGACAGAGTGTCGCGCGCTGATTTATCGTTGAATAATACTATTTATCGCGCCTGTGCGGGTCTATAGCGATTGGACCAACTGCTAATAGGTCTACCAATGCCCCACCAGAAATCGCTTGCGGCCGTCAATCTCGGTCGTCGCCGAATGCTCCAGGGCGCGACAGCACTTGCCGCGGTCTCAATTCTGCCTTTCTCCTCCCAAGCCTTTGCCCAGCAAGCCGGTTCGATCGCCGACTTCACCACCGTCTCGCAATTCCTGACGGGCCGTTCGGGCCTTTCGACCGCTTTTGCCCAGGCGCTTTGGGCAGCCTTCACGAAGACGGACGCCGAGTTTCCGACGAAAATCTCAACGCTCGCCAAATTCATTTCAGACAATCATTCGACAGCCTCCGGCCTTGCCGCACAGCTTTCTGCCGATGCCTCGGCCAAGTCCATTGCCGGCCTGCCTCAGGCCATTTTGAGCGGCTGGTACCTCGGCGTGGTCGGCAACGGTGCCGACGCGATCTGCGTCACCTATACCGAAGCGCTTGCCAACCAGAATGTCGCGGATGTTCTGAGGCCCCCGAGCTATTCCTTCGGCTCCTACGGTACCTGGGCTGCAAAGCCCGTCTGATTTTCCCATCCGTATTTGAAAGTTTCTATCCATGGCAGACGTTATTTCCACGGACGTGGTCGTAGTCGGTTCCGGGGTCGTCGGATCGTTGCTGGCACGCAAGCTGGCGCTTGCAGGGCGCGAGGTCCTGATGCTCGAGGCCGGCCCCAATATCGAGCGCGACGAGATCGTGTCGAATTTCCGCCGCTCGCCTCGCAAGGGCGATTTCATGTCACCCTATCCCAATTCGGAATTTGCGCCGTTCCCGGATTATCAGCCGCAGGACAATGGCTATCTGGAGCAGACCGGTCCCAAGCCCTACAAGCCGGAATATATCCGTGTCGTCGGCGGCACGAGCTGGCACTGGGCAGCCCAGGCCTGGCGTCTCGTGCCGAATGATTTCCGGATCAAGTCGGCCTATGGCGTCGGTCGCGACTGGCCGATTTCCTATGATGACCTTGAGCCTTATTACCACGAGGCCGAAATTCTCTGGGGCGTCTCGGGGCCGGAAGAGATGGCCAAGTATTCGCCGCGCAGCAAGCCTTTCCCGATGCCGGGCGTGGTGAAATCCTATCTCGAAGAGCGCGTCACCGAGCGGCTTGCACCGAAATACGAGGTGCTGACCAACACGACCGGCCGCAACAGCCTTCCCTATGACGGCCGTCCGCAATGCTGCGGCAACAATAACTGCATGCCGATCTGTCCGATCGATGCCCAGTATCACGGAGGTCTTGCTGCCAAGGCCGCCGAGGCCGCCGGCGCCAGCTGGTGACGAAGGCCGTCGTCTACAAGCTGGAGCATGACAAGAAGGGCAAGATCGTCGCGCTTCACTACTACGACTGGAACAAGGTGTCCCATCGGGTCGAGGCGGAAACCTTCGTCCTGGCCGCCAACGCCATCGAGACACCGAAAATCCTGTTCATGTCGGCAGATGACATGTTCCCCAACGGTCTTGGCAACAATAACGACCAGCTTGGCCGCCATCTGATGGACCATCCGTCCAACTCGGCGACCTTCTATGTCGATGAGCCGATCTGGCCGGGACGCGGGCCGATGAGCCCGTCCTCCATCCAGCAGTTGCGCGATGGTGCCTTCCGCTCCGAACATGCGGCATTCCGTATCGACCTGTCCAACTCCTCGCGCGTTGCCTCCGTCACGGCGGCCGCGATCAAGGAAGGCCTGACCGGCAAGGCGCTCGACGATGCGATCCGCTACCGCGCCTCGCATGAACTCAGCATCAAGAACGTGCTGGAACAGCTGCCGGATCCGAACAACCGCGTGATGCTGAGCAAGACCAAGAAAGACGCGCTCGGCCTGCCGGTCCCGTCCTTCTCCTATTCCTTCGACGATTATGTCGAGCGCGGCATGCAGGCTTCGCTTGCGGTCTATGCGGAAATGGCTTCGATGCTCGGCGCCACCGACGTGCGGTATTCGGCGCCCGGTTCCTACAGCAACAACCAGCATATCACCGGCACGCTTGCCATGGGCACGGATCCGAAGACCTCCGTCACCGATCATGTCGGCCGGGCCTGGGATTTCTCCAACCTCTACATGGCTTCCACCGGCGTGATGCCGACGGTTGCCACGGCCAATTCGACGTTGACGGCAAGCGCGCTCAGCCTGCGCACCGCCGATGCGATCCTTGGCAAGATTTGAGGAGCGGATCGATGACACTCACAAAATCGCTCGCTTCCCTCATCTTTGCCGGCCTGTCGCTGTTTGCCGGATCTGCGCTTGCGCAGGATGCTGCCGATCCGGCGCTTGTCGCCAAAGGCAAATATCTTGCCATCGCCGGGGACTGCGGCGCCTGCCACACCACCGAGAATGGCCGGCCATTCGCCGGCGGCCTGGCACTTGCCTCGCCGCTCGGCCAGATCTTCAGCACCAACATCACGCCATCGAAGCAGTTCGGTATCGGCAATTACTCGCTTGAGGATTTCGACCGCGCGGTTCGCCATGGCGTGCGCAAGGATGGGGCCAATCTCTATCCGGCCATGCCCTATACCGCCTATTCGAGCGTCAGCGACGACGATATCAAGGCGCTCTACGCCTATTTCATGCATGGGGTTGAACCCGTGGATGAGGTGGGGCCGCGCACGAGCCTGCCGTTCCCGTTCAACATCCGCCTGTCGATGATGGGCTGGAACCTGATCTTCGCCCACGACAAGCCGTTTGCGGCCGATCCGTCCAAGTCGGCGCAGTGGAACCGTGGCGCCTATCTGGCGGAAGGGCTTGCCCACTGCTCGACCTGCCACACGCCGCGCAACTTCCTGATGGCGGAAGAGGGCGGCAAGGCACTTGGCGGTGCATCGCTCGGCACCTGGTTTGCGCCCAATATCACCTCCGACGCAGTGGCTGGTATCGGCAAGTGGTCTGTCGATGACATCGCGGCCTATCTCTCCACCGGTCGCTCGCCGACCGGTTCGCAGGCCGGTGGCCCGATGCTGGAGGCGATCGACAAGAGCTTCAGCAAGCTCGACGCCAAGGATGTGAAGGCGATTGCCACCTATATCCATGGTGTTGCCGCCCAGTCGATGAACGCTGCCCCGGGCAAGCCCGTCACGACGGCGCCGGTTCTTACCGATTCGCCTGATGACCGGCAGTGCCTCCGAAGGTGCGACGCTCTACAGCGATCACTGCGCCACCTGCCATCAGGTCAGCGGCGAGGGCAGAAACGGCCTGCCGGCGCTGTTCGACAATGCCGCCCTCGTGCATCGTCCGACGGCAGACAATGTCGCTATGGCCGTGATGGATGGACTTGTTCCGCATAGCGGTCAGGCCATGCCGGCATTCAAGGCCGTTCTGAACGATGGTGAGGTTGCGCAGCTGACCAACTATGTTCTGGCCACCTTCGGCGATAGCGGCCTCCACATCACGCAGGAGCGGGTTTCCGAACTGCGTGCCGGGGGCGCTTCATCGCCGCTTCTGGACGTGGCGCAGCTCGGCGTTTTCGTCGGCGGCCCCGTCTTCCTCGTTCTCTTCGTGATCCTCGTCATTCTGGTGGCCAACCGCCGGTATCTGATGGCGGGCCCCACAAGGCGGGCATGAGGCGCGACAGGCTGAAAACCGAAGATAAGGGCCGGAGCATTGCTACGGCCCTTTTGCGTTGAGGCAGGCTTTATGGTCTCGGCTTGGCGGGGGGCGTGCCCGGGCGCGAGATATCGAGATCGAGCGAGGGATAGAGCGTGCCGATCGCGGTCACATCGGCCTGAAGCTCGGCGATCATCCAGTCGCGCACCTGGGAGACGATCGGCCGCCGCGGCTTGTCGCGCAGCCGCACAAGATGGCAAAGCCGCCCGTGACCATCAGCTGCTCGCGGGCCGGGACGAGTGTGCCGGTCGCAAGCCAGTGGCCGACGACGTTCAGCCAGCCGAGGGCAACGCCCTGGCCAAGCAGCGCCGCCTGCACGACGATGGCGTAGTCGGAAAACAGCATCGAATTCTGCGCATCGCCGCCATTGGCCGGGGTGAACAGTTCCGACCAGTTCGGCTGCGCATCACTCAGGTTGATCATCGTGTCGGGCACGCGATCGATAGCCCCCTTGTCCGCACCGGCATGGCCCTCCAGATAGCCGGGACTGCAGATCGGCAGCAGAATTTCCGGCATGACGAATGCCGCCTCATGGCGCTCGTCGGCGCCATCGACGAAGCGCATGCCAAGATCGACGTCGTTCACCGGGCCGGACAAGGCCCCCATCACCAGCTGGAAACGCAGGTCGACGCCCGGAAACTGTTTCTTGAACCGCGCCATCTTCGGCATCATCCAATGGGTTGTGAAGCTGGTGGAGACTGAGAGCGAGACGGTTTCCATGCCGGTGCGGCGATCCTCGATCGCCCTGATGGCGCCCTCTATGCCGGCAAAGCCGCGGGCGATCGCATCGAAGAGAAGCTGCCCCGTTTCCGTCAGCGCCACCCCGCCCGGCTGGCGAAGAAACAGTATCGTTCCAAGATGTTCCTCAAGACGCGAGACCATGCGGCTCACCGCCGCCGGGGTCACGTTGAGCTCATCGGATGCGCGGGAAAAGCTGCCGCAGCGGGCGGCAGCCTCGAAGGTGAAAAGGCCATTCATCGAAGGCAGGGAGCGGCGCAGGAATGTCATTACATTATGTAACATCTCTTGGACTTTTTTTCAATTGCGCATCCCGGTCTTGTTTGGTCTCTTGATGGCCAACGAGGGCGCCAGACCCTCCGATCAATCAGGGGAACGTGACGGATTGGCATCGTGCCGTTGCTTTGCGCGGCGGGCTTCAAATCTGCTCTTCGTTCTATAGACACGAGTTGTCGCAGCCTCGGTTTTCGCCGGGGATGCCGGAATTTTCTAGTGGAATCATATGATTGAGCAGCTGAATAGAGATCGTGTGGGCGTTTCGATCAAGGACGCCGTCAAGAGCTACGGAATTTTCCGTGCCCTCGATAATGTCAGTCTGGATGTCGCTCCGGGCGAGTTCGTGTCGATCCTCGGTCCGTCCGGCTCAGGCAAGACGACATTGCTCGGTCTTCTCGGCGGCTTTGTGCAGCCGACATCCGGCTCGATCTGGCTTGGCGATCGCGATATTACATTTGAGCCACCACACAAGCGCGACATCGGCATCGTCTTCCAGAGCTATGCGCTGTTTCCGCATATGAGCGTGGGCGAGAACATCACGTTTCCGCTGCGCGCCCGCCGCCTGCCGAAGTCGACATGGCCGGACAAGCTGAAGGCGGCTCTCGATATGGTCGAGCTGTCGGGCTACGAGAACCGGCGCATTCATGAATTGTCCGGTGGCCAGCGACAGCGCGTGGCACTGGCCCGCGCGATGATCTTCGAGCCGGGCCTCATCCTCATGGACGAGCCTCTCTCGGCGCTCGACAAGCAGCTGCGCGAGACGATGCAGATCGAGTTGAAGCGCCTTCACCATCGTCTCGGCGCCACGATCGTCTATGTCACGCATGATCAGCGCGAAGCGCTGACGATGAGCGATCGGGTGGCGATCATGCACAAGGGTCGGCTGGTGCAGGTCGATACGCCGGAGCGCCTGCACGACCATCCTGCCAATGCCTTCGTCGCCCGGTTCATCGGCGAGGCGACCTTGCTCCCGGTGCGCCGCCAGAACGATACGGATGTCCTGCTCGGCGATCAGGTGCTGAAGATGGCGCATCGCGTGCCGGATGCGGGGAGCCTGCACCTCGTCGTCCATGCCGAAAAGCTCTTTGTCGCCGAGGGAAGCCAGGCCGAAGGCTGCAACAGGCTGGCCGGTACCGTCACCGACACGCTTTACCAGGGCGAAAGCATCCGTGTGTTCGTCCGGCTCGATAGCGGGGGCGATCTCAGCTTCCGTCTTGCGAGCAATCATGCCGGCCGTGCGCTTCTCAAGGCGCCGGGCGAAACCATCGCACTCGCACTTCACCCGGAAGACACGGTGATCGTTCCCGAGGCGGACTGAACCATCCCATTCGATACACTCAACAAGGACGAAGACTATGCAACTGACACAATTCAAGGTCATGACCTTCGACGTGGTCGGCACTTTGATTGATTTCGAGACGGGCGTGCTCAATGCCGTGCGTGCGCTCGGCGGCGACAAGGCGGCCAAGGCGAGCGACGACGAGATTTTCGAGCCCTACAAGCGCGGCCGCGACAAGTTCTATGGCCGCTCTTCCTTCGCGATGAAGGATGTCTATCTTTCGCTGGCCAACGAACTCGGCTTCAAGAATGACGACGCGACGGCTGAAGCCTTTCAGCTTGCGGTTCTGCGCTGGCCGGCTTTCGTCGACTCGGTCGAAGCTCTGGCCCGGCTGCGCAAGAATTTCCGCCTCGTTGCCATGACGAATGCCGACCGCACGGCCTTCTCTGCCTATTCCGATACGCTCGGCAACCCGTTCCACGACAGCGTCACCTGCGACGAAGCCGGCTGCGCCAAGCCCAATCCGCAGTTCTTCGCCTTCAACAAGGGGCGCCAGTCCGCCTTTGGCTTCAAGCAGTCCGAAATCCTGCATGTGGCGCAGAGCCAGCATCACGACATCGGCGTGGCCCGTGAACTCGGCTACACGACCTGCTGGATCGAGCGTCGCCAGGGCCAGGAAGGTTTCGGCGGCACGCCGGTTCCGAAGGTCGTCACCAAGCCGGATTTCCACTTCTCGTCGCTGAAGCAGCTGGCCGATGCGGTGGATGCGGCACTGGCCGCCGGTACCGGCACGGCTGTGGCAGCCTGACAGCAAGAGAGCGAACCGACCGATGAGCGCTTATCCGCCTCTCCCCGACATCCTCTCGCTTTGGCAGGAGACGACGGCAAGCCGTCCGGTCTTCGACCGGCTGTCGGGTGATTGCCAATATGATGTCGCGATCATCGGCGGCGGCTATACGGGTCTGTCCACGGCGCGCTATCTCGCCCGCCGTGGGCTCAATCCGGTCGTGCTTGAGGCAAGCCGGATCGGCTGGGGCGCAAGCGGCCGCAATGGCGGTGTCGTATCGGGCAAATTCCGGCTGTCATTCGCCGATATCGCGGCCCGTCACGGGATCGATACGGCAAGACGCATGCATGATCTCGGCATAGAGGCCATCGATCACGTCGGCGAACTGGTCGAGGATTACAGCATTCAGGCAGCAGATTATCGCCCCTCAGGGTCGCTGCGCTGCGCTCATAACGGCGTCTCGCTCGATTGCCTGAAGAAGGAAGTGGCGTGGCTGCGCGGCTCGCTGGGCGATCACGCCTGCTCCATCCTGTCACCGGAAGAGATGGCGGTCGAGACAGGCTCCCGTGACTTCGTCGGCGGCATGCTCAATACCCATGGTGGCGTCATTCATCCGTTGAATTTCGTCCTCGGCATGGCGTCGGGCCTTCGTGCGGCCGGCATTGCCATCCATGAGAACACGCCCGTCGTTGCGCTTCGGCGGGATGGTTCGGGTATTCTCCTTGAGACGCCGCATGGCGTGGTTTCGGCCCGGCAAGTGGTGATCGCGACCAATTCCTATTCCGACCTGACGCCGGCCACGGCTGCGGTCCGAACGTCGATCATTCCCTTTCGTTCGGCCATGATCGCCACCGAGCCGCTTGCCGGCACGGCAGGCGCGGCACTTCTGTCGAAGGGGCGAAGCTATACCGAGACCCGCCGAATGATGCGCTGGTTCCGCAAGGCAGGTGATCGGCTCATGTATGGCGGTCGCGGAGCGTTCGGCAAAACGGATTCCGAAAGCGCCTTTGCCGCGCTCCACAAGGCCATGGTTCGCCAGTTTCCGGAACTGGCATCGGTCGCGATCACCCATAGGTGGTCCGGCCTCGTCGCCATGACGATGGACAGTATTCCGCATCTCGGGCGGCTGGACGACCGGGTCGTCTATGCCGTCGGCTATAACGGCACGGGCGTGGCCATGGCCTCCAATATGGGCCGTCACGTCGCCGCGCTGATTGCAGGCGAAAAGCCCGATCTGGGGCTTCTCACCACCGAGGCGCTCAAGCCCGTACCCTTTTATCCCATCAGGGAACCAGCCGTCCGGCTTGTCGCCGGCTGGTACCAGTTCCTGGATGCAATCGGGCGGTAAGACCCGACATCTGCATGCCAACAGGGGCGACAAGGCCCCGTCGTCAAAGAGGAGAACAACGAATGAAATACCGCATTTCAATGATCGTGCTTTCCGCATCCGCCGCGTTTTTCTCGGCAAACATGGCCTCGGCCGAGCAGCTGACCTTCGTGTCGCAGGGCGGCGCCTATCAGGAGGCCCAGACCAAGGCCATTCTCGATCCGGTCTCCAAACTGCTCGGGATCACCGTCAATCAGGACAGCGCACCCGACGCCTGGCCGGTGATCAAGACGCAGTCGGCCTCCGGCAAGATCCTTTGGGACGTCGTCGACACGCCGCCGAAGGATTGTATCCGCGGCGGCGAACAGGGGATGATCGAAAAGCTCGATTTCTCCAAGATCCCGAATGCCGACAAGATGCCGGCCGAATACAAGAGCCCCTATTCGGTGGCCTATGAATTCTATTCGAGCGTGCTGGCCTACAACAAGGACAAGTTCGGTGCCAATCCCCCCAAGACCTGGGCGGATTTCTGGGACGTGAAGAAGTTTCCGGGAACGCGCGCCCTGCGCAACCACCCTCTGGCGACGCTTGAGGCGGCCCTGCTTGCGGATGGCGTTCCGGCCGACAAGCTCTATCCGCTGGATGTCGATCGCGCCTTCAAGAAGCTTGAGCAGATCAAGCCCTATGTAACGGTCTGGTGGACGTCGGGCGCCCAGTCGGCGCAGTTGCTGGCCGATGGCGAGGCGGATATGGAAATGGCCTGGAACGGCCGTGTCGCAGCTGTCGTCAAGGACGGCGCACCTGTCGGCTATTCCTTCAATCAGGGCTTCCTCCAGTATACGTCGCTCTGCATCCTGAAAGGCGCACCGAACCTCGGTACGGCGGTCAAATTCGTCAACGCCGCGCTGACCCCTGATATCCAGGCGAATTTCCCGGCCTATATCGATTACGGTCCGGGTAATCCGGAAGCCTACAAGACCGGCAAGATCTCTGCCCAGCGCGCGGCCGAAATGCCGAGTTCGCCGGACAATGCCGCCCGCCAGGTTCTGATCTCCGACAAGTGGTGGAGCTCGCCCGCCGGCGAGGATGCACAGAAGCGCTGGGCCCAGTTCATCCAGCAGTAAGTCATGCCTGCGGGAGCATTATCGATGATACAGTCGAAGCGAAATGCGGCGGAGCTGCAGGAGCGGCGTGAGCAACGGCTCATGCTGCTCCTGCTGGCGCCGGCCCTCACCGTCGTGGTCGTTCTCCTTGTCCTGCCGCTCCTGTGGCTGGCATGGCAGTCGATCCGGCAGGATGGCGGGTTCACGCTCGTCAACTACCAGCGGTTCCTGACCGATCCGGTCTACTGGATGACCTTTCTGGGGACATTTCGCATCGCCGCTGTCGTCACCGTGATGACCGTTCTTCTCGGCTATCCCGTCGCCTATGTGGCGGCGGGCCTGCCACAGCGCTGGAGCGTTCTCGTTCTGGCGATGGTTCTTCTGCCCTTCTGGACGTCGGTTCTCGTGCGCGCCTATGCCTGGCTGATCCTTCTCCAGCGCAACGGCATCGTCAATTCGGCGCTCACGGCCTCCGGGCTTACCGATGCGCCCCTGAAGCTCGTCAACAACGAGTTCGGCACGGTGCTGGCCACCATCCATATCCTGCTGCCCTTCATGGTCCTGCCGCTCTACGCGACCATGAAGAAAATTCCCGCCGAACTGACGATGGCCGGCTCCAGCCTCGGCGGCTCGCCCTTCCACGTCTTCTGGCGCGTCTTCCTGCCGCTGTCGCTGCCGGGCATGATCGCCGGCATCGTGCTCGTCTTCGTCCTGACGCTTGGCTTCTACATCACGCCCGAGCTTCTCGGCGGCGGGCGGACCTACATGGTCTCCATGCTCGTATCACGCAATATCGAGGTCTATAACGAATGGGGGTCGGCGTCATCGATCAGCGTCGTCCTGATGCTTTGCGTCTTTCTCGTCTTCCGACTTGCAAGCCTGGTCATCCCGTTCGAACGCATCATGGGAACGAGGTGACGCATGAACCTGCCGAAGATCCTTCTGCGCATCGTCGTTGCGCTGATCCTGGCCTGGCTGATCATTCCGGTGCTGATCGTCCTGCCCATGTCCTTTTCGGCGCGTTTTCTCACCTTCCCGCCGCCATCCTGGTCGCTTCGCTGGTATGAGGCCTATTTCGGCAGTGCTGCCTGGATGCAGGCGACGCGCGTCAGCCTGATCGTTGCGGTCTCGAGTGCCATCCTCGCGACGATCCTCGGCACCGCTGCCGCCTATGGCCTGAACCTCACACAATCGCGGCTGGTGCGCAGCCTGCAGGCGGTCCTGCTTCTGCCGCTGATCGTGCCGATTGTCATCACCGCCGTCGGGGTGTTTCTCGTCTATGCGCAGGTCGGGCTTCTCGCATCGATGACGGGGTTGATCCTTGCCAATGTCATGCTTGGATTGCCCTATGTCGTAACCTCCGTCCTTGTCGGGCTGCGCAAGTTCGATCCGACACAGGAAATGGTCTCGCGAAGCCTTGGCATGAACCGCTGGCGTACCTTTTTCATCGTCACCCTGCCGCAGATCCGTCCGAGCGTCATCTCGGGCCTGCTGTTTGCCTTCATCTCGGCGATGGATGAAACCGTGGTCTCGCTGTTCATTTCCGGTGGCGACTACCAGACGCTGACCAAGCGGATGTTTACCGCCCTGCGCGATGAAATCGATCCGACGATTGCCTCGATCAGCTCGCTGATGACGTCGATTTCCTTCATCCTGCTGATCCTGGCGGCCATGCACGCCCGCAAGACCGAATACAACCAGGGCCGCGCCCTATGATCGTCGACCACCTGATCCTTGGCGGTGGATCGGCGGGCTGCGTGCTGGCCGCGCGCCTTTCCGCTGATCCTTCGAGGACGGTCGTGCTGGTCGAGGCGGGGCGCAATATCTCCGCCGATGATATTCCCGATGCGGTTCGAAGCCGCTATCCGGGCCGCGCCTATCTCGACACGCGCAATATCTGGCCGCGGCTCTCGGCCCTGATGGGCTATGGCAGTGGTGCCGCAGCCGCCCGCACCTCGCGCCGCTACGAGCAGGCGCGGCTGCTCGGCGGTGGCTCTGCCATCAACGCGCTGATGGCCAACCGTGGCGCGCCCGCCGATTATGCCGAGTGGCAGGCGCTGGGAGCGCAGGGCTGGGACTGGGAGGATTGCCTTCCCTATTTCCTGAAGATCGAGGCCGACAGGGATTTCGCCGGGCCCTTGCACGGGACGAGCGGCCCCCTGACGATCCGTCGGATCTCCGACGGGCAGATTTCACCCTTCGTCGACCGCGTCATGAAGACGCTCGACCGGCGAGGGCATCCGATCCGGGCGGACCAGAACGGGACCTGGGAAGACGGAGCCTTTCGTGGCGCGGTCGCAGTCAGTGACGAAGGCGAGCGGCTGCCGACTTCGCTTGCCTATCTGACACCGCAGGTGCGCCGGCGGCCGAACCTGCGCATCATCACCGAGAGCGTGGCGGAGCGGATCCTTTTCGATGGTCGCCGTGCCACGGGCGCCATCCTCTCCGGTGCCGTGACGGAGACGATCCATGCGGCCGAGGTGATCGTCTCGGCCGGTGCCATCCATTCGCCGGCACTGCTGATGCGCTCCGGCATAGGCGCGGCCGACGCACTCACGGGCCTTGGCCGCGAGGTCATTGTCGGTCTCGATGGTGTGGGCGGCAACCTGATGGAACATCCGTCGATTGCCGTTGCGGCCTATTTGCCGCGGCATATGCGGGTCCGCGACCCGGCCGAGCATCATGAACAGGCCATATGGCGATTTTCCTCCGGCCTTGAGGGCACGCCCGGCGGTGACATGCATGCGGCCATCCTGTCGCGGTCCGGCTGGCACTCGGTCGGTCTGCGGCTCGGCAGCCTGTTCTTCTGGGTCAACAAATCCTTTTCGCGCGGGCAAGTCCGCCTGACATCGGTCGATCCGCGGGTGGAGCCGGATGTCGATTTCCGAATGCTGAGCGACGAGCGAGACCTGACCCGCCTGAAGCTGGCACTGAGAATGGGGGCGGAGGCGCTGTCCGATCCGTTCATGGACGGCCATCGCGGCGTCGTCTTTCCCTCCAGCTATTCGCCGCGTGTCGCAAAGGTTGCCGTGCCGGGTCTCGGCAATGCGCTCCAGAGGGGGGCGCTGTCGGGCATGCTCGACATGGCAGGCCCCTTGCGGGCGGCGCTCGTGCACTCCGCAATCACGCTCGGCACGACGATGACGGATCTCTTGGCGGATGATGCGGCGATGACGGATTTTGTCCGGCGCCATGTCGGCGGAACATGGCACCCGTCCGGCACCTGCCGCATGGGTGCTGCCGATGACCGGCTTGCCGTGACATCGCCGACGGGACGTGTCCATGGTGTTGATGGCTTGCGGGTCTGCGATGCCTCGCTTATGCCTTCCATACCCTGCGCAAACACCAATCTGCCGACCATCATGATTGCCGAGCGGATTGCCGATTTCATTCTTTGCGGCAGCTAGGCGGCTGGAGACAACATATGGAACAGTATCTCAAATTCTACATCGACGGCGAATGGGTAGAGCCGACGGGCTCTGCGCGTCTGCCGGTGATCGATCCTTCGACGGAGCAGGCTTTCGCCGAAATCGCCATGGGCGAGACGGCCGATGTGGAAAAGGCGATTGCGGCCGCCCGCCGGGCATTCGCCACCTTTTCGGCGACCAGCCTCACTGAGCGCATGGAGCTTCTGCAGCGTGTTCTCGATATCCTGAAGCGCCGCAATGACGAGATCGGCGACGCATTCGCGCGAATGGGTGCCCCGCGCGCATGGCCCGCGCCGAACAGGCCGGTATCGGCGCCATTCATTTCGAGCAGACGCTCCGCGCCATGCGGGATTTCTCCTTCGAATACATGCAGGGCACGACGCGCATCGTCCACGAGCCTATCGGCGTGGTGGGCATGATCACGCCATGGAACTGGCCGATCAACCAGATCGCCTGCAAGGTTGCGCCGGCGCTGGCAACAGGCTGCACGATGGTGCTGAAGCCTTCCGAAATCGCGCCGGTCAACGCCATCCTGTTTGCCGAGGTTCTGCATGAGGCGGGCGTGCCGAAAGGCGTCTTCAACCTGGTGAATGGTGACGGGCCGACGGTCGGCAGTCTGCTTGCAAGCCATCCCGAGATCGACATGGTGTCCTTTACCGGCTCGACCCGCGCCGGCATCTCGGTGGCGCAGGCGGCCGCGCCGACCGTCAAGCGTGTGCATCAGGAACTTGGTGGAAAGTCGCCGAACATCGTGCTGCGCAGCGCCGATCTGGCGGCTGCCGTCCGTTCCGGCGTTGCCCGGTGCTTCAACAATTCAGGCCAGTCCTGCAATGCCCCGACGCGGCTTCTTGTCCCCTCGGAAAAGATGGATGAGGCGATCGCGGTCGCCCGGCAGGCAAGCGAAGCGGTCAAGGTCGGCGCACCCACTGATCCTGCCAGCGATCTGGGTCCCGTCGTCAGTCAGATGCAGTTCGACAAGATCCAGGGCCTGATCCGCAAGGGCATAGAGGAGGGCGCCGAACTGGTGGCCGGTGGAACCGACAGGCCAGCGCATCTCAATGCCGGCTATTATGTTCGCCCGACGGTTTTCGCACGGGTGACGAATGACATGGTCATCGCCAGGGAAGAGATTTTCGGCCCGGTGCTTGCCATTCTCGGCTACGAGAGCGAAGACGAAGCCGCAGCGATCGCCAATGATACGCCCTATGGTCTCGCCTCCTATATTCAGGGGGAGGCCTCCGAAGCGCGGGCGTTTGCGCGCCGGCTTAGAACCGGCATCGTGCGTCTCAACAACTCGGCCTGGGACGGTGCGGCACCTTTCGGCGGCTTCAAACAGTCCGGAAACGGGCGCGAATACGGCAAGTTCGGCCTCCACGAGTTCACGGAAATCAAGGGCATCGTCGGCTTCGGCGACGAGCCGTGAGCTCGAGGCAATAGATCAAGTGTAAAGGCCGAGATTCCTGATGGTACCTCGGCCTTCAATGCGTCCGCTTAGCGGCCCGTCGAGGCCGTTGAGCGGTGAGGGTGCGCGCACTCCGGCTGCTATCTTTTGCTGCCGCGCGGCATGCCGCATCAGTTCTCCGGCCAGGCGATCCGCGCCGTACGGCGAACCATGAACGTGTCGGCATCCGGCAGCGCGGTGAAGCCGAATTTGGCATAGACGCCGTGGGCATCATTGGTGCGCAGAAGCCAGTAGTTGACATGGGCAAGATCCGGATGGCCGAGCGCATGCGCCGAGAGGCTCTTGCCGAGGCCTCGTCCGCGATGCGCCTCAAGCACCAGCACATCGCGCAGATAGGCGAACATGGCGCCATCGGTCACGACGCGGCAAAACCGGCAATGTTGCCGCTGGCGTCATAAACGCCGAAGGGAAGGGAGCTGCGAATGCCGGTGTCGAAACGGCCGAACTCCAGATCGCCGGCCCAATAGGCTTCCCTGACATAGTGTTGCCAGAGCTCCTGCACGTCGATCCTCGCCCGTTCGGTGCTGATGACGTAGTCGCCTTCGTTCCAGCTATATTCGCGGCTTTCGAAATGTAGCAGTTCCATTATTGGCCCTTTGCCGGAAAACCCTTGAAGTCAAAACCGCCGATCGGAATTTTCGCCCGCCGGGTATCCCATCCTGTCGGGCGAGACTGCCGCCCGCATCCGCGATCTTCCAATCGCAAACGTTGCCGCTGCCCTAACCTGAGGTTATAAGGTCGCTGCAGGAGGTGAAAGGCGGAATGTGATGAATGCGCGTCAGCTTGAGATCTTCCGTGCCATCATGCGATTTGGGTCGCTGACGGCGGCCGCCAATGCACTGGCGGTCTCGCAACCGGCCGTAAGCAAGGTCCTCCATCATCTCGAAAGTCAGCTGGGTTACAGGCTGTTCGAGCGCATCGGCGGGCGGTTGACGCCGACGGCGGAAGCGCATCTGCTCTATGGTGATGCCGATCGCGTCTTTCGCGAAATCGAAGTGCTGAAGGATCTGGCCCGCACGATCGGCGAGCGCAAGGTGGGGCTGCTGCGCATCGGCGCAAGTCCGCCCGTGACATTCTCCGTTCTGCCCAAGGCGCTTGCCGCCTTCCAGCAGAGCCATCCGACCGTCAAGGTCCAGCTTCACGCCCTGCCGAAACGGGAAATCGTTGAGCAATTGCTGATCGGCGATATCGATCTGGGGCTCACCCTCTCGACAATTCAGGCCCCCACCGTCAAGAGCGAGATCCTTTCGAGTGTCGGGCTCGTCGTCGTCATGCTGAAGACGGATCCGCTTGCAGACAGGCAGGTGGTGACAGCCGCCGACCTCATCGGCCGCCCGCTGATCTCTTACGGTTCGGATGCCTCCGATGTCGGCATTCCCATGGATGAGGCCTTCGAGGCAGCCGGTGCGCCCCGCCATATTGCGATCCAGATTTCCTCTTCCATTGCCGCGGCCCCATTGGTGCAGCAGGGCCTCGGTGTGGCTCTCGTCGACGGGATCGTCGATTGGCGACAGTTCGAAGGCCTGATCGCCTTGCCCTTCGTGCCGGCCCTGATGATGAACTTCGCCATCTCGACCAATTCGGCACGGCCGGTCTCGCGCTTCTACCGGCCGTTGCTCAACAGCCTGCGCGGTCACGTGAGAGCGACGTGATCATCGCTGCCGGCGGCAGCTATGGGGCCTCAAAGCGAGTATCTGGCTTTCATCTCGCCGAACAGCGTCGTCATCTGTTCCCCGACGCTGCGACCGTCATCGGCCAGATTGTCGACGGCTTCGAATATGCGGTGTTTGAGAAAGAAGCGCCAGCCGACCGGCGCTTCTGCCAGGAAGGCCGTGAGCAGGTCGTAGCGTTCCGGCGTCCAGACGGCTTCGAAAGCGTCGCGTTCCGTTCCGTAGGTGATGACCGGGCCGCTTCGGCGCTGCGGCCTTCGCGCAGCGCGCTTGTGGCGGCCTCATCGATCTCGCCATCGCGGATAACGACGCCATAGTCGCGCTCGGCGGTTGCCGGAGTGACGGCACCGCTGCGGATATCGGCGAGGACGGCGGCAGGCGCCGTGTGAAGGCATTGCCGTAGCCGCCTGCGCCGGGCCCGATGACCCGGATGATATCGCCGGGCCCGCAATACACGACATCGGTATTGCCGAGCGACACTTCGTTGGCGCG
This sequence comes from Shinella sp. UYSO24, assembly GCA_902167985.1. Classification (GTDB taxonomy): domain Bacteria; phylum Pseudomonadota; class Alphaproteobacteria; order Rhizobiales; family Rhizobiaceae; genus Neorhizobium. Next base: position 141,355 of record CABHNZ010000010.1, read on the forward strand.
GCCAGGGTTCTGTGGAATTGCGAGACGGTGCCGGGCCGGCCGCATTGACGCCCCAGCCCGGCATGATGGAACGGTTGCGGTTGCGCGCGGTGACGACCGTCTCCGGCGAGGAGATTTCAAATTCCATGATGGCGGATAGGCCGCCGCGATAGCGACCGGGCGCACCCGTATCGGGCTCCAGTCCGTAGCGCAGGAACCGGATGGGCACTTCGGCCTCGCTGATCTCGATCGGCGTGTTGCGCAGAAAGCCCGTCGCACCGCCGGCACCGTCGCTTCCATCGCAGAAAGGCGCTCCGCCGCCGCCGCCGCCGACAGGGCCGATCGAGGCCATGATCGGCCGGCCGTTGCGGGCCGTCGTCTTGACGTTCATGATCGCATTGCCGCCGGGCGAGGCGGCCGGCATCTGGTCCGGCAGCGCCAGCGCGAAGGCGCCGAGCGTGACGATCTGCGTCATGGCGCAGGTGAGCGAGCGCATGCCGACGGCAGCCGGGCGGTCGCAATTGACGACCGAACCTTCCGGCAGCACGGCGCGCGCGGGCCTGAGCGTGCCGGCGTGAGGAGCAGGTTGTTGTCGAGGGTGAAGAGCACATAGGTCAGGCCGACCATGACCAGCGGATGCCGTTCACGGCCGCCGGTCGGCATGTTGAGTGACGAGCCGAGCTGCGGGTCGCTGCCCGTATAGTCCAGGATGACCTCGTCTCCACGGACTTTCAGCGTCAGTGCTATGCGGCAGGGCTTGCCGCCGACGGAATCCTCGTCGGCATAATCGGCAAAGAAATAGTCGCCATCGGGTACCTTCCGCAGGATCTGGCGGACCTGTTCCTCGGCATAGTCGAGGATCTGTTCGACACCTTCGATGAATGTGTCGAAGCCGAAGCGCTGGACGATTTCCTGCATCTTGCGCTCGCCGATATTGACGGAGGCGATCTGGGCATGAAGGTCGCCGAGGTTCTGATCCGGCAGGCGCACATTGGAGCGGATCAGTTGCAGCACGAAGTCATTGAGCTGGCCGTCCTGCACGAGCTTGACGGGCGGAATACGAAACCCTTCCTGCTCGATCTCGCTCAGCGACCGGGAGAGCGAGGCGGGCACCGCCCCGCCGACATCGGTATTGTGGATATGGCCGACGACGAAGCAGGCGATCCGGCCTTCGAAGAGACCGGCTTCCAGATATGGATGTCGGGGGAATGGGTCGCAACGAAGCCGCTGTAAGGGTCGTTGGTGATGCAGATGTCGCCATCCCTGTAGTCGTCGAACATGGCAAGCAGCGGCGCATAGTCGATACCGCTATACCACGGCGCGCCGAACTGGCGGGGGTTGGCAAAGGCAAGGCCTTCGCGCGTCACGACCTGGCAGGAGAAATCCTCGGTTTCCTTGACGAAGGCGGAATGGGCAGTCCGCATCAGGGTGAAGGCCATGGCGTCGGCTGCGGCCGAGCAGAAATTGGCGAGAACCTTCAGGTTGCGGCGATCGATAGCCATGGTTCAGGCCTCCGACTTGGTGATGACGAGATTGCCGAAGCGATCGACGACGACGTCGAAATCCGGCGGCACGACCGTTGTCGTGTCGTCCTGGGCAATGATTGCGGGTCCGGTAAACCTGTGTCCGAAAGCCAGGTCCTTGCGCAGGTAGATCGCGGTCGGCAGCGAGCGGCCGGCAAACCAGCCATCGATGACGAGATGGGGCCGCGCCGGGCCATCTGCCTTGCCGATCTCGACCAGTGCAGGCTTCGGCGTTGCGCCCGAGATGACCAGTCGAAGATTGACCATCTGCACGGCCGCCTTCTCGTCAGCGTGGCCATAGAGCCGCTCGTGTTCGCGGTGAAAGGCGGTGGCGATCGCGGCCGCATCGCCGGCGCGAAGCCAAGCGCCCTCGATTGGGGTCTCGATTTCGAAGGATTGGCCGAGATAGCGCATGTCGGCAGACAGGCGAACCTTGCCGGTATCCGGATATCCCTGCGCTGCGAGCCAGCTGGCACCGGCCTGTTCCAGCTCATCGAGAACCGGCAGAAGCGCGGCAATCTGCTCCTGCGTCACGTCGCAATAGGTGGTGCGGATAAAATCGTTCTTCAGGTCGGCAATCAGGCCGCCAAGGGCCGAGACGACGCCCGGCGTCGGGGGAACGACGACGCCCTTCATGTCGAGTTCCTTCGCCAGGAAGCAGGCGAGCATGGCGCCCGCGCCACCAAAGGCGAAGAGGTGGAATTCGCGCGGGTCGATCGCAAAGCGCGAGACCAGCGCGCTCACCTCGGCATACATGCCCGAGATGGAGATATCGATGATGTTGCCGGCGAGGGCCTCGACGCTGATATCGAGCGCGGCGGCGATCGGGGCGAGGGCGGCGCGCGAGGCTGCCTGATCGACGGTCACGGCGCCATATCCGAGTGGCGTATGGCCGATCAGGTTGGAGGCGACCACGGCATCGGTGATGGTCGGCCTCGTGCCGCCGCGGCCATAGCAGGCGGGCCCCGGCGTGGAGCCGGCGCTTTCCGGCCCGACCTGCAGCATGCCGAGTTTATCGAGCCAGGCGATCGATCCGCCACCCTTGCCGACCGAGCTTACGGAGACCGAGGGGACATGGATCTGGAAATCGCCGATCAGTTCACCGACGCCATATTGCGCCTCGCCATCGATGATGACGGCGACATCGGCGCTCGTGCCGCCGATATCGAGGCTCATGATCCGGTCAAAGCCGCTGGCCCGGGCAAGATGGCCGGCGCCGATGACGCCGGATGCCGTGCCCGACAGGATCATCTGCACGCATTCGCGCGCGCCTGATCGATACCCATGACGCCGCCATTGGTCTTGGTGATCAGGAGCGGGCAGGTGACGCCCTTGTCGCGCAGCACGGTTTCGAAGCGATCCAGATAATGGGCGACGCGCGGCTGGACGTAACCGCTGATGACGGCGGTGATGGTGCGCTCGAATTCGCGGATGATCGGCCATGTCTCGGCAGAGGAGACGACCGGCAGGCCCGGCGCCAGCTTTTCGATCATCGCCTTCACGGCAAGCTCGTTCTGCGGGTTGCGGTAAGAGTGGAGGAAGGAGAGGACGATGCCCCGGCAGCCGGCAGCAAGCGCTGCCTCGAGTGCTGCCGCGACATCGGCCTCGCGCGGCGCAACAAGAACATCCCCGGTTGCCTGCATGCGCTCATCAATGCCGAAGACGCGATCACGCGAGATCAGCGGCGCGGGCCGGACGGAATAGAGATTGTGGATCTGCGGGATCTTCAACCGCGCGACTTCGAGGACGTCCTCGAAATTCCTGGTGGTGAAGAGCGCGATATCATGGCCGTTGCGCTGGATGACCGTGTTGACGCCGACCGTGGTGCCATGGGTGAAATAGGAGATCTCGGCAGGGTCCAGTCCGTCGCGAGCCTGCAGTATCTCGAGCGCCGTCATGATTTCGCGCCCGGAGCGTCCGGGCGTGAAAAGACTTTCAGCGTCGAAATCTCGCCGGTCGCGTCGTCGAGGACGGCGAAATCGGTGAACGAACCGCCGACATCCACTCCCACCCTGTAGGCCATGCTTGCATCTCCTTGATTGGAAACAAGCATGCTTGGACGCGAGACCATACGCCACGCACTCTTTGGCCAGACCCCATAACCCTCGGTTATGGGGCTTGTGCCGGTACTGAAGATCCCTCCATCAGCCGCAGACCAGAGTGCTCAAACGACGGGCATGATGGGCCATTGCATCATAAAACATACTAAGTAATATGTATGTGGGGGGTGAAGAATGACCTTGTCGAAAAAGCCACGGCGCTCACAGATCGAGCGCACCACTGAAACACAATCCATACTCGTTCAGGCCGCGGTTCATCTGCTCTGGCAGGTGGGCTACGGGCGGGCGACAACGCAGGCGATCGCCAGACAGGCGGGTGTGACGACCGGTGCGCTGCATCACCATTTTGCGGCGAAGGAAGATCTGATGCTGGCGGTCCTCGATCAGTCGTCGATCATCATCGAGGCGCGGCTTCAGTCTCTCGACGATGCCGATGCCGTCCATGGCGCCGACGTCAGGACCGTTGTCGACCACCTTTGGCAGATCTACGGCCGGCCGGATTACTGGGCGGTCTGGGAAATCATCATCGGGACACGCAGCGACGACGCGTTTCATGACCGTATCGTCGAGCACCGCGCGCAGTCGATGGCCTATATCGTCAAGCCATGGCTGGGCTGTATCGAGCGGCTCACGTCCGGCGCGACTGCTGCAGGCGCTGCTGCCGAGATCTTTGAATTCCTGCTGATCGCCATCCGTGGCCTGAGCCTTGAGCGCTTCATGGACAAGGACGATGCCTATTTCGACCGCCATCTCGGCATGCTCGCCGATTTCGTGAGGTTCCGCCTGCGGCAAGCCGATGACGCTGCGGAACCGTCCGCTGAGCAGGCCTGATCGCGTTATGGCGGCGGAGCGCAAGATGATGCGAGGTAATGCTCAGAACCTTCACGTGGGCGCCTCGCCAGTGCCTTTGCCAGTCCCAGCGCCAGTGAAGCCTGTGCCCGATGGACGGCCCTCTTTCTGTTTTCTTTCGAAACCACCCTTTTTCTTGTCATTGAAAGGCAGACCCGGTGAAAATATCCGAGCGTAACTGGCAGCATATCGAGGAATATCTGAAGACGGACGACCGTGCGGTCCTGCCGCTTGGCAGCACCGAGCAGCATGCGCAGCTCTCGCTATCTGTCGATTCCATCCTGTCGGAGCGGGTTGCAGCCGAGGCCGCCGAGCCGCTCGGCATTCCGGTCTTTCCGGTTCTCGCCTATGGCATCACACCCTATTTCATGGCCTATCCCGGTACGATCAGTCTGCGGATGGAAACCTATGTGGCGATCATCCGCGATATTCTCGATGGTCTCAAGCGCCAGGGCTTTGGCCGCATCCTCATCGTCAACGGTCACGGCGGCAACCAGCCGGCCGGCAGCCTTGCGGCGGAGTGGATGGCGGACAATCCGCAGGTGGCCGTCAAGTTCCACAACTGGTGGAACGCGCCGAAGACGCTGGCGAAAGTGCATGAAATCGATCCGGTCGCCTCGCATGCCTCGTGGATGGAAAACTTTCAATGGACGCGCCTTGCCGGTGAGGCCCTGCCGAAAGAGCAGAAGCCGATGATCGATTTTGCCCGCATGCGCGTCATGGGGCCGGATGCCGTCAGAGAGCATATCGGTGATGGCAATTTTGGCGGCTATTACCAGCGGGATGACGCCGAAATGCAGGCCATCTGGGACGTGGCGATTGCCGAGACCCGTGAGCTGATGGAAGGACCGTGGACATGAGTTCTCCGATCGTCATCTGGGGCGCCGGCGCGATCGGCGGCACGCTCGGCGCGGCCTTTATTCGCGCGGGGCACGAGGTCATCTTCGTCGACAATGTGAAGGAGCATGTCGATGTGATCAACGCCAGGGGGCTGACGATCACCGGCCCCATTTTCGAAACGACGGTGAAGGCGAAGGCCTTTTTGCCGGAGGAGATGCCGGAAGAGGTCCCGGGCGGGCTTGAGCGCGTCTTTCTCTGCGTCAAGGCGCATCACACCGAAGCGGCGACGCATGCGCTTGCCCCGCTGTTGGCAGAGGACGGTTATGTTGTCTCGGCCCAGAACGGTCTCAACGAGACGGTGATCGGCGGCATTATCGGGCAGCACCGGGTGATCGGTTGTTTCGTCAATTTCGGTGCCGACTATCTGGAGCCGGGCGCATTCTTTACGGCGGCCGGGCGGCGGTCGTTGTCGGTGAGATCAATGGCGAAACCACGGAGCGCATCCTGTCGATCCACGCCATGATGCGGCAGTTCGAGGAGAGGGCCGTGCTCACCGACAATATCTGGGGCTATCTCTGGGGCAAGCTGATCTACGGCACGCTTCTGTTCGCCACGGCCCTCACCAATGACAGCATTGCCGATGTTCTTGCCGATCAGGCCCATCGGCCGATGCTCACACGGCTTGCGCAGGAGGTCGGTCAGGTCGCCAAGGCCGCCGATATTCGTCCGGAAGCCTTTGACGGGTTCAATCCTGCCGCATTCGCGCCGGGCACATCCATGGATGAGGTCGCGCGCTCCTTCGACGAAATGGTCGCCCATAACCGGCGCTCGACGAAATCCCATTCCGGTATCTGGCGCGACCTCGCGGTGCGCAAGCGCAAGACCGAAGTCGATGCGCAGATCCTGCCGATTGCCGAGGCCGGCCGGAGACTTGGCGTGCCGACGCCGCTGGTCTCTCGCCTTGTCGAGATGATCCATGAGATCGAGGAGGGCAGGCGCCCGCTCGACAATGCAAATCTCGACGAGCTCGCAGGAGTGCCAGCATGAATATCGATTTCTCCGGGAAAACGGCTGTCGTCACCGGGGCCGCGCACGGTTTCGGGCGGGCGATTGCTTGCGGCTTTGCCGAGCGCGGCGCGACCGTCCATCTCTGTGATGTCAACGAAGAGGGGCTGGCGGAGACACGGGCGCTCTGCGGTGCCCGCGCCAGCGTGCATCGCCTTGATGTCGGTGATCGTGCGGCGGTTCAGGCAACGGTTGCGGCGATCGAGGCTGAGGCCGGCAGCATCGACATTCTCGTCAACAATGCAGGTGGTGTCCGCGGTCAGGTCGGACGGCCCATCGAGGAAATTTCAGAGGAGGATTGGCGGGTCATCGTCGACGTCAACCTCTCGGGTGCCTTCTTCATGTCGCAGGCGGTGGCACCCGGCATGAAGGCAAGGAGCGCCGGCCGGATCATCAATATTTCCAGCGGTGCCGGGCTTGGCATCTCCCTGACCGGCATTCAGGCCTATGCCAGCGCCAAGGCCGGCCAGATAGGCCTGACGCGACAACTCGCCCACGAACTCGGCCCCTGGAACATCACGGTCAACAATGTCGCTCCCGGCTTCGTGCTCTCGAACCCGACGACGCAAAGGCAATACGAGGCGATGGGCTCCGAGGGACAGGCTAAGCTTTTGCAGAACATCGCCTTGAAGCGATTGGGCGCGCCCGAGGATATCGCGGCCATGGTGATGTTCTTCGCGTCTGATTTCGCCAACTGGATCACGGGCCAGGTGATCAGCGTCGATGGTGGCAAGTAAGGGCGGCGGTGGGGTCTCCGTAGACCGGACCGCCTGGGCGGGCGGCAAGCCGCGGCCCGGCGGTCTTATCCGCCGGGATCACCGCGAGCGGTGCATGGCTGCCGGCGGTCGCGAGAGAGGCTGAACCGGCGCTCGGGATCGTCCTCGATAAACGATCCGTGTTGTGCTGATGAAATTTTGCACACGCTATGGACGGGCGGGAAATTTTGTGCAAATTTCTCTCCAACTGTTATATATATGTAGAACGGATGGAGTGGTATCCGCGATACGCTGCCGTTGGCCGCGCATGTGAAACCGTGCCCAAATTCTCCATGCCAGCCCTGACCTGACCCGTGAAGGAGGCCATGTGTTCCGATACTTTGCTGGCCGCGTGCTCTCCATTCTGGCGCTGCTTTTCGGCATTTCCATCATCGCCTTTCTGATGCTGCGGCTGATCCCGGGCGATCCGGTCATGGCGATCATGGGCACGCAGCTGCCGATGCGGCCACCATTGATCGGCTGCGCCACCAGCTTGGTCTCGATCAGTCGATGCTCGTGCAGTATCTCACCTGGATCGGCCATGCGCTGCAGGGCAATTACGGCTATTCCTACAGCAAGCAGCGTCCGGTTATCGAACTCGTGGCCGATGCGTTTCCGGCGACGATCCAGCTGACGGCGGCCGCACTCGTCCTGTCCGTCGCCTTCGGATTGCTGCTCGGATCATGGGCGGCGCTGAAGCGCAATCGCCTGCCCGATACGCTGGGCATGGGGGTGGCGCTGGCGCTCATGTCGGTGCCCAGTTTCTGGCTCGGCATGCTTCTGATCCTCCTGTTTGCCGTAACGTTTCCGATCTTCGATGTCGTATCCGGCCAGGGGCTGAGCGGACTGGTGCTGCCGGCCGTGACGCTTGCGCTCGGCGTAATCGGCTTTAACGCACGCTTCGTGCGGTCCTCGCTTTTGAGCGCGCAGGGCAATGCCCATGTGGTGACGGCGCGCGCCAAGGGGTTGACCCCGGCGCAGGTCTTCCTGCGTCACGTTCTGCGCAATGCGCTGCTGCCGGTCCTCACGGTGGTCGGGTTGCAGGTCGGCAACCTGCTCTCCGGCACTGTCGTGGTCGAGACGGTCTTCTCCCGGCCGGGGCTCGGGCGGCTTCTCGTCGATGCGATCATGGCCAAGGATTACCTCACCGTGCAGGCGATCGTGCTGATCATCGCGTCGATCTACGCCATCATCAATTTCATCGTCGATCTGCTCTACCCGCTGCTCGACCCACGGATTGCGAGGCGCTGAGCGATGGCCGTTCATTCCGTCGGGCGTGGATCCGCCCGCCAGTCTTTCGAAAATTCACCCGCCATCGTGGCCTTGTGATCGGCGCGTCGATATTCGCGCTCCTGGTTCTTGCGGTCCTGGCTGCGCCGATCCTCTCGCCGGCAGATCCCAACCTTCAGGATGCCATGGCAACCTTCGCCCATCCGAGCCTTGCCCATCCCATGGGTACGGATGCTTTCGGACGGGATCTTCTGGCCCGCGTTCTGTGGGGCGGGCGCGTCACCATGCTGGCCAGCCTCTCGGTCGTCGTTCTGGGGGCTGTGGTCGGCACGACCCTTGGCCTGATTGCCGGATATTTTCAGGGCATCGCCGGCTTCGTCATCATGCGCCTCGTCGATCTGCTTCTGGCCTTTCCCGGCATCCTGCTGGCGCTGGCGGTGACGGCGATCCTTGGCCCAGGCATAGGCAATGGCGTCATCGCCATCTCGATCATCCTCATTCCGATTTATGTGCGGCTGGTCGAGGGCGCCACGGTCGAGGTGCGGGCGCTGCCCTTCATCGATGCCGCCACCACGCTCGGCGCCGGGCCGCTGCGCATCATTCTCGCGCATGTCCTGCCGAATGTGCTTTCGAGCGTCATCGTCATGACCACCACATGGCTGGGGGTCGCCGCGCTCTGGATCACCGCGCTCGGCTTCATCGGGCTTGGTGTCCAGCCGCCGCAGGCCGAATGGGGCGCGATCCTCAACGACGGGCAGATGTTCATGACGCTTGCATGGTGGATGACCGTCTTTCCCGGTCTGTTCCTCGCGCTCTTCGTCGTCTCGGTCAACATGATCGGCGACGGATTGCGGGATGTTCTCGACCCGATCATTCGCGACTGACCCGATCCAGTGACCCAATCCGCAGCCGCAAAGAGCTGCCAACCCCAGAGGAGAAGAGCATGACCTCCAAATTCCGGCCTACTGCATTCCGGTCTGGCCGCACCGTCGCGGCGCTTCTGGCCGCCACCCTGCTTGGCACGGGCGCCGCCTGCGCCAAGGACCTGACAGTCGGATGGGCCGAGACGATCGATACGCTGAACCCTGTCACGACCGGCGCCCGCAATGTCGGCCCGCTGCTTGCCAATATTTTCGACACGCTTGTCTGGCTGAACAAGGATTTCAAGATCGAGCCACTGCTGGCAAAAGCGTGGAAGGTCTCGCCGGACGGCAAGACCTATACGTTCGAGCTGCGCGACGACGTGAAGTTCCACGATGGAACGCCCTTCGATGCCGACGCGGTGGTGGCGAATTTCGCTTATATTACCGACAAGAACACCCAGTCGAAAATCTCCCGCGGGTTGCTCGGCCCCTGCCTCAATGCCAGCGCGACCGGCAAATATGAGGTGACGATCTCCTGCACGGAGCCCTATGCACCGCTTCTGGCGCAGATGGGCGAAGCCTATCTCGGCATGCAGTCGCCGGCGGCCATCAAGCAATATGGACCGGATCTCGGCGCTCACCCCGTCGGAACAGGCCCGTTCAAGATGCAGAGCTACGCCCAGGACCAGAGCCTGGTTCTGGTGAAAAACCCCGATTACCACTGGATGGCGCCGTCCCTGAAGCATGAGGCCCGGCGGCGATCGACAAGCTGACCTTCCAGATCGTCACCAACCCGCAGTCGCGCGTCCAGCAGTTCCAGAGCGGCCAGAGCCAGGTCATGCAGCAGGTTCCCGGCCTCTACTGGAAGGCGCTCGGCGCCTCGGGCAAATATGCAAGCTATGAAGTGCCGATCAGCGGCATGGGCATTTTCGCGCCGATCAACACACAGCTTGAGCCGACCAACGATATTCGCGTTCGCAAGGCCATCCTGCATATCATCGACCAGAAGAACGTCATCCAGCTGGCCGAAGCCGGGGTCTTCCCGCCAAGCTACACGCCGCTGTCCGAAGGCATGCTCGGCTACGATCCCGAACTTGCGAAAATGTACCCGCATGATCTCGACAAGGCGGCGAAACTCCTCACCGAGGCCGGCTATACCAAGGGCAGCAACGGCTGGGAGAAGGATGGCAAGCCGCTCACCGTGCATCTGACCGCCATCTCGACCAAGGCGCAGTACATGGCGCAGGCACAGGCGATCCAGGGTTATCTCAACCAGTTCGGCTTCAAGGCGGATCTGGAGGCGATGGCTTCTCCGGCATGGCTTGCGGCCAATACGGCCGGCAAATCCACGATGACACCGTCGCAGTATATCGGCGTGGATCCCGATGCCATGCACTTCTGGTACCTGAAGGACCAGTATTTCAACTGGTCGAAATTCTCCGACGACAAGCTGGCGGCACTGTTCGACAAGGGGCGTTCCGAGGTCGATCCGGAAAAGCGCAAGCCGATCTATGTCGAGATCCAGAAGATCATCATGGAGAACGCGCTGGAACTGCCGATCCGCCAGAACATCGATCTCACCATGACGGACAAGTCGGTGAAGGGCCTGACCTGGGCCGGGGGCGGCTTCCAGTATTTCGGCGCTGTGACGATCGACTGAGCCTTGCTCCAGTGGGGGGCTCAATTCGAGGTCCCAGCCGGGGCAGGCGCATTCCGTTGCCTGCCCCAATCAGGATGAACAGGAAAATCTCATGACGACCCTTATCAAGGCGGCCAAGCTCTTCGACGGAACCGGTGCCGCTCCTGTCGATGCCCCGGTCGCGGCTGTGACGAACGGCGTGATCAGCGGCATCTATACCGCTTCGAATGCTCCCCCTCCGGCACCCGGCGACGACGTGATCGAGATTGCAGGCGGCACGATCCTGCCTGGTCTCATCGATACGCATGTCCATCTCAACCTGCCCGGTGATGGCAAGACGCTCGAAGAGGCCATGGTCGTCGGTCCCGAAGTGATGATCGGTACCTCTATGGGCAATGCCGCACGCGCGCTCGGCGTCGGCATCACCACGCTGCGAGATCTCGGCGCCTTCGGCACCACCTCGTTTGCCGCAAAGAAGGCGCTTGCGCTCGGCCATGCCAAGGGGGCGAAAGTCGTTGCCTGCGGCCGGCCGTTGACGATCACCGGCGGACATTGCCGCTACATGGGCGGCGAGACCGATGGCGAGGGCGACCTGCGCAAACGCGTGCGCGAACTGATCCGCGAAGGCGCGGATTTCATCAAGGTCATGGGGTCGGGCGGCGGTACGCTCGGTTCCGCCTCATGGCGCCCGTCCTACAGTGCCTCCGAAATGGCGGCGATCGTCGATGAGGCGCATCGCAACGAGCGCATGGTCACGGTGCATTGCCTCTGTGCAGCATCGATCGAGATCGCCATCGATGCCGGCGTCGACCAGCTCGAACACGGTGCCTTCATTTCTGACAGCAAGGGCAATCAGAACTATGACGCGGCGGTGGCCGACAGGCTTGCTGCCTCGGGCATTCCGGTCACGAGCACGCTGGCGGTCAATGGCACCTTGCTGAACATGGTGCGACGGATTGAAAACCCGACGGCGGAGCAGCAGGCCTTTCTCGATCGCTGGGAACGGTCCACAGCCACCAACATGATGCATTTCGAAAAGATGCGCGCGGCCGGCGTCACCTATGTCGCCGGTACGGATGCCGGCTGGCGCTATACGCCGACGGATTCGATGGTGGTGGAACTCGAGATGATGAACCGCGCCGGCATGACGACCGCGGAGGCGCTTTTCGCCGGGACAGGTGGAGCGGCCGATGCCATCCGCATCGCGGATCGGGCAGGGCGCCTTTTGGTTGGCCGGCCTGCCGATATCATCGTGACGCATGGCGATCCCTTTGCCGATCTCGATGCGTTGCGCGATCTGGCCCTCGTCATGCAGGACGGGCGTCGTCACCAGCCGACGCCGCGGGCGGATTTCGCCGCAGCCTCGCAGATCTGCCCGGTTTAGGCCGGGCGTTTGCCGCGTCCCGGTTCGCGCCAGATTTTCAAGAGAGCCACGATGAATGATACCGCCCCTTCCGCCATCTCACCCGAGCCGGTTCTGGACGTCCGCGATCTCTGCACCGTCTTCGATACGCCGGCCGGCAGGTGCGTGCGGTGGACGGGGTGAGCTTCACGCTCGGCGCCCGGCGCCGGCTGGGCGTGGTGGGCGAGAGCGGCTCGGGCAAAAGCATAGCGGCGATGTCGATCCTGCGGTTGCTCGAAGCGCCCGGCCGCATCGAGCGCGGCGAGATCCTGTTTCGCGGCCGGGACCTGCGCGCTCTCGGCGATCGCGAATTTCTTGCCCTGCGCGGCCGCGATCTCTGTCTTGTCTTTCAGGATCCGATGTCCGCACTCAATCCGGTCTATCGGGTGGGGCGGCAGGTGGGCGAACAGATCCTTGCCCACCGCAAGCTCTCAAAAGCTGCGTTGCGAAGCGAGGTAGTGGAGCTTTTCCGCCAGGTCGGCATCCCCGATCCGGATCGGCGTTTCGATGAATATCCGCATAATCTCTCGGGCGGCATGCGCCAGCGCGTGGTCATCGCCATGGCCATGGCAAACAAGCCGGATCTGCTCATTCTCGACGAGCCGACCACCGCGCTGGACGTGACCATACAGGCGCAGATCCTCGATGTGATCCGCGGCCTGACCGATACGACCGTCATGCTCATTACCCATGATTTCGGCGTGGTACGCGAGATCTGCGACGAAGTCGTCGTGATGTATGCCGGCCAGGTCATGGAGCAGGGGCCGATGGAGGAGGTGACGGCACGTCCGCGCCACCCTTACACCCGCGCGCTGCTTGCCTCTATGCCCGGACTGGCCGAGCGCGGCAAGCCGCTGTTTGCCATTCCCGGCACGGTTCCTAGCCCCTTCGATCTTCCGCCGGGCTGTCGTTTCGCGCCGCGCTGCAGCCATGCAAGCGAGCGCTGCAGCCGCCGCCCGCCGCTCTTTGCGGCCGGATCCGGCCACCTCTCTGCCTGCTGGCTTCAGGAGACCTCGACCGATGAATGACAATTCTGCGCCACAGGCCGGCGGCGATCCGCTGATCGAAATGCGCGACCTGAAACTTTGGTATCGGGTCAAGTCAGGGGGGCTTGGCGGGAAGCCGGAGTTTGTCCGGGCAGTCGATGGCATCACGCTCGACATTCGCCGTGGAGAGACGCTGGGTCTCGTGGGTGAGTCCGGTTGCGGCAAGAGCTCGCTCGGCCGCACGCTGATGCAACTGGAAAAGCCGACCGGTGGACAGGTGCTGTTTGAAGGCCAGGATATGGCGACGACCCGCGGTGCGGCCGCGCTGGCGCAACGCCGCGCCATCCAGATGATCTTTCAGGATCCACTCGGCAGTCTCGATCCGCGCATGAAAGTGCGCCGTATCATCGGGGAAGGGCTGGTGATTGCCGGTGTGCCACGCGAGGAGCGCGTGGCGCGGGTCGAAGCCCTCGCCGAACGGGTCGGCCTGCGGCGCGAGCATCTGGAGCGTTACCCGCATGAATTTTCCGGTGGCCAGCGACAGCGGATCGGGATTGCCCGCGCGCTCGCGCTGAGACCAAAGCTGGTGGTCGCCGACGAGCCGGTATCGGCTCTCGACGTCTCGGTGCAGAGCCAGGTGCTGAACCTGATGTCCGAACTGAAGGCCGAGTTCGGCCTTTCCTATCTGTTCGTCGCCCATGATCTAGGCGTCGTCGAATATATCTCCGACCGCGTCGGCGTCATGTATCTCGGCCAGCTGGTCGAATTGGCCGATGCGAAAGATCTCTATGCCGATCCGCTCATGCCCTATAGCGAGGCGCTGCTTTCGGCGATCCCGGATGCCGAGCGGCAAAGCGGACGGCCGCGGATCGTGCTGAAGGGAGATCTTCCGAGCCCGCGCAACCCGCCCTCGGGCTGTCCCTTCCGCACGCGCTGCTGGAAGGCGACGGGGGAATGTGCCGCCAGCCGCCCGGCGCTGCGAGAGGTCAAGCCGCGTCACTGGGCGGCCTGCCATTACGCCTGACGAGGGTCAGGCACAGATGCGCAGCAGATCCTTCAACAGGGCAGCGGCCGTGGCACGCGGTTCCTCTCCATGCCCTGTGCAAAAGACCTCGCCCATGTCGCGGCTGGTAATCCTCACCGCTTTGGCGCCACCTTCGACACCTGCGAAAGCATGGCCTGCCGGGAAGGCGCGGATCGAAACATCGGCATGGACGCCGCTTTCGGTGAGCTCCAGCCGGGCGATCTGCTTCGGCACCTCGCCGCGCGCACGCCACAGGTCGAAATGTGCAGGCGTCAGGGCAGCCAGATCTTCCCGCCCGATTTGGTCGAGCGTCAGCGACAGGCCAAGGCCGAAATTGGCCAGAAGCAGCAGTTTCGCCGCAGCATCGAAGCCTCCGGTGTCATTGCGATGATCGGCCTCGGCAACGCCTGCGGCGCGGGCGGCGGCAAGCGCCAGATCAAAGCTTTGACCGTCGCGCGCCATCGCCGTCAGGAGGACGTTGCATGTGGCGTTGAGGATGCCCTCGATGCGAAAGACGCCCGCACCCCGATGACTGTCGCAGAGCAGGTCCAGCACGGGGAGCGCTGCCGCGGCGGCAGCGCTGATCCGCAGTTGCAGCCCTTTGGCCGCGGCCTCATTCCGCAGCGCGATGCCCTCACGGACAAGCGCTGCCTTGGACGCCACCACGACGTGGCTGCCCAGGCCAAATGCTGCGCGAATATAGGAGGCGGATGGCTCGCCGCTTGCATAGTCGCTCGGGCCCGCCTCGATCACCACATCGGGTGCGGCAGCAGCCAGCGCCGCCGGACCGGTTGGGCCGGTCAATGCCGCCGGCGCAACCGGTTCGAGGCCTTCAGAGGAGACGAGGCCGTTGCGTCGTCCAAGCAGGGCGACAAGCCGCAGGTCACGGCCGGCGGCCAGATCTTCTGCACGGCGCTCGACAATCATCTGCGCCACCATGCGCCCGACATTGCCATAACCGGCGATTGCTATTCTGATGGTCTGCATGATCTGCCCTTCCGTCTGCCGGGGCCGGCAGCCTGTAGTCCTTCGAGATTAATCTGTTATAGAGAAGTAGAACAGAGGAGCTGAGATGGAAATCTTCGTCGATCGAAACGCGGGTATTCCGATCCGGCACCAGATCCGCGGGACGATCGAATTTGCGATCTCCAGCGGGGCACTTTCGGTCGGTGAGGCGCTGCCTTCGGTTCGAGAACTGGCCGACAAGCTGGGCGTGGCGCCGATGACCGTCAATCAGGCCTATGGCGACCTGAAGAAGGACGGCCTCATCGAGGCGCGCGCCGGCGCCGGCACATTTGTCGCCTTCAGTGCGCGTGCACAGGATGCGGCCAACGCCGCCAGCATATCGCTGCATGCGGAGATCGACCATCTGGTGGAACGGGCCCGCAAAGCCGGGATCTCGCTGAGAGATCTCGGACTGATGATGCAGGCAAGACTGGCCTTTCTTGCCACCAGAACAAGAACGCCGCGCATTTTGGTCGTGGGTGGGTTTCGCGCCGCGACCGAGGATTACGCGGCACGCATCGCAGCGCAGATCGGCCAGGATGCCGATGTCGAGGCTGCGACGCTCAGCGAACTGGAGCGTGACCATTCACTTTGCGAGCATCATGCGGCCGCGGATGTCGTCGTGACCTTCCTCACCATGCGCCGACGCCTGCAGGAACTGATGCCGATGGCCGAGATCGTCACCATCCGCTTCATTCCCTCCGAGGAGACGCGTCGTTCGCTCGCGTCTCTCTCGCCGCTTGCCCGGATCGGCGGAATAGCCCGCTTTGCACCTTTTCTGCCCGTGCTTGGTTCGGGACTGGAGCGTTTCGCCTCCCATTGTCGCGACATTCGCCTGGCTCAGGAAGATGCGGCTGATCTGGCCAGGCAGATGGCCGATCGCTCGGTGATTGTCTATGCGACCGGCTCGGAAGGCGCTCTCGCCCGGATGCCGGCGGAGGCGCTCCGGATCGAGTTTCGCCATATTCCGGACCCGGGCGATGTGGAGCAGTTGATCAAACCACGCCTTCAGGATGATGAGCGGGCTGAACTGTCGAGATAGTCGGCGAAATATTCCTGCGGCTCGACCATGCGGTCAATCAGGCCATAACGATGGGCGGTCTCGGCAAAGACGCGCACCGCATGCAGATTGGCCGTCCCCAATCCGTGGCCGTAAGGCCGGGCCCCCATTATCGTGCCTATGCGCGTCCGCTCCTGATACATCCATGGGGCGGCATCGGGAAAGCCACGCTGGCCGGCATCGAAGGCGGCATCGGAGGCGTCGAATGCCTGGGTCAGTGCCGTCGCTATCCAGGGATTGGCCTCCCATACCGCGCGGCGCAGGATGATGAGGTGCATGGGAGGAAAGATCCCGGTGGCACGGAAGCCCGCTTCTTCTTCGGCCTGACTGTCGGAGAAAAGGCGGATAATCGGCCCTGACGCGGCGTCAAATCCATTCGGCAGGGGCGGGCTCCACAGGGCATCGATCGTGCCATCCGCGAGCATTTTCGACATCGGTTCGGGCGCCGTTTCGACATGCGCGGGAAAAGCGACCTTCTTGCTTTCGCCCGGCTGGTTCACGTCGCCCACCACCCATTGTACGGCATCGGGAGAAATCCCCATGCGTTCCATCGCATGTCGGTACCAGATCGCACCGCTTGCGCCCCAGCTGTAGAGCCCGACACGGCGGTCGGCCAGATCGGCCGGATGCTTCACCGGTCCGCCCTTGCGGACATAAAGATCACGCTCGATGAAGCCACGAAGCACGAAGATCGGCAGCGCGACCATCGAGCGGTCGCCTTTCGCCACTCGCACAAGATGAGCCCCCATGGAGCTCTCGCCGCCATCAAAGTCTTCGGTGGTGTTGACCCGACCCATCAGAGCGTTGCGTGTATCCCATGAGCCGTCGCGACCAAGCGTCAAGGTGAGTGCGATGCCTTCCGGCCGGACAAGCCCGGCGGCGAGAGGCAGAAGACGCATATAGTCGGCGCTGGCAAGGTGAATGGGAAGATCGGTCATTTCCATCTCTGCTTTTCTGGAAACCCCCATTCAACTGCATCCGGGCCAGCTTGCAGGATGGGGAGACGCGGATCGGTCTCTCCGGGCAGTGCTCGGCGCGTTTTCGAGTGGATTTCCGCCACGATTATTCTGCCGCCATCATCGGGGTCAGCCATCGGAATAGAGCGGATCGGGCGTCTGGCGGTCAAGCGCTGAATGGGCGTCGGCAGCTCCTAAAGCGCCGACGCCGAGCGGTCTCATTGTCGCATCCGCTTGCCGGAACGACCTCAGCCGAGCTGCAACATCGACTCCACGACAGCCAGCAGCACCCTTGCGCCCGAAATCATATGGGCGTCGGTGACGAACTCGGCCTCGTTATGGCTGATGCCATCGCGGCAGGGAACGAAGATCATGGCGGCCGGCGCCACGCGGCTGACGAATAGCGCATCGTGAAAGGCGCCGGAAACCATCCGGCGGCTCTTCAGGCCAAGCGATCTGCTGGCATCCTCGATCGTTGTTGCAATCGAGGATGAAAAGCGGCCAGGTGCCATATCGACGCGCTGGCTGATGGCGACATCGCAATTCCAGCGGCGCCCCTCCTCATCGCATTGCCTTCTGACCTGCTGCTCCATCTCGGCGAGGATTGCAGCGTCCGGATGGCGGATGTCGACGGTGAAGGAAACGGAACTCGGGATGACGTTGATGGAGCCCGGCTCGGCGCTGATGCGACCGACCGTCAGCCGCGCCGCCGGATCGGCCGGCATGACAGTCGACTGAAGGCTGGCAATCGCAGCGGCTGCAGCGCCCATCGGATCCTTGCGGAATTCGAATGGCGTCGTGCCCGCATGGGCAGCCGTGCCGGAGAAGACGATTTCAAACCATTTCGTGCCCTGCACCGCCGTGACGACGCCGATCGGCACATCTTCCTGTTCCAGAACCGGGCCCTGCTCGATATGCAGTTCGACAAAGGCTGAAATGGGATGGCCTGTCGGGCCAACCGTCGCTTCAGGCAGGGCTGCGAGGGTCGCTGCCAGCTCGTCCGCCAGAAGCAGGCCATCCGTGGCGGGCGTCGCGGCCCAGTCACCTGCCGTGCCGGCACCTGCAAAGGCCATCGATCCCATGCAGCCGGGTGAATAGCGGCTGCCTTCCTCATTGGTGAAGGCGACGACTTCGACGGCACGGTCCGTCTCGATCTCGGCATCGGCAAGCGCTTCCAGCACCTCGAAGGCGCTGAGCGTGCCGAGCGCACCGTCGAAACGGCCTCCGGTCGGCTGACTGTCGAGATGGCTGCCGATCAGGAGCGGCGGCAGGGCTGCGTTCCGGCCTTCCCGGCGAATGAACAGATTGGCAATGCCATCCTGAAAAACGGTGAAGCCGCGGGCAAGCGCACGCTCGGCAAGGCGCCGGCGCGCCGCACGGTCTTCGATACTGAGGGCGGGGCGGTTCACACCACCGGCCGGCGTCGCGCCGATGGCTGCGAATTCCGCGACCGAGGCCAGCAGCCGCGCGGCATTGACTTCCGCTTTCATGCTCATCGTCCAAGGCCTGCGATGAAGCGCTTGACCCGGTCCGGCTCCACCGCATTCCACCAGACGCCATCATATTTCAGCGCGCTTGCAATGATCACGCCATCGGCGACCGACAGAATGTCATTGGCATTGTCATGGGTGACACCGCTGCCCACCAATGTCGGCAGGGACGATGCGTCCCTGATCATCTGGATATAGCCGAGATCTGCGGCATGGCCGGTTCTCTGGCCGGTGGCAATGACGACGTCTGCGTCGAAGAAGACGAGATCCTTGACCTGTTCCTCGACCGGCCGATCCGCCACAATGGCATGGGCTCCATGCTTGACATGGGCATCGGCGAAGATGCGGATGCCGCGGGCGCGCAAATGCGCGCGGTAGCGCATGGCGCGCGCGGCTTCACCCTCGACGAAGCCTTCGTTGGCGACATAGGCATTGGCCCACTGATTGACGCGAATGAAGGAGGCAGACGCGGCCGAGGCGATGGCAAGAGCGGGGATTGCCGCATTGGCAAGCACGTTGATGCCGATCGGGCGTCCGAGTTCGCGGCGGATGCGGTCTGCGACGACGGCCATATGCGTCGATGTCTCATGGCCGATATCGTCCGGCTTGGCAAAGGGCACATCGCCATGGTTTTCGATGATGACGGCATCGCAGCCGCCCGACAGGTAGGCGCGTGCATCCGTGAGGCCGCGCTCGTAGATCGCTTCAACGCCCTCGTCGTCATAGCGGGGGGCGCCCGGCAGAGGCATCAGGTGCACAACGCCGATCACCGGTTTGGCACGCCCGAAAAGCGTTACCAGCGTGTCCTTGTCCTGTCGTCCGATAGGGTTGCTCATGGCGATCACATATCTTTCGGTTTCAATGTCTTGGTCAGGGCAGCCAATTCCGCCCGGGTGGGAAATGACGCCAGCGTTCCGGCGCGGCCGACCGAGATGGCGGCGGCCTGTGTCGCAAGCCTTGCTGCATCGGCAAGCGTTACACCCTGCGCGGCAAGCCCGGCCAGCGTGCCGGCAAAACAATCGCCAGCGCCGCTTGTGTCGACGGCATCTCGTTTTTCCGCCGTGATATAGAAGTGACCGGACGCATGCTGGACAAGCGCGCCCGCGGCGCCAAGCGTGATGATGACGGTTTGAACGCCCTTCGCAAGCAGCCGTCCCGCTGCTTGTGTAATATCCGTGGCACCGGTCAGGGCTTCCGCCTCCGGCCGATTGACGATCAGCAGCGAGACGAGGGACAGATCAAGCGGCGAGGCGGGAAGCGGGCTCGGATTGAGGATGGTGAAGAGACCCGCCATCTGCGCCGCCTTCAGGCATTGCTCCGTCACGTCCGGATGGAGGTTGCCCTGCATCAGCAGCGTATCGCCCGCCCGCCAGACGGATGAAAGATCGCTTGTCTCGAGCGGATCAAAGGCCTCGGCACAGGCCGAAGCCGTGACGATGGCATTTTCTCCGCCACGATCGACCAGGATCACCGAGCGGTCGCAAGGCTGATTGGGGCGTGACAGGCGCAGATCGGCGATCTCGTCTGCCAGCTGGCTTTCCACCCAGTCGCCGGCGGCATCCTTGCCGACCGGCGCCCAGAATGTCATCTTCGCACCCGTGCGGGCGGCAGCGACGGCCTGGTTTGCACCCTTGCCGCCGATACCCTCGCTGGCGGCAAGGGCGTTGTGCGTCTCGCCCGGCTGCGGCAGCCGCTCCAGGCGAAAGCTTGTGTCAACGCAGGCATTGCCGACAACGTGGATGGTCATGGTGGTGGGGTGTCCGCTCAGTCCGTTGCCCAGGACAGCATCTGTTCGAACAGGGTCTTGTAACCCGGCCATGCGATGAATTCCGGCGGCAGCCAGTGGGGGCCGACATCGGAGGTCCAGACCAGCGTGCGGCCCTCGCCATAGGTGCCGGTGACGAGCAGCGGCAGCGAGCCATATTCGGACGATACGGTCATCAGCTGGTTGGCACCCTCCTTGAGCGTGACTTCGTTGAAGCCGAGCAGGTAGGGGAATTCGCCGGAAATGCCTGCCAGGATGGGATGCGACGCATCACCCGAGACGACCGGCGTGAAACCTTCCGGAACCTCGACGCGGTCATCGACCGGGAGGCAGGCCACCGGCAGGACTTCCTCGACCGCGGTGTTGCGGAATCGCGCGCCGCCGTTGATGCCCTGGAAGGAGTAATAGCCGCCGAACATCAGAAGCGCGCCGCCCTCGGCAACATATTCACGCAGCAGTTTCAGACGGTTGGGCGTCCGGCGCGAATGGATCCAGGTATCGGGATGGAGAAGCAGCGTGTTGGCGCCGATATCGGACAGCACGATCGCGTCATAGGCCTGCAGGCCTTCGAGCGTGCTTGGAAATTCCTTCTGCGCCTCATGCGCCGGCATGAAGGTGACGTCGAAGGGGCTGTCCTTCAGGGTCTTCAGCAGCTCGTCGGCGCCGGTATGATAGGTGACGGTCGGAAACTGGTCGAAGCCCTTGATATGGGTTGCGGTGGAAATCCAGGATTCACCGGCGAGCAGGACTTTTTTCTTGGACATGGAAACTCCTTGGAAGATGGCCGCGGCTCAGAGCGCGGCGGAAAAGACGGATTTGGGGTTCGTGATCAGCATCTGGTCGATGGCTGCCTGATCGACACCGTGGCGTTTGAGCCGCGGCAGGAAATGCTTGAGGATGTAGCCGTAGCCGAAGCCGCCATAGCGCGTCAGCATGATCTTCAGGAACACGTCCTGCGACAGCAGCAAGCGATCGCCAAATCCCTTGTCGACAAGGGCAGCGATGGCACGGGCGTTTCCTCGTCGGAAGGGGACTGGGCGTCCTGATCGGCATAGTAATAGTCCATGCCGATCATGTCATATTCCAGAAACGCGCCGCGTTTGGCGAGCGCCATCTGGTAATCGAGATCATTGTGGCTGGGGTTCATGTGGCAGAGCACGGTGTGGCGCAGATCCGCCCCCTCTTCCTCCACCACGTCGAGAACACGATGCGCCAGGCGCTCCCATCCGGGCAGATGGATGGAGAGCGGCAGCCCGGTTATCCGCGAGGCCCTGGCCGACGCGCGCAGCGATTTTCCTCTTCGGCGGTAAAATGGCGGCTGACGCCCACCTCACCGATGATGCCGGCCATGATGTCCGGCTGATTTTCGCCACCGCCGACATCATCGACGATGAACTGCGTCACCTCGTCGACATCCATTGCCTTCAGCCAGTCGGGATGGGTGTGCTCCAGATAAAAGCCGGTGCCCATGATGATCCGCAGCCCCGACATGCGCGCGATGCGGGCGAGCCCGGCCGCATCGCGGCCAATGCCGAAATTGGTCGTTTCCACCACGGTGCAGCCGCCGAGCGCCTGGAACCGTTTCAGCTCCCCAAGCGCCAGATCCCCGTCGTCGAGCGAGACATTGTCCCGGTTCATATAGGGGTTCATCCGCAACTCGCCGATGATCTCGATCGACACCTTCTGTTCGGCGATCGCCTTTTCGTCGGGGTGGCAGGGGCAGATCCAGCTGGTCGCGCGTCGAGGAAGATGTGCTCGTGCATCAGCGTGACGCCGAGCTCTTCCACCGGAACGGGGCCGGTGACGGTCATCGCGGTGCCGGACCTGACGCCGATCGGATGGCGCCCTTTCGAATTGCCCGAAAACAGGTGATCGAGCATGTTACCGACCCTTCCCGCCGCCGCGGAACAGGCGGAAATTCAACCAGATCGCAATCAGAATGATGAAGCCGGTGACGATCGGGGTGAAGAAGGGCGACATGTGCGAGAGGATCAGGCCGTTTGCGAGGACAGCGACCGTCAGGGCGCCGAGTACCGTCCCGATGAGAGAGCCACGTCCGCCAAAGAGGCTGGTGCCGCCAATGACCACCGCTGCAATGACATCGAGCTCGAAGCCTTGTCCCGCATTGGACGAGCCGGAGCCGAGACGGGCCGCGAGGATGACGCCTGCCGCCGCTGCTGCCATGCCGGACAGGACATAGACCCAAAGGATCACCCGGCGGGTGTTGACGCCGGCGCGGCGCGTTGCTTCGGCATTGGCGCCGACGCCCGTCACGTAGCGGCCGAAATGGCTTTGATTGAAGGCGATATAGGCAATCGCCAGTACGGCGACGGCGATGAGGGCCGGAGCCGGAACGCCCAGCACCCAGGAGCGGCCGATATCGACGAAGGGGCTCATCGGATCGATCGGCAGCGAATAGCCGCCGGTGATCAGCAGGGCGAAGCCGCGGATGACGGAGAGACCGGCCAGGGTGACGATGAAGGCGGGAATGCGTTCATAGGCAATGAAATAGCCCTGGATGACGCCCAGCAGGCCGCCGAGCAGAAGCATGAGCACGATGGCGAGTGGCCAGGGGACGCCGGCCTGGAGAGCGGCTGCAGAGAGGGTTGCCGTCAGCGCCAGAACCGAGCCGACGGAGAGATCGATGCCGCCTGTGGTGATGACGAAGGTCATCGCTGCTGCAACGATGAGCAGCGGCGCAGACTGGCGAATGATGTTGAGAAGGTTCGGCGCCGTCAGAAACGCTTCGGTCGTCAACGAGAAGAACACGCAGCAGACGACGAAAAACAGCGCAATCGACATCACGCCACCATTGGCGATGATCTTGTCGACGATCGTCGTGTCGCGCATGCGCGGCGGATGGCTGGAATAGGCGTTGGGTTCGGAACTCATGCAGAGGCGCCTCTTTCCCGGTTGTGACCTGCGGATCGGGCAGAAAACTTGCGCCCGACGATGAGATTGACGACGTCCTCGATATTGGTGTCCTCGATCCGGCGTTCGGCGACGTTGCGCCCTTCGTACATGACCTGGATACGGTCGCAGACGAGGAACAGATCCTGCAGGCGGTGGGTGATCAGGACCACCGAGACGCCGCGCTGCGAGACGGTGCGGATCAGTTCGAGCACGGCCTCGACCTCGGCGACGGCAAGCGCTGCCGTCGGCTCATCCATGATCAGCACGGAAGGATTGAAAGAGGCGGCGCGGCCGATGGCAATCGACTGGCGCTGGCCGCCCGACAGGTTCTCGACCTTCATATGGGTGTCGGGAATGACAATGCCGAGGTTGGAAAGCATGTCGCGGGCGCGTTCATGCATCAGCTTCTTGTCGAGCATCGGCACGCCTGCCACCCGTCGCTTCGGCTCGCGGCCGAGGAAAAGGTTGCCGGCGACATCGATCGTGTCACAGAGCGCGAGGTCCTGGTAGACCATCTCGATACGCGCGGCACGCGCATCGGCAGGCGAGGTGAAGGCGACCTGTTTTCCGTCGATCTCGATCGTGCCGCTATCAGGGATCACGGCGCCCGAGAGAACCTTGCTGATGGTGGATTTGCCTGCGCCGTTATCGCCCACGAGACCCAGAACTTCTCCGGGTTTCAGATCGAGCGAAGCATTATCAAGCGATTGCAGAGCGCCGTAGCGCTTGGATATGCCGGTCATCCTGACGCGGCTGACTTGCGTATCGGTCATATTCAATGGCCCTTGCGGTGAGACCAGCCGCCCATCTGCCTCGCGGACAGATGGGCGGCTGTGGCATTTCAGCTTACTTGAACATGGCCCGATACTTGTCGACATTCGCCTTGGTGACGATTGTGACCGGTACATTGATGATGGGGTCGATCTTCTCGCCCTTGTTCACTTTGACGAGCGCCTCGACGGCGGCCTTGCCTTCACCGGCAGGATCCTGCTGGACGACGGCGGTGACAAAACCCTGGTCGATGCCATCGATGCCGCCTTCGTCAGATCCCAGCCGAAGACCTTCATACTATCGCCACGCGCCTGGCTGGTAACGGCCGAAACCGCACCGAGCAGCGCCGGCTCGCCGGTGGCGTAAATGGCCGTCATGTCGGGGTTGGCGGTCATCAGGTTTTCCGCGGCCGACAGGGCGACGTCCTGCACGTTCTGGCCGTCAACGGTATCGAGGAACTTCACCTTCTGGCCGACCTCGGCCTTGAAGCCGTCAAGACGCTGGTTCTGGATGAAGGAGTTGAGCGCGCCGACGACGCCGACCTTGGCCGCGCCGCCCATGTTGCTCTTGACGTAATCGGAGAAGTATTTGCCGATCTCGCCGCCGGCCGACGTGTTGTCGACGCCGACGAAAGCGATGTTGTCGCCGTTCGGGATCTGCGCATCGATGGCGATGACCGGGATGCCGGCCTTCTTGGCGGCAGTGACGGCCGGCTTGACGCCATTGACGTCGATGGCGACCAGAATGATGCCGTCGACCTTCTGCGTGATATAGGTTTCGATCGCGTCATTCTGCGCCGAAGGCACGTTATTGGCGTTGAAGACGACGAGATCCACGCCGGCAGCTTGGCTGCCGCCTGAGCGCCTTCATTGATCTGGTTGAAGAAAAGCGCCTGCTGGTTGATCGTAACCAGCGCGTAAGTCTTTGCGAAGGCACTGGGAAACGCCCATGGACAGCGTCATGGCGACGCTGCTGCACAGCCGAAAAGGTATTTGCTCCGACCCATTTTTACAGGTTCCCCTTGTTTGAAGCCGCAAGCGGCAACAGAATTTACGAGGGGCATTATTCAAGTGACTTGAATTCTTGTCAATAGACTTGAATTGAGGCTGTTGATTATATGTTAAGTTGCTGTTTTTATATATAAATCAGAATGTAGGCGGGGTGTTGACCCAGAAGATCGAGGCGCGTTGATCGCCAACGTTGCGATACCAGTGACCCAGTTCGGAATTGAAAACGAAACTGTCTCCGGCGGATAGCCGGAAGGTCTTGTCGGCAATCATCAGCTCGATGTCGCCGACAAGCACATAGCCAACCTCTTCACCGAGATGGTGGATGGGCCCGGCACTTTCGCCACCGACGTCGATATGATGGATATTGCACTGGAGAAGGTGGCCCTGGGAATAAGGAATGATCCGCTCGAGCGAGATCCCCTCGCCACGTCGCAAGGGATCGAGCGAGATCAGCGGCCGGGTTCCGGCGCGAAATATCATGCCCTCGTCGGTATCGGTTTCCTCGAACATCCAGCCGATGTTGGAGTCCAGCGCCTGCACGAGACGATGCAGCATGGGAAGCGATGGGGATGCCTTGCCGTTTTCGATCTTGGAAAGAAGGCTTTCGGAACAGTCGGCGGCCAGCGCCAGCGCCTTCAATGTCAGCCCACGGGTCTGCCGCGCAAGCTTCAGGCGCGCGCCGAGCCGCGCCGGGTTTGCCAGCGCCTTGTCCTCCGGGCTGTGGTCAGACGGCGAAGATGGCTTGACTATATTCATGTGAGAGGCATCGCATTGATCGTTGCTCAATCATAAGTCTTCCGATCAACGGCTGTCTAGTTGTGAGCTTGCCGACCTGCGTAACGAGGCGCAGGGTAGGCTTGGGGGCCTCGCCGGAGATCTGCCATGGTCCCCGGCGATCTGCGTGTCAGGGCCGCGTGCTGCAACGGATTACTTCGCCATGGGTCGACCGCAGCCCGAAGATTGCGATGATCAGCGCCAGTATCGTGCCGGATCCGGAAAGAATGAAGGCGAGGCGGATGCCCGCTACCAGTTCACTGCCGCCTCCCGCCAGCAGAGATCCGAAGACACCGACGCCGATCACACCACCCACCTGGCGGGCGGTGTTGAAGAGGCCGGAGGCAATGCCGGCTCTTGCGGGCTCGGCGCCGTCCATCAGGACAACGCTGACCGCAGGCACGGTGAGGGCCATGCCGATGCCGATCACCATCAATGCAGCCATGATGAGCCCATAGGGTGTCTCCTGTCCGATAGCGGAGAGCGACAGGTAGCCAATTCCCGCAAGCGTAAGCCCGATATAGATCGGCAGCCGCGCTCCATAGCGGGCGGTGATTGATCCGGACGCGAAATTGACGATGGAGAGTACGGCCGTCATCGGCAGGAAGGCGAGCCCGGCGGTCAGCGGTGGGCAGCCTTTGGCGCTCTGGAAATAGAGGCTGATGGCAAACATCACGCCATAGTAGCCGAAATTCAGCAGCAATCCGATCAATGAGCTTGCCGTGATCGAGGCCGACTTGAAGAGTGTGAGCGGCAGCATCGGCTCACGGCTTCGCGCCTCGACACACAGGAAGCAACCGCCGGAAATTGCGAATATGGCGAAGCCCGACAGCACGATCGGGTGCCCCCAGCCATATTGGCCGCTTTCCACAAAGCCTGTCGCTAGGCCTGCAAGTGCAAGAGCCCCCAGCACCTGCCCGGCCATGTCCAGGCCGCGGGCTAGCGGTTTCATGGAATTCGGCGCGTAGACGAGCGTCAGCCAGATGCCCGCAAGCCCGAATGGAATATTGATCAGAAAAATGCTCGGCCAGCCCAGGTGATCGACAAGCAGTCCGCCGATGATCGGCCCGGCGCCAAGTGCGATACTGGCCGTTCCCGCCCAGACACCGATCGCTTTTGCCCGGGCTTTCCTGTCGGAAAAAGTGATGTTGATCAGTGCAAGCGAGGAGGGGACGCAGAGAGCCGCGGCGACGCCTTGAAGAATGCGCGCGGCAATCAACGTTTCGATCGAGCCTGCCAAGCCGCATCCGATCGATGCCACGGTGAAGAGCAGGAGACCCGCTATCATCATCGGCTTCTGGCCAAACCGGTCGCCAAGCGAGCCTGTCGTCAGCAGCAGGCTGGCAAAGGCCAGCGTATAGGCATTCACCACCCATTGCAGTCCCGTGACGCTGGTATCCAGAGCCGAGCGGATGCGTTCCAGCGCGACATTCACGACGGTTATGTCGAGCGAAATGATGACGAATGCCAGCGTGCAGGCAATCAGGATCATATGCGGGGATGTTCGGCTGCGGTCTGTCATATCTTACCCACTGGCTGTCGTTTCCTCCCGCTTTCCGCTTTAAAGCCAAGGAAAACGGGAATAAACGGGTATCGGCTTGCAGAACTCCCAAGGAATGATTGGTAATGGATATTCTCAAGGCGATGCGTGTCTTCGTCCGTATTGTCGAGGCGGGGAGCCTTACGGCCGCCGCCGAGGGTTTCGATTTCTCGCCAACCATGGTGGGAAACCACCTTCAGTCCCTCGAGGCGCATCTCGGCGCCAAGTTGCTGCACAGGACGACACGCCGGCAGACGCTGACCGAATTCGGCAAGGCCTATTACGACCGATGCCTGGAAATTCTGGCGCTCATCGAGGATGCCGAGACGCTGGCGCAGGTCGAGCAGGCCGCCTTCAAAGGCGTGCTGCGCATCACGCGCGACGATCTGGGCGAATGCCGTTCTCATGCCTGCGCTCAAGCATTACATGCGCGAATATCCCGATATCGAGGTGGATCTCATCATCACCGACACGGTGATAGATTTCCTCGAAAATGGGGTGGAGGCGGCCATTCGCTTGGTGTGCCGAGAGTGACGAACATGACCGTCAAGGCACTCAGGCCCTATGGTCACGTTCTCTGCGCCGCACCCGCCTATCTTAAGGACCGCGCCGCCCCGGTGAGCCTCGATGATCTGCGCCACCATGACTGCCTTGCCTTCAGGTTCACGCCGGCATCGGAATGGTGGACGCCTATCCCCTCATGGCGGCTTGGCAAAGGGCCCGGCACCGACGAAGTCGTCGAGGCTGTCATGTCGCCGCGCCTGAAGGCGGACAATACCTACGCCTTGCGGACGGCAGTGCTGGACGGGATGGGGATTGCTTTGATGCCACAAATTCTGGTCGTCGATGACATCCGGGCCGGCCGGCTCATTCCGGTTCTGCCGGACAATCTGCCGCCGCCGCGTCCGGTGAACCTCATCTATCGCAGGGATCGGAGAATGTCGCCGAGGCTGAAGAGCTTCGTGGAATTCGCTCTCGAGAATTTTGGCCTCGACGCGGACCAAGTTGGAACCGGCCGAGTTCGCACGGGCCGAGGAGATGGCGACTGATCCGGAGACGAACGCACGGAAACGGATAGCCGCGCGATGAGGCCGGAATGGCTGCGACGATGTCAGGCGCCTGATTCTGGAACCAGAATACCCTGCTCGATTGCCTCGGCGATCAGCGTCTTGCAGAGATCGCCAAGGCTGTCGGATGCGAGCGCGATGGGGGCCGTGCGGCGTTCCACATCGGCGGATGTGACGCCTTTGGTGTTCCAGGTGCCGCCTTCGGTAAAGAAGTTATGCAGGGTCGGCTGCAGCCGGTCCATGGCATTGGCAAAGCGGGCCTCAGGCGTGGCCTTCAGCTCGAATTCGTCCCAGAGGGCGCGGAATTCCTGTGCCTGATCGTCGGGCAGGATGGCGAATATGCGGTCCGCAGCCTTCATCTCGCGTTCTGCCTGGCTGGCACGGGCGAGATGATCATAGGCAAACGTGTCGCCCGCATCGATCTCGACAATGTCGTGGATCAGCAGCATTGCGATGACGTGCTGAAGATTGACCGGCTCGCGGGAATGTTCCGAAAGAACCATGGCCATCAAGGCGAGTTGCCAGGTGTGTTCGGCATCGTTCTCGACGCGGGAACGATCGAGAAGCGGTGTCCTGCGCAGAACCGTCTTCAGCTTTTCGACCTCGAGGATAAAGGCCAGCTGTTGCAGGAGGCGATGGTTGGGGGAGAGGCTTTCGAGTGCGTCTGCGGTGATGGCTTGCGGCATGTCAGGCCATTCCGGCTTTCTGTTTGATAGGGCCTTTCCGGATCATCACATGCGCGCCTTTCTTGATGTTGACGAGCCATGGAGGACACGGAGCGTCCGGGGCCCTTCATGCAGGAGACAGGCGCGGATCATGGTTCACCGCCGGGAAGATCACAAGCCCTTGCCCGCGGCACGTCGGCATTGGCGTCAACCCGGGCACGCGGTCGTTGCGCTTCGGGTTGTCCGATGTCGGCCATCGAGCGCTTCATCTTTCAGGATGGCCGGCAGGTCAGGGGCCAAGTCGACAGACGGCGGCATTACGCCTTTGCTGAAATCGCGCTCAATTCTTCCAGATCGAGATCGCGTTCGAGTTCTCGCAGGGTCTCGTCGTCGATCTTTCCGGCGCGATGCAGGCGGATGAGCTCTTGCCTCCCGATGGCGACCGCCTCCAGAACCACGTCGAAATGGGCATGCAGCATCGGCATGAAATCCTGCGTCCGCTCTGCGTAGTTCACAATCGCCTTCGCCCGTTGCTCGTATTTGTTGAGAAGCTGGGGGTGGATCAGCTCGCCGGCCTCGTCAAAGGCGAGCTCTCGAACCCTGGCGAACTGCACCTGCGCCATCGCCGCCTCGGCCTCGCTCATCGTCATCGGCGGCCGATCGGATTGGGTGTCCCCAAGGCCTGCCCAGGCGATCACGGCACCGAGCGTCGTGCCCTGCACCAGCACCGTTCCCAGAATAACCGCGAAGGAAACGATCAGGATGAAGTCTCGGCCCGGAAAGTCTTCAGGCAAGCTGAGGGCAAGTGCCAGCGTGACCACGCCGCGGATGCCCGCCCAGCCCAGAACGGTTGCGCCGCCGACGCCCAGCGGGACGGTTCGCGCAAGTCCCGATGCATGCGCCACCCGTATGACGAGGTCCGAGCCGAAGACCCAGACGAAGCGCGCTACCACAAGGGTGATAAGGATCGCCAGAGCTGGAAGGGACATGGTCTCCAGAAGGGCACCAAAGCCGCCGCCACGCTCGACGACGTCACGCAGCGACAGGCCGATGAGGATGAAGACCATCGCCTCCATCAGGAAGACGACGACCGTCCAGAAGGACGTGCCACGCATGCGCGTGGCGGCCGACATGACCGTGTGCTGGTGCCAGGATGCGATCAGGCCTGCCGTCACCGTTGCAATGACCCCGGAGACGTGGAGCTGTTCGCCGGCAAGATAGGCGATCCAGCAGAGCAATGTCGTGGCGGCGATCATCAGATAGTCGTCGCCAAGTTTGCGCACGAGTTTGACCCAGGCGAAACCGACGATGAGGCCTACGACTGCACCACCGATCGCCAGAAGGAAGAACGTGCCGATTGCGCCTGCCGCACTGAACGAGCCCGTCACCGCAGCGGCGACGGCGAAGCGAAACAGGACCAGCCCGCTGGCATCGTTGAGAAGGCTTTCGCCTTCCAGCAGGATCTGCAGGCGGCGGGGCAGGTGGACACGCTCAAGCACGGCACGAGCCGACACGGCGTCAGGCGGCGAAACGATGGCGCCAAGCGCCGCGCAGGCGGCCCAGGGCAAACCCGGCATCAGCAGATGCGTGACCACGGCGACCACGATCGTCGTGAAGAGCACGGTACCGACGGCAAGAAGCGCGATGCCGATCATGTGCCGTTTCAGCCTGTCTACCGCAATCGACCATGCCCCATCGAAGAGAAGCGGCGGCAGGAAGATCACCAGCACCAGTTCCGGATCGACGGTGATTGCAGGCAGGCCCGGAATGAAGGCCAGGCTGGCGCCGCCGGCCAGAAGCGCTACCGAGGGAGGCAGCCGCAATCGGTGGGCCATGTAGTGAAGTGCGATGATGGCCAGGAACATGACGATCACCAGTTCGAAAAGATGAGTGCCTTCCATCTGTGCCACCGCCCGTGAAATCGACAGGATCATCAAATGACGGCTTTTGATCAAAAGGCAACATGGCTTCGATCTTCGGCAGTTCCGCTGCCATCCGAAACTTCAATGACAATGCGTTAGTTCGGCTTCGTCTTCACAGGCTATGCGCCCGATGCAGGATCATCGCGGCAGCGCCGAAGGCAACGGGATTGGCAGTTGCGACGTCGGGCAAACGGATATCCGGCTGCACGACACGCGCCTCGCCAAACGGCCTCGATCTGGAGAAATCCAGCCAGGGAAGAAGTTTCTCCCGCACCAGTTTGGGCAATGTGCCGCCTACATAGATGGCCGATGGGCCGAGCACGGCGCTCATCATGAAGCCAAGCCGAGCGGTTTCCGGCCCTGCGCGCTGGAGCCATATGTCGAGTGTGTCGCTATGGCGCTTGAGAAATTCCGACCAGACGTCCGGGCTGCGGTCGTCAGGAACTGTCCCTATCCGTTCTCTGCACCATTGCGCGAGGTCTTCAAATGATGGGCGGGACAGGCCGCGGGCGCGTAGCGCGCCAATTTCACCGGCGTTGCCGATATGGCCGCGGTAAAGCTCCCCATCGATCATGATGCCGCTGCCGATACCCTCGGAGAGATAGAGATAGGCGAAATTTGCGTCGCCCTTCTTGTTGCCGAGCGCCATCTCACCCATTGCGGCTGCATTGGCATCGTTTTCGATCAGGACCGGGCAATCGAGGAGACGGGAGAGCGATCCGGAAAGGTCGGCACCTGACCAGGAGACGATCTCCTCTGCCAGATCCAGCGAGACGGTCTCCTTGCTGAAACGTGTTGGCATGGCAAGGCCGGCGCCAAGGACGGCTGGCCTGCTGATCGAGGTCTGCGAAAGCAGCGTTTCGCTGGCTTGCGCAATCACTGCCCCCACCTCTGAAAAGGCATGATAGGAGCCATGCATCTGCAAATCGCCGATTATGGTTCCGCAGAAGTCGAGAAGCGTCAGCGTGATAGAATGACGATTGGCATGGATGCCGAACGCATAGCCGGCCGAAGGGGTGAGGACCAGATCCACAGGCGGTGCGCCCCGGCCTCCCTGCCGACGGGCGCCCTCCGAGATCAGGCCCCGCTGCAGAAGATCACGGGTCATCATGCTCGCGGCCGCAGGCGTGATGCCGCACAGATCCGCAATCGCAGTCCTCGGTGCCGGACCGTTGCGGCGCAGATATCTGAGCGCGGCCGCTTGTGAACTGCCAAGGCCGCTCAATGCGTGATCAGTCCGTCTCGGCAATGCGCATCCTCCACAGTGACATCAGCCGAAATGTCATAGAGCTGTTACTTAAGCAACTTAATTAAATAAAAATCATCAATCGGACCGATCGCCATGACCAAGTCTCTTTCCCTCCTCGCCACGGCGGCGATATCTGCCCTCATCGCCGGTGCAGCGCATGCCGAAGACATCAAGATCAAGCTCTCGACGCTTGCCGATCGCACTGCACCGGGCCGCATCACCAATATCGAGGCTGCCGCCGAGATCATGAACAGGCAGTTCAAGGCCGCCGGCGTCGACAAGCATATCGTCATCGAGCCGCTGAACAGCACCGTGAAGGGCTGGGACGATCTGGCTCTGGAAAACCTCAAGGCTTTCTCCGTCGGCCAGGGGCCTGATATCTACGTCGTCCCGCATGAGTGGATCGGCAAGTTCGCCCAGGACGGTGATGCCATGGCAATGGACGACAGGATCGCCGCGAGCCCGTGGGTTTATGGTGACATTCTGCCGGTTCTGTGGAGTGCCGCGAAAAGCACCGATGGCAAGATCTATGGCATCCCACAGGATGCGGAGATCCGCATGTTCTTCTACAACAAGGACATGCTGCGCAAGATCGGCAAGGACGAGGCCTTTATCGAAAGCCTGCCGGCCAAGGTCGAGGCGGGTGAATTCACGCTCGACGACCTGACCGCGCTTTCCAAGGAAGTCGTCGACGGCAAGGCCGCCCAGTACGGCATGCTGCATCGTCCGAATGTCGGCATCGATTACCTGATGGTCTTCCAGTCCTATGGCGTGAAGTTCATGGACGAGAAAACCGGCAAGCTGGTCTTCCCCAAGGCCGAGATGACCAAGGCACTCGGCTGGTACGAGCGCAATGCCAAGCAGGGTGTGACGCCGGTCGACAATACCGCCATGAGCTGGGACGCCATTCAGGGCGCCTTCAAGCAGGAAAAGGCCTTCGTCTTCCATCAGGCGTCTGGGCCGTGGCCTGGCAGGTCGGCAATGCCAATGGCGCGACCTGGCCAACGGACAGGCAAGGCTATTTCCACAAGATCGGCTGGATCCCGGCGCCTGCCGCGGAAAAGGGTGGAAAGCCGGTCAACCTCTCGCATCCGCTGCTCTATACAGTGAACCCGAAGGGCAAGAATGCCGAAATCGCCGCCGATCTCGTGGCGCTTGCGACCCTGCCGTATTTCAACAACGAGCATGCCGTGACCTCCTATCATACGGCAATCAGCAATGCGCAGACGGCCATGCCGAAATACAAGGACAACTGGGTCCTGTCGGCGGCCTCGCCGATGATGGCGCATGCCCAGTTCGTTCCGAACCACACCCAGTTCGGCAGCTATAACAAGGTTCTGTTCAACGGCCTTCAGGCTGTCGAGACCGGCAAGATGACGGCCGCCCAGGCGGTGGACTTCATCGCCGACGAACTTGAGCTGCAGTTCGGTGGCGACATCGAAATCCGCGACACGGCCAGCAACTGACAGCCGACGCACAACGAGCCGCCCGTCAGTCTGGTCGGGCGGCCTCACCGTTTTCCGGATTACGCACAATGTCTGAATTCCAGCGACGGGCACGCCGCCCGGCAAGGCCGATGCTCTATCTGGCGCCGGCGATCGCGCTCCTGTCGATCTTCTTTCTCGGGCCGATCATCGTCAACGCTGTCATCGCATTCACCGATATGGGCGCCAATCTGCGCGTCGGCACGTTCACGCTCATCAATTTCGAACGGATCGTCCAGCGGGATGCGCGCATTCCCATGGTGCTGATGACGACGCTCGTCTATGTGACCGCGACGCTGTTCCTCTTCAATGTCGGGCTTGGTGCGCTTCTGGCGATCACGTCGACCGCGATCCCGAACAGGCTCGGCAATTTCTTCCGTGGCCTTTGGCTCCTGCCGCGCATGAGCCCTGCGGTGCTCTACGGCATTCTGTGGATCTGGATCGCCGATCCGACGCCATCCGGGATGCTCAACCAGGTCACAGGCCTCTTCGACCTGCCGGCCGTCAACCTGCGCAATGATTATCCGTTGCTGCTGGTCATCCTGGCGAACGGCATCGTCGGCGCATCCTTCGCCATGGTCATCCTCACCTCGTCGATCCGCTCCATTCCCTCGCATCTTGCCAATGCGGCGCGGGTCGATGGTGCGAGCGAATGGGGCGTGTTGCGCCATGTCGTGGTTCCCGCCCTGTCGCAGCCGATCCGGTTCATCACGATCTATCAGGCGCTCTCCCTGATGACGACCTACGAATATATCCTGCTGATCACCGGTGGCGGCCCCGTCTACGATTCCACCCCTTACGCGCTCTATATCTATCGCCGCGCCTTCGAAAACGGCGCCTATGCCTATGGCGCGGCCCTGGCGCTCGGCCTGATGGCCATCGGCGTTGCCTTCACGCTCATCCAGTGGCGTCTCACCAACATGCGCTCCACGTTTGCCGCGCCCAAGATCGAGGTATTGTGATGACGCCTGCTCAAACAACCGCAGCTGCCCGTCAGGATTGGATGCGGCTGGAACGACGGGGCGCGATCAACCGGGCGGGTTTCCTGTCCGCGATCATCCTCTTCCTGACCGTCGTCTCCATTCCCGTGCTTTTGCCTTACCTATGGCTTCTGGTGAAATCGCTGACGGCTTCCGACGGATCTGTCGGTCAGATGGTTCTCTGGCGCAGCAGCGCCATTGCCGGGATCGCCTATGTCGGCGCCATCTGTCTGGCGCTTTGGGCGGAGCGTTTTCGGCGCCCGGCCGCTGCCTGGGCGGCGCTGGCCGTCGTCGTGATCATTCTCGCTGCGATCTTCGTTGCGCCCTACCTGACGCTGCAGAACTACCGTTTTCTCTGGAACCGCGATATCGCCGGAACCGGCACGACACGCCTCGATCTGATGCCATCGATCTGGACGGCGCTCGGCAGTTCGCTTCTGTTTGCCATTGCACAGACGGCGATCGTCACGCTCGTCGCCACGCCGGCGGCCTATGCCCTGTCGCGTTTTGCCTTTGCCGGGCGCGAGAATTTTCTGCGCGGCCTTCTGCTTCTGCATGCCTTCCCGGCACTGGCGCTGACCGTCGCCATCTTCGTGCAGCTTCATTACATGGGCCTGCTCAACAGCCTGACCGGGGTCGTGCTCGTGATGAGCGCGCTCGAACTGCCATTCGCCATCTTCGTGCTCAAGGGTTTCTTCGATACCGTGCCCTGGGATATCGAAATGAGCGCCGTCACCGATGGAGCGACCCGCTCGCAGGCCTTTCGCATGGTCGTGCTGCCGCAGGTCCGCAGCGGTCTGATCGCGGTTGCGACCTTCACCTTCCTTCGAGGCTGGGAGGAATATGTCTTCGTCCAGACGCTGCTCATCGACAAGAGCCAGATGACGATGAGCCTTTACCTTTTCTTCGTTGCACAGGACAGCATGGGTGCGGATTACGGCATGATTGCCGCCGTCGGTGTCGTCTATCTCCTGCCTGTGCTGATCCTCTACACCTTCACGCAGAAGTACATCACCCAGATGAGCTTCGGCGGGATCAAGGGATAAGTGCCATGGCAAAGATCACGCTCGACAATGTTACCAAAAGCTGGGGCGAAACCCAGGTTCTCAAGCCGATGAACATGACGATCGAGGATGGCGAATTCGTCGCGATCCTCGGCCCTTCGGGCTGCGGAAAATCGACGACGCTCTTTCTGCTTGCAGGGCTTTATGCCCCGAGCGCAGGCGAGATTGCCTTCGACGGCCATAATGTCAACCGTATCGACGCGCGCGACCGCAATGTCGGTATCGTCTTCCAGTCCTATGCGCTCTATCCCAATCTGACCGTGCGCGAGAACATCGCCTTTCCGCTTCGCTTCAAGACAATGTCGAAGCAGGAGGCGCAGCGCCGGGTGGAGGAGGCTGCCGATCTCGTGCAGATCACGGCACTCCTCGACCGCCGCCCGGCGCAATTGTCTGGCGGCCAGCAGCAGCGCGTGGCGCTTGCCCGTGCGCTGGTGAAGGAACCGAATATCCTGCTGCTCGATGAACCGCTGTCCAATCTGGATGCCACGCTTCGCATCACCATGCGGGCCGAGCTGAAAAGCATCCAGAAGCGTCTGGGCTTTACGACCCTTATCGTGACCCATGACCAGATCGAGGCGATCACCATGGCAGACCGGATCATCTGCATGAACAATGGTGAAATCGCCCAGATAGGCACTCCGGACGATCTCTATCGTCGCCCGAACGATCTCTTCGTCGCAGGTTTCATCGGCACGCCGCCGATGAACCGCGTGAAGGGCAGGGCGGCTGCGAACCGGCTGCAACTGGGCGACGTCTCTATGGATCTCAGCGCAGAGTTTGAAGGCGCCGTCACCTTCGGGCTGCGGCCGGAAGATATAACGCTCGGCTCGCCCGAGAATGGCGGACTGTCCGGCCGGATCGTCACCGTCGAACCGATGGGGCGAGAGGTTTTCTATACGATCGATACGCCGGCGGGCGTCATTCATGCACTGGAATATGGCGAGGCGGTTCGGCATGCACCCGGCAACCCGGTCGAGCTTCAGTGCCCGCCGGAGCTGACGCTTGTCTTCGATGACCATGGCCAGCGTGTCGCCGGCCTTCACGCCAGCATTTCACAATCCCGCAGGACCGAGGCACGCGCTCTCGAACGGGCCGTTTGACAGGATCAGACCAGTGACCAAAATCGTATCTCATCGCGGCGCCAACCACTTTGCGCCGGAAAACACCTTTGCTGCTGCCGATCTCGCGCTTCAGCACGGCGCCGACTATATCGAGCTCGATGTGCGTGAAAGCGCCGACGGCGTGCTTTACGTCCATCATGACGAAACGCTCGATCGCACGACGAACGGCACCGGCCCGATCGGCCATGCGTCCTCCGCCGAGATCGGCGCGCTTGATGCGGGAAGCTGGTTCGGTGAAGGTTTCAAGGGGGCCGTCGTGCCGCGCCTCGATGCCTATCTCGAACATCTGCGCGGTCGCGCCGGTGTCTATATCGAGCTCAAATATTGCGATCCGGCCAAGGTGGTGGCGCTTGTGCGGGATCTCGGCATGGTCCGCGACACATTCTATTTCTCGTTTTCCGAGGAGATGCGCCGCGATCTGCAGCTGATTGCGCCGGAATTCCGCAAGATGATGACGCTCAACATCGCCAAGTCGCCGTCTCTGGTCGGTGCCGTCCATCATGCATCGATCATCGAAATCTCGGTGGAGCAGATGCGGCGGCCGGGCATCATCGATGTGAGCCGCAGGGCTGGACTTGAGGTCATGGTCTATTACGGTGGCGATGACCCGGTGATCCACCGGGAGATCGCTGATGCCGGCGTGGACTATATCAATCTCGATCGCCCGGACCTGTTCCAGGCCGCGCGGAGCGCGCTTAGCGGAGTTGCTGCCTGATGAAAGTCGCTGTCGTCGCCGACGTGCATCTTCACGATCTTTTCGGTGGCTACGGGATGCTGGAGGACGGGAGCGGTGATCTTGCCCTGCGCACCCTTGCCGACACGATGGCCTCGACGCGGGTGTTCAATGAAAGCCATGCGGCCTTTCTCGCCGTTCTGGATGATATCGTCCGGCGCGGCATCCGCGATGTTGTGCTGCTTGGCGATTATTCCGATGATGGTCAGCCGGGCGCGTCGAGGCGCTGAAGGCGATCCTGTCATCGTATGAGCGCCGGCATCAGTTGCGCTTCTTCGCAACCTTCGGAAATCACGATTGTTTTGGACCGGCCGGTCGTCATCAGGGCAAGGTGCTGACCGGCGCCGATGGCATGGCGGCACGGCTGGTGACGAGTGACGAGACCGATGCGGCGCCGGCCAGTGTTCGGGCCGAGATGCAGGGCATGTCGACGGCTGAAGCGATGCAGGCGATGAGCGCCTACGGTATTGCGCGACCCGCCGATGTCCTTCATTGGGAAACACCTTTTGGCGCGCGGGAGGGGCTTGAGGAGCGCTATCCCGAGGGCGGGAATTCCGCAGCACTGGATGCCTCCTATCTGGTCGAGCCGCAGCCGGGGCTCTGGCTGCTGATGCTTGATGCCAATGTTTTCTATCCGCTCGATGGCGGCTGGCAGGTGCGCTCCAACGCGGCCTGGGACCATGTTCTGGCGCAGAGGCCCTACCTCCTGGCCTGGATCGGCGATATTGCGCGCCGCGCCAGGCTTCTCGGCAAAACCCTCCTGGCATTTTCCCATTATCCGGCTCTGCCTTTGACCTTGGCGGGCAAGGATGACGCCATCGACGCGGTTGGCACGCGCGAGTGGCTGACGCGCATGCCCTCGCTGGAAACCGGGCGGCAGCTGGCGACCCACGGCATAACCTGGCATTTCAGCGGGCATATGCATGTGGCAGGTCGTTGCGAGATAGACGGCCTGATCAATGTCGCGGTTCCGTCGCCCGTGGCCTATCCCGGTGGCTATGTCGTCGTCGATGTCGAGGGTGGGGAAACGACGGTCGAGACGGTTCCCTGCCTTGAGACACCCGGATTTGACATCGCTTTTGCCGCCTATGAAAGGCAATATGGTACCACGTCGATGCCGGACGCCGGCATTCTGGGTGACTGCAACAGCTATCACGCCTTCCTCAAGGCACATTTGCGCCACCTCGTGACGAACAGGCATCTCGCCAGAGACTATCCGGCCGACTTGTCGGATCTCCTCGACTGCCCGATCGGGCCTTTTCTCGATGACGAAGCCCGGATGACAGTCACCGGATCGTGGTCGCTCAGACGGATGCTGGAGGACTATTATTTTCTCCGCGCCGACGGAGGCGAAGGTCGGATATCCCGGCAGACCGCATGGCCTTCTATCGCGACCTCGCGGCCGATCCGGAACGCCGCGTGACCGTGTCGTCCTCATCGCTTTTTGTGGAGATTGTCGAGGCACTGGTGCAGATCATCAGGCAACCAGTGGCGATATCGGCCTGATCGACAAGCGTGACAATCGCTGGCGCCGACGGACATTCCGGCGCCAGTTTTCGCCTTGCGCCAAACATGTCGTCAAGGCCGCGGGATTTTCTCACCATCCCGCAGCGCATGCGTCGTCAGGTTAATCGCGAATTAATCCGGCAACGATAGGATCGCCCTGTTCGACGCGTCCATATTGATTTTCTAGCTGCTATTTCCTTCCCGTCTGTCGAAACACCTCACGGCCCATCCGTCGAAACCACAGTGCGATTTCTCGGGAATGTAATTCCTGATCCGAATAGGGTAGGGTTGTTTCGGTTTCCGAGCACCTAGCGGTGATATATGCCTCCAAGCGTTGCGGTCCCCATGAATGTCGATGAACTCGCCTCCTCGATGCGGTCCTTTCATGATGCCCGGACGGAGGCAGAGGTTTTTTCGGCGCTGTATCGCATCTGCGCTTCACTCCTGGGGTCTGTAGACCTGATCGGGTTCAGCATGACCCGCAGCGGAAGGGCGCTGCGCAACGTCATTACGATTGGGACGCCCGAATGCCTCGACAAGGCTGCGGAGACTTTTGCCGACTGGCTGGTCGCGGGGGAGGCCCTTCCTGACGGGCTTGCCAATGACGGCAAGGTGATCGCTGAGCGGTTGGTCTGCGGCGAGCGACTGGTTGGCGGTTTCGTCATGACCGGTCACTGGATTGATGAGGAGAAGGCGCGTGACACGCTTGCTCTCATCCTGCCGATCTGCGCGCTGTCGCTGTCAGCCTGCCAGCAGCAAAGGCTTTCCGAGGTCGTTCTGGAGGCGCTTGAGGAAAGCGAGGAGGCGATATCGCTTTATGATGCCGACGAAGGCATCATCTTCAGCAACGCCGCCTATCACCGCGTCTTTCCCCATCTGCCTGAGCCGGCGGATCTGCTCGGCCAGACACATCTTGCGCTTTATCGCATGGATCTCGAGGCCGGTATCATCGATGATCCACTGGCGAGGAGCGATCCGGATGCCTATCTGGCGGAACGCCGGAGGCTCTCCGAAGCGCTCGTGACCCGGCAACGGGAAATCCAGACGCTGTCCGGCAAGACCTATATCTATACCCGCTCGCGCTCGCGAACCGGCGCCACCATGTCCCGTCGCATCGATATTACCGATCAGGCGCTGACCGAAGCGCGGCTGCGCGACCGGGAGCGGGAATTGCAGGTCATGGCCTTTCATGATCCGCTGACCGGGCTTGCTAATCGGGCCTATTTTCTCGATCTCATCGTCAGGCTGCAGAGCCTGCTGAAAAAGGGTGAACTCGGCCAGGTGGCGGCGCTTGTCATCGATCTCAACGAGTTCAAATTCATCAACGATACGCATGGCCACGATGCGGGTGATGCGGTCCTGCGGGAAGTCGCCGCGCGTATCGCGGGCTTGGTGCCCGGCGGTGATGCCGTCGTCCGGCTCGGCGGCGACGAATTCGTCATCGTCTCGGGTCGCGCGCAGACGGTCGAAGATCTTGGCGCGCTGGCGGAGCGTATTCTTCTTGCGCTCAGCAGGCCGATCCAGCACCAGGATCTGGTCCTCACCACGGGCGCAAGCATCGGCATCGCGCTGCATACCGGAACTGACGGCAACCTTGATGATCTGATCACCGATGCCGATCTTGCGATGTATGAGGTGAAAAAGCGGAAATGCAGCGCCTATCTGTTGTTCGATCCGGTGATGCGGTCGAGCATGCTGGAGCGGCTTGCGCTGTTGGAAAGCCTGCGCGGCGCGCTGGATCGCCGTGAGTTCGAACTGCATTACCAGCCGCAGTTCGACACGCAGACGAGCACGCTGGTCGGCTTCGAGGCCCTCGTCCGCTGGCGGCATCCGGAACGCGGGCTGGTGTCGCGGGTGTGTTCATTCCGATGATGGAAGAGCACGGGCTGATCAATGCGCTCGGCGAATGGGTGCTGCGAACCGCCTGCGCCGAAGCGGTGCAATGGCATGGCGCGCTGCATATCGCGGTCAATGTATCGCCGCTTCAGGTGCGCAGCGAAGCCTTTTCGGCAATATTGCAGGACGTACTTGCACAGACCGGCATCGAGCCCGGCCGGCTGGAGCTGGAGATCACCGAATCCGTCTTCATCAGCGACGAGGTCGGCACCCGGGCGCAACTTGAGTTCTGGAAGTCGCTGGGTGTTCGCATCGCTCTCGACGATTTCGGCTCGGGCTATTCCAGCCTGAGTTACCTCAGCGCCTTTCCTATCGACAAGATCAAGATCGATCGCGGGTTCCTTGCCAAGCTGAACCCCAGAGATCCCGACCGCGCGGCAGACATCATCCTGCGGACCATCATCGATCTTGGACGTGCCCTGAACATGACCGTGACCGCCGAAGGGGTCGAGCGGGCCGACCAGCTGGACTTTCTCAACGAGCGCCATTGCGCCGAAGTGCAGGGCTTTCTGCTTGGAAGGCCGGTGCCGGCGCATGAAGCGCGCTCCTGGCTTGCGACGTCGGCAGCCCCCAAGACGGTTGCCGATGCGCTTACGGTGTGAATGGCGATCGCGCCGAGGTGACAGGCCGACGACCTGACGTGACCGGGAAGGCATTGCATCATTTTGGCGGTTTCGCCGCCAGGATGAGCCTGGCGTCACCGTCGCTCAGTTCATAATGGAAGAAGCGGCGATAAAAGTCCTTCGTCTGTTGAACCATGTCGACGTCCTGGAACAGTTGCGGCGCCATGAGCTTCGAGGCCCATTGCAGCTGCAGGGCAAATTCCGTCGAGTAGCGGTCCCAAAGAAACACGCCCATCGGATTGTGGTAAACCCTGCCATCCATCACGGCCTTCACGCCTGCCCAGCCGTTTTGGGCCGAAGGGAGCGGATCCTTCACGCTTCCGCCGACGATGATGATATCCGGCTGCCAGGCAAGCACCTGCTCGATCGAGACCGGCTTCATATTGCCGGTCAGGCCGTCGGCGGCATTGCGTCCGCCGGAAAGACGGATCCATTCGTCGATAATCGTGTCGCGCCCGTCCACTCGCAAAGGATTGATATTGTTGAT
Organism: Shinella sp. UYSO24; assembly: GCA_902167985.1. Classification (GTDB taxonomy): domain Bacteria; phylum Pseudomonadota; class Alphaproteobacteria; order Rhizobiales; family Rhizobiaceae; genus Neorhizobium. Next base: position 183,651 of record CABHNZ010000010.1, read on the forward strand.
ATGCAGCACGCGCGGCCGCTTGTCCTGCGGTATGGCAGCGATGCGGTTGGCGATCGATTGCGTTACATGGCGGAGATAGGTCTTGTAGTCGGAGACCTCAGACGCCGCTGATGCCGTGCCGAGCGCCTTTGCGGTTTCATCAAGGGCAGAAAGCATGGTGGCAACACTGTCGAAACTCAGGGCATGCGCATCGATCCCGACCGAGCGGATGGGCTCGACAGGAACGGAACTCGGAACGAAGGCGAGGCCGACGCCCTCGGCCAGAAGATCCTCCACATTCGGCGCGCCATTCGGGATGAGTTTTGCACCCTTCATCTGCGGGGCCATCCGATAGAGCCACGGGTAGAGTGCAGGATCGCAGACCGTCACCGCAATCCGGTCGGCTCCACCAAGCATCGCGGTCACGGCATTATGGGCAAACCACAAATCGGCAATCTTGGGCTGTGCTGCCTGCGAGCTGATCGGAAGAAGGAGGAAGCCGAGGCCGGCGACGAGGGGACGTAGAATGCGCAACACGCGAAAATCCATTCGTTTCTGATGTTTCGGATGGCAAGTGGGATGGCAAGTGGGATGGCCGGTGATGGCGGCCCGATCCTCTGAAAAGCGATAGATCAACCAGCGACACCATAGAGCAATATATTCCGCCGGGAATAACGGTTCGGTCGGTTTAGACACTTGGCGTCATCGTGCCGCACCCGTTGCGGCACGCTCGTGGTGGGCATGTCGCAGACCTGATCAAGCAAGACGCCATCAGACCGGGTCGTCTACGCCAAGAAAGCCGGCCGAGCGCAATATGGTCTGACCGTGATCCGACAGAATGAACTGCGCCAATGCCTCTGCCCTTTGCCGGCTGCCGCTGCTGCCCGAAGCACTCAACGCCAGACCATATTCGACCCTCGGTGCATAAGCGGGCGGGATCTCGACGACGGTGAATGAAGGATCGGTGCGCAGACGGGCGGCATTGGATGCATAGGCCATCATCAGATCGACCGTCCCGTCGCTGATAAGATAGCCCGGTCCCTTGCCGGGCGGTGCGGATGGCGAATTGCGCCCGCCGACCAGCTGCTGCGCCCGTTGCTTCAGATCGGCGCCGAGGCCGGGATGTGTGCGTTCGATATGATCGAAGACTTCGAAAGCATAGTCGCCGGACGGATCGTCGCCCGGCGTCGACATGCCGATGCGAATATTGGGATCGGCAAGACGATCGATAAGGGTTTGCGGCGTCAGCTGCAGCGCGGCGCGCGCGATTACACAGAAGCGGTTGCGGGCAAAGCAGGTCGGATCGGTGGCCTTGCCGAGAGCGGCAAGCCTCAGCGGATGGGCCATGCTGGCGGAGGCGAAGAGATCGAACCGCTCGCCATCCTCTATCCGCTCCCGCAGCAGCCCGGCCGGCGCAAGCGTCAATGTGGCCGCGCGCCGCCCTGTTCATCAGAGCCCTGTTCAGCGCCCTGTTCCCCAAATGCCTGAAGCAGGGCCGGAAAGGCGTGCCTCAGGCTGCCGGCTGCGAGCACTTGAAGACCGTCGCTCGTCATTCTGCACTCCGTCATTCTACGTTTGCCTTGGCCGATGATGGAATATCGGCAGGAAGGATCTGGCTCGCCCGTCTCCGGTGTCCGGTGAAGCCAGGCGCAGGGGAAGGCCATAAAGCGCCTCTAAATTGGCCTCGCTCAGCACCGCATCTGTCGTACCGGAGATCGTGGCGGCCTGCGGCATCATCAGGAGAACATTGTCGGCAACCGCTGCGGCATGGTTCGGCTGATGCGTGGTAAAGGCGATGGCCAGCCTTTGGTGATCCGCAAGCCTGCTCATCAGGCTCAGCACGACATCCTGGTTCTTCAGGTCGAGCGCGGAGGCCGGTTCATCAAGCAAAAGCACCTCATTTCCGCCGGCCAGCGCCCGGGCGATCAGAACCAGCTGTCTTTGGCCGCCGGACAGGGCATCGATATTGCGCGCGGCGTAATCCGCCATGCCTGTCGATGAAAGTGCCGCCATCGCCGCCTCGATATCGGCCTTGCGCGGGCTCTGGAACAGGCCGATGTCGCGGGCGCGGCCCATCAGCACCACGTCGAGAACCGAATAGGGGAAGGAACCGGAATAGTCCTGCGGCACGAAGCCGGTCCGCGCATTGAGGCGCAATTCGCCTGAGGCTGGTTTCTGCAAGCCCGCCATGACGCGCAGCAGGGTCGATTTGCCCCGGCCGTTCGGCCCCAGAATGGCGGTGATCTCGCCGGCTTTCAGCGCGATATCGAGATTGCGGAACTGCCAGAGCCTGCCGTCATAGGATTGGCTTGCGTCGCGGATCTTAAGTCTGGTCGGATCAGAGGCCACGCGTGCCTCCCGCCGTCCGTTTCAACACGAGGGCAAAAACGGGCGTGCCGATCAGTGCCGTGAGGATGCCGAGCGGGATCTCGGTACTCGTCATCGTTCGGGCGGCGGTATCGACGATCAGCAGATAGAGCCCCCCGAGAATGGCAGAGGTCGGCAGCATCAGTCGGTGGTCGGGACCGACCAGCATGCGGGCGATATGCGGAACGACAAGTCCGACCCAACCGATGACGCCGCTTACGGCGACCTGGGCTGCGACGATGACCGAGACGAGGATCAGCACTGCCCAGCGCAGGACGCCGACATTGATCCCCAGGGCACGCGCATCCTCATCGCCGAGCGACAGGAGGTTAATGCGCCAGCGCAGGCCGAGGATCACGAGACCGGCTGCGATCGTAGGGCCTGCGACCAGCAAAAGCTTGTCCCAGTTTGCCGTCGCGAAGCTGCCCAGCAGCCAGAAGACCATGGTCGGCAGCTTGTCTTCGGTATCGGCAAGGTACTGCACGAGGCTGACAAGCGCCGCAAAGAAGCCGCTGACGATGACGCCGGCGAGAACGAGCGCCAGAATATTGCGCCGGGCGACGATGCTGTTGAGCGCAAAGACAAGCAAGAGCGCCGCAAGGCCGAAGGCGAAGGATGCCGCCAGAAGCCCGTAGCGCGGCAGGCTGAAGAGGATTGCGAGCACGCCGCCAAAGGCCGCACCCGACGAGACGCCCATCAGTTGCGGCCCGACGAGCGGGTTGCGAAACACGCCCTGCATCGTGCCGCCGGCCAGAGCAAGACCGGCCCCCGTCAGCAGCGTCAGGAGGATACGCGGCATGCGGACGGTGAAGACGACATTGGCCTCGGCCGGCCCGACCGGAACGGCCGGCGGCGCGAAGGGGCTTATCAGGATCTCCACGATGCGGGTGAACGGGATGTTGTAACGGCCAAGGCCGAGGCAGGCGATTGCGGTGACAACAAGGGCTGCCGCCAGAAGCACGATCGTCAGCCTTGCCGAGCGCCGCTCTTTGCTTTCACCGCTCATGGTGCCGCGCGATAGTCGGTGCGGTAGAATTCCCGGTAATAGGCATCGGCCTGCTTCTGCATGTCGATGTCGCGGAAACGATCCGGATAGAGCTTCTGGGCCATCCACAATTCGCCAAGTGCCATGGCTTCCGGCATGGGATAACCCCAGGCCTTGGCATATTCCGGCATGAGATAGATGCGGTTGTTTCGGACGGCGTCGATAGTCTGCCACGAGGCAGTCTTCCTGATCTCATCGACAACAGTCGGATAGCGTTCCTGAACGAAGATGACAGACGGGTTCCATTGAATGACGTCCTCCATCGTCACCTGCTTGAAACCGGCAATCTCGTTGGCGACATTGCGTGCACCGGCGCGCTCCATCATCAGCCCTGTATATTTGCCGTGACCGTAGGTGGTGAGATCCGGGTTGGCCATGTAGACGGGCACGCGCTTGTCCTGCGGAATATCTGCGAGGCGTTCGGCGACAAGCTGGCGGGTGCGTGTCGTTGCAGCGATCAGTGCTTCCCCCTGATCCTTCTTCCCGAGAATATCGGCGATCAGCCGCACGCCGGAGGCAAAGCCCGCATCGATCGCCGCCGGCTCGTCCTTCACCGTCGGATTGAGCTTCACGGCCTCCTGTGGCGGCACATCCAGAAGCGAGATGGCGACGACGGCAAGGCCCGTATCCTCCATCTGCTTGATCATGTCGGCGGGAGCGTAATTGGTGACGAACACGACGTCCGGCTTCAGCTTGAGCATTTCCTCGATATTGACCTTGGTCAGGCCGCCGGGCGTTGCAAGCTTGGGCAGATCCGGTGCGAGCCGGACATAATTGGCTCCGAGCTGCTTCTTCCATTCGTCGAGCACGCCGACCACCTTGTCCATGGCATTGAGCTGGACCGCAATGTTGAGCGTCTGGTGCTGCAGGATGACGACGCGGTTCACGCTATCGGGCACATGCACCTGCCGGCCGATCTGGTCGGTGATCAGCCGATCGGCAAAGGCTGGGGTGGCCAGCATGATGGAGAGAAAGGCAAAGCCCGTTGCTGCGAGCGAGGCAAGACGACTGATCATCGGGAATGGGTCCTAGGCGGGAGATGCAGGACGGCTAACACGGTCTCCCCAGGGCGGCAATACGATATATTCATCCAGATATCACGAACTGCGCGCCGATTGTATGTCGCTGACGCAATCCGGGGCACCGAGGGGCGAGTGGGAGCGGAGGCTATGAGCCTTACGCCTTCTGGCAGTAATGGGCGGTCGGGCCGTTCTCATCCGTCTGAAAATCGCCCGGCTGCGGTGGTGCGATCGGCTTGAAGAGCGTGCGATCCGGTTTCAGATCGATCAGCGGCGTTCCGTCGAGGCAGTCGAGACCGCGCACCAGAAGCACATTGCCTTCGACGCCTTCGAGCTTGACGATCGACGTGCCGATCGGGTTCGGCCTCACCGGCGAACGCAGCGAGAACGTGCCATGTACCTTGCCGTTGCTTGCCGGGCTCTGCAGCACCAGATCCCGCCTGGACTGATGCAGCCAGTAGAGAAGCTCCAGCCGCTCGAAGACCTCGACACCCTTCAGGGCAGGGATCCATGGCTCATAGATCTCGATACGGCAAAGCGGCCCGTCGTGACGGCCTGGCGGGGTGTTTCCATGCGTGACGTCCAGGGTGTCGAGATCCGGCCGATGAAGGTCAGGCCGGCATCCGTCGGTTCGGGCGGCGTCACCTGGACCTCGTTCTCGCGGATTTCGTTTTCTCGCACCATCAGACCTCTCCTTGATCGAGACGCGGCGAACAGACCTGAAAACGGCTGCCGGGCAGGGTGCCCATCACCACGTCGATGCCATAAAGCTGTTTCACGCGCGCTGGTGTCAACACATCTGCAGGCGCGCCGAGATCTGCCAGAGCCCCGTCATGCAGCAGGGCGACCCGATCAGCCACCATGAAGACATGATCCGGATTGTGGGTGGAGAGCACGATGGCCATGCCGTCTGCCGAAAGGCGCCGGACATGGGACAGCACGCGCATCTGGTTGCCGTAATCGAGGCTTGCGGTCGGCTCGTCCATCACGAGCGCCTTCGGTTGCTGCGCGAGCGCGCGGGCAATCAACGCCATCTGCCGTTCACCGCCGGAAATTTCGGTATATGGCCGATCCGCCAGATGCGCCATGCCGAGCCGGTCAAGCGCATCCATGGCGATCGCGTGATCGCTTCCGGAGGGCGCCGCAAAGGGGGCCACCTGCGCTGCCCGGCCCATAAGCACGACATCGCGTACGGTGAACGGAAAAAGCGCTGCATGCGCCTGCGGCACATAGCCGATACGCTTTGCGCGTTCTCCGGCCGACATCCCGCCCAGCGGCAGGCCGTCGAAGAGCACATCCCCTGCCTTGGGCTTCAACAGGCCGAGCATGGTCTTGAACAGGGTCGTCTTTCCAGCACCGTTGGGTCCCAGCAGGGCAAGCACCTCGCCGCGGCCGATCGTCAGCGTCATCTTCTGTCCGATGGTGCGGCCCGGATAGCCGAAGGAGAGATTTCGGAGTTCCAGCATCAGGCCCAGCCTCGCTTGCCGGAGGCAAGCAGCCACAGGAAGAAGGGGGCTCCGACCACTGCGGTCAGGATGCCGAGTGGAATTTCCGTCGGGGCGATGCTGCGGGCAAGCCCGTCCACCACCAGCATATAGCCACCGCCGAGCATGATCGAAGCCGGCAGCAGCCGGCGGAAATCCGGCCCGACGAGAAGGCGAGCGATATGCGGGATGACGAGCCCGACCCAGCCGACGATCCCGGCAATCGAAACGGACGCGGCCGTCATCAGCGTCGCTCCGCAGATCAGCGCCAAACGGGTGAGGCGGGTATCGATGCCGAGCGTCTTTGCCTCCTCGTCGCCAAGCGTCATGACATTCATGCGCCAGCGCAACAGCACGAGCGGCAGAAGCCCGAGCAGCATGGCCGGCAGAAAGGCGCCGATATCCGCCCGCGTCACGGCGGTCAGGCTGCCCAGTAGCCAGTAGGTGATCGCCGGCAGCTGGTCATAGGGGTCGGCGAGGATCTTGATCAGCGAAATGCCGGCGCCGACAATCGCGCCGACCGCCACCCCTGCCAGAACCAGCGTCAAAGCCGGATCGCGCCCGCGCACGACTGCGCCGACGGCGTAAACCGCACCGACCGCAAGCAGCCCGCCGCAGAAGCTCATGATCTGGATGACCGCAACGGGCGCGGCAAGGAAAATGGCGAGAACGGCCCCAAGGCTTGCACCGGCAGAGACGCCGAGAATATCGGGCGATACCAGCGGATTGCGAAACAGCCCCTGATAGGTAGCGCCCGCCGAGGCCAGCGCAGCGCCGATCAGAAGGCCCGCCAACACACGCGGCAGGCGGACATTCCAGATCACGGTTTGGCGGATGGGGTCGACGCTTGTCGGCTCGCCGGTAACACCCGCAGCAAGAGCCCTGAGGATATCTGCTGGCGCAACCCAGTATTTGCCGATCGCCATGGCCGCCAGCATCACGACAAGCAGGCACACCGGCGCAAGGACGAACAATTGCCAGTTTTCGTGTCTACGCCACATGCTTGCCATCCCGGCTGCCCGCACCGAGCCGAAACCCTGCGCCTATCCTCATCGGGCAGCAGGTGCCGCGCCCTTCAAGAGCGTGTCAATCTGGGCATCGGTCACATCGACCTGATAAAAGAGTTTGAAAAACCTCCTGACATCGCCTCGAAGATCTCCGCCGAAGGTTTCTGGATAGAGGACCGTCTCCAGCCAACGTATGCCGATCAGGCGATTGATGCCGGGTGGTGAATCGAGCCAGCCGAAGGGCAGGCCGGGCGTTACGAACACTTTACCCTCTTTCACGGCGGTGACGCTGGCCCAGGATGGATCGGCCTTGACGCTCGCTGCGAATTTCGGGCTGGCGGCCAGAATGACGTCGGGGTTCCAGCCGAGAACCTGTTCCAGAGAGACATTGGTCAGGCCGCCTTTGCCGGCGGAGGCGGCCACATTGGTGGCGCCGGCTGCCTCCAAGATTTCGAGGTTGATCGAGCCGGCAAGGCCGGTCTCCAGCCCGTCCGGGCCGCGGCCGTAATAGACCCTGGGTCGGTCGCCGGCAGGCAGTTTGGCCAAGCCTTCGTCGAGGGTCTTGAGCGTGTTCTCGGCATAGGAGGCCAATTCTTCGGCGCGTGGCTTTACGCCGAGCAGATCCCCCACCTGGCGCAGCGTGGCTGCCGTATCCTTGAAGCGGCCGTCAATCAGAACATATGGGATGCCGGTCTGTTGCTGGACCTTGTCGGCCAGCGACTTGTAGGTCGCATTGACGCTACCCACGTCGATGATGAGATCCGGCTTGGCGGCGATCACCGCCTCCATGTTGGCCGTGCCACCCTGTCCGGTCAGCCGGCCGAATGTCGGCAGGTCGCGAACGGCGGGGGCGAGAAATGCCTTCTCGTCTGCACCCGGTTCGCGCACCCAGCCGGTGAGCTTGTCCGGCGCCAGCACATAGACGAGGACCGAAGCCGGCGGCCCGGCGGCCAGCACCCGGGTCACGTGATCCGGGATCTCCACCGTTCGCCCGCTCGCATCGGTGAAGGGCCGTGCAAGCGCCGTACTGGACAGGCCGGCGACAAATGCCGCCAGAACCGCGGCTACAAACTTCAGCATGGAAACACTCCCGGACCGACTTGCAGCCATCATGGCATGGCGAGATATCCGTTGGAATATGTCGGCGTGCGAAAATGAGCGATACCGTCAAGCGGCGGCATAAGTGCCGGCGCCTGTTACAGGGGCGGCAGGCGTCTCTTGACTGACGTTCCCTTGATGACGGCCGTACTGGTGACGGCATGTTCCGAGAGGGCTTCAAGAACATCGTCCATCTGCTCGATCGTATGGACAACGAGGCGAGCAAGGAAAGGATCGTCACCGGTGATCTTCTCGCACTCGATGAATTCCGGCCGCTCCTGAATGAGCCGTTCGACGAGGTGGATCTTGCCGGGCAGGGGGCGGATCCTCACCATCGCCCTGATCTGATAACCGATGGCGCGTGTGTCCACGTCCAAGGTAAAGCCCCGGATAACGCCGGCTGCCTCAAGCCGGCGCACACGATCCGAAACGCTCGGTGCCGACATGCCGACGAGGCGGGCAAGCTCGCTCATGGATAGGCGAGCGTCTGAATCGAGAGCCGAAAGAATCTGCGCATCGGTTGCGTCCAGCGACGACTTTCCGGTTTGAAGGTTCCGGGGTGATTTTGCTTTCAACATGGAGGGCAATTTACGCGATCGCTATCGGTCATTCCATATAAATCGATGATATCGCCTTGCATGATTGCTCCAGCTGGAGACACATCATGCTGCTTGGGATCATTGCCGGCCTCACCACTTGCGCCCTGTGGGGGCTCACCTTCATCGCGCCGCGTGCCGTCTTGCCTTTCACGGCATGGGATTTGACCATTGCCCGTTATTGCATCTTCGGGCTGGCCTGCCTGCTGCTCATGGCCGATCGACGGTTTCGGCCCGTCGGCCTCGCTCCCACCCAGGTCATGGTCGGCTTGTTGCTCGGCGGTGCGGGTTATGTCGGATATTTCATCAGCGTGGCTTTTGCAGTCCGGCTCGCCGCGCCGCGGTGCCGCCCGTTATCATCGGCAGCATGCCGGTGTTGCTGGCGATCATCGCCAACATCCGGCACCCTTCCACATCCTGGAGGCTCTCGCCCTGCCTCTGGCGCTCATAGCGATAGGGGTGGCGATCGTGAACGCCGCGACGGTCAGTGCCGCGGATGTCACGGACATGCCCTCGATCGTGCTCGGCATTCTTGCCAGCCTGGCAGCACTGGCAATCTGGATTGCCTACGGTCTGGCGAATGCGGCCGTCATGCAGGCGGCCGATGCGCCCGATGGCTTGCGATGGACGGGCTTGCAAGGCATGGGGGCAGCGATCGGTAGTCTCTTGCTGTTGCCTCTGGCTTCGTTCGATCTCGCCCGCACGGCGTCCACGGCGGAAATCCTGCGCTTTGCGCTATGGGCGGCGGTCATGGGGCTGGCAGGGTCGTGGCTTGCGACATGGTGCTGGGTCATCGCCTCCCGTCGCCTGCCGCTGGCGCTTGCGGCGCAACTCATCGTCGCTGAAACCATCTTTGGCCTCGGCTATGGCTTCCTGTTCGAGGGCCGGCTTCCGTCTTCTGCCGAAGCGATAGGGGTGATGCTTCAGTTCGCCGGTGTCTGCTCCACTATCGCCGTGTTCAGCACGCCGAGGCTTTCCAGAGAGCCGGCGTAAATGTCCTGTTCATTCGTCACCTGCTGATCGGCAACGGAAATCTGGTCATGCTTGCCGGTGTGAATATTGCATAGCCAGGGCATGCATTTGCGTCACCGCATTCGCTTCTATCGCAAACTGTTTTCGCGCCGCCAGGCAGCCGGGGTTTGGCCAGTTTGCTTCTTGAATGCCCGGATCAGGTGCATGGCATCGCTGAAACCTGTCGCCTCCGCGACGAGGCTGAGTGGCATATCCGTTTGCAGAAGAAGACCCTGGGCCATCTTGGTCCTTTCCTGCAGCTGCCATTGATAGGGAGAGGTTCCTGTCGTCGCCTTGAAAGCCCGGCAGAAATGCCATTGCGACTGGCCAAGCAGCGAGGCGAGCTCACCAAGTTCGATCGCCTGCGGAAGCCGGCTATGCATGTAATCCTTAACCCGTCGAACCTGCCAGGCGGCAAGCCTTGCGGGCTGTCGCTCGCTTGAGGATGCCGTGCTCAGCAGAGCAAGTATGCCCGCCACCAGACTGTCGCCGAACAAAGAATATGAGGCACCAGCTCGGGTGTATCGAGGAGCATTTTCACAAGCGTCAGAACCCGTGGATCGTTGAAGCGTAATCGCGGTTCTTCAAGGCCCGGGGTTGAAAGTCGCCCTGGAGACGCGCTTCCAACGTGGGAATGTCGAAGACGATCATGGCGTACCGGGCATAGTGAAGCTCGCCGGCATAGCCCCACCAGGGCAATCCCCGTGAAATGACTGCCATATGATTGGTGCTGTGTTCCACAGGGTTGGCTCTGTCACGCTTCAGGCGGCATTCCGTTGTGCTCCCGACCTCGGCCAGACTGACCGTAAACCGGGTTTTGTTGGCATGGGGCATCGGGTGCAGAACGACGCCACCGTTGGCGTGTTCATGAATGTCTTCGACGACTGCGCCATTCCAGATCCGGCTTCTCCTCTCGATACTGATGACGTTCTCCGGGAGATCGCTTTCAAATATCGTCGCCATGTCGCAGGCCGTGACATCTGGTGGACCGGGTGGAGCTCGCGAGAGGCGTATAGCTCGGTGAGCCGGATGAAGACGACTGTCGGGCGAAAGCGGAACCGGTACCGGCACGAGACCTAGCGATCATGAAAAAGGCCCCTTGCAATGATGCCGCGCTGGATCTCGGAACTGCCTTCATAGATCCGCAATATGCGAAGATCTCTGACATATCTTTCGAGCGGGTAGTCCCGGGTATACCCATTGCCGCCATGGATCTGCAGGGCCTTGTCGGCAATGCGCCCGGCGGCTTCGGTGGAAAACAGCTTCGCCATCGCAGCCTCTGTCGAATATCTCACGCCTGTGCCACGCATCCGGGCGGCGTTGAGGCCAAGCGCGCGGGCTGCCGAAAGATCGACGGCACAATCGGCCAGCATCCATTGAAGGCCCTGAAAGTCCGAAATGGGGTGCCCGCCGACCTTGCGCTCCTTCGAATAGGCAATCGCCGCGTCAAGAGCTGCAGCCGCAATGCCCGTGGCCTGCGCGGCCACTTCTATCCGCCCGTTATCGAGCACGCGCAGCGCGGTTCGAAAGCCTGCACCCTCCGCCCCCAGGAGGTTGGACAAGGGGACGATACAATCAAGCGTGACGGTGAAGACGTGGCCACCCCGAGGCCCATTGTCCGCTCCGGCAGACCGAATTCGATCCCGGTGGTGTTTTTGGGTTCTATCAGAAATGCGCTGATGCCCCGCGCGCCGAGGTCCGGCGCGGTCATCGCAAAGACGATGATGAAGTCCGCATAAGCGGCGTTTGAGATAAAGCACTTGGTGCCACGGATATGATATCCAAGCTCGGACTTTGTCGCCCTCGTTCCCATGTCGACCGGGTTGGAGCCGGCTTGAGGTTCCGTAAGGGCAAAGGCGCCGAGCATTGCGCCGGATGTGGCCTGCGGCAAGATCTGCTCTTTCTGATCCTCCCGCCCTCCGTTTTCCACGGCATCGGTGGCGAGGAAATGCGCTGTCAACATGGACGCAGTCGAACCACATGCAGCGGCTACGCATTCGACCGCTTCATAGAGCGCAGCGCCGCTCAAACCGAGACCGCCGTAATCTGGCGAGATGTTCAGTCCCATCAGTCCCAGGGCAGCCATGCCGGGCAAATGGCGTGTCGCAGTTTCTTCGCTCGCATCGAGAACATGTGCATATGGCGCCAGTTCCTGTCTTGCGAAGCGCTCGATCTGGTCGAGGACCAGTCTTTCCTCCCCGTTCAGCTTGCTCATGGACATGCCGCCCTCATCAGTTCACGTATCTCGTCGTTATGCTCATTGAGCTCCGGAGCTGCGGTGCGGGCGCCTCTTTGGTCGCCGATGAAATGCGCGGGCTGTTCCGGCAGGGGAAGCTGGCTGCCATCCCGGGTTACGGCACTCGAATAAAGGCCCCGGTGCTGAGCCTGCGGAGACATCCAGGCCTGCCGGGCGGAGGCTATTTCGGAGCTGGGAACACCCACCGCGTCGAGCATGCCGACGGCATCGGTTGCGGTCAGATCCTGCGCCCATGCGATGATGGCGTCCGCCAGGGCCGGCTCGTTCTCGCGTCGTGCGGTGTCCGTTGCGAACCTCGGATCTGCAACGAAATCCGGGCGATCTATCGTGTCGCAGAAGGTTTTGAAAAGCCGATCGTTCAGCACCGCAACGGCAAAAAAGCCCTCACCGGCAGGATAGACGCCAAAGGGTGCCGAAAGCGGGTGCTTGTTGCCGGTGCGTGCCGGATCGCCATCGGCAAGAAGAACGCGCGCTCCGGCCGTCGGCATCATGGCCAGCAACGAATCGAACAGGGAGACGTCTATTGTCCGGCCTTGCCCCGTGCGCTCCCTCTCGAAGAGCGCGACCATGATCGCCCAGCTCGCAAACGTTCCTGCCGCGACGTCTCCAAGCGATTCTCCGATCATCGTCGGATCGCCGGCAGCGCTTCCCGTGAGTTCCATAAGCCCTGTCATGGCCTGAACGATCAGATCGTAAGCGGGGCGCATGGCATTCGGACCCGTCTGTCCGAAACCGGATATCGAGGCATAAATGAGCCGATCGCTGTCTGCACGCAGCACCTCCGGCCCGAGGCCGAGCTTGGCCATGACGCCGGGGCGGAAGTTTTCCACCACCACGTCGGAGCGCTTTATCAGCGCACGAAGCGCTTTGATCTCATCCGGGGTCTTGAGATCGATGGCGATGGATTTCTTGCCGCGATTGACGCCTTCGAAAAGAGCGCTCCTGCCGTTGAAGAAGGGGCCGATATGCCGATAGTCATCACCGTCGATACTCTCGATCTTGATGACCTCCGCCCCCATGTCGGCCAACAGGGCCGTGCAGTATGGGCCGGCAAGGACCCGCGTGAAATCGATGATCCTGATCCCGCTCAAAGGCCTGTTGGTCGACGGCATGTTCCGCTCCTGTTGAGCTTCCAGCCTATTCACGTTTGAGGTATAGGTAGAAATATAGATTTTTAATAAGAGATATCGGCTTTGCCTGTACCCTTTAATCTGAGACAGGTCGGTTATGCTCTCGCTGTCGCGGACAGGGGATCGACCGCTGCTGCCGCCAGAGCGCTCAATGTGTCGCAGCCATCGGTATCTCAGGCCGTCGCGCAACTGGAGGCACATTTCGGGCAGCCGCTTTTCCGGCGGACGTCAGGCCACGGCTTGCAGGCCACGCCTTTCGGGCGGTCGAAGATCCCCGAGTTCCGCCGGCTGCTGGATCAGGCGGAATGGGTGTTTTCCGCCAGACCAGCGGAGATGCTTGCCCACAAGCTCACGCTCGGCGTCTTCTCCACGGTCGGGCCGCGCTATGTCCCACGGCTTGTTCGTCTGTTCGCGGAACGCTTTCCCGGCAGCAGCGTGGAATTGGTCGAAGACGACCTGCGCGGCCTCGTCGACGGGCTGACGTCAGGCCGGATCGATCTTGCGATCATGTATGACGTCGGCTTGCCAGTCGGGTTGCCTGCCGGGTTGCATCTCACCAGCCTCAGGGAGGTTCGCCCCTATGCCATCGTGCATGAGGGGCATCATCTCGCCGGCAGGAAGACGGTGCTCGTGCGGGACCTGTTGCAAGATCCTCTCATTCTCATCAATCTGCCATATAGCAGAGGCTTCTTTCTCTCGATCGCGCAAGGCCAGGGACTGCCGGTGACGATCGCGCTTGAGACGAAGTCGATCGAGATGGTCCGGTCCATGGTGGCCAACAAGCTCGGCTTCAGCCTGCTCGCCACGGATATCGCGCATGACGCGACCTATGACGGGCAAGGGGTCAGACGCCTTGAGATTGCTGATGACATCCCGCCGCACAAGATCGTTCTCGCCGCTTCCGCGTCATTGCCGTTGACGGAAGCCTCGAAGGCCTTCCGGGATTTGACGGTCGAGATGTTTGAGGCCGACCTTTGATCGCGGTAGGCGATGGGCCGTCGGAGACAGAGGTGCTTGTTCGCTGGCGCAGACCACTCCACTGAAGCCAGCTGGGAATGGCCCGTTGATCAGCCGTACCCCGGGGAGAAACCCTCCTCCGGGTACGCCTCAATGCCTCAAATAACCAGCGCCGCCATTGGTCAGGCTTCGTCTATGCCAAGCTGCTTCTTGATCTGCTCGGCAATCTCCTTGTTCATCGCGTCCTGCTGATCGCTTGGCAGCTGGCTCAAACCGTCTTCGGTCAGATTATGGTCCTTGAGGTATTGCGCGCGAATGCGCTCGGCCGGCGTCATGTGCGACAGCGCGAGAAACTGATCAAGCAGGTTATCGGAAGAGCCGCCAAGCATGGCCTGGATCTTGGCTGTTCCCTCCGCCGAAACCTCTACCGACGACGTGGATTGCGACGATCCATCCGGATCGGAAAGTTGCCATAGCGCCGCCGACACGTTTGCAGAAATATTGGTCGATCCTGTCGGGTCGCTCATGCCCGGCGGGGATCCGGCCTGCGTTTGTTGCTCATCATCTTCGCCGAGCACAATGGTATGTCGGACGATGTAGCGGATTGCTTTGAACTATTGCCATAGCTGGGCAAAAACTGGCTCTGATCTACACGCATCAAAAACTCTCCTCTCATGGTGCGGATATAGAAAAACGATCTTGCGCGAGGCAAGATTTTGCACGCGCATGGCGTGTATTTGGATCGGGCCTTGCGGTCTCAAATCTGCGAACGGATGTCATCGGCGATCGGGTGGAGGTCGTCGGCGTTGAGTGTGCCGACGAGGCTGTAGCCCAATCCCCGCTTGGCCCAGCTCCAGCCATGGACATCGTGCTGATCGCTTGCGACCATCGGCCTGTCGGTATCCACCTGCATGTGTCTGGTCAGAAGCACGAGGCGGCTGCCTTTGTCATTGTCATACATCAGCATGAAGCCAGACCCGTGGGAGGTGGGAACCACACGTCCTCCCATCAGCCGGTAGCCGGCTTTGCTCAGATCCGGGATCACGGCGGCGGCGCCGACGGTTGCCGATGCAAGGGCCTTGAGATCACCACCGGCGTCCGCCCGAACCTCGACCGGCCGCACCCGGTCCGCGGCAAAGGCGCTGTAGCTTGCCGATGCTTCCTGTGCGAGCGCCGCCACGCCTTCGGTCGGGGGCATGCTATAGCCCTTCAAAAGCCAGCCGCCCGAGCGCCGACGGCCAGAAGAACAACGGCTGCAGCCGCCATCGCGCGAAGCCCGGCTTGCCTGCCGGGTGTTTCGCCTCGATGATATTGGCAAGGTTGAGCCGGCTCGGAATGGCCTCGACCGCAATCGGGCCGAGGGCCGACCGCAAGGCCGCAGCATCTCGTCGATAGGATGCGACGCGGTTTGCCGCATCTTCATTGGATGCAAGAAACAGGCTCACCTCATCATGCCGTTCGGAACCAAGGGCGCCATCGACGAAGGCCTGCAGGTCGTCCTCAGTGATTGGTCTGCCGGTCATTTGACCCTCCGAATAAAGGGGCGGCCGATCGCGGCGCCATCCTGTCTGGTTTCAAGAGCCTGCCGGAGCTGTTCGCGAGCGCGCGACAGGCGTGACATAACCGTGCCGAGCGGGATATCGAGGACGGCCGAGCCTCGGCATAGGTCAGATCCTCGACGGAGACCAACAGCAGGATGCTGCGATAGTCGGGAGGCAGGCGATCGATGGCCGCCAGCACATCCTGGCCGAAAAGGTTCTGTTCCTGCGCGGATTGGACAGCGATATTTTCCTCCGGCAGATCGTCAAGCGGAATGACGCCGGCACGTCGCGCATCATGCCTTATCCTGTTGATCGCCAGGTTATGGAGAATGGCGAACACCCAGGGCCGGGCATTGCTGTCCTTTCGACGGGACCAGTTCATGATCACCCGTTCGAGGCAGTCCTGAACAATGTCATCCGCCACCTCCCGGTCGCGCAGCAGCCCGCGCGCGTAACGTCTGAGCGCCGGTATCATCGGCTCGACCTGGGAAAGCATGTCGCTCATGTCCTGAAATCTCCCTTCGGAGCGACCCGCGCAAGCATCAGGCATGCGCGGGTCGCTTTCGCTGCGGTCAGTCGGCGGACTGGACCTGCAGCACCTGGCCGGGCTTGCCGTCCTGCGACGAGGCCACGACCAGATAACGGCGCTCGTCCTTGTGTTTGGACTCGACGATCTGGCGGATCGGGCCGACGGCATTGACGATGGCGGAGCCTGCCGGGTTGGTCATGAAGCTCGAAAGCCCCTGCAGCGGGCCGCTGCCATCGGCCTTGTCGGAAAGCGCCAGCACATACATCGTCTTCGGCTGAAGCCCGGTGACGGATGCCTGGAGAACCTGCGTCAGGCCCTGATCGAAGAGCGATACGCTCGTCGGTGTGGTCTTTTCCTTTTCACCGTTGGCGGCGAGCCTGAAATGCGCGGCTTCGCCGGCCGTGCCGAGCGGCTGCAGGTTCTGCAGGCCATCGCCTTCCGGAACAGCGTTCGGCACATAGTTGACGGCCTGCGCCGCCTGGCCGATCGGGATCGTCGCAATGACCTTGTTGGTCAGCGTATCGATGGCGGCCATGGCATCGGCATTTTCAAGGCCGACATAGACGCGGGTACCGTCACCGGACGGCCAGACGCCGTGCGGCAGATTGCCGACCGGAATGGTCGCCACCTGCTCGAAATTGTCGGTGCGGAAGACCTTTACCTGGTTCAGACCACCGACAGTCACATAGGCAAAGCTGCCGTTCTTGTTGGTGACGAGATTGACGTGGTTGGTGATCGGACCCGTATCGATCGTCTTGATGACATCGAAGGGCGGCTTGGCATTGAAGACCTGCACCTTGCCGGTGTCCTTCAGGGTAAACCAGACCTGGTTTCCATCGGGAGACGCGGCGATATTGGGGCAGAACGGGCTTGCCTGCTTGACATGGCCGACGATCTGCTTGTCGGAGACGTTGACGACGACGGTTTCCGGATTGAACGAGGAGCAGATATAGCCGTATTTGCCGTCGGGCGAGAAGATCTGCATGCCGGGGCCGGCCGGAACCTTGATCTGTGCGGTTTCCTCGAAGGTCTTGGCATCGATGACGGAGATGTAATCCTCGCCGCGGACCGTGACCCAGATTTCCTTGCCGTCCGGCGTATAGAAGGCTTCATGTGGCGAGCGGCCGACATAGGTCGTGTGCTTGACGGTGTTGGTCGCCGTGTCGATGAAGGTGACGGAGTTGGAGCCGATCGAGACGACGGCGATTGTCTTCTTGTCCGGCGAAAAGCCCATGCCGTGAACGAGAACCTGACCCTTGTAGAGGGGGCTCAGGTTGCCGGGCTGGGGATCGCCGAGCTTGATGACGCCGAGCAGCTTGTTGGTGGCCGGATCTGTGACCGAGACGGTATTGGAGAATTGCTCGGCGGCGTAGACGCGGTCCTTGCTGCTGACCGGGATATCGGGGTCCGATGCGGCGAACGGCGCCTGGCCTGCGAAGGCCGAAAAAGGCAATAGCATGCTGCCCGCCAGCAAGCTGGCGGCAAAAGATGTCCGGATGTTCATGGTAAAAGACCTTTGACTTACATCTTCATGTTCGGATCCATGCCCTGCACGGTCTGGCTGGGCATGGGTCGGGCGGGGGTGTTCTCCGGTGCGACCTGTGTCGGGGCCGCGTCGGATGGGGGAAGCGGATCGCCGATCGCAAGCTTCATGGCTGCGATCTCCTGCTGCTGATCCACGATGATTTCCTGCGCGATGCGCTTGAGTTGTTCGTTCCTGCCGTATTTGAGGACGGCGAGCGCCATGGCGATGGCGCCCTCGTGGTGCGGTGTCATCATCGCCACGAAATCGCGATCGATATCGCCGGTCGGCTTGACCTCCATATCGGCCATCATCTTGTCCATGGCGGCGTCGTTTTCGGCGAGATAGGCCGCCTCCGCGTCGTTCCCGGCCGGCTGTTGAGCTGTCTGTTGAGGCGTATGCGCGTGCTGTACCGGATCGTCGGCAAAAGCGGCGAGGCCGCCTGCGCTTGCGAGTATCGTGGCGGCGAGGATGAGCGACTTTCGGTTTGACCAGATCGTCATTGGGTTCTTCCTTGTGCTTTCAGATGGGTAGACAACCGGGCGAGGCATCTATTCCATCGGCGTGCGAATTATCTTCAGCCCGGGTCATCGAGACCGAAGGATGCAACGAGCGCGAAGGCGAAAAGGCCGAGCGCGATCTCGCCGGCGGCGCCAGCGATGAGGGCCGTCCTTGCGACGCCGGGATGCGTTCGAAATTGCGGGACGATCAGGTAGCGATCGACGACCGCGATCCCGCACATGGTGCAAACGACCGCGATCTTGACGAGAAGAAGCCTTTGATAGGTGACGTGCCACTCAACAGGCAGGTGGCCGACGATGACCCAGCTGTTGATGATGCCGGTCAACAGGACGAGACCGACGGCGACATGCCCGGCGCGGGAGAAAAGGCGCATCGCCGACAGGGCTGCTGCTCTAAGCTCCGGCGATCGTGAGAACTGCACCAGTGTGATGAAGGGCAGGAGGCTCCGACCCAGGCGCGGCCGACAGTATATGGACGGCCGCGACTACGATACGCGCCATGCCGGCAAAGCCTGGTCCTTCGGCCATATGTCCGGTCGCTGCCGCTTCTGCTAGGGCAAGGCCGGCCAAGCCTACCGCAAGCCTTCTCCGTCCGGTGGCAAAGGCGCCGAGCATTGCGATGCAGGTCACGGTTTGAGCGGCGCTGGAAAGCCCGGCATGCGTCTGAAATGCCACGATCCAAAGAAGATCGGGCTGCAGGGCCGCCTGCCAGCCGGATGCGAATTCCGCTGCTTCAGACGGTATGGCGACGAGGGCCGACGTCGTTGCCAGCAGGATGGCGATCTGCGTGGGGTATCGTAGAGCCGTCGCAAGTGGCGTCCGGAGTTCGTCGCTTACGATGAGCGCAAGCCCGCCCGCGCCCCAGATCAGCGCCAGGCCGGCATCTCGCGCCATCCGCTCGACGATGAGGGCTGTATGCGGCGTCACAATTTCACCTCGAAGCGCATGGAACCGGAGGTGCGATGGCCATCGACCGCAAGCACGCTCCAGTCGAGCGTGTAGTGCCCGCAAGGCAGGGGCATCGATGGCGAGGCGGTCAGCTGTTTTCCGGCTTCGACTGTCTCCGGCCCGAGCGGCACCTCACGGCCATCGGAGGAGCGGAGCACGAGATGCGAGAAGGCCGGTTCGACCGCTTCGGACAATTCGATCGCGATCTTGTCCGGCGAGGCGGTCAAGCGCGCGCCATCAGCCGGCGAGGACGTTTCCATATGCGCGTGGGCGGATGCTGCGCTGATGGCAGACATTGACAGAACCAGCGATAGGGCGGGCACGAGGATCTGGCGTCGCAAGGCAGTCTTCCCTTTTCAAGTTGCTCGACTGTGACCGTAGACACCCGAAGCCGGCGCCTATTCCCCGGCGCATGAAATTTCTATGGCTCGAGCTTGGCCATGCGCGCGAACTCTGATCGGCTTGACTGGCTGGACTGGCAGGAGATCGTCAGGATCGCCTGGCCACCATGCCTTGCGCAGGGGCGATTGCGGATGTGAAGGATTGCGCGAGTTGTATCTTATTGCGCAAAACCCGCTGCGGCCGGGCCGCCGACAGTAGGATCGTCCAAACGGCTACGAAGGTTCCAGCATTTCTGTGCGCTGCTCTTCGACGGGATTGGCTTTGCGGGCGCGCCGCCACGCTCCGGGCGTCTCGCCGGTTCGCTTCTTGAACACCCGGATGAGATGCATGGCATCGCTGAAGCCGGTGATCTCGGCGACAAGATCGAGCGGCATGTCACTGGAGATGAGATGTTGCTGCACCAGAGTGAGGCGCTCGGCCAGTTGCCACTGATAGGGCGACATGCCGGTGGTAGCCTTGAATGCTCGGCAGAAATGCCATTGCGATTGCCCGATCAGGGCGGCTATTTCCTGCAGCTCGATATGGCGCGGCAGTTGCTCGCGCATGTAATCCTTCACCCGCCGTTCCTGCCAGGGTGCCAGCTTGCGTTCACGCTGTTCGGCCTGCGGATCGACCGACAAAAGCGTGAATATGGCGGCAGTCAGGCTGTCGCCGAGCAGAGCCGAGGACCGGTCGCCTTCCGGTATCTCTACCAGCAGGCGAACAAGGGTCAGTATTTTGGGGTCCGTGAAGCGCAGGCGCGGGGTCTGAAGTGCCCTGATATCGAATGCGTCCTCGAAGCGCGCTTCGAGTTTTCCGAGATCGAGGCGACCGTCACATAGCGCCAGAACCGCAGATCGGGGGCGGCGCCCCACAATTCCACGCCCTTTGGCGCGACCGTCATATAGTTCGGCTTATGCGCGATCCGGCAGGGCTGGTTTGGCTTCAGCCTCTGCTCGGTCAAGCGCCGACCTCGTCCAGCGTCAGCATCAGCCTCGTCTGCTCGGTATGGCGCAGAGAATGCAGGACGCTGCC
The DNA here is from genome assembly GCA_902167985.1 of Shinella sp. UYSO24. Classification (GTDB taxonomy): domain Bacteria; phylum Pseudomonadota; class Alphaproteobacteria; order Rhizobiales; family Rhizobiaceae; genus Neorhizobium. The sequence goes on from CABHNZ010000010.1 coordinate 204,078, forward strand.
GGTCGCATATTCATCGACCTGTTCGATCGTGGCGCCATTCCAGTGCCAGTTGCGGCGCTGGACGCGTTCGACATTGGTCGGAAGGGGGATCTGTTCCAAGGTTGTCTACCTGGCGATATCGATGGCGCATCACGGTGCCATGCGCTTCCTTATGGACGCAGACGCCGAGGCCGGCGGGCGCAAATGGCCCTCCAGTCAGCGGCGTGAAGCGTGTCAGTCGTGGGATCTGTCAAAACCTGCGGTTCAGTTCGAGCTGACCTTTAGGTTATTGAAAAAATTGTTCTTTAGCCTGCATTACACAGTCGCGAGACTACCCGCTGATTGTTCGTCGCGGAAGACCGCTGGCTTGGAATGACTATCCACGGACATGGATAATCTGGTGCTGGAGGCGCTCACGTCGTAAGGCGCAAAAATCGTCGCCAACCAATCGGAAAAGACGCGGAATTTGAGGCTCGGATAGCGGCTGGCCGGCCGGATGAGATGCACGGCCCGCGCTGGTCTCGTCCATTCCGGCAGCAGTTCCACCAATGCGCCGCTTTCGATATACGGCCTTGCGATGAATTCTCCCGTCTGGGCAATTCCGATGCCGGCGATCGCGCCATGCACGACGGCGGTCACATCGGTGACGATCAGCGCCGGTTTTCCCGCAAACTCGAACCTTTCTTCGCCGCGGCAAAAGACGAGGCCGTTGGGCGTCGAAAATCGCGGGCTATGATATTCGACGGTCCGATGGTGCTGTTCGATATCTGTCGGCTGCACAGGCATGCCATTCGCCTTCAGGTAGGCGGGCGCGCGCATGTTACCCAGGACATTTCGCAGAGCTTGCGGGCAATCAGCGACATGTCGGGAAGGGGCCCGCCGCGGATGACGCAGTCAATGCCTTCCTCGACGATATCGGCGTGGCGCTCGGTGACGCCGAGATGTAGCTGGATCTCGGGATATGCCGCCTGGAATTCCGGCAGGCGCGGGAGGACGATATGATTGGCGAAATAGGCGCCGATATTGACGCGCAGGCGCCCCCTCGGCACGACGCTGCCCCTGACCACCTCGCTGTCCATGTCATCCAGATCGGACAGGAGCCGGATGGCGCGTTCGTAATAGGCAATGCCCTCGGCAGTGACCCTGACCGAGCGCGTGGTGCGCTCGATGAGCTTGATCCCGAGCGCATTCTCCAGTTCCTGCACTGCCTTGCTCACGGAAGAGCGCGGCATGGCCATCGACGTCGCCGCCTGGGCAAAGGAGCCGGCCTCGACGACACGCGTGAAAGCCTGAAGCGCGGTTAGCTTGTCCATGATGGTCTCGACGATTACGCGTTGGCCTGCCCAGAAGGATGTCAGGATTTATCGGGACATGACGATAGTGTCACCTTATGTGGGATGACAAGACCGTCAGCCCGGGCCTCGAACTACATCGTGGCAAAGGCCTTGCGCAGCTCTTCGGCAAAGATCTGCGGCTGCTCGAAGGCGGCGAAATGGCCGCCATGGGCCGCATCCCCCCAATAGGTAAGCTTCGAATACATGCGGTCGCCCCAGATTTTCAAGGGCCTGAAGAGTTCGCCGGGAAAGACGCTGACGGCGACCGGAATATCGAGCTTCTGCGGGGTGAAGTCCGTTGTGAAACTTTCCCAATAAAGCCGTGCGGAAGAGGCGGCGGTTTCCGTCAGCCAGTAGAGGGTGATGTCGTCCAGCATCTGGTCATAGCCGAGGGCCTTTTCCGGGTGATGATCGGAATCGGTCCAGTTGCCGAATTTCTCGTAGATCCAGCTTGCCTGCCCCGCAGGGGAATCGGTGAGCGCATAGCCGATGGTCTGCGGTCGCGTTGACTGCAAGGTGGCATAGCCGGCCTCATGCGTGCCATAGGCGACAAGCTGCGCGATTGACGCCTGCTCTTCGGCCGTCGGCTTTCCTTCGATCGGCGGCGGGAAAAGGATCGGCAGGTTGAGATGGATACCCTTCAGACCGGGCACATGCTGCTTGGCCATCCAGGTCGTCACGCCGGCGCCGAAATCGCCGCCCTGCGCGTAATAGTCCGTGTATCCGAGGCGCTGCATCAGCACGGCCCAGGCCTTCGCGATGCGTGGCAGGCCCCAGCCGGTCTTCACCGGCTTATCGGAGAAACCGAAGCCGGGCAGCGATGGAATGACGACATGGAAGGCATCCTCGGCCTTGCCGCCATGGGCGGTCGGGTTGGTCAACGGGTCGATGACGTTCAGGAACTCGATGATCGATCCCGGCCAGCCATGGGTGAGGATCACCGAACGGGCGCCGGCATGCTTCGATTTGACATGGATGAAGTGGATGCCGAGGCCATCGATTTCGGTGCGGAATTGCGGATAGGCGTTCAGGCGCTTTTCAAGCCGCCGCATGTCATATGTGTCCCGCCAATAGGTCAGGAGCCGTTCGACCGAGTGCAGGGGAGCGCCCTGCGACCAGTCGTTGACCGTTTCCTTTTCCGGCAGACGGGCGGCTTTCAGGCGGGCTCTCAGATCGCTTATGGCGGCAGCCGGGATCTTCACCGTGAACGGTGACACGGCTTCGGTGGCGGGGGCAAGCGGAAGACTTGCCGGTGCGGCGGCAGCAGGCTCGACGGCCGCGACGACGGGAAGTGCGGCAGCCGCGGTCAGGAGAAAGCGACGTGACGGGTCGAAGCCAGCCGGTGAGGTCTTGGTGATTGTGGTCATTGGTATCATCCGGTTTGGAAGGTCTTTGGCGATGCGGGCAAGGTAGCTCCCGCATCTGCCCGTCAGAAGTCGGCGTGACTGGAAGCACCATCATCCGGCTGGATAATCCGCTTCGCGGGGGCTGAACTCGCCGGCTCTAGATCAGCGATGCGCCGAGATTGCCGAGCACGCCGAGCTGGCCGAGAATGATCGTCGCTGCGGTATAGCAATGGAAGGATGTGACCTTGCCGTCCTTCAGGTGAAAGACGTCGCAGCAGGGCGCATGCATTTCCCGCCCGGTCGCTCCGATAGTGCCTGCGGGAAGCGCAAGCGGTCCGGTCTGGGTCCCGTTGAGGGTCAGCTCGACTATGACGACATCGCCCATGACGTAGAAATTGCCGAGTTCGCGATGCATGTCGTGAAAGGCTTCGGCATAGATATCGACCGTCTTGCCAATATCGGCGCCGTAGTATTTGGCGCCGGCGGACACATCCCAGAAATAGCCGCCTTCCGCAAAAGTGCGACGAACCCGGCGACGTCCTTGACTTCGGCGGTGCGGTAAAGTTCGCGGATTACAGCTTCGTTGGTGGTCATCTCATATCTCCCTGTCGTGATTTTCCGGAACGGTTTCAGCGGATCGAGCGGAATGCCTTGCGCATTTCGTCGGAAAACAGCGCCGGCTGCTCGAAGGCGGCGAAATGGCCGCCCTTGTCGACTTCGTTCCAATAGAAGAGGTTCGGCCAATGGGCCTCGGCCCATGCCTTCGGAGCGCGGTAGATCTCCTTCGGGAAGATCGTCGCGGCCATCGGCAGCTCGATCCGGCCGGCATCGAAGCCGCCGCCATTGCGGGCATTTTCCCAGTAGATACGCGCCGAGGACGCCGCAGTGCCGGTGAACCAGTAGAGTGCGATATCGTCGAGCATTTCGTCGGTCGTCAGCGCGTCTTCCGGCTCACCCTTGTTGTCGGTCCAAGCCTGGAATTTCTCGTAGATCCAGGTGGCCTGGCCGACGGGCGAATCTTCCAGCGCATAGCCGATCGTCTGGGGTCGGGTCGCCTGTTCCTTGAAATAGCCGAACTGGTCGCTGGCGAATTTCATCGCTGCGTCCATGGCCGCCTTCTCGTCCGGTGTCGGGTTGTCCGGGAATTTTTCCGGAAAAACGAGCGGCCAGTTGACGTGAGCGGCGACCAGTCCTTCGGGCCGGACATGGCCGAGCGCATGGGTGACACCGGAACCCCAGTCGCCGCCCTGTGCCACCCATTTCGTATAGCCGAGCCGCTTCATCAGCACGCCCCAGGCCTTTGCGGTGCGCACCACCGTCCAGCCTGTCTCACTCGGCTTGTCGGAAAAGCCGAAACCCGGCTGCGAGGGGATCACGACATGGAAGGCGTCTTCCGCCTTACCGCCATGGGCGGTCGGATCGGTGAGCGGGCCGATGACTTTCAGGAATTCGACGACCGAGCCCGGCCAGCCATGGGTGAGGATGATCGGCAGGGCGTTTTCGTGTTTCGACTTCACATGGATGAAATGGATGCCGAGGCCGTCGATCTTGGTGCGGAATTGCGGATAGGCATTGATCTGCCGCTCGAACCGGCGCCAGTCATATTTGCTCTGCCAGTAGGAGACCAGCGCCTTGGCTTTGGCCAGAGGCACGCCCTGGGACCAGTCCTCGACGGTCTCTTTTTCCGGCCATCTTGTGGCTCCAAGCCGGCGCTTCAGATCATCGATCGCCGCCTGCGGGACGGAGACCTTGAAGGGTGTCAGGCTGTCATTTGCAGGCGGCAGTGAAAACGGCTCGGCTTTCGCGTCTGCCGAGGAGGCGACAGCCAGCGCGGCCGGCGCAACGACTGCGAGTTTCAGCAGATGCCGGCGGTTTGAGGCGGAGGTGATATCGGTCATGAGAAGATCCTGAGGATGAGCTTGAGCGGGCGAGGGCGATGGAGAGGGATGGCGGGTGTCAGGTCGTTCTCTTGCCCGCCGCCCTGGTTCGGTTGCCGAGAAGCAATGCGGCGCCGATGATGAGCGCGCACAGGAGATTGAGGGCGGCACCAAAACCAAAGGCCGTGGTGAGGCCAAATCCATCGGCAATGCTGCCACCGAGATAAGAGCCGGCGGCAAGTGAAATCTGGAATACCGTGACGATCAGGGCGGAACTCGCCTCGAACCTGTCCGGATCGGCGGCATAGGTCCAGAGCTGGATACAGACCGGAACCGCACCGAAGGCTGCCCCCCAGAGGGCGAGCCAGAGGATTTCGAGCGGCAGGGTCTGCGACGAGGCGGCCGTCGCAATGATCGCAATCGCCATGACGAGTGCCAGCATGAAGAAGCCGGTCTCCGGCTTTTCGCGTCCGACGCGTTCGCCGAGATAGGTTCCGGCAACCCCCGCCAGACCATAGACGGCGAGGACCCATCCAAGCACGGATGGCGTCACGCCGGCATCCGTCACCAGATGCGGTTCCAGATAGGTATAGGCGGCAAAATGCCCGGCTGCGGCAAGCGCCACCGCCATGAAGGCAAGAGCGAGTTTCCTGTTGGTGGCCGCGCCGACAAGCCCCCGAACCGTATGGGCCGTGGCGATCGAGATCCGTGGTAGGAGGAGCGCCTGGGCGATCATCACCGCAAGGCCGAGGCCCGCAACCGCTCCGAAGGCCAGTCGCCAGCCGAAGAAACTGCCGAGCGTCGAGCCGATCGGAACGCCGACAACGGTGCCGACGGAAATGCCGGCCATGATGATCGTTGTGGCGCGCCGCGTCGCGGTCCTCGACGAGCTTGCGGCCGACGGCGGCGGCAAAGGTCCAGAACCCGCCAACGCAGATGCCGAGGATCGCCCTTGCGATCAATGCGACCGGCAATGACGGGGCGGTTGCCATCAGGGTGTTGGAGAGGACGACCAGAAAAGTAAATGCGATCAGCAGAAGACGACGGTCGATCGTGCGCGCGGCTATCGTGCAGACAGGTGCTGCGACCGCTGCCATCATGCCGGGGATCGTCACCAGCACGCCCGCTTCGCCCGCCGCACGTCAAACGCATCGGCGATATGCGACAGGAGGCCGATCGGCAGGAACTCGCTTGTCACGATGACGAACGTGCCGATGGCGACGGAAAGCACTGCCGCCCAAGACGATCGTGGACGATCGGAGATCTCTGTCATGCCGGGCTCCTTCACGATAGCGGTGCACCGTCCCCGGCGCGATGAGGTGCCGGGGACAGTGGTCAAGGCCCTGGGGCGGGCGGCGGGGTCAGGCCTTGACGAAGGCGAGCAGGTCCGGATTGATGACATCCGCGTGGGTTGTCAGCATGCCGTGCGGATAGCCCTTGTAGACCTTGAGCGTGCCGTTCTTCAGGAGCTTGACCGAAAGCTCGCCGGAATCGGCGATCGGCACGACCTGGTCGTCATCGCCATGCATGACGAGTGTCGGAACGGTGATCTTCTTCAGGTCTTCCGTCTGGTCGGTTTCGGAAAAGGCCTTGATGCCCTCGTAATGCGCCTTGGCGCTGCCCATCATGCCCTGACGCCACCAGTTGCTGATAACGCCGGGATAGACTTTCGCACCGTCGCGGTTGAAGCCGTAGAACGGCCCGGTCGGGACGTCGAGGAAGAACTGCGCGCGATTGGCAGCCAGTGCCGAGCGGAAACCGTCGAACACTTCGATCGGCGTGCCGCCGGGGTTGGACGCGGTCTTGACCATCAGCGGGGGGACGGCGGAGACGAGAACAGCCTTGGCGACGCGACCCTGCGGCTGGCCGTATTTGGCAACATAGCGAGCCACTTCACCGCCGCCGGTCGAATGACCGATATGAACGGCATTCTTCAGGTTGAGGTGCTCGGCGACGGCGGAGGCGTCGGCTGCATAATGGTCCATGTCGTGACCTTCGGATACCTGCGCCGAACGACCGTGGCCGCGACGGTCATGGGCGATGACGCGGTAGCCGTGCTGCAGGAAAAACAGCATCTGCGCGTCCCAATCGTCCGACGACAGCGGCCAGCCGTGATGGAAATGGATCGGCTGGGCATCCTTCGGACCCCAGTCCTTGAAGAAGATATCGACGCCGTCCTTGGTTTTAACGAAGCTCTCGGTCATGGGGTGTTTTCCGTTCATGCTGTGGGAGGTGGATTTGCTGGCTGCGAGGCTCGGCGCCGCGGGAAGCGACAGGGTCGCCGTCAATACGGCGCCGGTCAGTAGGGCGTCACGCCGGGTCATTGGCCGGATCATGGCCCGGGTCATGGCCCGGGTCATGGGCAGTGGCTTGTCGTCAGCGGTCGTCACGATGCGAATATCCGTATGAAAGAGTTTTCCTGAGAACTGCCGCCAACCTATGCGGGGTGATCGGGCACGACGATGCGCGTTCTTGCGCAAGCTGCACGTTCTTGCTGCAAAATTGGAGCCGATCCATTTCGCCGGTTTACGCGGGCTGCGCGAGGCTTAACCTCTGAGCACAAGGCAAGGCTGTTCGGGGAGAGGTCATGAGCGGTGAGGGACTGCACGAGAATGTCGTGCGCGTGGAACAGCGATTTCAGTCCTGGAATGGCGTGACGATCGTCGATGTGCATGAATATACCAAGGGCGAGGTCCTCCATCCTCTTCTCAATGAGGAACAGACGGGCATCGCACTGTCGCTCGATGAGGTGGGCGGGGTGACGGAGCCGCGCCTGAAGCCCGGCCAGCCTTGCGTCCTCGATCACAAGCCCAATCACATGACGCTGGTGCCGCGCGCATGCCGCTTTGGGGGCACGCGACGAAGGAGCTGCAATACGGTCGCTATGCATTGCTGTTCTTCGACCTCGACACGCTCGAACAGCGTTTCAAGGAGGACTTTCAGGCCAAATTCTTCGAGGCGCCGAGGCTCAGGTTCACCGATCGCCGCATTCATGATCTGGTGCGGATGCTGATCGGGCTCTCCGATGACGATCCCTCCATGACGCTTTTGGGAGACAGTCTCACATCGGCCGTGTTTGCCCTTCTCTCGAGCGAGGCCATGCAACCCGTCGAATCCGGGCTTTCCGAGCGGGCCCTGTCACTCGTTGCCAGCTACATTCAGGATCAGCTGCCAAAACAGATCGAACTCTGTGAATTGGCGGATCTGGCGGGCATGTCGCAATGGCAATTTGTGCGCCTGTTCAAGGCCTCGACCGGGCGCTCTCCATATCAGTGGCAGCTCGACAGGCGTCTCGACATGGTCCGCAGGCTCTTAGTGAAGAGCGACCTGACGCTTGACGATATCGCCAAGGCGACGGGTTTTCGTGATGCAATTCATCTGAGCCGGGCCTTCAGGCAGCGGACCGGCGAAGCGCCTTCCACATGGAGGAGAGCCTGGCGATGAATGCCCGTGAAGCAAAAACGAACTTGGACATTCTTGCGCAAATCGCTCGCGCCGCGCCATCAGGCGGATTGCCCGCCCGCCTGTGAAGGGTAAGGATCACTCTCGTCGAGGCATGGCGATCCCGCCAGCCGTCCGGCTCAACAACCGAGTGTGATCGGCATGCCCATAATCTTCGAAAGCGATCTGCCTGAAACGTCGTCAGCATCGAGCGGCGATCGCAGAGCTGGAACGGCGTGACGGTCGAGGATGTCCATGAACATGCCAGCGGCGGTGTCCTGCATTCCATGCTCTACGAGAACGACACCCGCTTCACGGTGAACCTCGAGGAAGTCGGTGGCCTGACCGAGCCGAGGCTGAAGCAGAACCAGGCCTGCGGGCGCGAGCACGCAGCCAACCATATGGCGCTCATCCCCCGCGGCATGCACCTCTGGGGCTTTGCCCAGGACCTGCGCTACTGCCGCTATGGAATTCTGATCTTCGACATTCCACAACTGCGCGACCGTCTGGAGGAAGATTTTGCGGTCCAGCCATTCGAGGAGCCGCAGTTGCGGTTCACCGATCATCGCATTCTGGCATTGGTCAGGATGCTGATCGACATCCCGATGGATGACCCGTCGTCGACGCTGCTGGGCGATAGCCTGACGGCGGCCACATTCGCACTCCTTTCGGCGCCGCGAAGGCAGGTCGAGGAGGGCAGGCGGCTTGCGCCCTGGCAGGTCAAGCGGGTGACGGAATATATGCGCGACCAGCTTCCGCGGCAGATCGAGCTGAAGGAACTCGCCAGCCTGATCGGGCAATCGCAATGGCATTTCTGCCGTGCATTCAAGGCATCGACCGGCGTTTCGCCCTATCAATGGCAGCTTGAAGAGAGGATCAAACTGGTTCAGCGGCTGCTCTTGAATTCGCAGACACCGCTCGAAGCCATCGCGGAAGTCACCGGCTTCAACGATTCCATGCATCTGATCCGCACCTTCAAGAAGCGATCGGGGCAGACGCCGGGTGCATGGCGCCGCGACAACGCCATGCGGTGATGTCGCGACGCGTCGAGCGAGGCTCTCTCAGGAGACCCGGCCGCGCGGATCGTCGATATGCTGCTTGGCGACATCGTAGCGCACGCCCTGCCGATCGAGAATGCGGACGTTTTTCACCACATGCGCGAGCGCCTTCAGGAAGGTCGCCGAATTCTCGTGTTCATCATAGGCCTTCTCATCGGAATAGCCCTCGACGAGATGAAACGTGTTCGGATCGGTGAGATCCTGCGCGAAGGCATAGAAAATACACCCCTTGATCCTGGCTGCGGCCTCCATGTCCGGGATGACGGCGTCGATGAATGTCTGACGGTCATCGGGATGGACCCGGTAATAAGCGCTGACGACGACGCCGGTGGGAAGGGTCTTGTCGTGATCGGCCATGGTTTGTCTCCTCTTGGATTTGTTCTTGGTCTCTTGGTACGTCCCGGCCGCGTGACGCTGCAGCCGATGATTGAGGATAGCCGCCGTCATATCCCGCGGCGATGGAGGTTCCTGCCCGCGATTGAAGCTTCTTGCGCCAAATTGCCGGGACGAGCATTGCGGGGGCGGGCCTTGCCGGGGCGGGTAGCGGCTTCACTCGATGACGAGCGGGGCGACCGCGACCGGCCGTGCGCTCTCATGGGTAGCCGCGTGTGCCTTCGGCAATACGAAAAATGGCTTTGCAAGCTGCCCCGGATAATGAACCCTCAGGCCGCCAAGCGATGGGACGTCGAGCGAGAGCATCGGCAGCGAAGGCGGCGGGGCCTTAGGCTCTATGGCCGTCCGATTGCGTCCGGTATGACCGACAGCTGCAAAGCTGATGCCCGTGCGCCGCAGGATTTCTGTTCGCTCGCAGGTGAAATCGAGCGCCGCCTGGCAGGCAGGCGACAGTTCGTGTGCCAGATAGTCCTCCCGATCCGCCCAGGCCTGCGTCAGATGAAAACGCAACGGGGATCCCAGCGCCTGCGTGAAGGCGAAATAGATGCAGCCGGACCGCTGGCCGATCAGGTCCATGTCGCGGCAGATCGCGGCGAGGAAACTGTCGCGATCTGCTGCCTCGACGCAGAGGTGCGTGCTGACCAGAATGCCATTGCATAAAGCCCTGCGGCCCTTTGTCATGAGATCCACTCCGCGGGCCCTCTCCATGGTCCTGTTGTGATCGATGCCGGGCGCCTTTCGGTGGCCGAGGCGAATTCTAGGCCCAACGATCGATCGGGGAGGATGGCTTTGCTTGCTTCAGCTGGACGTTCTTGCGCAAAATCCGGGTCTGTCGGCAGGGCATGCGCGCTACAGCAAGGCTCTCTCAGGACGTCAGCACGACGCAGCCGCGCCGACGGATGTCCTGCACATGTGCGGCCGCCTGCGATATCTCGGCAAGGTCGTAGTGCCCCGCGACCGGAAAAAGCTCGGGCCGGCGCCGTGCGAGATCGAAGATCTGCTCGATATCCCGGCGGCGAACGCGCTCTCCGAGATTGGCCCAGCTATCGACCGACAGTCCTTTGATCGACAGAAATCTCGATGCGAGATGCATTGTGTCGACTGTCATTCGCTCTCCCGACAGGTCGCCATAGGTGAGGAACGTGCCATGCCTGTCGAGCTTTTCGATGAGCTCGGTTGCAAGGTCGCCGCCGACCGGATCGACGATGACGTGCAATGGCCGCCCGTCCAGCGCCTGAACCAGCTGTCGCGGCCAATTCGGGTTGCTGGTTGCGATGCAGCGCAGCCCCTTGTGCATGGCATGGAACTCGGCCACAGCGTCTGCCCGCCGAACGAGGGCGACCAGAGGAAGCCCCGCTTCACTTAAAAGCGCACACAGGATGCGCCCGACAGATGAGCCGGCGGCACTGACCACGATCGCACCGCCATTCTTCGACGCGCCGGATAGTTGCGCGCAGCGGAACAGCATCATCGCCATCAGCGGTACTCTGTGAATTTGCCCCGCAACCTCATCCGGCATGTCGTCTGGAACCGGGGTGGCGAATTTTTCAGCGACGGTGACGATCTCGCTCCAGGCATATCTGGCCGGGAAGAATGCGACGCGCATGCCGAGCCTGAGGCGGCTCGAGCGCGCGACCCGGGGACTGAGCGCGACAATCTCTCCGACACCCTCCAGGCCGGGTCGGACAGTTTCGAAAAGGGGCACGGATGCGTCTTTCGACGATCTGTGCGCTCCCGTCACTGTCCGAAGGTCGATCGCGTGCATGGCCCGCGCCGTGACATGAACGAGAACCTCGCCAAGACCGGGAGGCGGGGGCATCGCGACCTCTGCAAGCTCAAGCACCTCTTCGGGCGCACCGTATTTTCGATAGAGAATAGTGCGCAATCGATCTTCTGCCGCTGGTGATGGTGAGGCGGGCCGGGCAGGCCATCTGCGCCCGGCTTCCTGAGGGAGTGCTATCGTGTCGCCAGAAGGACAGTGCCGGTCTTGCCCTTGGCTTCCACGCGCGCCGCGGCCTGCGCCACCTCGGAAAGATCGTAGGTCTTCTCCACGGGGAAGAGTTCCGGCTTGCCGGCAGCCAGCGCGAGCGCCAGTTGCAGATCGGCGCTTCTCGTCTCCGCGGGCAGGCCCGCCCAGCGTCCGACGGTGACACCGGATATGCGAATGTCGCGTGTAGAGAAGTAGAGAGCCGGGACCGTGATGGGCTGACCGGAGAGGTCGCCGTAGGAAATGAGATGGCCGCCCTGCGATAGCATCCCGCAGCACGGCTGGCGATCTCCCCGCCAACGGGGTCGAGCACCACCCTGATCGGCTGCTCGCCAGCGGCGAGAGACACTTTCTCCGGCCAGTCGGCATTCTCCGTCGATATGACCGGCAGGTCCGGAAAGACGACGTTGAGCTCGTTGGCGCCGGCCTCGCGCCGGACGATGCCGATCACGTCATAGCCCCGTTCGATGAGCAGGCCGATCGTCAGACGGGCCACCGCAGAACCGGCGGCCGTCAATACGACGACATCATGACCGGGGCGTGCGCCGGAAGCCTCCACCGCGCGCAGGAGGAGCGCCGTGGTCAGCGGATTGACGTGAAGCTGGGCCGCAGCTTCATCGGAGACGGTGTCGGGGATGGCCGTGACATATTCGGCAGCCACGATGGCCTTTTCGCTCCATGCGCCGCGGCCGGGGAAGAAGGCCACACGCGTCCCCGCTTCAAGGTTCACGCCGGCGCCGGCCTGTTCGACGATGCCATAGCCTTCGAAACCCACCAGCACGCCCTCGTTGGGAAGGACGGCACCGGGTTGATATCGACCGGCGACCCCGAGCAGGTCTCCATGGTGGACGGGACGAAGAAGAACGCGGATCAGGACTTCCCCTCGGCCGGGCTTGCCCGGTTCGGGACGCTCGGTCGCCTGAAGCACCTCTTCGGGTTTTCCATGCCGGAAATAGACGGCAGCTCGCATTGTCGGATCTCCTTGTCCCACAAAATGGAGAGGCGGCGTTACGCCGCCTCTCGCTCTCTTCAGACCTGAGCCTGTCCGCCATCGGCGAAGAGTTCCGCACCGTTGACGAAGCTTGCATCGTCGGAGGCGAGGAAGAGGGCTGCCTTGGCGATTTCTTCCGGCTCGCCGACGCGACCGAGCGGAATGCGCGAGGCGAGATAGTCGAGCAGACCCTGCTGCTGTGCCTTGTCATCGCCGGCCAGTTCAACCAGACCGGGCGTGCGGGTGGCGCCGGGGGAAACGACATTGACGCGCATGCCGGTTTCCTTCAGGTCGAGCGCCCAGGAGCGGGCAAGGTTACGCACCGCAGCCTTGGAGGCCGAGTAGACGGAGAAGGCGGCCGTGCCTTCGGTTCCGGCAGTCGAACCCGTGAGGACGACCGATGCGCCTTTGCCCAGAAGCGGCAACGCCTTCTGCACGGTGAAGATCACCGCCTTGACGTTGCGGCCGAACGTATCATCCACCTGTTCCTCGGTGATCTGGCCAAGCGGCAGCATGGTGCCGCCACCGGCATTGACGAAGAGGACGTCGAGGCGGCCCTGTTCTTCCCGCACCTTTGCGAAAAGCCCGTCGAGGTCCTCGTTCTTCGACGAGTCGGCCTGCACGCCGATGGCGCCGTGGCCGATTTCGGCAATCGCCTTGTCGAGAACATCCTTGCGACGGCCGGTGATATACACTTTCGCGCCTTCGGCGGCGAAAAGCTTGGCGGTTGCAAGGCCGATACCGCTGGTGGCACCGGTGACGACCGCGATCTTGTCTGCCAGTCTGTTGGTCATGGAAATCTCCTATTTCTTGGACGCGCGAAAGGGCTCAGCCCCTGAAGCGCATGGGCTGCTGGTCTGGTTGAATTGTTCGGTGCGGGTGGCGACGGGGCTTGTCTGAAGTCGTCTCGTCGTCGTCCGATGGGGTAAAGCTAGTCCGTCAGCCTCCGGGCGAGAAGTTGCCCGGGATGGAGAGATTATCCATCGGCATGGATGATGCCGTTTGCGAGGATTGCATGTCGGGGCGGCGGGCATCGCAGGCCGCAAAAAGCTGCGTTGCCCAGTCGATGAACGCCCGCAGTCTCGGGTTCGGGAAGCGGTCGGCCGGGTAGACGAGGTGCAGGACGTGATTGTCCGGCTTCCATTGCATCAGCAACTCGCTCAGCGATCCGTCGGCAAAATGCGGTCTTGCCAGAAAGCCGAAGCTCTGGCCGATCCCGAGCCCCGAGAGGAGTGCCGTGAGGTGCGCCGTGCTGTCGTTGACCGCCATTCCACCGACCGCGTTGATTTCCAGCCGCTCGTCGCCACGCAGGAAACGAAGCGGAAAGCGCTTACCCGACGTCGCGGAGAAATAGCTGACGACCTGATGGCCGGCGATCTCGTCCGGATGCTGAGGGAGAGCATGGCCCTCCAGATAGGAAGGTGCGGCGCACAGGACATAATCCAGCTCGCAGAGGCGCCTTGCCTTCATGGTCGAGTCCGGCAGCGCTCCACCGCGTATCACGCAGTCTATCCCTTCGCCGATCAGGTCAGTCGTGCGGTCATTGACGCCGAGGAGGAGTTCGATATCCGGAAACTGGCGGCGGAAATCGCCGAGCGCCGGTATCAATATCCGGTTGGCCAGGACCGAACCGACATCGACGCGCAGCCGACCCTTGGGCGTGGCGCGCGCACCCCTGACCGTGCCATCCATATCGTCGAGATCCGCCAGAAGCCGCAGCGCCCGTTCGTGATAGGCCACGCCTTCGCTTGTCATCGTCACCGAGCGGGTCGTGCGCTCCACCAGTTTGGTTCCCAGATGCGCTTCCAGATCCTGCACCATCTTGCTCACCGACGAGCGCGGCAGGTTCAGCGTGTCGGCAGCCTTTGCGAAAGACCCCGCTTCGGCCACGCGGACGAATGTTCGGATGGCGAGGAGTTGATCCACAACGGTTCCTGTTTGCTGTTATTTCGACTGGACGCTGCCACCAGAGGTTAGCGGCAGAATTACAGGATGCCCATCCCCTTGCCTATGCAGGTTCCTGTGCAGAACTGCATCTTCTTGCGCAGTCCATGACGCGAGTGCAAGCTGGTCGAAGCGAGGTCGATGGACCTGCCCGGTGCAGGCCGGGCCAGATCCTTTTGCAGATGCCGGGTGTTGGCGTGGCGAGTTTGCAAGGGGAGGCACTCAGCCGGCGAAATGGCCAATAGGAGACTTGTTATCCTGTGGTCATCAGTCAGAGGCAGCCGCCGGACTGGCCGTAACCTCATTGCTCTCGACCTGCCCTCCCAATTGCGCGGTCAGCCGGCTGACGACCGAGCGCAGCCAGCGATGCGCCGGATCGTTTCGATGACGGACATGCCATGCCATCTCGACGGGGAAAGTGCCAAGATCGATCGGGGCCGGGACGACCTTCAATCGCGGATCACCTGCAAGCCGGTTGCAGATGAGCGATGGCAGGGTGGCGCAGTAATCGGTGACGGCGATCATTTCCGGAACGGCCAGGAAATGTGTGACCGACACGGCCACATCGCGGCGGACACCTTTCTGCCCCAGGGTCTGGAACAACCCGGTGCGCAGACGGCCGGGCGGCAGCACGTTGACGTGCTTGAGGTTCTCGTATTGCTGCGTCGACATCGTCTCCTTGATGCCCGTGTGGTTGCGGCGCACGACGCAGGCGAGACCTTCGTCCATCAGATGCTGGACGACCATGTTGTCCGGGGGATCGATAATTCGTCCGAGCACCATGTCCGTGCCGCCCGACATGGCACCGGTCTCTGCCAGGTCGTTACCGAAAGGCGTCAGCCGCAGCCGGATACCCGGCGCATGCTCGCGCAGATAGGCCACAAGATCAGGCATCACGACGAATTCCACATAGCTGTTCGGCGCAATGGTGAAGAGGCGTTCTGCCCGCTGCGGATCAAAGCTCTGCTGGCCGAGAATGACCTCGTCGATACTGGCAAGGGCAGCCGCCACCACGGGCTCCAGCTCCAGCGCCAGCTGGGTCGGCTTCATGCCATAGCGCTCCCGAACGAAGAGCGGATCGCGGATCGTCTCACGCAGACGGTTGAGCGCATTCGAAAGCGCCGGCTGCGTCATGCCGAGGCGGGCGGCGCCCGCGTGACATTGCGCTCTTCCATCAGGATCAGAAAGACAGGCAGCAGGTTCAGATCGTATTTCATTCAGAAATATTCTCAGATGAATATCTGAAATACAATAAATAAATTTCAGAAATGACGATCCTTGGCGCATTTTCGGCTTGTCCAAACCCACCCGATCGCGGCCACGCAAGCCCAAAGGATCCCTACCATGAAAATTCTGATGGTTCTCACGTCCCATGACGAACTCGGCGATACCGGCCGCAAGACCGGCTTCTGGCTCGAGGAATTTGCCGCGCCCTACTATGCCTTCCTCGAGGCCGGCGCTGATATCACCGTTGCTTCCCCCAAGGGCGGCCAGCCGCCGCTTGACCCGAAGAGCGACGAGCCTGATTTCCAGACGGACGATACCCGCCGCTTCCATCTCGATGCGGATGCGCAGGCAGTGCTCGCATCGACGATCAGGCTCGCCACCGTCTCGCAGGCGGATTATGACGCGGTCTTCTATCCGGGCGGCCACGGCCCGCTCTGGGATCTGGCGGAAGACAAGAGCTCGATCGCGCTGATCGAGGACACGTATTATGCCGGCAAGCCGGTGGCATTGGTCTGCCATGCGCCGGGCGTGCTTCGCCACGTCAAGGCGGCTGACGGCACGCCGCTTGTCAAGGGCCGGAATGTCACCGGCTTTAAGAACTCGGAAGAGGATGCTGTCGGCCTGACCAATGTTGTGCCCTTCCTTGTCGAGGATATGCTCAAGCAGAATGACGGGCTCTATTCGAGCGGTGACGACTGGGCATCCTATGCCGTTCAGGACGGAGCCCTGATCACCGGTCAGAACCCGGCATCTTCCGTCGAGGCCGCACGTCTCCTCCTCACCATGCTCAAGCTCGGCAAGGCCGCCTGATCTTGAATGCGAGGTGGCGGAGGCTGGTCCTCCGCCACTGCTGAATTCATGTTTCGTCCGGGCGGGCCATGCCTTCGATCAGAAGGGCAGGGTGGTGGGCGAATTCGTCATATTGATGCGGGGTGAGGAGGCACGTTACGACAAGGCGGTAATCAGCAAGTCAGGAAACTGCCGTGACGATCACCAATACGGGCATGAGATCTATTCTGGCGCAGCGGCGCCGCATGTTTGCCGTGCTCCGGCGTGCCGCGCGGGGACTGGAACTCAGGTCCTTTGGTCTTCTTCCCGAGCGCTTCAACATGATGGAAGGCTATCGCGCCGGATTTGCGGTCGCCGTGCCGCTCGTAGCAGCGGTTTCGTTGGGTGATCCAAGATTGAGCTGGGCGGTTTTCGCCGCCTTCTGGACGTGCCTGTGTGATGCGCCGGGCCCCGATCGCATGCGCCGCCATCTCCTCGCGATCTTCGTTGTCTTCGGTGCGCTGGCAGCGCTGTTTGGTGCGTGGCTTGCGTCCCTCGCGCCCGCGGCGGGCATGGCTGTCGGGCCAATTCTCGTGCTTGTCGCAATTTTCGCAACGGCCCGTATCGCTTATGGCGGGCTACTCGGCACGCTGCTGGCGGTGGTCGCCGTGGTTGCGGTCGGGTTTCCGCACCCACTGGGTCAGGCTGTCATTCAGGCCGGCGCCTTTTTCGCCGGCGCCAGTTGGGCCTATCTCCTGATCAATTTTCTCTGGCGGATCGATCCTCACCTGCCGTTGCAACGTGCGACCGAGGCCGTCGTCGTGCGTTTGCTCGATATGGCGGCGAGCCTCGACACGACCGCAGAACGGCTTCCCGCGCCTCACGGCTGGTATAGCGAACACCGTCGCGCCGTGCGCCTCTCGATAGAGCGGCTGCGGGGGCTGATCGATCTCTACGGCGGCGAATGCGAGGTGACGGAAGCGGCATCTCGGGCGCACCGGGCAGCCGAAATCATCTTCGCGGCAATGATTGCTCTTGATCAGGCATCCCTCGACAGAAGGGACATGCCCGATGAGCGACTGGCCGTAGCCCGCGCCTACAGGAGGGCACTGCTATCCTGGTATCTGGTTTTGCAGGACGGAGCGACCGGCGACAAGCAGGTCATCTGGTCGACCGGCAAAGCCCGCAGTCTTCGCGGCCGTCTGAAGACGGAGGTCTTCGTCGGATGCGCACTTGCGCTTGAGAATGCGCTGACGATCCTGTCGACGCCGCTCAGGGCCGATGGTTCCCGTTCCCCGCAAACCGGATCCGGCAAAGATCGCAGGAGGGGCGTTGCCCGGAACGTGCTGCGACAGGCCCTGCGCCAGTCTGCCGGTCTGGTGGCGGTCTATTGTGCCGCGATGGTGTTCGATCTCGGCTATCCCTATTGGGCATCGATGGCGGTGATCGTTGTTCTCCAAGGGGGCGCGCGTGTCACCTGGGCGCGATGCCTGGAGCGCATTCTCGGCAGCCTGCTCGGCGGGATGATGGCTCTGGTCGTTCTGCATGTCGTCGGCGAAGCCGTCATCGCCCGGGCGGTGCTGGCTATCGCATTGTCGGCCGCGGCAATCGCGCTTCGACTGGTCAATTACACGATCTTTGTGGTCATCCTGACGATGCTTTTCATCACCGTCACCGAGATCATCCAGCCCGGAGCCGGCATAGCCTCGGCGCGCATCATCGACAATGTGATCGGCAGTCTTGCGGCAATTCTGGCGGTATTTCTGCTCTGGCCCGATTTCGGTGTTTCGCTGAAGCGACGGATCGAAGAGGGGATCGCCGCCAACCGTGCCTATCTGGAGGCGGTTCAAGCCGAGGGGCCTGCTGCGCAAATCGAGGCAGCCCGCCGCAGTGCCGGCCTCGCAAGCATCGAGGCCGAGATTGCCTTTCACGATTTCGGCCACATATGGCGCCCGTTCGGCTCGGCAAAGCGCGACGGAGAAGCCTTGCACGAGATCCGCAACATTGCAGGCGAGGCCGCGATAGCGTGGCACCACCGACTGGCAATCGACAGCAAAAGCGCCTTGCAGCCGGACGCATGAACCGCTCGTCTACGAAAGACCCACCGCCACAGGTGCCGGGCCGGTCTCCGTAGTTGAGGGCCGAGGCACCGTGCCCGCCACGCTCAGAACTCACGGACAGATACCGAGGTCTCAGGACGGCAGGTAAACCAATGTCGTTCGGCCAGCCGAGGCAGGCGTCATTTGCGTTCGGGAGGGGAAATCGACTCGCTTTCCGAGAAAATCTCCAGAACGGTTCCGAAGGTCGCGGCGATATGCGCGCGCATCAACCTTTGTGCTTCATTGGCATCCTGTGCGGTGATCGCCGCTGCGATGGCGCGATACGGTCGGCGCGTCGACGGAACTGCACCAGCCGCCATTGCATCGAGCGCATCTCCAGGTCATCAAGAATCTCTTCCAGAACGGGATTATGTGCGCCGTTGCGAAGAGCCTTGTGAAAACGCCGATTGACCTCCTCAAACGGGAGTGAACTGTCTTCGCCGGCACGACCGCAGAGATCGGAAAAGCCGTTCATCTCCTTGAGGTCATGACCAGTCAGCCTGAGCGACGGCACAAGTTGCGGATCGAAGCGGCTTTCGAGCTTGAGATTGCTGCTTGATGTGCCCCAGGTTCGGCCAAGCAGCCACAGAGGTGCGGTAATCGCCTGCTGCAATGGCGTGCCGAACCGTGCATAGCGCGTGCAAATCGCGGCCTTGCGTCTGCGGCTGGCCTTCCCACCCATCGTGCCGTAGACCATGATCCGGCCATCGGCGAGATCGACCATCGCCGTATTCAGCATGACCTCAGGTCTGGTTGGAAGCGCGGCAAAACGAGAGAAAGGCCGCGCCGGTTTGTTCGACAGCACCGGGCACTCACTTCAAGGAGACGACACCGGAGACTGCTTGCTGCAGTATGAAGGCCGGTATCAAATCCAGTGAATTCGCCCCTGTCAGCTGCGTCTCTAAAATATCAACATAATGAACGCCCAAACTCCCAGAGAGATATTGGTGGATGATTAGATCCGTTCGTTACCTTGCATGCTCCGCGCTCCGCCGCCAGCCGTTTGGCCCGCTTTCGAAACGCGGCAGGCCGGCGGTGAGAATGGCTCCGTGTTCTTTTGCAAAATGGCTCTTCGAGTTGAGGAGGACCTGCCTCTATTGAGAGGCATCATTCCGAATACGAGGAGCCTGATGCCCCATGAGCGAAACTGTTGACACATCTGCGAAAACCGGAGCCCCCAGCGACAGGACGCGTCTGCGTCGCTATAACTGGCTGGCGACATACGATCGTGACACCATTAATGCCATTATCGATGCCGGCATTGTCTGTCAGGTCGGCTATGTCATCGATGGCATGCCTTATGTCACCCCGACGAACCACTGGCGCATCGACGACTACATCTACTGGCACGGGTCGTCGGCAAGCCGGATGTTGAAGCATCAGCAGAAGGGCATACCGGTCTGCTTCACGGTCACTCATCTGGACGGCATCGTGTTCTCCCGTGAAACGACCGTCGTCAGTGGACGCAAGCGGCACCTCATTTCATGGCTGCAGAATGTGCAATCGACTTCAACGCCGGCCGATCTGATAGAGATTGCACTGGATTTGCTTTAGAAACCCAGCTCGCTCAGGCCCGGATGGTCGTCGGGCCGTCGCCCAAGGGTCCAATGGAAGCGTCTATCTTCAGGTCGGATCGGCATGTCGTTGATACATGCAAATCGTTTGCGCATGAGGCCGAACTCGTCAAATTCCCAATTTTCATTTCCGAACGACCGGAACCAGTTTCCGCTGTCATCGTGCCACTCGTAAGCAAATCGAACCGCAATGCGATTTTCCGTGTACGCCCAGAGTTCCTTGATCAATCTGTAATCGAGTTCGCGCCGCCATTTCGTGGCGAGAAAGGCAACGATGGCTTCGCGGCCATTGACGAATTCAGCGCGATTGCGCCACTTGCTATCTGCCGTGTAGGCCAGCGAAACCCTCTCGGGGTCGCGGCTGTTCCAGCCGTCTTCGGCGAGCCTTACCTTTTGCCTCGCGGTCTCCTCGGAAAAAGGCGGCAGGGGTGGTCTGGGTGCATCCGTCATGTCTCAAGTTCCTTCAATCGCGCGCGCAAGGACGCGCTTTCCGATTCCAGTTGTAAAAGTCGTTCGCGAAGAGGGAGGACAGCCTGTTCGACCTCCCGCTCGGTGAAGCGTGGCGTAATGTGTTGAGGGCAGTTCCAGTCAAACGCCTCGAGCCGCAACTTGAATATTCGCTCCACCCGTCCCTTGTAGTCCGGGTCAGACACAGCCGAGGCGAGCGCCTCGTCCGTATCAATTCCAAGTCGCTCGACGTGAACGTAGATTTTGAGCCGAGCCCGTCGCGGATAGTCCATCAGGAAGAGGCAGGCCTTATCATTTGCTGCGAGATTGCCTGCGCTGATATATTGGCGGTTCCCGCGAAAGTCAGCAAACGCCAGCGTTTGATCGTCTATGACCTTGAGAAATCCCGCTTTTCCACCTCTATGCTGCACGTAGGGCCAGCCTGTCTCGGAAACCGAGGCCATGTAGAAGCTGTCACGCGTTCCGATAAAGGCGACTTCGCTCTCGGTAAACCGGTCGGAGCGGCGATCTGTGTCGCCTAACCATATCTGATCAACCCCCATTGCTTTTTGAGCATCTCTCACGCTCGGGGTTAAAGCAACTTCCAGAAAGTGATAAGGCATCGATATCTCCTCTTTCTGATCGGGGTCCCGTCTTTATGAGGGTTTGGGCATGACAACGACCCAAACCCTCCTGCACTGTTGTGATGAGATGTCGTCAGTGCGTCCTGGCGACCTTACGGTCGAGGAAATCATTGATCATTGGCGCTGCGACATCCAGTTTTTCTTCGAGAAGAAAATGTCCCGAGTTGAGGATATGGACTTCTGCATCAGGAATATCCTTCAGATATGGATGGGCGCCGGCTTCCGGGAAGATGAAGTCGTTCTTGCCCCAGACAATCAGCGTCGGCGGCTTGCGCTCGCGGAAGAAGCTTTGGAAGGCCGGATACAGCGGTACGTTCGTTCGGTAGTCGTACAGCATATCCAGCTGGATATCCTTGTTGCCGGGGCGATCCAGCAGAGCCTGGTCGTGAACCCAGTTGTCGGGGCTGATGCGCGAGACATCCTCCATGCCATCGGTGTACTGGAATTTGGTGGTTTCAAGCGTCACCAGACCGGCAAGCGCCTCGCGGCTCTTCGTGGATCCATCAGACCAGTATGTCTTGATCGGATCCCAGAACGTCTTCAAGCCTTCTTCATAGGCGTTGCCGTTCTGGATGATCAGTCCTGTCACCCGCTCGGGGTGTTTCAGGGCCAGTCGGTAGCCGATCGGCGCGCCGTAATCCATCACATACATCGCGTAGCTTTTGGCTTCCAATCGACCCATCAGCTTGTCGACGATGTCGGTGGCTGCGGCGAAGGTGTATTTATACGTGTTGCGATCCGGAGAGCCGCTTTGACCATATCCCGGATAGTCCGGCGCAATGACCCTGTAGCGATCGGCCAGCAACGGGATCAAATTCCGGAACATGTGTGACGATGTCGGAAACCCGTGCAGAAGCAGCACCACGGGGGCGTCGGCAGGACCGGCCTCCCGGTAGAATATATCGATGCCGTCGATTTTTTCCGTTCGGTAATGGACGGGAACTGGCGCTTTGACGGTCGCGGATGCCGCGTAGGATGGCGCGATGGATGTTGCAGCAACAGTTGTAACGCTGGCGGTGGCGAGCATAGCGGCAAGAAGAAGTTTACGCATGGTTGTCTCCAGGTTTGTGCGGTGATTGATGTATTTTCAGGTGGAACTTCTATTGATGGGCGGCTGTTGAACCGATGCTGTTTGCCGCGTTTGCGATCACCGCCGCGACCTCTTGCGGCCGTGACATCATGATCGCGTGGCTGCTCCTGATTTCGGTGATGGTCGCATTGGCCCGCTTGGCCATCATCGCCTGCGCCTCCGCAGGGATCATTTTGTCCTGGGTGGCGAGCACGAAATAGGAAGGCTTCTCACGCCATGCCGGCGCGCTTATCTTTCCCTGCGCGGCGTCCAGTCCCCATGGCACCTGTGCCGCGGCCATGAAATGGGCCTGAGCGGGGTCTATATCTGCGGCAAATGCAGCCGGGAATTGTGTCGCATCGACACGAATGAACCCGTCCGTCGGTGGTAGCAGCGGTGCTGGCTCTGCTCCGGGGATTTTGTGGGATGCCAGATCGAAAACCGACTCTCCCGCTTGCGGAACAAATGCCGCCAGATAGACAAGCGCTCGAACCTTCGCGTGGTTTCCCGCTTCGGTGATAACCGCTCCGCCGTAGGAGTGCCCCACCAGGACGACCGGATGACGTGCTTCCGACAGAACGAGTCTTGTGGCGTCAACGTCTCCCTGGAAGGTCAGTGTTGGGTTCTGCACGGCGAGAACCTCATAACCTTCTTGTGAGAGAATTTCGTAAAGCGCCCGCCAGCCTGAGGCATCGACGAAAGCGCCGTGCACAAGAACAATAGAGACAGATCTAACCACCCCGTCCTGTCCATAAGGTGATCGGTTTGATTTGTTCATGAGTATATCCCTCATTTTCGAACACGGTTTCAGGGCGCCAGAATTGTTATTCTGTGCTGAGTTTTGCTCTTGTTTTTGAACTGGATGCGATGTGGCGATGCGCTGGAGCCGAAA
Organism: Shinella sp. UYSO24; assembly: GCA_902167985.1. GTDB lineage: Bacteria > Pseudomonadota > Alphaproteobacteria > Rhizobiales > Rhizobiaceae > Neorhizobium. Next base: position 227,148 of record CABHNZ010000010.1, read on the forward strand.
TTGGTCTTGCGTTTGCTTTTGCTCAAGTCCGGCGTTGACAATAGGATTACGCCGCCCGCAATTTTGCTCAATTGGGTTCTAGGCCAGTCGCGTATAGCCCAAGGACCTGAAAACATAGACCTTGGTATATGGATTGGTTGTTACGGGACGCGCTGAAATCCGATAGTTGTTTCGAACGGCCTCAATTGCCGTCGTTGGTTTCCGCAATGCGGCTGTTTCAGCCCGCCGTCTCCGGTGCATTCCTGCGTATGCCAGTTGGATCAATGAGGGGTGATCGTGCACTATGATTGTTGAGCGAGGGGCTATTGCGGAGGAGAGCGAGGGACGGCAAACCGACCCGATAATAGACCTCATCCCCGCAATGGTGTGGTCGGCAACATCGGATGGCATGCTGGATTTCGCCAACCAGCACTTTCTCGATTTCATCGGAGCGCCGCTTGAGGAGATTTCCGGGGTGAAATTCTATGGAATTTTTCATCCCGATGACACCTCTCATCTCGCGTCAGAGTGGCATAGCATCATGGCCTCGAAGACGGCCAAGGAGGTTGTCGGCAGGCTGAGGCGCGCGGATGGCCAATATCGGTGGTGCACGCTTCGACAGAAGCCCCGGCTCGACGCCGAAGGAAATGTCACGCGATGGTACGGTGTCGTGCTGGATATCGAAGACCGCAAGCAGGCCGAAAATGCACTGAAGGAAACGCAGACTGCGCTGGCGGCCAGCGAAGAAAACCTCAGCCTGATCATCAATTCGCTTCCCGTTCTCGTATGGTCGGCAAGGCCGGATGGCAGTGCTGCTTTTGTCAACAAAAGCTGGCTCGATTACGCTGGTCTCCCTGAGAGCAAAATCCTCGAATGGGGCTTTCTGGATCTCTATCATCCCGACGATATCCCGGGCATGGTAGACATCTGGAAGCGAGACCTCGAGCATTCCGACCACACCCTTCTGAAGGGGCGCATCCGCGGAGCGGACGGCACTTATCGCTGGTTCTATTTTGCGGGGCGCAAGCTGGTCGATGCCAGCGGCGTCGTGCGCTGGTTCGGCTGCAACATCGATATCGAAGACCTGCAACGGGCGGAGAATGCCTTGCGGGAAAGCGAAGCAGCGCTCAGGGCCAGTGAGCATAAGCTCAGTCTCATCATCAATACGATCCCTGCTATGGCCTGGTCCTGCACGTCGGACGGTCGGCTTGAATATTTCAATCGAAACTGATCGATTATGTCGGCCTGCCTTTTGAAGAGCTCGTCGGTTTCGGGTTTTATCGGATGTTTCATCCCGATGACGTGGAACCGATGCGCGCTGCATGGGACGAGATCGTCGCTTCGAAAATAAGCCGCCCGGTAGACGCCCGTATAAGGCGCGCCGATGGCGAATACCGATGGTTCAACCTGCGACAGAGCCCGCTTCTGGATGCAGATGGAAATGTTGTGCAATGGTATGGCGTTGTAGTCGATATCGAGGATCGCAAGCGGGCTGAAGAGTCCTTGCGGCAAAGCCAGAGTGATCTTGCGCATGTGGCGCGTATGACGGCAACCGGCGAGCTTGCTGTTTCAATTGCCCATGAAGTCAATCAGCCGCTCATGGCAATCGTCACCAATGCAAGCACATGTTTGCGTTGGCTGCGCCCCGGGCACACCGATATCGATCAGGCACGGCTCGCCGCGGAGAGGATAGTCAAGGATGGCCATCGCGCTGGCGACATTATCGCGAGTATCCGGGCCATGGCCCAGAAGTCACCGGCCCGGATGGTGGAAACCGACCTGAGGGGCGCCGTGCGTGATGTGCTTGATCTGCTGAACGGGGAACTCCGGCACAGGGCGATCGAACTGGATCTTGATTTTCCGAAGCGGCCATTGACGGTGATTGGTGATCGAACCCAGCTTCAACAAGTCGTTCTGAACTTGATAATGAACAGCGCCGAAGCAATGTCCAACTCTTCAAGAGACAGACGCATCGGGATCCAATGCTCTCTGGATGACCAGCAATTCGTGCGATTAAGTGTCTCTGACACGGGGCATGGTATTCCCGCTGCCAAAGTGGATCACGTTTTCGAAGCATTTTACAGCACCAAGGCCGAGGGCATCGGCATGGGGCTTTCTATCTGCCGCTCGATCGTCGAAGCGCATGGTGGACGTATCTGGGCATCTGCCGCCAAGGGCCAGATCGGAACGGTACTGGCTTTTACATTACCACTGGCGGAGGGCGCCAATGATCAATGATCGCAAGGGACGGCCCTCGACCGTTATCATCATAGACGACGATGAGAGTGTCCGCGAAGCCCTAAAAGGGCTGTTTGAATCTGTTGGCCTCTTTACGGAAACACATGGCTCTGTGGCAGAGTTTATCGCCGCAGATGACCCAAGTCGTCCGGGCTGCATCGTGCTGGACATTCGGCTTCCGGGGCAAAGCGGCCTGGAGTTTCAGGAAGCTCTAGCGAAAAGTCGGCGCCCGCGATCGGTCGTGCTGATCAGTGCCCATGTCGATGTGGCAATGGCGGTTCGAGCCATGAAAGCCGGAGCAATCGACGTTCTGACCAAGCCAGTGCGCGAGCAGGACCTGCTTGAAGCGGTTAATCGCGCCTTGGCGAGCGATAGTGCAAGAAGAAGCGAGCTGAACCAGCTGTCTGTTTTACGTCTGAGACATTCCAAGCTCACCGACCGTGAGCGGCAGATCATGCATCTGGTGGTGGCCGGAAAGCTGAACAAGCAGATCGCTGGTGACATTCAGCTTGCCGAAGCGACAGTGAAGCTCCATCGGGGCCACATGATGCACAAAATGCATGCGGCTTCTGTGGCAGAACTCGTGAAAATGGCCGGCATCCTGGGGATAGATCAGGACATCTCACACGGGGTCGAACCCGGAGGGAGTGATTGATTTTTAAGGGCCACCACTTTCTGGGGCTGACGAAATCCATCTCGTTTTTCAGTGACGGGTTTTGTCTGGCTTGCATTTTTGCCGTTCGGATAACGGCGCTCCCGTCGCCTAAGGGTGCAAATCGAAACGAGAGAAAAGCGTCGGATTGCTAGGTATGAGATCATGAAAGACAATAGCGAGAACCAGACAGTCTCGGCCCCTGCAAAAGCCATAGTGCTCGTTGTCGACGACGACGCAGGCATCCGCAATGCTCTTTGCGGGGTGCTGGAATCGGTCGGTCTCGAATGCAGAGCCTACAGCACGGCGGACGAACTGTTCGCACTTGGCAAACTGGATCAGCCCGGCTGTATTGTTCTGGATGTGAGATTGCCAGGCGTAAGCGGGCTGGAGCTGCAAGCCAAGCTTAAAGCGATGGGAAACCATCTTCCGATCGTCTTCATCACCGGGTTCGGCGACATTCCAATGAGTGTGCGAGCGTTGAAGGCCGGGGCCGTCGATTTCCTGACAAAGCCCTTCAGGGACCAGGATGTCCTTGACGCGGTGTCATCCGCTGTTGCGAAGGATGCCGCCCGTCGTGGGGACGTCATGGAAACGTCGAAGCTTACGGAGCTTTTAGCATCTCTCACGCCCCGCGAGTTGGAGGTGATGAACGAAGTGACCAAGGGTGCGCTGAACAAGCAAATCGCATTTACCCTCGGCATTACTGAAACGACGGTGAAGCTCCATCGCGGGAATGTCATGCGCAAGATGCAGGCCGCCACATTGGTCGATCTTGTCGATAAGGTTAGAAAACTTTCCGAGACGGGATTTCTCGCATAGCAGCATGCCGCGTCATTGAGAGTCTATGACTAAGTAGCTGAATTAATTATTTTTTTATAGAAACCCTTCTTCACGCAAGACTTGGAACAATGTCCAGAGATAGATCGAACTGCGAGACAGAGAGCTCAGATGGTGCCGGTGCCGATGAGGCGGCAATTAGGGCCGCGTTACTGACGGAGAACCGCAAGCTCTCTCGCTACCGATCGATATTCGAGCACATCAATCTGGGTTTTTCGAACAGGATCTTTCCGCATTGCGGGCATACCTCGCAAAGCTTCGCGATGACGGCGTTGTGGACATCAGAGCCTACGCTGCCGACAAGCCGAATTTTTCCGAAGACTGCCTGAACATGATCCGGACCGTTGACGTCAACGACGCATGCGTTCGGCTGATGGGCGCTCGTTCCAAGGAAGATCTGATCGGGCCCACCCGATTTCGCCCGCCCCATTCCTACAGACTTGGTGCGATTGCGGCGTTGTTTGAAGGCAGGCAGATGATCACCGGAAAACGACGCTCGAGGGTTTCGATGGGCGGGAACTCGTCGTGTTGTTCACCGCAATCCTCGATTGGGAGGACAGGGTAGATCGCGATCGTCTTATTTTCAGTATCGTCGACATAACGGAGCAAGAACGTACCAACGAACGTCTGCTGAAAACACAGGAGGCGCTGGCCAAGGCTAATCGCGTCGCCACAATCGGTGCCCTGTCAGCGTCGATTGCCCATGAACTGAACCAGCCATTGGGCGCCCTTCTTATGGATGCGCAGACGACGCAAAGATGGCTCGGCGTCGAGGCCCCCAATATCGAGAAGGCGTCGGACTCGCTCGACCGCGTTGTTTCGAACGCTCGGCGGGCGGCAGACATTGTGAAATCCGTGCGCGACAGGGTTTTCAATAATCGAGCGCCCACATCGTCCGTCGATCCCGTGCGCCTTGTCAGCGAGACGACGGCGCTGCTTGAACGCGAATTGGCCAAGCACAGGGCCCAGGTCAAGATCGAAGCCCCGGGCATCATTCCGAACGTTGATGCTGATCCGGGCGAACTCCAGCAGGTAATTCTCAATCTTATCGTGAACGGGCTTCAGTCCATGGCAATGGCGAGCCGCCCGGTCGTGCCGGTTATAGATGTCCAAATCAGTCGGTTGGACGAGGATATGGTGCAAATCTCGGTGAGGGACAGAGGACCCGGCATTGCCAAGGATCAGGCTGCGTCCCTGTTCGATCCGTTTTACACGACCAAACCTGAGGGAATGGGCATGGGGCTCGCCATCTGCCGGTCAACGATCGAGTCATACGGTGGCGAGATTGTCGCCTTCAACCACCCTGACGGGGGCGCCGTCTTTCATGTCACCCTGCCGATTTTTGATGGCCAGAACAGCAACTTGAATTTGCATTGAGCGGTTAGACAGATGGGCGAGAACGTGAATATGGCAGCAGCACGCAATCATATCGGACGTCCGAACTTCGCGTCGGAAATCGGAATAGACACCCCCGAACGCCGTGATGCCCTTACCCGCATAAGCGGGATGATAGAGCAGCAGTCGCTGGAAGTCATTCGGGTGGGCTTTGTCGATACCAATGGTATCGTGAGGGTACGGCCGATCGAGGCGCGGCACTTTTTGCAGGCTGCAGCAAACGGCGTGCCGTTTACGACAGCGCTGCTTGCGATGGATTCGGGCAACTTCATAGTTCAAAACGTCTTCGCTGCAGATGGGGGATTTGGCCGGGCGTCGATGGGAGGGGCAGGGGATATGCTGGCTATGCCAGACCCCTCGACTTTCCAAGTTCTCCCATGGGCGGAACGAACTGGCTTCATTCTGAGCGATCTTTATCTCAAGGACGGCCTACGCTGCCCGCTTGATCCTCGCAGGCTGATGCAGGAGGCGTGCTCTCGTCTTGCCAAGCAGGGATACGCATTCGTCTCCGGTATTGAGATCGAGGCCCATATCTTCAAGGTGACAGATCCCAGAACCGCGCTTCGCGACTGTACCCAGCCCTCGACACCCCCTGATGTGGAGGCTCTGCGCCACGGGTTTCAGCATCTCTCGGATATGGCCGTTGATGGTCTGGATGGCATATTGACAGTGTTGCGCCGGGCCATCCGCAGTGTGGGTCTGCCATTGCGTACGCTCGAAGTCGAATGGGGGCCTGGCCAGATTGAAATAACGCTGGACCCGATAACAGGTATCGCTGCCGCCGATGCGGCTGTTTTGTTGCGCAGCACGATCAAGCAGACATGCCAGCGCTTGGGCCTGCTAGCCAGCTTCATGGCGCGGCCGGGCCTGCCGAACGTATTTTCCTGCGGTTGGCACCTTCATCAGTCACTGGCTGCAATCGGCGATGAGGCCAACTGCTTTGCTGCGTCGGATGATGTTTTGTCGCAAACAGGCCGCCGGTATGTTGGCGGGCTTCTTCGTCACGCTTGCGCCGGGACTGCTTTTACCAATCCAACCGTAAACGGCTATAAACGCCTTAACGGCACACCGCTTTCCCCCAAGCGGGCCACCTGGTCTGTCGATAACAAGGGGGCAATGCTCAGGGTGATGGGCGGAGCGGGCGACCCGACGGTACATATTGAGAACCGCGTAGGCGATCCGGCGGCCAATCCATATCTCTATATGGCTTCTCAAAGTCTGGCCGGACTTGATGGCATCGCTCACCAGCTGCCTGCCGGTGATCCTAGCCCCAACCCTTGCGACGAATTGGCTGCCGAACGGCTGCCTGTGACCCTTTCAGAGGCAGTCGATCAGACGGCAGCTTCTTCATTTTTCCGATCTGCATTTGGCGACGAGTATATCGATCACTTCGTTGCCTTGAAACGGCATGAGATCGGCCGGTACGAGGCCTACGTGACGGACTGGGAGCACAAGGAATACTTTGAACTGATCTGATGGCTGATAGGCTACATCACCTGCACTATCGTGCAGTATCAAACCTTGGTGCACCTGCTACATTCGGGGCGGCATCAAGGGAGTTAACAAGAAAATGTCGCGAGGTCAGATCATCGGAGTTGTGGACGACGATGCAGATGTTCGTGCGGCGCTCCAGGGCCTGCTGAATGCCTTCGGATATGACGCAGTCCTCTACGCATCGGCAACTGATTTCCTTGAACATGACCAGGCCTCGGTCGGCTGCATCATTCTGGACATTCAGATGCCTGGAATTAGCGGACTGGAGTTGCAGGCTCGTCTGAGCGAAAGGGGCTCTACGACACCGATCATCTTCATGACCGGTCATCTCAATGACAGGATCAGGGAGCGCGCCATGCGGCAAGGCGCCTTCTGCGTTCTCGGCAAACCGGTCGATCAGGATCACATTCTCTCCTGCGTGGCGAAGGCTCTGGGTGGTCAGACCCCAAGCGTATCGACCAAGGCTCTCGGTCTTGAGGACATTGCCGCGCTGGCCCGCCGCCATGACGCGTTGAATCTTGCGCAGGGATTTCCGGACACCGCGGGGCCGGAGAATGTCAGGTCCATTGCGGCAGGCGCTTTGCTGGACGGCTATAATCAGTACGCTCCGGTCAATGGACTGATGGAGCTGAGAACTGCAGCGGCGACGTTTTATACCAGGCGCCACGGGTTCTCGATCACATCAGACGAAGTCCTCGTCACGTCCGGTGGCACGGAAGCGCTTGCATCATCGCTCCTCGCGCTGGTCTCGCCGGGCGACGAGGTCCTGGTGATCGAACCGATGTACGACGCCTACGCACCGCTTATTCGCCGAGCCGGAGGCACGGTCGTGCCTGTACGCCTGAGCCCTCCGGATTGGCGACTGGAAGAGAGCATGATCCGACCTCTCGTGACGCCGAGGACGCGCCTTCTTCTGCTCAGTCAGCCGGCCAACCCGATGTCCCGCGTCTTCGATTTCGAGGAGCTTTCGATGCTCGTCCGTATCTGCGTCGAAAAAGACCTTACGGTGATCTCCGACGAAGTATGGGAAAATCTGACATTTGACCAATTGGCGTTTCTCCCTTTGGCGGGCTTTCCGGGCATGCGAGAGCGGACCGTGAAGCTGGGCTCCGCTGGTAAACTGCTGTCTTTGACGGGTTGGAAAGTGGGGTTCGTGTGTGCCGCAGCCAACTTGCTTGAGAAGATCGGGCATATGCATAAGGTGCTGACTTTCTCCACGCCTCCAAACCTGCAAACTGCAGTCGCTTACGGTCTAAGTCTGCCGGATGAGGTTTTCGTTGCCGAACGAATGAGGCTCGCTGCAAGCCGCGACAGGTTCATCCGCCGGATAACCGACTATGGCTTCAGGGTCTTACCGAGCCAGGCGTCGTACTTCGTCTATCTTGATTTGCCGGCTTCCGGCATTTCACTCGCGGATGCTGCGTTCTGTCATCATGCCATCGAGAATGCTCAAGTGGCGACAGTTCCGCTCTCTGCCCTTTATCTTTCGTCGCCATGTACGACGCTGCTGCGCATCTGCTTCGCCCGTTCCGATGAGGTTCTGGACGAAGGAGCAAGACGGCTCAACGAGGCGCGCCGAATGCTGTGAGCAAGGCGGCTGCGTTTCAACGTCTGCTGATCCGGGAGAGGCGCGGCAGAGATATTTGCAAAGTCTGCCATGATCGCCGGCCAAGCGAGTTCCAAGAGATCTCGAAACATTTCTGAATTGATCACTGACAGCGTCGAAGTGTTGCGGGAGAGGGCAATGCGATGGATGGCCATGCAGTTTAATCGTGACATGCACTCGCCAATTTCGCCTTGGCTTCAAAGCCCGCCCAAACGGAGAGCATCCATGCCTATTTTCACACGCCGTGACTTCCTGACGACCGCAGCCTCGGCCCTTGCTTTGTCGGGATTGCCCATTCGGGGCAACGCCGCAGAGATTTTCACCTCGGGCGAAAGCAAGGTTGTCGCCCTCTCGGACGGTTCATTTTCTTTTCCGGCAGACTTCTGGCTTGGCGCCACTGATGCGGAAAAGGACCAACTTGGCAATCCGGTGGTCATAGGGGCCAATGTTTACGTGTACCGCGCTAACGGGCGTGTGTTTCTATTTGATGCCGGCGCCGGAAATGCCGCCTTCATCACGTCGCAGTTCGACACTGTGGGGCGTCTTCCGCGTGATCTGGAGGCCGCGGGCATCGCGCCTGAGAGCATTACCGATGTCGTGATAACCCATATGCATCCTGATCATTTCGGTGGAGTTGTCTTTGATGGCGCGCCCTTATTTCCGAACGCCAAGATACATATCAACGACAGGGAGTGGGCCTTCTGGACACGAAAGGGTTTCGCCGCTGATGCCCCCGATCAGCTGCGCCCGATGGTAGCGTCAGTACAACAAACTGCCGACTTGGTTGCTGACGCGGTTACAACCCATAGCGGCGAGGCTGACTTAGGCGGCGGCGTTATCGTGCAGCCCGCTTTCGGTCATACACCGGGCCATACCGTGATGCTCATCGATCTTGGCTCCGAGCGGCTTTTGATACTCGGCGACACTGTCGTCTCCGACCACATCCACTTCGCCCATCCCCATGTCGGCTGGGCACTCGACCTCGACCCGGTGAACGCAGAGGCAACACGCCGACGGTTGCTGGATCTCGCCGCGACCGATCGTTTGCTGGTGGCGGGAAACCACGTGACGAAACCAGGCCTTGGTCGTGTTGAACGGCGCGGCTCGACGTTCAATTTTGTGCCCATTTAACGCGGTGATCTTGCCGATCCGGCCAGCGGCTGCCGGCCGGACAGCGAAAATCAGGATAAACCCGACACTTCCGATGCGATCACAGCTGCCAGTTCGAGCGTGTCCCTCGGGGTGGTTTTGATCAATCGCAGAAGGTCCGTGCTCTGGGCTTGCAGAAAGCCCGCGGCGGATGCGGAATAAATCGACATCAGCATTGGCGGCTGGAACGGCAGGAGCGGAGGCGTCGACAGTTTGCTTCGCGCTTCAGACAGCGTGTCAGGCAAAAACGTGGCGCCCAGCCTCTCGGCCAATTGGGGGATGGTCCAGCCCTGGGTTCCGGCAAGCTCATAGATCACATTGGCATGGGCTGCCGGATCGCATAACACGGTGACCGCAGCATCCGCGAGATCTTCGCGCGCCACTGACGAGATACGACCTGTCCCGAACGGGGCGCGAATGACGCCGCCAGCCGGAGCGGCCAAGGCGCCGATCAATTCGGCATAGAGCCCGTTGCGCAAGATGGTCCATGACATGGCACTTTGCTGCAAACGCCGTTCTGTCCAGCGATGCGCGAGTGCAAAACCGAGATGATCGCCGGCCCCGATCAAGCTCGTATAGACGATATGGCGCACGCCCTGACGTTCGGCAGCGCCGATCACTGCGTCATGTCGGGCGATGACGACATCGTCTTCCTCATATCCGGCGGAGACCATGAAGAGTGTCTCGACGTCGCTGAAATCGAGTGAGTGAGGATCGTCGAAGTCGATCCGCCTTTTGCCCGCCTCTTGATCTGCAGCCTTATGGCTGCCAACGAGGAACCTCAGCCCTTTCTCGCTGGCTCGTTGAGCAATGAGGGTGGATAGTTGGCCGGAGCCACCGGTGATCAGTATCATCTATTGCGTCCTCTGTGATGAGTTCGCATCTATCTATTGTGGTAATCCGCGAGGCATAAGGAGGCACATTCATGTTCGCCGCAGAAAAAATCCCGCCGCAAGAGTTGGAGCCATGTGGCATGCCGGAGCATGAAGATTGCGGCCTGCGGCTCATTCTGGATCGCCTGGGGGAGAAATGGACGGTGATGACCATTTCCGAATTGGTTTCCAGCCCGCGGCGCTACAACGATCTCGAGCGTTCACTGCATGGCATCACGCAACGGATGCTGACGCTGACCGTGCGTCGACTGGAGCGCGACGGGTTGATCAGCAGAAGTGTTGAAGCCACCAACCGCCATCTGTCACCTATGCGCTGACGAAGCGCGGGCATAGCTTCGCCGCCAAGGTCGCCGATCTTGTGGAATGGTCGAGAACGCATCGCGATGCGATCCTGTCATCTCAAAAGAGTTTGATCAGCAACTCAAGAGCTGATCCCTGCCTGTGTTGCAGGAAGCCCGGCTTGCCTTGCCCGGGCATGGCCGTCATGTCACTATTTCACGGGAGATAAATCATGTTTACCCATGTCATGATCGGGAGCAACGACTTGGAGCGTGCCCGAGCATTTTATGATGCCACCTTCGCCGCCCTTGGAGGCGCAGCCGGCGAAATGGATGCCCGGGGCAGGCTGATCTATAGTCATGAGGGTGGCCGGCTGATGATCACCAGACCAATCGATGGCAAGCCCGCGACATTTGCCAATGGCGGAACGATCGGCATCGGGGCTTCAAGCCCGGACCATGTTCTGGCCTGGCATGCTGCCGGCGCCGCACACGGGGGGACGGCAATCGAGACCCCGCCGAACGAGCGCCCGAACGGATCTTTCGTCGCCTATCTGCGCGATCCGGACGGAAACAAGTTGAGTGTGCGGACCCTTCCGACGCGATAAGGCCGAGATGGGGGCGCCCCGCGGTGCCCGGCGGTGCCCGGCGGCATTGGAGGCCCGGGATATCTGAGGTGGAGGAAGGCGATGAACGAGCAGATCGACAACGCTGAAGATGGCCGGAACGGCCGGGATCACGCATCCGTCGAACGCCGAGGCGATCGGGATCTCGTCATCGTCCGTATTTTCAAGGCATCTCCGAGAATGGTCTATCGGGCCTGGAGCGAGGCCGAACTGTTCCGGCGCTGGTGGTTTCCGAGATCTGTCGCCGGTGTTTCGCTGGTGTCCTGCGACCTTGAGGTTCGCACCGGCGGCACCTATCGGCTGGAGTTTGCCGCTGATGGTGCTGAGAACATGGCGTTTTATGGCAAGTATCTGCATGTGGTGCCGAATGCGCGGATTGTCTGGACCAATGACGAAGGCGAAGAGGGCGCGATCACCACAGTGACCATGGAGGATAGGGGCGGCAACACACTCCTGACCTTCCACGAGACCTATCCGTCGACGGCTGCGCGAGAGGAAGCGCTGGAAAGCTCGGCGGCAGCCTTGCCGGAACAGCTGGACCAGCTGGCGGACCTGCTGCCAACCATCGGTGAGTAGGGCGCGCCGCCATGGACGCGGAGGCGCCGCTTGCGGTCGTAGAGGTCCGAGAAAGGCTTCGCTTGGCGCTGATCGAATGTTCGGTGAGATCCGGCTTAGGGATTGCCCCGGATAAGGCTCCGAATATCAGCACACCCTTCCGTATTCGGCCAGGAAGTCGAGCAACACCCTGATGCGGGAGGGCAGCGCCCCGCCCTGGCCGATATAGACGGCATGGAAGGGCTCCTTGTCGGCGGCATCCAGATGTTCAAGCAACGGAACCAGCCGCCCGGCGGCAATGTCTTCACGGACGGAGAAAGCGGAAAGGCGACCAAGGCCGACACCGGCAAGCGCCATATGCCGAAGGCCCTCGCCGTCGCTTGCCTGGACGCGGCCAGTCGCCGGTACGACCGTCGTTTCGCCGTTCTCTCTGAGAGGCCAGCCATCGACTGCTCGCGCGTAGCCGAAGCCAAGGCGATTGTGCTGTTCGAGATCGGCAATCGTGCGCGGCTCGCCGCAGCGGGCGAGATAGGCCGGCGCAGCAACGATTATGAGCGGCGTCTCCCCCAACTTTCTGGCCACAAGGCTGGAGCTTTTGAGAGGTCCCGCCCGCACCGCCACGTCGACACGCTCTCCAAGCAGATCAATCACCGCATCCGTCTGCACAATGTCGAGTGTTACGCCTGGATGGAGTGCAAGAAAGCTTGGCAGCAAGGGCGCGAGGACATGATTGGCGTAAGAGGCACTCGTGTTGATCCGCACCCGACCGACCGGCAGCTCGCCACGGCCGGCGGCGCGCTCCGCCTCCTCCAAATCGGCGAGGATACGTGTTGCCCTCTCGTAGAAGGCGCAGCCTTCAGGGGTGAGCAGGAGCTGCCGCGTAGAACGGTTGACAAGCCTTGCACCAAGTCGCGCTTCCAGCCTCGCGATCCGCTTGCTGACCGCCGAGGGCGTCATGCCGCAAGCTCGCGCCGCCGGTGAAAATCCACCGAGCTCGACGACGCGCACGAAGACGTCCATCTCGCCGGACCGGTTGACCTCAAGTCGTGCCATATGACTTCATCTCACAAGTGATGTTCTCTGCAGCGGTCTATCTCATCGAAACCCCGAGATCTATCCTTGAATGAATTGCTTCGGCAATGAACCGCCCGGCCGCTGCCGGAGCCTCGAACATTCTAAAGGAACGTCTCATGGAATATCGCTTTCTCGGCCGGTCGGGTCTGAAAGTACCCGCCCTCAGCTTCGGCGCAGGCACTTTCGGCGGCTCCGGTCCTCTTTTCAGCAACTGGGGAACGTCGAACTCTGCCGAGGCGCGTCGCCTCGTCGACATATGCCTGGAGGCCGGGGTCAATTTGTTCGACACTGCGGATGTTTACTCTGATGGTGCCTCCGAGGGCGTGCTTGGCGAGGCGATCAAGGGGCGGCGCGATGCGGTCCTGATTTCGACCAAGACCAGTCTGCCCATGGGCGATGGGCCGAACGACGCAGGATCCTCACGATTTCGGCTGATCCGCGCCGTCGATGCTGCGCTGGGCCGTCTCCAGACGGACTATATCGATTTGCTGCAACTTCATGCCTTTGACGCCGGCACGCCGATTGAGGAAGTGCTCTTAACGCTCGACACGCTCGTGCGCGCCGGAAAGGTCCGCTATGTCGGCGTTCCAATTTTGCCGGCTGGCAGATCATGAAATCGCTGGCCGTTGCCGATCGGTACGGCTGGCCGCGCTACGTTGCCAATCAGGTCTACTATTCGCTGGTCGGGCGCGACTATGAATGGGATCTGATGCCTTTGGGCGCCGATCAAGGCCTTGGGGCGCTGGTCTGGAGCCCGCTCGGCTGGGGGCGGCTGACTGGAAAAATCAGGCGTGGCACGCCGCTGCCCGAGGGCAGCCGCTGCACGAAACTGCCAGCTTCGGGCCGCCGGTGGACGACGAGCACCTCTATCACGTTGTCGATGCACTTGACGCTATAGCTCAGGAAACAGGAAAGACGGTCCCGCAGGTTGCGCTCAACTGGCTGTTGCGACGACCAACGGTTTCTTCTGTTATCATCGGCGCACGGAATGAAGAACAGCTTCGCCAAAACCTGGGCGCGATCGGTTGGAGCCTGACATCCGAACAGGTCGCAAAGCTGGATGAAGCCAGCAAGGTCACTGCGCCATATCCGCACTTTCCATACCAACGACAGGCGGGGTTTGCTCGGCTCAATCCCCCAATAACGGGCTAAGCTCGACTTGATAGCCTGACTTCCGAGGCGTCGCATAATCAGTATATCCGCGACGCCTCTATGCGCAGGATCGAAACCTTGCAATCCACCCTGGTCCTGTCGACAAGCTTGCGTTTGCGGGCAGGCGTCAGAGCGAAAGCGCTCTACGCTCCTGAAAATTCGAGCTCTTCAGCGAATTCTACCCTTGTTCCCAACAGGGATCATAAGTGGAAAGTTCCAGCTACAAATGGCCGAATTTGACGGCGGCACGTCATATCCCGTCAAAGCCACGGTGCGGGCGTTGGGTGGATCGGCGAGCCGCATGATGTCTTCGCGTTTCAGTTCAACTCGCCCGAGGCACGCTTTATCAGCAGAGCCTTGTAGCGCGTGAGGCTACCTTGCAGGTGCTCCTGCATGGCGTCCCTCGCTTCATTGGCTTTCCCGGAAAAATCGCATTGACGATCCGCCCGTGTTCTTCCTGCAGATGCCGATTGCGCGGCAGCGCATCCGGGTGGCCATCGCCGCGCTGCAGGTCAGGGCTCATGATGATGCCCGGCTTGATCAACCGCAGAAGATCGGCGAACCGGCGGTTCTGCGTTGCCTCGGCAATCGCCAGATGCAGGGCAAAATCCGCCTCGCGGGTCGACTGGCCGCTATCAAGCCTTTCGCCGATCTCGCGGTGCAGAGCGAGAATGGTTTCAAGCTGCGCCGGCGAACGGCGTGATGCGGCAAGGGCCGCTGCCTGGGTCTCACAGGCCGCCCGCAGTTCAAGAAGCTCGATCACGGACGATATTCTTTCCAGCGAGAGGCCGCTGAACGGCCGGTCACTGCGCTCGGCATCCGATACGAACACGCCGACGCCGCGCCGCGCCTCCAGCATGCCCTCGTGCCGCAGGATTGCGACAGCCTCACGGATCACCGCACGGCTGACGGAGTGAAGCCGTGTCAGTTCCGCCTCGCTCGGCAGCTTGTCGCCGGGTTTGACCACGCCGGCCTCGATTTCGCGACGGAGGGCATGGACGATCTGCATGACGAGAGAATCTCCGACAAGATCCTCCAGCTCGCCATTCCCACCCCGTTGAACAAACTCGTTCATGTCCGCCGACCTCCAACTCATCTGACTGCAGCGCGCACGTCATCAGCCTGCAATCCGCCATGTTTCGCATGATTTGCCAGGGCGGCAAAGTCATGCAGTGCGAAATCGCGGGATTTGATCCTGATTTCTGCCATTCATCCGTCAACGGAAGCTGATGGCAACGCGATGTCAGCAGACAGCATTGACAACTTATCTGATATCTATACGCTGCAGGCTGACAAGTGCGGGTGGCGATCAGCCTGGAGACGGAGTGGCCTTCTTACATCCGCAGCTGATGACAGTCTGGGAGGATATATGAACATCATCGACGCAGCGTGCGGACGTTCTGGTATACGACGCATGAGGAACTCGACAGCGACGGCCATGCCCATCCGGGTCCGGCGCGCCGGGTGAAGAAATCGCTGCTGACGCTGACCACCGAGGACGGCACACAGGGGAATGCCTTCGGCAGCCCGGAACAGCTTCGCCCGCATCTGCTTGATCGCTTCATCCGCCCGGTCCTACTCAATCAGGATGCGCTGGCGCGTGAAAGGCTGTGGCAGGATCTTGCCCATTGGCAGCGCGGCAGTGGTGGCCAGCTGAGTGACCGCACGCTCGGCGTGGTCGACTGCGCGCTATGGGATCTGGCCGGACATCTTCTGAAAGCCCCTGTCTACAAGATCATCGGCTCCTATCGGGACAAGGTTCCGACCTACGGTTCCATCATGTGCGGCGACGAGCTGGAAGGCGGGCTGGCGACACCGGAGGATTACGGGAGATTTGCGGAAAAGCTGGTCGCCCGCGGCTATCAGGCGATCAAGCTGCATACCTGGATGCCGCCGGTCAGCTGGTCGCCGAATATCGAGATGGACCTGAAGGCCTGCGCGGCGGTGCGCGAAGCCGTCGGCCCGAAAGTGCCGCTGATGCTGGATGCCTATCACTGGTACTCCCGCGAGGACGCCTACACGCTTGGCAAAGGCCTGGAAAAGCTCAATTTCACCTGGATTGAAGAGGTGATGGACGAGCAGTCCATGTCGTCCTACGTGTGGCTGACATCGGAACTGAAAATTCCCGTCATCGGGCCTGAATCCATGGGCGGCAAGCACCAGCACCGCGCCGAATGGATCAAGGCCGGCGCCTGCGATATCCTCAGAACCGGCGTCGAGGATGTCGGCGGCATCACGCCATCTTTGAAGACCATGCATCTGGCGGAAAGTTTTGGCATGAACTGCGAAGTTCACGGCCACGGCGCCGAAAACCTCGTGATCTCCGCAGTCTCGAAAAACTGCCGCTGGTACGAGCGCGGTCTGCTGCACCCATTCCTCGATTATGACGCCTGCCCGGATTACCTCAACGCCATTCCCGACCCAATGGACGGGGAAGGCTTTGTCTGGTTGTCGCAGAAGCCGGGTCTCGGCGAGGATATCAATTTCGCCTATATCGACGACAACCTCGTGGAATAGGCCCGGATAAACGCATGAACGCATGACCAAAGGCTGCCAGTGCCGCAGGGGGGAGGCCCTCGGCAATGGCAGCGATCGACGACGTCGGATCTCTGGGAGGAAATCATGAAACGACGGACCCTGCTTGCCGGCGCTGCCTGTGCCACCATCGCCCTGCCGTTCACGCGCGGAATTGCCCACGCCGAGACGCCAAAGAACCAGCTTGCCATCGGCTTCTCGATGTCGAACATCCTGACACTTGATCCAGCCGGCTCGTCGAGCAAGGAACGCGTACAGGTTCTTGCCAACCTTTATGACGGGCTCGTTGATATCGACGCGGCCGATCGCTCGAAGGTCGTGCCCTCGCTTGCTGAGGGCTGGGAGGTGGGCAAGGATCGCAAGTCGATCCGCTTCCAGTTGCGCAAGGGCCTGAAATTCGCCTCGGGCAACCCGGTCACGGCCGAGGATGTCGTCTGGTCGCTGACGCGCGTCCTGAAACTGAACCTCGCGCAGGCCACGAACCTGCGGCTTCGCGGCTACACGCTCGACAATGCCGCTGAGAGCTTCAAGGTGGTCGATGAACACAGGATCGATGTGGCGATCCTGCAGCCGATCGATCCGCTGATCATCCTGATGACGCTTGCGATGACAGGCACCGGCAGCGTGCTCGACCGCAAGACTGTTCTTTCAAACGAAAAGAACGGCGATATGGGGAGCGGCTGGCTTGCGGCCAATGCCGCAGGCACGGGTGCCTTCATGCTGCAATCCTGGCGTAGCAACGAAATGGCGATCCTCACCCGCAACGAGAATTACTGGGGTGAGAAGGCGAAGATGGCGCGTGTTCTGATGCGCCATATCCCGGAGGCGCAGACCCAGCGACTGCTCATCGAGAAAGGTGATCTCGACATCGCCTATTCGCTCGGCGCGGCTGACCTCGAGCCGCTTGCCCGCAACGAGGATGTGAAGGTCACGAGCGACACCGGCAACGGCCTCTACTATCTGGCCATGTCGCTGAAGAACGAGCACCTCGCCAAGCCCAAGCTTCGCGAGGCCATCATCAAGCTCATCGACTATGACGGCATCAACCGTACGGTGATGGCCTATTACGGCGTCAAACACCTGAGCCCCATTCAGGTCGGACTTGCCCGCAAGCCCTATGATCCGCCGATCGTAAGAGATGTCGAAGGCGCCAAGGCTCTGCTGAAGGAAGCCGGATATCCCGATGGCATCGAACTGACGCTTCGCACCTTGTCCGAACAGCCGTTCGATAATCTTGCGGTCGCGCTGCAGGGCCTGTTGGCACAGGGCAATGTCAGGGTGAAGATCCTTACTGGTACCGGCGAGCAGGTCTATGGCCCGATGCGGGAGCGCAATTTCGAACTGATCGTCGGCCGCAGCGGCGGGCAGATCTCGCATCCGGACGGCGACCTGCGCAGCCTTGCCTTCAACCCGGATAACAGTGATGCGGCCAAGCTGACCGGCCTGCAGAGCTGGCGGGTCTCCTACAAGAATGACGAGATCAATGCCCGGATCGAGGCTGCCCTTCAGGAGCCCGACCCCGACAAGCAGGCCAATCTCTATCAGGAGATCGAAAAGCTCTATGCCGAAAGCATTCCCGCCATCCAGCCCATATCGCAGGTGACGGATTCGGTTGCCCAGCGCGCCGATATCGAAGGTTTTCGCATCAGCCCCGTCTGGCAGACGAAATTGGCCGGTGTTTCGAAGAAGCGTTAGCCGAAAAGTGCGCCTTACTCTGGTGGGGACGTTCCTCATCCGTTGGGCGCACCAAAGCCTCTTGGAGATATGACGGGCTCCCATGGGATGTAGGAATTCTGCAATCGCGCTTGATGCCGCGCCGATATTCAGGGTCGCCAAATGATGAAAGGCCCAGTGGGGTAGCAAGCTCAGTGCGTCGGTCTGCGGTTCTGCTCGCGCCCCTCATTTGCATGTTTGACCTGAACGGTTGGACCTCTTTCGAGCGCCGGCGTGGCTCTTTCGCACCCAACCAAAACGCGTAAATTTCAACCGGGTCCATTTTTTGGCAGGGCGCAGGGCGCTTCCTGCTTGCTTTGTCCGCTGCGGCATCTGGGAGCATAAATTGACAGAAAAACGCACCGATCAAATGAAGCTGCTGAGCAGAACCGACTGGCCGCATCGGAGATTGTCGCCGATGATGTCGACCGCGCCTCGATGACCCGCGACCTGTTGGGCAACGACAATCAGTTCGGCGCCGCAAGGGCTATCGGCCATTTCCCGGCCACGCGACCGGTCGATGTCAGAATGGCATCGGGAGACAGGCGATTGCGCCCTTTTCCAGACAGCGAGACGACGCTGACCTTGTGCCCCATTTCCATCCAATAGGCGGCCAGTCCAAGTCCGACAGCGCCTGCGCCGAAGATCGAAATTTGCATGGTTCAGATAATCCTTGCTGTCATCGGCGCCATCCTCGTGCCCTGCCGAGCGCGTCTTCAAAGGTCACGCGATCTGCGGGCGTCAGCATGCCACCCGGTTCGAAAGAGAGCGGCCCATGCAACGTGCGGGACATATCGAGCCCGCACAGTCCTGCGAGCCCGGCGGCCGTCAATTCATGCATGCGAGGCACGACGATTGTCCGATTGCTTGCCGAAGCCAACATTCGGGCAAAGCTCTTGCTCTGCGAAAGGCCGCCATCGATGGAAACGGATTGGCCAAGAGGAATAAGCCTGGCCGCTTCGTCGAGAAGGATGGCTGTCGTCATAGCGATCCCTTCCAGAATGGCGCGCACCAGATCGCGTCTATCCGTTGCATGGTCCATGCCGATGAACAGCGGCGATGCGCTTCTGTCCCAGAAGGGGGCTGCAAGGCCTGACAGGGCCGGGACGAAACAATGCCACGACTTGCGGCGCTCGCCCCGTCAAAGCTGTCGAGTTCACCAAGGTCGCTGAGCAAGCCGATCCGCCTTGCCCATTCGATGGCGCTGCCTGCATCATAGACGCCGCCTTCGATCGCCAGAGCTGGCGACTGTCCGCCGAGCTGCCATGCGACTGTCGGCAAAAGATTTGCATCGGGCCCCAGGCGCTGATCGTGAACGGCGAGCAGAAAGGCACCGGTGCCGAAGGTGATCTTGGCATCGCCCGGTTTCCGGCAGCCGTGGCCGTAGAGCGCGGCCTGTTGATCGACGATCGACACTTTAATCGGCACCCCGTCGCAGGTTCCGAAGCCGGCATCGACGGCGCGAATTTCCGGAAGGCATGAACGAGGCACGCCGTGCAGCGCGCAAAGCTCCTCGCTCCATTCGAAGCGTTCGAGATCGAGAAGCCCTGTGCGCGATGCCGTTGCGATGTCCGTCGAGAATGTTCCCGCCAGCCGGTCGAGGAAAAAGGCATCGGTCGTTCCGATCCGCAGCCGTCCGGCTCTCTGAGCCTCAGAGACGTCCGGATTATGACGCAGCAACCAGCCGAGTTTGCTGGCCGAGAAATACGGATCGAGCGGCAGGCCGCAAATCTGTCTCGAACGCCGGTCGGCCTCCGCACCGAGCGAATTCAGGTCGGCTTCGGTACGAGCATCCTGCCAGACGATGACGGGCGACAAGGGTCTGCCGGTTTCGGTGTCCCAGGCGAGGCAGCTTTCGCCCTGATTGGCAATCGCGATGGCATCCACTGCACCTGCTGATTTGATGGCGGCGCGGAGATTGGCGATCAGTTCCTCGCCGTCATGCTCGACCCAGCCCGTTTGTGGATGCGACTGATTGTGCCGCAGGCTTGCCGTGACGCTGTGCTGGCCGCAATCGTCGATGACGAGGCAGCGCGTCGAAGTCGTTCCCTGATCGATTGCCGCGACCTTCACTCAAAACTCCTCGATTGCAAGATGAACGGACGAGGCTGTCAGAGCAGTGGCGGGCAGGGGCACCAGAATCCGCCTTTCCGGCAGCCATTGCGATTTTTTATCCCATATTATCCGCCCATCAAGCTCCAGGATCAGCCGGCCGCGGATGTGGCGGGCAACGCGCAACTGGAAGAAACGCAGTGCGGCATCGCCCGGCTGGCGCCGCAGCATATTGGGAACGACCAGCTTGATCGGATCGGAAAACGAGATGGGCACGATATCGTCTGTGGGCGTTTCGCGGCGGAGATCATCGGCGATGGCGCGACCGATGGCGCGGCCTTCGCGGAACGACCATCCCCCGGTTTCGACCGGCCGAAGAATATTGCCGGCGGCGAAATAGGTGGGGTCGAGACAGCGGCCGAACTGATCCACTGCCGGTCCTCGGCTGGCTCTATCGACATTCATGCTGCTGGTCTGGAACAATGTCGCTTCCGGCGTAAATTGCCCGGTCAAGAGCAGGCCGTCGCAATCGAAGGTCCTGGTCTCTCCGCCACTGCGGATCACCACCTGCTCGACGCGGCCCTCTCCCCTGATGTCAAGGATCTCGGCCCCTGTAAAAACGGGAATACCGGCAAGACGGGGAAACATGCCGAAGGCGCGGCGCGCGAGAAATTGCGGAGCGGTCTCAACCATGGCAACCGGTCTTGCGCCGTGCGCCAGGCAGGTCAGGACGGCGGAGATCGACACTAGTTCGCTGCCGGCGATCAACGGCCGCTTGAACGGCATCATTCGGTGAAAGGCGGTATAGGCCTGAAGCGCGCCGGTGGTGAGAATTCCGACCGGCCGATCGCCCGGCAGCAGTCTTGCAGATCGCGGGGTCTCGCGCGTGCCTGTGGCAACGAGAACGCGGCGGGCCGAAAGTCCTTCCACACCTTGAGGCGATGTCACCACGATCTCGCCGCCCGATTTCAGTTGCACGACCGAATGGCCGGTGCGGATATCGACGCCCGCTGCACGAGCGTCGGCCTCGAGCCGCCGGCCATAGGCGGCGCCGATATAAACCCGGCCGTATTCCAGCATGCCGAAGGGCGAGTGACCGCAATGCCGGGTTGCTCCACCGAGATCCGCCTCCCGGTCGAGCAGCATCACGTTCTCGACACCGGCACTACGCAGCGCCAGCGATGCGGCGACGCCCGCAGGGCCCCCGCCGATGACAATCACGTCTGCATTGGTCTTGGTGCCCGTCATTGGCCGCCCTCCGGCTCGACCGCCAGGGGTGTTTTCCAGCGGCAGGCCGTCATTTCCGCAAGCCGGGCATTGCAGTAAAAGCCCTGACAGCGCCCCATGCCCGCGCGCGTACGGCGGCGAAGGCCACCGAAATCGCCTGCCGGCAAGGGGCCCTCCAGAGCCGCCTCGATCTCTCGGCGCGTGACCAGTTCGCAATGGCAGACGATCTCGCCGTGTTCGGGTCTTTGCCAGTCCCGCTCGAAGGGTTCGGCGAGATTAGGCATGGAAAGAGGCGGTTGCTCGACCGGGGAGGGCGCGCGATTGCTGAAGGATCGATAGAGTTGCGCGGCATGGCTGGCGATACCAAGCGCCGCGCTCAGACCTGTCGAGCGAATGCCGCCGAGGGTGATTGCACGGCGATCCGCATCCGCGCGAACCCGGTAATGCTTCTTTTCCGTTGCCGGACGCAGCCCGGCATAGGTTGCCGTGACCGGGATGCCTTCAAGTGCCGGAACGATTTCGACCGCTTTTCGCAGAAGCTGTTCGAGCGTTGTCGTTTCCACGGTCGCACGTTCGCGGCTTTCCTGTTCCTCAGCCGTCGGACCGACCAGAACATTGCCGAAAGCCGTGGGGCACACAACGATGCCCTTGGTGATTTCGGTGGGAACAGGCAAGATGATCGTTGAGACATGGCGGGCAGCCGCCTTGTCCAGAACGACAAACTGGCCCTTGCGTGGCCGGATCTCGAATTCCGGCGTCAAACCCAGCCGTCTTTCCACCGTATCGCCATGCAGGCCGGCTGCATTGATGACCGTATCGGCATAGATCACGCCACCACTTGTCTCGAGTTCCCAGACGCCACCGTCAAAACGTCCCCTGA
Source organism: Shinella sp. UYSO24 (assembly GCA_902167985.1). Taxonomy (GTDB): domain Bacteria; phylum Pseudomonadota; class Alphaproteobacteria; order Rhizobiales; family Rhizobiaceae; genus Neorhizobium. The sequence goes on from CABHNZ010000010.1 coordinate 249,486, forward strand.
CCAATTCGGTACCGCGCATGACGACAGTGCCAACGCCGATGGCCTGTAGGAGATAGGCAAGGGGGGCTGACCAGGGATCGATGACATGTTCACCGGGCACCTCGACGGCCCCCACGATCGATGCCGACAGATCCGGGGCCTTGCGCAAAACCTCATCCCGCGAGAGCAGGCGCAGGTCTTCAATGCCGTTGGAAAGGCCCTGCTCAAAAATACCTTTGAGCTTTTCGGCCTGCTCGTCGTCCCAAGCGCAGACGAGCGCTCCGGTCTCGACAAGCGGCAGGTTGAGTTGGCGGTGAATCTCCAGATATTCCCGGCGGCCGGCACGAACCGCTTCCAGTTCGAGACTTTCTGGTGGCGCATCGAAGCCCGTATGGAGGATTGCGCTATTCGCCTTGGATGCGCCGGAAAGTATATCGGCGCCCTTCTCGATCAAAATCACCCTGGCGCCATCCAGAGCAAACCGCCGAGCGGCGGCGCACCCGACTACGCCACCGCCGATAATGGCAATATCGGCTGGAGAATCAGCTGTCGTCAGGCTATTTTTGGCCAAAGGACTTCCTTGCCATCAAAAAATTCCGCAATTCGGTCATTTATTGTGGTAAACGGTAATTCTGATTTGACCGAATGTAAAGGGAGCTGAACGCAGATGCGGCCATCGATGAGGCGGGAAGCCATTGTCCGGATCGTTGGAGATACAGGGCAAGTCACTGTCGAGGATCTGGCGCAGCAGCTTGGCTCCTCTAGGGAGACGATCCGGCGGGATCTCGCTTCCATGGACAAGGACGGTCTCGTTCGCAAGTATCATGGCGGCGCGCGCGCCCTTGCTCCGTCTGTCGTGGACAATCCGTCAAATCCGGAGGTGACCGAAGGCCGTTTTGCAACCCGCATGCATGAGAACCGGGACGGCAAACGGGCGATTGGAAAAGCGGCCGCCGCGCTGTTTCGAGAGGGCGATGTACTGTTCGTCGATACGGGCAGTACAACGGTTGTTTTTGCCGAATATCTCGCGCAATTGCGGGGGATAACGGTGATTACCAACTCTCTGAAGATTGCCGAAATCATGGGCGCAGCCAATGCCGGTCATCGGGTTTTCATGATCGGCGGGGATTATGATGCGGATGCCAGCGAGAATCTCGGTGCGCTCGCCCTTCAGCAAATTGGCCAATTTCATGCCGAGCATGTGGTGCTGACCGTCGGGAGCGTCCATGAGCGCGGCGTCCGCGATTTCGACCTGAGGGAGGCGGAGATCGCTCGGGCGATGATTGCCAATGCGGATCGCGTGACTGTTCTCGCCGACGCGTCGAAATTCAGTCGCCCTGCGATCTTCGATGTCGCCGAAATCGGCAAGATCGATCGGATCGTGACCGATGTCCCCCCAGCACCTGGCATGACGAAAGTCCTTGAAGCCTCTGGTGTCTCGGTCATTTTTTCTCTGCCCCACAACCATATAAAATGACCAAACGGAATATTTTTTTGATTTTATAATTGCCGAATACGCAAAGCGCGGTTTCTCATCAGTCAAAATAGAATGAAAAATGGTGCTTCGGCTCGTCGGTTCGGCCATGTTCAAGAACGGCAATTGAAGGCGGCCCTTTGGTGCGCCGGATACAATTCTGACATCTGGCCAGCCTGGTTTCCCAACGGGTTCACTCCGCTCAAAAGCCTTTCGATTGGGTTTCAGCCGTCAAGCTGAACGATGACTGCTGGTCAGCATAGAGCTTCTGAACGAGCCGATATGGGCCCGGATCGCATCGGCCGACGCGTCTGCAGATCGGTCTCTCATGGCCCTGAATACAGCGTCGTGCTCATCGGCGATTTCTTGAAGATGGCCTTCGTTTTCGATGGAGAGCGCCCAGAAGCGCTGGGCCCGGCCATGGACGACCTTGAGGATATCGATCAAGATCGGATTACGTGACGCCGTCGCAATCGTCTCGTGAAAACTGCGGTCGAGTTCCATGATCCTGCGAATGTCGCGCGTTGCCATCACTTCCCTGAACGTGCGGCAAATGCCGTCGAGCTGATCAAGCTCCTCCTGCGTGATGCGTTCGGTCGCAAGTCGTACGCACAGCACCTCGTTTGCCATTCGCACCTCGATCAGATCCATCGCGTCGTCAATCGAAAGCGGCGCCACGACCACGCCCTTGCGCGGTAAAATTTGCACCAGCCGCTCCATCTCCAGGCGATGCAGCGCGTGATTGATCGGCGTTCGTCCAAGCTTGAGGTCGTCGATCAGGCTTGCCGTGTTGAGATATTCCCCCGGCCGATAGGTGAGGTCGATCAGCTTGTCGCGCAGGACGGTGTAGGCAAGGTCGTTCTGCGACAGGCCTTCATGTGCCGGCATTTTTCCGCTTCGTTTTTCCATTCGCTCGCATCCCATCAAGGTCCGGCTCTTATTTTATCGAATCCGGCTTGAAATGCCAGAAACATTTATGTACGTTCACAGTGAAATTTCACTGTTATGTTAGCTTGAAGCCCAAGGCTTCAGGTGCCGTCTGGGAGATGCAGCCATATGCATGCCGAATTCGAGATTGCCGGTCCGGCCGCCTGCAGCGCCATGAAGGTGGAGATATCCGAACTGGTTGTTGCCGGCTGGGCGGGAAGAGATCGCGCCGCGGTGGATCACCATATCCAGGAGCTTGCCGAGCTTGGGGTCGCGCCGCCCAAATCGGTGCCGCTCTACTATCGGGTCGGTGAAAACAATCTGACGCAATCCGCCCAGATCCAGGTGTTGGGTGAAGCTTCCTCAGGTGAAGTGGAGTGTTTTCTTTTTGCGTCCCGCGGCAGCCTCTATGTCACCATTGCCTCGGATCACACGGATCGGGAGCTGGAGGCATTCGGCGTGGCGCAATCCAAGCAGATCTGCCCCAAGCCGATAGCGGAGACCGCGTGGCGATTTGAAGATGTGGCTGACCACTGGGATGAGCTCGTCATGCGGTCCTGGATCGAGGAGGGTGGTCGGCGAACTCTCTATCAGGAAGGTGCCCTTGTCGCGCTACTGCCTCCAGCCGAACTGATCGCCAAGTTCGGCCAGGCATCGACATTCGGTGCGGTATCGGCACTTCTGCCCGACGGGATGGGCATGATCTGCGGGACTGTCCCTGTGATCGGCGGAATAAGGCCCGCGACTGGCTTTGAGATGGAGCTTTATGACCCCGTGCTGGACCGGGCCATTCGGCACAGCTACGCGGTCATCGCTCTTCCTCTTGTCGCCTGATCGGAGGCCCTTATGCGCAAACATCCGGTTATGATCGGCAAGCAACACACAACCGAGCGCCTTCGGGAACGCCTGGCGCAGATCGACGCCCCGCACGGCCGCACACGGAGTGTCTTTACACACGTCGTCGAAGGCGCGGCGCTTGCTGAAGCGGAAGCTTCAGATGCGCGGGCGGCCTGCGGCTCCGGGCTGGGTGCCCTGGATGGCCTTATTATATCCATCAAGGATCTTTTCGACGTCAAAGGCGAGGTGACGCTTGCAGGTGGGCTCCCCGCTCCGGAGGGAAAGGCCGCCATTGAGGACGCGGCTGTGGTTTCGGCCCTGCGCGCAGAAGGCGCGGTGATCCTCGGCAAGACCAACATGACGGAGTTTGCCTTTTCCGGTCTCGGCCTGAACCCACATTACGGTACACCGGCCAATGCCCTCGATCCGTTGCGCATTCCCGGCGGTTCGTCGTCCGGCGCGGCGATTTCCGTCGCGCTCGATCTGGCCGATATTGCGATCGGGTCGGATACCGGTGGCTCCGTGCGTATCCCTGCCGCCCTCAACGGTCTTGTCGGCTTCAAGCCGGGCCAGGCGCGGATATCCCGAAAGGGTGTGTTTCCGCTGTCCTACACGCTGGATTGCGTCGGGTTCATAGCCAAGGACCTGCCGGTGATTGCGGCAGTTTATGACGCTCTTGCGGTCGATGAAGAGGAAGTGCTGTCCGCTCCGTCGCACATTCGCTGTGGTGTGCCTCGCGGGTTCCTCTTCGGCGATACGGACGACCATGTCAGTGCCGCTTTTGAGGCGGCGTTGCACGATTTGCAGGCCCTCGGGCATGCGGTGGGCGACGTCGAACTGGATGATCTTCTGCATATGCCGTTCAGGCTGCAGACGAAGGGGACAGTCATCGGCGCGGAGGCCGCCTATATCCACGGGGATCGTATGGGTGAGCCCTCGCTGTTCGATCCTTTCGTGTTCTCCCGACTGCAAAAAGGCCAGATGCTCGATGCGGCAACCTATGTCGGCATATTGCAGAAGCGAGCGGAGCTGTTGCCGCAGCTCGATGCAGCCCTGTCTGACCTTGACGTCCTGATCCTGCCAACCGTTCCGATCGTTGCTCCGCTGCTCTCGGAGCTTGAGGATCCAGCTGCACTCGACCGCAGCAACGCGCTTCTCCTGCGCAATACATCCGTCTTCAATTTCTTTGATCTGCCCGCGATATCGCTGCCAGTCCGGACGGGTGATCCCACGCGGGCGGTCGGATGCATGATTGTCGGCAAGCGAGGCGCAGACAGGCTGTTGCTCTCGATTGCCGCGAAATTCCTGACACAAACCGGTTGCCTGGCGAGGTGAGCATCATGGCTGAAATGACGACGATTTCCATTCAGGTGGCAACGGAAGAGGCCATCGCATCCTATGGCACGCTGCTCGGAAAGCCGTTCGGCGGCGCCTCCGAAAGCGCCTACGGCAGCCCCGGATCGGACTTCTGGAGCGAGCATGTCTTCACGCCCGGAGATGGCGGCAAGACCGAGATCCTGTGGGTCGCCTATCGCAACAACGATCCTGCGATAGCCAGCCTTGAAAGCCATCTTCTGACCGAGCAGGCTGTTGTCCCGCTCGACGGAGAAATCGTGCAGATCATGGCACTCTCCGGCGCCGATGGACTGCCCGATCTTGAAACGCTTCGTGCATTTCTCCTCGCGCCCGGTATCGGGGTCTGCATGAACCGGCATACCTGGCACGCAACGCGCAGCGCAGGTGCGACCTGCCTTATGCTGACGCGTGCCTCCACCACCGTTGATCTCGTCCAGCATCTGGCCATGGGCGGACGACCCGTTGAATCCACCATCCGCAGCATTTCGCCCGTTCGTCTCATCGCGAGCGAAGAGGGCGGACAACCGCTCTGACACCGTCACGAGCCACTTCCACCACGAGCATAAAAGGGGAACCAACATGTCTCTCGTGAAACTGATTGCGGCGCGCGCGCCCGCCTTGCCATCCTGCCGGTTGCCATCGCTGCCGCGATGCAGCTTTCCGCCCAGGCAGGCGATCTGCCGACCCTCAAGGTCGCTTCCGACCCGAGCTTCAAGCCCTTCGCCTATATGGATACCACCACCAATACGATGGCCGGTTTCGATATCGAGCTGATGCAGGCGATCGGCGAGAAGGCCGGCTTCAAGGTTGAAAGCGTACCGCTTGATTTCGCCGGTATCATTCCGGCGCTGCAGAGCAGCAATGTCGATGCAGGCGCCTCCAGCATCACGATTACGGATGCCCGCAAGAAGGTCATCGACTTCTCTGATCCCTATTACGATTCCGGCCTGCAGCTTCTGGTCAAGGAAAATTCGACGACCACCGCGATCGAAGGCCTGAAAGGCAAGACGGTCGGCGCTCTCACCGGCTCCACCGGCTACAGCTTTGTTCAAAAAAGCCTCGGTACCGACGTCAACCTGGTTCCCTATCCGGCCTATGCTACGGCCATTCTGTCGTTGACGTCGGGCGATACGGATGCCGTGATCGGCGACCAGCCGGTTCTGGCCTACTATGCCGCCACCTCGGGCAAGGGCAAGGCGAAGGTTGTCGGTCCGGTCTATCAGGGCGAACAGTTCGGCATTGCCTTCCCGAAGGGCAGCAAGTGGCGTGATGCCGCCAACAAGGGCCTTGCGGCGATCAAGGCCAATGGCACCTACGCGCGCATCTACAGCAAGTGGTTCGGTTCTGCACCAGCCAGCAACTGATCGGATGGCGGGGTGTTGAAACACCCCGCGCATTCCTTTGACCGTTTATGGATGGTGCGACGATGACATTCGATTTCGACTGGCATGCGGCCTGGGCGAGCGTTCCTGCGCTGCTCACCGGCCTGCCGATGACATTGCTGATTTCCTTTGCAGGCGTGGTGATCGGTATGGCGCTTGGTGTGGCGCTCGGCCTGCTCAGGCTTGCCCCTTACCGTGCCGTACGCTGGCTGACGATCTGTTATGTCGAGATTTTTCGCGGCACGCCGGTTCTGGTGCAGGTCCTCTTCATTTTCTACGGGTTGCCGGCCATCATCGGCCATCCGCTGGCCCCGTTGACCGCCGCGATCACGGCCATAGCGCTCAATTCGGGAGCCTACATATCCGAAGTCGTGCGGGGTGGCATTCGCTCGATCGATGCAGGCCAGCGCGAGGCGGGATACTCGCTGGGGCTCGGCCCGGTGCAGACATTCACATCTATCATCTGGCCGCAGACGCTTCGCCGCATCGCGCCGGCTCTCGGCAATCAGATCATCACCAGCGTCAAGGACACGTCGCTGTTTTCCGTCATCGGTATCGGTGAACTCGTCCGGCAGGGGCAGATCTACATCGCGGCCACCTTCAACGCGCTGGAAGTCTATCTCGTGATCGGCATGTTCTATCTGATCATCACCCTTGCGCTGTCGGCGATCATTCATGTTTTTGAGGCCAGTCAGGCCGCTTCGATCAAGGGAGCGCGTTGAAATGTCGGACAAGTCCATGATCCAGATCACGGGTCTGCATAAGCATTACGGACCGGTTCACGTCCTTGATGGCATCGATCTGTCTGTAACGGCTGGTGAAGTCGTCGTCATTCTCGGCGCCAGCGGTTCGGGCAAGTCGACCCTTATCCGCTGTATAAACGGGCTTGAGACCTATACGTCCGGTCGCCTGACTGTTGATGGCCGCGAACTCTTACCGCTTCACAACAGGCTCCGGCTTCTGAAGGCGGTGCGCGAAGAAGTCGGCATGGTGTTTCAGCAGTTCAACCTGTTTCCACACCTCTCCGTTCTGGAGAATGTCGCGCTGGCGCCCCGCAAGGTTCGGGGAAGGACGGCCAGTGAGGCGGAGGCGATTGCGATGAAGCTGCTGGAGCGCGTGCACATTGCCGAACATGCGAAGAAATACCCGAGCCAACTGTCTGGCGGTCAGCAGCAGCGCGTGGCGATTGCACGTTCGCTGGCAATGGAGCCGAAGGTGCTGCTGTTTGACGAACCGACGAGTGCGCTTGACCCCGAAATGGTGAGCGAAGTTCTCGACGTCATGCGGGAACTGGCCGCCAGCGGCATGACCATGCTTGTCGTCACCCATGAAATGGGCTTCGCGCGTGAGGTTGCCGATCGTGTCGTCCTCCTCCACCGGGGCAAGATCCTCGAAGAGGGGACGCCGGAACAGATGTTCGAGAACCCGAAGCATGAGAGGACCAGAGCATTCCTCGGATCGATGGCGCCACGTGATCGATCAACATCGTCTGCGACGTCAGATCAATGAAAGGTCCGGCGAATTGCTTGGCCATACTGCGGACGGACATATTTTGGTGCGGCTAATGCACGGCTGAAATGGGAGTTGTAAGGCATATGCCGGACATGGCGTAAGTTCGATAACGCAGATTTATCTGATATTTGTGTGTGGCTGGGTGGGTTCAAGGATGAAGTGCGACTTGCGAATGATACCAATGGTTTGTCACTCACAAGGACGCTGCAATGAAACGCACCCACTCCCATATCGACATGGACAAACGACGCAAGATTGCGCGTTGGAGAATGGCGGGGCTGAGCGTTGATCTGATCGCCGAGAAGCTGGGCAGGCATCGCTCGACGATATTTCGCGAGATCAGACGCAACACTTTCACCGATGCCGAATTTGTGGACTTGAACGGCTATTATTGCGTCACCGCGCATGACATGGCGTGTGAGCGCCGCGCCAAGTTGAGGAAGCTGGCGCGCTTCTCGAATGTCCGTCAGTCGGTGATCGATCGGATCAAGCACGGCTGGTCGCCGCAGCAGATTGCCGGCTGGCTGCTGGCCGATGACATCAGCCTCGTGCGCATCTGCGCCGAAACGATCTATCGCTTCATTTATTGCAAGGAAGATTATGGCCTCGGGCTTTGCCGCTATCTGCCCGAGGCACGTCGCAAACGCCGATCGCGAGGCTATAGAAAGCCCCGAAACAGCGTCTTTCCGTCCGCGCACAGAATATCTCAACGGCCTAATTACATTCAAGATCGCTCGCAGTTCGGTCATTGGGAAGGCGACCTTCTGATCTTCGAACGTGAGCTCGGTCATGCCAACATCACCTCGATTGTTGAGCGCACAAGCCGCTATGTCGTGCTGCTGAAGAACCAGAGCCGGCCTTCCGCGTCGAAGCTTCAAGTTTGATCGTGGTGCCGAGTTTGCCGGTTTCAGGGCTTTGGAAGACGGAATTGGTACTCGCAGCTGGTTTTGTGATCCAAGCGCGCATGGCAAAAAGGCGGTGTCGAAAACGCCAACAAGCGCATTCGCCTCGCGATCTCAATGACCAACCGAGAAAGTGTCTCAATTATCGAACGCCGGCTGAGGTGTTTACGGATCGCTTGCTCGGCAGACGATGACGCCCTACCCCGCAAAACGGCCATGATGCACTTGGGTTAGGTTCTCCGAAGCGCGCTACCTATGCGGCACCTTGCGTTGATACGGCAAGCCTCAGACAACCTTACCCTTGTAAGTAATGGGTACTGCTCCTTACCACAGGCAAGATGTTAAAGTATGAACCAAATTCTTTCTTCGGCGGGATATCAGAAACGTGATAACGTGTGGATGCGGCCATCGCATGCAGCAAATTTCACCTATTCCGACGGTGACGAAGCTGAGAATCGCCTGTTGAAAATTGTCGAGAAGGCGACAGACACCTCCCTCTGCTCACCTCAGCTCGCAGCGGCAATTTCCGATTGGGCCTCGTACTATCATCTTTCGAACACCCGCAGTAATTTGATGCGTCCGATCCGCACGATGTTGAAGGGCCCGATTCTCGAAATCGGCGCTGGCTGCGGGGCCATCACTCGTTTCTGGGCGAAGAGGGGCACGAAGTTGTAGCGCTCGAAGGCAGCTATCGCAGGTCTCAGATCATTGGGGCACGTTGCCGCGATTTGCCGAATGTCAGTGTTCTAGCTGAGCCGTTTCAAGATTTCGCGCCAGATATGAAATTCGCCACAATTACTTTAATTGGTGTTCTTGAATATGCTCGCGTTTTTTGGCAACAAATCTGACAAGGATGCAGTTGACCTTATGCTGGAAAAAGCTAAGTCAATGTTGCATCCTGGTGGTGTCCTCATCATTGCCATCGAGAACCAGCTTGGTTTGAAATATCTCTCTGGCTATTCTGAGGACCATCTCGGCCGTCCGATGCTTGGAATTGAAGACCAGTACACAGCTTCGACGGTGGTCACATTCGGTAAGCGCGAATTGACTAGGCGTGTAGTAGCTGCCGGCTTTACAGAACAGCAGTTCTGGTTTCCGTTCCCCGACTACAAGTTACCGGTTTTCGCCTTATCGGATCGGGCCTTAGCAGATGATATACAGACTGATTTCGCCGCCCTAATTCGTGCGGCCTGCCAGACCGATTTTCAGAAACCGGCTTATACTTCCTTCATGCCAGAATTGGCCTGGGATGTGATTGCCCGGAACGGGCTTCAAGGCGAACTAGCGAATTCTTTTCTTTTGGTGGCATCTGCGGAAGCAATCCCTGAGCAAAATGTTGTTGCTTATCATTATTCAGCAGGACGAAACTCAAAATACATGAAGTCAGTCGAATTTACATTGAATAATGGTTCTTTCATTGTAAATCGCGTTCCGCTTTACCCAGATCGTATGGATGATGTGCCCGGTACATTAAGTTTGCTTCTCGAAAGCGAGGTTTTCGAGAATGGTAAGCTGTGGCGCGACGTCGGCTACCGTTTAATGATGCGGAATGGTTGGTCTATCAACGAGCTTTCGGATTGGTTGCGCCTCTGGTTGTCGGCTTTTCAGCGACATCTACAGGACGCCGGTGAGAATATTCCCGCCGCCTTAACTGATACAATCTCCGGACGACACCTTGATGCGTTGCCACGTAACCTAATCGTGGACGACGGCAAGAAAAGCCGTTTCATCGATCAGGAATGGGTGGGCACGGGCGAGATCGAGTTCGGGTTCATACTGTTCCGTTCTATTTGGGATCTAATCTGCGACATGCAGGAGATTGGCGAACCATCCAACGGAACGTCGCTGCAGCTTGCTTCGATCATTCAGCTAACGCTGCTACAGCTAGGCTTCTCTGTCACAGCCGCCGACTTGTCTCGTTATTACGAAATGGAGGTGAGCTTTCGTGAAGCCGTGATCGGTAAGGCCTTGCCGCGTAATGCTTCAATAATTTTCCGTAGCCTCCGCCGCGGATGAACTTTGCGGACGTGGCGCAACACGCCAAGCGTGTGATAGCATTGGAATCTCAAGTCGACCAACTCCGTACGGAACTGGAAATAGAACGTAATAAATCCGCTCAAATGCTTCGAGCAGTCAATGACCATTTAGACAGACTAAAAGGCTGATCCAGAGTAGATATCACGAAAATCGATCAGTTATGAAAAAGCTAGCGTTCTTAATGCGCGCCGGGTCATTGACCTAGTTCAAGACAATGAAAAATCTAGATCCTCATCGAAATAGCTACCAAAAAGACTTTTCCTCCGTTTTGTTCAATTTGGGGGGCAGGAGTGTATAGCGCAATCTTCACTTTCTTTGAGAGTCAGGAAGACATGAAAGATATTGGCGGAATTAATGAACATCTATTGCATGAGATCCGTGCTCAAGATCGCAAAATTCTCGTTATAGATTGCGGTGATGGCCGCTTAGGGCAGAGAATAAAACAGTTACGAGAAGACGTATTTGTAATAGGCATTGAGCCTGACGAAAATGCAGCATCGATTGCTCTTGGTATCTTGGATACTGTGCATACTCTTGACGTGGAAACAGACATTATTCCCATAGATGCTGAAAGCATCGATTGTATCATTGTAGACAAAGCGCTCCAGGCCTCACGTGATCCTGTGCATTTCCTCCGAAAGCTTATATCCTTTCTAAGTCCTAATGGTCGTGTCATCGCCTCGATCGACAATGCTCAGCATTTCAGTTCCCTTTGCTCACTTGTCGCCGGAGATGTCCAAGCACACGATGAACCTATCCATCGTAACAATGTAACATTATTAACCGCGCCTACCATTCAGAAACTTTTTCTGGATGCAGGCTTAATGCCGAGCTTTACCAGTGTTATTGGTGACAAGGTGCCGGAAGGTGTGGCTGAAGCTTTCATGCCGCTTGTTCGGCAACTAAGGTTGAATCCTAATTTTTTCTGAGAAAACTCGCAACAGAGCAATATATCTGCGTCGGGGAATCGATGGCAGCCGCCAATGAAAGTAGGCGAGGCATCACTTTCATCGCCGCAGTGGACAATCCTCGCCAGTTAAAGGATAACTTGCTGGCCTCCCCCGTTTTCAAAAGCAACCGCCACGAATTGATCCCCGTGACAGGTGCTACAAGTGCTGCCGATGCATTACGTATTGGCCTTAGCCGCGCCGCCGAGGTGAAAGACCTAATTGTCCTTCTACATCAAGATATTTATCTTCCCGACGGCTGGGATAACAAACTGATTGCTGGAATTGAGGCTGCGGAACAGTCTTTTGGGCACGTTGGAATTGCTGGTGTCTTTGGCGTGGTTGAGACAATTTCAAAAACTTTCGAGCGCGCTGGAAAAGTATTGGACAGACACAGCATGCTCAAAACAAGTCACCCTCTTCCTATACAAGCGACTAGTCTTGATGAAATAGTTCTTGCCTTTCCGGTGCGTAACGGGTCCATTGCTGGACTAGAGCCTGAGTTAGGATTTCACATGTATGGCTCAGAGGTTTGCCTCAAAGTTCGAGATGCCGGAGAAGTAGCTGTCATTGTTGACGCACCCTGCCTGCACAACTCTGAATCTGGCTATAGCCTCGACCAATCCTTTGCTAAGTCAGCGCAAATTTTTGCCTCGCGGCGTCAAGCAAGTTTTCCGTATTCTACAACTTGTGTAGAGTTTGACGCTTATGGAAACGCTAAGGTCTGGTAATTATTTACCGTTCCTGATCATCTTTCACATCCCTGATTTTATTACCAATGTCGATCATTTCGATCAGACTTGTGCCTTCCAGACACGTCCCGTTTTCGGCTTAGCAACCGATCACGCTGCTCAGTTGTGAACTGGGATGTGGACTGCTGTCCTCTGCATCTCCTCCATAAGCGCCACCATGACGCTGGGCAGGTATTATGCGCCGATGAAGGCCGTGACCTTGCCCCATCGAACTAATCCATTTTGAAGTAAGCTCTGGCCCATTGAGAGGACCAGAGAATGAAGCGCACTCGTTTCACGGACGAACAGATCATCGGCATTCTGAAGGAGCATGAGGCAGGCACGCCGGTCTCGGAGCTTTGCCGCAAGCACGGCGTCAGCGATGCCAGCACTTATAAATGGAAGGCCAAATTCGGCGGTATGGACGTATCGGAAGCCAAGCGGCTGAAGTCGCGGGAAGATGAGAACACCAAGCTGAAGCGGCTCCTGGCAGATGAGATGCTCGACAATGCGGCTTTGAAAGACCTTTTGGGAAAGAAGCGGTGACGCCCGCAGCAAGGCGGAAAGCTGTCGCTCATCTAATGGATTACCACCAGATGAGCGAACGGCGGGCGTTTAAAGCCATCGGCTTTTGCCGGATGACGATCCGTTACGAAACCAGGCGCAGCGATGACCATGACCTTCGCGAGCGGATGAAGGCGCTGGCGCATGAACGCCGCCGTTTTGGATATCGACGCCTTCATGTGCTGCTCAGGCGTGAGGGGCACCGTGTGAACCACAAGCGGCTCTTCCGGCTCTATCGGGAAGAGAAGCTGACGGTGCGCAGAGACTGTAAGGAATTTTGTGCCCTAGCGATGTTTCAGGCCATCGGGAAACGATCTTCGAACATGATCGCGAGCTGGCTTTTGACGAGATGCCATTCGCGCACTGAACGCTTCCACTCAGTCGAGGTAGCATTGAGCGCCAGATAGATCAACTT
>CABHNZ010000011.1 GCA_902167985.1 Shinella sp. UYSO24
GCCTGGCTATGTGGCCGGCACCTATCCGTCGGTTCCCGACATGCCCGCAGCGCGGCGACCGCTGCGACGCGCGCGACTGGCTCGACGACATCGTCTCGAACTACCGCCTTTATACCCGCCATCGCGAGCGCCAGGTGGAAATCGCCGCCGCCCGGCCGGGCGATATCATCGACTGGCTGACGACCGATACCGGCGTCGGCTTCCGCATTCCAGACCTGACGGAAAGCGGGCTTACCTTCCTCGGCGCACGGCTTGTCTCCAGCCAGGGACGTCCGACCGGCATGCTCTTCTACAAGCGCGCTGACGGCGATGGCGACATTATCGCCATCAGCTTCGTCAAGAGCCGCCCCGAAATCAGCCGTCCGGTCGAAGACATCCGTGCCGATACCGGCCTTGTCACCTGGAGCACGCCGCTCGCCACCTATGTGATCGTCGGCCCCTCGGCGGCAGCCGATCTCGACGACATCGCCGGCAAGGCCGCCGGCCTGATCTGACCCGTCCCGTCCCCTCACCGCAGGATACGAAAAAGGCCGCGCCGGACTATCCCGCGCGGCCTTTTCCTTTGATCTGAAAGGGATGTGAGGAGCGCTTAGCGCCCCTGTTCCTTCAGCACGCGATTGGCCGCCGAAACGATCGCATCGAGCGAGGCCGTCACGATATTGTTGTTGATGCCGGCGCCGAAGAGTTTGCCGCCTGCATGTTCCATCTCGACATAGGCGATAGCCGATGCGTTCGAGCCGTGCTGCAGCGAATGTTCCGAATAATCGGCAACCGACAGGTCGATGCCGAGATAGGTCGACAGCGCATTGATGAAACCGTCGATCGGGCCGGTCCCCTTGCCTTCGATCCGCTTCGTCTCGCCGCGATCGGTGATCTCGGCTGCCACCACGCGCACGCCCTTCTGGTCGGTACCGGCCGGATACATATGGTGATCGACGAATTTCAGCCGGCGCCGGCTGCTCGACATAGCGCTCCATGAAGGTCTCGTGAATGCGCTTCGAAGACAGTTCCTTGCCTTCCTCGTCGGTAATCTTCTGGATCGCCTCGCGGAATTCCACCTGCAGGTTGCGCGGCAGGTTCAGGCCGAAATCCTGCTGCAGAATATAGGCGATGCCGCCCTTGCCCGACTGCGAGTTGATGCGGATGATCGCCTCGTAGGACCGGCCGACGTCACGCGGATCGATCGGCAGATAAGGCACTTCCCAGACCGGGTGATTGGCGACCTTGATCGCCTTCATCCCCTTGTTGATCGCATCCTGATGCGAGCCGGAGAAGGCGGTATAGACCAGTTCGCCGACATAAGGATGGCGCTCGGGAATGACCATCTCGTTGGCATATTCGTAGACGTCCTTGATCCGCTCGATATCGCGGCAATCCAGCTCCGGATCGATGCCTTGCGTATACATGTTGAGCGCCAGCGTCACGACATCGACATTGCCGGTGCGCTCGCCATTGCCGAACAGCGTGCCCTCGACGCGGTCGGCACCCGCCATCAGCGCCAGCTCGGTCGCGGCAATGCCGGTACCGCGGTCGTTATGCGGGTGAACGGAAATGATGACATTCTCGCGATTGTCGATATTGCGGCACATCCACTCGATCTGGTCGGCATAGATGTTCGGCGTCGCCATCTCGACGGTGGACGGCAGGTTAAGGATCAGCTTGTTATCCGCCGTCGGCTTCACTTCGGCGATGACGGCATTGCAGATCTCCAGCGCCACTTCCAGCTCGGTACCGGTAAAGCTTTCCGGCGAATATTCGAACCGGTAGTCGCCGCCCGCCTTGGTTGCCATGTCCATGATCATCTTGGCGGCATCGACGGCGATCTGCTTGATGCCGGCGACATCCTTGCCGAACACCACGCGACGCTGCAGCTCGGAGGTGGAATTGTAGAAATGGATGATCGGGTGCTTGGCGCCTTCCAGCGCTTCGAATGTGCGGGTGATCAGCTCCGGACGGCACTGGACCAGAACCTGCAACGACACGTCGTCAGGCACGCCGCCCTCTTCCACGCACCAGCGGGCGAAGTCGAAATCGGTCTGCGAAGCCGACGGGAAACCGATCTCGATTTCCTTGAAATTCATGTCCAGCAACAGCTTGAACATGCGGGCCTTGCGGTCGTGGCCCATCGGATTGACCAGCGACTGGTTGCCGTCGCGCAGATCGACCGAACACCAGATCGGCGCCTTCTCGATGACCTTCGACGGCCAGGTGCGGTCAGGAATATTGATGGTCGGATAGGCGCGGTATTTCACCGCTGCGTCGCCCATGCCCTTTGCCGATGTGGAAGTGGCGGATTTGGAAGTCTTGGCGTCCATGATGTCTGTCCTCGTCTCGCATCCGTCGTGACCGCGTTATCGCAGGCCTGTGACGAACGGATGGCGATCTCGCTTCGAGATCTTATGCTTCGATTGATGAATTGAGTGCGAGGAGCTCTTGCGCCGGCAGGCTTTTCGGCCGCCGGGCGCTCCTCAACGGACCCGGCAACCGCGCGTAAGGTCGAGGCTAAGAAGCGAGGAAAGCGCGAGAACCGGCGACCCGGCCGCGAAGCGGCAGGTTGTCGAACGGTCAAACATGATCGCGCCTGTCATGGTCATGGGTCGCTGTATAGCGACGGATTGTCGCCTGTGCAAGTGCACTTATTGCAAGCGATGTCCAAACATCGATTGCGACTTATTTGGGCTCATCCGCCTGTGCCAGCCGCTCTTCCAGCCAGCGGCGCACCAGCACTTCATGAGTGACACCAAGCTTTTGAGCCTCGTTCTTCAACGTGAGAATGAGCCAGTTCGGCAGTTCCAAGTGAATTTGGCCGAGAGCATCCTCAGCCCGCCGCGCAGAAGACCAGTCGACATATTCGCTGATGTCCTCGCCATCATCGAACATCCTGTCAAATTCTTCAGCCGTTAGTGTCTTCACTGTCATAGGAGTGCCTTTCAGAGTGACGCGAACGCCTGACGGAGATGATCCTGATCCGGCCGTTCCTCCTCGTGAAGACCGCAGTCCAATGTTTACCGCCAATCTTGCCTATAAGAATATAGCGCCTTTCCTCTTCAAACGGAACACGGGCAATCACCCCGCGTCTGTCCCGCCACAAGGCCTGCGCTTCAACGAAGTCGATACCGTGCTTGCCCTTGTTGGAAGCGCTCTTGTCGCATCGAATTCAAATTCCATGCCGCGCCTCGATTTTTGTGATACTAAATCACTTTACGTGGTCGCATCACCCGCGACAAGCCCATCATCACCCCACCGGCGACAAGCCCCCAGAAGGCACCGGAAATGCCGCCGAACGTGGCACCCGAGGCGGTCACGAGAAAGGTGATGGCCGCGGCTTCGCGCGTTTCGGGCTCGCGCCACGCGGCATAGGCAGCATTGGTGAAGGCGCCGATCAGGCCGAGACCGGCCACCGCCTGCAACAGGATCGGCGGCGCCATAGAGACGAAGGCGATGATCCCGCCGGCGATCAGCCCGAGCACGATATAGGCCGCCCCGCCGACGAGCGAGGCCCAGTAGCGACGCGCCGGATCGGGATGGGCATCCTCGCTGGCGCACATGGCTGCCGTGATTGCCGCCATGTTGACCGGAACGCCGCCGAATATGGCGCAGATACCGGAGAACACACCGGTCGAGGTGAAAAGCGCGCCCGGCGACGGCTCGTAGCCATGCGCCTTGAGGATCGCGATGCCCGGAATATTCTGCGACGCCATGGTAACGATATAGAGCGGCAGCGCCACCGAGATGAACCCGTGCCAGGTGAATTCCGGCATGACCGGCACCAGCACCGGATGGATCGCCGCGCCGATCTGCGACAGCGCATCGGCCGGCAGGTCGACGCCGAGAAGCAGTACGACGACGAAGGCGCCGAGGGCCGCCGGCACCGCAAAGATCCGCCAGCGCGAGACCACGACCATCCAGGTGATCACGATCGGCAGGCCGAGCGCTGCATTGAAGGCGACGGCCTTGACCGGCGCGAGACACAAGCCCAGCAGGATGCCGGCCAGCATCGCATTGGCAAGCGCCGGCGGAATGAGCCGGATCGCCCGGCCAAGCGGCGTGAACAGGCCGGAAAGAACGATCAGCCCTGCACAGAGGACGAAGGCGCCGACAGCGGCCGGAAACCCGCCGGCAATCGCACCCGTTGCCGCAAGAAGGGCCGCGCCCGGCGTCGACCATGCCATCATGATCGGCATCTTGTGGCGCAGCGAAAAGCCGATCGCCAGCAGCGCCTGCGCGACCGATAGCGCCAGAAGCGCACTCGCCTGCTGCGGCCCCGTCGCGCCCATCACCTGCAGCCCCTGCGTGATCACCGCAAACGAGCTGATAAAGCCGACAAACGCCGTGAGCAGCCCCATTGTCAGGGCCGAGACGGAAAATTCCTTGAGCATGGGGTCCGGTATCCTTGAGAGGCCCGCAGGGCCTGCGCGGCTTGGAGCATAAGCACACCCTCAAATGCAAGCCGTCATGCCGCAAAATCACCCATGCGCGGCAGCAAATGCCCTCTTTTTCGCCATGAGGTGACGGCACCGCGGATCGCCCTGCTGCGCACCCCGTAAAGCTGGCCATAAACCTGCTGGGATACCTAGACGGATACCCGACAGGAAACGGCACAGGTGCCACCGGCCGAACCGTACCGAATTAGAACCTTTTAAAGCTTTTAGGCACACACTGTTTCGTCGTACGCCGGAAACGTCCATGAACTCAGTCCCGCATGCCCCGGAGCCCCCGCAAGGTTCCCATGTAAAGTCGAAACGCTCGCCCTGGCTCGGCCCGAGCTATTTTCTGCCTGCCCTTCTGGCTGCCGTCGCCGTCGTCATCGGCGTCATCCGCATCGACATGGAGGAACGCGCCCAGCACCGCGCCACCCAGCGCCTCGCCGCCGCAGAACAGCTGGCCAAGGTGGCCTCGGGACTGGAAACCAATATTCACGGCAACGTCAATCTGGTTCACGGTCTGGTCGCCGCGGTCGCAGCCAACCCGACCATGGGCGAGAGCCAGTTTGCCGCCGTGGCCGAGCGCATCTTTGCCGCTCCCTCGCAGCTGCGCAACATTGCCGCCGCGCCCGATATGGTGGTGCGCTTCGTCTACCCTTATGTTTCGAATTCCCGCGTTCTCGGGCTTGATTACCGCACCAGCCCCGATCAGGGCCCGGCCGCCATGGAAGCGGTGCAGCGCCGCCAGCCCGTCATCACCGGCCCGATCAACCTGCTTCAGGGTGGACAGGGCCTCGTCGCCCGCTACCCGGTCTTTGCCATCGGCAATGGCCGTTTCTGGGGCATTCTTTCCGCTGTCATCGACGTCAACCGGCTTTATGCCGACAGCAATCTCGGCACCGAGCGCCAGACGCTCGATATCGCCATTTCCCGCCGGCCCATGCCGAAGGATGGCGACGTCTTTATGGCGACAAGGCGGTTTTCGCCAGTTCCCCGGTCAAGACCCATATCGATCTCGGTTACGACACCTGGTATCTGGCAGCCGTTCCGAAAGGCGGCTGGGAAGAGAGTGCCGGCGCCCTGCCCTCGGTGCGCGCCTATGTCCTGATGATCGCTCTCTGTATCATCGGCCCGCTCATCTGGGTGGGCTTCCTCATGCGGCAGCGCCAGAGCAATATCACCACGCTGCAGGAGCGTGAGGAAGAACTGGAGACCCTCCACCAGCGGCTGGCGCTGGCGCTGAAGGCATCGAGCGTCGGCGTGTGGGAATACGAGCCTCGACCAACACGCTCTACTGGGATGCCAGGATGTGCGAGATCTATGGCGTCGCCAATGATCGCAGCGATTTCCACTATGCCGCCTGGCGGGATGCGCTTCATCCGGATGATCTGGAAAACGCGCAGGCGCTTCTCGTACGCACGCTGGAAGAGGACATCCCCTATCTCACACAGTTCCGTATCGTCACCCCGACAGGCGAGACCAGACATATCCGCGCCCATGGCGTGACCTACAAGACAGCGATCGGCCGCCAGAGGATCGTCGGCGCCAACTGGGACGTCACCCACGACACGCTTTTGCAGACGGAGCTGCGCGATGCCCGTGCCCGCACGGAAGAGCAGAACGAGCAGCTGCGCGCCACGCGCCACACGCTCGAACACCAGTCGCTGCATGATGCCCTGACCGGCCTGCCGAACCGCCGCTTTCTTGACCGCTTCATGGAGGAGGCAGGCCGCGCTCCTCCAGAACATCCGGTCGCCTTCATCCATTGCGACCTCGATCGCTTCAAGGAGGTCAACGACACGCTCGGTCATGCGGCCGGTGATGCGGTTCTGAAGGAAGCCGCCCTGCGCCTCTCGGCGCTTCTCGATATCGGCGAATTCGCCTCACGCATCGGCGGCGACGAGTTCGTCGTGGTCACGGCAAGCCCCATGCCGCTGGTGCGGGCGCGCCATCTGGCGGCCGCCATCGTCCAGGCGCTGGCACGGCCGATCGAGGTGGAGGGCCGCCAGTGCAATGTCGGCTGCAGCGCCGGCATCGCCTGCCAGACCGCCGCCGGCGATGACCTTCGTCAATTGCTGGTCAATGCCGATGTGGCGCTATACGAAGCCAAGAAACGCGGCCGCAACCGCGCCGAACTCTTCTCCGAAGAGCTTTTGACCGCAACGATCCAGACCCGCCGGATCTCGGACGAATTGCTGGCGGCGATCCGCAACGACGAGATCGTCGCCTATTTCCAGCCGCAATTCTGCGCCCAGACGCTCGACATAGCAGGCGTCGAGGCCCTTGCCCGCTGGCGTCACCCGACGCGTGGCATGGTCCCGCCCAGCGAATTTCTCGGCATAGCCGAGGAACTCCACCGCTCGGCCGAGATCGACGCCATCATTCTCGACAAGGCGCTTACAGAGGCCAGCCGCTGGCGGGCGATAGGCCTCGATATTCCCAATGTCTCGGTCAACATCTCGGCCCAGCGCCTGAAGGACGAAACGCTGATCGACAGCCTGAAGACCATGTCCTTCATGCCCGGCCGCCTCTCCTTCGAGCTCTTGGAATCGATCTCCTTCGATGGCGAGGATACCGGCATCCGCGATATCATCGAACAGCTGAAGACCCTCGGCATCGCGATCGAGGTCGACGATTTCGGCACCGGCCATGCGTCGATCGTCAGCCTGATCGAACTCGGGCCGAAGCGGCTGAAGATCGACCGGCGTCTGATCGCGCCGCTGGAAGCCTCAGGCTCGCAGCGACGCCTCGTCGCGTCGATTATCGATATCGGCCGTTCGCAAGGTATCGAGATCGTCGCAGAAGGCGTCGAAACGCCCGCCCATGTGGAAATCCTGCGCAGTCTCGGCTGCCAGATCCTGCAGGGCTATGCGCTGGCAAGGCCCATGGCCGCCGACGAGTTCGAAAACTTTGCCCGGACATGGCGCGAAGGCCACCGCACGGTCGAAATGGCTGCCATCGGCCGCCGGCGCTGACGCCGAAAAGCCGCCGGCAGAGCCGGCGACCTCTCGATCCGGATGGCTTCGCCACCTCAGTAATCACGAGCGAATGCGGAAGGCGCCGCCGGCACCTGCTGCTGCGATGGCTGATAGCCGACCTTCAGAAGCCCGTTACCGCGCGCGCCTGCGCCGGCTGCAGCGGCTCGGCCCGGATCATCTGCTGCTGACCGCCACCCGGCATGGCCTTGCAGCGCCCGAACTTGCCTGCTGCACCTGCGGCTTGCCGTGGCCATCGGTGAAATAGCGGATCGACTGGCTGCAATCCTGACCGTTCGAAATCGTCTCGACCATCGAATAGCCCTGCGTGCCGGCCGCAGCCGGCCCATGTCGATCGTCCTTACGCCACCCTGATTATCGAGGCCTCGCCCTGCATGGCGCCGATCTCCTGGAACATCTGTTCGGCCTGACGGTCCATCGCGGCCGAGATCCGGTCGAGTGCCGCAAACGGCGACTGCGCACCGAAGAACGGATCGGCTGAGGCATCCGCCGAAGGCCCGGTAACATAGGCCGAATTCTCGCGAAGCGTTTCATCATAGGCAGCATCGCCATGGCCGAAGGTGACGACCGGAATGCGGTCGCCCCAGTAGCGGACATGCTCGACGGAACCATCCGGCAGCTTGAGGTCGATCGAGTGGATGGCGGCCGCCGGACGATCCTGCGCCGAAGCGGTGTCGGCAACGCTGAGGACGCCCGCGACGGCAACGGCAGCGCAGGCCGCGCCGAGTGCGAAACTGGAAGTACCACGGGGAAGTAATGTGCGAAGTGACGTCATGACAATCTCCTATGCATCAATCCATGTTGACCGGTGTTTCCGTCAGCCTGCCGCCGTTTGGGAGCCGGCGCAGACCGCTTGCAGGCCCTTCAGACCCTGTTCGAAAACACGATGACCCGCTCGAAAACCCTGCGAACCATCCCCTCCAGTCGGCGCCGCCGATCCGCCCGATTTGTGGCATGTCCAAGCACGCTTGGCGCACGCCGGCACACGAAAGCGTGCAGCCTCGTGAACCCTGCCCGCCCCTTTCTCCGCACCTCCCCCTGCCATTTCGCTCAACACGAAAAACCCCTGCCGGCCGAGCCGACAGGGGTTTGAAATATTGCGATCCGCAAAAGCGGAGAGACCTTATGTCACCCTTGGGTGATCATTGGGTAATCAGCCGATCTCGCTCTGCGAGGTCACGACCTTCGAGACGAGGCCATAGCCGACGGCTTCTTCGGCCGAGAGCCAGTAGTCGCGGTCGATGTCCTTGGCGATCTTCTCTTCCGTCTGGCCGGTGGCCTTCGAGAAGATCTTGATCAGGCGCTCGTTCATCTTGATGATTTCGCGCGCCTGGATCTCGATATC
The DNA here is from genome assembly GCA_902167985.1 of Shinella sp. UYSO24. Lineage (GTDB taxonomy): Bacteria > Pseudomonadota > Alphaproteobacteria > Rhizobiales > Rhizobiaceae > Neorhizobium. The sequence continues at coordinate 8,766 of CABHNZ010000011.1, forward strand.
CGATGCCATGCCGCGGGTACCGCCCGACGGCTGATGGATCAGGAAGCGGGTGTTCGGCAGGCAGATACGACGCTCCTTGGGAGCGGCCGCATAGATCAGCGCGCCAGCAGAAGCCACCCAGCCCGTTCCGATCATCCAGACATTCGGCTTGATGAACTTGATCATGTCATGGATGGAATCGCCGGATTCGACGTGGCCGCCCGGAGAATTGACATAGATGCGGATGTCATCGTCGCTGGCCGCCGAAAGCGCCACCAGCTGCGTGTTGACCTTCTGCGCCAGTTCCTGGGTGATCGGTCCATAGATGAAGATCGAACGCGACTTGAAAAGGTTCGCCTCCGTTTCCTTGCCGAGCGGCAATTCCTTCGTCTTGTCGTCGTTGTCGTCTTCGTCGTTCAGCACGATTACAGTCTCCTGTATGGAATTCCTGTAACGGACATAATGTGTTCGCGCCCACAAAACAATGCGCAACGCGCAGGAAGACGTTTTGCCTGTGAAGACGTGGTTACAAACCTGCAACCAGAGGCGAAGAATCGTAAAAACAACCGCAGATAATCCCATGCGCCGATCAGGCCGACTTATCGCCGCGACTTCACCAATCTAAGGTAGACATCCCGCAAGTCCTTGTTCTATCGTCCGATTATCGAAGCATCAGGAAAATCAGGGGATAGAGATGTTGAAACGCCTTTCGCTTGCCGCAGCCATGGTCACGGCCGCCGCCGCACCCGCCTTTGCCCATCTCGATCCGCTCGAACACGGCTCCTTTGCCGCCGGCTTCTCGCACCCGCTCTTCGGCATGGACCATATTCTCGTCATGGTCTCGGTTGGCCTCTGGGCAGCTCAGCTCGCACGCGCCGCGCAAATCTCGGGCTCCGATTCCGCCTCGAAAGCCCGCACCAAGCCCCTCTGGCTCGTACCCTCCGCCTTCGTCGCGACGATGGCGGCAGGCTTCCTGCTGGCGGTTGCCGGCATTGAACTGCCCTTCGTCGAGCCGGCCATTCTGGCCTCGGTCATCGCCCTGGCTGATCGTCGCGATTGCGGTCCGCATGCCGGTTGCCGCCTGCGCCGCCGTCGTCGGCATCTTCGCCCTCTTCCACGGCCATGCCCATGGCGGCGAACTGGGAGAGGCGGGCGCCCTGCAGTTCGGCATCGGCTTCCTGATTGCCACCGCCCTCCTGCATGTTGCCGGCATCGGCTCGGGCTTGCCGTTTCGCATCTGAGCCCCAAACTCGCCCGCCTCCTCGGCGGCTTCACGGCGCTTGCAGGCCTCTCCATGGTCTTTGGCTGAGCATTAGGTCGCGACCCTCTGCCGCAGCAAGACTAGACAAAGATTACAAAGATTTAAGGGATTGCCGCTTTGAAAAGTCGCAATCCCTTCTTACGTTGTGCCATGACACTACAGTCCGCTAAGGAGGCAGACATGTCACCGGAAGAACGCCAGCTTCTGACATCCCTTTTCGATCGCGTGAAAACCGCATCGCAGACGCCGCGCGACCGCGAGGCGGAAACCCTTGTCGAGCAGTCCGTGCGCGACCAGCCCTATTCACCCTATTATCTGGCGCAGGCCGTGATCGTTCAGGAAAAGGGCCTCGAGGCCGCTTCCGCACGCATCAAGGAGCTTGAGGATCAGGTGAGCAAGCTGCAGGACGAAAATGCCCGCGCAGCACAGCGCCTGCCCCGCAGCAGAGCGGTGGCTTCCTGAGCTCGATCTTCGGCTCCAGCCAGCCGCCCGCACCGCGCCCGCCCGAACCGGCCCCCGCCGCATCGGGCCCCTGGGGCAATAGCGGAGGCAACACTGCCGCTGCGCCGCAAGGCTACCGTCAGGCTCCGGCCTATGACGGCGGCTACCAGGGTGGACCCCAGGGCGGCCCTTGGAGCGGTGGCGGCCAGCCGCAGCAGGCCGCACCCTCTGCCGGTTCCAGCTTCCTGAAGGGCGCGCTTGGCACCGCAGCCGGCGTTGCCGGCGGCATGCTTCTCGCCAATACGCTCTCGAGCGCCTTCAGCAGCCACACGTCCGCCCTCGGTCTCGGCTCGCCCTTCAACGAGACCGCCAACCCCTTCGGCACCCCGCAGGCTCCTGCGCCCGTCGAGGAAACCGTGATCAACAACTACTACGGCAATGACGCCGCCCCCGGTGCCGATAACAACGGCACCGACAACGTCGATTTCGGCCAGGACGACAATGCGACCTGGCAGCAGGCGGATGACAATTCCGACTGGAACAACGACGACAGCTGGAGCGGCAGCGACGACGACAATCTCGACGTCTGACACCGCCTCGTCCAGATAGCAAAAAGGGCTGCCTCCTCCCGGAAGCAGCCCTTTTTTGTGACAATCCCGCACTGCCAAATTCCGTCATCCTCTGGCTCGTCCAGAGGATCTGACCACGTCGGTGATCGGGCGGTACCAGAGCAAAGATCGCGGCGGTAAGGCTTCGGATCTTGAGCGACAGGCACGGGACGAGCGGCGAAGGACGCCGCTCGCTCAGCCTTGCACTTGTGGCACAAAGGAGCTGCGGCCTGCCGCACCCTCTCCCGGCCCCTCGCTTTGGCTCGGGGCGTTCGACGCTCAAAACGCTCCACTGGAGCGTTTTGCCGGCTTGACGCCGTCGCGTCTCACCCACGCCCACGATAGGTCGGAACACCCTGATCCGGCAGCCAGACACCCTTCGGCGCCTCACCCGTCTGCCAGAAAACGTCGATCGGAATACCGCCGCGCGGATACCAATAGGCGCCGATCCGCAGCCACTTCGGGTCGAGCAGCCCGACGAGGCGCTTGCCGATATAGACCGAGCAATCCTCGTGGAAGGCGCCGTGATTGCGGAACGAGGTCAGAAACAGCTTCAGCGACTTCGATTCCACCAGAAAGCCGTTCGGCACATAATCGATGACGATATGGGCGAAATCCGGCTGTCCCGTCATCGGGCAGAGCGAGGTGAATTCCGGCGCGGTAAACCGCACGACATAATCCGTGCCGGCATTGCTGTTGGGCACTTTTTCAAGCACGGCCGCTTCCGGGCTGGTAGGAGCATCAACCTGCTTGCCGAGCTGCGAGAGCCCGCTGACATCCGTCATCGACATATCTTTATCCTTCGACATCTACTTTTTGGCCATGGGCGCGCTCGCTTTCGGGCTCCACATGAATGGCCAGTGTGGAGCCGGGAATAACCTCTTTGATCGCATCTTCCAAGCGGTCGCAGATCGAATGCGCTTCCGCCACCGTCATCCTGGCCGGAACGACCATGTGAAAATCGATGAAAGCGGCCGAACCGGCCCGTCGCGACCGGAGGTCATGCACGCCCAGCGCCCCGGTGGAATGGGTGGTGATCGCCTCGCGCACCGCCTGCTCTTCTTCCGGCTCCAGCGCCTTGTCCATCAGCCCGCCGAGCGAATGGGTGATGACCTTGTAGCCCTGCCAGAGAATGTTGAAGGCGACCAGAATGGCAAGCACCGGGTCGAGGATCGCATATCCCGTCAGAATGGCGAGAACGAGACCGACGAAGACCCCCGCCGAGGTCACGACATCCGACATGATATGCTGGCCATCGGCCGAAAGTGCCGGTGAGCGCTGCGCCTTGCCGGTTCTGATCAGAAGGCTCGCCCACACGGCATTGATGACGCTTGCAACGGCATTGATGCCGAGGCCGAGCCACGGCGCCTCCGGCATGCGCGGCGCATCGAGCGCAACCCAGGCCTCCTTGATGATGAGGAGTGCTGCAACCACGATCAGCACGCCCTCCAGAACCGCCGAGAGATATTCCGCCTTGTGATGGCCGAACTGGTGGTCATGGTCGGCCGGGCGCTGCGCATAGCGGATGACGAAATAGGCGATGAAGGCGGCCGCCACATTGACGAGCGATTCCAGCCCGTCGGAGAGCAGCGCCACCGACCCCGTCACCCACCATGCAGAGAGCTTCAGCGCCAGCACGCCGAGCGACAGCGGGATGCCCCACATCGCCAGCCTCTCGACGATCTTCCTGTCCTCTGCCGTGCTTGCCGCCGCGTTCGTTGCCATCTGAACCGCCCTTTCCTGCATCTGCGAATGATTTGCAGACCTATGCTCCAAACGCCGAAACCGCCGGCGCGAGATGGTCTCGTGCGACGGTTTCGGAATGTCGGCTGTATGGCGCAGACGCCGCCATTTGTCAAAGCCTGCGCCGTCTCTCCACAAACCTGTTGCATCGCACTTGGGCTGGGTTCCAAAACATGTATATCTATCACAAATCTAATTTTTGAGGTTTATCAGCCGTGCCAAACCGACCGCGGAGCGACAGCCGGGAATTTTTCGTCGAGCTCGATCGCGAGCTGATGCGCCGCATCGTCGTCAACCCGGTCGCGCCGGGCGCTATGCGCTGGAAATCTATACCCAGAATGATCGCGGCTTCGAGAACGGCCCGGAAAAGACGGAAATCGCCGGCAAGGCGGCGCTCGCCACGTGGCTGATCGATGAAGGCGTCTCGCCGGACACGATCTATGACGAGTTGGAAATGGACGCGCCGAAGCGCCGGCCGCTGCTCGTCTCGCTTCTGCTCTCGCTTATCATCTGGGTCGCCATTGCCGCAGCGGCCGTCACGCTGAGCCGCTGCGTCTGGCACCATATCAGCAGATAAGCAAAGGCGATCAGCCGAAGATCAGGCCCATATTGACGCTGTCAACGAACCGGCCATCGAGCTTCACCGCATCGCGGGCAACGCCTCATGGACGAAGCCGACTTTCTCATAAAGCGCGATCGCCCGCAGATTGTCGCCATGGGCATTGAGTTCGACCCGATGCAGACCCTTTTCCCGCGCCGCATCAAGCGCTGCCGTGATCAGCCGCCTGCCGATGCCGCGGTCGCGGTAGCCGGGGATCAGCCCCATGCCGAGCACGCCGACATGGCTCTGCACCGCCCGTTCCTTGGCGCGAATATCGCACCAGCCGACGACGGACCCGCCATCAACAGCCACCATATGCGGATGGCCGGCCGCGATATTGTCGCGCACGAAGGAAAGCATCCGCTCGACGGGCGGCGCCTCGGTGAAGATCAGGTATTTCTTCTCGCGCGCGACGGTATCGAGGGCTTCGCGGAAGCCCTCGACATGATCTTCCCGAATGGGTTCGATCAGGATGTCCGTCACCTTATGCCGCCTTCGTCTCGCGCTTGCGCGACAGATGCGCCACGACATTCTCGATCATTCGCATGCCGGCATCGCCGCCGAGCGTCATGATCGATTCCGGGTGGAACTGTACGGCTGCGATCGGCTCCTTGGCATGTTCGATACCCATGATCGTGCCGTCCTCGCTCTCCGCCGTGATGATGAAATCACGGTCGAGCGTGGCCGGATCGGCAAAGATCGAGTGGTAGCGGCCAACCGTCACTTCCTTGGCGAGCCCCGAGAAGACGATGCCCGGCTCAAGAATGCGGATACGCGACGGCTTGCCATGCATCGGCAGCGCCAGATGGCGCAGCTCGCCGCCATAGGCCTCGGCCAGCGCCTGAAGCCCGAGGCACACACCGAAGATCGGCAGGTTGCGCGCCCGCGCCGCCTTGATCGTCGCCTTGCAATCGAAATCCTTCGGATTGCCCGGTCCCGGCGACAGCACGACGAGATCCGGATCGAGCCGGTCGAACACCTCTGCCGGCACCGGCGAACGCACGGTCGAGACCGTAGCACCCGTCTGGCGGAAATAGTTGGCAAGCGTATGGACGAAACTGTCCTCGTGATCGACGAGCAGGATTTTCACCCCGTTGCCGACCTTGGCGACATCACGGCTTGCCTTGGCCGTATTGCCGGTACGGGCATCGCGGATCGCGGCGATCATGGCGGATGCCTTCAGTTCCGTCTCGGCCTCTTCCTCATGCGGATCACTGTCGTTCAAGAGCGTCGCACCGGCGCGCACTTCGGCAATGCCGTCCTTGACCCGGATGGTACGCAGCGTCAGGCCCGTATTCATGTCGCCGTTGAAGCCGACCATGCCGATCGCGCCGCCATACCATGCGCGCGGGCTCTTCTCGTGGCTTTCGATGAAGCGCATCGCCCACAGCTTCGGCGCACCGGTGACGGTCACGGCCCATGCGTGGCTGAGGAAACCGTCGAATGCATCCATGTCGGGGCGCAGACGGCCTTCGATATGGTCCACCGTGTGGATGAGGCGCGAATACATCTCGATCTGCCGGCGGCCGATGACCTTGACCGAACCCGGCTCGCAGACTCTGGACTTGTCGTTGCGATCGACGTCCGAGCACATGGTGAGTTCGGACTCGTCCTTCTTCGAGTTGAGAAGCTTCAGGATCTGTTCGGAATCCGAGATCGCATCCTCGCCGCGCTTGATCGTACCCGAGATCGGGCAGGTCTCGATGCGGCGGCCCGAGACGCGCACGAACATTTCCGGCGAGGCACCGATCAGATATTCCTGATGGCCGAGATTGATGAAGAAGGAATAGGGCGACGGATTGATCGCCTTCAGCCGGTTGGAAATCTCCGAAGGCTTACTGTCGCAGCGTTCCAGGAACTTCTGCCCCGGCACGACTTCGAAGAGATCGCCGCGGCGAAAACTTTCCTTCGCCTTGGTGACGAGGCTCGCATATTCGCCCGGCTTGTGGTCGCCCTTCGGCGGCTGCACGGTGGTGCGCTGGAAGGGTTCGGCAACGGTCTCTTCCGCCTTGCCCTCGGTCGTCACGCCGGCCTTTTCGAAATCGTAGCGGTCGATCCAGGCCTTGGCGGCATGGTGGTCGACGACGAGGATCTCGTCGGGCAGGAAGAGAACCATGTCGCGCTGGTCGTCCGGGCGCTGCATGGCAAGCTTGATCGCGTCGAACTGGAAGGCGAGATCGTAGCCGAAGGCGCCGAACAGGCCGATCGCGCTATCCGCATCCGAATAGAACAGATCGACGACGGCGCGAAGCGCGGTAAACACCGTCGGCATCTTCGAACGCTCTTCCTCGGTGAAGACGCGCGTCGGCTCGTTGACGGAAAGATCGAGACGGGTCGCGGTGCGCGCGCCGAGCGTCAGTCTTCGACGGTCGAGAGCTTGTCGGCGATGAAGGAGAGCAGAACCTCGCCGCGGCCATTATAGGCCTCGATCCAGATCTTGCGGCCGTTGCAGGTAAGCCCAAGTGGCGGATCGACAATGGCGGTGTCCCAACGGGTATAACGGCCGGGATATTCGTAATTGGACGAGAAGACGGCGCCACGGCGCTCATCGAGCTTGTCGACATAGGACGAGATCGCGGTCGCGTAATCGGCCGGGCGCCTTTTGCGGGAAACCGTGATGCCGCCGCGGGTCTCGTAGGTCTCCGAGCCGTCGTCGTGAATGATCGTTACCATGTCATGCCCTGCCTTTTCGCTTCCGTCTCTCGGGGCTGTTGCGAAACCGTCCGCCGCCCGTCGTCCCGTTCTTCGTGTGCCCGATCCCCGCTTCGTGTCCGGGGCGTACCCCCCCGGAGATTGTCCCTGGGGGATTGTCGAGGCGGATAACAAAAAAGCCGCCTCGGTTCTCGGGCGGCTTGCTGTCGTCTTGTCGATGGACATGACTGGTCAAGGCCGCGCGAAGCGTACCCACACCAGTTACCGTTGTTGTTCATCGAAATCGTCATGGCGCGAATTGTTAGCGGCAGTTTTCCCGCCGCGCAAGCGAATTTGCATGGGCGCCCGAGCGTTTTTACCGGCGGCGGATGCGACCAAATCCTCATCTGGCGCGTTGCCCCCTTCGCCCGACCACAAATTCCCATGGGAGGGCGGCCAAAGAGACAGACGGATGAGGAAGAGGAAAAGCACGGATGAAGCGGTCAACCTGTGTCGTCGACATCACCCTGCCCTGATACTAACGCTGTCGCTGTCCCTGCTGACGGGCGCAGCCCGCCCGCCGTTTCGCCCGCGCAGCAACAGAACCGCGCTCCCGCCATGACTGTTCCCGAAACCGGCCACAACGGCGCGGAAATCGTCAAGGTGGACTTCTTCGACCGACTGTTCCGCGACGGCCGCACCCGTAACAACCGCCCTTCCGCCTATCGCCGCGCGGCAAAGGCGAAGAGTGCCATCCCGGCCGTTCCGCCGCTCGCGACCATCCCTCTGCCGCTGCCCAAACCAGAGGAGAACGCGGCTGCCGCGGCAGCAACGAAGGACGCAGCCGCCGCTCCGGCAAATCCCGAGACGCCCGCAACGGCCGCTCCGTCAACGCAACCGCCTGCGCCATCTCCGGCGCCTTCGCCCGCCGACCACCCCGAGACTTCACAGACCGCGACGACGCCCGAGCCGAAGGCACAGGAGAAGACGGGTGCCGACACGGCAAACGACGCCTCGCCATCGGCGACGCAGTCTCAGAGCTCGAGTTCCGCTCCCCCTACCGCTCGGGCATCCAGCCCGGCATCAGCACCCGCCGGAAACCGACTTCACCATCCTCGACACCAGCTCCGGCACCAACCCTGGCACCGCCGCGGAAACAGCCCCGACACCGGCAGCATCTGCCCCGGCCGCTGCGCCAGTACCTGCTCCTGTCACTGCTCCCGCCACCGCCCCCACGACAGCTCCCACGTCGCCCCCCATCACGGCCCCCCGTCGTGCAGCAGCCCGCCACGGGAAGCGAACCCGCCCACACAACCGAAGTGCCGACCCCGCTGGAAAAGCCCCATTCGGGAGACGCGGTGAAAGAAGAAGGCAGCCAGAAGGAAAGCAAACCGCTGGAAGGCAAATCCCAGGACGGCAAACCGCAAGAAGACGGGCCGCAGGAAGGAAAACAGCCGCAAGACGGGTCGCAGGACGCCAGGCAGCCCGAAGCCTCACCTCCCCCGCCACCGCTCGTCGCCGAAGATCCGGCCGAACTCAAGGCCTGCCTTGCGGACCTGCAATCCATGGGTACGAAATTCACAGCCGTCGAGCCGATCAATGAAGGCGACGGCTGCGGCATCGAAAAGCCGATCGACGTGGCGGAAGTCCTGCCCGGCATCAAGACCGGCAATGCGACGATGCGCTGCAAGACGGCGCAAAGCCTTGCCCACTGGCTGAAGGACACGGTTAAGCCGGCGATGAACATCGCCATGCCCGGCCGCCATATCGTGGGCATCACGCCCGGCTCCACCTATGCCTGCCGGCTGCGCAACAATGCTTCCACCGGCAAGATTTCCGAACATGCCCGCGGCAATGCCTTCGATGTCGCCGCCTTCACCTTCGACAACGGCGAGAAGATGGAGCTGACGCCGCGTCAGGAGGATTCGACGATGGAAGGCGCCTTTCAGCGCACGATCACCGCCGGTGCCTGCCTGCACTTCACCACCGTGCTGTCGCCGGGCAGCGACGCCGCGCATGAGACGCATCTGCATCTCGACGTCATCGAGCGGAAGGGCGGCTATCGCTATTGCCGATAGGGACGATGCCCTCGCGTGAAGACGGTCAGATCCCGCAATTATTGTCGATATCCGCCTTGATCGCCGGACAGGCGGCGATCAGCTTGCCGATCGCCTGCGCCGCGCCGGTAAGCGGCACCGAGACGGTGCCCGGCACCCGGTTCATGCCCCCCGGCCCGTCGAGGCGATAGTTCCGCCCGTCGATCAGCACATAGTCGATCTTGTAGGACGAGCCCTCCGCCGTCACCGACATGACCTTGCCGGGGGGCAGGATCAGCAGGTTCTGCTGGGTGGCGAAATCCTCGACACCGGCACTGCAGGAATTGCCGCGGAAGAAACTGTATCCCCTGTTGCTGCGGATCACCGGATTGCCGCCGATATGACCGGACTGGAAGGCAAGGACCGCCTCGCCACCCCGCGCCAGATCGGGCGTCAGCCTCACCTCGACCGGATCGGACCGCAACAGATCCCGCCCGGCAAAACCACAAGTGAGCCCGAGCGCCTGCGTGCCGAGCTGTACATGCGCGGCAAGCCCGAGAACCGGATGCAGACTGTAGCGCCAGACAGGCCCAGCACCTGCCCCGACCACACCCGCCCCGACCACACCTGCCCCAACCGCACCTGCCCCAACCGCACCTGTCCCGAGCGTCCCTGCGCCAGCGCCCCCTGCGGCCACCTTCCCTCCCCCCGCAGCAGCCGGGGCTGCGGGCGCAGCAAGTATAGGAGCTGCCGGTGCGGGGTTTGCCGGTGCGGGGCTAGAAGGTGCGGGGCCAGAGGGTGCGGGGTATGAAGGTGCCGGAACGGAAGGCGCGGAAACGGAAGGTCGGGAAGCTGAGACCGGCGGCCCTGCCGGCACGGCGGGCGTCACCGGCGACGAGGGCGCAGCAGGCACCGGCGCCACCGACGGCGCGGCCGGCGCCCAGGCCGCCTCGACAAAGGCCGAGCCGTTCCAGCGCACCGCGCCCTCCTCGAAATCATGGCCGGTCAGCTTCACCAGCGGTGGCTTTCCGCCACCAAGCTCATAGCCGATGCTGAGGATCGTGTAGACCTCGATGAGCCGGCCTTTCCGCTGCAGATAGATGACGAGATCGCAGGCGCGGAAGCCGCAAGTGATGTTGCCGCGCTCGCCATTACACAGGATCCCGCCGTGATCGATGATCAGATCGAGCCGCCCGTCACCGTCGAGATCCGCACGCTCGCCCCATTGCGGGCCGAACAAGGCCCGCTTCCCCTCGCAGGCCCGCGCAAGCTCCTTGCGCAGGATCTGCGTCTCGTTGGCGGCACCCGTCGTCGGAGCCGCCTGTGCCAGCGTGGCAGACACCAGAAAGACAGATGCCAATATAAATTCGAAAATACACCGCACGACAGACCCTCCATCTGCCGAACGATGCTATTTCAAACTATACTTTCGTCAATCTCGAATAAATCACAGATAAAATTAAAGTATAATTCGAAGATGACGATCAATAATCAGAATAGACCTTCGATCACACCATCTTCATTGAGATGAATACGTTCAGCCGCCGGAACACTCGGCAGGCCGGGCATGGTCATGATCTCGCCGGTAATGGCAACGATGAAGCCCGCGCCGGCAGAAAGGCGTACCTCGCGCACATGCACCACATGGCCTTCCGGCGCGCCGCGCAGGTTCGGATCCGTCGAGAAGGAATATTGCGTCTTGGCGATGCAGACGGGCAATTTGCCATAGCCGGCCGCTTCCCATGCCTTCAGCTGGTCGCGCACACCCTTGTCGGCCGTGACTTCACCGGCATGATAGATTTTCGAGGCGACGATCTCGATCTTTTCCATCAGCGGCAGGTCGTCACCATAGAGCGGAGCGAAATCCGCCTGACCGCTTTCGGCAAGCTCGACCACCTTGTGGGCGAGATCGGTAATGCCCGCAGAACCTTCCGCCCAGTGGCGGCAGAGGATCGCCTCTGCGCCATGGCGCGAGACGTAGTCTTTCACGGCTTCCACTTCCGCATCCGTATCGGTGATGAAATGGTTGATGGCAACGACGACCGGCACGCCGAACTTGCGCACATTGGCGATATGGCGGCCGAGATTGGCGGCGCCGCGGTTGAGCGCCTCGACATTTTCCGCCGACAGCTCGTCCTTCTTCACTCCGCCATTCATCTTGAGCGCCCGGATGGTCGCGACGATGACGGCGGCATCGGGCTTCAGCCCGGCCTTGCGGCATTTGATGTCGAAGAATTTTCCGCCCCGAGATCGCGCCGAAACCGGCTTCGGTGACGACATAGTCGCCAAGCTTCATCGCAGCCTTGGTGGCGATCACCGAATTGCAGCCATGGGCGATATTGGCAAACGGCCCGCCATGCACCAGCGCCGGATTGTTTTCGAGCGTCTGCACCAGATTGGGCTGCATCGCATCCTTGAGAAGCACCGCCATGGCGCGGTCGGCCTTGAGGTCGCGCGCATAGACGGCAGAACGATCGGTGCGATAGCCGATGACGATATCGCCGAGCCGCTTTTCGAGATCGGCAAGATCCGTTGCAAGGCAGAGGATCGCCATGACTTCGGAGGCGACGGTGATATCAAAACCGCTCTCGCGCGGAAAACCGTTCGGCACGCCGCCGAGCGAGGTGACGAGCGAGCGCAGCGCCCGGTCGTTCATGTCCATCACCCGCCGCCAGGTGATGCGGCGCGTATCGATATTGAGCGCATTGCCCCAATAGACATGGTTGTCGATCATCGCCGAGAGCAGATTATGGGCCGACGTGATCGCATGGAAATCGCCGGTGAAATGGAGGTTGATATCCTCCATCGGCACGACCTGCGCATAGCCACCGCCGGCAGCCCCGCCCTTGACGCCGAAGCACGGCCCGAGCGACGGCTCGCGCACGCAGATGACGGCCTTCTTGCCGATCAGATTGAGCCCGTCGCCGAGACCGACAGTGGTCGTCGTCTTGCCCTCGCCGGCCGCGTCGGGTTGATGGCGGTGACGAGGATCAGCTTGCCGTCGCGGCGCTCCGACAGCGAGGAGATGAAATCCTGACCGATCTTCGCCTTGTCGTGACCGTAGGGAGAAAGCGCCTCGGCGGGGATGCCGAGCTTGGCACCCACATCCATGATCGGCTTCTTCACCGCGGCGCGCGCGATCTCGATATCGGATTTGACGCTCGCCATGGATTTTCCTTCTCGTCTCGACAGTCTGCAACCGGAGCCCCATCGATAGCGAAGAGGCAAAGCCGAGGGAATAGCCAATACCCTCAGTTCACAAGCGATGGAGTTCTTCACACTGCCGAACCGAAACGCGAAAGGGCGGCGCGTCGCCGCACCGCCCTCCCGTTCACCCCGGCCCCTCGGAGGTTAGAACCGCTGCGTCAGCGAGATCTTGAAGGTCCGGCCTGGCTCGGAATAGAAATCCCGGTTTGCCGAGGTCGCGGAGACATCCTTCGTCTCGAGCGCATCCCAATAGGTCTTGTCGAAGATATTGTAGACGCCGGCCTGCAGACGCAGCCCCTTGGTCTGTTCCGGCTCCCACCAGCCGGTCAGGTTGAAGATGCCGTAACCCGGCGCCTTGAAGCTGACGGAGCTCTTGTCGGAAACGCCGGCTGCGCCAACCCAATCGAGTGCCGTGCCCCAGCTTTCCTGCTCATAGCCGATACCGATAATGGCCTTGAACGGCGCAACCGACGTGATCAGCGCGCCAGTATCCTTGTCCTCGCCGCGCGCATAGGCCAGCGATGCATGGGTGAAGAAGCCGTTGTCGAAGGCCTTGTGAGCATTGACTTCGACACCGTAGATCTTCACGCGGTCACGGTTGAAATACTGGATCGAGCCGAGGCGATAACCGGCCGTCGCAATCGTCGCCGTATCGATGAAGTTGCGGTAATTGTTGTAGAAAGCGGTAACGCCGCCACCGAGCTTGTCATCACCGAGCTTGGCGCCGATTTCAAAGCCGCTGCTCGTCTCGGACTTGAGATCGGGATTGCCGATCTGGCGATAGAGCGGGGCATTGTCGTAATTGCTGTAGAGCTGGCTGACGCTCGGCGCCTTGAAGCCCATGGCCCACTGCGCAAACAGCAGGACATCCGGCTGGGCCTGCCACTCGGCCCGAAGCTTCGGCGAGAACTGCGAGTCGGTCCGCCCGGCAGGAAGGCCGGTATAGCCGCTATTGTTCTCATACTGCGCCGTCGACTGCGTGTTGTAGTCGAACCAGTCGAAGCGCAGGCCGGGCGTCAGCGAGAAGCCGCTGTCACCGATCGAAATCTTGTCATCGACATAGAAGCCGACGCGCGCACCATCCGTATCAGGCTCGTCCGACTGGTTGTTGTGATAATAGGCGCAAGCCGCGACATAGAGCACCGAGCAGCTGTCGCCGCCTTCGATATACTGATGCGTGGTGAAGAACGAGACGTCGCCGCCAACGGTCACTTCGTGGTCGAGAATGCCGGTCTTGTAGTTGCCCGTCGCGGCACCGACGATGCCGATATCCTTCTCGGTCTTGTCGCTGATGCGCCAGTAGTCACCGATCGGGTTGGTCAGGCGATAACCGGTCGGGCCTTCGGTCCGCAGCACGCGCTGCCAGTAGACGGATGCCCATGCGCTATCGATGGCGCTATTGGCCTCCGTGCTGTCGAAACGGTAATCGAGCGAAACGCGCTCGCGGCGCAGGTCCGAAATCCGGTCGTAATCGCCGATCCGGTAGGTACTGCCCTGTTCCTGCTTGAGATCCTCGGTCGAATCCATGTTGTAACGCTCGGCCGTGAAGCCGATCATATGCCCGCCTTCGAGCTGCTGACGCAGCTTGAACAACAGGTTGGATGTATTGGCATCCATCGGGTTTTCCTCGGTACGGGCAGAGCCGTAACCGCCGATATCCCCGTTGGTTTCGATTTCATGTCCCCGCTTGTAGCTGCCCTGGAAGAGGATCGAGGTATTCTGGATCTTCTTGGCAACCGCAGCCGATCCGCCGAACGAACGGTCCTTGCTATCGTAGGTGAGCTTGGCAATGCCACCCCAGTCGCGGCCTTCCGGAATGACATCCTCCGGCTCCAGCGTCTTCAGGACGACGGCGCCGCCGAGCGCGCCCGAACCCGCACGGCTGGAATCGCCGCCACGCAGAATATCGATCGTCGAAAGCGACGTGAAATCATAGGCATTGACGCCGCCAAAGGAGCCGCGCACCGGATCGGACAGGTAGGGAAGCGGAATGCCGTCGATCGTCGTCAGGACGCGGTCGTTCTCAAGGCCGCGAATATTGACGCTCTTCGTTGCCTCGACGAAGCTGACGCCCGGCTCGACCGTATTGCCGAGATCATCGAGATCCTGGATGTCGCGCTTGAGAATGGTGTCACGCGTCGTTTCCGAAGCCAGCGGCGTATCGGCAGCCGTTCCCTTCTTCAGGCGGTCGCTCTTGCCCTTCAAAACGATCGGCTGCAGGGCGGTATCCGTCTGTTCGGTCTGCTGCGTGGCCTGCTGGGCATGGGCGCCCGATGCGGCAACGAATGCTGCGAGCGCCGTGCACGCATAAAGCCGTGAGCGGGTGCGGAGGATGAACATTTTCGTCCTTTCATGGCGCGCAGAAAACCGCCGGCACGCGAGGTCGCGAACCGGGAGCGGGCCCGTTTCAATAATGGCAAGAGTGTGGCGACAGGCAGGAACCTGCCCTATTCACGCCATTAAGAAACATGAGTTTATCTGTCAACATATAAAATATGACTCAAAGAATCATCTTTATGTGAGGCGGCATTTCCGCATCACCTGCGACAATGGCGCGTGGCCGCCGGCGCCCGTCACACCCTTGCCGCGCATCGGCGTGAAGGTTATGGACAAATCGCTCCCTCCCGTCGCCGCAAGGAATGCACGCATGAAATCGCTGGAACTTCTGGTCGAAAAGATCATCCTGTCGAGCCGCTGGCTGCTCGTCGTCTTCTATCTCGGCCTTGTTGCGGCGCTGGCCGTCTACGCGCTGTCCTTCGTGGCGAAGTTCCTCAAGGTGGCAAAGGGCGTCTTCACGCTTGGCGAGGCGGATATGATCCTTGCCATGCTGAGCCTCATCGATGCGGCGCTGGTCGCAAGCCTGATCGTCATGGTGATGATTTCCGGCTACGAGAATTTCGTAAGCCGCTTCGATGAAGCCGAAAGCGCCGAAAACGACGTCTCTTTCCTCGGCAAGCTCGATTCCGGCAGCCTGAAGATCAAGGTCGCCTCCTCGATCGTGGCGATCTCCTCGATCCATCTCCTGCAGATCTTCCTCAATGCGGCGCAATACACCGACATGCAGCTGATGTGGTACACGATCATCCACCTCGCCTTCGTCGTCTCCGCCGTCATGCTCGGCTGGCTGGAGCGGATCATGGCCAAGACCAAGGCCGACAAATATGAGGCCAAAAGCGAAGCCAAGGAACAGGAAAAGCACGAAGCGCATCTCTAACGGATGCAACGTCCCGCAACGGCAAGATTTCGCCGTGTCTTCTTCGTTTTTTGTTAAAGAGCGCGCCCGCGACTAATCGATTCGTAATTCATCGCCTGTATGTTTCGCGCATCGGTGGTGGAGAATGGCATGACGGTCGGTCGGGAAAATTTGCTTGTAACGGAATGGACGGACCAGCCGCAGCAGAATGCAATCCTTCTTGTTGAGGATTCCGTAGCCCTATCGACCCTCCTCAAGGGGCGCCTTGAGAGCGAGACCGACGCCCGCGTCACCCGCTGCGCCAGCCTTGCCGAAGCGCGGATCGCGATCGCCGACACCGCTTTCACGCTGGCGCTGACCGGCCTCAACCTGCCCGACGGGCCGGACGGTGAAATCATCGACCTGCTCGCCGAGGCCGGTATTCCGACCATCGTCTTCACCGCGACATTCGACAAGTCGACCCGGGCGCGCTGCGCCGAGAAGAAGATCGTCGACTATATCGTCAAGGATAGCGGCCGCACGGTCGATACCGTCATCCACACGGTCCGCCGCATTCTCGCCAATGGCGCCTTCAAGATCCTCATCGTCGATGATGCCCGCGCCGCCCGCTCGGGCCTCAAGGATATCCTCAAGCACCAGAATTTTCAGGTCGTCGAAGCCTGGTCCGGCCGACAGGCCCTGGAAATCCTTGCAGCAGACGAGACGATAGAGCTCGTCATCACCGACTACCATATGGCCGACATGGACGGCTACGAGCTGACCAAGCGCATCCGTGCCACCCATGATTCGGAACGTATCCGCATCATCGGCGTCTCCTCCTCCACCGACCGGCTTCTCTCGGCAAGCTTCCTCAAGGCCGGCGCCTCGGATTTCATCTACCGCCCCTTCGTGCAGGAGGAGCTGAAATGCCGTATCGACAACAATATCGAGACGCTGATCCAGCTGAAACATCTGCGCCGCCTCGCCGAACGCGACTACCTGACCGGCCTTGCCAACCGTCGGCACTTCTTCGCCCGCATGCGCGATCTGGAGAGGCAGCCCTTCAACGGCTCGATCGCGCTTCTCGACATCGACCACTTCAAGCATGTCAACGACACCTATGGCCATGATGCCGGCGATGGCGTGCTGAAGGAGATCTCGGCCGTGATGGCGCGCCGCTGCAACCAGTCCAAACATATCGCAGCCCGCCTCGGCGGCGAGGAATTTGCCCTCTACCTCCACCATCTCGACGCCTTCCAGGCGCATTCCTTCTGCGAGCAGCTGCGCCGCGAGATCGAGGAGGCCGAAATTCCCGTCGGCGGCAGGTCGCTGTCCGTCACGGTTTCGATCGGTGTCGTCGAGATGGAAGACGGCGAGCCTTTCGGCAACCATCTCAATGCGGCTGACCAATTGCTCTATCTGGCAAAGACCAGCGGCCGCAATCGCGTCTTCTCGAATCTGACGATTCCAGAAGCCATGCAGGCGCCAAAATCCTCGGCCTCCGGCTGACATCCCCCTGACATCCGCCTGCGCCCTACCGTCGCATCCCGTTCCTTGATGGGCCGAAGAGCCGGCACACCCGCAAACCCGGGAGTTAAGAGGCGTGGCCCGCAGTATTACACGTCTGACAAAGTCTATTTCAGCCGATCAGGCAGGTGATTAACGACATTTATTAGTCGTAATACGACGATTGTGACGCTCATTGGTTGCGCCGCAAAATAATACTGGCCATCTCAACAATTTCGTATATTTTCCCTAAATAACATAATCACCTATCACCTTTGACGAATGATCACACTGGAACGCCAATCGATCTTGAATAGCGAGATCCATGCGGCCCAAACGCCGGCCGCCTTGACTGCAGTCCTCGTGCGAATAACGCATGAGTTTGGCTTTCGCTGTTACATGCTGATCAAGATGCCGCCGGAGGAGGAAACGCTGCTCGCGAACATTCTCGTCCTCAGCAATCTTCCGCGCTCCTATGTGCAGGAATTCGACAGGCAGAAGCTTCTGAACAAATGGCTTCTCTCGCCCATGGTGCTGGAATCGGCGCAGCCTTTCTGCTGGATGGTGGACAAGAGCAGCACGGATAATGGCATCAGCTTTGCCCCCGAGGTTGTGGAACTGCAGCGTCGTCACGACCTGACGACCCATGTGGCGATCCAGATGCATTCGCCCTGCGGAGCGACTTACCGCATGCGCCTCAGTGGCCGCCGCCCGCGCCTGTCACAGGTTGAGATGAACGAAATCGGCATGCTCCTCCTGCACACCTTCGCGACGCTGCAACGCATCAACCGTGCATCGAAGCGGCCATCGCCGCACCATTTGTCCGGCCGTGAGCTTGAAGTCGTCAAATGGACGGCACAGGGCAAGACCTCCTCCGAGATCGGCCGGATCCTGTCCCTCTCCGACCACACGGTGAATGCCTATCTCACCAATGCCATCCGCAAGCTGGACTGCGTCAACCGCACCCAGCTTGTGGCGAAAGCCTTGCGTCTCAAGCTGATCGCCTGATCCGCTGCTCCCGTCAGCGATGGCAGCGCCGTCAGCGCCCGACCACCGAGCGCACTTCCACAAGGTTCGACCGCACCATCAGGATATGGAAGCCCATCACCGCCAGATGGCTCGGCATGATCATCCCGTCCTCGGCCGCATTGGAAACGATGGCCGGCTGCATTTTCAGCGCCGCCCGCAGACGGTTGAGCGTCTCGCCCCAGAGCTGCGTCAGGTTCCGCTCGCGAATGACCTGGCTGAAGTCGGAACCAGCACCAGAAAGTACCGCGTAATAGCCGTAGAGCTGGCCATAGGCGAACCAGAACCGGTCGTCGGCACGCGTATCGAACCAGCCGCCGCCATGGTTCTCGGTCCGCTCACGCAGGATCGCCGCAGTTGCCCCGAGATCATTGGCGATCCGGTCGATGAACTGCACCAGATTGTCGGCGCGGCTGTCGAAGATCGCGTTGCAGCCCGCAAGATCCGTGTTGAAGGCTCTAAGCTTCTGGATCGCGGTGCGATAATAGCTCGGTGTCGGCGTCTTGAAGCCGAATGGGTCGAGGCCGAAATACCAGGAATATTCGTCGAACTGCAGGTTGCCGCGCGCATCCTGGAGATTGTTGTTGATGCCTGACGTGCCGCGCACACGACCGAGCGTATCGACAAGCTCCGTCGAGGTGCGGCGCACCGCCTGGTTCACGCCGCGCTGGAAAGACGCCTTGTTGTCGAGAAACGGCGTATTGTCCCAATCCATGCCGAAAAAGCCGAGCTTGTAGAGAAGCAGCGACGAGATCCAGTCGTTCTGGTTGACATTCATGTCGGTAAGATCGGCGGCAGCCTGCACGATTGCCGAGGTCTGGCACTGGCGCGGCGCGTTTGCCGCCGTCGAAGCGGCGGCCTGCGTGCCGGCAAGCGCCGTATTGGGCGCCGACGCTCCACCTTCCGTCTGCCCGGTCGGCAGATCGCCGGCGGCCGGCGGCGTTGCGTTCGGATCGGCGGTCAGCTGCTGGCCGGCGGGCACCTTGCGGTCCTGCCAGTGATATTTGTCGACGAAATTCGGATCGAACCCGTTCCATGTCTGCGTCTGCCAGACAAACCGTCCATAGGCGACGATGACGATCGCCAGAATGACGATGATCGGCGCCTTGATGACCCAGTGCCGCCGACCGTACCAGCCATGCGCAGCCATGAAGGGCCATGTCAGCCAGGCGAGAAAAATCCCGATCAATCTGCCGATGGCCTGGCCGATCCGTCTGATTAAGGCGGTCACGCTACCGAGCATTCGGGTCTCCTCTGTCATGCCAATAACCGATGCAGGACAGATAGGGTGCAGCGCGGCAAAGGACAATCGCCGGATTGCAATCAGAAGCCTGAAACGGCGATTACCACCTCCACCCGGCCCTCCGACCGATATCTCCCGGACATCCGCCACGACCCGGCGGCCTTAGACGGCGGGATGGCGGACGCCCACCCGTCACACGGCGTTCGCGCTGCCGGACCCGGCATGCGCAAAATCCCGGCGGTAGGCAAGCATGGCCCGCAGGTCGCCATCGACCTTTTCCCGCAGCGCCGGCAGGCTTCGGCCGATCAGCCGGTCGCATCCCATCCGCCCGATCCCGTCGCCCAGATGCGGAAACCGCTCCACCGTGATCGATATGCCGTCATCCGCCGCGCCTGCGGTCGCGATGACGACCCGGTAGAGCGTCAGCAACTCCTCCGTATCCATCGCAACCTTGTGCCGCAGGATATCGACGAGCCGCAAAGCGCGCGACAGATCCTCAAGCGCCGCCTCGAAGATCGCCAGCGCCTTTTCGACGATCAGCACCCGCCGCATGCGAACATCGCTGCGGCTTTCGTTTCGGCGGTGAAGCGCTGCCTGCGGCAGAGCCTCGCGCAGTGCCGGGCGATGGTCGAACAGCATCAGCAGATCCGCCTCGCCCTGCCTGCGGACATCTCTGAGCGCCACCGCCTCGTCTTCCAGCACCCCGGCCAGAAACTCCGCCTCGCCAAGCAGTTGCGCAATGAGGCCCGGGTTAGCACGCCGCTGCCGCTGTTCGAGACGCTGGCGTTCTCTTGCTGCCTTCGACGTGAAAATGGACGATGCGGCCCCACCGGTGGAAGGCGTGTCCTCATCGAAGGCGCGGCGCACATCGTCGGCCCGGACGCCGATCTTGACGGCAAGGAGGGCAAGATCGCGACCTGCATGATCGCGTGCCGCGGCGGCGGCCCTGCGGCGATCCTCCTGCACCGGAAAGGCCTGCGGTCCGGCGAGTTTCAGCGCCCGCGCCGAAGCGTCGAGATCGCGGCCGATCCCCGCCTCAAGCTGCCGGGCGGCGTCGAGCCCGACGCGAATGCGGGCGCTTGCCTCATCGAGGCCCGCGCCGGCTCCATGATGGCCTTGTGACCATGAAGACGCAGCCAAAGCCCCGGCCCGCCCGCCATCGCCTGCGGCAAATACCGACTATCCCGCCTGTCGATACCTGCCTGCTTTTCTCCACCTGCCATGCCGCACACTCTCCCTGCGGGCGGACAGGGGCAAGCACCCGCATATCCGCGAAGATGACATGCGCAACAAGATAACGCCGCCACGGATTTTCTCCATGCCGGCGTTGAAAACAGGCTTAAATTTGGTGAATGCGGATCAAAGCCCGAGCTTGGCGATATCCGCATCCATGCGGTCGCGCGCCTTTTTCGGCATCTTGGCATCCTTCAATGCCTGAAGATTGGCAGGCTGATCGCCGACGACCACGAGGCCAACCATGCCCATGCCGAAATGCGGCGCGCATTTGAACGCATAGGCGCCGGGCTTGTCGAAGGTGACGGTCACGTCCTGGCTGATCTTGCCGTTGATCCCGTCAAAGCCATCCGGGGAAAGACCCGGAATGGAAATCGCATCATGCCCCCGGTCGGCGGCCACGAATTTCACCGTATCGCCGGGCGCGATCTTCAGCGCCGAGGGTTCGAACACCATCAGCTGACCGTCGCTGCCCTTGTTGAGCATCTTGATCTCGAATTCGGCGGCATGGGCTGCGGAGGAAAGGCTGAAGAGGGAAACGAAAAGAGAGGCGGAAAGGGCAAGGCTGCGAAAGGAAATCATGCGCGTAAACTACTCCTGATATCGGGCTTTCCGGGCCATCGCCGCAGAAAGGCCGGGCCGACATATCGGCTCGCAGACCCGATTTGACCAGAGGCAAACTGCCTTTGCGCCGTGACCGAATGTCCGATCCGTTCACGTTTGCGCGCGCAGCGCGATGGCGACAGAGGTCATCGCCCGCAGTTGCCGGCCAATTGCCGCCCAGTCGCTGGTCAGTCGCTGGTCAGTCGCCGCTCAGTCGCAGCGGAAGCCGCCGGAACTGGCTGCCTCGACATTCATCCGGTCATCCCAGTGGCGACGGCAGAGCGACACGTATTTCTCGTTGCCACCCACTTCCACCTGTGCCCCCTCGCGCACGAGCTCGCCATTCTGATCGAGCCGCACGACCATTGTCGCCTTACGCCCGCAGAAACAGATCGTCCGGACCTCGCGCAGCTCGTCGGCGATCGCGAGCAGCTCTTCGGAACCCGGAAACAGCTTGCCCTGGAAATCCGTCCGCAGACCGTAAGCCATGACGGGAATGCCGATCCGGTCAGAAATCCGCGCCAGCTGCCAGACCTGTGCCGGCGACAGGAACTGCGCCTCGTCGATGAAGACGCAGGCGATCGGCTCTTCGCCATGCATGCGGCCCACGGCCTCGAAAAGATCGTCCTGCGCATTGAAGGGAACCGCCTCCGACGAAAGCCCGATCCGCGAGGCGACACGCCCCTGCCCGGCCCGGTCGTCGAGCGCTGCAATGAAGATCGCCGCCCGCATGCCGCGTTCGCGATAGTTATAGGCCGCCTGCAGAAGCATGGTCGACTTGCCGGCGTTCATCGTGGCGTAATGGAAATAGAGCTTGGCCATGACCGTTCTTGTGCGGCGCTTCCCCCGCCGAGGGAAGTCCCTGACGCCGATAGTCACAGAAATTGCCGTCGCCCCTGCCCACCACCCTTGCTTGCCGCCGACCGGTAGACCGGAAGGACAGGGCCAACGGCACTGAAATCCCTATCTGGCTCGACATCCCACCGGATGCCGGCATGGCCGTGAGCATCGCCCCGATGCCGGCCCCGATCATCGCCCCGATCATGGCAGCCAACATGGACGACGAGACGCTGCCCCCTATCTGCACCTCCATCATCGATTGGCAGCCACCATTGCCACTAAACCGAAGGAGAGACACGATGCAGACCACGACCCACGGCGGCTGCCTTTGCGGGGCAGTGAGACTTGTCGCATCCGGCACGCCCTATCGTGTCGGCCTCTGCCACTGCCTCGATTGCCGCAAGCACCACGGCGCCCTCTTCCATGCCTCGGCGATCTTCCCGCAGGAGGCCGTCACGATAACGGGCGAGACCGGCAGCTATGCGGGTCGCCATTTCTGCCCCAGCTGCGGCTCGCCGGTCTTTGGCCGGAGCGGCGATGAGGTCGAGGTCAATCTCGGCGCTCTCGACGAGCCGGACCGTTTCCGGCCCACCTATGAGAGCTGGACCATCCGCCGCGAAGCCTGGCTTCCACCATTCCCGCTGGCGCATCACTACGAAAAAGATCGCGACCATTCGACCCGTTTCGAAAATGAGGCCCCGCCCCTGCAGAGCCCGTAAAACCGGAGGTTTTCATAAATGTCGCAAATGCCCCCTCTCGCACGGCGCGAATGCGCGCGCTTGCCTCTCGGGCGCATGTATTCATAATGGCGGGAACATAACAAAACGGGAGCATTGAATGCGTACCTTCTCTCACCAGACCATTTCTTCCAAAATGCTTGCAAGAACTGCTGCTCTGGCTGCAGCCGCTTCTTTCCTTGCCATTGCCGGCACTGCCAATGCGGCAGAACCGGAAAGCTGTAAGACCGTCCGCATCTCGGATGTGGGCTGGACGGACCTCGCCTCCACCAATGCTTCCTTCGTCACCGTCCTGAAGGCCCTCGGCTACACGCCGCAGGTCAAGACGCTCGGCGTTCCAGTCACCTATTCCTCGATGAAGAACAAGGATATCGACGTCTTCCTCGGCAACTGGATGCCGGCCCAGAAGGACGCGATCGGCCCATACCTCGCCGACAAGTCGATCGATTCGGTTGGCGTGAACCTCGAGGCGCCAAGTACACGCTCGGCACCAACGCCGCCGGCGCCAAGCTCGGCATCAAGGATTTCAAGGACATCGCCAAGCACAAGGCCGAACTCGACGGCAAGATCTACGGCATCGAGCCGGGCAATGAAGGCAATGGCATGATCGTCACGCTCATCAAGGCCGACACGTTCGGCCTCAAGGGCTTCGACGTGGTTGAATCCTCCGAGCAGGGCATGCTGACCCAGGTCACGCGCGCCGACAAGGAAGGCAAGCCGATCGTCTTCCTCGCCTGGGCTCCGCATCCGATGAACGTCGCCCACGAGATCACCTACCTCTCGGGCGGCGACGACACCGCATTCGGCCCGAACTACGGCGGCGCCACCGTCTACACCGTCGCCCGCGGCGGCTTCACCACCGAATGCCCGAACCTCGGCAAGCTTCTGACCAACATGAAGTTCTCGCTCGACATGGAAAACACCATCATGGGCAAGATCCTCGATGATGGCGAAGATGCCGACAAGGCTGCCAAGGCCTGGCTGAAGGCGCATCCGACGGTTGTCGAGCCCTGGGTTGCCGGTGTCACCACCGTCGACGGCAAGGACGGTCTTCCGGCCGTGAAGAAGGCACTCGGCCTCTAATCCGGCAAGCCTGATACCGGGACGGCAGATCATCTGCGTTCCGGATCTCCGCCCTAATTCTGACAACGGACGGCAGGTTTCTCGTGGATTGGCTGGAAGAACATCGCATACCCATCGGCATGTGGGCAAAGCTGGTCGTGGACTGGCTGACGACCAACGGCTACTGGTTTTTCAGATGGCTGTCGGCGGTCTTTTCGACCGTGATCGACGGCATCTTGTGGGTGCTGGAAACGCCGCACCCGCTGATCGTCATGGCGGCGCTGACTGCCATATCCTTCGCGCTCAGACGGTCCATACCGCTCGCGATCTTCACGTTTCTCGGTCTGCTCTTCATCTTCAACCAGGGCTACTGGAAGGAGACGACGGAGACCTTGGCGCTCGTCAGCGCCTCGACCTTCGTCTCGATGGCGATCGGCATCCCGGTCGGCATCGCCGCTGCCCGGCGCGAATGGCTCTATAGCGTGCTTCGGCCGATCCTCGACCTGATGCAGACGCTGCCGAGCTTCGTCTATCTCATCCCGGCGCTGATCCTCTTCGGTCTCGGCATGGTGCCCGGCCTGATCGCCACCGTGATCTTCGCCATCCCTGCCCCGATCCGCCTGACGAGGCTCGGCATCATCTCGCGCCCGGCTCGCTGACGGAAGCCGCCGAAGCCTTCGGCGCCACGCCCTCGCAGGTGCTGCGCAAGGTCGAACTCCCCTATGCCATGCCGCAGATCATGACCGGCCTCACCCAGACCATCATGCTCTCGCTTTCCATGGTGGTCATCGCGGCGCTGGTCGGCGCAGACGGCCTCGGCGTTCCGGTTCTGCGTGCGCTCAACACCGTCAATGTCGCCCGCGGCTTCGACAGTGGTCTCTGTATTGTCGTCCTTGCGATCATTCTCGATCGCATGTTCCGCTCGTCCACGGGAGGCAACACATGAGCGACGCAGTCATCTTCGGCAATGTCGACATCATCTTCGGCGACAAGCCGGAACGCGCCCTTCCCCTGCTCGATCAGGCAAGACCCGCGACCAGATCGCCAGGGAAACCGGCATCGTTCTCGGTGTCGCCGGCGCCTCGCTGTCGATCAAGGAGGGCGAGATCCTCGTCCTCATGGGGCTTTCGGGCTCAGGCAAGTCGACGCTGCTGCGCGCCGTCAACGGGCTCGCCCCGGTCGTGCGCGGCAATGTCTCGGTCGCCACGCCGAACGGCCCGGTCGATCCTTATAAGGCAAGCCCCAAGGCCCTGCGCGACCTGCGCATGCACACGGTCTCGATGGTCTTCCAGCAGTTCGGCCTGCTTCCCTGGCGCACAGTCGCCGAAACGTCGGCTTCGGCCTCGAACTGGCCGGCGTGCCGGATGGCGAGCGCAAGAAGCGCATCGACGAGCAGCTTGAGCTGGTCAACCTCACCCAATGGGCAAACCGCAAGGTGGGCGAGCTTTCGGGCGGCATGCAGCAGCGCGTCGGCCTTGCCCGCGCCTTTGCCACCGGCGCCCCGATCCTGCTGATGGACGAGCCCTTCTCGGCGCTCGACCCTCTGATCCGCACGCGCCTGCAGGACGAGCTTCTGGAATTCCAGCGGCGGCTGAAGAAGACCATCCTCTTCGTCAGCCACGATCTCGACGAGGCCTTCCGCATCGGCAACCGCATCGCCATCATGGAAGGCGGCCGGATCGTCCAGTGCGGCACCCCGCAGCAGATCGTCCAGCACCCCGCCGATGACTATGTGGCAGATTTCGTCCAGCACCTGAACCCGATCACCATGCTGCGCGCCAGCGACGTGATGCGGCCGGGTGCTACGACGAACGCAACGCCGATGACGGGCACCGCCAAGCCGGAAACCCCGCTCATCGACATCCTCGACGCCCTCTCGCGCCAGCCCGCACGATCGGCGTCGTCGATAACGGCGCGGTCCTCGGCTCGATCTCGGCAGAGGACGTCGTGGCGGGCCTCACCCAGCATCGCCGCAGACCCGCCTGACCAACAGGTCTGACAAACACGCCTGATCAACACGTCCGATCGGGCTGCAAACCTTCCAGCAAACCCCGCCGCATCCCGGCGGGGTTTTCGTTTTGCCCACCCCATCGGCGAACCGGCAAGCATGAGGGGAATTGCTATCTTCATGGCAAGCCGCGCCGGTGCTAAACACTCCCCGCAACGGAGCCTGACGGGGAGACACATGACCGGTTCGACACCAGAGGAAAACGCCGGGAACACGGCTGACGATCGGGCCGGCGACGCGACCGGGAACACGGCCGAAAACCCCACAGAGGGCGCCACAGAGAAGCCTACAGAGCCCCCCTTGGACAAGCCCAAGGTTCTGCGTGACACGGATGAGGATGCACGCCGCCTCGCCCGCACGCTGATGCGCGGCGCCCGCTACATGGCGCTTGCCGTTATCGACCCGGAAACCGGCTTTCCCTCGGTCAGCCGCACACTGACCGGAACCGACTATCACGGCACGCCCGTCATCCTCGTTTCGGCCCTGTCCGGGCATACGAAAGGCCTCATGGCAGACCCGCGCGCATCGCTTCTTGCAGGCGAGCCCGGCAAGGGCGATCCGCTCGCGCATCCGCGAATCACCCTTCAGTGCAAAGGGGTAAAAATACCCGTTGGCTCGTTGGAACATAACGATATTCGCGAAAGATTTTTGTGGCGCCACCCCAAGGCACAACTCTATGTAGATTTCCCCGATTTTGCATTCTTCCGCCTGACACCCGAGAGAGCGTCTTTGAACGGCGGTTTCGGGCGTGCTTACGCCCTTGATAAGACCGATCTAACCATTCCGGAAACGGTCGATACAAGCATCTGGAAAGAGCTCTCAAGAAGCCTTCAAGATCAAACGGATTTGGCCGAAGCCTTTGCATCCGCTATCAAAAGCGGCGCGGCTGGGCAAATACTCGCATCCGCTGCAACCGCAAGCGACGGCTACACGCGGTCAGGCTGGCGTTTCACGGGCGCAGACCCTGACGGACTGGACCTGACCAATGGTAATTTTCAACTCAGACACGAATTTCACCAACGGGCTGAAACAGCTTCTTGGACCAAGGATTATATTTCCAAAACGGCTAAAATAATGTAGTTAACTACCCGAAATCTTGGGATATACAACTCCGCTGCGTGCTGTTTAATACCATCATTAGAATGATGGCACATTCCCGGACAGACACTCCGGGCAAAGGGAAATTAGAACCTATGGAAACCATGTCTCTTTCCGAGCATTCGACTGCCGCAGCAAACCTGCTTTCAGCAATGGCCAACCCAAAGCGCCTGCTTATCCTCTGCTGCCTCGTCAAGGGCGAAGTCGCCGTCGGCGCGCTGGCAAATCAGGTCGGCCTCAGCCAGTCCGCATTGTCACAGCACCTGTCGAAGCTGCGCGCACAGAAGCTCGTCAAGACGCGCCGCGATGCCCAGACGATCTATTATTCCAGCACGTCGGATGCAGTCCTCAAGGTTCTCTCGACCCTCGAAGACCTCTACTGCGCTCCGGAAGAAAAGAAGTCCGTCGCTGCCTGATCGGTCGGGACGGCGTTTGCCATGTGACGTGCCGACGTTGCCGGTCCGACCGGAAGCGTTTTTATTTATCGATTTTTCATAAAGCGATTTGGCATCCGGGCTGCCCGTTTGAAGCGGGGCGGCCACATTGACCCTAGACAGAGTTGAAGCCTGGCAAAGTTGAAGCCAGGCAAAATTGAAGCTAGGCGAAGTTGAACCCTGGCAAACAAACAGGATCGGAATGGCCCGCCTGACGACGAGCCATTCCCTTTCTGATGTCGCGGCCGCTCACGCAGGCATCATCTCCGACGCAGCATGAGCAACCTGTTCACTGCCTGAAACCTGTTCACTGCCTGAAAAACGCCAGCAGGTCGGCATTGATGACATCCGCATGGGTTGTCGCCATGCCATGCGGCAGCCCCTCATAGACTTTCAGAATGCCGTTCTTCAGTAGCTTGGAGGAAAGCGGCGCGGAATCGGCGAAGGGCACGATCTGGTCGTCCGTCCCGTGCATCACCAGAACAGGCAGGTCGATGATCTTGAGGTCCTCGGTAAAATCCGTCTCGGAAAACGCCTTGATGCAGTCGTAATGCGCCTTGGTGCCGCCCATCATCCCCTGCCGCCACCAGTTGCGGATCACCCCTTCGGAAATCTCCGCCCCCGGCCGGTTATAGCCGTAGAAGGGACCGCTCGGCACATCGAGAAAGAACTGCGCCCGATTGGCCGCCTGCGCCGCGCGAAAACCGTCGAAGACCTCGATCGGCAAGCCGCCGGGATTGGCCTCCGTCTTCAGCATCAGCGGCGGCACGGCGCCGATCAGCACCGCCTTGGCGACACGCCCCTGCGGCTGGCCGAACCTAGCGACATAGCGGGTCACTTCCCCGCCACCGGTCGAATGGCCGACATGGATGGCGCCCTTGAGGTCGAGATGCGCCGCAAGCTCGGCCATGTCTGCGGCGTAGGTATTCATTTCATTGCCGCTCTCGGTCTGGCTCGAACGACCATGCCCGCGCCGGTCATGCGCAATCACGCGAAAACCTTCATGCAGGAAGAACAGCATCTGGGCATCCCAGTCGTCGGCGGAAAGCGGCCAACCGTGATGAAAGACAATCGGCTGGGCGTCCTTGCTGCCCCAGTCCTTGTAGAAAATCTGCGTGCCGTCACTTGTCGTAATAAAACTGCTGCTCATGGGAATTATCCTTTGAAAGAAACGGAGAATTTCATGCGGCATCATCGACGGTATGGCGAATTGAGTTACGCCGGCGCAAAATATAACCGTAAATTACATTCTGGATATACGGTGAAAGCCGAAGGCCTTGCAGCGCCGCCTTTGCCCCCCTTGCGGCTGCACAGGCCGCAGCGAAAACTTTGCGCGGCATCGACCCGAACGAGCATTCAGTGCCGCAAACCCTGAGCCATCCGCTAACCATTGAGGGTGAAACCGGCAAAAGGCGCATTGTTTTACCCCTTCTTTACCCTTGCCCACTTGAAGATGACGGCAAGGTCGGGCAATAGGCCCGCGTGGAAACCATATGGAATCCATGTGCGCACGAAAAATCGAGCGCCAAACCATTTCCTCATTATCCGAAAGAAGGCCTCCGACGGTAGGCAAAGGCAGAGACGAATGCTTCAGACCCCCTATTACCTGATCGACAAGACGAAACTCCTCCGCAACATGGAGAAGATCGCCGCCGTTCGGGAAAAATCGGGCGCCAAGGCTCTTCTGGCTCTCAAATGCTTTGCCACATGGTCGGTCTTCGACTTCATGCGCGATTACATGGACGGCACCACCTCGTCCTCGCTGAATGAAGTCCGTCTCGGCCACGAGCGTTTCGGCAAGGAAACCCACGCCTATTCGGTCGCCTATGCGGATTACGAGATCGACGAGGTCGTCAGCCACGCCGACAAGATCATCTTCAACTCGATCGGCCAGTTGCAGCGCTTCGAGAGCCAGTCGTCGGGCATTACGCGCGGCCTGCGCCTCAATCCCGGCGTTTCCTCCTCCTCCTTCGATCTCGCAGACCCTGCCCGCCCCTTCTCGCGGCTTGGCGAATGGGATCTGAACAAGGTCGAGCCGGTCATGGACATGATCACCGGCTTCATGATCCACAACAATTGCGAGAACAAGGATTTTGCCCTGTTCGACCGCATGCTCGGCGACATCGAGGAAAAATTCGCACCGCTTCTGAAGAAGGCCGAATGGGTCTCGCTCGGCGGCGGCATCCATTTCACCGGCGACGATTACCCGGTCGACCTCTTTGCCGAGCGCCTCAAGCGCTTTTCCGGCGAATATGGCGTTCAGGTCTATCTCGAGCCGGGCGAAGCCTCGATCACCAGATCGACGACGCTGGAAACCACCGTCCTCGATACACTTTACAACGGCAAGAACCTTGTCGTGGTGGATAGCTCCATCGAAGCGCACATGCTGGATCTCCTGATCTATCGTGAGAATGCCAAGGTTCACCCCAACCAGGGACCCCATCGTGCGATGGTCTGCGGCAAGTCATGCCTTGCCGGAGATATTTTCGGGGAATTCGATTTCCCGGAAGAGGTAAAGGTCGGCGACCGCATCTCGTTCCAGGATGCCGCCGGTTACACGATGGTCAAGAAAAACTGGTTTAACGGCGTGAAAATGCCGGCAATCGCCATCCGGGAACTGGATGGCAGCCTCAGGACGGTCCGTGAGTTTGACTACACGGACTACGAACAGAGCCTGTCCTGATCAGAAAGGGCCAAAGGCCCACAGGATAAGACTTGTCTGACGATTGGACGCAAGGAGTGGTCCCCATCATGAAGAAGAACGTACTCATCATCGGCGCCGGTGGCGTCGCCCAGGTTGTCGCCCATAAATGTGCGCAGAACAACGACGTGCTCGGCGATATCCATATCGCATCGCGCACCAAGTCGAAGTGTGACGCCATCATTGCCTCTGTCCACGAGAAGAAGGCGATGAAGAAGGACGGCATCCTGGAAGGCCACGCGCTGGACGCCCTCGACATCGAGGCAACCAAGGCCCTCATCAAGAAGACCGGCTGCGAGATCGTCATCAACGTCGGCACCGCCTTCTTGAACATGTCGGTGCTGCGCGCCTGCATGGATACCGGCGTCGCCTATATCGACACCGCCATCCACGAAGAGCCGAACAAGATCTGCGAGACCCCGCCGTGGTACGGTAACTACGAGTGGAAGCGCGCTGAAGAGTGCAAGGAAAAGGGCATCACCGCCATTCTCGGCGCCGGCTTCGATCCGGGCGTCGTCAATGCCTATGCCCGTCTTGCCAAGGACGAATATCTCGACAAGGTGACGGACGTCGATATCGTCGACATCAATGCCGGCAGCCACGGCAAGTATTTCGCCACGAACTTCGACCCGGAAATCAATTTCCGCGAGTTCACCGGCGTCGTCTATTCCTGGCAGGGTGGCGAATGGAACGTCAACAAGATGTTCGAAATCGGCAAGGACTATGATCTTCCGGTCGTCGGCACCCGCCGCGCCTATCTCTGCGGCCATGACGAAGTGCATTCGCTGGCAAAGAACATGGATGGCGCCGACGTGCGATTCTGGATGGGCTTTGGCGATCACTACATCAACGTCTTCACCGTCCTGAAGTCGATCGGCCTGCTCTCCGAACAGCCGGTGAAGCTCGCCAACGGCGACGAAGTCGTGCCGCTCAAGGTCGTCAAGGCCTGCCTTCCCGACCCGGCATCGCTTGCTCCTGAATATCAGGGCAAGACCTGCATCGGCGATTTCGTCAAGGGCATCAAGGACGGCAAGGAACGCACGGTCTTCATCTACAACGTCGCAGACCACAAGGAAGCCTATAACGAAGTCGGCTCCCAGGGCATTTCCTACACGGCAGGCGTTCCGCCGGTCGCAGCCGCCATGCTGGTCGCGACGGGTGAATGGGACGTCAAGCAGATGGCAAACGTCGAAGAACTAGCCCCGCGCCCGTTCCTCAACGTCCTGAACAAGATCGGCCTGCAGACCTGCATCCGCGACGAACAGGGCGAACGCGAACTGCATTTCGACTGAGTTTTGTCGCCAGTTGCAATAAGATCGAAGGCCCGCGGGAATTTTCCCGCGGGCTTTCTTTATGGAGATACGCCTCCGCCCGTTTGATTCCGTCATCCTCGGGCTCGTCCCGAGGATCTGACCACGCCCATTGATCCCTAGTGGATAGATGCTCGGGACGAGCCCGAGCATGACGGCGGGAAGGCTTTCGACCTGTCCCCTCGGCCGGAGCCCGCGGCAAAGCCCTCGGCCATGACCAGCGAGCAACACCGACAAACTCTCCCACACCGCGGCAAAACGGATTTCCGCTTTCGCCCCCGATGCGGTAAATGACAAAAGGCAAACGCCACCCGCCCCCCTTGAATCGATCTCGCAACGGATGACGCCAGCCCCATGAATTTCTTCGAAAGCCTGATCGTCCTGCTTCTGGTCGCCGTGGTGCTGTTACAGGCCTCGCGCCGGCTCTCGGTGCCCTATCCGTCGATGCTGGCTGTCGCGGGTGCGGCAACCGCACTCATTCCGGGCGCGCCTTATCTGGCGCTCGATCCGGAAGTGGCGCTGGCGCTTTTCATCGCGCCTGCCCTTCTCGATGCCGCCTTCGATTTCCCGATCGGCACGGCCAAGCGCTTCTGGCTGCCGCTCCTCGTCTTTGCGCTCGGCGGCGTGCTGTTGACGACCGCGACGGTTGCCGCCGCAGGCTATTTCTACGCCGGCCTGCCGATTGCAGCCGCCATCGTGCTCGGCGCCATCGTCGCGCCTCCGGATGCGGCAGCCGCGACCGCCGTCCTGTCCGGCATGTCGATCCCGCGCACCACGGATGCGGTCCTGCGCGGCGAAAGCCTGTTCAACGATGCCGCAGCCCTTCTCATCTTCGCGGCCGCCCTCTCCATCCAGTCGGCCGGCGGACTGGATGCAAGCGTCGCCACCCATATCGCGCTGGCGGCCCCCGGCGGCATCCTGCTCGGCATCGTCGCCGCCTTCATCATCCGCCGGCTGACGCGTTTCGTCGCCGGCACGCTTGGCGGCAATCTCCTGCAATTCGTCCAGACCTTCGCGCTCTGGATCATCGCCGAACGCCTGCATCTCTCGGCCGTGCTCGCCATCGTCGCTTTCGCCATGACGCTTGCCAGCACCGGCCAGGGCCTCTCATCGGCGCGCATGCGGGTGCAATCCTATGCGGTCTGGACAGCCGTCGTCTTCGTCCTGAACGTCGTCGCCTTCCTGCTGATGGGCATGCAGGTGCGCGACATCCTCGGCAACATGCCGGCAGACCACATGGCCGATGCCTTCGCCTTTGCCGCCCTGACCGTCGTCATCGTCATCGCCACCCGCTTTGCCTTCACCATGGGCTTCAACCGCTTCGAAAGCTGCGCGCGCGGCGCAACCACCGGCCGGAACCGGCCAGCACCAAACAGGGCATTCTCGCCTCCTGGTGCGGCATGCGCGGCCTGCTGACGCTGGCGACCGCATTCGCGCTTCCCGCCGATTTCCCGCAGCGCGATATCGTCGTGCTGACGGCCTTTGCCGTGGTTCTCGCAACACTCGTTCTCCAGGGCATGACGCTTGCGCCGCTGATCCGCCGCCTCGGGCTCGATCGCCGCAATGCCGGCGCCAGCGAACTTGCCGGCATCCGCAACCAGCTGCTCCTCTCCGGCCTCTCGCGCCTCGACGGCATCGAGCATCCGCAGGTCGAACTGCTCCGCCAGACACTGCTTCTCGAACAGCAGGCGATCACCGATCCCGAACGCGCCCATATGCTGGCGAAATACCGCAAACTGGCGCTCAAGGCGATTTCCGGCCAGCGCGAGCTTCTCGAAAAGATGCGCGCCTCCTACGAGCTCAATGTCGACGAATACAATCTTCTGCTCGAAGAGATCGACTGGCGCGAACTCTCCATCCTGCCGGAAGACAAAAGGCGGATCGAGGAGATCTGACGGCGCACCATGTGCCGTTAACGGTCGTCATCCTCCGGCTTGACCGGAGGATCTAACCACGCCCACACATCGACCGTGGACAGATGCTCGGGACAAGCCCGAGCATGACGGAAAAAGAGGTTTTGGTTGGCCGCCGCCTCACACCCGTGCGCAAAACGCATCGAGCCCGGAAAGCTTCACCACGCCCGCCTCATAGGCAGGTGAGAACCCCGCAAACGCAATCGGCAACAGCGAGGAAAACCGTTCCGGCACCTTAAAATCCTGCGCCTCGCGCGTGAGGTTGAAGACGAAGAGCAGCCTTTCGCCGCCCTTCTCGCGCACGAAGGCAAGGAGGTCCTGATTGGTGTCGATAAAGGTCATGTCGCCATCGATCAGCGACGGATGGCTTTTACGGAAGGCGAGCGCCGCGCGGTAATGATGCAGCACGGATCCTTCCAGCGCTTCCTGCGCATCGACGGAGCGCACCTGCTGGTCCGCCGGCACCGGCAGCCATGTCGTGGCTCCCTCGGTAAAGCCGGCATGCGGCTTGTCCTTCTCCCACACCATCGGCGTGCGGCATCCGTCGCGGCCCTTGAAGGCCGGCCAGAAGCGGATGCCATAGGGATCGCGCAGATCCTCGAAGGCGAGATCCGCCTCCGTCAGCCCCACTTCCTCGCCCTGATAGAGGCAGATCGAGCCGCGCAGCGAAGCAATCAGCGTGATCGAGAGTTTCGCCACCTGATCCTGTTCCTCAGCGCTCTCGATGAAGCGGGTCACATGGCGGATCACGTCATGGTTGGAAAACGCCCAGCAGACCCAGCCGTTGACGACCGTATCGAGCACTGTCTGCATGACATTGCGGATATAGGCGGCAGAAAACGCCGGCCCGAGCAGGTCGAACGTGTAGCACATATGCAATTTGTCATTGCCGGTCGTATAGAGCGCCAGCGTGTTCAAGGAGCGCGGCCCGTCACCCACCTCGCCCACCGTCGCCCGGTCGTCATAGGTATCGAGCAGCGCCCGCAACCGCTTGAGGAAATCGATATTCTCCGGCTGCGTCTTGTCATAGAGATGGTTCTGCATGGAATAGGGATTGGTATCCGTTTCCATGCCGGCGCCGTCGGTGTCATAGACCATCGGCGGATTGTTCCTGAGCTGCTTGTCGTGGAAATAATAGTTCACGGTATCGAGCCGGAACCCGTCCACACCGCGGTCGAGCCAGAAGCGCACCGTATCGAGCAGCGCATCCTGCACATCCGGATTGTGGAAGTTGAGATCCGGCTGCGAGATCAGGAAATTGTGCATGTAATATTGCTTGCGCACGCCATCCCATTCCCAGCCCGGCCCGCCGAAGATCGAGAGCCAGTTGGTCGGCGCCGTACCATCCGGTTTCGGATCGGCCCAGACATACCAGTCGGCCTTGGCATTGGTGCGGCTCGCGCGGCTTTCGATAAACCACGGATGCCGGTCTGATGTATGCGAGATCACCTGATCGATGATGACCTTGAGACCGAGGCGATGCGCCTCCTCCATCATCTCGTCGAAATCGGCAAGCGTGCCGAACATCGGGTCGACATTGCAATAGTCCGAGACGTCATAGCCCATATCGGCCATGGGCGAGGTGAAGAAGGGCGAGAGCCAGATCGCATCGACGCCGAGCGAGGCCACATGCGGCAGCCGCTGGGTGATCCCCTTGATGTCGCCGAGACCGTCGCCGGTCGTGTCCTGAAACGAACGCGGGTAGATCTGGTAGATCACCGCGCCGCGCCACCAGTCGGATCCCTTGGCTGCCTGCGAAGTCATGAAGCGCCTTCCTCCTCGATCGATATCCTGCCTCACAACCTATGCCGCTGCCGGCAAAAGACAACTGCCCGCAATGCAGCATCACGGGCTTGTTGGCCGAATTGGCGACGGGGCCTTCCATCAATTCCGGGAGCCTGCCCTTGCAACAGCGAAAACCATCCCGTATCGCCAGCCGGCAGGCATGTTTGGGAGAATGGCTTTGGGCGGAAAATTCCTATCGATCGGCGAATGCATGGTGGAACTGGCGCAGGCCGGTGACGGTCTCCTGCGGCAAGGCTATGCCGGCGATACGTTCAACACCGCCTGGTATGCCCGCGCCTGTCTCGATGAGAGCTGGTCGGTGGATTATTTCACCGCGCTCGGCGACGACCCGCTCTCTTCCGACATGCTGGCGATGATGGCCAAGGCCGGCATCGGCACCGAAGCGATCCGCCGCATCGAAGGCAAGACCCCCGGCCTCTACCTCATCACGCTGAAGGATGGCGAACGCTCCTTCAGCTACTGGCGCGATACCGCCGCCGCAAAAAAACTCGCCGACGATGCCGACCATCTGCGCCGGACGATCGAAGCCGCCGATCTCGTTTACTTTTCCGGCATCACGCTCGGCATCCTTGCCCCCGAAGCGGTCGAAACGCTGCTCTCCGAGCTGCGCCGCGCCAAAGTCTCCGGCAAGACCGTCGCCTTCGACCCGAACATCCGCCCGCGCCTCTGGCCAAACCGCGATTACATGCTCGAGACCATCGGGGCCGGCGCCCGCGCCGCAAGCCTCGTCCTGCCGAGCTTCGATGACGAAAAGACCCATTTCGGCGATGCCTCGGTCGAGGCGACGATCGACCGCTACCGCGCGCTGGGCGTCGCCAATATCGTCGTGAAGAACGGTGCGGATGGCGTGACGCTGGCGATCGGCGATACGCCGGTCGCTCATGTCCCGTCGAAAAAGGCCGACAGCGTGGTCGATACGACAAGCGCTGGCGACAGCTTTAACGGCGGCTTCCTCTCGCGTTTCCTGAAGGGTGCCGCACCCATAGACGCCGCAGCCTTCGGCGCAGCCGTCGCTACCACCGTCATCGGCCATCATGGCGCGCTGATCAGCCCGGAGCTTCTGCCGAAGGCTGAAGCTTCGGGAGAGGTCAGAAGCCGATCGTTTCCTCGAACGCATCCCACGACTGGTACATGGCATAGCGACCGATGCCGGGGATCGGGATATGGCCGTAGATGGGTGAAAGCTGCAATTCGGCAAACAGTTCGCTGCCCTTGGCGACGGCGCCGACATAGATGGCAGAGGCAAGACCGGTGCGGTTGGCGCCGTGTTCGCAATGGATGAGGATCGGCTTCTGCGCGGTCCGCATCACCTCGGCCAGATCCTCGCCCTCGCTGACCGAGACCACCTTTGCCGAACTCAGGGGGAAATTGATCAGCGTCACACCGTTCTTCTCGGCCGCAGCGGCTTCCTCGCGGTACCAGCGGCCGTGCCGTTCATTGCGCAGGTTGACGATCGTCTTGATCCCGTAGCGTTTCACCGCCTCGTCGATAACGGCCGATCCCGGCTGTGCCGACCGGTAGAGCTCACCCGGAATCACTTCGTGAAAATTCCCGCTTATCTGGTTGATCCCCATATAGATCCCGATGGCGGCGATCATGGCGACAAGGGAAAGCGAGGAGATCTTGATCAAACGCAACAGCATGGCAGGCACTCGGTATCACTGATGCCCTTGGAGATAGGGCATCACGGCGCCAAACGCAAATCAGGACTGTGCCACTCATGAAACCGGAGCACCCCTCGGAGAAGGCCGGCAAGGCTCCGCCCGACCTTGGGGTTTCATTCGCCTGTAACAAACTTTGACGATGAAGGGCCGAAAACGCTTCGAAATGCCATGAGTCGCTCGGAAGGGCGAGCCGGGCCGTCGAGGCGGCGGCGCGCTGCGCATGACCGGCGAAAAGCCGGAACCGCGCAGCCAAGGACGGCAACGGGCGGGCAACAGGCCATGACCAGAATGACGCCAACAGCGACCCCACGCATGACCTTAAGAATGATACCCAGGATCACCATCGTCACCGATGCCTGGTACCCGCAGGTAAACGGCGTCGTCCGATCCATCGAAAACACCAATCGCGAACTGGGCAAGATGGGCGTCGAAGTCTTCATGGTCACGCCGGAGCAATTTGCCAGCGTGTCCTGCCCCACCTATCCGGAAATCAGGCTCTCCGTCGCGGGCTTCGGCCGCGTGGCCAAGGCGATCGAGGCAACCCTGCCGACCGCCGTCCATATCGCCACCGAAGGCCCGCTCGGCATCATGGCTCGCCGCTGGTGCCTGAAAACGGCATGCCCTTTTCCACCAGCTACCACACGCGTTTTCCGGAATATGTCTCGGCCCGCTTTCCTGTCCCGGTGCGCTTCCTGCATTCCTTCGTCCGCTGGTTCCACAATGCCGGCAATGGCTGCATGGTGGCGACGGCCAGCCTTGAGCGCGAATTGTCGAAACTCGGCGTCCACAATCTGCTCCGCTGGAGCCGCGGCATCGACCAGACCGTGTTTCACCCGATGGAGCGCACTGAGCGCCCCTTCGATCTCCCCCGCCCGATCTTCATGACAGTCGGCCGCGTTGCGGTGGAAAAGAACCTGCCGGCCTTTCTCGATCTCGATCTGCCCGGCTCCAAGGTCGTCGTCGGCGATGGTCCGGCGCGCGCGGATCTTCAGGCCCGCTATCCGAATGTGCTTTTCACCGGCATGAAGACCGGCGCCGATCTCGCCCGCGCCTATGCGCAGGCCGACGTCTTCGTCTTCCCGTCGAAGACCGACACATTCGGCAATACCATTCTGGAGGCGCTGGCAAGCGGCGTGCCGGTGGCAGCCTTCCCCGTGATGGGCCCGATCGACATCATCGAGGAAGGCTCGGGCGCGGCGCATTGGATGAGGATCTGCAGGCCGCCTGCCTCAAGGCGCTCCAGTGCCGCCGCGAGGATGCAAGCCGCTTGCCCGCAAATACACCTGGCAAGCCGCCTCAAGCCAGTTTCTCACGAATGTCCTGACGGCGCAGTCAGGAGAAAGCCGGCGCGAGAGCGGGCCCGGCCAGAGCCTTGGACGGCCAGCGATCGCAGGCATGGCGACACCGGCGGAATGATGGCCGCATAGGCGGGCGTTCAGATCCGCGTCAGCGAAGGCGGCAATCCTCAGCCGTCTTCAACTGGCGTGAGCGCAATGACCCGCAACACCTATTCTCTTTCCCAGCGCCTGCTCCACTGGAGCGTCGCCCTGCTTGTTCTGTTCAACCTTCTTTTGCCGGATGGCATGAACGCCTGGCATCATATGATCCGC
The DNA here is from genome assembly GCA_902167985.1 of Shinella sp. UYSO24. Classification (GTDB taxonomy): domain Bacteria; phylum Pseudomonadota; class Alphaproteobacteria; order Rhizobiales; family Rhizobiaceae; genus Neorhizobium. The sequence goes on from CABHNZ010000011.1 coordinate 47,239, forward strand.
CGCGGCCAGACACCGACCGAGGCCGATATCTCGAGGGCGAATATTCACGCCTATGTCGCATCGCCATTCTGGCGCTCGCCGCGCTCAGGGTGGGTCTGCGGATCGTGCAGGGCGTCCCGCCCGCCCCTCCCGGCCAGCCACAACTCATGCATCAGCTTGCCGCCTTCACGCACGGCCTGCTTTACGCGCTGCTTTTTGCCATGCCGCTCTCCGGCATCGCGGCCTATTATTTCGGCTACACGGCGGTCGGCTCTCTGCATGGCGGCATCCTGAAGATCCTGCTCTGGGCCGTCATCGGGCTGCATGCCGCAGGCGCCCTCGCCCAGCACCTCTATTTCAGAACCGATGTCCTCAGGCGCATGACCTTTGGCTGATCTCACCGCCCTGCCGGAGATAGACGGAGCCGCACCAACGGCTCCGTCAGAATGGCGAAAGCCTGACGGCCTTCAGCCGTCACGCCAGCGGAAAAAGGAAACGCTGCCGACACCGAGAGCCAGCGCGACGATGAAGCCGAATGTGACCATGGATATCTCCTCCCGAGACGAATGATCCGTTTGAGCAACCGACGGACGGGCCTCCTCCAGATCCGCAATCGGCACGCGCAGTCGAACACGACTTGCCCGTCAAGGCAAGCCGTGCGCTTTTCGCTCAATAAGAGTGGTTCGCGGAAAGCCGCTCAGCGCTTGCGCTTGCGGCCTTCGAACGGGTTTTCGCCCGCCTTGAAATGGATGCGGATCGGCACGCCCGGCATGTCGAAATCATTGCGCAGGCCGTTGATCATGTAACGCACATAATGTTCCGGCAGCGCATCGGGACGCGTGCAGGAAACCATGAAGGCCGGCGGACGGGCCTTCACCTGCGTCATGTATTTCAGCTTCAGGCGGCGACCGGAAACGGCCGGTGGCGGATGCTGAACCTGTGTGCTGTCGAGCCAGCGGTTGAGCCGCGCCGTCGAGATACGCTTGTTCCACACCCGGTCGGTGGCGATGATTTCCTGCATCAGTTTGTCGAGCCCGTAGCCCGTCTGGCCGGAAATCGGCACGGCGCGGATACCGCGCGCCTGCGGCAGAAGCCGTTCGGTCTTTTCGCGCAGGTCGGCAAGTGCTGCCTGCGGATCTTCGACCAGATCCCACTTGTTGAAGGCGAGCACAGCGGCACGGCCTTCGCGCAGAACGAGATCGACGAGCTGGATATCCTGCTTTTCGAACGGGATCGTCGCGTCGAAGACGATGACGACCGTCTCGGCAAAGCGGATCGAACGCAGCGAGTCCGCAACCGACAGCTTTTCAAGCTTTTCCGTCACGCGGGCCTTGCGGCGCATGCCGGCGGTGTCGAACATCTTGATCGTGCGGCCGCGCCAGTCCCATTCGACCGAGATCGAATCACGGGTGATGCCCGCTTCCGGCCCGGTCAGAAGCCGGTCTTCGCCGAGGAAGCGGTTGATCATCGTCGATTTGCCGGCATTCGGACGGCCGATAATGGCAACGCGCAGCGGCAGCGTCTCGTCATAGAGCGTCTCGGGCGCATCATCGTCTTCGTCGTCGAAATCCGAATCGCGCACATCGACATCCGTGACGGCTTCGGCGTCGTCGCCATCCTCGGGAAACGCACGATCCTCGCCGATCGCTTCGACGATCGCATCGCGCAGGTCGATCATCCCCTGGCCATGTTCGGCCGAGATCGGAACCGGTTCGCCGAGCCCGAGCGTGAAGGCATCGTAGAAACCGCCATCCGAGCCGCGGGCTTCCGACTTGTTGGCGACGAGAACGACCGGCTTGCCGGAACGGCGCAGCAGCTCGCCAAAAGTCTTGTCGAGCGGCGTCAGGCCGTATTTGGCGTCGACGACGAACAGCGTCAGATCCGCCTCGTCGATTGCCGCTTCCGTCTGGGCGCGCATGCGGCCTTCGAGCGTATCGGCACCGGCCTCTTCGAGACCGGCCGTATCGATGATGGTGAAGCGCAGGTCGACGAGCTTGGCATCGCCCGGACGACGGTCGCGGGTCACACCCGGCGTGTCGTCGACGAGCGCCAGCTTCTTGCCCACCAGACGGTTGAACAAGGTCGATTTTCCGACATTCGGGCGTCCGACGATGGCGACGGTAAAGCTCATCCTGTTTTGTCCTTCAAGGCCTGTCCCTTAAGCGGGATCAGGCCGCCTTGCCCGAAGAGGCAATGTTGTCGAGCATGATCTGTGCGCGGTTGGCAACGTTGCGCGGCGCAGACTGGTCGCCGGTAATCTGCTCGAACCACTGCTTGGCCTGCTTCATGTTGCCGGCCTTGTAGGCGGAAAGCCCGAGCGCCTCGCGCGCGGAATTCGCCAGCATATGGCCCTGAACCGCCATGATTTCTGCCTTGGCGGCAACCTGTTCGTAAGTGCCCGTATCGACGAGGATGAAGGCGGCGCGCAGGTTTGCCAGATCGCGGATCGCCTGCGGTGCCGACGTGTCGGCGCCGATCTCGGAGAACGCCTTCACGGCGCCGGCCTGATCGCCCTTGTCCGACTGAACGGAGGCCGCGCGCATCTTGGCAAGCACCGGATAGGAGCCGCTGCCATCCTTTTCGATGGCGCCGAGCGCTGCGAGCGCCTCGTCATATTTCTTGCCCTGCGCCAGATCGAGCGCGGCGACGAACCGGTCGCCGGCAGCCGACGAGTTGCTGGCATCCCAGTAGCGATAACCGCTATAGCCGGCGGTGGCCACGACGATCAGCACGGCAGCGCCGATGACGATCTTGCCGTAACGCTTCCAGACATAACGCATCTGGTCGGAGCGGAGCTCCTCGTTGACCTCACGGAAAAAGCTGTCGTCGTTATGCGCCATAAAAGTCTCCGGCCCTCTGGCCTGCCAGTCGAACATGGGTGGCAACCGGGCGTCCCCGGAGCCTCGATGCAAACCGATCCGCCCCCTTGATTGAAGAAGGTGGCACGCGAAAACATCGTTCAAGAAAGCGCCTTCTAGCCTATTTTGCACAGGATGTAAGGCCCCAAGGCGATCTCTCCAGCAAAACTCGCCGTGACAATGCCATCAAACCATGGCCGACGGCCCGATTATCGAACCACGGGAAGCGTTTTTCGGCCTCTCTCCCCAGCTTCGCCGTATTCCGGGCGCAATGCGGCGCACCCGCGTTGCGGCCTTTAAGGCCATGCTTCGCACATCATGCATTCGACGTTCATGCGAGGTTCCATGCGTCCGTCCCTTCTGCCAGTCACCGCGCTCACCCTCTGTCTCCGCCTTGCCGCGGCCCATGCGGACGAGACGATGACCCCGCCCGTGACCCCGCCCGCGACCCCAATGACCGGCACAACGACATCGCAGCCCCAGACAACAGAACCGGCCGCAAATCCCGTGACCGACACGCATCAGAAGCGCAAGCAGCTGCTGATGATCTCCTTCGATGGCGCGGGACCGAACCCGCTCTGGAAGAAGAGCATGGATATCGCCGCCCGTTCCAACGCCCATTTCACCTATTTCCTCGCCTGCTCCCTCATCATCGACCGCGCCCGGGCCAAAACCTATCAGGGGCCGGGCGAAAAGCCGGGCCGTTCGAATATCGGCTTTGCCCAGACCGCCGAAGAGGCGCGCGAGCGGCTTGGCCATATCTGGGAGGCGCATCTGGCCGGTCACGAGATCGGCAGCCATACCTGCGGCCATTTCGACGGCAAGGACTGGTCGGAAGCCGAGTGGCTTTCCGAACTGAAGACCTTTCGCACGACGGTCAGCAATGCCTGGGCCGACGAAGGCGCGGCCGACAGGGAGCCCTCCGGCTGGAAGGATTTTGTCGCAAACGGCATACGCGGCTTTCGCGCCCCCTATTTCTCCACCAGCGCCGGCATGATCGCAGCCGAGAGGAAGGCCGGTTTCGTCTATGATGCCAGCGCCGTCACCAAGGGCCCTGCCTATCCGGAGGAAATCGCCAATGGTGACGGAAAGGGCATGCTGCGCTTCGGCCTGCCGCTGATCCCGGAAGGCCCGAGCGAGCGCCCGATCATCGGCATGGACTACAATCTCTATTTCCGCCATTCGAAGGCGACCGAGGACGTCGCCAATGCCGCGACCTACGAGGACCGTGCCTACAAGGCCTCAAGGCCGCCTTCGACAGGCAGTATGACGGCAAGCGCATTCCCGTCCAGTTCGGCTTCCACTTCGTCGAAATGAATGGCGGCGCCTATTGGCGGGCGATGGAAAGGCTCGTCACCGATGTCTGCCTGCGCCAGGATGTCTCCTGCGTCAGCTATTCCGAGGCGATCGCCATCATGAAGAAGGAAAACACGATCGCCAGCGGCTCGGGGCTCTGAGCACCCACCGGGCGGACGCCTCCACCTCCACCTCCACCTCCGCCTCCGCTTGGACCGGCTTCAGCCCCGGCACCAGCGTGGGCCTTGGCTTCCGCTCCCACGGCCGCCCCTGTTCAAGCGCGTGTTGCATGCGCTGAGACACCATGCCGGCGGCTCATCCTTGGGCGGCCCGATCTCTCGCGCGAAATTCATTTCGTCTTTCGCGCTGCACAAGATATGACAGTTTCATGACATCATCCCTTGCCAAAGCTCTCGCCTGGCTGGCTTTCGCCGGCATCATCTTCGTGACCGTTTCGCCGATCGGTCTTCGCCCGCACGATTTCCTGCCCGTCGATGTGGATCGGGCCGGCGCCTTTGCCGTCATGGCTTTCCTCTTCGTGGTTGCCTACCCGCGCCACTGGCTGCTTTGCGGTATTCTCGTGATCGTCGGCGCAGTCGGCATCGAGGCCCTGCAGCTTCTCTCGCCCACCCGCCATGCCCGACTGGACGATGCGCTGATCAAGGCAGTCGGCGCAGCACTCGGCTGCCTTGCCGGCCGGGCGGTCAACCAGCTTTTGAGCCGCCGCACCGCTGCCGCCTGAGGAAGAAGAGGCGCTTGCGGGAAAATAATCCGGTTTAAAACCAGCGCCTTCCAGGTTTTCTGATGGTTCTTGACGTCTGCGACGTCCCCCTTCTTCGCCGCTGCCCGATACTGGCCATGCCATCGGGCGGGGAACCGGGTTCTAGAACCGGCAACCTTCCAACGGGTTCTGCCCGGTCCCGGTGGTGATCGTCGCAAGGCCTTGAACCGGCGCCCCTGACAAGGGCGGCATCACACCGCAAGAGGCTTTTCAGCGATCGGGGCAGGCGAAACCGTCGCCACCCTCCCGAAACCCATGCGCCTGCCCTCTCCCCATGACAAAACCGCGCCGGACAAAAATCGCGCGGCCAAACGTGCTGCGATATGTCAGGTGAGCGCCCGGCGTCAGGTCGGCCGGTTGGCGTTCATCTCGCCACCCTCGGCTTCGCGCCGCAGGTAATGCTCGTCGATTGCCGGCAGCGGACCACCATCGATCGCCGCCTCGAGGCCTTCAGCGCTTGTGGATGGACAGAAGCTCGATGATCGTCGTCCAGGACGTGACGAGATACTGGAACGAGTTTGATACCTGACCGAAGGCCGTCGAGATCTGCTGGTAGATACCATAGGTGATCTTGTGCGCGACGATGGTCGGTATCAGCATGAAGGTGAGGAACAGCGCATCCGCCTGCACGTAGAAGTACCGGGCGACGTTGAAATAGAGGTAGTGGAAGTACATGCGGAAATAGTTCTTCCGCACATTCGCGTAGAGTTCCTTCACCGTCACCGGATCGGCGCGTTCGGCATGGTCCTCGCCATAGACGAGTTCCTTGCGATAAGCCGCCTCGACGCGCTGGTTGCGGAAGTTCAGGCCCGGCAGCTTGATGCCGACGACGGCCAGCAGGACCGTGCCGAAGGCCGACCAGAACAGCGCCAGCCAGAACAGCGCATGCGCCACTTCACCGATGACGGGCAGTTCCGACACATAGCTCGACAGGCCGAAGAGGATCGGCAGGAAGACGACCAGCGTCATCACCGAATTGATCAGCGAAATGCCGAGGCCTTCGAGCGTTGCCGAAAACCGCATCGTATCTTCCTGAATACGCTGCGAGGCACCTTCGATATGGCGAAGCTTTTCCCACTTCGACATGTAGAAGTCGTTCATCGCGGTACGCCAGCGGAAGATGTAGTGGCTGGTGAAGAAGTCGGTGAGGATCGACACGAACATGCTGAGGAAGGCGATCTGCGCGAAGATCAGCATCAGCGAGTAGAAGTCCCAGTCGGTAATGCCGGGCTTGCCGCTCAGCGCATTCTGCAGGAGATCACCGAAGGGCCGGCGGAAATTGTTGATGACCACCGAGATCTGCACGCCGAAATAGGTAACGGTGATGATGAGGAGCGAGCCCCAGATCGACCAGAGTTTCCACGGGTGATCCTTGGCAATCACCGTCCATGCCGCGCCGAAGAGCCCGAGGCAGGCGGCGAAATAACCGTAGAACCAGAGGTTTGCCGGCACGATGAAATAGGAAAGATCGAAGGGCTCCTGCTCCGGCATGACATAGCCGAGCTTGGTGCCGAGCCCGTCAAAGATGAAATACCAGGCAAGGATGGTGACAAAGGCCCATATGACGGCCGAGGTGAAGAGCAGCTTCGGCCGCGGGAAGAAGGAGTGGAACACGGAGCTTTGGCTTTCCTGAGTTCGAGTCTGACGGTGTCCGGGAGGGACCTTTTACCCGAAACTAAGGCAGTTCCAAGAACCCGGCAATGCCCGCCGGCTTTTGTTACGCAATTGTAACGGCGTGCTTTTCCGCGCCCGGCCCGCCGATCGGCAGCACGATGGCCGGCGCTACCGCCGCGCCCAGACAACCGGACCGGAGAGAACCATAGCAAGCACGATTGCTCCAACGGCGATCAGCGAGGCAAGCTCGAAACTGCCGCTCACCTCTGCCGCCCAGCCGGCGACCAGCGGCCCGATGATCTGCCCGACCCCGAAAGCAGCCGTCATGAAGGCGAAGGCCCGGCGCGGGCTTTCCGGCGAAAGCTGCCGGCCGATCTGCAGGCCGAAGGCGGTGATCACCATGAAAGTCGCCCCGAGCAGCAGCCCGCCGACCAGAGCCCCCGCAACCGGCGAGAGCGTCACCGAAGATAGAACACCGATCGCCAGCAGCGCCTGCGCCGCAAGATAGGCGCGCCCGAGCCCGATCCGCGCCGAGACAGGATGCCAGGCGGCAAGCGACACCGCCGCGGCAATGCCGGTGACGAACCATGCGAGAAACTCGACGACCGGCCCCGATCCGCCCATCCGTGCGATCGCCACGAGAAAGGTGGCCGTGATCACATAGCCGAAACCGAACAGGCCGTAGGAAAGCGTCAGGAGCAGTTGCGGCGCCTTCCAGACCAGCGGCGGCTCGACGCTGCGCACCACCTCGCCGCGGGGCCTCGGCAGCAGCGCCTGCACCACGAATGTGGCGACGAGAACGATGACGGCACCGGCAATCCAGTTCACCCGCCAGCCATGTGCCGCATCGCCCATCACCATGTTGACGATGAAGACCAGCGCCGACGAGATGGCAATCCCGAGCCCGACGCCGCCGAAATGCAGCATGTTGACCACCTGCCGGCCGGCCGCATGCGGAATGACGATCGACGATGTGAGGATCATCGCAAGCGCACTGACGAGACCGGCGAGGAAGCGGATGAGGACGAAGGCGGCGAGGCTTTCGCTGATCCCCATGGCAAGCAGAAGCGCCGCCGTGGCGTAAAGCGCCGAAAGCGCCACCAGCCGCTCGCGGCCCGCCGCCCAGCCATAGGCCGAGAGAATGGCGCCGGCGAGATAACCGGCAAAATTGCCGGCCGCAATATAGCCCGCATCCGAAGCGGAAAGCGGAATGCCGGCGATCATGCCCGGCAGGATCGGCGTGTAGAAGAACCGCCCGAAACCCATGGCAGAGGCCATGGCAATCGTACCGGCAAGGCCGATGAGGATGGCGCGGCGCGCCTGATCGCGGTCTTGGCCCCGGTCGTGGTCGCGCTCTTGGTCTGGTGTCATCTGCAGCATGCCCGCCTTATCGCAGGAGAGACCGCAGCGGGCAATTCAGCTTTTGTCATCGGAGCTATGAACCGGGCTGATGCAGGCGCAACCCACGCACCTCCGCAGCAGCCGGCGCAGAATCGCGCATGGCCCTCTTGAACGGCAATATCGTACGACACATGTTTTACGACATAGCGAACGATACATCTTATGACCCTGAACACAATCGTACGAAAGGAAATGCCCATGCGTGGTTTTCGTGGAGACATGTTTGGCGCCGGTCTGCGCTTTGGCCGCAAGCTGGCCGCCGGTGATCTGCAGCTCGTCATTCTGGCGCTTCTGGAAAAGGCGCCGAGCCATGGCTACGACCTGATCAAGCAGCTGGAAGAGCGTTCCAACGGCTTTTACGTGCCGAGCCCCGGCGTCATCTATCCGGCGCTCACCTATCTGGAGGAAGCGGGCCTTGCGGAAGTCGAGGAGGCAGGCACCCGCAAGCTTTACAGGATCACCGAGGCGGGCAAGGCGAAAGTCGAGGAAAACCGCAGCATGATCGAATTCACCTTCAGCAATCTCGAGACATTCGGCGACAAGATGGCCGCCTTCAAGCGGATGTTCGACCCCGCCCAGCGCGGAGACGACGAGGCCGATGGGGGAGCTGATGAGGGCTTTGATGGCCGCCGTCGCGGTGGTCCCGGCGGCGGCTTTGCGGGCGCCTTCGGTGGCGGTTTCGGCCGCGGCCGCGGCGGACATGGTGGCCCCGGCGGACATGGTGGCCCTGGAGGTCATGGCAGGGATCACGATCGCGATGGCGACTGGGGTTTCATGCGTGGCCGCGAGGATGAAGTCTCCGCCGCCCGCCAGCTGTTGAAATCGGCCCTGAAAGTCCGCCATCCGTGGTCGCCGGACGAGGCAAAGCGCATCGCCGCCATTCTGGAACGCGCCGCAACCGATATCCTGCAGGGCGGCCGGACGGAATAGGCCCGATCGCTCCAACCCGCTGCATCACGACACCGGCAGAAAATCGCAAAGGCGGCCACGACAGGCCTCCTTTTTCTTCATTCTCGTCAGCATTGGAAACCGCCCGCTACGGGCTAAGGCGCATCGGCGCTTCCGCCTGTGCCTGTACCGGAGTCAGTCTCATCCCCGACCTCTGCCCCCTTCACCGCATCCACGCCTGACACGGCATAGTCGCGCTCGATATGGGAGGTCGCCGCAAACCATGCGGATGACCGGGTTCTCGTCTGGTGCTCTTCGAAGGCCGCCCGATCGGCAAAGGCCTCCTCGACACGCCAGACAAGAGGATCGGCCGTCTGTGTCACGGCAAAGGAGAGGCAGCCCGGCTCCGCTCTTGTCAGTGCGATATGATCGCCAAGATGACGCTCGACGACCGCCACCTCATCCATGGATAGACACCGAAGAAAGCCGGTCAGCCTGACCGTCGTTGATTGGCGCTCCATGATATCCCTCCGCGATGAAACCCTGCCGCTTTGTCCCTTCCCTATAGCCATATCGGCCAGAGGCTGCGACAGTATTTCGAAGGCATCGACTGGAGCCCGACCAGCAACCGCCAGCTTGCAGCCACAAACCGGCAGCCGCGAACCGGCAGCCACTTGGCAGCAGCCGCCGGCTGTCATCACGCCTCCCTCACTTAAACGGGTAGCGCTCGCCGTTCTTGTTGACCAGCGTATAGCTTTTGCCGTCCGTCAGGATCTTGTCGCAGCGCAGCCCGCCATTGTCGAAACTGACGCAGATCAGCCCCTCGGAGATTTTATAGACGCCCGGCGAGCCACCCTGGTAAGTATAGCGGCCATTGGCATAGTATCGTTTCACCCCGAGCGTCTTGCCGACGGCCATTTTCTCGATTTCCGCCTTGGTCGCCGCCCGTTCCTCGGCAGCAGCGGCAGGTGCTGCGAATGCAATCAAAAGTGCAATTGATATGTATTTCGACACCATGTCTTTCTCCATGAAAGTATAAACACAATCATTAGTAAGAGCGACCGGCGCGCCAGCAACACCCAAACGGGTGAAATCCGTTCTTTTGCTTGGCATAGCGGCCTTGCAAAGATCCTCGGGCGAAGGGCAATCGATGATTGAGCCATCGGCGCAAAGATGATCTCATCGGGGAATCGTGACACACGCCGACCGGAGTGGTTCAATGTCGATATCGGATACGATCTTTCGCCCGTTCGAAACGCTGATCAGACCGCTCGACATTCCCTATCGGCCGCTGCCGGCAAAGGGGCCATTGGCCGTCGTCCTGCATTTCGTCTCGATGTTTCGCGGCGTGCTGATCACGCTGGCGCTCTTTTCCATGGCCTTTGAGGCGATCAATCTCTCGATCGTCTGGGGCCTCTCCGTCATCGTCGATGGCGTCACCAAAGACGGGGCTCCGGCCTTTCTCGCCGAGAGGTGGCCGATGCTCACTGTGCTCGGCCTCCTCATCTTTCCGGCCATGCCGATCATCTCCTTCGTGGTCAACACGTTGAAGTCACATACGCTCTCCATCGCCATGCCGGCCGCCATCCAGTGGCAGGGCCACAAGGCGGTGGAGCAGCAGGATCTCGCCTTCTTCCATGATCTCTTCGCCGGTCAGGTCGCCTCGCGCCTGCAGCAGGTGGCAAGTGCAGCACAGGATCAGATCATCGCGGCCTTCCAGTCCATCCCGCGCTTCGCCTTTCAGCTCATCGGCTCGACCGTCCTGCTCGCAGCCCTCTCCTGGCAGCTGGCATTACCGGTGATCGTCTGGATCGCCCTCAACATCGCCTATACCGCCCGCATCGTGCCGATGTTTGCCGAGCGCTCGCGCCGCACCGCCAAACAGCGCAGCCTCGTTGCCGGCGCCATTACCGATCTCTACGCCAATATGCAGATGATCAAGCAGTTCGCCGCCGAAGACAGCGAGGCCGGCACCATCCGCGGGATCATCCAGAAGAAGATCGATACCCAGCACAAGGAACAGCGGCTCTACCGCGCCTCGGAGGTGACGGTCGTCATCCTCAACTCGCTCGTCTGGATCGCCATGCTGGCAATCGGCTTTTCAGGCCTCGTTCAGGGTTTTCTGTCGATCGGCAGTTTCGTCGGCGCCATCTATCTGATGAACCGCCTGTCGAGCCAGATCTTCGTCTTCCTGCAGATGGGCCAGCAGCTGTTTCAGGCGATCGGCACGATCCGCGATGCCATGCCGGTCATGACCACCCCGCCGACCATCATCGACCGGCCTGGCGCCCCAGACCTCGCAATCGGCGCCGGCGAAATCCGTTTCGAAAATATCCGCTTTTCCTATGCGAACGGCAAACCCGTCATCAACGATCTCTCGCTCGCGGTGCGCTCCGGCGAAAAGTCGGCCTTGTCGGCGTCTCGGGTGCCGGCAAGACGACGCTGGTCAGCCTGCTCCTGCGCTTCCATGACATCAAGGCCGGCGCAATTCGGATCGACGGGCAGGATATCCGTGACGTCACCCAGGCAAGCCTGCGCCGCGCGATCGGCGTGATCGCCCAGGATGTCGCCCTCCTGCATCGTTCGGTCGGAGACAACATCCGCTACGGACGGCCCGAGGCGACACGCGCCGAGATCAGGCGGGCAGCGGAACTTGCAAGCGCCGAAGCCTTCATCGCCGACCTTTCCGATGCCGAGGCGCACCGGCTACGACGCCTATGTCGGCGATCGCGGCATAAAGCTCTCCGGCGGCCAGCGTCAGAGGGTGGCGATCGCCCGCGTGCTTTTGAAGGATGCGCCGATCCTCGTCCTCGACGAGGCCACCTCCGCGCTGGACAGTGAATCGGAAGCCGCCATTCAGGACAGGCTGGAGGCGATCATGCGCGGCAAGACGGTGATCGCCATCGCCCACCGCCTGTCGACCATCGCCAGCATGGACCGGATCGTCGTCATCGACAAAGGCCGCATCGTCGAAGAAGGCCGTCCGGAAGAGCTGATCGCCGCAGACGGCCTGTTTTCCAGACTATGGAAGCGCCAGACCGGCGGCTTCATGCCCGATGAACTGGAAGAATAGGATCGCTCTTCCGCTTATTCGGCGAGCGTCAGAATGAGCGGCCCGTTGCGGGTGACGACGATCGTATGCTCGTATTGCACGGTCGGCGCACGCGGATCGCTGTAGAGCGTCCAGGGATCGCCATTGCCGCCATCTTCGGCCCAGTCGGCGCCGAGCGACAGGAAGGGCTCGACGGTAAAGACCAGCCCCTCTTCCATGATCCGCGTCTCGTCCGCATCCGGCCAGGTCGGAATTTCCTTCGGCTCCTCATGCAGCGAGCGGCCGATGCCGTGGCTCGAAAGATTGGTGATCAGCGAATAGCGGTTCTTCTTGGCGAAGGCGCCGATTGCATTGCCTATACCCGCCAAAGGCTTGCCGGTCTTCACCTGCTGCAACCCGGTCCACATGGCGCGCCGGCCATCGCGGCAGAGCTTTTCGATCTCGCGCTTCACCGGCGGCACGGCAAAGGAGGCGCCGGTATCGCCATAGAACCCGTCCTTCAACGCCGAAACGTCGATATTGACGAGATCGCCGGCCGCAATCACCCGGTCGCCGGGAATGCCATGCGCCACTTCCTCGTTGACGCTGATGCAGGTGGCGCCGGGAAACTTGTAATCATGCTCGGGCGCCGATTGCGCGCCGCCCTCTTCAAGGATCCGCCGGCCGATCGCGTCGAGTTCGCGGGTGGTGATACCCGGCTCCAGCGCCTTGCCCATGGTCTCCATCGCGCGGGCACAGAGGCGGCCGATATCCTTCAGCTTCGCCAGTTCCTCTTCGCTCGAAATCACCATTGGCCGTCACATCCTGTCTTCTCGATTTATAAGGCGCGGGTTTCGCCCCATAAACCGGTCCCGTCAACGGATTTCTGCCGGCTTACGATGCTTTCTCGATCCCGAGTTCCTTCCGCACAAGCGGCGCGACCTTGGTGCCATAGAGCTCGATACCGCGCATCAGCTGCGCATGCGGCATCTTGCCGATCGCCATCTGCAGGAGGAAACGGTCCATGCCGAACACCCTGTGAGCGGCAACGATCTTTTCCGCCACCTGTTCCGGCGAGCCGAGAAAGAGATTGCCCGAGGCGCTGCGGGCCTGGTCGAAATGCGCCCGTGTTGTCGGCGGCCAGCCGCGTTCGCGGCCAAGCCGGTTCATCACCTCTGCCTGCGGCCCGAAATACTGGTCGGCCGCAGCCTCGGTCGTATCGGCAATGAAACCGTGAACGTTGATGCTGGTCTTCAGCGTCTTCGGATCCTGCCCGGCCCGGCGGGCCGCATCGCGGTAAAGCTCGAAGAAAGGTGCAAACCGGCGATATTCGCCCCCGATAATGGCGACCGCCAGCGGCAGGCCCATGGCACCGGCGCGCGCCACCGATTGCGGCGTGCCGCCGACGGCGATCCAGACCGGCAGCTTCTCCTGCACCGGCCGCGGATAGACCCCGCGCCCGCTGATCGCCGCCCGCTTCGTTCCCTGCCACGTCACGATCTCCTGGTCGCGGATGGCGAGCAGCAGATCGAGCTTTTCGGTGAAGAGTTCATCGTAATCGTTCAGGTCATGGCCGAACAGCGGATAGGATTCGATGAAGGAACCGCGCCCCGCCATGATCTCCGCCCGGCCACCCGAAATCAGGTCGACGGTCGAAAATTCCTGAAACACCCGCACCGGATCATCGGAGGAAAGAACGGTGACGGCGCTTGTCAGCCGGATATTCTTCGTTCGCGCGGCAGCGGCCGCAAGCACGGTCGCGGGCGAAGAGATGGCGTAATCCGGCCGGTGATGCTCGCCGACGCCGAACACGTCGAGACCCACCTCATCGGCAAGTGCTATCTCTTCGAGCAGGTTCTTGATCCGCCGCGCACCTTCGGCACCGCGATCGAGCGCTTCCGGGTCCATATCGCCGAATGTGTGCAGTCCAAGTTCCATCATCGCCGCCCTTCAGCCAATCGTCATGGTCAGTCCATCGAGACCAGATAGAGGCGACGCGGGAGAAGCGCAAAGCCCAATCTTTCGAACAAACCGTTCGAGGTTTTGGATAGAAGCAGGCTCACCCCCATCGCCATACCCCTTGAATCAGGATCGCAGCGACCGGCGGCAAGCGATGGAAAAGACTCGCCAAACACGCAGCCGTTAAAATGTTGCTGCAACCTCTTCGAGCTGATCAGCGACGATCCCCCAGCCTTGATGGAAGCCCATCGCCTCATGGGTTTTCATGTCTTCCTCGGTCCAGTGCACGGCCGTTGCCGTATAGCGCGTGCGTCCGCCTCCGAGATCTTCGAATTCGATGATGCCGGTCATGAACGGCTTTTCGGACGGAACCCAGGCGGAAACGAAGGCATCGGTAAAGACGATCTTCCGGTTGGGCACGATCTCCAGATAGATGCCGCGATTGGGTGCCTTCTCGCCATTCGGCCCTTGCATCAGGATATAGCTCTCACCACCGGCGCGCACGTCGAGCACGGCTTCCGTCACCCGCCAGGGCTTGGGGCAGAACCATTCGCCCATCCGCTCGCCTGTCGTCCAGGCGCGATAGAGCTTTTCCGCCGGCGCGTTCAGTTCGCGCACGAGGGTGAGTGCATAGGTGGGCTTGTCCGTAGTGATATCGGTCATCGGTCTCTCTCCCTGTGTTCCCTTGGTGCCATCTTTGGTAATCGCGTCTCAGACCTTGGCTTTACTGCGCTTCGACGAATTGAGTGCGACGGCCGCTTTGATCAAGCTCTTGAACGCCGCCTCGTCGACGCTTTCACCTTCCGAAATATCGATCGCCCGGCGCTGGTTCCCGTCGAGGCTGGCGTTGAAAAGGCCAGCCGGATCATCGAGAAAGGCGCCCTTGTGAAAGGTGAGCTTCACCACCGCCTTGTAGGTCTCACCCGTGCAGATGATGCCGTGATCGGAAAACACCGGAACGCCGCGCCATTTCCATTCCTCGACGATATCCGGATCGGCGTCATGGATAAGCGCCCGCATCCGCGAAAGCGTTTCACCGCGCCAGTCTGCGAGTTCGGCAATCCGCCGGTCGATCAGCTGCTCCGGCGACAAATCCCCGCCGCTGCCGCTCCCGCCGATTTCCGCCTCATGCGCCACGATTACTCCTCCCGCTCCGCCGGCCGCCTGTCCCCTTAGTCATGCCGCAGCACGAGCCGATAGACAATCGACCATCCGAAGCCGGCCAAAACTTGACAGGCTTGACAGGCGATCCCTCTGACCTTAATCGAAAACTGTCCGCAGCCAATGCGGGCCGTAAGCGTCTAACGTCATGCAACGCACTCAACGATCCCGTTTGCGGTCGGAGTGCGCCTGTCTCACGCAAGCCGCTCCGCCAAGACGGGGCAAGCGTGGAAAATCCAAGATGCCTCCGCAGACTTCTTCCGATACCCCTGCCAGCTCTCCATCCAATGGGACAACTGGGACCACGGCCGACACGTCGCTGCACGACACCGTCCCGACCGCAACCGCCACTTCCGGCACACCGCAACAAGTCGGCCCCCCAGCAGCGCAGAACAACGAGCAGAACGCTCGGCAGAAAACCGGCCAGCCTGCATCAGACCCCGTATCACCCGCTGTATCACACGTATCAGCCACCGGATCGGCCCCTGCTTCGCCCCAGGGATCGCCCCCGGCATCAAGCTCGGCCATGATGCGGCTCTACAGTCTCGCCGTCATCCTCTTCGTCTCTTACCTCACCGTGGCGATGGCCCTGCCCGTCGTGCCGGTCTTCGTCGTCCGTGATCTCGGCTTCAGCAATGCGCTGGCGGGCACGGCCGTCGGCATTGCCTTCCTGTCGACCATCGTGACGCGTGGCTATGCCGGAACCCTCTGCGACAAGCGCGGCCCCAAACTTGCCATGTCGCGGGGCCTCATAGCCTATGCGGCGGGCTCGCTGATCTGCCTTCTCGCCGGCCTGCCGGCGCTTTCGCAAATCGTCGCCTATGCCCTTCTCATCATCGGCCGGCTCGTCATCGGCCTTGGCGAAAGCATGACCGCGGTCGGCGTCATTGCCTGGGGCATCGGCATTGTCGGCCCTGCCCGTTCCGGCAAGGTTCTGGCCATGGTCGGTGCAGCTCTCTATGGCGCCTTCGCCATCGGCGCGCCGATCGGGCTCCTTCTGTCGGATCACCTGGGCTTCTCCGGCCTGATGATCGCAAGCACGCTCCTGCCGCTTCTCGGTCTTCTCGCCATCCGCAACATGCCGGGCGTTGCCGGCAATCCGCATGCAGCCCGCCCGCCGATGATCGAGGTGATCGGCAGGATCTGGCGGCAGGGCGCCATCGTCTGCCTTCAGGGCATCGGCTTTGCCGGGCTCGGCGCCTTCTTCTCGCTCTACTTCGTCGCCAAAGGCTGGGACAATGCAGGCCTCGGCCTCACCGCCTTCGGTGCCGGCTTCGTGCTCGTCCGCTTCCTCTTCGGCCACCTGCCCGACAAGCTCGGCGGCTTGCCGGTCGCAATCGGCTCGCTGGCCATCGAGACGATCGGACAGCTCGTCATCTGGCAGGCACAATCGCCGGGCCTTGCCCTTGTCGGCGCCTTCATGACCGGTCTCGGCTGCTCGATGATCTTCCCGGCCATGGGGCGCGACGTCGTCCACCGGGTACCACAGCACCTGCGCGGCACGGCGCTTGGCGCCTTCTCGGCCTTTCAGGATCTCGCCTATGGCCTGACCGGCCCGCTCGTCGGCCTGCTGATCGACCGCGCCGGCTATTCGGTCGTCTTCCTGATCGGCACGGTCGCAGCCGCCCTCGGCCTCGTTCTGGCACTCTCGGTTCGCCGTAATCCGGATCAGTCGGCCGCCTGACGAGCAACGACGATGGTGAAAATGGCGGTTCCGGCACCTCGCCGGGCCCGCCCTTCTCTTGGGCCACCTCACCCTGACATGCAGGCCAGCCGCCCTATATCCCTAAGGTTCATAGTGAGGAGAACCACATGCCAATGCCTGCCCTGCCGCTCGATGGCTCCTGCCGCTGCGGCGCAATCCGGATCCGCATCAGCAAGCCGCCGATGATTACCATGGCCTGCCATTGCCGCGGCTGCCAGAAGATGAGCGCATCCGCCTATTCCTGCTCGGCCGCCATCCCCTCGGACGGTTTCGAGGTGATTGCCGGCAAACCCTTCATCGGCGGCGTGCATGGCGAGGATGTGCACCACTATCATTGCGACTATTGCAAGAGCTGGATCTTCTCGCGCATGGCAGGCATGGATTTCTTCGTCAATGTCAGGCCGACCATGCTGGACGATGCCACATGGTATGCACCCTTCGTCGAGACCTATACCTCGACAAAACTCGCCTTTGCCGAAACCGGCGCGCCGCATGCCTATCCAGAATTCCCGCCGATGGATGCCTATGAAGGCCTGATGCGGGATTACGCCGCCTGGCGCTGAACGGCCGGCAATGCGGGCCACTCACCCATTCGTGACAGGGCGTGTCCGCTTGCGGCACGCCCATTAACGCGCCGCTAACCCTTCCCGCCTTCAATGCCGACCATCCGGCATTTCCCGCGTCCCATGATGGGCCGCATATCAGCCGGCGGAAGTAAAGCATTGAAGACACTGATTATCGCCACGTTTGCGGCACTCGCCGTCATCATCCCGGTCATCGCCGGCCATGACCTGAAGGCCGAGCCTGCTGCCGCGCCGGCCGCCGGCAGCTGGACGAAGAAGGGCCGCGAGACCGGCTTCCCCGTGCCGCGTTTCGTCTCGCTCAGGCCCGCGAGGCACGCATGCGTGTCGGCCCCTCCACCGATTACGGCACGTCCTATATCTATTCCGCCCGCGGCCTGCCGCTGGAAATCACCGAGGAATACGGTCACTGGCGCCGCGTGCGCGACATGGATGGCGCAAGCGGCTGGATGACGGCCGCCCTTCTGTCGGGAGATCGCACCGCCGTCGTCGGCCCCTGGCTGAAAAAGCCGGTCGCCCTGCGCTCCGAGCCGAGCAGCGGCGCAGGCGTGGTGGCAAAACTCCAGGCCCGCGTCATGCTGAGCGTGCGCCATTGCGACGGCACATGGTGCGAGGCAGCGCTGATACGGCACGATCTGAGCGGCTATATCCAGCAGGCCTCGCTCTGGGGCGTCTATCCGGGCGAAAACATCAAATAGTCGCCCGGATCGGTCGAGATATCACTGCACCACGAAGCAGTTGAAGGATTTCGCCTGCAACTGCGCGCAGGCCTGCGCCGCCACCTGCTTGTCGGCAAAGCCGACGATGCGCGCGCGGAACATCTCGCGCTTGCCATCCGCATAGCTCTCGACGCTCGGCGCAGATGCTGGAACCGGCCGGAAATCACGGGGATGGCCTTGTTGAGTGTTGCCGATGCCTGATCGCGGCTGGCGCCGGCTGCGATCTGGATGCGCCAGATCGGCCCGACCGGCTGCTGCGGCGTGGCATAGAGGTTGGTGGTTGCCGGGCGTGCCGGTGCATTGGCGCCGAGCATAGCAGGCTGGCTTGCGGTCCCTGCAACAGCGTTCGAACCCGCAGCTCCCCCGGCAAAGGCCAGCGCCTGACGGGAACCATCCGCCGCCATCTGCCCGCCTGCCGGCCGCTTGGCACGATCGACAGCCGCCATCGCGTCATTGGACGGAGCGGCAGGACGAACGAACTGGTCGAGCAGCGCCGCCATCTGGTCGTCGCGCTTGCGGGCCGTCTTGCCGCCGAGAACGACGCCGATGATCCGGCGCCCGTCAACCGTCACGGAACTGGCGATATTGAAGCCCGAGGCATTGGTGAAGCCGGTCTTGATACCATCCATGCCGGGATAGCGATACATGAGATTGTTGTGGCCACGCAGGCGCTTGCCGCGAAATTCCATGTTCGGCGAGGAAAACAGCGCATATTCCTTCGGGAAATTCTGCACCAGCGCCAGCGAAAGCACGGCCATGTCATGCGCCGTCGTCACCTGCTGGTCGTCGGGCAGACCCGATGCGTTGCGGAAGACGGTCGAGGTCATGCCGAGCTGGCGCGCACGCGCCGTCATGACGCTGGCAAAATGCTCTTCGTCACCGCCGAGGAAATCACCCATTGCCGCCGCCGCGTCATTGGCCGAGCGCACGATCATTGCGAGTACCGCTTCGCGCACGGTGATCGTCTGGCCGGCGGGCAGGCCGAGCTTGGTCGGGCTTTTCGACGCCGCATTCGGCGTCATCATGACAGTATCGTCCCAGCGGATCTTGCCGGCGCGCAATGTCTCGAAGGTCAGGTAAAGCGTCATCATCTTGGTCAGAGATGCCGGATGGTTCAGCTCGTCGGCATTTTCCGAAGCGAGAACCTTCTTGTTGGTGGCATCATAGATGAAGTGGGCATAACCCGCCTGGGCATTGCTGGCTCCTGCCACAAGGCAAAGAGCCATGAGCAGGAACGAGATCCCGCCGCGCACTGACTTGAACATTATTTTCCCTCGTTACGTGCGCGGACCATAGGCCAAGCCGCCCGATTTTGAAACCGCAAGTACGGCCTTTGCCTGTTTTTCCCGCTGGAGGCACGGCGAGCCATGCAGAAAGACGAGGCTTTTCCGCATGTTCGCAATAACGCAGGGATCAGCCTGTTTTCGTCAATGTCCGCCGCACGGCATCCCGCCAGCCGCGAATAAGCGCGCTGCGCGTGCGTCGCTCCATCGCCGGTTCGAATCGTTTCTGGCGTGCCCAGAGGTCACAGAACGCCTCCTGATCCGGCCACACCCCTGCCCGCGAGCCGGCAAGCCATGCGGCCCCGAGCGCCGTCGTCTCCAGAATGACCGGCCGGTCCACCGGCGCATCGAGGAGATCGGCCAGCCGCTGCATCGTCCAGTCGGAGGCAACCATGCCGCCATCGACGCGCAGCACGGTATCGCCGCCCGCCTTACCACCGGCCTTGGCACCACCCGCCTTTGACCCGCGTGCCCGCCAGTCCTTGCGCATCGCTTCGAGGAGATCATTGGTCTGGTAGCAGACGGCCTCCAGCGCCGCGCGCGAAATTTCCGCCGGCCCGGTCGCCCGTGTGAGGCCGAAGAGCGCGCCACGCGCCTCCGGATCCCAATGCGGCGCGCCAAGACCGGTAAAGGCCGGCACCAGATAGACCGCCTGCCCCGGATCGGCCTTTTCCGCCAGTTCGCCGGATTGCGAGGCCTTGTCGATGATCTTCAACCCGTCGCGCAGCCATTGCACGGCCGCCCCGGCAATGAAGATCGAGCCCTCCAGCGCATAGGTGGTCTTGCCGTTCAGGCGGTAGGCAATCGTGGTGAGCAGCCGGTTCTTCGAGCGCACCAGATCCTTGCCGGTATTGAGAACCGCAAAGCAGCCGGTGCCATAGGTGGATTTGACCATGCCCGGCGAAAAGCAGGCCTGCCCGATGGTTGCCGCCTGCTGGTCGCCGGCCACGCCGAGGATCGGGATTTCCGCGCCGAACAGCGCCTTGTCGGTGACGCCGAAATCCGCGGCGCAATCCTTCACCTGCGGCAGCATCGAAGCCGGCACCCGCAGGATATCGCAGAGATCCGCATCCCAGCGGTTCTTGCGGATATCGAAAAGCAGCGTGCGCGAGGCATTCGTCGCATCCGTCACGAAGCTTCGCCCGCCGGTCAGCCGATAGATGAGAAACGTGTCGATCGTGCCGAAACAAAGCTCGCCGGCATCCGCCTTCTTGCGCGCGCCGCGCACATTGGAGAGGATCCAAGACAGTTTCGTGCCGGAAAAATAGGGATCCAGAATAAGCCCGGTGCGGCGGATGAACAGCCCCTCCAGCCCCTCGGCCTTCAACCGTTCGCAATAATCGGATGTGCGCCTGTCCTGCCAGACGATGGCATTATAGACCGGCTTGCCGGTCTTGCGGTTCCAGACGACCGATGTTTCGCGCTGGTTGGTAATACCGATCGCCGCGATATCGCCGGCTTCGAGCTTCGCCTTGGCGAGCGCGTCCTTGACGGTCGAAAGCACGCTCTGCCAGATTTCTTCCGGATCATGCTCCACCCAGCCCGACCGCGGAAAGACCTGCGGAAACTCCTTCTGGCCGGTGGCAACCACCGTCATCTTTTGGTCGAAAATGATCGCCCGTGTCGATGTCGTTCCCTGGTCGATGGCCAGTATATAGCCCGACGTCTTGCCTGCCATGCACACCCTCCCTCCATTCGGCCGCCCTTCTCCCGAAAACGGCCCCTCTCACGTCTTTCGATCACATAAGGCGTCGCGCGAAAAGAAAAATGGTGATGTCATCGCCGGAATTTACATTAGAAAAATCGAATAAAACTCACCTGTTGATAACCCGCGGGAACCTGAGGCATTTTAACGATTGCATTAACTCTGCTTTTGCTTGTGGCGGGTAGCGTCCGCCTCGTCCCTTGGTGTCAGAACTAGAGATTCGAAAGGAGGTCGGAATGATTCCGATACCGGCGACAGCCTCCGTCGCTTTCAAGAAGTCTTTGACTTTCAAGATCTTTTCCATCTGCTTCATCTGCGTCCACGTTCCCCTGATTGCGCTTGTCGCCTATCTTTTTGCGGGTTTTCACGTCGAGGCGGTGAGCGTCTTTACCTTAATGCTGATAGCCACTCTGATTGGCACGGCGACCTGCCTTCTGGCCCTCTGGCGCCTGCTTGGCCCCCTGCGAAACCTGACATCACAGGTAACGCGCTACCGGGCCGATGGCACGCCGGTGGAAATGATCATCGACAACAAGGATGAGATCGGCCTTCTGACCTCTGCCGTCACCGGCATGATCAGC
Source organism: Shinella sp. UYSO24 (assembly GCA_902167985.1). Classification (GTDB taxonomy): domain Bacteria; phylum Pseudomonadota; class Alphaproteobacteria; order Rhizobiales; family Rhizobiaceae; genus Neorhizobium. The sequence continues at coordinate 68,781 of CABHNZ010000011.1, forward strand.
GAGGCGACGCACTGATGAAGCGCCTGCGCCATCAGGCAACCACCGATCCGCTCACAGGCCTCGGCAATCGCCGCTGGCTGGGTGAACGCGTGGGCGAAGAGCTTGCCCGCGCCGAGCGCCAGGGCGAAGCCGTCACGCTCGTCGTCTTCGACCTCGACCGGTTCAAGGCGATCAACGACACCCATGGCCATGATGTCGGCGACAAGGTGCTGATGGCAGCAAGCGAGATGGTGAAGAGCGCATTGCGCCCCTATGATCTGGCCGCCCGTATCGGCGGCGAGGAATTCTGCATCGTCCTGCCGCGCACCGACAAGGCAGGGGCCGCCGCCTTTGCCGAGCGTCTGCGCCTGATGCTGGAGGGCTCGACCATCGCCCCGCTCGCCACCGGCCGTGTCACCGCAAGCTTCGGCATCTGCCAGGCGACAGCCGGAAGCCGCCTGCAGCAGATGCTGAAGGAGGCCGATACGGCGCTCTACCGCGCCAAGGAAACCGGCCGCAACCGCATCGTCATCGCGGATCAACCCGTCTCGCAGGCGCCATACCGCCCCGGCCACCGGGCCTCGATGAAGGCAAAATCATCGCTCGGGGGCATTTCCGTCAGCGTCGAGCGTATGCTGGACAATCAGCGCCGCCATCATGCCAATCATCAGGCCAGTCATCAGGCCAGCCATCAGGCCAATCAGCAGGCGGCGCGGCCGAACGAGATCAGGCCGGCCCGGCACGACGAGCGTACTGCCCAGTCTAGCCAGTCTAGCCAGTCTAGCCATTCGCTCCCCGGCTCAAGCCATGGACCGACCGGCAGCAGCTTCACGTCAGGCAAGATGCCCGGCGCCTCGCAGGATGGCGACCCCACGCCCTGATAACGACGATGACGGGATCGACCGATGACACAGGATACGAAAAAGGGCCGCATTCCCAGCGGCCCTTTCTCATATTCCGGATGTCTTCGATCGGCTGAGGATCAGCCGGCAGACTTGATGCTGGTATTGCAAAGGCTCCAGTAGCCGCCGCCCTTCTGGATCCACTTCAGGTCGCCGAGCGAGCCATTGTCCTTGGCGGTGTGATAGGCGTCGACGCAGGTCTTCAGGCGAGCCTTGCCGGGCGTTTCGCTGGCATATTTCTTGTCGATCGCCTTCGGGAAGGTCACGCCCTTCGGCGCTGCAGTCGTCGGCTTTGCCGGTTCCTTTTCGCTCGTGGCAGCGACATCCGCCTCGTCGGCCTTGTCGGCGGCAGCCGCATCGGCGCCGCAGAACTTGGCGCGGAAGTCGTTCCACTTGGTATCCTTGGCGGAGCGTCGGCCTTGGCAGCCTGATACTTGACGCTGCATTCCTTCATCGTCAGCGCATGCGCCGGCGAGGAAAGCACGAAGGCGGCAAGCAGCGAGCCTGCAGCGGAGAGAAGCAGTTTGTGCGACATGGTGTTGCCTCAGTCTATGAGTGTTGCAATGTTGTTGTCGTTATCGTCAGTCTTCGCTTCCGCCGCATTACGACGGAAGTGTTCCGCCCGGGCTCGCCTGATCGACGGTTTCCGGCAGATGCTTGGCAAGAAGTTCCGGTACGGCGCTGATATCGACGCCGAGCTTGGCGGCAAGGCCCTGTACCTGTTCCGAAGAAAGTGCGGAGCGGATCTGATCGGCAGTGATCGGAATATTGTCGCCGGTGCCGATCCAGGATGCCACCTGCTTGCCGAGACCGCTGTCGTTCAGCTGTGCCAGAACGCCATCGAGCCCGCCGGCATTCTGGAAGACATCCTCGGCAATCGACATCAGGTTGACCGGCTTGCCGCTCAGGGCATCGCTGATGACGCTGCCCAGATTATCGAACAATCCCATGACATTCCTCCCGGTTTTACCAGTCGTTGTTTTGGAACTCGATGATAGCACTCGCCCCGAACCCTGTCATCAGAGACGAAAGGCCGGGCGGCAAGATAAGAGCCCTGCCGAATTCGTGAAAGACACTCGGAAATCGCCAAAAATACAAGCCTGTCGTGTGGCCGTTCCGATTGCCAGAGATCCGCATTTGGGAATAACCTGCCATCTGTTGCGGCGCGGGAGAACGCCACGGCAGGCAAGCCAGCACAGGACTGTTTTCAGGGAGAGACCGTCAGATGCCAGAGATCAAGGCCAGAACCGTCGTCGTCACCGGCTCAACCTCCGGAATAGGGCTCGGCATAGCGCGCGCCTTTGCCGCAGAGGGGGCCAATGTGGTCATCAACGGATTTGGCAAGGCCGACGAGATCGAGGTGATTCGCCGGAAACTAGAGGAGGAAGGCGCAACCACCGCCCTCTACCACCCCGCCGACATGACGAAACCGGACGAGATCGGGAACCTGATCGCCACCGCGAGCGACAAATTCGGCGGCGTCGATGTGCTCATCAACAATGCCGGCATCCAGCATGTGGCAAAGATCGAGGAGTTTCCGCCGGAAAAATGGGATCAGCTGATCGCCATCCTCCTCTCCTCCGCCTTCCACACGATGCGCCACGCGATCCCGCTGATGAAGGCAAAGGGCAAGGGCCGCATCATCAACGTCGCCTCCGCCCATGGCCTCGTCGCCTCGCCCTTCAAGTCCGCCTATGTCGCGGCCAAACACGGCATCATGGGGCTGACCAAGACGGCAGCGCTCGAACTGGCGCAATCCGGCATCACCGTCAACGCCATCTGCCCCGGCTTCGTGCTGACCCCGCTCGTCGAAAAGCAGATCCCCGATCAGGCGCGCGAGAAAGGCATCAGCGAGGCGCAGGTGAAGGATGAGGTCATGCTGCGCCTTCAGGCGACGAAGGAATTCGTCGGCATAGAGGAAGTCGCCGCCGCCGCGCTTTATCTTGCGAGTGATGCGGCAAGAAGTGTGACAGGCACACATATCTCCGTCGACGGCGGCTGGACGGCGCAGTAGTATTTCAATCGAATTGCAACGAAAGCCGTAAGAACGGCGGACGAAGGAGAGACATGCAATCAGCCATCCGCTTCATCCTCAACGGAGAAGACGTCACGCTTGGAGATTTCGCACCGACGGACACGCTTCTCGACCATCTTCGCCTGAAGCGGCGGCTGACGGGCACGAAGGAAGGATGCGCGGAAGGCGATTGCGGCGCCTGCACGGTGCTGGTCGGACGCCTCACCGAACACGGGCTGCGCTACGAGGGCGTCAACGCCTGTATAAGGTTCCTGGGCTCCCTCCACGGCACCCATGTGGTGACGGTCGAGCATCTGGCGGCCAAGGACGGCACGCTGCATCCGGTGCAGCAGGCCATGGTCGACTGTCATGGCTCGCAATGCGGCTTCTGCACGCCGGGCTTCGTCATGTCGCTCTATGGCCTCTGGCTTTCCAACGACAAGCCGAACCGCGCCGAGATCGAGATGGCGCTGCAAGGCAATCTCTGTCGTTGCACGGGCTACGAGCCGATCGTCAAGGCCGCAGAACAGGTGGCCGAAAGCCGCCCGAGCGCGCTCTTCGACCCGCTGGAGCGTGACCGCACCGAGATCATGGCAAAACTCTGGGCGATCCGCTCCGAGCCGGCCCGCATCCTCGTGGAAAAACCCCAGGCAGGCCGTGACGAACCGGCCCGCACCATCCTCCCCGCCTCGATCGAGATTTGCCGCAATCCTCTCCGAAAACCCCGATGCCACCATCGTTGCCGGGGCGACCGATGTCGGGCTCTGGGTGACGAAGCAGATGCGCCGCATCAACCCGGTCATTTTCATCGGCCATCTGACCGATCTTCAGTCGATCACCGAGGACGAGACCGGCATCACCATCGGCGCCGGTGTCAGTTATACGAACGCCTTCGATCTCCTCTCCGACGAGATCCCGGCGCTTGGACGCCTGATCGAGCGGATCGGCGGCCAGCAGGTCAGAAATGTCGGCACGATCGGCGGCAATATCGCCAACGGCTCGCCGATCGGCGACACGCCCCCGGCGCTGATCGCGCTTGGCGCCGAACTGACGCTGCGCTCCCATTCCGGCAGGCGCACGCTGCCGCTCGAAACCTTTTTCATCGCCTATGGCAAGCAGGACCGCCTGCCCGGCGAATTCGTTGAAAAGATCCTCGTGCCGCGCCCGGCCGAAGACGCATTTTATGCCGTCTACAAGATCTCGAAACGCCGCGACGAGGATATTTCGGCGCTCTGTGGCGCCTTCCACCTGACGCTCGATGAAGAGGGCAAGGTGGAGACGATCCGCATCGCCTTCGGTGGCATGGCCGGCACCCCGAAACGCGCCACCCATGTGGAGGACGCGCTTCTCGGCCAACCCTGGAGCTGGGGCGTGATCTCGGCCGTGCGTGACCTCTTCGATGCCGATTACCAGCCGCTGACCGATTGGCGGGCGACGGCCGAATATCGCAGCCTGACGGCAAAAAACCTGCTCACCCGCTTCTTCCTCGAAACGGCAGGCGCCGGACAGGAACTGGTGCGGTTCGAGATGGAGGAGGCTTAAACCATGGACAAGTCCACTTTCGAGACAAAGCCGGTCATCACCGGCCCGATGCACGTTTCGCTGCGGCATGATTCAGCGCATAAGCATGTGACCGGAAGTGCCGAATATATCGACGATATTCCCGAACCCGCAGGCCTCCTGCACGCGGCCCTCGGCCTGTCCGACCGCGCCCATGCAAAATCCTAGCCGTCGATCTCGATGCGGTGAGATCCGCCGAAGGCGTCATCGCCGTCCTGACGGCCGCCGACATTCCCGGCGAAAACGATGTGGCCGCGACCGGCCAGCATGACGAGCCGCTTCTCGCGACAGATCTCGTGCAGTTCCACGGCCAGCCGATCTTCTGCGTCATTGCCGAAACGCGCGAGGCAGGCCGCCGCGCCGCACGGCTCGCAAAGATCGAATACGAAGACCTTCCCCACTGGACCGATATCGCCGGTGCCCGCGAAACGGCGCGCCGCTCGTCTGCGAGCCGATGACACTCAGGCGCGGCGAGGCAGACACAGAAATCGAAAACGCGCCCCTGCGGGTAAAAGCCTCGATGGAGATCGGCGGGCAGGAGCATTTCTATCTCGAAAGCCATATCGCGCTTGCCATTCCCGGCGAGGATGACGACGTCACCGTCTGGTCCTCCACCCAGCACCCGAGCGAGGTGCAGCATATGGTGGCGCATGTTCTGGGCATTGCCAGCCACGCGGTGGAGGTGAAGACGAGACGCATGGGCGGCGGCTTCGGCGGCAAGGAAACGCAGGGCAACCAGTTCGCGGCGCTTGCGGCAGTCGCCGCCAAGAAGCTCAACCGCTCGATAAAATTCCGCCCCGATCGTGACGAGGACATGAGCGTCACTGGAAAGCGCCATGATTTCCGCGTCGATTACGACGTCTCCTTCCATGAGGATGGCGCCATCCACGCGCTCGATGCGGTCTATGCCGCCCGCTGCGGCTATTCGGCGGATCTCTCGGGCCCGGTGACGGACCGCGCGCTCTTTCATGCCGATAGTAGCTATTTCTACCCGCATGTCCGCGTCGCCTCGCAGCCGCTGAAGACCCACACGGTTTCCAACACCGCCTTTCGCGGCTTCGGCGGCCCTCAGGGCATGCTCGGCGGCGAGCGCATCATCGAGGAAATCGCCTATGCGACCGGCCTCGACCCGCTCGATGTGCGCAAGCGCAATTTCTATGGCGAGACCGGCTCCGGCCGCACGCTGACGCCCTATCATCAGGAGGTCGAGCACAATATCCTTCTGCCTCTGGTCGAGGAACTCGAAGCCTCGTCGGACTATCGCGCAAGACGCTCTGAAATCATCGCCTTCAACGAGCAAAGCCCTGTCATCCGCAAGGGCATTGCGCTGACGCCGGTCAAATTCGGCATCTCCTTCACCATGACGGCTTACAATCAGGCCGGCGCGCTGGTGCATGTCTACAATGACGGCTCGATCCACCTGAACCATGGCGGCACCGAAATGGGCCAGGGCCTCTACACCAAGGTGGCGCAGGTCGTGGCCGACTGTTTCCAGGTGGATATCGACCGGGTCAAGATCACCGCGACGACGACGGGCAAGGTACCGAATACATCCGCCACCGCCGCCTCTTCCGGCACCGACCTGAACGGCATGGCCGCCTACGATGCCTGTCGCCAGATCAAGGAAAGGCTCATCGATTTCGCCTGCCGGCAATGGAAGGTCGACAGGCAGGATGTCGAGTTCCTGCCCAACCGGCTGAGGATCGGCGGCGAGATCGTGCCCTTCGATACCTTTGTGCGCGCCGCCTATTACGACCGGGTGCAGCTCTCCGCTGCCGGTTTCTACAAGACGCCAAAGATCCACTGGGACCGCAAGGCGGGTCGCGGCCACCCCTTCTACTATTTCGCCTATGGCGCGTCCTGTTCGGAAGTCTCGATCGACACGCTGACGGGCGAATACATGGTCGACCGCGTCGATATTCTCCATGATGTCGGCCGCTCGCTCAATCCGGCGCTCGATATCGGCCAGATCGAGGGCGGTTTCGTCCAGGGCATGGGCTGGCTGACGACGGAGGAACTCTGGTGGGACGGCAAGGGCCGCCTTCGCACCCACGCGCCGTCGACCTATAAGATCCCGCTCGCCTCCGACCGGCCAAGATCTTCAACGTCAAACTGGCCGACTGGGCAGAAACGGCGAGCCGACGATCGGCCGTTCGAAGGCCGTCGGCGAGCCGCCTTCATGCTGGCCATCTCGGTTCTGGAAGCCCTCTCCATGGCCGTCGCCAGCATTGCCGACTACACGGTCTGCCCGAGGCTCGATGCGCCCGCGACGCCGAGCGGGTGCTGATGGCGGTGGAGCGGCTGAAGCGGATGTAAGCTCGGCCACAATCACGGCGGGGAGCCTTACGGCACCCCGTCCTGATGCGGCAGCGGCACCTCCGCCACCTTGTTGCGCTGCCATGGGAAAAGCCCGAGCACCAGCATGCAGCCGAGGATGATGACACCGGCGCCGACGAACTGGATGGCCGTCAGCGGCTCGTTGAGGATGAGCGCCCCGATGATGACCGCGACAATGGTGACGACGAACTCGACGCTGATCGCCTTCGTCGGCCCGATCGAGGCGACGAGGCGGAAATAGAGCGCATAGGTCGCCGCACTCATGACGCAGCCCGCCACCAGCGTGTAGACAATATCGGCAATCCCCGGCACGCCGGGTATCGGCACGAGCGCGACGAAGGGCGCCGTGATCAGCCCGCCGAACAGGAAGGAGCCGATCGTCACCTCCCAGGTGCCGGTCTGTTTCAGACGGTGGCTGGCATAATTGCTGCCGAAGGCTGCGGCAAAACAGGCGCCGAGTGCGGCGAGAGAGCCGAGAATGAAGGTAGCCGTCATCGGAACCGCCGGAAAGCCGACCAGCAGCACGATGCCGCAGGCGCCGAGCGCCAGCCCGAGCAACCCGCCCGCCGTCATCCGCTCCAGTCCCCAGATCTGGCTGATGACCATCGAAAAAGCGGCACCGAGGCGACCAGAATGGCCGCCATCGCCGTGCCGATCAGCGGCGTCGCATAGGAAAGCCCCACCAGCTGCCCGGCAACGGTGGTCAGTCCGACGACGAAGAACGGCCACCATCCGGCTGAAAAATCAAGTTTTCTGCCGGCAAGCCTCGAAATCACCAGCAGCGTGGCAAAGGCGACGAAACACCGGATCGAGACGGCCGCCACAAAGCCGAAGGCCGCGACCATCTTGACGACGACGAGAAAGGAAAGGCCCCAGGCAAGGCCGAGGAACAGGTAGATGGCAAGATCGCGAGGTTTCATCGGCAAGCTGAGGTGAGACACACAGACCTTGGCGATAGCGGATCGAAGGACAAGGCGCCAGCAAGGATTGCGACATCGTCCGACCCATCTTGAATTGCGGACGGTTTGGTGCGCAATTTTGCAGGATGATCGAGATGGCAAAAGACAGATTGCACCGGATGGCGGGAGCCTGGCTACACGACAGGCAGAGGCAGCGTGCCTGCAGTGTCTGCGCAGCATGGCCCTACCCGTCCCGCTGGCCGCACAAGCGCCATTGGCCCCGATGGCTCGGCTGGCTCGGCTGGCTCGGCTGGCTCGGCTGGCTCGGCTGGCTCGGCTGGCTCGGCTGGCTCGGACGTAAGGCCAAGTCATCAAGGAAAGCAATGGCATCAACGGGACCAGTGGATCCAATGACGCCCATTCTTCCACCACCGCCAAACCAGCCCCGCAAAACCCAGCTTCGGCGGACCAGACGCCCCTGCCCGACTCGATCACGCTTGCAGCCTTTCTTGCAACTCACCACCGTGCCGTTCTGGTGGATCTTACCCGCACGAAAGGCTCGACCCCGCGCGAGGCGGGCACATTCATGCTGGCCTCCGAAACCGCGATCTGGGGCACGATCGGCGGCGGCCAGTTCGAATATATGGCGATCGACAATGCCCGCGCGCTGCTTGCCGGCGCCGGCTCGGCAGTCATGGATATCCCGCTCGGGCCGGAGATCGGCCAGTGCTGCGGCGGCCGCACATTGCTCACCTTCACCATCGTCACCAGCGGCGACGCTTCCACGCTCAACGCACGGCTGAAGCGCGAGGAAGACGAATGGCCGGCCGTCACGCTCTTCGGTGCCGGCCATGTCGGCCTTGCCCTTGCGCGCGCGCTCCTGCCACTCCCCTTCGCCGTCACCGTCGTCGAAACCCGCGCCGATGCGCTCGATGATCTGCCCGCAGCGACAGGGAGGCGGCTCACCCCCATGCCTGAAGCCGAAGTGACGCGCATCCCGCAAGGCGGTTCAGCAATCATTCTCACTCATGACCACGCGCTCGATTTCCTGATTGCCGAAAGGGCGCTGGCAAGACCCGATCTCGCCTATGTCGGCATGATCGGTTCGCTCACCAAGCGTGCGACCTTTGCCGGCTGGCTGAAACGCCAGCGGGCCGAAGCGCCAGAGGCTGCTGGAAGCAATGACGGAGGAAAGACTGCCGTTGAGGATCCAGGCAGCGTCGGCGGCGATGACGCCTCGGTAATGCTCGCCCGCCTCGTCCTGCCGGTCGGCGGCACTCTCGTCAAGGACAAGCGCCCGGCCGTGATCGCCGCCATGGTCGCAGCCGAACTTCTTAGCGTCTATGCCGCACGCCAGATGCGCCGGCCAAGACCGCGACGCCCGCCTAGAGGCTGCGCGGCAGCTCGCTCGTCAGAAGCCGCGACCAGCCCTCACGCGCCGCCTCTCCCCTGCGATCCATGCAATCATCCGCAAGCCCGAGATCCCGCCGGATATGTTCCGGCAGCGCCTGAAGGTCGATGGAATTCTGATCCATCGCCGGTCGCGATCTGAAAAGCCATGACAGGTCGATCCGCGGCCAGCTGCGCCCGGCGCGGTTAAACGTGCTCGTCAACATTGTTGTTCTCCAAAGGTATGCCCGGTTTTCCTCGGGCTATCATGGCGCTATGATGCTCGCTCAAGACGCCGATGACCAATCGAATGACGACGTTCATGGATCAGGAATATTCATCCATGTTCGAGCAGCCGGAGGAGATGAAGTGAAACTTTCGCGCCAGTTCCCGCTCAATGCCCTGCATGTATTCGAGGCGGCGGCGCGGCTGAAGAGCTTCACCCGTGCCGGCGAGGAAATGGGCATGACCCAGACGGCCGTGACCTACCAGATCAAGCTTCTGGAGGATCATCTGGGCGAACCGCTTTTCTTCCGCCGCCCGCGGCAGGTGACGCTGACGCCGGCCGGCGAGCGGCTGGCGCCGAAGGTCGCGGAAGGGTTTTCCGTCATTGCCGAGGCGATCGGCGGCCTGAAGGACCAGTCGGAATCCATGCTCGTCATCCATACGACGGCGACCTTTGCCACCCGCTGGCTTGCCCATCACCTCGGCACCTTCCAGCTGGAAACCCCGGCATCGCAGTGCGGCTCGAAAGCTCGCCCGACATGGTGGATTTCACCCGTACCGAGGCGGATATCGCCATCCGCAGCGGCAAGGGGGAATGGCCGGGCCTGAAGACCCATTTCCTGATGCAGAGCCATTTCACCCCGATGCTGAGCCCGACGCTGGCGGCAACGATCGGCGGCGTGAATGCGCCGGCCGATCTCCTGAAACTGCGCATCATCGATGCCGGGGACCCCTGGTGGCAGATGTGGTTTGCCGCCGCAGGCCTGCCGGATGTCGATCTGAAGGCGCGGCCGATCAGCCGCTTCGGCGCCAGTCCTTCGAGGCGGCGGCCGCCGTCGCCGGCCAGGGTGTCGCCATCCTCAAGCCGGAATTCTACGCTGACGAAGTGGCGCTCGGCCGCCTGATCCAGCCCTTCGACCTTCTGGCAAGCGATGGCAGCGACTACTGGCTGGCCTATCCCGAGGCGCGGCGAAACACCCGCAAGATCCGCGCTTTCCGCGAATTCATGCGCAAGACAATGCCGACCTTCCGTGATTGACCGACAGTGAAGATCTGCCGGATCCGATCAGAAGTTCCCGCTCAATAGCTACAGATCAGTAGCTCATGTCGGGAGCGTAGAAGCAGCGCAGCGTGTTTTCGTCGGGATAGAGGCAGATGTGATACTGGGAATCGAGGCTGCGACGCGCCTCGCTCTGCGGCAGCTTGAAATCATGCTTGCGGGTGATCAGCCGGTGGTCGCCCGGCCCGATGATGATCTCGTATCCGCCCTGGATGATCTTGACGTTCTTGTCGGGGATCATCTGGCAGTCGCCGGTCTGGCTGTCGCCATTGCAGCAGTAACCGTCATATTTCCAGCTGACACCGCTTGGGCTGTGCGCCTCGTGCGCCAGCGCCATCATGCTCGAAAAACCATAGGCGACAAGCGCCAGAAATGCATAACTCACACCCGTCAGAATACCACGCATGAGGTCACTCTCCGTTGATGGGCATCGTTGGCATGCAGAAAATGCGTCTCGGATGTCATCGCCGGCCTGGCGTCACGCAAAACCCGGACCAGCCGGCGCAGTTGCAACAAGCAGCATAGCATGTTCGGTTTAGCCGGCTAAGGCCTTGCGATCGCAATGCACAATTAGGAGATGCTGAAATTGTGACGAAGGAAGGGCGGAACACTGCGGCATGCACAGGCTTTGCGAGCGACCGCCCGGGAAATGCCACAATGCCAGGCCGCGCCCATGGCCATACCGGTGCCCCAGCGGTGGCCTTACCGGCGGCGATTGCTGCGCCGCGTCCCGTCATAGAAGCCCGGGGGCTTCTTGCTGACCCATTTCACAAACGTCTGTATGCCGGGCTGTTGAAGCAGAAGCGCAATCGTCGGGAATGACTGTTCAAGCTCCGCTTCGGAGTAAAGCGCATGGATCTGCCGGTGGCAGATGCGATGCAGCGTCAGCGTCTCGCGCCCGCCGCGGCTCTTCGGCACGAGATGATGCTCGTCGCGCTGCTCTTCCGGTATTTCCCGCCCGCACAAGGGGCAGACGGGCGCCGACGGCGCCTCGTACCAGGATCGGATCTCGCCGCGTTGTTTGCGAGCCATCACGGCGCCCCTTATTCGTCGGGAGAGGCGTAATCCTCAAGCTCCAGCGTCCGCGCTTCGATCACCTTGGCGCGGCAGGCGGGAAACTGGATGACCTGTCCCTCGCGGCCGGCCTCGCCATTGGCGAGGAACGTGCAGGACTGTTCCTTGTAGCTGTTCCATGCCCGCTGCTCGACGAGTAGATCCGTCTTCGTCTGGCCCTCGGCTTTCGAGTAAAGCGCCTTCCAGGCCGTGTTCAAGTCGGCATCGGCGCGGGCGATCCAGTCTCCACCGCATTTGGCAAAGCCGGGATTGGTCCCGTCCGCCGCCTTCATGCAGGCATCATAGAGATCATCGGCAAAGGCACTGCTTGCGGAAAGCGCGAGAAGCAGGCCGAGAAGAGTGGATTTCATGGTGGTCCTTCCTCTGATGCGGCGAACCTAAACCGCAAGAGCGGACGGGAAAAGGCCGTGAGGCGCCGAAAAATCCCGTCACCGTCTGCCTTGCGCCTTGTGCAATGCGATCCCCCCTCTTCCCTCGCTCCGGATTTTCTCGCAAAGTTACGAGTCGAGGCCATTCACGGCATGGCGCTCACAGGGGATGGGATGCGGGGGGCCTGAATGTACGAATATGCGATATTCTGGGAATGGCTGAGCTTTGCGGCCCGCTGGTTTCACGTCATCACCGCCATCGCCTGGATCGGTTCGTCCTTCTATTTCATCGCGCTTGATCTCGGGCTGGTAAAGCGGCCGCATCTGCCGCCGGGCGCCTATGGCGAGGAATGGCAGGTTCATGGCGGCGGCTTCTACCATATCCAGAAATATCTGGTGGCGCCGGCGCAGATGCCCGAGCATCTGACATGGTTCAAATACGAGAGCTATTTCACCTGGTTGTCCGGCTTCCTCATGCTCTGTATCGTCTATTATGGCGGTGCCGATCTCTTCCTCATCGACCGCTCGGTGATGGATCTCGAGCGCTGGCAGGCGATCTGTCTGTCGCTCGGCTCGCTGGCAGTCGGCTGGGTCATCTATGACCAGCTCTGCAAGTCGCCGCTCGGCAAGAACACCTGGGGCCTGATGGCGGTTCTCTACGTGGTTCTGGTCGCCATGGCCTATGGCTATACGCATGTCTTTTCCGGCCGCGCCGCCTTCCTCCATCTCGGCGCCTTTACCGCGACGATCATGTCGGCCAACGTCTTCTTCATCATCATGCCGAACCAGCGCGTCGTGGTGGCTGATCTGATTGCCGGCCGCACGCCGGATGCGAAATACGGGCAGATCGCCAAGCAGCGTTCGCTGCACAACAACTACCTGACGCTGCCCGTCATCTTCTTCATGTTGTCGAACCACTATCCGCTGGCATTCGCCACCTATTTCAACTGGGTGATCGCCGCCCTCGTCTTCCTGATGGGCGTCACCATCCGCCACTGGTTCAACACCACCCATGCCAGAAAGGGTTTTCCGACCTGGACCTGGCCGGTGACGATCATCATCTTCATCATCATCATGTGGCTCTCGACGGCGCCGAAAATCCTCACCGGCGAGACGGAGACCTCGTCGCTGACCACGCCGATGCAGCGGGAATTTGCCGCCAACGCGCATTTCGGCGCGGCGCGTGATGTGGTCATGGCCCGCTGTTCCATGTGCCATGCGGCCGAACCCGTCTATGACGGCATCACATTTACGCCGAGGGGCGTGCGGCTGGAGACGGATCAGGAGATTGCCGCCCACGCCCGGGAGATATACATCCAGGCCGGACGCAGCCACGCCATGCCACCCGGCAACGTGACGGATATCTCGCCGCAGGAGCGCAAGCTTCTGGTCGCATGGTATGAAAGCACGGTCAGCGAAAGCGGCGAAAAGACCCCGGTCAAGAAGACCGATTAACAGGAACAGGCAAGATGACGATGACCACAGAGACGAAACCGACGACCCTGATGCGCGGCCGCCTTCTGTCGTTTCATCGCGCGCCGCAATCGCTCGCCGACGGCGACAGCTATCTCTACGAAGAAGACGGCGCGCTGCTGATCGAAAACGGCAGGATCTCGGCGGTCGGCCCCTATGCGGCGGTGAAGGAAAAGCCCCGGCGGATGCAGCCGAGATCGATCATCGCCCGCATCTCATCCTGCCCGGCTTCATCGATTGCCACATGCATTTCCCGCAGATGCAGGTGATCGCCTCCTATGCCGCCAATCTCCTGGAATGGCTGAACACCTATACGTTTCCCGAGGAATGCCGCTTCGTCGAAAGCGCCCACGCATCGCGCATCGCCACGCATTTCTACGACGAGCTGCTGCGCCACGGCACGACGACCGCCGCCGCCTATTGCTCCGTCCACAAGACCTCGGCCGACGCCTATTTCGCGGAAGCCTGAAGCGCGGCATGTGCATGGTCGGCGGCAAGGTGATGATGGATCGCCACGCGCCGCAGGGCCTGCTCGACACGGCCGAAATGGGCTATGACGAGACCCGCGCGGTGATTGCGCAGTGGCATGGCAAGGGCCGCAACCACGTCGCGATCACCCCGCGCTTCGCCATCACCTCGACGCCTGAACAGATGCGCGCCGCCCAGACGCTGGCCAATGAATTTCCCGACCTCCACATCCAGACGCATCTGTCGGAAAACGACGAGGAAATCCGCTTCACCTGCGAACTCTTTCCCGAAGCGACCGACTACACGGATATCTACGCCCGCTACGATCTCCTCCGCGAAAAGAGCCTGATGGGCCATGCCATCCATCTCTCCGAGCGCGAGGCTGACGTGATGGCGCAAACCCGTGCCGTCGCCGTCCACTGCCCGACCTCGAACCTCTTCCTGGGCTCCGGCCTCTTCCCGATGAAGAAGCTGATGCGCCGCGATAAGCCGGTGCGGGTGGCGACCGCCACCGATATCGGCGGCGGCTCCAGCTATTCCATGCTGAAGACCATGGACGAGGCCTACAAGATCCAGCAGCTGCTCGGCGAGAGGCTGAACCCGCTCGACAGTTTCTACGCCATGACCCGCGGCAATGCCGAGGCCCTGTCGCTCGCAGATGATATCGGCACGCTCGAAGAAGGCACGACCGCCGACCTCGTCATCCTCGACGCCGCGTCGCGCCGGCGATGAAGCTCAGGATGGAAACCGTCACGAGCCTGCCGGAAGAACTCTTCCTGCTCCAGACCATGGGCGACGACCGCGCCGTGGTGGAAACCTATGTCGCCGGCGTGGCGATGAAACCGTAAGGCGCCATCGCCCGGGGTCGGCCGCCTCCCCCGCCCCCCCAAATTAACCGATTTATCCGCTGATCGCGCCCGTATCGCGATACCCGCTTGAGAAGGCTCGCGGCAAAGGTTATCTGGTTGTCTCCGTTCCAGATCACTAAGGCTTGACCCCGGCATGACCACAGATTTCCTTGTCACCCATTCCGGTGGCTTCCATGCCGACGAGCTCCTGTCGAGCGTCATCCTGACGAAGCTCTTCCCCGAGGCGAAGATCGTCCGCAGCCGCGCGCCGGAATGGATCACGCCCGGCGACAACCGCATCATCTACGATGTCGGCGGCGCCTATGATGCCGACGCCCGCATCTTCGACCATCACCAGCGCGGCGCGCCGCTGCGCGACGACGGCCAGCCCTATTCCTCCTTCGGCCTGATCTGGAAACAGTATGGCCGCGACTATCTCGCCGCCTCGAATGTCCCGGCCGAGCATATCGACGAGATCCATGAAAGCTTCGACGCAAGCTTCGTCCTGCCGATCGACCTGACAGACAATGGCGCGCTCGCGCCCTCCGGCCCGCTGGCCGGCCTGACGCTGCCCGCACTTCTCGAAACCCTCAAGCCCGTCTTCGACGAGACGGACCCCGAGGCCGAGACGACGAGCTTCCACGCAGCGCTTGGCATTGCCCGCGCCATCGTCGAGGCCCGCATCGGCAAGAGCGCCGCCAAGCGCCGCGCCGAGGCCCTCGTCCAGAAGGCGATCGAAAAGGCCGGCGAAGGCCGCATTCTCGAATTGCCGATGGGCATGCCCTACCGCCCTGCCGTCATCAAGGCCGGTGCCGATCACCTCCTCTTCGTCGTCCACCCGCGCAGCGAGACGGACTGGTGCCTCATCGGCATCCGCAAGGCGGAAGAAGGCTTTGAGCTGCGCGCCGACCTGCCCGCCGCCTGGGCCGGCCTCACCAATGGCGATCTGGAAGCCGCAAGCGGCGTCAAGGGCGCAAGCTTCTGCCATAACGGCCGCTTCATTGCCGCCGCAAAGAGCCGCGAAGCAGCGCTCCAGATGGCAGAGATCGCCGTGCGCGAGGCAGTTGCCGCCGGTCTCTGATCGCGGTACCTGCCCTCTCTCATACCCGCCTCCCGCCAAACTGCAAGCGGGCCCCGACAGCGCCTCAAGCCGCACCGAGACCCGGCCCCGGGGCGCCACGTCCCGGCCCGTTCGACAGTCTTCGGGCATGCCTGCAACACCCGGCTTTGACGCGGATAGTTTTGCCGCCGGACCTTTCATTTTCGGATGAACCGGCCGCAACATTCATGCTACCTCTCGATCACGATACGAGAGGAAATCATCATCATGTCCAAGCCACTGACCATCGCCGATCTGAAGAAAATGGCCCGCCGCCGCGTGCCGAAAATGTTCTTCGATTATGCCGATAGTGGCGCCTGGACCGAAGGCACCTACCGCGCCAACGAGGATGATTTTTCCAAGATCAAGCTGCGCCAGCGCGTGCTGGTCGACATGACCAACCGCTCGCTCGCAACCACCATGGCCGGTCAGGCCGCATCCATGCCCGTGGCCCTGTCGCCGACCGGCCTCACCGGCATGCAGCATGCCGATGGCGAGATGCTGGCCGCCAAGGCCGCCGAAGAATTCGGCGTGCCCTTCACGCTCTCGACCATGAGCATCTGCTCGATCGAGGATGTGAAGTCGGTCACGACCAAACCCTTCTGGTTCCAGCTCTACGTCATGAAGGATCGCGGCTTCATCGAGCGCCTGATCGGCCGCGCCAAGGCCGCCGGCTGCGGCGCGCTCGTCGTCACCGCCGACCTGCAGATCCTCGGCCAGCGCCACAAGGACCTGCGCAACGGCCTGTCTGCCCCGCCGAAATGGACGCTGAACACCGCCCTGCAGCTGGCCACCAAGCCGCAATGGTGCCTGGAAATGCTCGGCACCAAGCGCCGCGGCTTCGGCAATATCGTCGGCCATGCCAGCAACGTGTCCGATCTTTCCTCGCTGTCCGCCTGGACGGCCGAACAGTTCGACCCGCGGCTCTCCTGGGACGATATCCGCTGGATCAAGGATCTCTGGGGCGGCAAGCTCATCATCAAGGGTATTCTGGATGAAGAAGACGCCCGCGCCGCCGCCGATACCGGCGCCGATGCGCTGATCGTCTCCAACCATGGCGGCCGCCAACTCGATGGCGCGCTCTCCTCCATCTCCATGCTGCCGAAGATCGTCGATGCGGTCGGCGACCGGATCGAAGTCCATTTCGATGGCGGCATCCGCTCGGGCCAGGATGTGTTGAAGGCGGTCTCGCTCGCGCCCGCGGCACCTATATCGGCCGCCCCTTCCTCTATGGGCTCGGCGCCATGGGCAAACAGGGCGTCACCACCGCACTCGAAATCATCCGCAAGGAAATGGACATCACCATGGCGCTCTGCGGCAAGCGCGATATCCAGGATTGCGACGCAAGCATCATCGCACAGAACCCCTTCTGATGCCGATGCGGGGCCGGCTTATCGATGGCGCAAAGCGCCAGGCCTCCCCGAGCGAGAATAAAGCCCCGGCCCCCTGCCGGCCGGGCGCTTTCCAGACGTGCGCGCTGTGACGAGCCTCCTCGCCGCTCTCCTTCTGTGTCTGCCGACCACCGCCTTCGCCGCCACGCCCGAAACACCGACGGAAAAGCGCAGCGACTGCCTCTACAGGAATGACGACGCCTCGCTCTGCATCCGCAAGGCAAGTTTCAACGCCGATCTCTGCCGCTCGCTCGATCATTTTGCTACCCGAAGCAACCTGCCGCCGGAATTCTTTGCCCGGCTGATCTGGCGCGAGAGCCTGTTCCGCCCGCAGGCGGTCAGCCCCAAGGGAGCCGAGGGCATTGCCCAGTTCATGCCCGGCACCGCCCGCCTGCGTGGCCTCACCAACAGTTTCGACGTGATCGCAGCGCTCGACGCCTCCTCCACCTATCTCGATGCGCTCAGAGCAAAATTCGGCAATCTCGGCCTTGCCGCGGCCGCCTATAATGCCGGTGAAGGCGGCGTCGACCGGTTCCTTACGACCGGCAGGCTGCCGATCGAAACCCGCGACTATGTCTTTGCCATTACCGGCAGCCTCGCCGAGACCTGGAAGGAAAAGCCACCGGAAACGGCCGCCCCGCCGCTCGATGCAAAACAGGCTTTCGTACCCGCCTGCATCGCGCTGGCCGATACCCGCCAGTTGAACGAACCGGTCCTGTCGGGCTCGGCAGACTGGGCACCCTGGGGTGTGCAGCTTGCCGGCCATTACAGCCCGGTCGTCGCCGACCGGCTGTTCACCCGGGCCATCCTGCGCCTGCCGGCACCACTCAATGCCGAACGGGCGCTGATCGTGCGCCAGCGCGGCGGAAATTTCGGCTCGCGGCCAAGATACGCGGCCCGCATAGGCCGCGAAAATCGCAAGGAAGCCGCAAAACTCTGCGCCGACATCAAGCGTGCCGGCGGCACCTGCACGGTCTTTCGTAACCGATAACAGCAAGGCTCCGACCGGCGACAGTCACAACTCGGCGATCGGCCGTTCGAGTTCCGGCAGCCAGCCGCGGGTCAGGCCGCGGCTGATGCAATTGCGCGCAGCGGCAAGCTGCACCCGCAGATGACCACAATCGGCAAGCAGCGTTTCGATCGTGGCACGCGGATCGCCACCATGCCATGCGAGAGCGGCATCGACCGCATCCGCATCGGGCCCCACGGGCAACCCGGCCGCAGCCACTTCAGCCTCGGCTGGAGCGGAACATGAAGCAGATGCCGATACCGACACCGACACCGACACCGATGTGGAACCGAAACCGGCATTCTCGGAAACTATGACCTCGCACCCACCTGCACCAGTATCAACTCTGGCAGCGGCAACGTTCACGGAATAGGCGTTTATCGGGTCATTCGAAGGATTGCGTTCGGCCAGCATCCTCTCCCCCTTCATCAAGGTCGGGCACCCCGGTCTTGTCGAACTGAGGGCGCGTTTTCTGGAGACAGGCTTATTCGATCGGATGCGGGGGAGCGTCTCCCGACATGGCATCCGCCGTCGCCCGGAAGGGCCGACCTGAGGAAGGGTAGCGAGCCAAACGAGTCGCAGCAACAGCAAAGGATATGCAGGGTTGCGATGGCGATGAGGCAAAGGACACCTCCGACCCGGCTGCTTCGCCCAGCGTTTCATGAAGCTGCGCGAGACAGCCTTCCGCGACCCGACCTCGTTCTTCAAGAAATATGCGGCGATCGATGCGGATGCAGCACTCGCTGTCGCAGAAAACCTCTGGCACAATATCAACCTGAAAAACCTGCGCCAGAACATCCTGCCGACCCGCCCGCGTGCCGATCTCATCCTGCGCAAGGGCCGCAACCACTTCATCGAGACGGTGGCGCTCAGGAAGCTGTGACGGGGGCCTGAGGCGCGCCATCTGCTTGTCGATCGGCGGCAGCGGAGCGCCTCATCAGAGGCAGCATTGAAAGCAGGATCAATGTCGGGAAAAGCACGCCGATCGAGATCGGTATCGACTGGTTGAGCGGCGCATAGATCCAGCCGATTGCAAGCACTATCACATGGGGTTTTCGGTACTTCAGGAAGAGCAAGGCCACGGCCGCGCTGACCGCCAAAGTATCATAGGTATAGCCGTACGGGCTGGCGACCGTCGTCAAAATTGCGGTGGCGCAAACCCTCAGATGTGTATCGATACCCGCCCGGCGAGACCACAGCCAGATGGCGGTCAAGATCGCAGCGAGTGAAAAGAAGGCTTGAAACCCGTAGGACGATACAACGCCCAATCCCAGCCAGCGCGCCATGACGAAGAAGCTGACAGCATTGCCCTGGTAATCCTGCGGATAGGGCGCTTCGAGGATCGAGGTCATCAGCGGTCGGGTTTGGGACCAGAATAACAGCCAGCTCTCGAAACCGAAGATCAGGCCGGTCACGATGAACAAGGCTCCCGTCGTGACAACAGCGCTGGCGATGGCGCGATAATTTCTGGAAGCCAGAAGGCATATCGGGATGAGGATGCCGATCTGCGGCTTCATGGTGAGCAGGCCGAACAGAATTCCCGCGAGGATCGGCCGCTTCGGCGCGATCGACAGGCCGCCTATGAGCAATGCCGCCGTCAGTGCGCCATTCTGCCCGAGCGCTATATTCATCAGTCCTGCCGGGGACAGGGCGACCAGAAGGCACGCCCACCATGGCAGCGTAAGCAATCGCAAGGACAGGGCGAAAAGCAGTGCCGTGCCGAATGTCCATAGAAGATAGGCCGGGAGGATGGGCAGAGCACTGAGCGGCGCGCCGATCAGCAGCATGGATGGTGGATAGCTCCATTCCTGCGCCGACAGATAGGGCGTGAAAAGCGCCCGCAGATCCGACCGATATTGCGATATATCGAAAATATGCGCGATGGCGCCGCTTGCGGCGAGCCTGCCGCCCGCCCAGAGATTGCTGAAATCCCAGTAGGGCAGTTTCTGCGACATGATCGACAGGCCATGCTCATCGAGCATCCATGTCAGGTAGATGAAGTTCAGGCTGCTCGCAAAGATCAGGCTGACGAGGCCGATCGAGAACAACACCTCCCATTTTTGTCTCTGCATCTACCCATCCACCATGCTTTGGCCGATGGTTAGGTGACGCGCCTTAAGGTGAGGTTTATGCGCCCGCCATTCTTCAGAAGCGTCGAGGTGCCGGGGTAGATGCGGTCTACCCCGTGAAACGCCAGCCTCCCCTCCCCGCCGAGGATGACCACATCGCCGCTCGACAGGCGGAAGGAGCCGGTGCCGTCCTTGCGGTCCAGCCCGCCGACGCGGAAGAGGCAGGTATTGCCGAGCGAGATGGAGAGAACCGGCGCCTGAAGATCGTTCTCGTCGCGATCCTGATGCAGGCCCATTTTCGCATCGTCGGAATAGAAATTGACGAGGCAGGCCTCGGGCGGCTTCGGATAGCCGGCAAGGCTCTGCCAGAGATCAATGAGTTCGACCGGGATCGGCGGCCAGGGTTTGCCGGTGAAGGGATGGGTCGGCTGATAGCGGTAGCCGCGCTCCTTGTCGGTCATCCAGCCTAGCGCGCCGCAATTGGTCATCTTGACCGACATGGGCTTGCCGGTGCCGGGCATGGCCGGCACGTAAAGTGGTGCATCCGCCACGACGGCGCGGATCGCTTCGACAAGGCGCTCCTGTGCGGGCCGATCGAGATAGCCGGGTAAGTGCCGGATGCCGTTCAGAAGCGTCGCCATGTCCCTCCCCTTTCGTCCCTCTCGGATGATCTCTCAATCGCCGGACGGTTTGCCGCGCATCTTCTTGACCTCGGAGCGGCCGGATTTCGCCTTCAGCCGGCGCTCGACGGAGCCCTTGGTCGGCTTGGTGGCGCGGCGCGGCGGCGGTGGCGGCTTGGCCGCTTCAAGGATCAGTTCCTTCAATCTCTCGCGCGCTTCCTCGCGGTTGCGCTCCTGGCTGCGCGAGCGATTGGCCTCGATCATCAGCACGCCATCCTTGGAGACCTTGCGGCCGGCAAGACGGATAGCGTTTTCCTTCACCCTGTCGGTCAGCGACGGGGAATTGGCGATATCGTAGAAAAGCTGGACGGCCGTCGAGACCTTGTTGACATTCTGCCCGCCGGGGCCGCCGGCCAGCACGAACTGTTCCGTCATCTCCCAGGCGGCGATCGTGATGCGGCTGTTGATGACGAGAGGATTGGCGGCCATGGCGTGTCTAAATGTCCCTTGAGGCCGGCATCTTTCCCATAAAGGCGCGCAAAAGAAAACCGCCGGCAAGGCAAAACCCCGTCGGCGGTTCCACGTGAATCACAACCTTGAGGTTGCGACCCTATCGATTACTCGGACCATTCACTCGGCAGCGACGAGAAGGCCGGGGGCCGCGTCGCGGACCTTGCTGTCCACATGGCTTTCGAACTTCTCGAAGTTGGTGATGAACATCTTCACCAGCTTGTCGGCCTGTGCATCATAGGCGGCCGCATCGCTCCAGGTGGAGCGCGGATCGAGGATCGCCTGCTCGACGCCTTCGACTGCGACCGGAACCGCAAAGCCGAAATTCGCATCGGTGCGGAACTCGACGCCGTTGAGGCGGCCGCTCAGCGCTTCGCCGAGAAGCGCACGGGTGGCCTTGATCGGCATGCGACGGCCGGTGCCATAGCGCCGCCGGTCCAGCCGGTATTGACCAGCCAGCAATCGACGCCATGCTCGGCAATCAGTTGCTTCAGCAGGTTGCCGTATTCCGCCGGATGACGCGGCATGAAGGGGGCGCCGAAGCAGGTCGAGAAGGTCGCTTCCGGTTCGGTCACGCCCTTTTCCGTGCCGGCAACCTTGGCGGTGTAGCCGGACAGGAAGTGGTACATGGCCTGTTCCGGCGTCAGCTTGGCGATCGGCGGCATGACGCCGAAGGCATCGGCGGTCAGCATGATGATCGTCTTCGGATGCGGCGCAAGGCCGGTTTCCGAGGCGTTCGGAATGAAATGCAGCGGATAGGCGCTACGGGTGTTTTCCGTCAGCGAGTTGTCGTCAAAATCCGGCACGCGGTTTTCGTCGAGAACGACGTTTCCAGAACCGTGCCGAAGCGGCGGGTCGCGGCATAGATTTCCGGCTCGGCTTCGGCCGAGAGCTTGATTGCCTTGGCATAGCAGCCGCCTTCGAAATTGAAGACGCCGGTCTTGCCCCAGCCATGCTCGTCATCGCCGATCAGGGTGCGGGTCGGATCGGCCGAAAGCGTCGTCTTGCCGGTGCCCGAGAGGCCGAAGAAGATCGCGGTATCGCCTTCTTCGCCGACATTGGCCGAGCAATGCATCGGCATGACGCCGTTTTCCGGCAGGAGGTAGTTCAGAACCGTGAAGACGGACTTCTTGTTCTCGCCGGCATAGGACGTGCCGCCGATGAGGACGAGGCCGTTTGCCAGATCGCAGGCGATGACGGTTTCCGTGCGGCAGCCATGGCGGGCCGGATCAGCCTTGAAGCTCGGCAGGTTGATGATCGTCAGCTTCTGCTCGAAGCCGTCGAGCGTGTCGCGCTTCGGGCGGATCAGAAGGTTGCGGATGAAGAGGGCGTGCCAGGCAAGCTCGGTGACGACGCGGGTCGGCAGCGCATTGGCGGCATCGGCACCGCCGACGAGATCCTGGACATAGAGCGTCTTTCCGGCGGCATGGGCGAGCATGTCCTTGTGAAGGATCTCGAAATGCTCGCGCGACAGCGGCTTGTTGTTGTCCCACCAGATCTTGCCTTCGGTCGTCTCGTCGCGAACGACGAACTTGTCCTTGGGCGAACGGCCGGTGTGCTGGCCGGTGATTGCCCGAAGAGCGCCATCGGCGGTCAGATCGGCTTCACCACGGCGAATCGCTTCTTCGTAAAGCTCCACCTCGGAAAGGTTGTAATGTACGCGCGATACCTCTCCGAGACCGATCGCCGATAGCCCGTTTTTCGGGTTGTGAAGTCCAAACTCCTCCATGCGCGCACTCCTTCTTCTCACGTTGAACTGGCGGGCAACGTAGTGTCAGAATTTTAAAACGGCAAGAGGAAACTCAGAATAGCGTAATAATATCAGGTATTTAATCGATTTAAAAAAATCTATTTCTATTTAAATCGGTTTAGCGACCTTTTTCGTCCAAGAGGTTTGGCGGATTCGTCCTTCCTCGGTGCAAATGACGGAAATCGGCCCGAAAGCCTTGCCGCCTTTTCGCTTTGCCACAATTTGTTCCACCTTTATACTCAAGAAGCGCATCTTGTGGCTGATCTGGCTGGGGAAAATCCAGGAGATGCGCATAGATGGTTATGGAGACGGAGAGCATGCAGACAATCGCGCTCGTAGACGACGACCGCAATATCCTCACCTCGGTGTCGATCGCGCTTGAGGCTGAAGGATACAAGGTCGAGACCTATACGGACGGCGCCTCCGCACTCGACGGACTTGTCGCCCGCCCGCCGCATCTGGCGATTTTCGATATCAAGATGCCGCGCATGGACGGCATGGAGCTTCTGCGGCGCCTCAGGCAGAAGTCCGACCTGCCGGTGATCTTCCTCACCTCCAAGGACGAGGAAATCGACGAACTGTTCGGCCTGAAGATGGGCGCCGACGACTTCATCACCAAGCCGTTCTCGCAGCGGCTTCTGGTAGAGCGCGTCAAGGCGATCCTGCGCCGTTCGGGTGCCCGCGATGCACAGGCCGCCGTCAAGACGGCGACGGACCAGCCGCAGGCGGCCCGGACGCTGGAACGTGGCCAGCTGCTGATGGACCAGGAGCGCCACACCTGCACATGGCGCGGCGAGGCCGTGACGCTGACGGTGACGGAATTCCTCATCCTGCATTCGCTGGCGCAGCGCCCCGGCGTGGTCAAAAGCCGCGACGCCCTGATGGACGCCGCCTATGACGAGCAGGTCTATGTGGACGACCGGACGATCGACAGCCACATCAAGCGGCTGCGCAAGAAGTTCAAGATGGTCGACAATGACTTCGACATGATCGAGACGCTCTATGGCGTCGGCTATCGCTTCCGCGAGGCTGCCTGATCATCGTGAATTGCCTTTGGCACCCGACAGGAGCAAAAGCCCATCGGCGGGTTGCCAAAGGTTAACTTGAAGCCGCGTCCGGCCCGGCGGTAAGCTGGCGGCGTGGAAGGACTGCATGTGGCAGATCGAATGCTCGACACCGAGATCGTTGAACGGCAGACGGGCGGCGCCTCCCGGCGCTCGGCGCGGCGTTTCTGGTCGCGTCCCTTCACGCTGATCCGCCGCGTCTTCGGCCATGCGGTGTTTTCCAGTCTGACGCGCCGCATCCTGTTCTTCAACATGGCGGCGACCGTGGTTCTGGTCGCGGGCATTCTCTATCTCAACCAGTTCCGCGAGGGGCTGATCGATGCGCGCGTGGAAAGCCTGCTGACCCAGGGCGAATCATTTCCGGCGCGATCTCCGCATCGGCCTCGGTCGATACCAATTCGATCACCATCGATCCGCAGAAACTGCTCGAACTGCAGGCCGGCCAGAGCATCACGCCAGCGCCGAGCGACGAGGATCTGGATTTCCCGATCGACCCGGAACGCGTCGCGCCCGTGCTTCGCCGCCTCATCTCGCCGACGCATACGCGCGCGCGGCTCTTCGATGCGGATGCCAATCTGCTGCTCGATTCACGGCATCTCTATTCGCGCGGCCAGGTGCTGCGCTACGACCTACCGCCGATCGAGAACGAGAGCCAGACCTGGAGCGAGTGGTTCGCCGGCCTGTTCAACCGGCTGCTGCAGCCCGGCAACCTGCCGATCTACAAGGAAGCGCCGGGCGGCGACGGCTCGATCTATCCGGAAGTGATGAATGCGCTGACCGGCGTGCGCGGCGCCGTCGTGCGCATCACCGATCGCGGCGAGCTGATCGTTTCGGTGGCCGTGCCCGTGCAGCGCTTCCGCGCCGTGCTCGGCGTGCTGCTTCTTTCCACGCAAGCCGGCGATATCGACAAGATCGTCCATGCGGAGCGGCTTGCCATCATGCGCGTCTTCGGCGTGGCGACGCTCGTCAATATTCTGCTCTCGTTGCTTCTGTCATCGACCATCGCCAATCCGCTGCGGCGGCTCTCTGCCGCTGCGATCCGCGTGCGGCGCGGCGCCAAGCAGCGCGAGGAAATCCCGGATTTCTCCTATCGCCAGGATGAGATCGGCAACCTTTCGATTGCCGTGCGCGACATGACGAATGCGCTCTACGACCGGATCGATGCGATCGAGAGCTTTGCCGCGGACGTGAGCCACGAGCTGAAAAACCCGCTCACCTCGCTCAGAAGCGCAGTCGAGACGCTGCCGCTCGCAAAATCGGAAGAGTCCAAGCAGCGGCTCACCGAGATCATCTTCCATGACGTGCGCCGCCTCGACCGGCTGATCAGCGATATTTCCGATGCCTCCCGGCTTGATGCCGAGCTTGCCCGTTCGGATTCGGCGCCGGTCGATATCGAGACGCTGCTCGGCAATCTCGTCGATATTTCCAAGCAGATCCGCAGCGGCCGCAAGCCCGTCGAGATCGACCTGAAGATCGATGCCAAGGGCACCCACAAGGCCGCCTATTTCGTCAACGGCCATGACCTGCGCCTTGGCCAGATCATCACCAACCTGATCGAGAATGCCCGCTCCTTCGTGCCGAAGACCGGCGGACGGCTTGCCATCCATCTGTCGCGGATCAAGGACCGTGTCGTCGTGACGGTGGAAGATAACGGGCCGGGCATCCAGGCGGAAAATATCGACCGCATTTTCGAGCGCTTCTATACGGACCGCCCGGATGGCGAGAGCTTTGGCCAGAATTCCGGTCTCGGCCTCTCCATCAGCCGGCAGATCGCCGAGGCGCATGGCGGCTCGCTGAAGGCGGAAAACATGGTGGATGCGAAGACCGGCGACCTTACCGGCGCCCGCTTCGTGCTGTCGCTGCCTGCCGGCGAAACCGCATGAGGACGAGATGAGCGGCGGCGGCGCAGACGATCCCGTCATCGGCGCCGGAGCGCGGCGCAATCTCCATGCGACCGCCATCACGATCAACGGACGGGGCCTGATGTTCGTCGGGCGTCGGGATCGGGAAAGTCGATGCTGGCCTTCTCCTGCCTGTCGCAGGCGAAGCGGCTCGGCGCCGAGGCATGGCTGATCGCAGACGACCAGATCTTTATCCGTATCGATAACGGCCGTGTGATCGCGGAACGCCCCTCTGCCATTGCAGGTTTGATCGAGCTGCGCGGTAGCGGCATCGTGACCGTCGACAGTCTTGAAAGCGCCTCGATCGATCTGGTCATCCAGCTCGTCGATCTGGCCGACTGCGAGCGGCTTCCGCCTGAAAACGAACGGTTTTCGCTGTCGCGGGACCTGTCGCTGCCGATGATCCGCATGGCGCCCGTCGTGCCCGACCCAATCGGCTGGATCGGGGCTCTTGCCCCCTTCATGAAGGCCTATCCGCCGTTTTGAGCGGTGTTGCGGCCCATTTTTAACTTGAACTTCAGATCTATCTGGCGAAGATGGCTTCCCACCGCTGGACGGGTTTATTGCGATGCGATATGCCCGCGCGTTTCCATAGCAGGGGGCAGTTTACATGATCGGAATTGTGCTTGTCACTCATGGCAAGCTGGCTGAGGAGTTTCGACATGCGGTAGAGCATGTCGTTGGACCTCAGAAATTTATCGAGACCGTATCGATCGGCCCCGAAGACGATATGGACCAGAGACGGCAGGATATCGTCAACGCGGTGGAAAGCGCCAATGACGGCCATGGCGTCATCATCCTCACCGACATGTTCGGTGGAACGCCTTCCAACCTGTCGATCTCGGTCATGGAAAACGGCAAGACCGAAGTGATCGCCGGCATGAACCTGCCGATGCTGATCAAGCTTGCCGGCGTGCGCAGCGACAACAATATGGAACGCGCGCTTGCCGAGGCCTCCGAGGCCGGACGCAAATACATCAACGTCGCCAGCCGCGTCCTCAGCGGCAAGTGAGAGCGGCAAGCGAGAAACGAGCCTGATGTCGTCCGACCTCTCCCGTGACTTCCTCATCGTCAACAAGCGCGGCCTGCATGCCCGCGCATCCGCCAAGTTCGTGACGATGGTGGAAACCTTCGATGCGACGATCACCGTTTCCAAGGACGGCACCACCGTCGGCGGCACGTCGATCATGGGCCTGATGATGCTGGCTGCCTCCACCGGCTGTTCGATCACGGTTGCCGCCACCGGCAACCAGGCGACGGAAGCGCTCGATGCGCTCGAAAGGCTCGTCGCCGACAAGTTCGGCGAAGAAGCCTGATCCTTTCTCCACCCGGATATAAAGATATAAAGACTTCTTTATGTGCTGGTTGCCAGTTTCGGCGAAGCCTGCTACACCGCAGGCCAACCCGATAGGCTGCCGGACATGCTTTTCCGTGCCGTCTATCTCCGATCAAACTCGACTGGAGATCTTAATGAGCACCGAGAAGGATTACGTCGTAGCCGACATCAACCTTGCCGCCTACGGCCGCAAGGAGCTCGACATTGCCGAAACCGAAATGCCGGGCCTGATGGCCTGCCGCGAAGAGTTCGGCACCTCCAAGCCGCTCAAGGGCGCACGCATTTCCGGCTCGCTGCACATGACGATCCAGACGGCGGTTCTGATCGAGACGCTGAAGGAACTCGGCGCCGATATCCGTTGGGCATCCTGCAACATCTTCTCGACGCAGGACCATGCTGCTGCTGCCATCGCTGCTGCCGGCATTCCGGTTTTCGCGATCAAGGGTGAGAGCCTCACCGAATACTGGGAATATACCGACAAGATCTTCCAGTGGGCCGATGGCGGCTCCTCCAACATGATCCTCGACGATGGCGGCGATGCCACCATGTACATCCTGCTCGCGCCCGCGCCGAAGCCGGTGAGGACGTTCTCTCGAACCCCGGTTCGGAAGAGGAAGAGATCCTGTTCGCGCAGATCAAGAAGCGCCTCGAAGCTTCGCCGGGCTGGTTCACCAAGCAGCGCGATTCCATCAAGGGCGTGACCGAAGAGACGACGACAGGCGTTCACCGCCTCTACGAACTCTCCAAGAAGGGCCTCCTCCCCTTCCCGGCGATCAACGTCAACGACTCGGTCACCAAGTCGAAGTTCGACAACAAGTATGGCTGCAAGGAATCACTGGTCGACGGCATTCGCCGCGGCACCGACGTGATGATGGCCGGCAAGGTTGCCGTCGTCTGCGGTTACGGCGACGTGGGCAAGGGCTCGGCCGCTTCGCTCCAGGCGCGCGCCCGCGTCAAGGTCACGGAAGTCGACCCGATCTGCGCGCTTCAGGCCGCCATGGACGGTTTTGAAGTCGTCGCACTCGAAGACGTCGTCTCCTCGGCAGACATCTTCATCACCACGACCGGCAACAAGGACGTCATCCGCATCGAGCATATGCGCGAGATGAAGGACATGGCGATCGTCGGCAATATCGGCCATTTCGACAACGAGATCCAGGTTGCGGCTCTGAAGAACCTCAAGTGGACCAACGTCAAGCCGCAGGTCGATATCATCGAGTTCCCGAAGGGCAACCGCATGATCCTCCTGTCGGAAGGTCGTCTGCTCAACCTCGGCAACGCCACCGGCCACCCGTCCTTCGTGATGTCCGCCTCGTTCACCAACCAGACCCTGGCGCAGATCGAGCTCTTCACCAAGGAAGGCGAGTACAAGAACGACGTCTACATCCTGCCGAAGCACCTCGACGAGAAGGTTGCCCGCCTGCACCTCGCCAAGCTCGGCGTGAAGCTGTCGCAGCTTTCCGAAGAGCAGGCCGCCTATATCGGCGTGCCGCAGCAGGGTCCGTTCAAGGCGGAACACTACCGCTACTAATCCCTAGCCGGTTAATCCACAACATCTTGTGGCCGCAGCCTTGACAAAGGCTGCGGCCTCTTTTTTGGCCAAAACCCTTCCCGCAAAATGCCTGCCGGGTATTGTTTTCTCACTTGATTCGTACCGGCTCGGGGCAAGGTACGAATGGTATGTCTTGTCGATGAGCGGCAATTGGACGGAGACAGACCGGTCATGTCGGTAAAAAACGAGCCTGCACGAGCAGGCCGATCCATATTGCGGTGGTATCGAAGGAGAGACTTCGGCCAGCCGGGAAAAGCCTGTGCGGCAGGTGGCGGGACGGCGTAGCCGTGTCCTCGCCTTCATGGGCGGCTGGCTTTCGGGCAAGCTCCTTTCGGGAACCCGGCTTTCGAGCTGCGCCCTGACGGGCGGCTTCGTTGCGGCAGCGGCTTATCCGGCCTTTGCCCAGACGGGTGTTCAGGCCGGAATGCATGCAGGCGGACACAGCGCAAAGCTGTTCACCTCGGCAGAAGTCGCCGTGGCCTCGCTGGTCGTCGGTGCGCTCGGTGCAGCGCTTCTCGCTGCCGTCTGGCTGGTGCGCCAGAAGGGCAATATCGAAGTGCAGAGCAAGGAAATGCGCAGCGCGCTTTCCGATGCCAACCAGAAGATTTCCAAATACCAGGCACTGATCGCGGACAAGAACCGCCGGATCGTCATCTGGGAAGGTGGCCAGTCGCGGCTTGAGGCACGGCCGGAACTGCTCGGACAATTGCCGCCGGAAACCGGCGCGCCGCAGGACGATCGCGATTTCCTCGCCTTCGGCCGCTGGCTGCGCCCCTCGTCGGCCGGTCCGCTCGAACACGCGATCGAGCATCTGCGCAGCGAAGCACGCAGCTTCGACATGGTGGTCGAGACCCATCGCGACGAGATCCTCGAAGTGCAGGGCCGGGTTTCCGGCGGCAAGGCCTTCGTGCGCTTCATCGCGCTCAACAACCTGCGCGCCGAACTCGCCGAATTGAAGATCGAGCGCGAGCGGCTGACCCATTCGATCTCGATGTTCCAGTCGCTGCTCGACGCCGTCGACCAGCCGGTCTGGCAGCGCGACGGACAGGGCAAGCTTGCCTGGGTCAACCACGCCTATGGCGATGCCGTGGACGCGGCCAATCCTGAAAAGGCCGTGGCGGAGGGACGCGAATTCCTCGGCACGATCGCCCGCGAAAAGATCAAGGCGACGGCCACCGCCATGTCGCCCTTCCATGACCGGATCTCGACCGTAACGCGCGGCGACCGCGCGATGTTCGATGTCGTCGACGTGGTGACGCCCGGCGGCACGATCGGCATGGCGATCGACGTTTCGGAAGCGGACATGATCCGCGAAGAGCTGAAGCGCACGCTGAAGAGCCACGCAGAAACGCTCGACCATCTGGCGACGCCGGTTGCGATCTTCGACGGCAAGCGCCGCCTGCAATTCTATAACCAGGCCTTCGTGCAGCTGTGGGATTTCTCCCTGCCATTCCTCGAGTCGCATCCCGACCATAGCGAGCTTCTCGACAAGCTGCGCGCCAATGGCAAATTGCCGGAACAGCTGAACTGGCGCAGCTGGAAGGATGGCGCGCTTGCCATCTACCAGTCGCTCGATACCAGAACCGATGTCTGGCATCTGCCGAACGGGCAGACGCTCCGGGTGATCGCCACGGCGCATCCGCAGGGCGGCGCGACCTGGGTGTTCGAAAATCTCACCGAACAGGTGGATCTCGAAACCCGCTACAATACGCTGGTACAGGTTCAGGGCGAGACGATCGACCACCTGTCCGAAGGTGTCGCCGTGTTCGGCCCGGATGGCCGCATCCGGCTATCCAACCCGGCCTTCAGGGCGCTCTGGGGCATTACCGCCGAACAGGCCAAGCCCGAGACCCATATCAAGGCGATCGAGGCCGCCTGCGCGCCTTCCTACGACAAGCCGGATGGCTGGCGCCGTTTCGGCCAGATGCTGACCGCCTTCGACGACGAGCGCCCTTCGCTGCAGGGCACGTTCGAACTCTATTCCGGTCTCATCCTCGATTATGCCGTGACGCCGCTGCCGAATGCGCAGACGATGCTGACCTTCGTCGACATGACGGCCAGCGCGCGCGCCGAACGGGCGCTCAAGGAAAAGAACGAGGCCTTGCAGAAGGCCGACGAGATCAAGAACGATTTCGTCCAGCATGTTTCCTACGAGCTGCGCTCGCCGCTCACCAATATCATCGGCTTTACGGATCTGTTGAAGACGCCGGGTCTCGGCACGCTCAACGAGCGGCAGGCGGAGTATATCGACCATATCTCCACCTCGTCCTCGGTGCTGCTGACCATCGTCAACGACATTCTGGATCTTGCGACCGTCGATGCCGGCATCATGGAACTGCAATATTCGGAAATGTCGGTCGATGATCTGATCGACGACGTTTCCATGCAGATCGCCGACCGGCTGCAGGAAAACGGCGTGACGCTGGAGATCACCGCTCCGAGCGGGCTCGGCGCGATCGTCGCGGACCAGCAGCGGCTGAAGCAGATCCTGCTCAAGCTCCTGACCAATGCGGCGAATTTCGCGCCCGAGGGCTCGATGATCACGCTGGATTGCCGCCGCAACGAGACGGATGTGTTCTTCTCCGTGCGCGACCGGGGTCCGGGCATTCCGGCCGAGATGCTGAAGACGGTTTTCGACCGCTTCTCGTCCAACTCCAAGGGCGGCAAGCGCAGCGGTGCGGGCCTCGGCCTGTCGATCGTCGAGAGTTTCGTCACCCTGCATCACGGCGAGGTCAGCATCGATAGCCGCGCCGGCGAAGGAACCACCGTCACCTGCCGCATTCCAAGCGGCCAGGGCGCCCATTCCGTCGCTGCCGAATGACAGAACGTTCCGCCCTCACCGTCGATCTCAAGGGTGAGGCCGAGACCATCAGGCTCGGCGAGGATCTGGCGCTGGCGCTCGGTATCGGTGACTGTCTGGCGCTCTCGGGCGATCTCGGTGCCGGCAAATCGACGCTGGCGCGCGCGCTTCTAAGGGCGCTGGCCGACGATCCGGATCTCGAAGTGCCGAGCCCGACATTCACGCTGGTGCAGGTCTATGAGCTGCGCATTCCCGCCGCCCATTTCGATCTCTACCGGCTGGCGGATGCATCCGAACTCGACGAACTCGGCTTCGACGAGGCTTTGACCAACGGCATCTGCCTCGTCGAATGGCCCGAAATGGCCGACGAGCTTCTGCCCGCCAACAGCATCACGCTCAGCCTCGAACATGACGGCATGGGCCGGAAAGCGACGATCACCGCCGATGGGGGTAAGATCAAACGCATCCGCCGCGTGCTTGCCATCCGCGACTTTCTTTCCGCGCATGGGTTTGGCGATGCAAAACGCCGTTTTCTCACCGGCGATGCCTCGACGCGGGCCTATGAGAAAATCCATGCCGCAGACGGCTCGACGCTGATCCTGATGGATTGGCCACCGCTTCCCGAAGGGCCGGCGGTGCTCGACGGCAAGCCCTATCCGAAAGTGGCGCATCTCGCCGAAGACGCCCGCCCCTTCGTGGCGATTTCCGATTATCTCCTCGGCATCGGCCTCGTTGCGCCAAAAGTGTTTCACGTGAACTACGAGGCGGCATTCTTCTGATCGAGGATCTCGGTTCCGACGGCATTCTCGATGAGGACGGTCAGCCGATCGCGGCCCGCTATCGCGAGACCGCCGCCTGCCTTGCCTTTCTCCACGGCCAGACGATGCGCGCGAGCTTCCGGTGCGCGGCAATATCCGGCCGCTCGGCCCGCATAACATCCCGGATTTCGATCCGACCGCGATGAAGATGGAGGCGCGCCTCCTCATCGACTGGCATCTGCCGTGGAAGCGCGGCGAACAAGCCGGCGAAGACGAGCGGCAGGCCTATCTCGCCATCTGGGACGGGCTGATCGGCGAGCTTGCCGATGCGGAAAAGCATATTCTCCTGCGCGACCTGCATTCGCCGAATGTCATCTGGCAGGACGGCGAACAGGGTGTGCGGCAGGTCGGCCTCATCGATTTCCAGGACGCGATGATCGGCCCGACCGCCTATGATCTGGCGTCGCTGATCCAGGATGCCCGCGTCGATATTCCCGACGATCTCGCCCGCGACATGATGGCGAATTATCTGACGCTTCGCCGCAACTCGCCCGATTTCGACGAGCAAAAGTTCGAAAAGGCCTTTGCGATCATGGCGGCGCAGCGCAATTGCAAGCTGGCCGGCCTCTGGGTGCGATTGAAGCAACGCGACGGCAAGCCCTCTTACATGAAGCACATGCCGCGGACGCTCAGAAACCTGCAGACCGCGCTTGCCCACCCGGCGCTTGCCCCCTTGCGCGAATGGTGCGAGACGGCTGGTATAGAGTTTCGCGAATCATAAGTTGCGCCACCGATGACAATCAAAGACGCCATGGTGCTTGCCGCTGGTCTCGGCACCCGGTTGCGGCCGATCACCAATACGATGCCGAAGCCGCTCGTTCCGGTCGCCGGCAAGCCGATGATCGACTATACGCTGGATGCGCTTAAGGAAGCCGGCGTCGAGCGGGCGGTGGTCAATGTCCACCATTTCGCCGACCAGATGGAAGCGCATCTGAAATCCTATGATGGCCTCGACATCCTGATTTCCGACGAGCGCGACGGGCTGATGAACAATGGCGGCGGGATCGTCAAAGGCCTGACGCAGCTTGGCCGCGACACAATATTCGTGATGAATGCCGATCTCTTCTGGGTGGGTGAGACGCCCGGCGAACCGGGCAATCTGGAAAAGCTCGCCGCCTTCTTCGACCCGCAGACGATGGACATGGCCATGCTCTGCGTGCGGATCGAACACACGACCGGGCATAACAATGTCAATGATTTCAGCATCGGGCCTGATGGAAAGCTGACGCGCTTTCGCGACGACCAGTCCAACCCGGTCGTCTATGCCGGCGCCTTTGCGATGAAGCCGGAATTTCTCGACGACGCGCCGGATGATGCCTTCAACATCAATATCTATTTCGACAAGGCAATTGCCAGAGGACGGCTCTTCGGCATGATGATGACCGGCGAATGGATCACCGTTGGCACGCCCGAGGCGCTGCCGCAGGCAGAAGCGGTGATTGCCCGGCATCGGCGATAATCACTGCCGCCCAAATCGACGGCAAGACAGCTGCGCCCTCTCGCAGCAATGACAGCAAACCGAAAGGCAGACGCTATGGTTCGGCACAAGCGGATCTTTTCCATTCCGCCCGGAGCGCCCTTCCTGAAGACGCTGGCGGCGGCCCTGCTCGACGGGCGGCTGAACGATACCTTCCGCTATGATCCAGACGATGCGCTGTCGCTCTCGACCGTCACCATTTTCGTGCCGACGCGGCGTTCGGCGCGCGTGCTGCGCTCGGAATTCGTCGAGCTTCTCGGTGGCCGTTCGGCCATTCTTCCCGTCATCCGGCCGCTCGGCGAAACCGATGACGACAGCGGCTATTTCGATCTCGTCGCACCGGAAGAGATGGATCTGGCACTGCCGATCGGCGGGACGTCGCGGCTTCTGGAACTCGGACGGCTGATCCTTGCCTGGCGCAACCAGCTGCCGAAGGTCGTGCTCGATATCCATACCGAAAGCCCGCTGGTCGCCCCCGCAAGCCCGGCCGATGCCGTGTGGCTGGCACGGGCGCTGGCCGAACTCATCGACTCCATCGAAACAGAAGAGCGAGACTGGAGCGATCTCGACAATCTGCAGACCGGCGAACATGCGCTCTGGTGGCAGCTGACTGCAGAGTTCCTGAAAATCGCCAGCGCCTTCTGGCCGGCACGATTGGAAGAGCTGCGCCGCTCTTCCCCTGCCCGTCATCGGGCAGCGATCCTGCGCGGCGAGATGCGGCGGATCATGGCCAAGGATCATCGCGGCCCGGTTATCGTTGCCGGCTCCACCGGTTCGGTGCCGGCGGCTGCCGATCTGATTGCCGCGATCGCCGATCTTGAGAATGGCACTGTCGTGCTGCCGGGCCTCGACCTCAGCATGCCTGCCGAGCAATGGGCGATGCTGGAAGATGACGGCTTTCTTGCCCGGCCGGACCCGGCAAGCCGCAGTCATCCACAATTCGGTCTGCACCGGTTGATGAAAAAGATGGGCGTCGATCGCGACGAGGTCGTTTCGCTGGCCACCGTTTCAGAGGCCATGGATTTTCGCGCCGAGACATTTTCGCAGGCACTGGTGCCGGCCGCGGCAACCGATGGCTGGACGCGCTGGCGGCAGGATCACGATCCGGCAGAGCTTCATTCCGCCTTTGCCGATGTGAGCCTGATCAAGGCTGCCAACGAGCGCGAGGAAGCGGTTGCGATATCCATCGCGCTGCGTCTCGCGCTGGAGGAGCCGGGCGAAAGCGGCGGACAGGCCCGCGCCGCCCTGATTACCCCCGACCGTGCGCTCGCCAGACGCGTGACGGCGGAGCTGGCGCGTTTCGGCATTCTCGCCGACGATACCGCCGGTGCGCCGCTTTCCGGCACGCCGCAGGGCGGGCTGGTGCAGCTGCTGCTCGAAGCGAGCTTGAGGCCGGGCGATCCGGTGGCGATCGTCGGGCTGT
Source organism: Shinella sp. UYSO24 (assembly GCA_902167985.1). Lineage (GTDB taxonomy): Bacteria > Pseudomonadota > Alphaproteobacteria > Rhizobiales > Rhizobiaceae > Neorhizobium. Next base: position 104,196 of record CABHNZ010000011.1, read on the forward strand.
TGAAACATCCGCTGGTGCGCTGCGGGCTGACCGAGGCGGATTATATCGCCGCCGTCGAGGCGCTGGAGGTGCTGGCGCTGCGCGGTGGCGTCGGCGAGATGGATATTTCGCTGCTGGAGCCGGTGCTGGAAGAACGGCTTGCCGAACACGAGAAGGACCGGCACATGCCGCGCTGGCGGCAATCGCTGCCGGAAGGTGCGATCGAGGCGGCCAAGGATCTCGCAGGCCGGATCACCCGCGCCGTCGAGCCGCTGGTCGGCATGCTGGTGCGAACGGCGCCGGGCGAGCGCGGCTTTTCCACCCGGTTGCCGCTGACCGACTGGGCGACCCGCACCGGCCGGGTTCTCGAGGCGCTCTGTGTGGACGAGCGGGGCGATCTGGCGCTGCTCTGGTCCGGCGGGGCGGGCGAGCGGCTTTCGTCGCTTCTTGCCGAAATCATCGCGACCGAAGGCCAGATGGAGGCCGACGGGCCGCAATGGATCGATATCGTCATGGCGCTGACGACGGGCGAAGCGGTGAAGCCGCGCTCGCTCTCCAATCCGCGCGTCTTCATTTTCGGGACGCTGGAAGCGCGTTTGCAGCGCGTCGATACGATGATTATCGGCGGGCTGAACGAGGGATCCTGGCCCGGCCAGACGGTCAATAACCCGTTCCTGTCGCGCTCGATGAAAGGCGATATGGGGCTGGAGCCGCCGGAACGGCAGATCGGCCAGGTGGCGCATGATTTCCAGATGGCCTGCGGCAATCCGAAACTGATCCTGTCGCGCTCCATGCGTCAGGGTTCGACGCCGACGGTCGCGTCGCGCTGGCTGCAGCGGCTCTTGGCACTGGGTGGCCAGGATTTCGAACGGCAGCTTGCCGAACGGGGCGAAAAGTTCCGCCTCTGGGCGGGGGCCATCGATAGCGGCGCGCGCCAAGAGATGGCCAAGCGCCCTGCCCCGACGCCTGCGGCCGAGCTGCAGCCACCCGCTATTCCTTCAGTGAAGTGGGAAAACTGCGCCGCGACCCCTATGCGATCCATGCACGGCGGATCCTCAAGCTCGATCCGGTCGATCCGTTCAACCGCGATCCCGGCGCCTCCGAGCGCGGCACGCTCTATCATGCCATTATCGAGCGCTACACCAAGGAAGGCCACAAGCCGGGCACGCCGATTTCCCGAGAGGCGATGGAGCGGATCACGGAAGAGCTTTTCGATGCAGAGCTTCTGCCTGCCCATATCGATCGTGTCTGGCGCCCGCGGTTCCGCGAAGTGGCGCGCGCTTCCTCCTCTGGGAAGAGCGGCGGGCCGGCGATATCCGACAGACGCTGACGGAGGCCGGTGCCGGGTTCGAAGTGCCGGAGGCGGGCATTCGCGTCACCGGCATTGCCGACCGGATCGATATTCTGGGCAGCGGCGAGGCCGATATCATCGACTACAAGACGGGGCTCAGCCCCACCGTGTCGCAGGCGCGTGCGCTGCTCGATCCGCAGCTGGCGCTGGAGGCCGCGGCGCTTGCCAATGGCGCGTTTCGCGATGTCGGGCCACGCGCCGCTTCCAACCTGATTTACGTCCGGCTGCGGCCGGGCGACCGGTTCAAGGCAGAGCCGGTCAATAACGAGGCTTCGCGCGGCGCCAACACGAAATCCGCCTTCGACCTTGCCGGCGAGGCGATGGAACAGCTTACCCGTTTCGTCATCACTCTCAGGGAAAACAGGGCCGGTTTTGCTTCGCGGCTGGTGCCTTCGCGCAGGGGGATTTTGGCGGGGAATACGATCATCTGGCGCGCGTCGCCGAATGGTCCACCGCCGACGATGACGGCGGCTCGGATGAGGGCGGTGAAGAATGATGGACGATCCGATGAGCGAATTTGACCTTATAGACGCCATTGATGACGCCCTGCCCTCCGGCGACGATCCGAAGAAGCTGATCGACTGGACGACCGAGCGGCAGTCGCGCGCTTCCGATCCCAACAGTTCGGCCTGGGTTTCGGCCAATGCCGGCTCGGGCAAGACGCATGTTCTGACCCAGCGGGTCATCCGGCTGCTGCTGGCCGGCTGCCGGCCGGCCGCCATTCTCTGCCTCACCTATACCAAGGCTGCGGCATCGGAAATGTCGAACCGCGTCTTCAGCGCCTGTCGGAATGGACGGTGCTTTCCGACGAGGAATTGAGCGGCCGGATCGAGACGATCGAGGGCGCCAAGCCCGACCGGGCGAAGATTGCAGAGGCGCGGCGGCTGTTTGCCAAGCGCTCGAGACGCCGGGCGGTTTGAAGATCCAGACCATCCATGCCTTTTGCGAGGCGCTGCTGCACCAGTTTCCGCTGGAAGCCAATGTCGCGGGGCATTTTTCTGTGCTGGACGATCGTGCCGCGACCACGCTTCTTGCCGAAGCGCGGCGCTCGCTTTTGACCGCCACCTCGGCCGAGGAGGATGCGGCTCTGGGGGAGGCCTTTGCTCATGTTCTCGATCTCGGCGACGAATTCGGGCTGGAAACGCTGCTCTCCGACATCGTTGCCAATCGCACCGCAATCCGCCGGTTTACCGATCATGCGGACAGGCATGGCGGTATCGGCCCGGCGCTGAAGGAGCGGCTCGGGATCGGCGCTGCGGAGACCGAGGAAACGGTCGCGGCAAGCTATTGGCCGCTTCCCGGTCTTCAGGGGCTGACGCTCGATCTCTTCCTGTCGCTGGCCGACCAGAAGGGCGGCTCGAAAGTGACCGACGTCGCCTATGGCCTGCGGCTTGCGGCGAGGGAACCGGATGCGGCGGCACGGGCCAAAATTCTCGATGGCGTGTTCATGACCAGCGTGGGCAAGCCGAAGGCCGACAGTTCGATCATTGCGAAAGCCATGCTGACGGCAGCACCGGACCTGATCGATGCCGTGACGGAGGCGCGCAACCATATCGTTGAAGCCCGCGACCGCTGCGGCTTTTGAAAATGTTCTCGGCCACCAAGCGGCACTCACCTTGGCCGAGAGGCTGAACGAGGATTACGAGGAGCTGAAGCGCCGCCGCAGCCTGCTCGATTTCGAAGACCTGATCGCCCGTACCGCCGATCTTTTGACCCGCGACGCGTCGGGGCATGGGTGCATTACAAGCTCGATCAGGGTATCGACCATATTCTCGTCGACGAGGCGCAGGATACGAGCCCGATCCAGTGGACCGTGATCAAATCGCTGGCGGAAGACTTTTTCTCCGGCGACAGCGCAAGGCCGGTGCGCCGGACGATCTTTGCGGTGGGCGACGAAAAGCAGTCGATCTATTCCTTCCAGGGTGCTCGCCCGGAGAGGTTCGAGGAAGAGCGGGCCGAGACCGAGCGACAGGTGCGCAACAGCGGCCAGAAGTTCCACCGGGTGCGGCTTCCCCTCTCCTTCCGCTCGACCGTCGATGTGCTCGGCGCCGTCGACCAGGTGTTTTCCGTCGATGCCAATGCCCGCGGCGTCAGCAAGGAGCCGGTGGAGCACCGGTCCAACCGTATCGGCCATCCCGGCGCCGTCGATCTGTGGCAGACGATCGCCCCCGATATTGCCGAAAAGGAAGAGGATTGGACAGCACCCTTCGATGCGACGCCCGACAAGGCGCCGGCGGCGATCCTTGCACAACGCATCGCCAACCGCATTGCCGAGATGATCGCCAGCGAGACGATCATCGAAAAGAACCTGCGCCGGCCGATCGAGCCGGGCGATATTCTGGTTCTGGTGCGCAAGCGCGATGCCTTCGTCAATGCGCTGACGCGGGCCTTGAAGGCGCGAAAGACCAGCATTCCCGTCGCCGGCGCCGACCGTCTGCGGCTGACAAGCCATATCGCGGTGCAGGATCTTCTGGCGCTCGGGCGGTTCCTGCTTTTGCCGCAGGACGATCTTTCGCTCTCTGCCATCCTGAAGAGCCCGCTCTTCAACCTGACCGACGAGGACCTGATCGAGATCGCCGCCTATCGCAGCGAGGAGACGAGCGTCTGGGCGCGGCTGCGGGTACTGGCCGAAGAAGAAGGGGCGCGCTTTGCCGATGCCGCGAGAAGGCTCGGGCAGCTTGTCACTCTGGCGCGGGAATTGAGCCCGCATGATCTCTTTGCCCGCATTCTCGGGCCGCTTGGCGGACGGAAGCAATTCCTCGGCCGGCTCGGCAGCGAGGCGGGCGATATTCTCGACGAGTTCCTGACCTTTGCGATGGATCACGAGACGAGCGGGCTTCCCGGCCTGCAGGCTTTCGTTTCCACGCTGGAGATGGAATCTCCCGAGGTGAAGCGCGAGCAGGATGGCGGGCGCAACGAAGTGCGGATCATGACGGTGCATGCCTCGAAGGGGCTTGAGGCGCCGGTGGTCTTCCTCGTCGACAGCGGCTCGAAGGCCTTTGTCTCCTCGCATGTGCCAAAATTCCGGCTGTTGCGGGTCGGGGCTCAGGAAGTGCCGGCATGGGTGCCGGGGAGCGGACTTTCCAATGCCTTGACCCAAGCGGATGACGAGCGGCTGAAGACATCGACCGAAGAAGAATATCGCCGGCTTCTCTATGTGGGGATGACGCGGGCGGCCGATCATCTGATCGTCTGCGGCTATCGCGGTGTGCGCGAAAACCCCGACACTTGGCAGCAGATGATCGCATCGGCGCTTGCGCTTGATGGCGAGCGGGCGACGGAGACGACATTTTCCGGTCCCGGCGATGAGTGGCAGGGGCTGACATGGCGGATGCCTTCGGTGCCGAAGGTGATCGAGAGCGTCGAGCGGAAACCGTCCGGTGCCGGGAAAGACGCGGTTGATGGTGGCGAGGGCTCTGGGGCCGGTGCGCGGGGGGCTGTTTCCGGCGGCGAAGGAGCGACGTTCGATGGTGCGGAGGCCGGCTCTGCCCTCCCCGCCGCCCTCTTCCGGCCCTTGCCGCCGACGATCTCCCTGCCGCGGCCGCTCAGCCCGTCCGCGCGGATGATGATCGATGACGATGCGGACGACCAGATCGTTACCTCTCCCCTGTTCGGCGAGAAGGAGAAGGCGGGGCTTGCGCTGCAGAAGGGCCGGCTCGTCCACCGCATGCTGCAAATGCTCGTCGATTTTCCTGTTGGCGAACGCGAGGGTGCCGCACGGCGCTATGCCGAGCGGGCCGCGCGCTTCTGGCCTGCGGTGCATCGCGAGGCGTTGATCCGCAATGTTCTGGCGGTGCTTTCGCATCCCTTCCTTGAGCCGGTCTATGGCGGACAGAGCGAGGCGGAAGTCTCGATCATGGGGACGATTGCGATCGGCGGGCAGGATTTTGCGATTTCAGGCCGGATCGACCGGCTGGCGGTGCTCGACGACCGGGTGGTGATCGTCGATTACAAGACCAACCGGATGACGCCCGCCAGTGCGGAAGAAGCGCCGCTGACCCACCGGGCGCAGATGGCGCTCTACCGGCAGATCCTGGCACCGCTTTATCCCGGCCGAAGCATAGACTGCGTGCTCGTCTATACGGAGAGCGCGACTATCCTGAGACTTGGGGAAGAACTTCTTCTTCGTTCGCTTGCGGAACTCAAAACAAAGTGAGAAGACAAAGACACATGCCGGGCATTGAAAAGCGTCGCTGCCGGTCTCACATTTAGCCCAACACGAATCGTCAAGGAGAGCCCGATGGCTACCGTGAAAGTCGATATTACCAATTTCCAGGCGGAAGTTCTCGAATCTGCCGAACCCGTCGTCGTCGATTTCTGGGCCGAATGGTGCGGCCCGTGCAAGATGATCGCTCCGAGCCTCGAAGAGATCTCGGCTGAACTCGCCGGCAAGGTGAAGGTCGCCAAGCTCAACATCGACGAAAACCCGGAACTGGCTGCCCAGTTCGGCGTTCGCTCGATCCCGACGCTCGCCATCTTCAAGGGCGGCGAAGTGGCCGATATCTCGGTCGGCGCCAAGCCGAAGACCGCCCTTTCGGCCTGGATCTCCAGCGCCGCCTGATTTTCGTTTCACGTGAATCCAAAAAGCCGGCTGATCGCTCAGCCGGGCTTTTGTTGGGTTGGGGCAGATCTGCCCACCTCAGGTTGGCGGGGTGCCATTGTCGGACAAGACATTGCCGGCGAATAGAGCGAGCCGCCGATCAGGATGCGCGGCGGGCCTGCCCCTTCCGGCTGACGACGGGAGATTTCCTCCAGCGCCTCGATGGTGGAGCCGACGGGTTCTGCGACGAGGCCGGCATCATAGGCGGCATCGGCCAGGACCACCGGATCGAGACCCGCATCGCTCCCCCTTATGCCGACCGTGAAGACGTGCTCGGCCAGATCGGCAAAGGCACGGAAATAGCCGACCGGATCCTTGGTGTTGATCATGCCGGTGATGAGATAGAGCGGCCGCGGCTGGCGCTCCTCGAAGGCGGCCATGGCTTCGGCGATCGCTTCGCCGCCGGCAGGATTATGACCGCCGTCGAGCCAGATCTCGGCGCCTTCCGGCGCATGCTGGAGAAGCCGGCCTTCCGACAGTTTTTGCAGGCGGGCCGGCCATTCGACCGTTTCCATCGCCTTTTCCATCATCTCATCGGTGACGGTGAAGCCGGCAGCCTTTACGGCGCGGATGGCGGCTGCGGCATTGGCATATTGATGGCGGCCGGGAAGACGCGGCAGCGACAGGTCATGCAGGCCATCCTCATCCTGATAGACGAGCCGGCCGAATTCCTCATGGGCGGAGAAATCCTGGCCGTAGACGGCAAAGGGGCAACCCAAGCGTTCGGCGGTCGAGATCAGCACTTCGCGGGCGGCATCGAATTCCTGCGCGCCGATGACGACCGGGCAGCGGCGTTTCATGATGCCGGCCTTTTCGGCGGCGATCAGCTCCACCTTGTCGCCGAGATAGGCCTGATGATCGAGTGCGATCGGCATGATGACCGAAACAGCCGGGTTCTGGATGACGTTGGTGGCATCGAAACGGCCGCCGAGCCCGACTTCCAGCACGACCGCATCGGCCGGCTGTTCGGAAAAGAGCATGAAGGTGGCAGCCGTCAGGATCTCGAACACAGTGATCGGCTGGCCGGCATTGGCTTCCGCGATGCGGCGCACGACATCTGCCAGCATGGCATCCTCGACCAGATGGCCGCGGCCGCCCTTCACGCCGATCCGGTAGCGCTCGTGCCAGTTGACGAGATGCGGAGAGGTGTGGACATGGGTGGCATAGCCGCCGGCTTCGAGAAGTGCGCGGCAAAACGCGGTTGTCGAGCCCTTGCCATTGGTGCCGGCCACGTGGATGACGGGCGGCATTTTCAGATGGGGATTGCCGAGAATTTCGAGGAGCCGCGTGATGCGCTCCAGCGAGAGGTCGAACCCCTTCGGATGCAGGGTCATCAGCCGCTCGATCTCGCGTTCGGCTTCACTCGTCACGGGCCCGTTCTTCGTCGTCATCCCGCACTCCGTCTCTCAATGGTATTCACGTCGGTATTATAAGCCATGCGCCCCGAGGGGTAAAATCCGGGCGCATGGCAAATTCGAACTCAAGTACAAACTCAGGCGCCGACAGCGACCGGCAGGGCAGCAGGCTCTTCAGCCGGAGCCTTGGTGAGCATCTTCAAAATGCGTGCCAGCGTCGAGGGCAGGTCATGGCGCTTGACGACCATGTCGACCATACCGTGCTCCAGCAGGTATTCCGCGGTCTGAAAGCCTTCCGGCAGCTTCTCGCGAAGAGTCTGTTCGATGACGCGCTTGCCGGCAAAGCCGATTTCTGCGCCCGGCTCGGCAATGTGGACATCGCCCAGCATGGCGTAGGAAGCGGTCACGCCACCGGTGGTCGGGTTGGTCAGAACGACGATATAGGGCAGGCCTGCCTCGCGGAGCATGTCGACCGCAACGGTGGTGCGCGGCAGCTGCATCAGCGACAGGATGCCTTCCTGCATGCGGGCACCACCCGAAGCCGGGAAGATGACCAGCGGGCACTTTTCCTTCAGCGCACGCTCGCAGGCCTTCACGATCGCCTCGCCGGCAGCCATGCCGAGCGAGCCGCCGATGAAGTTGAACTCATGGACGACAGCGACGAGCTCAGGCCTTCAACAGTGCCGAGACCGGCGAGGATCGTATCCTCCTGCTCGGTCTTCAGCCTGGAATCCTTCAGGCGGTCGGCATAGCGCTTCGAGTCACGGAACTTCAGCGGATCCTGCGCGACCTTGGGCTGCGGCAGGGCTTCGTATTCATTGCCGTCGAAGAGATCCTTCAGGCGTGCCTTGGCCGGCATCTTCATGTGGAAGCCGGAAGCGGGAATGACCCACTTGTTGTCTTCCAGATCCTTGTGGAAGACCATCTCGCCGGTTTCCGGGCATTTGATCCAGAGATTTTCCGGCACCTCGCGGCGACCGAGCATGGAATTGATACGCGGCCGGACGTAATTGGTGATCCAGTTCACTTGGCGTACTCCGTCTTAAAGTCTTCTTGAGCCCTTATGTGGGCCAGTTATTCGGCGGCAGCAAGGCGCGCGGCGCGAACGCCGGTTGCAAGGCCGCTGACAAAGGTGACGACCGACTGCACGGTATCGGCGGTCGCCTGACCATCCTTGTCGAGCGAGGTCGCGACCTGGTTGACGATCGCCGTGCCGACGACGACGCCATCGGCAGAGGCGCCGATCAGGCGGGCGTGTTCGGCCGTCTTGACGCCGAAGCCGACGCAGACAGGCAGATCCGTGGATGCCTTGATACGGGCAACGGCGCCGGCAATCTTCGACGGATCCGGCAGAGCCGAACCGGTGATGCCGGTCATCGAGACGTAATAGACGAAGCCGGACGAGTTATCGAGCACGCGCGGCAGGCGCTTGGCATCGGTCGTCGGCGTCGTCAGGCGGATGAAGTTGATATCGCGCTTGCGAGCCGGGATGCAGAGTTCGTCATCCATCTCGGCCGGCAGGTCGACGATGATCAGGCCATCGAGACCGGCTTCAAGCGCCTCGTCGAGGAATTTTTCGACGCCGTAGATGTAGATCGGGTTGTAATAGCCCATCAGGACGATCGGGGTCGTGTCGTCTTCCTTGCGGAAGTCGCGCACCATCTGGATCGTCTTGGCCAACGAATGGCCGCCCTTCAGCGCGCGCTGGCCGGCGAGCTGGATCGCCGGGCCGTCAGCCATCGGATCGGAAAAGGGTGCGCCGAGCTCGATGACGTCTGCGCCGGCTGCCGGCAGCGACTTCATGATGTCGAGCGAGGTCTGATAGTCGGGATCGCCGCCCATGAAATAGGTGACGAGCGCCGGACGGCCCTCGGCCTTCAGGTCAGCGAATTTTCGGTCCATACGAGCGGTCATGATCAGAGCCCCATTCCGAGTATCTTGCCGACGGTGAAGATGTCCTTGTCTCCGCGGCCGGAGAGGTTCATCACGATGATCTGGTCCTTGCCCATTTTCGGCGCACGCTTGATGACTTCGGCAATCGCGTGGCTCGGTTCGAGCGCCGGGATGATGCCTTCGAGGCGGGTCAGCAGCTGGAAGGCTTCGAGCGCCTCGTCATCCATGATCGGCACATATTCGACGCGGCCGATATCGTTGAGATAGCTGTGCTCCGGGCCGATGCCGGGATAATCGAGGCCGGCCGAAATCGAATGGCCCTCGAGGATCTGGCCGTCGCCATCCTGCAGAAGATAGGTGCGGTTGCCGTGCAGAACGCCCGGCGAGCCGGCGGTGATCGAGGCGCAGTGCTCGTTGCCGTCGAGGCCGTGGCCGCCGGCTTCGACGCCGACTATTCTGACGCTCTCGTCATCGAGGAAGGGATGGAAGATGCCGATGGCGTTCGAGCCACCGCCGACGGCGGCAACGACGAGATCCGGCAGACGGCCTTCGGCCTCCAGGATCTGCTCGCGGGCTTCGCGGCCGATGACGGCCTGCAGGTCGCGGACCATTTCCGGATAGGGATGCGGGCCGCAGCGGTGCCGATCAGGTAATAGGTGTCGTCGACATTGGTGACCCAGTCACGCAGCGCCTCGTTCATGGCATCCTTGAGCGTGCCAGATCCGGCCGTCACAGCCTTCACTTCGGCGCCCAGAAGCTTCATGCGGAAGACGTTCGGCGCCTGACGCTCGACATCGGTCGCGCCCATATAGACGATGCAGGGAAGGCCGAAGCGGGCAGCGACGGTTGCCGAGGCAACGCCATGCTGGCCAGCGCCGGTTTCCGCGATGATGCGGGTCTTGCCCATGCGCTTGGCGAGCAGGATCTGGCCGATGCAATTGTTGATCTTGTGCGAACCGGTGTGGTTCAGCTCTTCGCGCTTGAAATAGATCTTGGCGCCGCCGAGATGTTCGGTGAGGCGTTCAGCGAAATAGAGCGGGCTCGGGCGGCCGACATAATGGGCGCCGAGATCGGCCAGTTCTTTCTGAAAGGCCGGATCGTTCTTCGCCTTGTCCCACTCTTCCTGCAGATCGAGGATCAGCGGCATCAGCGTTTCGGCAACGAAGCGTCCGCCGAAAATGCCGAAACGTCCGTCCTCATCAGGGCCGGAGCGGAAGGAATTGGGTTTGGGTGTATCGTTCACGCTTTGGCTCCCTTGGCGCTCTTTGCCTTCGCTGCAGCGACGCATCGAAGAACGCGTCGATCATTGCAAGATCCTTGACGCCCGGCGCGCTTTCGACGCCAGACGATATATCGATACCGCTTGCCCGCGTGGATGCGAGTGCGGAAGCGACATTATCCTTGTTCAATCCTCCGGAAAGCATGTAATCCACGCTTGCGTCAAGCGAGGCCATGACGTTCCAGTCGAAGGAAACACCGTTGCCGCCCGGCAGGTCTGCCCCCTTCGGGGCCTTGGTATCGAAGAGAAAACGATCGGCGACGCCGATATAGCTATCGACGCGCTCCAGATCATCGACGTCCTTGACCGAGAAAACCTTCATCACCGGCAGGCCATAGAGCGCCTTGATGTGAAGAACCCTCTCGGGCGTCTCGTGACCATGCAGCTGCAGAATATCCGGGCGCAGGAGATGGACGATATCGTCGAGTTCCTCGTCATCCGCATCGACGGTGACGGCGACGATCTTTGCCCGGCCGCGCACGCGATCAGCCAGATCGCCTGCGGCGTCGGCTGCGATATTGCGCGGGCTCTTGGCAAAGAAGATGAAGCCGATATGCGTGGCGCCGCGCGCTACCGCAAGGTCGACCGCATCCGCCGTCGTCAGGCCGCAAATTTTCACGTCTGTTTTCATGGCTGCGAAGTGACACGAAAAGGCGGCTGAGTCGAGGCAAATCGCATTTCCTGCGGCGATCGGCACTATGGTTCGGCTTCATGACGCAGAGCGGATTGCGCCCTTGGCGATCCCGATATTTCAAAGTTCGGCCGGGACACGTCAGGTGCCTCGATTGAGTAATTTATAAGTGACACACGACGTGCCCCGTTCGGTGTGTTTTTCCACGCAACTCCGGTCCCTCTGCATCGCCGCGTCTGCTTTCGGCTCTTCGGTTCCCATGAAAGGGAACGGCCCGGCGAGTTATGTGCGGCACACGCACGCCCAGCCATTGTCACAGGCCGGAGGGGGACCATTTTCTGCGCAGCCCCCGGATCAGCGCCTGCATCCCGACGCGTTCCGGATCACCGGTCCCGCCTCGCCGGTGATGCCTGACCGGTGTAGCCGAAGCGGGACGAGTGAAACTATGCGCGCGGTTTTGACGGCGGGGATGAGATGGCGAGAAAAATCTCAGCTGAAATCCAGTGCGTGCAATTGCGAGCCGTGCTGTTTCAGCCAGCGGCGGGCCTCTTCCATGCACGGGCAGAGCTGCCCGCAGAGCGCCCAGAATTGCGGACCGTGGTTCATCTCTTTCAGATGCGCCACTTCATGGGCGGCGAGATAATCGATGATCAGCGGCGGGGCCATGACGATGCGCCAGGAAAAGGACAGGCTGCCATCCCAGGAACAGGAGCCCCAGCGGCTCTTGGTATCCTTCATCGTCACCGACTTGATCGGCTTGCGGATGGCGGCGGCATGTTTCATCGCCAGCGCTTCGAGATCCTTGCGGGCTTCCTTCTTGAGGAAAGCGGATATGCGGCGGCCCATGTGATCTTCGAGACCACTTACCTTCAGCACCGGCTCGCCATCGATGATCGCGATCTCGGTGACGCCGCGCAGGCTGCCGGAATGGGAAATTCGATGTTCGACGCCGCGGATCATGATCGAGCCGCCATCGCGAATGGCGCCGTCGGTCGAGAATTTCTTCAGCTTCGTGGCGAGCCAGCCCTGATGCCGGTCGAGAAAATCATCGACCTCGTGGCGATGCAGGCCAACCGGGACTGTGACGCTCAGCGCCCTTCCGCCCGGCTCGATGCGCAGCGTGATGCGGGTCGCGCGGCGGTTCTCCTTGACGGTGAGCGGCAGGACGCGATCGCCCACTTCCAGCGTGCGCTTGGCCGCCTGCAACGGCTTCGTCTTCAAGCGGACAGGTTTTTGAGGAGGGCGAACATAGGGCGATTCTAACTGATTCGTTGGTTTTCAGGCGTGCAAAAAGCCGGCACCTGAGGTGCCGGCTCCGTCATCATTAGGGCTAAAGGTTTCACGTGAATCCTCGATTTTCCATCGGCAGGCTCGCGTCAAAACCCTGGCTATCAGGCGCCCTGCCCCGGACCGGATGGTGCATCATTGCCATTGTCCGAGGGGCGGTTGCCGCGCTGGCGCATGAAGCGGTCGAACTCTTCCTGATCCTTGGCGCGGCGAAGCTCGCGGCTATAGGCATCGAATTCGTCGCGCATCTCTTCGAGCTTGCGGCGTTCTTCCTCGATCCGGTCCAGTTCGGCGCGGCGCCATTCGTCGAAGGCCATGTTGCCGCTGGAAAAGGGGCCGGCGGAGAAATGCCGGTCATAGCGGCGGGCCGAGCGACCGCAACCCCAGGCGCCTGAGCGCCAGGAGCCCGAGCGGAACATGCGGCCTCCGAACAGCCGGCCGGAACCATCTGCGAAGGACAGGCCCTGCAGCCTACGGCCGAACAGGATATAGCCGAGCATGGCAAGCCCGAGCGGCCAGAAGACGACGAAGCCGAGAACCATCAGCGCGATTGTGGCCGGTGTCCAATCCGGCCTGATGAGCGCCGACTGGGCCGAATTGGCAGGCTGGTCTGCATAGTCATTCATGGAGCACACCTCCCGTGTTCCCGAACCGGCGGCATGCCGATCCGCTTACTTCGATCTGGTGTGTGCCGAGCGCGCGTTCAAGAGAAACGCGCCCGAGATGACGGAAGCCCATGATCTCGCCCGGAGATTTATGATGGCGGCATCACGCCTTGCGAAGCCCGATTGCGGGTTTTGCAGGGCCTGATCTATCGATTGCGGGAGGTGGAGCGTCGCTTGTGCGGCCCTTCGGCCGCTCTCAGCTCTGGGCGTTGCTGCCGGCTTTACCGTTTTTCCCCTGGCGGGTTTTGCCGAAGCCTGTGCATCGGCTGCACCCTTCTCCGCCTTTCCCCCTGCCGCGGCCCCTGCCCCGCCGCGAGCATGCGCCTTGGCAAATGCCACCATGCGCGGGACGATATCGCGGCGGAAGCGCGAACCGTTGAAGACGCCGTAATGGCCGACATCCGGCTGCATGTAGTGCATGCGCTTTTCATCCGGGATATTGGGGCAGATCGTATGGGCCGCCCTGGTCTGGCCGAGGCCGGAAATATCGTCGTTCTCGCCTTCGACCGTCAGAAGCCCGACGCGGGTGATCGCCGTCGTATCCACCGGCTCGCCGCGATGGGTGAGTTCGCCCTTGGGCAGAAGATGGCGGATGAAGACGGCATCGACGGTCTGCAGATAGAATTCTTCCGTCAGGTCCATCACCGCCAGATATTCGTCGTAGAACTCGCGGTGCTTGTCGGCGGATTCACCGTCGTTCTTCACCAGATGCTCGAAGAAATCCTTGTGGGCGACGAGATGGCGGTCGAGGTTCATCGACATGAAGCCGGACAATTGCAGGAAGCCGGGATAGACGCGGCGGGCAAAGCCCGGCTGCGGCCAGGGCACGCTCATGATGACATTGTCCTGAAACCAGTCGAGCGAGTGTTCTTCCGCCAGCTTGTTGACCGCCGTCGGATTGATGCGCGTATCGATCGGCCCGCCCATCAGGGTCATGGTTGCCGGCAGCGCCTTGTCATTGTGCTTTTCCATCACGGCGACGGCGGCAAGCACCGGCACCGAGGGCTGACAGACGCCGACGACATGGGTGCCGGGGCCGATCTCGTGCAGCATTTCGATGACGTAATCGACGTAATCATCGAAATCGAAATGCCCGTCGCTCAGAGGCACCATGCGGGCATCGATCCAGTCGGTGATGTAGATATCCGCATGCGGCAGGAGCGCCTCGACCGTGCCGCGCAGAAGCGTGGCGTAATGGCCGGACATCGGCGCGACGAGCAGGATATTCTGATCCGCCGGACGATCTTTCGGCAGATCGCGGGCGAAATGCAGGAGATTGCAGAAAGGCTTTTGCCAGATGATCTCTTCCGTCACCGCCACTTCCGCGCCGTCCACCGTGGTGTGGGTGATGCCGAAGGCCGGCTTGGCATAGCGGCGCGTCACCCGCTCGAAGACTTCGAGACTGGCGGTGATGGTGCGCCCCACCGGCGTCTCGGCCAGCGGGTTGAGCGGATTGGCATAAAGGAGACGCATCGCATCGGCCGCGGCGCGAAACGGCACCATGGCTGCGTGGTTCATCTCATAGAGCTGGTAGAACATGGATGTGCTGTCTTTGGTCATGACCGATCTCACCCGTCGGCGTGAACGCGGCCCCCTCGGCACGCTCCGGTTTCGACCATCGGGCCTGTTTTCAGAGAGCCGGGCCGGTCGAACGATTTCACGCTATCACGTTTGGTTGCAGTGCAACAATAGCGATATTGTGGCCGCGGCGGCAGATTGTTCGCCACGGCCACTTTCTCCCTTTGCAATTCCGGAGGCAAAACCGGTTCCCGCCTTTGCTGGAATTGCTCTATCGCGTCTTGTCAGCGATCGGCCACAAAAGTCTGGCGCTGGGTGCCGAGGCCCTCAATGCCGAGTTCCACGACATCGCCGGCCTTGAGGAAGCGCGGTGGTTTCATGCCGAGACCGACGCCGGGCGGCGTGCCGGTGGAGATGATGTCGCCCGGCTGCAGCGACATGAACTGGCTCAGATAAGAGACCAGGAAGCGGACGCCATAGACCATGGTGCTGGACGAGCCGTTCTGCATGGTCTCGCCATTGACGGTGAGCCACATGGGAAGGTTCTGCGGATCCTCGATCTCGTCTTTCGTGACGAGCCAGGGGCCGATCGGGCCAAACGTGTCGCAGGATTTGCCCTTGGTCCACTGGCCGGAACGCTCGCTCTGGAAGGCGCGTTCGGAGACGTCGTTCGACAGGCAGTAGCCGGCGACATAATCCAGCGCCTCGTCTTCCGAGACGTATTTTGCCACCTTGCCGATGACGAAGGCGAGTTCGACTTCCCAGTCGGTCTTTTCCGAACCGCGCGGGATGACGACATCGTCATTCGGGCCCGAAATGGCGGATGTCGCCTTCATGAAGATGATCGGTTCCGGCGGCACGCTCTTGCCGGTCTCGGCTGCGTGGTCGGAATAGTTGAGGCCGATGCAGATGAATTTTCCCGTGCCGGTGACGCAGGGGCCGATGCGGCCCTCGCCCAGAACCGGAAGCGTCGAGGCATCAAGCGCGGCAAGCTTTGCGAGACTTTCGGGGGAAATGGCTTTTGCGTCTATATCCGTCACATGGGCGGAGAGATCGCGATATTTTCCGTCTTGATCGAGAAGTGCCGGCTTTTCCTGGCCCGGCGCACCAATGCGCAGCAATTTCACGTGGTCGTTCCTCCATAACCGGGCGAAGTTATGGACCAGTCTCAAATGCTTGTCACCCCGCTTTGCGTCCCGGCCGGTACGGCGGGGTGCAGCTCAGGCAATCGTGAAGAGGCAGTTAAGGAAATGTTTCACGTGAATCCTGACCAACAGGATTTTTTGGCGGGAGGAGAAGCCAGGACGATCCCTCCCCGCTTGCGTCATGCTCGGACTTGATCCGAGCATCTCTTCACGCCTGATGTCATGACCGTGGTCAGATCCTCGGGACAAGCCCGAGGATGACGGCATTGGATGGGGTCAAGATACCCCGATCAGATATCGAGGTTGGCGACGCTCAGGGCGTTGTCCTGGATGAACTCGCGGCGCGGTTCCACTTCATCGCCCATCAGGCGGGAGAAGAGACCGTCGGCATCGGTCGCGTCGTTGACCTTGACCTGCAGCAGCGAGCGGACATTCGGGTCGAGCGTGGTTTCCCAGAGCTGCTCGGCGTTCATTTCACCGAGGCCCTTGTAGCGCTGCATGGACAAGCCCTTGCGGCCGGCGGCGAAGATGGCATCGAGAAGCGCGCGCGGGCCCGAGAGCGTCTGCTGACCTTCCTTGCGGGCGAGAACCGGCGGGGTGCGATAGATCTCCTGCAGGCGTGCCGACATCTGGTCGATATGGCGGGCATCGGCCGAGCCTATCAGCGCCACGTCGAGAGTGGCCACTTCGCGCACGCCGCGCACCATACGTTCGAAGCGCAGGCCGCCTCGGTCGTAACATGGCCGGTCCAGCCGCGTTCGGTGTCTTCGGCGATCATGTCGAGGCGGGCGGCGACTTCATCGGCCGTCTGCTGGGCGCGTTCGCGGTTATCGGTCAGATCGGGATGGAGCGCACCGGCAATCGCCGCCTGTTCGATGATCGAACGGTCGTAGCGGGAATGGAGACCATCGATCAGCGAGCGCAGGCGCAGCGCGTCCTGAATGACTTCGCGGAGATCCTGGCCGGCACGCACTTCGCCGGAGCCGACGGTGAGCGTCGCTTCCTCGGTGCCCATGCTGATCAGATATTCTTCCAGCGCCGCTTCGTTCTTCAGGTACTGGGTCGACTTGCCGCGGGAGACCTTATAGAGCGGCGGCTGGGCGATATAGATATGGCCGCGCTCGATCAGTTCCGGCATCTGACGGAAGAAGAAGGTCAGAAGCAGGGTGCGGATATGGGCGCCGTCGACATCGGCGTCCGTCATGATGATGATCTTGTGGTAGCGCAGCTTGTCGGCGTTGAACTCGTCCTTGCCGATCGAGGTGCCGAGCGCAGTGATCAGCGTGCCGATTTCCTGGCTGGAGAGCATCTTGTCGAAACGGGCGCGCTCGACGTTCAGGATCTTTCCACGCAGGGGAAGAATGGCCTGGGTGTCACGCGAACGGCCCTGCTTGGCCGAACCGCCTGCACTGTCACCCTCGACGAGGAAGACTTCGGACTTGGCCGGATCGCGCTCGGAGCAATCGGCAAGCTTGCCGGGCAGCGAGGCGATATCGAGCACGCCCTTGCGGCGGGTCAGTTCGCGCGCCTTGCGGGCGGCTTCGCGGGCAACGGCTGCTTCGACGACCTTGCCGACGAGAACCTTGGCTTCCTGCGGATGCTCTTCGAACCACGTGCTGAGCGCTTCGTTGACGAGGCTTTCGACGACCGGGCGCACTTCGGACGAGACGAGCTTGTCCTTCGTCTGCGACGAGAATTTCGGATCGGGAACCTTGACCGACAGGACGGCGCTCAGGCCTTCGCGGCAGTCTTCACCCTGCAGCGTCACCTTTTCCTTTTTGATAATGCCGGAGGTATCGGCATAGGACGTGACCTGGCGGGTGAGCGCGCCGCGGAAGCCCGCCATATGGGTGCCGCCATCGCGCTGCGGAATGTTGTTGGTGAAGCAGAGGACGTTCTCGTGGTAGCTGTCGTTCCACCACAGCGCCACTTCGACGGAGATGCCGTCCTTCTCGCCCCTGATCGAGACGGGCTTGTCGACCAGCGGCTTCTTGGAGCGGTCGAGATAGCGGACGAAGGCCTCGAGGCCGCCGTCATAGAGCATTTCCTCTTCGCGGATATCCGGCTTGCGCTTGTCGGTTAGCCGGATTCTGACGCCGGAATTCAGGAAGGCCAGTTCGCGCAGGCGGTGCTCGAGCGTGTTGTAATCATACTCGGTCATGGTGAAGGTCTCGGGGCTCGCCAGGAAGGTGACTTCCGTGCCCGAACGGCCCTCGTAATCGCCAATGACGGCGAGCGGCGCATCGGCGACGCCATGGGTAAACGAGATCTCGTGGATCTTGCCGGCGCGACGGATCTTCAGCTTCAGCCAGACGGAAAGCGCGTTGACGACCGAGACGCCGACGCCGTGCAGACCACCGGAGACCTTGTAGGAATTCTGGTCGAATTTGCCGCCGGCATGCAGCTGGGTCATGATGACCTCGGCTGCCGAGACGCCTTCTTCCTTGTGGATGTCGGTCGGGATGCCGCGGCCGTTATCGGTGACGCTGACGGAACCATCCGGGTTGAGCGTGACGGTGACGATATCCGCATGACCGGCCAGCGCTTCGTCGATCGCGTTATCAACGACTTCGTAGACCATGTGATGCAGGCCGGAGCCGTCATCGGTATCACCGATATACATGCCGGGACGCTTGCGCACGGCATCGAGGCCCTTCAGGACCTTGATCGAGTCGGCACCATATTCGGCACTCGCGCCGTTCTCGCTGACGGGTGTATCGGTCATCAATCATCTTCCAGTTGGTTCGTCGAACGGCGAGCGAATCACCGCATTACCACCCCTCAGATATAAGGAAAACAGGGCGGTTTCTAAAGGTTGGGCCACGGGAATATGGCAGAAAACCGTGGATTGACGCGAAATCAGCGCTGGTTCGGCGCCTTTTCCAGAACTCTGGCCATGTCCTCTATCACATCGTCCGGCAAAGAGCGAATCCGGCGGGCCAAAGCGTTGGCGAAAGCCGTGTGGCCGGGGGGCAAGCCGGCCGTGTCAACGGTGACGCGCGGATCGGACACGTCGGCGAGGCGAAACAGTTCTTCCGCCTCATCCCAGATGATGTGGAAATAGCCGGCGACGCGCTGGACGAAGGCGAAGGTGGGTCGGCCGCGCTTGCCGTGTTCCAGCGCCGAGAGATAGGCGGGGGTTACGCCAAGCGCTGCCGCCATCGCCTTCTGGGTCACGCCGCGCTCTTCCCGCAGGCGACGCAGCGCCTCGCCGAAGGGCGTCATTCGTCGTCACCGCCATAAAGTCCACCGGGCAGACCGGGACGCGGGCAAGGCGCACATACATGGCGCCCTCGCCGCCATGGTGGCGGGCAGCCCATTCATAGGACGAGATCAGGAAGCGGAACTCGGCCTTGGAAAACCAGAGCGGCACGGCACGACGCAGCACGCCTTCGCTGCCCATGGACGAACCCTTGCCGGTGATGACGAGGACGTGGCGCAGGCCGCGGTCATGAGCGCTATAGAGAAAGTCGAGGAGCAGATCATGCGCCTCGCCCTGATAGAGGCCGTGAAGATCGAGCCTCGCCTCGATGGCAAGCCTTCCCTTGGCGAGCTTCTTCTTGGTCGGGCGTTCGAGCGGATGATGGACACCGCTCGGGCGTTTCGGCTTCGGCTCGGGTGTTGCGGGCGCTATCGCCTCGCGGGGAGACGGGCGGGGTGGCGTCGCCGCACTCTCTTCGGATGCGGCGCGGGCGGCCTCTTCTTCCTCGAAGGCGAGAATATCCTTCATACGGCCGGGAAGCGCGCGGGCGGATTTCGCCACCTTGCCCCAGAGCACGCGTTCTTCCGTATCGAGCTTGCGTCCGCCCTTCATGACCCTTCCCCGACCGATCGCGTGTTCGGCAGGAGAATATAGAAATCCGCATCGTTGCGCACCGTCCCCGCCAGTTCGCCAGCGTCATAGCCGGAACCGGTGAAAATGTCGCCACGCGCCGGGCCGACAATGGCAGAACCGGTATCGAGCGCCAGCATCAGCCGCGAGAACGGTTTTCCGTCATCGA
The DNA here is from genome assembly GCA_902167985.1 of Shinella sp. UYSO24. GTDB lineage: Bacteria > Pseudomonadota > Alphaproteobacteria > Rhizobiales > Rhizobiaceae > Neorhizobium. The sequence goes on from CABHNZ010000011.1 coordinate 123,900, forward strand.
GATGGGTGAGCGTCTCGGAGTGAATGAAGAAGGGATAGCCGAATGTGTGGATCTGCCTGTCCACCGCAAGCGCCCTTCCGGCGATCAGCGGCACTTTGGCTGCCGCAATCGGGCCCATGGCCGGGTCTGCGACATCCGCATCGCGGAAGAAGATGTAGGAGCGGTTATGCCAGAGGATCTCATCAACCTTAGCCGGATTCCCATAAAGCCAATCGCGGATCGACTGCATGGAAATCTTTTCCGCCGGGATCTCGCCGCGATCGATCAGAAGCCGGCCGACCGGTGAAAACGGATGGCCGGCCTTGGCGGCATAAGTAATGCGGCGCAGGCGCCCATCGGGATAACGCAGCCGGGCAGCGCCCTGGACATGGACGAAGAAGACATCGACCTTCGAGCGGGCATAGGCCATTTCGAGGCCCCTGCCCTTGAGATAGCCACGATCGATCTCACCGCGATCCGGGTAGGCGGTGATACCGCTCTCCGTCTTTCGACCGAACATGTAGCCGGAGTCCAATGCCGCCGGGCGATTGTCGTCATCGAGATCGATCAGGTCGTCCGGGCGGGCGTAGAAGGGATAGGCGAAGGTTTCGTCTTTGACATCGGAGACCTCGATCTCCGGCTCGAAGAAGGCGGTGACGAAACCGCGCCTGCCGCCATCGCGGACAATCCTGTGCGGCCTGCAGTGGGTTTCGAAGAAGGTACGGGCGGCCGTTGCGCTGTCAGGCGTCGAGCCGGCCTTTTCGAAGAGGGCTGCAAGATCAGCCGCAGTCTGCCCGAGCGAGCCGGTGCGATAGGGTTTTACAGTCCTGATGTGGGAAAGACAGGCACGCATCCCCTCGAACAGGGGACGCGGATCATCACCCTGCCAACCGGGAAGGTCGGCGAAGGTGACGGGTTCGAGACGAAAATCCGGCAACGGGCTGGTTGTAGAACTGGTCATGGCGCTGTTCACGATATCGTTGGCCCCGGTAGCGGCCAAGTCGGCCGCCCGGCCGGATCAATCTTCGGATCAATGTTCGGATTCGGTGGCGACCAGCTTCCAGTTCGGATCGCGCGAGCGCATGTCTCGGGCAAAGGTCCAGATGTCGGTAACTTCCACCACGGCTTCCTGATCACCATCGATCAGCGTGCCGGCCTTGTCATAGGTGGCCGAGATCAGCTGGCTGACGATGCGCAGCGTGATCTGGGATTCGGCGTCCTTGACATGGACCTGGGTGAAATCGGCCTTGTTGATGCCGACGAAGGTGGACTTCACGACTTCGCCGCGGGCTTCGCGCTCGGCAATGGCGGCTTCGAAACCGTCATAGACTTCCTTCGAGAGAAGCGTCTTCAGCGTCTTGCGATCACCATCGGCAAAGGCCATGACGATCATCTCGTAAGCCATGCGGGCACCGTTGAGGAATTCGCGCGGACGGAAGGATGTATCTTCCTTGGCCAGAGAACGAAGCGCCTCGTTGAGCGGGGTCTCGGGCTTTGCCACGGCATCGATCTCGGCGATGCGCTGCTCTTCCTCGTCAGCGTCACGGCGCTGGAGGGTGACGACCTTGCTCTCCTCGGCCGGCGGGGCCTGGGCGGCATCACGCGGGCTGTAGATATCGACCGGCGGCTTTTCATTGCCTGTTCGACGACCCAGCACACTGCGCAATTGCAGGAAGATCAATACCGCCGCAACCAGGAAAAACAGTGTTATAAAGTCGTTCGATCCCATATTGACCCGCAGTTGCCGTTTAAAAGTTGAATGCAGCTTCTCATATAGTCTGCATCCGGCCATCTTCAAATAGCCATGCCCCGCGAAAGCGCGGATGGCATGGTGCCGCATCATAACACGGGAATACAATGCGCAACCTCTTTGTGCCTCTCATCCTTCTCGGCTGGCCTCTGGCCGAAATCGCCGGCTTCGTCATCGTCGGCAAGGCCGTCGGTCTGTGGATCACGCTGGCACTGGTTGTCGGCACCGCCGTTCTGGGCCTGTCGCTGATCCGCAGCCAGGGCATGCAGATGCTCCGCCAGATGTCCGCCGAAGGGCGACAGGGCCGAATGCCGGCCAGTTCGATGGTCGACGGCGCGATGATCGTCATTGCCGGCATATTGCTGATGCTTCCGGGCTTCCTCAGCGATATCGTCGGTATCGCCCTCATCATTCCGCCAGTCCGCAAGCTTCTCTGGACGCTGATCGGGCGGCGGGTGGTCGTGGTGCAGTCCGGCCGCGGCGCAAGCTATACCTATCGATCCGGCGAACAGGGCCCAAATCAGGGATCAAATCAGAGACCGGGGCAAAGCGGCCCGTCCGGTTCGCCCTCGGTGGTCGATCTCGACGACAGCGAGTTCCACCGCAACGGCAGTTCCAAGCCCAATCCGTCTTCCCCGTGGGTCAACCATCAGGACGGTGACAAGGATGACGGCGCCGACAGAAAGTAAGGCGACCGGCGCTCCGGGCGGTGTTTGTGCCGGGGCGTCAGGGTTGTAAGCGCCTGATCGAAATGATAGAGCGCCACTAACGCTCAAGCTCCGAGGACTTCAGATGGCCGACGAAACCGCATCCCCTTCGCTCAATATCCTGGCGCAGTACACCAAGGATCTTTCCTTCGAAAATCCCGGTGCACCCCGCTCGCTGCAGGCGCGCGACAAGGCCCCGAACATCAACATCAATGTCAACGTCAACGCCAATCCGCTTTCGGAGACGGATTTCGACGTCGTCTTGACGCTGAGCGCCGAAGCCAAGGACGATAACAAGGTCGTGTTCGCGGCCGAGCTGGTCTATGGCGGCGTCTTCCGCATCACCGGCTTCCCGCAGGAACACATGCTGCCGCTGCTCTTCATCGAGTGCCCGCGCCTGCTCTTCCCGTTCGCCCGCCAGATCATTGCCGACGTGACGCGCAACGGTGGCTTCCCGCCGCTGATGATCGACCCAATCGATTTCGCCCAGATGTTCTCGCAGCGCATGGCTGAAGAACAGGTCAAGGCGCAGACGCTGAACAGCTGATCGCAGCTGCTTCCATATCCAATAAAAAAGCCCGGTCATGCCGGGCTTTTTATTGTCCGCTTCAAAGGGCGAGGCGTCTATTCGCCGGAGCCGTATTTCTGCCAGAGGGCCTTGCCCTTCATCGATGCCACCATGGCGGCGTGGGCCGATACTTCCTCGTCCGTCAGCCGCGCGGCAAGCAGACGCGGCCTGCCCGTCGAAGAGACGGAGACGTCGTCGGCATCTTCCACGGCGTCATCGTCCTGCGACGAGCCCAGCCCGAGAGCGGCCTGACGGCCGCCGGTCATCTCGATATAGACCTCTGCCAGCAATTCACTATCGAGAAGCGCGCCGTGCTTGGTGCGGTGGCCGTTGTCGATGCCATAGCGACGGCAGAGCGCATCGAGCGAATTCGGGCCCATCGGATGCTTGCGGCGGGCCATGGCCAGAGTATCGACCACCTGCTCGTTGGGCACCGGCGGCAGGCCGAGCCTTGCGAACTCGGCATTGATGAAGCCCATGTCGAAGGTGGCGTTATGGGCGATCCAGCGTGCGCCTTCGAAGAATTCGATGATTTCCTGCGCGACATCGCCGAAGCTTGGCTTGTCCTTCAGGAACTCATCGGTGATGCCGTGGACGGCAAGCGCATCCGGATGCACCTTGCGGTCGCCCGGATTGATGTAGATGTGGATCGTCTTTCCGGATGGGAAATTGTTGATGAGCTCGACGCCACCAATTTCGATGACGCGGTCGGCCTTGTTCTCAAGGCCGGTCGTTTCCGTATCGAAGATGATATCGCGGGTGACGCTGCTCATTTGAATTCTCCATTTCTCAAGGTGGCGATGATCTCGCTCACCTGCTTTCGTGCCGCATCCATGCCCTTGCCGGTATCGACAAGAAAATCGGCGCGCTCACGCTTTTGCGCATCGGGCATCTGCCGCGATAGGATCATTGCGAACTTCTCTTCCGTCATGCCCGGCCGCGCAAGCACCCGTTCACGCTGGATTTCCTGATCGGCGGTGACGACGACGATCCTGTCAACGCGCCCCTCCCCGCCGGTTTCGAAAAGAAGCGGAATATCGAGGATGACCATATCGGCGCCCGTCTGCCGGCTTTCTTCGAGAAAGGCCTTTTCACGGGCCCGCACCAGAGGGTGGACGATGGCCTCGAGTTGCCTGAACCGATCCGGCGCGAGCGCCAGCTGGCGGGACAATTCCTTACGATCGATGACGCCATCGACAGCGGTGCCGGGGAAGGCCCTGCCGATCGGCTCGACGGCCTCCGACCGGTAGAGGTCATGCACGACAGCATCGGCATCATTGACCGGAATGCCCTCTGCCGCAAACATGGCTGCGGTGGTGGACTTGCCCATGCCGATCGAGCCCGTCAGTCCGATCACGATCATGTCCCGTCCTTTCCGTTCAAATGTCAGTCAGTGCGTATCCATATCAGCGATGACGAGAGCGCGCAGGGTGCTGTCGACGACCGGACGCATGCCGAACCATTTTTCGAAGCCGGGTACCGCCTGATGCAGGAGCATGCCAAGCCCATCGACAATCGCAAAGCCCTGTTCTTCCGCCTGCGCAAGAAAACCTGTCTTCAGCGGCACGTAGACGATATCGGTGACGACGGCATTCTTCGCCAGTGGCGAAAAATCGATAGCCGGAGTCTCACCGCCATCCATGCCGAGCGCACTGGTATTGATGAAGAGACCGGCACCGCTCATGACTTCGCTCATCGCTTCCAGCGGATGGGCGTGAACCCGGGGACCAAAGCGATCGGCCAGTTCACGGGCGCGCGGCAGCGTGCGGTTGATGACGTGGATCTCGCTGACACCGCGATTGCGCACCGCCTGGATCACCGCCCGGCTTGCGCCGCCGGCGCCGAGAATGACGGCGCGGTCGGTTCTGTCCCAACCGGGATGACGCTGGTCGAGATTGGCGATGAAGCCGTGACCATCGGTATTGGTGGCATGGACGAGGCCCTCTTCCACCCAGAGCGTGTTGGCCGCACCGAGTTCGTCGGCCAGTTCATCCGGCCGGTCGGCCAGCTGATGCGCCAGTTCCTTGTGCGGGATCGTGACATTGCCGCCGCGGCAGCCGAGCGAGCCGTCCTTCAAGGTGGAGATGAAGGTGGCAAATTCATCCGGAGCGACGGCAATCGCCTTGTACGTCCCTTCAATGCCGAGCGTCTTCAGCCAGTGGCCGTGAATGATCGGCGAACGGGAATGGTGGATCGGCCAGCCGGTGACGAATGCGTTAGCCGGCACAGCAGTTTCACGTGAATCAGCCATCCATCGCTCCAAGCGCACGCAGCTTTTCAAGAAGCGGCAGCATGGGCAGGCCGACAATGGTAAAATAGTCGCCCCTGATTTCGGAGAAGAGCTGGATGCCCTCGCCTTCCAGCTGATAGGCGCCGACACTCAAAACACTTTTTCGCCGACGCGGGTGAGATAGCGATCGACGAACTCTTCCGTCAGCGGGCGCACGCTCAGTTCCGCATGCGAGACATGTTCCCAGACAATCTCGTTGCCGCGCGCAAATGCAATGGCGCTGTTGAGGCGATGGGTCTTTCCCGAGAGCGACAGCAGGTTTTCCTTCGCCTCATCGCGGGAGGAAGACTTGTGATAGACGCGTTCGCCGAGCGACATGGTCTGGTCCGAGCCGATCACCAGTGCCTGCGGGTTGCGCGCCGCGACATCGAGGGCCTTTGCCTTGGCCAGCGACAGCGCCACGGTATCGGGGCTTGCGTCGCCAAGCGTCGCCTCGATCGCGCGCTCATCGATAGAGGCGCTCTCGCAGGAAAAGGTCAGGCCTGCATTCTCCATCAGCATCCGGCGAAACGGGCTGGAAGACGCAAGCAGAAGCGGTGCGGTCACGACACTATACTCCAGAGAAAAGGCGGCCCCCGCTTATCGCAGCTTGGGGCGAAGCGCAACGATGGCCGCCGCCGTCTCCTCGATCGAGCGCCGCGTCACATCGATGATCGGCCAGTTGTGACGGGCGCAGAGCGCGCGGGCGTATTTCAATTCCTCATTGATCGTGGCGCGGTCGGTATAGTTGGAACGGTCGAAGCCTTGGGTGGCGCCAAGCTCACGGTTTTCCCGCACATGGCTGATCCGGTCGGTCGTCGCGACGAGGCCGACGACCAGCGGACGGGTGGCGCGATAAAGAGCTGCGGGCAATTCGGCGCCGGGCACGATCGGGATATTGGCGGTCTTGATGCCGCGATTGGCGAGATAGATGCTGGTCGGGGTTTTCGAGGTGCGGCTGATGCCGATCAGAACGACATCCGCATCGTCATAATCCTCCGGCATCTGGCCATCGTCATGATCCATGGCAAAATTCAACGCCTCGATACGACGGAAATAATCGGCATTCAGCGCATGCTGGGCGCCGACCCTTCGGCCCGAGGGCGCGCCGAGATAGGCCTGAAAGGTCGCAAGCACCGGTTCCAGCACATTGACGCTCGGCACGCCCATGGCGCGGCAGCCTTCATCGATGAGAAGCGCCAGCTCCTGATCGACGATCGTATAGAGAACAATGCCGGGCTCGCGATCGATCGCATCGAGAACCGTCTGCAATTGCTTGCGATTTCTGATGAGCGGATAGACGTGCTCGATCGGCATGGCGGAGCGGAACTGGGCGGCTGCGGCACGGCCCGCGGAGATGAGAGTCTCGCCCGTTGAGTCAGAAATGAGGTGGAGATGGAAGAAGCTTTTGCGGTTTTCCACGTTACTCTTCGCCCTCTGTTGATAAGTCGGGACAAGCTCCGGGAAAACTCCGGCGCCGCTCTCGCCGGTGGGAAAACCCCCGACTTCTCCACAGATCGAGTTTGAAAGGACCCGCGTTCGGGGGATTTGTGGACTGTGTGGACAAAAGCTTCAAGCGCGATTTTCATCCTCGACTTTTCCACAGAAGGCGTTGCCGGAATTTCTGCCGCAAGCCTCTGGAATCGCTTGATGAAATTGATTGTCTTCCACAAATGCCGGGAGAGGTTTTTCCGTTCTCCCATCGCTTCGGCGAAACTTGGCGAAAGCCGATCTCTTTGTGGGTCCGTTTTAATCCTTGCTACTCACCGACTCTAAGAAATAGAAACCCTTTAAATATAGATTTCTTTGTTTAGGGAGAGCCCATTGATGACCGGCACATTCCGGAAAATCGTGGCAGTGCTCGAAGGCCAGACCATCACTCCGCCGCCAATCTGGCTTATGAGACAGGCAGGACGTTACCTGCCGGAGTATCGCGAACGCGCGCCAAGGCGGGTGGGTTCCTTGATCTCTGTTACACCCCGGACTTCGCCGTCGAAGTCACGCATCAGCCGATCCGCCGCTATGGCTTCGATGCGGCAATCCTGTTTTCCGACATTCTCGTCATTCCTGACGCGCTCGACCGCAATGTCCGTTTCGTTCAGGGAGAAGGTCCAAGAATGGACCCGATCGACGTCGACGCGATCAGGGCTCTGGATGGGGCGAAGATCTCTTCGCATCTCAGACCGGTCATGGAGACGGTTTCGCGGCTTCGCAGTGAATTGCCCCCGGAGACGACGCTGCTCGGCTTCTGTGGCGCTCCCTGGACGGTTGCGACCTATATGATCGCCGGTCGCGGCACGCCCGATCAGGCCCCTGCCCGCCTCTTTGCCTATCGCGAGCCGAAGGCCTTTGAAGCGCTCCTGAGTTTTCTTGCCGAGGTTTCCGCCGAATATCTGATCGAGCAGATCGATGCCGGCGCCGATGCGGTGCAGATCTTCGACAGCTGGGCCGGCGTGCTCGGGGAGAAGGAATTCGAGGAATATGCGATCAAGCCGGTGGCGAAGATCATCGAGATCGTCCGCTCGCGCCGTCCGGGTGCAAAGATCATCGCCTTTGCCAAGGGCGCGGGCATGAACCTCAAGACCTACCGACAGCGGACAAAAGCCGATGCGATCGGCCTCGACTGGTCCGTGCCGCTCGATTTTGCCGTCGAGCTGCAGAAGGACGGGCCTGTGCAGGGCAATCTCGATCCGATGCGGGTGGTTGCCGGCGGTCAGGCGCTGAAGGACGGGATCGATGCCATTCTCGACAAGCTCGGGAATGGTCCGCTGATCTTCAATCTCGGCCACGGGATCACGCCGGAAGCCAATCCGGACCATGTGTCCGAGCTGGTGGAACGCGTCAGGGGTTTTGGCCGTGGCTGACGGAAACGGTCCGGCACATCAGGTCGATAAACGGGAAGCCGACAACCGGGAAGCAGGACAGCCGGCGGGCCGGCGCTCTGCGATCCGCGCCTTCGTCGCACTTTTCGTCTTCATCGCCATCCTTGCCGGCGTCTATCTGGCGCAGCCGGATAATTTCATCCTCTACATCAAGGCTTTCCATGTGATTGCCGTGATTTCCTGGATGGCCGGCCTGCTCTACATGCCGCGGCTCTTCATCTATCACAGCGATGCGGAGCCCGGTTCGCAGCAATCCGAGACGTTCAAGATGATGGAGCAGCGGCTCTACCGGATCATCATGAACCCGGCGATGATGATCAGCTGGGTGCTCGGCCTCTATCTCGCCTATGATCTCTATGATTTCCAGGGCGGCTGGCTGCATGCCAAGATCGGCCTCGTCGTGCTGATGACCGTGGTTCATGTGCGATTTGGTCGCGCGGTGCGTAGGTTTGCCGCGGATGGCCAGCGCAAATCACCCCGCTACTGGCGCATCGTCAATGAATTGCCGACCATTCTCATGGTTTTGATCGTCATTCTGGTGATCGTGAAGCCTTTCTGAGCGCCATTCCGGCACGAAATGGGGGCCATGTTCCAGGAAAGGTACTTGGCCCCCCTTGCGGTTCACAGGATGAGTCGCTATTTTCCGCTTCATCTCATCTTCGTGGCATGCGTGTAATTTCTCGTCGTACCCGCGGATCTTCATCCCGGTCGCGCACTTCCCTCACACGCCTACGCTCCCCTGAAATCATCAATACGGTCTCTTCTTCATGGCTGAAATGAAGCTTCAAGAACTCAAGAGCAAATCGCCGACTGATTTGCTGACCTTCGCGGAATCCCTCGAGGTCGAGAATGCCAGCACCATGCGCAAGCAGGAGTTGATGTTCGCGATCCTGAAGGAACTCGCGAGCCAGGACGTCGAGATCATCGGCGAGGGCGTGGTCGAGGTTCTTCAGGACGGTTTCGGCTTTCTGCGTTCTGCCAATGCCAACTATCTGCCGGGTCCGGACGATATCTATATCTCCCCGTCGCAGATCCGCCGCTTCTCGCTGAAGACCGGCGACACGGTTGAAGGCCCGATCCGCGGCCCGAAGGAAGGCGAACGCTATTTCGCACTTCTCAAGGTCAACACGATCAATTTCGACGATCCGGAAAAGATCCGTCACAAGGTTCACTTCGACAACCTGACGCCGCTCTACCCGAACGAGCGTTTCAAGATGGAACTCGATATCCCGACGTCGAAGGACAATTCGGCGCGCGTCATCGATCTCGTCGCACCGCTCGGCAAGGGCCAGCGTGGCCTGATCGTCGCGCCGCCGCGCACGGGTAAGACCGTCCTTCTGCAGAACATCGCCCATTCGATCACCGCAAACCATCCGGAATGCTACCTGATCGTTCTTCTGATCGACGAACGTCCGGAAGAAGTGACCGACATGCAGCGCTCGGTGCGCGGCGAAGTCGTCTCCTCGACCTTCGACGAACCGGCGGTGCGCCACGTTCAGGTGGCCGAAATGGTCATCGAAAAGGCCAAGCGCCTTGTCGAACACGGTCGCGACGTCGTGATCCTGCTCGATTCCATCACCCGCCTCGGCCGCGCCTACAACACCGTTGTTCCGTCGTCCGGCAAGGTTCTGACCGGTGGTGTGGATGCCAACGCGCTGCAGCGCCCGAAGCGCTTCTTCGGTGCCGCCCGTAATATCGAAGAAGGCGGCTCGCTGACGATCATCGCGACGGCGCTGATCGATACCGGCAGCCGCATGGACGAAGTCATCTTCGAAGAATTCAAGGGTACGGGCAACTCGGAAATCGTGCTCGACCGCAAGGTTGCCGACAAGCGCATCTTCCCGGCCATGGATATCCTCAAGTCCGGTACGCGTAAGGAAGACCTGCTCGTGCCGCGCCAGGATCTGCAGAAGATCTTCGTTCTGCGCCGTATCCTTGCACCGATGGGCACGACCGATGCGATCGAATTCCTCATCGACAAGCTCAAGCAGACGAAGAACAATGGCGACTTCTTCGACTCGATGAATACCTGATCCTTAGCCGGATTCTTTACCACGAGGGGGCGCCCGGCATTGTCTGGCGCCTTTTCGCTTTTTTCGACCTGGCTTCTCTTCGACCACAGGATTGCCGATGACGACCGATACGATCTACGCTCTTTCCAGCGGCGCCCTGCCGGCAGGGATCGCGGTCGTGCGTTTGAGCGGCCCGAAGGCGTTTTCTCTTGCGGCGCAGCTTTCCGGTATTTCCGATATTTCCGGCAAGGGGCGCCACACGACGCTTCGATCGATCCGCAACCGGAATGGTCTCCTGATCGACAAGGCGCTGGTGCTGACTTTTCCCGCTCCGAACTCTTTTACCGGCGAGGATTGCGTCGAATTCCATCTGCATGGCAGCCGCGCCGTCGCTGCTGCCCTGCAGGCCGAGCTTGAGGAAGTGCCGGGTGTGCGGCTGGCGGAGGCCGGGGAATTTTCTCGCCGTGCTTTTGAAAACGGCAAGATGGATCTCGCCGAAGTCGACGGCCTTGCCGACCTCATCAGCGCCGAGACGGAAATGCAGCGCCGGCTTGCCATCGAACAGGGGTTGGCGGGCAGTCGGCGCTTTATATGGGCTGGGCCGAGCGGCTGACGCGGTCACGCGCGCTGATCGAGGCCGAACTCGACTTTGCTGATGAGGATGATGTGCCCGGTTCCGTCTCGCAGCAGGTCTGGGAGGATGTCGGTGCGCTTTATCTTGACGTGGCGGAGCATATCGAGGCCGCGCGCGGCGGCGAAATCGTCCGCGATGGCTACAAGGTGGTTCTCGTCGGTCCGCCGAATGCCGGTAAGTCGAGCCTCCTCAATGCACTGGCGCAGCGCGAGGTGGCGATCGTCACCCATGTTGCCGGTACGACGCGCGATATTCTCTCCGTCGATCTCGATCTCGGCGGTTATCTCGTCCGCTTCTTCGATACGGCCGGCTGCGGGAGACGGACGATCTCGTCGAGCAGGAAGGTGTGAGACGCGCACGCCATGCGGCCGCCACTGCCGACATGCTTCTGCATCTCAACGAGATCGATTCGGATCCGAAATCCATCGCCGTCGATGACCACGCCAAGATCCTGCGGATCGGCACCAAGCTCGACCAGCATGGCAGAACAGAGGGATACGACCTCTGCCTTTCCGCCGAAACTGGTGAAGGGCTCGACCAGCTCAAGGCGCTCATCATCGCAGAACTCAAGGCGACATGGTCCGGTACGCTCGCCCCGTCGCGAGCCCGTCACCTGACGGCGCTGAAAGAGGCTTCCAATTTCATCGCAGAAGCGCTAAACGGCGAGCAATTGGACCTGCGTGCAGAAAGCCTCCGTCTCGCCGCCTCGGCGCTCGGGCGCATTACCGGACGGGTCGATGTCGAGCAGTTGCTCGATGTCATCTTCTCACAATTCTGCATCGGTAAATGATCAGCAGTCATGATTCACGTGAAACAAGGATTCACGTGAAACGTCTGTGACCAAACGGGATATTTGGATGAAGACCGGATTTGATGTGATTGTCATTGGTGGCGGCCACGCGGGCAGCGAGGCGGCCAGTGCTGCTGCGCGCTCCGGCGCCAGGACCGCACTCATCACCCACAAGCGCGAAACGATCGGCGTCATGTCCTGCAACCCTGCCATTGGCGGGCTTGGCAAGGGCCATCTGGTGCGCGAAGTCGATGCGCTCGATGGTCTGATGGGTCGCGCGGCCGACGTCTCCGGCATCCAGTTCCGCCTGCTCAATCGGAAAAAGGGCCCGGCCGTGCGCGGCCCGCGCACCCAGGCTGATCGCAGGCTCTATCGCGAGGCGATGCAGGATCTGATCTTCAACCACGCCAATCTGACCGTTATCGAAGGCGATGCTTTCGATATCGAGATGAAGGATGGCGCGGTCGAAGCGGTTATCCTGGCGGACGGCCAACGATTCGAAACCGTAACGGTTGTTCTGACGACAGGCACGTTCCTGCGTGCCTCATCCATATCGGCGATACGAAAATCCCGGCGGGCCGCGTTGGCGAAGAGCCATCCATGGGGCTTTCGGTGACGCTCGGGCGTCTGGGCCTGCGTCTCGGGCGTCTGAAGACCGGAACGCCGGCGCGCCTCAACGGCAAGACTATCGACTGGGCATCGATCGGTGCGCAGGATGCGGATGAAGATCCTGTTCCCTTCTCCTTCATGACCGAGAGCATCACCGTGCCGCAGATTGCCTGCGGCGTGACGCGCACGACGGAAGCGACGCACAAGATCATCTCCGATAATATTCACCGCTCGGCCATGTATTCCGGCCAGATCGAGGGTGTTGGCCCGCGCTACTGCCCCTCGATCGAGGACAAGATCGTCCGCTTTGGTGAGCGCGACGGCCACCAGATCTTTCTGGAACCGGAAGGGCTGGACGATGATACCGTTTATCCGAACGGTATTTCGACCTCGCTGCCCGCCGATGTGCAGGAGGCCTTTATCCGCACAATTCCCGGGCTCGAAAAGGTCGAGATCCTGCAGCCGGGCTATGCGATCGAATATGACCATATCGATCCGCGCGAGCTCGATGCGACGCTGGCGGTAAAGAAGGTCAAGGGTCTGTACCTTGCCGGCCAGATCAATGGCACGACCGGTTATGAAGAGGCGGCGGCGCAAGGTCTTGTTGCCGGCACCAATGCCGCAAGGCTGGCGGGCGGGCAGGATGGCCATGCCTTCAGCCGGACGGATTCCTATATTGGCGTGATGATCGACGACCTGACATCCAAGGGCATTACCGAGCCCTACCGGATGTTCACCTCGCGTGCCGAATATCGCCTGTCGCTGCGCGCCGATAATGCCGATATGCGCCTGACTCCGCTGGGCATCTCGCTTGGCCTCGTCGGCTCGGCCCGCGCGGAAAAGTTCGGCGCCTATGAGACTGGCATGGCTCCCTGCGTGACGAGCTGAAGGCCCTGAATGTCACGCCGAATGAGGCTGGCAAGCAAGGTATCAAACTGAACCAGGACGGTCAGCGTCGCAGCGCCTATGACCTTCTGGCCTATCCGGATCTGTCCTTCGACAAGCTGGAGGCGGTCTGGCCGCATCTTTCAGACGTGCCTGGCAAGATCAAGGAAGCCATTCATATCGAGGCCAGCTATGCCGTTTACATGGACCGGCAGGCGACCGACATTAATGCGACGCGCAAGGACGAGGCGCGAGCGATCCCGGCGGGTTTCGATTTCTCCCGCGTCCCCGGCCTGTCGAACGAATTGCGGCTGAAGCTGAAGGCCGCCGCACCGCAGAACCTGGCGCAGGCCGCGAAGGTGGATGGCATGACGCCCGCCGCGCTGGCCCTGCTGCTGGCCCTTATCCGCAAGCATAGCGTGCAAGAACCCGTGGAACGAGTCTCCTGATGCAACTGAACGGCAAAAGTGTTTCACGTGAAACGGCACAGAAACTCGAGCATTTCGCCACTCTCTTCCAGAAATGGGCCAAGACGATCAATCTCGTTGCGCCCTCGACGCTGAACGAGCTCTGGTCTCGCCATATCGCGGATAGCGCGCAGATCTATCAGGCCTCCCCCGGCCCATACCATTGGGTCGATCTCGGTTCCGGTGGCGGCTTTCCGGGTGTGATCACGGCCATCCTGCTCACCGAGCACAAGGATGGCTGGGTCGATCTGGTTGAAAGCAACCAGAAAAAGGCGGCCTTCCTGCGCGTTGCGCTGAGCGAAACCGGGGCTCGCGGCGCCGTTCATCCGATCCGTATCGAGGCCGCGCCGGAGAAAATTCCGAGCTGCGACCGCATTTCGCGCGCGCACTCGCGGATCTCGACCTGTTGTTCGACTATACTGCGCCCTGGCTGGTGGGTACGAAAACACGAGCCTTCTTCCACAAAGGCCGGGATTATCTTTCGGAAGTCGAGAAAGCCCGTGGCCGCTGGGGATTTGATCTGGTAGAACATGCCAGTGCTGTGGAGCGGGATTCCATCATTCTGGAAGTCAGCGATCTGAAGCACGGTTAACCTCACCATGGGTGCCGCATGTTCGGAAAAATCGCATAATCACCATTGCCAACCAGAAGGGCGGCGTCGGCAAGACGACGACGGCCATCAATCTGCGACCGCGCTTGCCGCAATCGGCGAAAAAGTCCTGATCGTCGATCTCGATCCGCAGGGCAATGCCAGTACCGGCCTTGGTATCGATCGCAAGGATCGCAAGCTTTCCTCCTATGACGTGCTGATGGGCGATGCACTGGTTGGCGATGCGGCGATGGAAACCGCTGTCCCCAATCTCGATATCGTGCCTTCGACGATGGATCTTCTCGGTTTCGAGATGGAAATCGCTCAGGATCCCGATCGCGCCTTCAAGCTGCGTCGGGCGCTGGAGCCGCAGAATTCCGCGCAATATTCCTATATCCTGCTCGACTGCCGCCTTCGTTCAATCTTCTGACGATGAATGCCATGGCGGCAGCCCATTCGGTTCTTGTGCCGTTGCAGTGCGAGTTCTTCGCGCTGGAGGGTCTAAGCCAGCTTCTGGAAACCGTCGATCAGGTGCGGCGCACCGTCAATCCGGCGCTCGATATCCAGGGTATCGTGCTCACCATGTTCGATGCGCGCAACAATCTGGCGCAGCAGGTGGTCAATGACGTTCGGACCTATCTGGGCGAAAAGGTCTATCACACGCTGATCCCGCGCAACGTGCGCGTCTCGGAAGCGCCATCCTATGGCAAGCCGGCCATTCTCTATGATCTGAAATGCGCCGGTAGCCAGGCCTATCTGCAGCTGGCATCCGAAGTGATCCAGCGCGAACGCCGCCGCAAGGCGGCCTGATCTAAGTTCTATTTGTAGGGTGTATGTATGAGCGATGATCCTTCGAAGCGGCGGCTTGGCCGCGGTCTTGCAGCGCTGATCGGTGAAATGGATCAGCCGGCGGTGGTGGATCAGGCACCGAAGGCGGTCAGCGCCGATCGGCTGGTGCCGATCGAGCATATTACCCGCAATCCGAAAAACCGCGCCGTACGTTCGATGAGAGCGAGCTGCAGGATCTGTCGAGCTCGGTGCGGCAGCATGGCATCGTGCAGCCGGTCGTCGTGCGCCCGCGCGGGGGCGATCGCTACGAGATCATTGCCGGTGAACGCCGCTGGCGGGCAGCACAGCTGGCCGGGCTGGTCGAGATCCCGATCATCATCCGCGATGTGGACGACCGGACGGCGCTGGAACTGGCGATCGTCGAAAACGTCCAGCGGTCCGATCTCAATCCGCTTGAGGAAGCACTTGGCTACGAACAGCTGATTGCCGAACATGGCTATACGCAGAACGATCTCGGCGAGATCATCGGCAAGAGCCGCAGCCATGTTGCCAATAGCCTTCGCCTTTTGAAGCTTCCCGATCCAGTGCGCGACATGCTTTCGGCCGGTTCGCTTTCGGCCGGTCATGCGCGTGCACTGATCACGACATCGGATCCGGCAGCGTTGGCAAAGACGATTGTCGCCAAGGGCATGTCGGTGCGCGATGCCGAGCGGCTGGCGCAGAATGATATCAAGGCGCAGGCCGAACCGGCGACGTCCAAGCCCTTGGCGGAAAAAGATTCCGACACGCTTGCCCTGGAGCGTACGCTTTCGGATGCGCTTGGGCTCGAGGTGAAGATCAATCACCGCGGTGGCGCTGGGCAGCTTCGGATCAATTACCGCAGCCTCGAACAGCTGGAAGAAGTCTGCCGTCTGCTGGAGCGCCGTCAGGCTGCGGGCGAGCCGAGAATTTCGTTTCCGTAATGAGGTTGAGATCGCGGCGGCCGTCGGGTTCAGTTGAACCAAGTGGCTGGCGGGTGCTTGCTGAGTGGGACTAAAACCTGACTTCCGTCGTCCTCGCCCCTGTTGCGAGGATTTAACCACAGCCAGTATTGGGCGTGGACAGATCCTCGGGACAAGCCCGAGGATGACGATAGTGGGTGCTGTCAGCGCCTAGATTATTGACATTGGAGACGACCCGGCATTTTTTTCCGATGCTCCGATGCTCCGATGCTCCGATGCTCCGATGCTCCGATGCTCCGATGCTCCGATGCTCCGATGCTCCGAAAAAAAATCCCGGCAGGCAGCACGTCATTCAGACTTTGAAGCGCCTGTGAATCCTCACCGGCGCCCTTCCCTCACAATGAAGTGGTCATCAGCGGCGGGCGCTTTGCAGCGTGATGGCGAGCAGGGTCTGCATTGCTATGGAGGGTTCCAGGCTCTGTTTTGCCGGGTAGCGAGAACGGCGGCCTGCAGGCGGTCGGTCTCGCGCGCAAGAGCCGGGGCGGGCCAGGAGCGGAGTGCCTTTTCGATCAAAGGCTTGCGCTTGAAATGGATGTGACGGCCGAGCGTCATCATCACCTGTCCGGGCTGAAGCTTCTTCTCGTCCATCTCGGCGCGCATGATATCGAGCAGCTGGAACTGTTTCAGGCAGGATTGCAGGATCAGGAAGATCGGCGTCTTGGAAGAGACGACCTTCTGCACGGCGCGGTGCAAGGCATCGACATCACCGGAGAGCACGGCATCCAGCGCCTCGTCTGTCGAAACGCTGCTGGCATCACCGATGATCTCGTCGACGTGATGTTCTTCAACCGTGCCGGAGCCGCGGCAATAGAGGGCCAGCTTGCGCACTTCATTGCGGGAAGCGATGCGGTCGCCGCCCAGAAGCTCGAGCAGGCGCTCGCGGCCGGCAGGGGCGATACGGAGATTTTCTGCCGCAAGCTCGGTATCGATGAGGGCGTTGAGCGCACGGGCATCGTCAGCATAGCAGGGCGTGATGGCGATCGACTTGGCGGCTTCTGCCACCTTGCGCAGGCCGCTTCCCTTCTTCAGGTCGCCGGCTTCGATGATTAGCAGGTTTTCCGGCGCCGGGCCGCTTGAGAGCAGCGTCAGCGCATCGATCACCGGCTTCTCGTTATTGGCGCCGCGCAGCCAGACGAGCTTGGAGCCGCCGAACAGGCCAAGCGAATTGACCTCGTCGATCAGCCGGCCGGGATCGCCCTGCAGATCGCTGACATCAAGCTTGAGCATGGAAAAGGGATCGTCCATGGGAACGCCGGATTTCGCGGCAATCATGCCGGCGCGTTCCGCCACGAGGCCACGATCGGGGCCATAGATCACGAAGATCTTGTAACGTTCGACCGCTCCTTCAACGAAGCGGTCGAACTCATGCGATTTTATTTCTGCCATGCCACGGGCTTTGGTTGGGCTTGGGGCTGTGCCTGCGGCTGGAGCGGCGGCTCCTTCGACAGAGCGATGGCGATCTCGCCACGGATGAACTCAGCCGCTTCCCTGGCCGCACGGTTCTCACCGTCGCGGATGGCGCGCAGGCGGGCAAAGGCCTGGCCCGAGACGTCGATCTGCGCCACAAGCGTGCGGGTGGCCGATTTCAGCACCTTCTGGTCGCTGATGCGGGTCAGGGTGTAATCGACGGTGACTTCGACACGGCCGGGGATCGGAACATGGGTTTCCGAGGTCGTCTGGTCGTCACTGGTGATGTCGAGAATGCTCGACGCCGTGCTCTTTGCCGACAGCTTGACGTCGTAGAGCGGGTTCTTGGCATCGCCGGCACCGCCGGTTGCCAGGAAGACGAGGTTGTTGCGTACAACCTGAGCAATGCGGTTCGTAGGCGCATCGAAGCCGACGGTGGTCAGGCGCTGTCCGACAGCGCCCGAGGTTTCCGAATAAAGCGGTCGCACCTGGCAGCCGGCCAGAATGGCGACGAGCGTCAGGCTGGCGGCGATGCCGAAGCGGCGGCGATTGCGATCAAACGACAATGTTCACGATCCTCTGTGGGACGACGATGATCTTCTTCGGCGCCCTGCCCTCAAGTGCTGCCTGCACCGTATCCAGTGCCAGAACCGCAGCCTCTACAGCAGTTTGATCCGCGTCGCGCGCGATTGTCAATTCGCCACGCTTCTTGCCGTTGATCTGAACCGGCAGTGTGACTTCGTTCTCCACCACAAGGGTTTCGTCGAAGGCAGGCCATGCGGTTTTTGCCAGAACGCTGTCATTGCCAAGCGCCGTCCAGCATTCTTCGGCCAGATGCGGCGTCATCGGTGCCACGATCTGGATGAGGATTTCGGCGGCGTTGCGGACGGCAGCCGTATAGGCGGCGTCTGCCGTGCCGGCAGCAACCTTGCCGAGCGGGGCGGCAAGCGCGTTCACGAGCTCGTAGATGCGCGCGACGGCCTTGTTGAAGGCCAGCTTGTCGTAATCGCCCTGAACGGCCTGCAGCGTCTTGTGTGCAAGCTGGGAGATCGCCTTGGCTTCACCATCCTTAGCCGGAGTCGGATCGACCTTGGCGAGTGTTTCGGCCGCTTCGGAGATCAAACGCCACAGACGCTGGGTGAAGCGGTTTGCGCCTTCCACACCGGCTTCCGACCAGATCACGTCGCGATCCGGCGGGCTGTCGGAGAGAACAAAGAAGCGGGCGGTATCGGCGCCGTAGGAACCGATAATGTCATCGGGATCGACGACGTTCTTCTTCGACTTCGACATTTTCTCGATCGAGCCGATGGTGACTTCCTCACCGGTCTTCAGAAGCGTCGCACGGCGGGTGCCGTCGATTTCCTCGATGGTGATATCTGCCGGTGCAACCCATTCGCCATTCTGGCCGGAAGAGCCGAGACGGTAGGTCTCGTGCACTACCATGCCCTGCGTGAAGAGGCCCTTGAAGGGTTCCTTGACGGCGACATGGCCGGTCTCGCGCATGGCGCGGGTGAAGAAGCGCGAATAGAGCAGGTGCAGGATCGCGTGTTCGATACCGCCGATATACTGGTCCACCGGCAGCCAGTGGTTGGCAACCTTCGGATCGGTCGGGTTCTGTTCCCAGGGGGCTGTAAAGCGGGTGAAATACCAGCTGGAATCGACGAACGTATCCATCGTGTCCGTCTCGCGACGGGCATCGTGGCCGCATTGCGGGCAGGAGACGTGGCGCCAGGTGGCGTGACGGTCGAGCGGGTTGCCCGGCTGGTCGAAGGTCACGTCGTCGGGCAGCTTGACCGGCAGGTCCTTCTTCGGCACCGGAACGACGCCGCAGACTTCGCAATGGATGACCGGGATCGGGCAGCCCCAGTAGCGCTGACGGGAAATGCCCCAGTCGCGCAGACGGAAGTTGACCTTGCGCTCGCCCTGCGGCGCATTGCCGAGCGTCTGGGCGGCCAGCTTTTCGGCAACGATCCCAAAGGCTTCCTCGGTGGTCTTGCCGTCGAGGAAGCGCGAGTTGATCATCACGCCGTTATCGACGAAGGCGGTGTCGCCGATCGCAAATGTCGCGGCATCGCCATCCTTCGGCATGACGACCGGAACGACCGGCAGGCCATACTTGCGGGCGAAATCCAGGTCGCGCTGGTCGCCGGCCGGGCAGCCGAAAATGGCGCCTGTGCCATATTCCATCAGGACGAAATTGGCGACATAGACCGGCAGTTCCCATGAAGGGTCCAGCGGATGCCGCACACGGATGCCGGTGTCTATACCCTTCTTCTCGGCCGTTTCGAGAGCTGCGAGCGAGGTGCCCTGACGGCGGCATTCTTCGGCAAAGGCTTCGATAGCCGGGGACTTTTCCGCTGCGGCCTTGGCCAGCGGATGATCGGCGGCGATTGCCAGGAAGGAGGCGCCGAACAGTGTGTCGGGGCGGGTCGTGTAAACCGTGACTTCGCGCTCGTTCGAGGGCGCCGTCTCGGCGACGATCTCCCAGCGCAGCGCCATGCCTTCGGAACGGCCGATCCAGTTCTTCTGCATCAGGCGGACCTTTTCCGGCCACTGATCCAGATTATCCAGCTCGTCCAGCAGATCCTGGCTGAAATCGGTGATCTTGAAGAACCACTGAACCAGCTCGCGCTGCTCGACCAGGCGCCGGAGCGCCAGCCGCGGCCGTCGATCACCTGTTCGTTGGCGAGAACCGTCTGGTCGACCGGATCCCAGTTGACCTTGGACTGCTTGCGGTAGACCAGGCCCTTTTCCATCATGTCGAGGAAGAGGTGCTGCTGCTGCTGGTAATATTCGACGTCGCATGTGGCGAATTCGCGAGACCAGTCCAGCGAAAGCCCCATGGACTTCAGCTGCTTCTTCATGGACTCGATGTTCTGGTAGGTCCAGGCCTTGGGATGGGTCTTGTTATCGCGTGCGGCGTTTTCCGCCGGCATGCCGAAGGCGTCCCAGCCCATGGGGTGGAGAACGTTATAGCCGCGGGCGCGCTTGTAGCGGGCAACGACGTCGCCCATCGCATAGTTGCGCACATGGCCCATGTGGATGCGGCCCGACGGATAGGGGAACATCTCGAGGACGTAGTATTTTTCGCGCGGATCGCTGTTGTCGGTTTCGAAAACCTTCTCGTCGTTCCATTTCTGCTGCCAACGAGGTTCGGCATCGCGCGGATTGTATCGTTCGGTCGCCATTTCGATGATATTCCGGGAAAATAGGGATTATGATTTGGCCAGACCTTCACCACGAATGGCCGCAAGCGTCAAGTTTTACGGGCCGATCCGGGGCATAAAGGCCCTGGACGCCGCGGGAAGGCCTTGGCATCCGCTCATATGGGCGCTAATCGCAAAAGCCGCAAGAATGAGAAGGGTATCAGGATGAGTGTCGAAGAACGGCTGCAGGAAGTGAAGGACCGGATCGCCAAGGCGGAACGCTATTCCAGACGTCCCGCCGGCTCGGCCGCCCTCGTTGCCGTCTCGAAAACCTTCGAGGCCGATGACATCCGCCCGGTGATTGCCGCCGGCCAGCGGGTGTTCGGTGAAAACCGGGTGCAGGAAAGCCAGGGCAAGTGGCCGGCCTTGAAGGCCGAGACGCCCGGCATCGAGCTGCATCTCATCGGGCCTCTGCAATCCAACAAGGCGGCGGATGCGATCGAACTGTTCGACGTGATCGAGACCGTCGACCGGGAAAAGATTGCCCGCGCACTTGCCGACGAGATGAAGAAGCAGGGCAAGAGCCCAAAACTCTATGTGCAGGTGAATACCGGCCTTGAGCCGCAGAAGGCCGGGATCGCACCGAAGGAGACCGCCGCGTTCGTGGCGCTCTGCCGCGAGGAACTGGGGCTTAGCATCGAGGGGCTGATGTGCATTCCGCCGGCCGATGAAAATCCCGGCCCGCATTTCGCGCTGCTTGCCAAGCTTGCGAAGGAATGCGGCGTCGAAAAGCTGTCTATGGGCATGTCCGGCGATTTCGAGACGGCTATCGAATTCGGCGCTACCGGCGTGCGCGTCGGCTCGGCGATTTTCGGAGCGCGCTGAGCGCTCCTATTTTTCCTTGAAACGCGAGACTGCCTCTTCTCTTCGTCCCGGCGCGATTTCGCAGGCAGAACGGATCGCCGGTCCTGCCTGAAGTGCTTGCGCGCCCGTCTAACCCCTTCGTCGGGGTTTCCGCTCTTCTCCCCCTCCCCTACATTCTCAGCCTCAAGGGCTGTGCGCGTGTATTGGGAGGTGCAGATGCAAAGCCGCTATTTCGACGTCTACCGGTCCTGGCAGGAGGAGCCCGAGCGCTTCTGGGGCAAGGCCGCCGAAGCGATAGACTGGTTCTCGCCGCCGTCACGGGTGTTTGATGCCGCTCAGGGCGTCTATGGCCGCTGGTTTCCGGGCGGCATCACCAATACCTGCTTCAACTGCCTCGACCGGCATGTGGCGCAAGGGCGCGGAGGCCAGGCCGCCTTCATCTTCGACAGCGCGATGACCGGCACGCAGCGCCGCTTCACCTATGACGAGGTTCTGGTAGAGGTGACGGCGATTGCGGTCGCACTTCGCCGGCTCGGCATCGGCAAGGGAGACCGGGTCGTCATCTATATGCCGATGGTGCCGGAAGCGGTGTTTTCAATGCTGGCCTGTGCGCGGCTGGGTGCCGTGCATTCCGTCGTCTTCGGCGGATTTGCGGCGCAGGAACTGGCGGCACGCCTGAATGATTCGGAGGCGAAACTGATTATCGGCGCGAGCTGCGGGCTGGAGCCGGGTCGCACCGTCGCCTATAAGCCGCTGATCGATCAGGCGATCGATCTCGCGAAGGTGAAACCGCAGCATTGCCTTATCCTGCAGCGCGAGCAGCTGATCGCCGAGCTGAAGCCCGAGCGGGGTGATCTCGATTTCGCCGAGGCTGTCGAAGCGGCGCGGGGCATTGCCGTCGACTGCGTGCCGGTCGCGTCTACCGATCCGCTCTATATCCTCTACACGTCAGGGACGACCGGCAGGCCCAAGGGCGTGGTGCGCGATACCGGCGGGCATATGGTGGCGCTTCACTGGACCATGGAGAATATTTTTGGCGTGAAACCCGGCGAGGTGTTCTGGACCGCGTCTGATATCGGCTGGGTGGTCGGCCATTCCTATATCGTCTATGCGCCGCTTCTGACCGGCAATACCAGCGTCATTTTCGAGGGCAAGCCGGTCGGTACGCCGGATGCCGGCACGTTCTGGCGGGTGGTGCGCGACCATGACGTCAAGGTGCTGTTCACCGCGCCAACGGCGTTCCGGGCGATCCGCCGCGACGACCCGGAAGGAGAGCTCGTCGAGAATTACGATCTGCTCGGGCTGCGGGCGCTTTTCTCGCCGGCGAGCGGGCCGATCCAGAGACGCTGAAATGGGCCGAGGCCAAGCTCAAAGTACCCGTGATCGACCACTGGTGGCAGACGGAGACCGGCTGGCCGATTGCGGCCAATACGATGGGGCTCGGCCTCATGCCGTTCAAGCATGGCTCTCCGACACGGCCGATGCCGGGCTATGCCGTCGAGGTGCTGGACGACGAGGGCCGATCGGTCAAGCCGGGGACACTCGGCAATATCGTCATTCGCCTGCCCCTGCCGCCGGGCTGCCTCGTCAGTTTCTGGCAGGCGGACGGGCGGTTCCGCGAGGCCTGCCTCGAGGAGTTTCCCGGCACTTACAAGACGGCGGATGCCGGGCTTATCGATGAGGACGGCTATGTCTTCGTCATGGCGCGCACTGACGATATCATCAATTGCGCCGGTCACCGGCTGTCGACCGGGGCGATGGAAGAGGTCTGCGCCCGGCATGCCGATGTGGCGGAATGCGCCGTCATCGGCGTGCATGACCGCACCAAGGGGCAGATCCCCTGCGGCTTCCTTGTGCTGAAGCGTACTGTTTCACGGGAAACGGAGGCGATCGCCCGCGAGGTGGCGGAGCTGGTGCGCGCCGAGATCGGTCCGGTTGCGGCCTTCAAGACGGTGATGGTGGTGCCACGCCTGCCGAAGACCCGCTCGGGAAAGATCTTGCGCGGGACGATGCAGAAGATCGCCGATGGCCTGCCCTGGACCATGCCTGCGACGATCGACGATCCCGCCATTCTGGATGAGATCTCCGGCGTGCTGAAGGCGAATGGCTATGCCAAGGATGAGGCGGGAGCGGCGTGAGGGGGCAGCAGCAGAAAGACACGGGCGGTGGAGCGCTCAGGCTGTAGACAGGGGCCACGAGGCTCGATCGGCCGGGGACCGCGGTCTATCGACAAAGGTCTCGATCCCGGTCGGCACATGCTTGTCAATTCGGGGTCGCTGCCCTCTCCGGCGTCATGCTCGGGCTTGTCCCGAGCATCTGCAGCGTCCGATGTGACTGGTGTGGTCAGATCCTCTGGACAAGCCAGAGGATGACGACGGAGAGGGGTGGTGGAGGCAGCAGAGCGAAAGAGCGATCGCCAGAACGAAAAAGGCCCCGTCTCCGGGCCTTTCAAAAATTCTCTGTCGATCGGCTTAGAAGCGATCGTCTTCGTCTTCTTCCTCGGTGCGGGTCGACTTGAGCGAAGAAAGCTTGGCGAAAACGGCGTCCGCATCGATTTCCTTCTCTTCCTCGCGTTCGCTGCGGTAGCCGCCGAAGCCGAGGTTTTCGGTTTCTGCTGCCGGCTGCAGCGAGGCGCCGAGTTCGGCTGCGGTCGGCAGCGGACGGCCCTTGGATGCCTTTTCGACTTCAAGGTCGAGGTCGATCTGCGAGCAGAGGCCGAGCGTGACCGGGTCCATCGGCGTCAGGTTGGCGGCGTTCCAGTGGGTGCGCTCGCGGATCTGCTCGATGGTCGACTTGGTGGTGCCGACGAGGCGCGAAATCTGCGCGTCCTTCAGCTCCGGATGGTTGCGGACCAGCCAGAGAATGGCGTTCGGACGGTCCTGGCGCTTGGAAACCGGGGTGTAGCGCGGGCCACGGCGCTTGCTTTCGGGAACGCGAACCTTCGGCTCGGAAATCTTGAGGCGATAGTTGATGTCCTTCTCGCCGCGCTGGATTTCGTCGCGCGAAAGCTGACCGGTCGCGATCGGGTCGAGGCCCTTGATGCCCTGCGCGGCTTCACCGTCAGCGATCGCCTTCACCTCAAGCGGGTGAAGCTTGCAGAACTGGGCGATCTGGTCGAACGAAAGCGCGGTGTTATCGACGAGCCAAACGGCCGTCGCTTTCGGCATGAGCAGTGTCTGAGCCATAGATATAGTTCCTCTGTCCGTCCGCTCCGGTGTCGCGGGCCGTGGGTATCAACCACTAATTTCCGGGAATTCGCCGCACTCATAATCGAATTGTAGCAGAATTGCAAATCTTTGAAGCGGTCTGTTCGTTCGTCTAATTGCCGCCGATGTTCCAGTTGTTATCTATAGCAGCAAGGCGCCTCCGGTTCGGGGAGTGCCGCATGAGGTTTGAAGAGGGAGGAACTCCATGACCGAGAAGATTTATCCGGTCCAGAAGTCGGCAAAGGCGAAGGCGCTCATCGACAAGGATAAGTACGAAAAATGGTATGAGGAGAGCGTCGAGGATCCGGATAAGTTCTGGGGCAAGCATGGCAAGCGCATCGACTGGTTCAAGCCCTATACCAAGGTGAAGAACACGTCCTTCAAGGGCAAGGTCTCGATCAAGTGGTTCGAGGATGGGCTGACCAACGTCTCCTACAATTGCATCGACCGGCACCTGAAGACCCATGGCGAGCGCACGGCGATCATCTGGGAGGGGGACAACCCCTATATCGACAAGAAGATCACCTATAACCAGCTCTACGACCAGGTCTGCCGCATGGCGAACGTCATGAAGAAGCATGGCGTCAAGAAGGGCGACCGGGTGACGATCTACATGCCGATGATCCCGGAAGCGGCCTATGCGATGCTGGCCTGCGCACGCATCGGCGCGGTGCATTCCGTCGTCTTCGGCGGCTTTCGCCGGAGGCGCTTGCCGGCCGCATCGTCGACTGCCAGTCGACCTTCGTGATTACCTGCGACGAGGGCGTGCGCGGCGGAAAGCCGGTGCCGCTGAAGGAAAACACCGATCAGGCGATCCGTATTGCCGCCAAGCAATATGTCACGGTCAACAAGGTGCTGGTGGTGCGCCGTACCGGCGGCAAGACCAACTGGGCGCCGGGCCGCGATATCTGGTACCATCAGGAAATCGCCACCGTGAAGGGCCATTGCGAGCCCGCCAGGATGAAGGCCGAGGATCCCCTCTTCATCCTCTACACGTCAGGTTCCACCGGCAAGCCGAAGGGTGTGCTGCACACGACAGGCGGCTATCTCGTCTATGCGGCGATGACACACGAATATGTGTTCGACTACCATGACGGCGAGATCTACTGGTGTACGGCTGACGTCGGCTGGGTGACGGGGCATTCCTATCTGGTCTACGGGCCGCTTGCCAATTGCGCGACATCGCTGATGTTCGAGGGCGTGCCGAATTTCCCCGATCAGGGCCGGTTCTGGGAAATCATCGACAAGCACAAGGTCAATATCATCTACACCGCGCCGACGGCGATCCGCTCGCTGATGGGGGCCGGTGACGAGTATGTGACCCGCTCGTCGCGCGAGAGCCTGCGGCTGCTCGGCACTGTCGGCGAGCCGATCAACCCGGAAGCCTGGCAATGGTATTATGACGTGGTGGGCGGCGGCCGCTGCCCGATCGTCGATACATGGTGGCAGACGGAGACCGGCGGCCACATGATTACGCCGCTGCCGGGGGCTACCGCCTTGAAGCCGGGCTCGGCGACCAAGCCGTTTTTCGGGGTCAAGCCGCAGCTTGTCGATAACGAGGGCAAGGTGCTGGAAGGGGCGGCTGACGGCAATCTCTGCATCACCGACAGCTGGCCGGGGCAGATGCGCTCCGTCTATGGCGATCACGAGCGCTTCGTGCAGACCTATTTCTCCACCTATAAGGGGAAATATTTCACCGGCGACGGCTGCCGACGCGACGAGGACGGCTATTACTGGATCACCGGACGCGTCGATGACGTCTTGAACGTCTCCGGCCACCGGCTCGGCACGGCCGAGGTGGAGTCGGCGCTTGTCTCGCATAATCTCGTCTCGGAGGCCGCCGTCGTCGGCTATCCGCACAACGTCAAGGGACAGGGCATCTATTGCTACGTCACCCTGATGGCGGGCAATGATGGATCCGAAGAGCTTCGCCAGCAGCTGGTGAAGCATGTGCGCGCCGAGATCGGCCCGATCGCGGCACCGGACAAGATCCAGTTCGCGCCCGGCCTGCCGAAAACCCGCTCGGGAAAAATCATGCGCCGCATCCTGCGCAAGATCGCCGAGGACGATTTTGGCGCGCTCGGGGATATCTCGACGCTCGCTGACCCGGGTGTGGTGGATGATCTCATCGAGAACCGGCAGAACCGGGTGGATGCGTAACGCTTGAAAAAGAGAAGGCGCAGACCGGTTGGTTTGCGCCTTTCGCGAGAGTGGCGTGGTCCTGCCAGTATTGCCGACCCTGCCGAGCTTCCCCGACGCCTCGCACCTCGCCAAATGCCGTCATCCTTGGGCTTGTCCCGAGGATCCGTCCACGTCTATCGTGACCGTGGTTAGATCCTCACCACAAGGGCGAGGATGACGTGCAGGAGAGGTCGTCGCATTCCGGTCACGCCGCACATATGGTCGGCATTTCGAGATGTCGCCGGGTTCCGCTCACTCAAAAATCGATCGCGCGGCCGTTGATTTCCCAGTCGCCGAAGCGGGCGGGGTCGGCGCCGCCGCGGCCGCCATATTCTTCCGGCAGGGCAGCCTGGCTTTCGGCGTTGCGGCGCTCCTCGGCTTCCTTCAGGGCCCGCTGCGCTGCGGCCGAAAGCGGCTTCCTGACGGCCTCGCCGTCTGCGTCATGGCCGATATTGTCGTTGTCTGCGCTCTGCATCTTCCGCTACACCCGGTTGAATATTGAAAACCTTGGGTTCATCGACCACATCTTATTCTGCCTGAGACGACGAGAAAACCCAGTTTCACCCGAAAACGGCCTTACCGAAGATCGGGATTTTTGAACACCGGAGAGATGACGATGAATGTTATGCGCACCGCCATGCTTCTGGCGTTAATGACGGCCCTGTTCATGGGGGTCGGCTTCCTGATCGGCGGCAAGGGCGGCATGATGATCGCGCTGGTGATCGCCGCCGGCATGAACCTGTTCTCCTACTGGAACTCCGACAAGATGGTGCTGTCGGCCTATCACGCGCAGGAAGTGGACGAGCGTTCGGCGCCGGAATTCTACCTGATGATCCGCGATCTCGCCGCCAATGCCGGCCTGCCGATGCCAAAGGTCTATATCTACGACAATCCGCAGCCGAATGCCTTTGCCACCGGCCGCAACCCGGAAAATGCCGCCGTTGCCGCCTCGACCGGCCTCATCCATGCGCTCTCGCCGCAGGAAGTCGCCGGTGTGATGGCGCATGAGCTTGCCCATATCCAGAACCGCGACACGCTGACGATGACGATTACCGCGACGCTCGCCGGCGCGATCTCGATGCTCGGCAATTTCGCCTTCTTCTTTTCCGGCAATCGCGACAATAACAATAACAGCAATCCGCTCGGCTTTATCGGTGTGCTCGTTGCCATGATCGTCGCGCCGCTTGCCGCCATGCTGGTGCAGATGGCGATCAGCCGCACGCGTGAATATTCCGCCGACAGGCGTGGCGCCGAGATCTGCGGCAACCCGCTGTGGCTTGCCTCGGCGCTCGGCAAGATTGCCGGTGCGGCTCATGCCGTGCCGAATTACGAGGCGGAGCGTAATCCGGCGACGGCGCATATGTTCATCATCAATCCGCTGTCGGGTGAGCGGATGGACAATCTCTTCTCCACCCACCCGAATACGGAAAACCGCATCGCCGCCCTGCAGCAGATGGCCAGCGAATTCCGCTCCGGCGGTAACGGTGGTTTCGGCAGCGGTCATAATGGCGGCTCGACGCGGCCCTCTCAGACTGCTAGACCCCAGCGCACCGGCCGTTCCGTGCCCAATACGGGTTCCGTATGGGGAAGCGGCGGCAATGAACCGCGCAAGGGGCCTTGGTCGTGATATGACCGACGGGCACCGCGAGCGCTTCCATTCCCGAACGACGAGATGAAGTCTTGAACGACGACAACAACAAGAAGAAGAATTTTTCCAAGCCATCGCATCGTTCGAAGGCCCGTCCCGATGCCGGCGGGCCTTCCGGTCGTCCGGATCTTGGTCCGAAGAAGCCGGGGCTCGAGGCGCGCGCCACGGCCGCAAAGCTGCTCTCTGCCGTCATAGACAAGAAGATCTCGCTCGATGGCATGCTGGACCCGGTCCATGGTAATCCGTCCTACAAGGCGCTTTCCGATGCCGACCGGGCGCTGGCGCGGGCGATGCTGATTACCACGCTTCGCCACCTACCGCGGCTTGAAGCGGCCGTCTCCTCGCTTATCGATACGCCGCTGCCGGAAGGGGCGCGCGCGCTCCACCATGTGCTGATGATTGCGGCAGCGCAGATCCTGCATCTCGACGTGCCCTCGCATTCGGCTGTCGATCTTGCAGTCGAACAGGCCAATCGCGATCCGCGCAACCGGCGCTTTGCCAAGCTGGTCAATGCCGTCCTGCGCCGTCTGGTGCGTGAAAAGGACGAGATCATCGCCGCCACTGCCGCCGTCTCGCCGGTGCCGAAATGGTATCGCGAACGGCTGACCGCGGCCTATGGCGCGGAAGCGGCAACGCAGATTGCCGAGGCGCAGCTCGTGCCGCCTTCGATCGATCTCACCGTCAAGAGCGATGCCGAAGGCTGGGCGGAAAAGCTTGGCGGCAAAGTTCTGCCGACCGGCAGTATCCGCCTTGGTGCGTTTCAGGGTGCGGTTT
Source organism: Shinella sp. UYSO24 (assembly GCA_902167985.1). Classification (GTDB taxonomy): domain Bacteria; phylum Pseudomonadota; class Alphaproteobacteria; order Rhizobiales; family Rhizobiaceae; genus Neorhizobium. Next base: position 153,057 of record CABHNZ010000011.1, read on the forward strand.
CGGGGCTTGAAGGTTTTGAAGCCGGCGAATGGTGGGTGCAGGATGCCGCTGCCGCCATTCCGGCAAAGCTGTTCGGCGATCTCAAGGGCAAGCGCATCGCCGATCTCTGCGCTGCCCCCGGCGGCAAGACGGCGCAGCTGATTGCAGCCGGTGCCAAGGTGACGGCGGTGGAACAGTCGTCCAACCGTCTGGCGCGGCTGAAAGAAAATCTCGCTCGGCTCGGGCTTGAGGCCGAGCTTGTCGGTGGCGATCTCTTCGAATACCGGCCGGAAGGGCTGCTCGACGGCGTTTTGCTCGATGCCCCCTGCTCTTCCACCGGCACGACGCGGCGCCATCCGGACGTGCTCTGGACCAAGGGCGTCGAAGATATCGGCAAGCTTGCCGTCCTGCAGGAGCGGATGCTGCGCCATGCGCTGACGCTGGTAAAGCCGGGCGGCATCGTCGTCTTCTCCAACTGCTCGATCGACCCGAAGGAAGGCGAGGTGCTGGTTGCCCGCGTGCTTGCCGACATGCCGGATGTCTCGCGTCGTCCGGTATCGGCCAGTGACTGGCCGGGGCTGGAAGAGGCGGTGTCTGCCGATGGCGATTTCCGCACGACGCCTGCCATGATGCCGGGCGACGATACCTATCCCGGCGGTCTCGACGGCTTCTACGCGGCTGTTCTGCAAGTTGGTAAAGCGGCCGAGTAAGGCTTTATTCACCATAAGCTTACATTCTGAACCGCCCGGTGGCTGATTCCCGCCGGGTGGGAGGAATTTCATGTTTCCGACGGGGTGATTACGGTGGCGATGGGGTTCGCGGATCGCCGGAGGCTGGCAGCCTTTGGCCTGCGTGAGATCGGGCGGCGTCTGTGCAGGCGTTCGGCCGCTTACGCCTCGCCGTGACCTCGTCTGCGCTTCGCGTGCCCGACCGGCTGATCGTTGCGCCGACGGATCTCAGAGCGCTCGATCCGTTCATTGCCGAAGAGATTGTCGATGGCCGCTTTCCGCTGGCAGGCCAGGTGCTGGAAACCGTCGGTGAAAGCCCGTTCCTGATCGAGCTGCCGTCACGCGCCTTTGCCGAGCGGCTGCATTCCTTCTCGTGGCTCAGGCATGTACGGACCATCAAATCGCCCGCCTCCTGCGCCCATGCGCGGCAGATCGTTGCCGACTGGATCGCCGTGCATGGCCGGCGGCCGAAGGGTGTCGCCTGGGAGGCGCCTATCGCTGCCGAGCGGGTGATCGCCTGGCTGTCGCATTCCACCATCATCCTGCAGGGGGCCGAGGCCGGTTTCTACCGCCGCTTCATGAAGAGCCTTGCCTATCAGGTGCGCTACCTGCGCAAGATCGTCGGCTGCACGGCAGAGGGCGAGGCGCGGCTGAAACTCTGCATCGCGCTTGCCATGGCCTCGATCTCCATGCCGACCCGCACCGCCTATATCCGCCGCGAGGGCAACCGGCTGGACCGGGAGATGGAGAGGCAGATCCTTGCCGATGGCGGGCATGTGTCGCGCAATCCGCGCGCCGTGCTCGATGCGCTGATCGATCTTCTGCCGCTCCGGCAGACCTATATCAATCTCGGCCACGACCTGCCGTCGAAGCTTATTCCGACGATCGACCGGATGTATCCGGCGCTGCGCTTCTTCCGCCACCAGGATGGCGATCTGGCGCTGTTCAATGGTGCGACCGCGACGCCGGCCAGCGAGCTTCTGGCCGTGCTGCGTTATGACGAGACGGCGGGAAAGCCGTTCAAGGCGCTGCCGCATATGAATTACCACCGGCTGTCATCGGAAGGCACGACGATCATCGTCGATACCGGTCTTCCGCTGTCGGACGAACTCTCCCGCCGGGCCCATGCGGGCTGCCTCTCCTTCGAAATGTCGGCCGGGCGGCACCGGTTCATCGTCAATTGCGGAGCGCCGAAATTCGCCTCCAAGGCCTCGCGCAATATCGTGCGGGCAACTGCTGCGCATTCGACCGTGACGCTGGCCGACACGTCGTCGAGCCGCATCGTCAAGGCAAGGCTTGCCGGCGCGCTTCTGATCGGCGGCATCAGCGCGGTTTCCGCCGATCGCTCGGACGACCAGCATGGCAATGACTGGCTGAAGGCGACGCATGACGGCTATGCCGAAGAATTCGGCTATCTGCACGAGCGCGGGATCGGGCTTTCTGCCAAGGGCGACAAGATCAAGGGGCATGACCGGCTTTATCCGCCGGAGGGCGAGGCGGTGCGTGACGAGATTTTGACCGCGGCGGCACGGTTTCACATTCATCCGGCGATTGCGCTGTCGCGCGTGACCGGGAAAGCATTCTGATGCGGGCGCGGATGGCGAGAGCTGGGTGTTTTCGGCACCGGGGCTCGAGGTGCAGATCGACGAGGACATGTTCTTTGCCGATGTCTCAGGCGTGAGGCCCAGCCAGCAGCTCGTCATCGAGTTCACCCTGCCGGAGGTGACGGATATCCGCTGGATGATGCGGCGGGTCGATTAACCTCTCCATTAACGTCAACAGGCGGGAGAGAAGGGCGAAAGCGCGATTCGCCGTTCCTTCTTTGGCCCAGCTGTGCTAACGCGGCGCCAATCATTCCCCCATCGTGCCGCACCTGTCGTTGAAGTCCGCGTGCGACGCGTTCCAAGGAGAGCTTTATGGCCGTCGCATCGAAGAAAATCCCCGCCCCTGATCTCGTGAAGATCCGCACCGCCCTTCTGTCCGTCTCGGACAAGACCGGCATTATCGAGCTGGCCCAGGCGCTGGCAGCGCAGGGCGTCAAACTGCTTTCGACCGGCGGCACCCACAAGGCGATCGCGGCGGCGGGTCTTGCCGTCACGGATGTTTCCGATGTCACCGGCTTTCCGGAAATCATGGATGGCCGCGTCAAGACGCTGCACCCGACCGTTCACGGCGGCCTTCTCGCCATCCGTGACGATGCCGAGCATCAGGCGGCGATGAAGGAACATGGTATCGACGGCATCGATCTCGCCGTCATCAACCTTTATCCGTTCGAGGAAGTGCGCGCCGCCGGCGGTGACTATCCGACCACGGTCGAAAACATCGATATCGGCGGCCCTGCGATGATCCGCGCTTCGGCGAAGAACCACGCCTATGTGGCGATCGTCACCGATCCTTCCGACTATGCCGGCGTGATCGAGGCCCTGAATGCCAATGACGGCCAGACGCCCTACGCATTCCGCCAGAAGCTTGCGGCAAAGGCCTATGCCCGCACGGCCGCCTATGACACGGCGATCTCCAACTGGTTTGCCGAAGCACTCGATATCGCCACACCTCAGTACCGCACGATCGGCGGCATTCTGAAGGAAGAAATGCGCTATGGCGAAAACCCGCACCAGTCGGCGGGCTTCTATGTGACCGGCGAGAACCGCCCCGGCGTTGCCACGGCAACGCTTCTGCAGGGCAAGCAGCTCTCCTACAACAATATCAACGACACGGACGGCGCCTTCGAGCTGATCGGCGAGTTCGCGCCGGAGAAGACCGGCCCGGCCTGCGCCATCATCAAGCATGCCAACCCCTGCGGCGTTGCGACCGGCCCGACGCTGAAGGACGCCTATCTGCGGGCACTTGCCTGCGACAGCACGTCTGCATTCGGCGGCATTATCGCGCTCAACCAGCTGCTCGATGCCGAGACGGCCGAAGAGATCGTAAAACTCTTCACCGAAGTCATCATCGCGCCTGAAGTGACGGACGAAGCCAAGGCCGTTATTGCGGCGAAGAAGAACCTTCGCCTTCTCGTCACCGGCGGCCTGCCCGACCCGCGTTCGCGTGGCATCACGGCGAAGACCGTTGCCGGCGGCCTTCTGGTGCAGAGCCGCGACAATGGCATGATCGACGATGTCGAACTCAAGGTCGTGACCAAGCGCCAGCCGACGGCGCAGGAACTGGAAGACCTGAAATTCGCCTATACGGTTGCCAAGCACGTCAAGTCGAACGCCATCGTCTATGCCAAGGACGGCCAGACGGCCGGTATCGGCGCCGGCCAGATGAGCCGCATCGATTCCGCCCGTATCGCAGCGCTGAAGGCCGAAGACGCCGCCAAGGTGATGGGCTGGTCCGAGCCGATGACCAAGGGTTCTGCGGTAGCCTCGGAAGCCTTCTTCCCGTTTGCCGATGGTCTTCTGTCTGCGATTGCCGCCGGCGCCACCGCCGTCGTCCAGCCGGGCGGCTCGATGCGCGATGCCGAAGTCATCGCCGCTGCCGATGAGCACAATGTCGCGATGGTCTTCACCGGCATGCGCCACTTCCGCCACTAAGCGGCTTCTGGCCCAATTTCTCCTCCGTCATGCTCGGGCTTGTCCCGAGCACCTGCGCAGGGTGGAGAAGTGGGTGTGGTGAGATCCTCGGGTCGGGGCCCGAGGATGACGACGTGGGTGGGGCGGATTGCTTGCCGTCACATACGTGCACCGGCTCATTCCAGCCCTCGACCTTTTGGGCAAAAGAGCAAAACCTTTCCTCCGTCATGCTCGGGCTAGTCCCGAGCATCTGTCCAAGGTGGATAAGCCGACGTGGTTAGATCCTCCGGTCTGCGCCCGAGGATGACGGAAGTCGATAGGGCAGAGCGTTTGCCATCTCCCAGAAAGGCGCCGGGTGATTCCGGCGCCTTTTCTGTTTCAGGCAGCGCGTTTTGTTGATCGCGCGGTCGATGGCGTGCGGAGTTGCGGCAGAGTAGATTGGCGGGCCGAATCATTGCGGCCCGCTTCTTATCGTCAGGCGGGACAAGGGTTCCAAGGGAGCGCATATCCGTGAAGTCGATCCGCCTGTCTGAAGGCATTCCATCCGCCGGCACTCTCTTTGGTGCTGCTCTTCTTGCCGCATTGTCGTTTGCCGCCGGGCCGGCTTTCGCGGCACCGCAGTCTTCGGCGGCACCATCCTGGCTTCTGTCGCATGTCGGCGCCGGTGCCGGGCAGATCGCGGCACCCGTTCTGGAGCGCGCCCGCGACCTCTATCTGCAGAAGTCGGCCGAGGGGAAAATTCACAATTCCTGCTATTTCGCCATGGATGCGACGCGCCCCAACGAGGCGACGGCGAGCCCGACGGGTGGCCGGTTCTATATCATCTGCGAGGCGGCCCATACGTTCCGGGTGATTTCTTCCGGCCATGGCAGCGGGCGTAATCTCAAGGGCGTTGCCGATTTTTCGAATGGCCGCGCCTGCGCGCGCAATTTCGGCAATGCGCAGGATTCGAACCTGACAATGGGCGGCAGCTACATCACCGGGGAGGCAAAGACCTCCTATCGCGGCTATTACCAGCTGCCCGGCCAGCCGGATACGCCGCTCCTGCGCACCTTCATCCAGTTCAACGGCGAGGGTGAGACGGCAACGCCCGCGCCCGCGCAATCGGCGGCCATCCGGCGGCGCTGGTCTCGCATGTCTGCCGCAAGAAGGATCCGGAAAGCCCTTACGCCAATCACGACGGCTATGTGCTGCGCGGCAATCTGGTCGATTACTCCATCGGCCGCAGCGATGGCTGCACCAGCTGGTCGCCGCAGGACGCGCGCGATGTCATTCCGCTGATGAAGGACAATCCGACGACGCTCTATATCTACCCGGAATCGAAGGATATCGCAGCCGTCGACGTGGCGCTTGCCTCAGGCCGCTCGCCGGCCCAGGCCGGTCTCTACTGGAACAGCGATTGCCTGAAGGAAATCGGCCAGCCGAAATTCTGGCCAAAGCAGCAGCTGGAGCCCGTCATCGCGCAATGGGCCGCCGACCATCCGCCACCGCCGCCAAAGCCTGCGCCGCTCTGCCAGTAGTCAGCCTGGAAGTAATCAGCGAGCGCTCTTCCGATCTGCCGGATAGGGCGTGAGAAGCAGGAGCACGAGGCCCGCGACGAGGAAGACGAGCAGTGTCGTCATGCCGAGCCGGGCCGAGCCTGTCGCGGCGGCCGTGATCGAAAAGGCGAGCGTTGCGAGAAAGCTCGTCGCGCGTCCCGACAGCGCGTATATGCCGAAATAGCGGCCCGCCTCCGACACTTCGATGCTGCGCGCCAGATAGGAGCGCGACGAGGCCTGAACCGGGCCGAAGGCGATGCCGATCAGGAGGCCGAAGCCGATATAGGCCTTTTCTGCCGCCGTGCCGAAGAGGCCGCCGGTGTCTGCCATCGGGAGCGGGACAAGACCGAAGCCGATGAAGCCGGGGCCGGTCGAGGCGATGCCGAGCGTTGCGATGGTGAGCAGGACGAGGCTGATGGTGACGACCACCTTGGAGCCGAGCCGCCTGTCGAGCCAACCGGCAGCGATGCAGCCGAAAATGGCGACGACATTGAGGATGATGCCGTAAAGGCCGATCTCGATCGTCGCCCAGCCGAACATGCCGGCCGCGAAGGCGCCGCCGAGGATGAGAAGGCCGTTGACGCCATCCTGATAGATCATCCGGGCAATCAGAAAGCGCAGGATGCCCGGGCGGGTGCGCAATTCGCTCAAGGTGCTTTTCAGTTCCCTGAAGCCGGAGCGGACGGCGGATGCGATCGGCAGGCCGCGGGCAGCATCGGGCGTGAAGAAAAACATCGGCAGGATGAAGACGAGATACCAGAGCGCCGAGATTGGCCCGGTGATGCGGGCATCCTCGCCGAGATGCGGGTCGAGGCCGAAAAGCGGGGGGATGCCGATCAGCGTCAGGCCCGTTTCAGGGCTTGCGGCCAGCAGCGTGACGACCGCGATCAGCACGATCATGCCGCCGAGATAGCCGAGGCCCCAGGCGATGTTGGAAATGCGGCCGACCTCACTGCGCGGCACCAGCCGCGGCATCATGCTGTCGTTGAAGACGGTGGAGAATTCCGCCGCGATCGAGGCGAGGATCATGAAGATCAGCGGCCAGATGATCGGCGAGCCGGGGCTGGCGAACCAGAGCGCCGAGACGGCGAAGATCTGGACGACGGCGAAAGCGCCGATCCAGGGTTTTCTCGCGCCTGACTGATCGGCTATGGCGCCAGAACCGGCGAGAGGATGGCGATGATGACGGAGGATATCGTCGCCATATTGCTCCAGGCGGTCTGGGCCGAGACCGGATCATCCGTCAGCCGCGAGACGAAATAGGGGCCGAAGATGAAGGTGGTGATGACGGTGAAGAAGGGCTGCGCCGCCCAGTCGAATGCCATCCATCCCCATATGCCCTTGCGATCGGCATAGGCGGGTCGTTCTGCGATTGCCGTCATGCTCTGGCCCCTGCCTTCATCGTGTCTTTCGTTCCGCCTTCTGGATTTCGAGCCGCGAAACGAGTCGGCATGGGCGGGCGGCGGCGGGCTGCTCTGTGGCTACAGTCATGCTTTGCCGCCTGCCCCTTCCCGACCGGTCGTCCACGCGGCCCGTCAGGCCGCGTGGAGCAATGGTTTTTCCGCTCTCAGAGCACCCGGCCGTGGGCCAGATCGTTGAGCAGGCTTGCGGCGACGGTGATCTTGGCAAGCGTCAGGTCGCCGGCATCGCCGAGCGCGATCAGTTCGGCGCCGATGCGGTTGATCCGCAGACGGTCTCCGGCAATCCAGGCATCGACGGGGCGCTTTTCCTTGCCGTGTTCGGTCAGCGCCGCAATCACCATGTCGCGTCGGGCAGAAGCCAGCTGCTGCAGGCTGCGCGACAAAGCGAGGCTCTCATAGTGATCCGATGTCGAGATGCGCTCGCCTGCAACGATCAGGCGGTTGACGCGGAAGGTCTCGGTCACAGTGAAATAGCTCTCGATGGCGCGGGCCATGCTTTCGCCCGTCGCATCGGCAATCCGCATGATTTCCGGCACGATGACGAGCGCCGAGAGGCGGCGGATTTCCAGAACGAGATCGGCCGAAGCCCCCTCGCCTTCCAGTGTCGCGGCAAGCGGGGCAGTCTCGGCGATGATCTCGTCCGAGATCATCGAGCGCAGAACCTTGACCGCATTCCTGAGCCGGCTCACGGCTTCGGTCAGATCCGAGGTGCCGATCTGGGTCTGCAGCGTCAGATAGGTGCCGATCGTGACGATGCGGCTGATCTGGGCATAGAGATCGTTCTGCGTGCGGCCTGAGATTGTGCCGTCGAGCGCATCGATTTCCTTCCAGATTTTCGGCAGGTCGAAGCCGTCGCGGATGAGGAAGGCGGCCTTGACGACATTGGCAGGCGTCGCGCCCGTCATGTCGCTCATCATCTGCACGAAGCCCGGCCCGCCGCGGTTCACCGCCTCGTTTGCCAGTATGGTCGAGACGATTTCGCGGTGCAGGCGATGGCCGGCGATATCCTCGGCATAGGGTTTCTGCATCTTCTGCGGAAAATAGCCCGCCAAGGTGGTGGCAAAATAGGGATCGTCCGGCAGCGTGCTGTCGAGGATCTGATCGAAGAGTACGATCTTGGCATAGGAGAGGAGAACGCCGATCTCCGGCCGGGTCAGCGGCCGGTTGTTGAGATAGCGGTCGGCCAGTTCCGTGTCGTCGGGCAGCGTCTCGACCTTGCGGTTGAGGAGGCCCTGGCTCTCAAGCACGGACATCAGGTGCGACAGTTCCTCGCGATTGGCGAGGCCCTTGCGTTCGGTCAGCGAAATGGCCAGCGGCTGGAGATAGTTGTTGCGCAGCACGAGGTTGCCCACCTCGCTGGTCATCGAGGCCAAGAGCTTGTTGCGCTTGTCGCGCGGCAGGCGGCCGTCCTGCATGGCAGGGTTCAGCGCGATCTTGATATTGACCTCGACGTCGGAGGAATTGACGCCGGCGGAGTTGTCGATCGCGTCGGAATTGCAGCGCCCGCCCGACAGGGCGTAAGCGATGCGGCCCTTCTGGGTGACGCCGAGATTGGCGCCCTCGCCGATGACCCTGGCGCCGACCTCGGTCGCGGTGATGCGGATCGCATCATTGGCGCGGTCGCCGACATCGCTATCGGCTTCGGCCGCGGCCTTCACATAGGTGCCGATGCCGCCGAACCAGAGAAGATCGACCTTGCTCTTCAGGATCGCCGTCATGATCTCGAAGGGCGTTGCGGTGCTCTTGTCGAGGCCGATCGCGCCTGCTGCCTGTGCCGACAGTTTCACCGATTTTTCCGAGCGGGAGATAATCATGCCGCCATCGGAGAGCAGCGTCTTGTCATAATCCTGCCAGCTGGAGCGGGGAAGCGCGAACATCCGCTGCCGCTCGGCAAAGGAGCGCTCGATATCCGGATCCGGGTCGATGAAGATATCGCGGTGGTCGAAGGCGGCGATCAGGCGCGTCTGGGTGGAAAGCAGCATGCCGTTGCCGAAGACGTCGCCCGACATGTCGCCGACGCGACGACGGAGAAGGGTGTCGTCTGGATATCGACATCCATCTCGCGGAAATGCCGCTTGACCGCCTCCCAGGCGCCGCGGGCGGTGATGCCCATCTTCTTATGGTCGTAGCCGGCCGAGCCGCCCGAGGCGAAAGCATCGTCCAGCCAGAAACCGGCCTCCTGCGCCAGACCGTTTGCCGTATCGGAGAAGGTTGCCGTGCCCTTGTCGGCGGCAACGACGAAATAGGGATCGTCGCCGTCGAGCCTCAGCGTATTCTTCGGGGCTACGATCTCACCGGCAAGGATGTTGTCGGTGATCGTCAGCATGGTGCGGATATAGGTCTTGTAGGCTTCGCGGCCGGCATTGAACCAGTCTTCGCGCGAGCCGCCGACGGGCAGTTTCTTCGGGAAGAAGCCGCCCTTGGCGCCAACGGGAACGATGACGGCGTTCTTCACCTGCTGCGCCTTCACGAGGCCGAGCACTTCGGTTCGGTAATCCTCGCCGCGGTCCGACCAGCGGATGCCGCCGCGCGCCACCTTGCCGAAGCGCAGATGAACGCCCTCGACCTCGGTGCCATAGACGAAGATCTCGCGGAAGGGGCGCGGCTCGGGCAGGCCGTCCAGGAGTTTCGGATCGAGCTTGAAGGCGAGCATGGGGTTATGCGCGCCATCCGGCCCCTTCTGGAAGTAGTTGGTGCGCAGCGTCGCATCGACGGCGTTGACGAAACGGCGCAGCGTGCGGTCCTCGTCGAGGTTCGGCACCTTGCCGAGCGCTTCCTCGATTGCCGCGTGGCCCTCGGTGAGTTTCTTCAGCCGTGCCTTTTCGCCGGTCTTCGGGTCGAAACCGTCGCGGAAGAGGGTGAAGATCGCCGCTGCGATGCCGGAATGCCTGGTCAGCGTCTCGGCGATATAGGTCTGCGAATAGACGATGCCGGTCTGGCGCAGGTAACGGGCATAGGCGCGCATCACCGTCACTTCGCGGGCCGAGAGACCGGCCAGAAGCACGAGGCGGTTGAAAGCGTCATTGTCGATCGAGCCGTCGAAGGCGGCAAGGAAAGCGTCTTCGAGAAGCGCGCCTTCGCGGGCCAGATCGATCTCGCGGCCGGTTTCCAGTTCCAGCTCCATGTCGTGCAGCACGACGCGCGTGTTATCGGCGCCGACGCCGATCTCAAATGTATCCTCGCTCACCACATGGAAGCCGAGATTTTCGAGAAGCGGCACGCGGCGGGAGAGCGACAGGGCCTCGCCGCGATGGAAGATTTTCAAGGAAACGGTCGAGCCAGCATTTTGCGGGCGACGGTAGAAGGCGATGCGGATCGCCTCACCTCTGGCGCAGGCGGCGATATCAGGCAGGTCGGCAAAGCTTTCTTCCGGGGTGAAAGCCTCCTGGAAGGACGGGCTGACGGAAAGGCGCGGGCCATCCTTGGCAAGCGTTGCCAGTCGCTCTTCCCAGGGCAGCGCGATGAGGCCGATCGCGGCTTCGAGCTTGCCTTGTGCGATGCGCGGGGTCTTTCCGCCACGCCTGCCGATAATCATGTGCAGCCGGGCGACATTGGCTTCGGGAAAGGCCGGGTAATAGGCCGAGACATGGCCCTCGTAAGCCGTGGCGAGATAGGTGCCGATCCGCTCGCGAACGCGGGAATTATAATCCTCGCGGGGCACATAGACGATGACGGAGACGAAACGGTCGAAGTGATCGACACGCGGCAGGACGCGTACCCGCGGCCGTTCGCCAAGCTCCATGATCTGCTCGCAGAAACGGGCGAGAAGATCCGGCTCGATCTGGAAAAGATCGTCGCGCGGGTAGGATTCCAGCGTGTTTTCCAGCATGCGGCCGGAATGGCTTTCCGGGTCGAAGCCGAAATGGCGCTCGATCCTGTCGGCCTTGGCGCGGAGCAGCGGGATATCGCGGACGGAACCGGAATAGGCGGTCGCGGTGAAGAGACCAACGATGCGCAGCTCGCCGATCACGTCGCCCTTCTCGTCGAAGCGCTTGACGCCGACATAATCCATATAGGCGCGGCGGTGGACGACGGATTTGACGTTGGCCTTGGTGACGATGAGGAGATCCGGGCCATCCAAGAATTCGAGGATTTCCGGCGTCGTCATCACCGCATCCTTGCCCTGGCGCAGGACGAGGACATCAGGATCTGCGAGGATGCCGAGACCCCTGCCCTTGCCGCGCTCGATCGTCGCTGGCGCCCTTGCCGGAATAGACGTATTCGCGCATGCCGAGGAAGGTGAAATTGTCGTCGCGCAGCCAGGCGAGGAAGGCGAGCGCCTCGTCGCGGTCGGCCTTGCGGCGGTTCGGCAGGCACTCCAGCTGGGCAGAGGCGCCATCGAGCACGCCGAGCATGGCGCTCCAGTCGCCGATCGACTGATGCACCTGGGCAAGCACGTTCAGAACGCGTTCGACAAGCTGGCCGGCTGCCTCCTCGCCAAGCGCTGCGACATGGATCTGGATGAGGCTGACGTGATGGGCCGGGTGACCCGGCTTGTCATGGGTCATCAGGACCGGAGCCTTGCCAGGCTCGACGATCAGGATCGGGTGGACGGCCATGGTGAGGAGGCGGTGGGTGGATGTCACCTCGCCCATGACGCTGTCGAAGAGGAAGGGCATGTTGCGGTCGACGATCGTCAGGATCGAGACCGGCGTGCCGCCCGGTGCGATGCCGTCAGGCGTATCGACCGAAACATCGGCCTGCTTGCCGTCCCAGGCAGCAAGGCGGGTGGCGGCATGGCGGGTGGCGATCGCCAGCATGTCGGGCGTATAGGCGGCAAGGTCGTCATCGCTTGCGCGGCCGAAGAGGATTGCCGGGTCAAACTCACCCCCGGGCCTGCCTCCTCCCGTCTCTGTCCCGTTGCCGGTCAATAGCGCGCGGACGCCGTCAAACTGCTTGTCGCGCTTTGCATTCTGCCTGCCCGCCATTCGCTTCTCCCGTAAGCTGTGCAAACCTTGGATTGTGTTTTTATCTCTGATGACAATTCAATACGGCCCTGCTGTGTCAAGTTGCCGTGTCAAGCGTATGTCAAACGCATGATCTAGAGGATCTGGCGTGTTGACAGGTGGCCGGTAAGGCCCGATCAACTGCAAAACCAGTCGAAACCGCGTGCCTTCAGGACCGAACATGCAGGATATCAGCAGCGCCGTCATCGTCATTTCCAGCCACGTCATCCGTGGTTCGGTCGGAAACCGCGCGGCGGTATTCGCGCTGGAGACGCTCGGCCACCCGGTCTGGGCCATGCCGACGATCGTGCTTCCCTGGCATCCCGGTCACGGCCCCTCCACAAGGCTGACATTCTCCGAATCAGATTTCGACAAGGCTATAGACGATCTCATCCGCGCGCATGGCTGGGTGAGGTGAAGGCGGTGCTGACAGGGTATTTCGGCAATGCCGGCCAGCCGAAGGCGGTGGCGCGGCTGATCCGGGCGCTCAAGGAAAAGAACCCCGACCTGCTCTATGTCTGCGATCCCGTGATGGGCGATCTTGGCGGGCTCTATGTTCCGCAGGCGACGGCCGAGGCGATCCGCGACGAGCTGATCCCGCTTGCGACCGTCGCGACGCCGAACCGCTACGAGCTTGCCTGGATGGCGGGCGCGCCGCTCGAAACCAATAATGACATCATGGAAGCGGCGATCTCGCTCGGCCCGCCGCGGCTGCTCGTCACCTCGGCCGTACCGATGATCGAGGGCGGCACCGGCAATCTCTATCTGTCGGGAAAGCATGCGCTTCTCGCCGAACACCGGGTGATCGACAATCCGCCGAACGGGCTTGGCGATCTTCTGGCGGCACTTTTCCTCGGCCGGCTTCTGTCGGGCATGGATGACGAGCGGGCATTGCAGCTCGCGACCGCAAGTGTGTTCGAGATCCTGGCGCGAACGGTGAAGCGCGGTGGCGACGAGCTGGCGCTCGAAACCGATGCCTCCAGTCTTTCCACGCCGATGGCGATGGTGCAGATGCGCCGGCTGCTGCATCCGCTGCAGCGGCCGAAACGGTAAGGCGTTGTTAACAAAGCGGCATGGCTGCTGCGGCACAATCGCCGTTGATATTCGTCAAGCAGAGGGATAATCGTGGCCTTATGATAGATTTTCCTGAAAAACTTCTCTCCGGGTACCGCAACTTCATGAGCGGTCGTTACAGCGACGAGCGGGAGCGCTATCGCGTTCTCGCCGACAAGGGCCAGAAGCCGCATACGCTGGTGATTGCCTGTTGTGACAGCCGCGCGGCGCCGGAAACGGTGTTCGACTGCGGCCCGGGCGAACTCTTCGTCGTCAGAAACATCGCCAACATGGTGCCGCCTTACGAGCCGGACAGCCAGTTCCACGGCACGTCGGCTGCGCTCGAATATGCGATGCAGGTTCTGAAGATCCGCAATATCGTCGTCATGGGCCATGGCCGCTGCGGCGGTATCCAGGCAGCACTCGACCCGGAACTCGAGCCGCTGTCGCCCGGCGACTTCATCGGCAAGTGGATCGGTCTCGTCAGGCCCGCCGCCGAGCAGATCCAGAGCAATGACCTGATGACCCAGGGCGAGCGGCAGACGGCGCTGGAGCGCGTGTCGATCCGCAACTCCATCGGTAATCTGGCGACCTTCCCCTTCATCAAGGCGCTGACGCAATCGGGCGAGCTTGCCATTCATGGCGCATGGTTCGATATCTCGACCGGCGAATTGTGGGTGATGGATGATCGCGGCGATTTCGTCCGCCCCGACATGGCGCAGCGGCTGCGGCAGAGACCGCCGAGGTCGAAGCGCTTCCGGACGAAGCCTGACCTTCATCTTTTTGATAGAGCATTTTCGCCTTTCTTCGAAACGTGAAACTGCCCTATCTCTTTGTTTTCACCCAATTCCGGACGCAAAACCGGTTCCCACTTTTGCTGGAATTGCTCCGGAACGAAAAAGGCCCGAACTCCTGATCGAGTTCGGGCCTTTTTGCATGCTTTGACCGTTTGAACGCTGCCGGGATTAGCGGCCGCCGTCGATCTGCTGGCCGATATAGGCGATGGCGCGCTGGTAGACGACAGCTGCGTTCCAGCCGGCAATGGCGTTGAAGTTCGGCTCGCCCGGCTGATAGCCAGCGCCCGGCTGCCAGCCATGGCCCTTGAGGAAGTTCGCGGTCGAGGACAGCGCATCGGCGCGCGAGCGCACGAGATCGATATGGCCGTCGCCATCGCCATCGGCGCCGAAGCGGATGACGTTCAGGGGCAGGAACTGCGTCTGGCCGATTTCGCCGTGTGCTGCGCCGCGGGCAGACGGGCTCAGGTCGCCGCGGGCGACGAGCTGCAGGGCGGCATAGAGCTGCTCGGTGAAATAGTCGGAACGGCGGCAGTCGTAGGAGAGCGTCGCGACGGCAGACAGCGTGTGTTCGTTGCCCATATAGGAGCCGAAGCCGGTTTCCATGCCCCAGATGGCGATGATCGGGCCGGCCGGAACGCCGAAGCGGCGCTCGATCGTGGCAAACAGCGCGGCGTTCGACGCCTTCATCTGCTTGCCGCGGGAAATGATCGCCGCACCGCCGCGCTTCTTCATGAATTCGTCGAAGGACAGCTTGAAGCTCTTCTGGCCGCGATCGGCGCGGATGGTGCCGCGGTTGTAGACGACATCGGCAAAGGCGCGGTCGAGAACCGACTGGCTGATGCCATGCGACGGCGCCACCTGCTTGAACTCCTGCACCCAGCGGGTGAAGCCCGAAGCATCATTGCCGCATTGCAGGGCAGCAAAGGCCGGCGTCGCGCTCATCATGCCGGCCGCGATCAATCCGGCGACAATCATCTTCTTCATGTGGTCACATCCATCCCGGTTTCGACATGCCCGCCTTTATGTGAGCATTCGAAAATATAGTTCACTGGCTTATGGCGAGCATCTTCAGCATTCGCAACATGGCACGTCATGAATAGTTCGTGATTCATGTCGAAGCCCAAGAAAAAACCCCGCCTCCTGGGCGGGGTTCTTATCGGATCGTGCTTAACAAATCCGAAATAGTCGATCAGGCGGCCTTGCGCGGCTTGATCAGGCCACGGTTGACCATCAGCTCGGCAATCTGGATGGCGTTGAGAGCAGCACCCTTGCGCAGGTTGTCGGAGACGACCCAGATGTTGAGGCCGTTCTCGACGGTCGCATCCTCGCGGATACGCGAAATATAGGTCGCGTCTTCGCCGGCCGATTCGAGCGGGGTGATGTAGCCACCGTTCTCATGCTTGTCGATGACGAGGCAACCCGGTGCTTCGCGCAGGATATCGCGAGCCTGATCGGCGGTGATCTCGTTTTCGAACTCGATATTGACCGATTCCGAATGGCCGATGAAGACCGGAACGCGCACGGCGGTGCAAGTGACCTTGATCTTCGGATCAAGCATCTTCTTGGTTTCTGCCAGAACCTTCCACTCTTCCTTCGTGTAGCCGTCTTCCATGAAGACGTCGATATGCGGGATGACGTTGAAGGCGATGCGCTTGGTGAACTTCTTGGCTTCGACCGGATCGGCGACGAAGACGGCGCGGGTCTGGGTGAAGAGCTCGTCCATGCCTTCCTTGCCGGCACCGGAGACCGACTGGTAGGTGGAAACGACGACGCGCTTGATCTTGGCGGCATCATGAAGCGGCTTCAGAGCCACAACGAGCTGAGCCGTCGAGCAATTCGGGTTGGCGATGATGTTCTTCTTCTTGAAGCCCTCGATGGCATCCGGATTGACTTCCGGAACGATCAGCGGAACCTCGGAATCGTAGCGCCATGCCGACGAGTTATCGATGACGACGCAGCCCTGCGCGCCGATCTTCGGCGACCACTTCTGCGAAATCGTGCCACCGGCCGACATCAGGCAGATATCGGTATCGGAGAAATCGTAGTTTTCGAGGTTGGAGACCTTCAGCGTCTTGTCGCCGAAGGAGACTTCGGTGCCCTGAGAACGGGCCGAAGCAAGTGCCACGACCTCATCGACCGGGAAACCGCGCTCGGAGAGAATGTTCAGCATCTCCCGGCCGACATTGCCGGTAGCGCCCACGACTGCAATCTTGAAACCCATGTTATGCTCTCTTTCTGTCTCTCCTCGATCCGGTGAGAGGAAGCCGCGCAAGGGTCACGCGGGGTTCCTTGTCCCCGACCTTGCCGGGGAGAGAGCGGTAGGCCAGAGACGTCAGACGGTAATCGTCGTCGTTTTGGCTTTGTGTTTGGAGGAATGGGCAAAACATGCCTGAAGACCGGCCAGTGATCCGGACAGGTAGGAAGAAGCAGCGATGTCGAATTCGCGGCAGGACATGAAGGTGTTTTCCCGTTCGCGAAGGTGTTTAGAACATTTCGCGGGGGAGTCAAGTATTCCGGTGGCGGCTGCCGTTCCGCCGGCATTGCATTGGCCTTTGCGGCAGAGATATTAGACGAAAGTCATAATCCGAAAGCCGCTCTCTCGCTCATGCGCCAAGTCTGTCACTCTTTATGATGAATCACTGCCCCATCCATTTGGAGGAATGGCCGGGCGGTGTTGGGTTTTGATCGTGGGAGGACGACGATGGCCAATATTGCAACGGGGGCACCGGCCAAGGCCGGCCCGATGACGCGGGAGGAGAAGAAGGTCATCTTCGCCTCTTCGCTCGGTACCGTGTTCGAATGGTATGATTTCTATCTCTACGGTTCGCTGGCT
Organism: Shinella sp. UYSO24; assembly: GCA_902167985.1. Taxonomy (GTDB): domain Bacteria; phylum Pseudomonadota; class Alphaproteobacteria; order Rhizobiales; family Rhizobiaceae; genus Neorhizobium. The sequence continues at coordinate 169,867 of CABHNZ010000011.1, forward strand.
GTCTATATCGGCGCGACCTATTTCACCCAGTATCCGGAAGCGACGCGCAACATCTTCACGCTGCTTGCCTTTGCCGCCGGCTTTCTGGTGCGTCCGTTCGGGGCGCTGGTCTTCGGTCGGCTCGGCGATCTCGTCGGGCGCAAATATACGTTCCTCGTGACGATCCTGATCATGGGTCTGTCGACCTTCCTCGTCGGCATCCTGCCGGGGGCGGCGACGATCGGGATTGCGGCGCCGATCATTCTCATCGTGCTGCGCCTGCTTCAGGGGCTTGCGCTCGGCGGTGAATATGGCGGGGCGGCGACCTATGTGGCGGAACATGCGCCGCATGGTCGACGCGGCTATTTCACCTCGTGGATCCAGACGACGGCAACGCTCGGTCTCTTCCTGTCGCTGATCGTCATCGTGACGGTACAGTCGATCATGGGCACGACGGCATTTGCGGCCTGGGGCTGGCGCATTCCCTTCCTGCTGTCGGTCCTGCTTCTCGGGGTTTCCGTCTGGATCCGCGTGAAGATGAACGAATCCCCCGCCTTCCAGAAGATGAAGGCCGAGGGCAAGGGCTCGAAGGCACCGCTTACCGAGGCATTCGGCCAGTGGCGCAATGCCAAGATTGCCATCATCGCGCTGCTCGGCGCCACGATGGGTCAGGCAGTCGTCTGGTATGGCGGACAGTTCTATGCGCTGTTCTTCCTGCAGAACGTGCTGAAGGTCGATCTGCAGGCCGCCAATATCATGGTGGCCGTGGCCCTCTTCCTCGGTGCACCTTTCTTCGTCATCTTCGGCGCGCTGTCCGACAAGATCGGCCGTAAGCCGATCATCATGGCAGGGCTTCTGATCGCGGCAGTCACCTATATGCCGTTGTTCAAGGCGATGACCTCGATGGCCAATCCGGCGCTTGCCGAGGCACAGGCGACGATCAAGGCGACGGTGACGGCCGATCCGGCGGATTGCAAATTCCAGTTCAACCCGACCGGTACATCGAAATTCACCAGTTCCTGCGATATCGCCACGGCCTTCCTGACGAAGAACTCCGTGCCCTATGAAGTGGCACCGGGCCCGGCAGGCCAGCCGGCCGTGGTGAAGATCGGCGACAAGTCGATCACCAGCTATGACGCGGTTGCCGCCGGTGCCGATGGTAAGGCCAAGCAGGCCGGGCTGGAAAAGGGCATCAACGTTGCCCTTCACGATGCCGGCTATCCGTTGAAGCGCGGTGCAGTGAAAGTGCCGGATGCCAAGCTCGAAGGCTTCATTGCCGCCAACCCGGAACTCGGCCTCAATGCGGCTGCGGTGCGCTCCGGCGACAAGGTGAGCATGTCATCCGCCGATCTCGTCTCGCAGAAACTTCTGACGGCGGATGAGGCCAAGGCCGTGACGGCCGACATGCCGGTCTATACGATTGCCGGGGGTGGGGCCTTCACCATGGTGGCGGATCCGGCAAGGGTGAACTGGATCGGTACGATCGCGGTTCTCTTCGTCCTCGTTCTCTATGTAACGATGGTATACGGGCCGATCGCGGCGCTGCTCGTCGAACTTTTCCCGACCCGCATCCGCTATACGGGCATGTCGCTGCCCTATCATATCGGCAATGGCTGGTTCGGCGGGCTTCTGCCGGCGACGGCCTTCGCGATGAGTGCTGCGGCCGGTAATATCTATTACGGCCTCTGGTATCCGATCGTGTTTGCGGCGATCACGCTCGTCATCGGGGTGATCTTCCTGCCGGAAACCAAGGATCGCAATCTCGACGCGTAGTGACGCTTCTCAGCGGACGTGTTCAGCTGAGGGAAAGGCCCGGTATCGGCGACGATGCCGGGTTTTCGTCTCTTTGGGCGTGAAAGCGGACGTGGCCGTTGGCAGCGGATGGCGCAGGACCGGCCAGCCATCCGGACGCAGGCGAAACAGCAGGCCGTGGGCGGAGAAGGCGATGGCGATCGCCAGCGAGAACCATGCGCCAAGCCCGAGGCCGGCAATCACGTCGCTTGGATAATGGGCGCCGACGATGACGCGGGAAAAGCCGAGCCAGAGGCCCATGCTGACGAAGAACAGCCGGTAGGCCGGGGCGATCAGCAGCATGGCCATCATCAGCGCGCCGACCGTGGTGGCATGGCCGGACGGAAAGCTCTCGAACCTTGCGCTGCCATGCAGCATGTCGAAGCTGAAGGGGCCAAGCTCGTCGAACAGTTTTGGCCGGGCGCGGCCGATCAGGCGCTTCAGGAGATTGGCGGTGATGCCCGACAGCGCCACGCAGAGAAGGACGTAGGCCGCCATCTGGCCGATGAAGGCGGCCTGCAAGCGGATTTTAAGGGTTGGCGACAGGCGATAGGCGGTGGCGGCCTGAATGGCCAGGACGAGGCTTACGATGATGATCCAGCCCGATTGGCCGACATCGGTGACGATGCTGCCGAGCGGCTTCAGGATCGAGCCGGTATGCTGCGCATAGGCGACGACCGGCGCATCGAGAAGACAGATGCCGATCAGGACGAGGTTGAGCGTGACGAGGGCGATCGGCCAGGTGAGACAGGCCAGCGATCTCGTGGCACCGCAGCAACGGTGACGGCGGCGCAGGAGTGCGTCGAACGTCTTTCTCATCAAGTCCCTCTTCCGCTTCGGCCTTCCGGTCGTTCGGCCGGTCAATGTTTTATGGCGGCGACCATAGCGGGCTTCGATGACAGGATGAAAACATGGGCGTTGAGGGAAGAAGCCAAACGAAAACAGGGCCACCCGCCCGATGGCGGAGGCCCTGTCCTGATGGTTTCAAAAGGGATCTATCAGGCGGTCAGCGCCGAAAATTCCTTGAGGATCGCATCGCCCATTTCCGTGGTGCCGACCTGGCGGGAGCCTTCGGCCATGATGTCACCGGTGCGGATGCCCTGATCGAGCACGTTGGCAATGGCCTTTTCCAGCGCGTCGGCTTCGGAGACCATGTTGAACGAGTAGCGCAGGCACATGGCAAACGAAGCGATCATCGCGATCGGGTTGGCAATGCCCTTGCCGGCAATATCCGGTGCCGAACCGTGAACCGGCTCGTAGAGCGCCCTGCGCTTGCCGGTCTTGGCATCCGGGGCGCCGAGCGAGGCAGAGGGAAGCATGCCGAGCGAGCCGGTGAGCATGGCAGCAACATCAGACAGCATGTCGCCGAACAGGTTGTCGGTGACGATGACGTCGAACTGTTTTGGCGCACGGACCAGCTGCATGCCGCCGGCATCGGCCAGCATATGCTCCAGCTTGACGTCGGAAAAGGCGCGCTTGTGGGTTTCGGTGACGACCTGGTTCCACAACACGCCCGATTTCATGACGTTGCGCTTTTCCATCGAGCAGACGGAATTGCCGCGGGTGCGCGCCAGTTCGAAGGCGACGCTTGCGATGCGCTCGATCTCGTAGGTGTCGTAGATCTGCGTGTCGATGCCGCGCTTCTGGCCGTTGCCGAGATCGATGATCTGCTTCGGCTCGCCGAAATAGACGCCGCCTGTCAGTTCGCGGACGATGAGGATATCGAGGCCTTCGACCAGTTCCGGCTTCAGCGAGGAAGCGGCGGCAAGGGCAGGGTAGCAGATGGCCGGGCGCAGGTTGGCGAAAAGCTCCATATCCTTGCGCAGGCGCAGAAGGCCGGCTTCCGGGCGCACTTCATAGGCAACGCCATCCCATTTCGGACCGCCAACGGCGCCGAACAGAACCGCATCGGCGGCCATGGCCTTTGCCATGTCGCCTTCCGAGATCGCAACGCCGTGGGCGTCGTAGGCTGAGCCGCGACAAGGCCCTCGTCCAGAACGAAATCCGCCTTCAGCTTGTCGTTCATATAGGCGATGATCTTGCGGACTTCGCCCATGGCCTCGGGGCCGATGCCATCGCCGGGAAGGAGGAAGAGGTTCTTTGCCATTGTCGTGTGACGTCCTTGCTTTTTGTTCTAGCGGCCTGCCGGAAACCTGGCGGCAGAAGGCCTCGCCCGAGGAAGCTCGAAGGCGAGGCTCTTCAGCTCTTCATCAGAGCCAGGGGCGCGCGGCGTGGTTCTTCGCCTCGAAGGTGGCGATTGCGGCATCGTTCTTCATCGTCGAGGCGATGTCGTCGAGACCTTCGAGAAGGATGTGGCGGCGGGCAGGATCGATGTCGAAATGCAGCGTGCCGCCATCCGGGCCGGTGATTTCCTGGGCTTCCAGATCAACCGTGAGAATGGCATTCGAGCCGCGGTCGGCATCGTCCAGAAGCTTTTCGAGATCTTCCGGGCTGACGACGATCGGCAGGATGCCGTTCTTGAAACAGTTGTTGTAGAAAATGTCGGCGAAGCTCGTCGAGATGACGCAGCGGATGCCGAAATCGAGAAGCGCCCAGGGGGCATGCTCGCGCGAGGAGCCGCAGCCGAAATTGTCACCGGCGACGATGATCTGGGCACTGCGATAAGCGGGCTTGTTCAGCACGAAATCGGCATTTTCCGAACCGTCTTCGTTATAGCGGGCTTCGGCGAAGAGGCCCTTGCCGAGGCCGGTGCGCTTGATCGTCTTCAGGTAGTCCTTCGGAATGATCATGTCCGTGTCGATGTTGACGACCGGAAGCGGCGCTGCGACGCCCGTGAGCTTTGTGAACTTTTCCATGATCTGCCTCCATATGGAATGATCCGAGGAGGCTGCCATAAAGCAAATCAGGCCGGATTTGAAGGCCGTTTCATGCGCAACCGGTACGCCTCGGGGGCATGGTCCGTCTCTTGTGAAGCGGCGCTTCTTTCGGGAATGGGCTTTAAGGTCCGGCGTATCGACCGATCAGAGATCGATGATCGTGCCGCGGCCGTCGTTCCACACGCGCATGTCACGCTGGCCGGCTTTCTGCTGACCTGAGGCATTGCTGCGGGCGCGAACCGGAACGGGCTTGAGCCGCATGGAGAGCGCGCGACCGATCGACAGCACGGCAAGAATGCCGGCAAAGGCGATGGTGAACGAGGCGGTGAGGAGCGCTCCTGCTGCCAATACGGCGACAGCCGAGACGATGACGAAGAATGCGCGTAGATTTTGCATAGTTTAAAACCTTTCTGCACCTGCGAATGTGGGCGTTCCTCAGAAGACTTGCAAGAGGCGATAAGATGCTCTCTTATCGGAGTGTAAAAAGATTGACACAGACGACCGATGATTGCCTTGACCGATATCAATTCCGGCTCCGCGCTTTCCCACTCTTCGGTCGTCTTGCGCCGTTCGGTGCTCTGCATTCCCGCCGGCAACCAGCGGGCGCTCGACAAGGCAACGAGCCTCGATTGCGATGCCGTCATCTTCGATCTGGAAGATTCCGTTTCGATCGAGATGAAGGACGAGGCGCGGGACAATCTGCGACGTCTGTTTTCCCGATCCGATAACGGCAATAATGGCAGGATAGGCGGCGAAAGGATTGTCCGTATCAACGCCCTTGCCGCAGATAGTGCGACGTCACTCGGCCGTGCCGACATGGATCTCGTTCTCGAAATCTCTCCCGATGTGGTGCTCATCCCCAAGGTCGAGCATGTCGCCGATATCCAGGCGGTGGCGGATATCATGAGCGAGGCCGGCGCGCCGGACGGATTGGCGATCTGGGCGATGATCGAGACGCCGAAGGGCGTGCTCAATGCGGCCTCGATCGCCGGTGCCGACCGGCGGGTGAAGGCGCTCGTCGTCGGGCTCAATGACCTGCGCAAGGCAACCGGCGTCCTGCCCCAGCCGGGGAGGGCCTATCTCGTGCCGTGGCTGATGCAGGTGGTTCTGGCTGCCCGCGCTCATGGTGTCGATGTAATCGACAGCGTATTCAACGATTTTCGCGATGCGGACGGGTTTGAAGCCGAATGCGGCCAGGGCCGGGCGATGGGCTTTTCCGGCAAGATGCTGATCCATCCGGCGCAGATCGAGCCCGCCAACCGGCATTTTGGCCCGAGCCCTGAGACTATCAGCGAAGCGCGGGAAATCATCGCGGGTTTTGCCGAGCCGCAGGCGAAAAACCTCAACGTCATCAATCTCAACGGCAAGATGGTCGAGCGGCTGCATCTGGAAGAAGCGGAAAAGCTCGTCGCCCTTGCCGATCTCATTGCAAAAAGAAAGACATCAGCATGAAACTCTACCGCTTTCTCACCGGCCCCGATGACGCATCCTTCTGCCACAAGGTCACGGCTGCGCTGAACAAGGGATGGGAACTCGAAGGCTCGCCATCCTATGCGTTCAATGCCAAGACCGGCGAGATGCAATGCGGCCAGGCCGTCACCAAGACGGTCCATGGCGTCGATTACGACCCGTCGATGAAGCTCGGCGATCAGTAAAAGCCAGCGCGTCAGCCCAAAGGATCAGCGATGCGCCGCGTCTTCGGCGCTCGCCTCGATGCGTTCCATATCGTCATCGCTCAGACCGAAATGGTGGCCGATCTCGTGGATCAGGACATGGGTGATGATATCGCCCAGCGTTTCCTCGTTTTCCGCCCAGTAATCGAGGATCGGCCGGCGGTAGAGCCGGATGCGGTTCGGAAGCTCGCCGGTTTCCATGGTGAAACGCTCGGAAATGCCGCGGCCCTCGAAAAGACCGAGAAGATCAAAGGGCGTTTCCAGCGCCATGTCTTCAAAAACCTCGTCATCGGGAAAATCCTCGATCTCGATGATGAGATTGGTGGTCAGCGCCCGGAACTCCTCCGGCAGATGGCCATAGGCCTCCGTCGCCAGCGACTCGAAGGCGCTGATCGTCGGTGCATGGCGGTCCCGCCAATCGTTGCTCTGGTCAATGCGGGCCATGAACGCTCCTTATTATTCCGCCCATATAATGCCTTGCGGGAAAATTTTCGAGAAAAGAATCATCAGACTATGGGGAGAGGAAAAAATTCCTCTGCTCTTTCCATTGACTCTTTTCCGACTCTCTGGAATCCATAAGAACATAAAGTGAACAATTTGACACGGAGCTGACGCCATGGCCGGGAACGCCAAGGCGCAGGAGACTATTTTTGCCTGCGTGAAGAGATCGCCAGACTGGAGGGAAAGCCGCTTGCGACTGCTGCCGCGCTTGAACAGGCAGAGGCTGCAGCGCGGGTTCATCTGGCCGTGGCAAAGCCCACAGATGGAGCCATTCCCGATGAAAAACCGGATCGGCTTTCCTTCGGCGTGGACACCCTCGACAGGGCGCTTGCCGGCGGGCTTCCCGTCGACGGGATCACCGAGATGCGGACCGAGCGGATGGCCGATGCGGCGGCGGCAAGCGGCTTTGCCGCAGCGCTGGCGGCGCATCTGAAATCCCTGACCCGGGATGGTGCACCGGTTCTGTGGATCGGCGATGTGGTGGCGCGAAACGATATGGGCGCCCCATATGCGCCCGGGCTTGCGCAATTCGGGCTCGGTCCTGACGCTATTCTGCATGGCCTGCCGCGGCGGCTGGAGGATGTTCTGTGGCTGGTGGAAACAGCGCTTTCCAGCGGCGCGCTTGCGGCGACCATTCTGGAAATCCGCGGCAACCGGGCACAGTTCGGCCTGACGGAAAGCCGGCGGCTCAGTTTTCGCGCCAAGGCCGCCAAGAGACCGCTCTTTCTTCTGCGCCATGCGGCGGAGGAGGAGGCCAGCAGTGCGGAATTCCGGTTTCTCGTCAAACCTGCGGTCGCCTCGAAACGGCGGCTTGCGGATGGCGCGATGCTCAAAGGCAGTATCGGGCATCCGGTCTTTCATCTGACCCTGGAGAAGAGCCGCAATCCGGCCCCGCTCTCCCTTCTTCTGGAGTGGAACATCCATGACCGTCAATTTTCCTGGATCGAACCTCGAAAATCCGTCGCTCTTCCCGGCATCGGAGAGACGCCAGCGCATTCTGGCGCTCGTCTTCCCGCATCTCTCGACGGACAGGATCGCGCGGCGGCTCTGGGGCATGTCCTGGCGTTCGACAGGGCGTCCTGATCATCCGCCGATGGTCTGTGCCGGCCGGCACGGCAATGCGATGCGGCTGACCGGTCTCGACGAGGCGGCCGAGGCGCTGGGGCTCAAGCGCGGGCAGGGGCTGGCCGAGGCGCGGGCGATGTTTCCCATGCTCGACGTCATGGATGAGGATGCCGCAGCCGATGCCGCCGTTTTATCGGCGCTGGCAGACTGGTGCGATCGCTATACGCCGCTGGTGGCACTGGATGGGCGCGACGGGCTGTTTCTCGACATTACCGGCTGCGCGCATCTCTTCGGCGGCGAAGAAAAGCTTCTCGACGATATTCTGAGCCGGCTTCGGCATCTGGGCTTCGATGTCCGCGGGGCGATCTCGTCTTCTCCCGGCCTTTCATGGGCCGTCAGCCGGTTTTCGAAAAGCCGGGTGATTGCCGATCATGCGGACAAGGCCGATCTGGCGATCCGGCAGGCGCTGGCACATCTGTCGGTCCGGGCGCTGCGGCTCGACGATGGGCTCGTTGCCGGCCTGAACAAGCTTGGCCTCAAGCAGGTCGGCGATCTCCTTCGCCTCGACCGGGCGCCGCTTGCGCGCCGCTTCGGGGCGGGGCTTCTCCTGAGGCTCGATCAGCGCTCGGTGACGTGCAGGAGGCGATCTCGCCGCGCCGCCCGGTGGCGCTTCTGTCGGCCGAGCGCAAGCTTGCCGAGCCTATCCAGCAGCAAGAGGATATTCTCGGCCTTGCCGAGCGGCTGGCGGTGAGGCTGGAACAGTCGCTTGAAGAACGCGGTCTCGGCGGCCGGCTGTTCGAACTGGTGCTCTTTCGGGTGGATGGCCGGGTATTCCGCATTTCGGCAGGTGCTTCGCAGCCACTGCGCGATCCGCGCCGGGTGGCGCTTCTGTTTGCCGAGCGGCTCACCGCCGTGCATGACGATCTCGATGCCGGTTTCGGTTTCGAACTCCTGCGGCTCAATATTCTCTCGCATGATCCGTTCCGCATGCCGCAGGGCGATCTTGAAGGGAAAGGGCAGGGCGAGATCTCGCTTGCCGATTTCATCGACCGGGTGAGCGCCCGCCTCGGCACGGACTGCCTGCTCATCGCCGAAATGCGGCAGAGCCATGTGCCGGAGCAGGCGCAGGCATTTCGCCTGCAGCATTTGCTGCTCCTCTCGGGGGAGAGGGCAGGGATCGGGCCACCAAGCCTGCCCCTTTGACTGATGACAAGGGCCGGTTCACGCCCGTCACCGACCGGCCGATCAGGGTGCTGCGCTATCCGGAAGCGATCGATTCATGCTGGCCACCGTGCCGGACGGGCCGCCGCAGCAGTTCCGCTGGCGGCATGTCGTGCATGCGGTGATCTCGGCCGAAGGGCCGGAGCGGATCGCGCCGGAATGGTGGCTGGCAGACGAGACGGAGCGCGAGCGGGATTATTACAAGCTGGAAAGCACCGACGGCCACCGGTTCTGGGTGTTTCGCGAGGGACGCTATGGCAGCGCAGCGCCACCCACCTGGCACATGCATGGAGTTTTCGCATGAGCGAGCCCGCGACTTTGACGAACCTTCCTTTTACGAGATTGGCGCACGCAGCAATTTTTTCCTTTCTCGAAGGCGCCGCGCGGCCGGAGGAAATGGTGCTGGTGGCGAGCGTTTCGGCCTGTCCGGCATCGGTCTTGCCGACCGCAATTCGGTTGCGGGCGTCGTGCGCGCCCATAATCAGGTCGTCGGCATGCAGGAGAGTTTCAGGCGGCAACGCGAAAAGCTCGAGCAGGAGGCCGCGCAAAAGGATGAGCCTGCGGGCAATGAGGCGACGGGCCGATTGATGTGCAGGCGGGAGAGCAAGCTGGAGGGCAGGCGGGCGAACCGAAGGAGGAGGAAGACGCCATCCTTCCCTGCCGGTTTCATCCCGGTGCGCGGCTCTGCTTTGCCGATGACACGCCCGATGTGCTCGCCTATCCGATCAACAGAAAAGGCTGGGCCAATCTCTGCCGTCTCCTGAGCCGCGGCAACCTGCGCACGGAAAAGGGCAATTGCATTCTGGAGGAATGGGATTTCCTCGAATGGTGCAGCGAGATGATGCTGGCCGTCGTGCCGGATTTTTCAAACCTCGATGATCCGGCCGCCGTAAAAGAGTTCGAGAAGAAGCTCGTCACCTATCGGGAAAAATTCGGCAAGAGCCTCTATCTGGCAGTCTCTCCCACCTATGACGGGCGCGATGCCTTCGTCTTTGCAAGCCTTGCTGCGATTTCCGAGAGGGCCGATGTGCCGCTGATCGCCACCAATCTGCCGCTCTATCATCTGCCGGACCGGCGCTCGCTTTCCGATGTGGTGACGGCCATTCGCGAGCATGTGACGATACAGGAAGCCGGTTTCCGGCTTTCGCCAAATGGCGAGCGGCACATCAAGCCGGGCGGGGAAATGGCGCGGCTTTTTCGTGCCTATCCGCAGGCGATCGCCAATACCGGACGCTTCTTCGGCAGGCTGACCTTCTCGCTCAAGGAGCTCGAGCATAATTACCCGGACGAGAGCATTGGCGGGGAAACACCGCAGGAAACCCTGGTGCGGCTCACCTATGCCGGTGCGGAATGGCGCTATCGCACAACAGGCATTCCGCCAAAGTGCGGGCGGCCATCGCCTATGAACTGGACCTGATCTCCGCGAAGGCATATGCCCCCTATTTCCTGACGGTGCGCAATATCATGGAGTTTGCGCGGGGTGCCGGCATCCTCTGCCAGGGGCGCGGGTCCGCCGCCAATTCGACCGTCTGCTATTGCCTCGAAATCACCGATGTGAACCCGGAAAACGTCTCGCTGCTCTTCGACCGCTTCCTGTCCATGGATCGCGACGAGCCGCCGGATATCGATGTCGATTTCGAACATGCGAGACGTGAAGAGGTCATCCAGCATATCTACCGGACCTATGGCTATCGCCATGCCGGGCTGACGGCTGCCGTCACCAGCTACCGGACCCGCATGGCCGGCCGCGAAGTCGCCAAGGCCTTCGGCCTGTCGGAAGACGTGCAGGCGGCTTTGTCGAGCACAGTCTGGGGCTGGTCTGAAGAGGGGACATCGGAGCGCGACGCAAAGGCCGCCGGCCTCGATACGAGCGATCGCGTCACGCAGCAGGTGCTCTCCCATGCGAAAGAGCTGATGGGGTTTCCGCGGCATCTGACCCAGCATGTCGGCGGTTTCGTGATTACCCGCGACCGTCTCGATGAAGTGGTGCCGATCATGAAGACGGCGATGCCCGGCCGCTACATGATCGAATGGGACAAGGACGATCTCGACAGGCTGATGATCCTGAAAGTCGATGTGCTGGCGCTCGGCATGCTCACCTGCCTTGCCAAGTGTTTTGAATTGCTCAAGGGGCATTATGGCGTCGAGAAGACACTTGCTGATCTAGGCTTTGCCGTGCATCCCGACGAAGGGCCGGTCTATGACATGATCTGCCGGGCCGATACGATCGGCGTCTTCCAGATCGAGAGCCGGGCGCAGATGAGCATGCTGCCGCGCCTGCAGCCACGGGAATTCTACGATCTCGTCATCGAGGTTGCCATCGTCCGGCCCGGGCCGATCCAGGGAAACATGGTGCATCCCTATCTGTCGCGGCGGGAGGAGAAGCGGCGCAATCCGAACTATCAGGTGGATTACCCAAAGCCGGATCTCATTCCCATTCTCGGCCAGACGCTCGGCATTCCGCTGTTTCAGGACAGGCGATGCAGATCGCCATCACGGCCGCCGGTTTCAGCGCTGCCAAGGCGGATAATCTGCGGCGGGCGATGGCGACGTTCAAGCGCTCCGGCCGCCTCAAGGAATTCGAGGAGGACATGGTCAGGGGGATGATGGATCGCGGATATCCGAAAGAATTTGCTGAACGCTGTTTCAACCAGATCAAGGGGTTTGGCGAATACGGCTTTCCCCAGAGCCATGCCGCGTCCTTCGCGCTGCTCGTCTATGCCTCGTCCTGGGTCAAAACCTATTATCCCGACGTGTTCTGCGCGGCTCTCCTCAATTCACAGCCGATGGGATTTTATGCGCCAGCGCAGCTGATCCGCGATGCGCGCGAGCATGGCGTGACCATCCTGCCGGTCGATATCAACCAGTCGGAGTGGGACAGCACACTGGAGGAGAGCCGGTTCGACGGGCGGGCCATCGATCCGCGGCACCGGTCGATGCGCGACGTGATCCGCACGGGCCATGCGGTGCGGCTCGGTTTCCGGCAGGTCAAAGGGCTTGCCGAAGAGGCTATTGCCCGACGGCTGATCGCAAACCGGGGGGAGGGATATCACTCCGTCCATGATCTCTGGCTGCGCTCGGGACTGGAAAAGGCCGATCTGGAACGGCTTGCCGATGCGGATGCCTTCGGTTCCATCGGGCTTTCACGGCGTGCGGCACTCTGGGCAGTCCGGGGTCTCGATGCGGCGAAGGCCAAGGAAAAATTGCCGCTCTTCGATCTCGCGGATGGTGCCGACCTCAGGCCGGAGACGCGGCAGGTTCTGCCCGCCATGCTGCCCGGCGAGGAGGTGATCGAGGATTACCGTGCGCTTTCGCTGTCGCTCAAGGCGCATCCCGTCTCATTCCTTCGCGAGGATTTCAGGCGGCTCGGGATTACCCGCAGCGTCGATCTCCTCGATGTTCCGAATGGCCGTCGGGTGACGATCGGTGGCGTCGTGCTGGTGCGGCAGCGGCCGGGGTCGGCCAAGGGCGTTATCTTCCTGACGATCGAGGATGAGACGGGGGTGGCGAACGCGATCGTCTGGCCGAAGATGTTCGATCGTTATCGATCGGTGGTCATGGGGGCGCGCCTCGTCAAGATCCGCGGCCGGTTGCAGAGCAAGGACGGCGTTATCCATACGGTCGTCGAGCATATCGAGGATATTACGCCGATGCTCGGTCTGTTGCAGAAGGAAGCGCGGCGCTTCGGCGTTTCGCAGCGTTCCGACGAGGCCCTGCAGTCGGGTGGTGATCCGCGACAGCGGCGGCGGGCGGGTGGCGCTGAGGTGTCGATGCGCGGTGGGCCCCATATCGGACCTATCGTTCCGGCGGTGGAGGAGGGGCTATGGCCGGCGCACGGGGGGAGGGCGGCAGCGGCGGTGGCAGTGGCAGTGGCAACGGCAACAGGACGGGAGGCCATGTTCAGAATGACGTCCGGGATGATGAGCAGAGGGTGGCCAGCGCAGCCAGCGTCATGCCGCGAGGGCGGAATTTCCATTAAGGAGCTATTGAGGGGTTATTGAGGGGCTATTGAGGGGCTATTGAGGTGGCCGGGTCCTCTTGGCTGACGACCGCATCAGCGCCCAAGAATTTTCGCCGGGATGGTGGTTGATGGGCGTGGCCGGACTTGCTGGCCCTCCTCCAGCCCGTTTGTCCGGCCCGTTCGTCCAGACCCTTGTCCAGAGGGCTACCAAGTCCTTTGCCCAGACCTCTGTCCATACCAGTGCCCAGACCCGTGCCCAAACCCTGGCCTCACCCAAGGTCACGCCGGAACAGCCTCGGATTCGCGGCCTGTTTCGGCGCACACGAAAAATGTGATCAGCAATTTCTTGACAATTAGTCTCTGCTTTATCAAAAAGAGGATGTTTATGGTCATGTTATCAGGTCGACCGGAATGCTCGTCTGCAGTTGCAATTACATTACCGACACGGACATCAGGGACACGATCATCCAGCTGCTCGATGACGACTGTTGGCAGCTGATCGTGCCGGCCAAGGTCTATCATGCCATGGCCAAGCGTGGCCGTTGCTGCGGCTGCTTTCCCAATGTCGTCGACCTGATCATCAAGACAACCGAAGACTACCACGCCAAACGTCACTCGACGGAGGCCGAGGTTGTTGTTTATATGTCCCGCTTGAAGCAATTCCATGAGGAAAACAGGAGAGCGGACATTGAAAGGCGACATCAAGGTCATCGAGCGGCTTAACGAGGCGCTGTTTCTCGAACTTGGCGCAGTCAACCAGTATTGGCTGCACTATCGTCTTCTTGACGATTGGGGGTTCAAGAAGCTCGCGAAGAAAGAGCGTGCCGAATCGATCGAGGAAATGCAGCATGCGGACAAGCTGATCGACCGCATCATCTTCCTCGAAGGCCATCCCAACCTGCAGACGCTGGCGCCGCTGCGCATCGGCCAGAACGTCAAGGAAGTTCTCGAAGCGGATCTCGCCGGCGAATATGACGCCCGCGCGTCCTACAAAGAGTCCCGCGACATCTGTTACGCCGCTGGAGACTATGTCTCCATGAAGCTTTTCGAAGCGTTGCTGATCGACGAAGAAGGCCATATCGACTTCCTCGAAACCCAGCTCGATCTGCTCGGCAAGATCGGCGAGGAGCGTTACTGTCAGCTCAACGCCGAATCTGCCGACAACGCCGAGTAAGCGTTTTCCGGCACGATTGGCGGCTCCTTGTCGGCCTTCTGCCGATAGACGTTTGACGGGCGGCCTTTTCGGCTGATCCACGTGAAACAACGGCCCGGATGCCCCAAAGGGTGTTCGGGCCGTTTGCTTTCTGGGATGCTGCTCGCTCTTTGCCATATGGCGGTCCGTTCAGAAGACGGATGCGGGATGCGGCGTGTCCGCGGCTCGCGGTTTGAGAAAATAGCGGTCAGGGGAAGGCAGGTCGACGAGCCTGTGGCCGCTGATCTGTGATGTCTCGTCCGTGGCTGGCCTGCGCCGAGCGATTGGCTGCAGCAAAGCTGCCAGGCGCCGGGATATGCTGACTTGACCCCATATCCCGCCCTGCCGGACGATGCCGAGCCCTGCCGGGCGAGTGTCAAGGCCACATGCTTTCAGCAGGTGTGTCTCTTGTCCATGGCAGCCGGATACCTCTGTGGATCTGTCATGCCGTCCGAGAGGGTGCTCAGGAATTCATAATGAAGGGCGAGGGGGAGGCGTATCGCGCGTGCGCCGCTGCCGGCTCGTCACGGCCACGCCTCTTGATCTGCTGATTCAGGGCGCCAGATGGGCGAAGGTCGCCACAACCTCTTCATAGACGGCGCGCTTGAAGGGAACGATGAGGCCGGGCAGATCCTGCATCGGCTTCCATTCCCAGGCGTCGAACTCGGCCGAGTGGCCACCCGGTGGCGGGTTGATGGCGATCTCGCTTTCGTCACCTTCGAAGCGGAAGGCAAACCAGCGCTGCGTCTGGCCGCGATACTTGCCCTTCAACCCGATGCCGATCAGGTGTTCCGGCAGGTCGTAATTGATCCATTCCGGCGCTCGGCAATCAGGCTCACCGTCTTCATTCCGGTTTCCTCGTAGAGCTCGCGATAGGCGGCGGGTAGCGGGTCCTCGCCCTTGTCGATGCCGCCCTGCGGCATCTGCCAGAGCTGCGGCGAGCCGTCATACTCGGAATTGGCATCAATGATCCGCCGGCCGGCCCAGACAAGCCCGGCGCGGTTGAGAACCATCACGCCGACGCAGGGGCGATAGGGAAGGTCTTCGGCCTTCACCGGCTTGCCATTCTTGCCGCTCATCGAAATTCTTCCTTCATTGCTGGTTGCCGTCGCCGGCAAGGGCCGAAACACCGACGATCTCGATGCCACGGCTCTGCGCCTCGCGGATCCACTGGACGATCGCATCGACGCTTTCATCGAGGCCGAGGCGACGCCGATGGCGCTGCCCTTGCGATCGGCGATCCGCTCCAGTTCGTCAAGCTTCTTCAATATCGCATCCTGCTGCAACTGGCTGTCCAGCGTCACATCGGCAAAGGCATGCGGCAGGTTGATGGCATCGGCGATCACTCCGCTCTTCGACTGAGCGGATGTGCCGTCATCGAGGAAGAGCAGGCCGCGGTGTTCGACATCGCGCAGCACCGGCTCAAGCGCATTCTGATCGGCGAGATAGCGGCCGCCTGATAGTTCATGATGCCGGTGTAATTGGTGATAGTCGCCATGGCATTGTGAAGGCGCGCGAGGTTCTGGGTCTCGCTGCTGTTGATCAGCAGAGTGTCGCGTCCGGGATTGTTCGCCGGGTAATCGAAGGGCTCGAACGGCACCTGGACCAGCAGTTCGTGGCCGCCGCGGCGGGCCTCCTGCATCCAGCGCTGCAGGCTGTTGCCGGTGGCGGCAAAGGCAAGGGTAACGCTTGCCGGCAGGAGCCTGATTGCCCGCTGGGTGCCGGTCTGGCTGAGGCCGAGGCCGCCGACGACGATGCTATGCGCGTGCCGCGCGCGCAGACCAGGGGCGGGCATATTGATCCATCGGGCGAAGGCCATCCGGCCCGATGATCGGCAGGCGGCCCTGCGGACTGTCTTCGAGAAGAGCATCGTTCGGCCGGTCGGCGACACGTGGATCCTGGCCGTTTCTCTGGGCATCGATGAGGACCGGCCCCTGCCCGTCGCGCTGGCGCGGGCTGTATGTGGTGACGACCGAGCCGTCCTCCGTCATCGTGCGCTGCACATTGGCGCCGGAATTGGGGTCGGACTGCTGCATGCCGCTTTGCGGTAGGGGTTTGGCGGGCCTGCCGTTCGGAGTTGCGGCCGGTGCGGTTGCCGTCGGGGAAGGCCTGGGCTTGTCGTTGGCAGACGCGATCTGACGAAGCGCCGGGTCAGGCCGCAGCGCATAGACGGAGAGGGAAATGACGGCTGCTATGGCGACGAGACCGAGAAGCACGGGCGCGACCGGCCGCTTCGGCCGCTTTGGCCCGGTCGGCCTGCCCTGTCCGAGCGGTGCGTGAAGATCGGTGCCCAAGTCCTGCCGCCCTGCAGAGAAAGAGGCCGCGCCTCCAAGGGGCGCCGGCCTGATGTGATCGGAGTGGCTTACTTCTTGGCTGCCGAAGCTGCCTTGTCCGGGCTTGCCGGATAGGACGGGTCGGTCTTGGTGCCATGGAAGAGATCGAGTGCGTAATGCAGCTGAACGTCATCCTTCGGATCCGGCGGGACATAGGCAGCCGAGCCGGAGCCTTCCTTGGTTTCCGAACGCCCTGGATATGACCCGGTAGGCTCGATTCGCCTTCCGGCTTCAGCTTGCCCTGCAGATCAGCCGGCAGCGGTTCCTCGACCTTGATATCCGGCGTGATGCCGGTGCCCTGGATCGACCTGCCGGACGGCGTGTAATAGAGCGCCGTCGTCAGGCGCAGCGCGCCCGCATCGCCAAGCGGAATGATCGTCTGGACGGAACCCTTGCCGAAGGACTGGGTGCCGAGAACGGTCGCGCGCTTCTGGTCCTGAAGTGCGCCGGCGACGATTTCCGAGGCCGAAGCCGAACCGCCGTTGATCAGCACGATGACCGGCTTGCCATCGGTCAGATCGCCAGCGCTGGCATTGAAGCGGCGGGTCTCTTCCGGGTTGCGGCCGCGGGTGGAAACGATCTCGCCGCGCTGCAGGAAGGCGTCGGAGACGTTGATCGCCTGATCGAGAAGGCCGCCCGGATTGAGGCGCAGGTCAAGCACATAGCCCTTCAGCTTGTCGGCCGGGACATCCGCCTTGATCTTCTTGATCGCCTTTTCGAGGTCGTCATAGGTCTTCTCGGTGAAGGAAATGACGCGCAGATAACCGACATCGCCATCCTCGACGCGCGACTTGACGGCCTGAACGGCAATCACGTCACGCATGACGGTGATGTCGAGCGGCTTGTCGGCGCCCTTGCGGATGATCGTCAGCTTGATCGGCGTGTTGATCGCGCCGCGCATCTTTTCGACTGCGTCTTCCAGCTTCAGGCCGCGAACGGACTGGCCGTCGATCTCGGAAATATAGTCGCCAGCAAGAACGCCGGCGCGGGCAGCAGGCGTATCGTCGATCGGCGTGATGACCTTGACGAGGTCGTTATCCATCGTCACTTCGATGCCGAGGCCGCCGAACTCGCCACGCGTCTGCGTGCGCATGTCTTCCGCGTCCTTGGAATTCATGTAGCTGGAATGCGGATCGAGCGAGCTCAACATGCCGTTGATTGCCGCTTCGATCAGCTTCTCGTCATCCGGCTTGGTGACATACTGGGCGCGCACACGCTCGAAGACGTCGCCGAAGACCGACAATTCCTTGTAGGTCGAAGGCCCGGCGGCCTGAGCCGGCACGACAGCCGAATATATCACGCTCATCGCCGTGGCACCCAGGAGTGCCCCCACGATGACAAGAGAAGCCCTACGAATCATTTCGTGCCCTTCCAGTTTCTTTTGCGGTCCACCATGGCTTCGAATCCACCGGCGCGCGTCTTTTCGGAATTCAATGTAAAGCGTCGGGCGATCGGTTTCCAGCGCCAACGCAGTAGCGCTTGCTACTCTTTTCTCGCCCATAGTCGCAATCGGTTCGCCAGCAAAAACGAATTTTCCCTGCTGCGCGTTCACCTTGCACATACCGGTCATGACAACGTGGTATCCATCGCCGGTATTGAGAATAATCATCTGCCCGTAACTGCGGAAAGCGCCGGCAAAAACCACAAGGCCATCGGCCGGCGCGGTGACGACGGCATCCGGGCTCGAAGCGATGGTCAGGCCGCGGGCGGGGTGCCCGGTTCCGTCGTCATCGCCGAAAGAGCGAAGCGTATCGCCGACGACGGGAAGGTCGAGTTTCTGCTTCAAGCTTGAAAAGGCGTATGCTGGGGCAATGCGGTTTTTGTCAGGCACGCCGCTTTCGGCGAGCTGGCGGGCCTTTTCACGCTCTTCTTCCGAGAGCGCCTGCTGGCGCGCCTCTTCGGCCTTGGCGCGGTCAATGCCTTCGCGCACCGAAGAGATCTGGCCTTCGAGGCTCTGGATCAGATCCTGCAGCGAGGTGGCGCGGCTGGCAAGTTCTTCCGAATGGCTCTTCTCTGTCGCCAGATCCTGCTGGTTCTGGGCGTTCACCTTGTCGTTTTCGGCCAGAAGCAGGTTCATCCGCTTCTCTTCCTCAAGGCTTGCGGCGATCGTGCCCGTCACCTTGTCCTTTTCCGCGGATGCGGCCTTTTGCAGGTCGGTCAGCGACTGGAGATCGGCGACCAGTTTTTCGGTCGCTTCGCGCATGCCCGGCACGACGGCGCCGAGAAGGATGGCGCTGCGTACCGAGGCAAGCGCATCTTCCGGTGTCACCAGCAGGGCTGGCGGCGGATTGCGGCCCATGCGTTCGAGCGCTCCAAGGACCTCGGCCAGCATGCCGCGGCGGGCGCGCAGCGAGGTCTTCACCCCGTCCATTTTCGTCTGGAGATTGGCGATCTTGTCTTCGCTCACCATGATCTCGGACTGAAGATCCTTGCGGCGTTTGGCCGAGGCGATCAGCGCCTCACGCATGTCCGCCGAGGTCTTGTCGATCTTGGCGATATTTTCCTCGATGGCCGTCACCTTGTCGGAGGACAGCGTCATCGTCTTCGTCAGTGCATCCAGTTCATTGCGGGTGTCGTTGCGGCGGCGTTCAAGATCGGCGGTCGCGTTTGCGGCGTCGGCATCCGGCTGGCCGGGATTGGCCGCAACCGTGCCTGTGGCCTGCGGATCTGCCGCCGGGTTGGTGGCGGGATCCGTCACGGCCGGGCGCGTGCCTCTGAGGCCATCGGCATCCTGCGAGAGAGCCGGGCGCAAAGGCAGGATCAAAGGTGCGGAGGCAAGGCCAAGCGCTGCCGTCATCGACAGGATCTTGCACCCGCTCGCCGTTAAAACCCTTGCCGTCATCCCTGCTCCGATAATGCTCCGGATCAGAAAGAATTAAGCTGATTTGCCCGCCGGTGCCACAAACAACATCGTGTTCCGCACCATCAAACTTAAGGGTTAATCCAGCGTTAAACCCGGTGATAGGGGTGGCCGGAAAGTATGGTCACGGCGCGGTAGAGCTGTTCGGCAATCAGGATGCGGACGAGCTGGTGCGGCCATGTCATCTTGCCGAGGTTGAGCACGGCATCGGCCCTGGCGCGGATCTCCGGATCGAGCCCGTCGGCGCCGCCGATCGCAATCATCATGTCGCGCTTGCCGCCATCGCGGAAGCGTCCGAGAAGATTGGCAAAGCTTCGCTGTCGAGCGCGGTTCCGCGCTCATCCAGCAGCACCAGAACGGCGCCTTCCGGCAGGGCCTTTTCCAGCATGCCGGCCTCTTCCCGCTTGCGGGTATCGGCGTTGGTGGCGCGGCTTTCCTGCACCTCGACGAGCTTTGCCAGCTCCAGCCCGATAGCCGGGCCGGCCTTGGCAAAACGGTCCGTGTAGCGGGACGCGAGTTCCTTTTCCGGGCCGGCTTTCAGCCGCCCGACAGCAAAGAGGCTGACGCGCATCTTGCGTCCATCCGTCGGTTGTCCCGCATCATTCCTGTGCCAAGCCGGCCTGTCACGGCCGGGTGGCGCGGTGATTACGGGGCGAGGGGATCAGACGCAGCCGAACCCGTCAGTGCAATAATGGTCCTTCGTCGATATCCGCGGACCACATCTTTTCGATGTTGTAGAACTCGCGGATCTCGGGGCGGAACACATGGATGATGATATCGCCGGTGTCAATCAACACCCAGTCGCCGGTTTCCAGACCTTCGACGCGGGCGTGCCGAGGCCCTCGTCCTTCAGGTCGGAGGTCAGATGCTCGCAGATCGCCATGACATGGCGGCTCGAGCGGCCCGACACGACTACCATGTAGTCGCCGAGCGCCGATTTTCCGGCAATGTTGATTGAGACAATATCTTCAGCTTTGGAATCCTCGAGGCTTGCGAGGACCAGGTCGAGAGCACGGGCAGCGGCATCGGCGCCACGTTCCAGGCTCTGCGGAATGACGGAAACCGTCCTTCCCTTGGCGTGTACTGTTGTCAGGGGTCGTCCTTTCTTCCATGACCAGCAACATGCACTATAGCGAATCCGTGTCACGGCTCGCCAATGAAAAGTGGCACCGAAACGGTGATCTTTCAAGTCACGCTTCTCATTGCCGGCTATGGATGCTGCTCATTGTGTTGTCGGTCTGCCACGGCTCTCTGATCACTCGGCGGGGCGGGCGCGCAGCGCCGTCGAACTCATGGCCGAGCGCGGGCCGTGAATGAAGGTCCAGGCGGGAGGGCGGCGCTTCCAGAGCGTGCCGGCATCGTCCTCATCCACGCGATAGCGGGAGAGCGCCCGCGCCGTCTTCGACGACAGGAAGGAGAGGGTCGAGCCCGGCCTGTCGATGACGGCAATCGGGAAGGTGGCGGCGATCTTCTGCCAGTGCTGCCAGCGGTGAAAGGTCTTCAGACTATCGGCGCCCATGACCCAGATGAAACGCACATGCGGATTATGCGCCTTGACGAAGGCCAGCGTCTCGGCGGTGTAGGAGGTGTCGAGGCTCTGCTCGAAAGCCGTGACCTTGATGCGCGGATCGCGGGCGATGTTTTCGCACATGGCGATGCGATCGGAAAGCGAGGCAAGTTCGGAGCGGCTCTTCAGCGGGTTTCCGGGCGTCACCATCCACCAGAGCTGGTCGAGGCCGAGACGGCGAAGCGCAATCTCGGCGACGAGCCTGTGCCCCTCATGCGGCGGGTTGAACGATCCGCCGAAAAGGCCGACCGCCATGCCCCGCTCGGCATAGGGCATCGTCAGATATTTGCGTGCGACTTCCCCCCCGGTCACGTCTTGCCTAAGGCCTGATCTGGCCGGTGCCGTGCACGCGGTATTTGAACGAGGTCAGCTGCTCGACGCCCACGGGGCCGCGGGCATGCATCTTGCCGGTGGAAATGCCGATCTCGCCGCCCATGCCGAACTCACCGCCATCGGCAAACTGGGTCGAGGCATTGTGCAGAAGAATGGCCGAATCGATCTCCGAGAAGAAGCGGGCAACGACTGCCGGGTCTTCCGCCAGAACGGCTTCCGTATGGCTGGAGGAATAGGTGTTGATATGGTCGATCGCGCCGCCGATGCCATCGACGATGGCAACCGAGATGACGGCATCGAGATATTCGGTGCGCCAGTCTTCTTCGGTCGCAGGCTTCAGGCCGGGAATGACCTTGAGGACCGCTGCCGAGCCGCGCACTTCGCAACCGGCTTCCAGCAGATCCTGCACCAGCGGCTTCAGATGGGTTTCGATCGCGCCGCTATCGATCAGCAGCGTTTCGGCAGCGCCGCAGACGCCGGTGCGGCGCATCTTGGCGTTGACGACGATCTTTTCCGCCATGCGAGATCCGCCGAGGCATCGACATAGATATGGCAGAGGCCTCGAGATGGGCAAAGACCGGCACGCGCGCTTCGTTCTGCACGCGGGCAACGAGGCTTTTGCCGCCGCGCGGCACGATGACGTCGATTGCGCCATCAAGGCCCGACAGCATGGCGCCGACAGCGGCGCGGTCCGTGGTGGGCACGATCTGGATCGCGTGTTCCGGCAGGCCGGCGGCCTTCAGGCCCTCCACGAGGCAGGCATGGATCGCCTGCGATGAATGAGCCGAGTCCGAGCCGCCGCGCAGGATCACCGCATTGCCGGCCTTGAGGCACAGCGCGCCGGCATCCGCGGTGACGTTCGGGCGGCTTTCATAGATGACGCCGATGACGCCGAGCGGCGTGCGGACGCGCTCGATCTGCAGTCCGTTCGGGCGGTCCCAGGCGGTGATGACCTCGCCGACCGGATCCTTGAAGGCGGCGATCTCGCGCAGCGCCTCGGCCATGCCGGCAATGCTCTTTTCCGTCAGCGTCAGGCGATCGATGAAGGACGGCAGCAGGCCCTTGCCTTCGATGCCCTTCAGATCCTCGGCATTGGCCGCGAGGATTTTATCTTTCGATGCGAGGATCGCGTCGGCCATCGCTTGCAGCGCGCGGTTCTTGGCGTCGGTGGAGGCGGTCGAAAGCGCGCGGGCCGCGGATTTCGCGTTTCTGCCGATTTCGTTCATGATGGACGCGACGTCGGTCACGGCGGCTACTTTATCCAACATTGGCGGCATTCTCCTTGCGGGCATCGTCCCGCCTGTTCCGGCGGCCGATCGGGCCGGTGATGACGAGGTCATCCCGATGGACCATGGCGGCGCGGCCGGCATAGCCGAGGATATCCTCGATCTCTCCGGATTTGCGGCCGGCGATCTGGCGGGCTTCTTCGGCATCGTAGCTGACGAGGCCGCGGGCGATCTCGCGACCATCGGGGCCAAGGATGGCGACCGTATCGGCGCGGTGGAAATGGCCTTCGATCTGGCGGACACCGGCGGGCAGCAGGCTCTTGCCGCTGCCGAGTGCGATTTCTGCGCCTTCATCCACGGTCAGCTCGCCGGCGGGCTGGAGCTGACCGGCAATCCAGGTCTTGCGGGCCGTGACCGGCGTGCCGGATGGCGCAAACCAGGACGAACGTGCGCCTTCCTCGATGGCGCGCAGCGGATGGTCGGTCTTGCCCGATGCGATGATCATGGCGCAGCCGGCGGTGGTTGCGATCTTGCCGGCATCGATCTTGGTGCGCATGCCGCCGCGTGACAGTTCGGAGGCCGGGCCACCAGCCATTTCCTCGATTTCCGCGGTGATCTCGGGAATGACTTCGAGGAATTTCGCCTGCGGATCGAGATGCGGCGGAGCGGTGTAGAGGCCGTCGATATCGGAGAGAAGAACGAGCAGGTCGGCGCCGGCCATGGTGGCGACGCGGGCGGCCAGCCGGTCATTGTCGCCATAGCGGATTTCCGAAGTGGCGACCGTGTCGTTTTCATTGATGATCGGCACGGCGCCGATCTTCAAAAGCTGGTTCAGCGTGGCGCGGGCATTGAGATAGCGACGACGCTCTTCCGTATCGCCGAGCGTCAGCAGGATCTGGCCGGCAACGATGCCATCACGCGACAGGCTCTGCGACCAGGCGCGGGCAAGCGAGATCTGGCCGACGGCGGCTGCCGCCTGGCTTTCTTCAAGCTTCAGCGCGCCCGAGGGCAGGTCGAGCACGGTGCGGCCCATGGCGATTGCGCCCGAAGAGACGACGAGGACATCGATCCCCTTCGCCTTCAGTTCCGCGATATCGTCGCAGATCGCGTCAAGCCAGGCGGATTTCAGGCCCGTCTTGCGATCGACGAGCAGCGCCGAGCCGATCTTGATGACGACGCGGTGATGATCCCCGATCGCCTTGCGCAAAAGGGTCATTCGTCGTCCCCGTCATCAAATTCGTCGTCTGCCTCGGGCACCGAGCGATCGGGTAGGGCAGTTTCCTGGCCGGCGCTTGCCGCGACGATGACGTCGCGCAGCGCGCGCAGCACATCGGTCATGCCGGTGCCGGTGATGGCGGAGATGAGATAAGGCGTCTGGCCGCAAGCCTTCTGCAGTTCCTTCGCCTTCTTCTTCAGCTCTTTCTCGTCGAGGATATCGATCTGCGACAGGGCAACGATTTCCTGCTTGTCGGTGAGGCCGCCGCCATAGGCTTCAAGCTCGGTCTTCACCGTCTTGTAGGCCTTGCCGACATTCTCTTCCATCGACGAGACGAGGTGCAGAAGGACGCGGGTGCGTTCCACATGACCGAGGAAGCGGTCGCCGATGCCCACACCCTCATGGGCGCCTTCGATCAGGCCCGGAATATCGGCCAGAACGAATTCGCGGCCATCGATGGTGGCGACGCCGAGATTGGGATGCAGCGTGGTGAACGGGTAATTGGCAATCTTCGGCCGGGCGCGGGTAACGGAGGCCAGGAAGGTGGACTTGCCGGCATTAGGCAGGCCGACGAGACCGGCATCGGCAATCAGCTTCAAGCGCAGCCAGAGCGTCTTTTCCTCGCCCTCGAGGCCGGGGTTTGCCCAGTTCGGCGCCTGGTTGGTCGGCGTCTTGAAATGGGTGTTGCCGAAGCCGCCATTGCCGCCCTTGGCAAGCCGGAACTTCTGGCCTTCCTTGGTCAGGTCGATGATCAGCGTCTCGTTGTCTTCATCGAAGACCTGCGTGCCGACGGGAACCCGGAGCGTCACATGATCGCCATTGGCGCCGGTACGGTTCTTGCCCATGCCATGCATGCCGACCTTGGCCTTGAAATGCTGCTGGAAGCGGAAGTCGATCAGCGTGTTGAGGCCGTTGACCGCTTCGATCCAGACATCGCCGCCGCGTCCGCCATCACCGCCATCGGGACCGCCGAATTCGACGAACTTTTCCCGCCGGAAGGAAACCGCGCCCGCGCCGCCGTCGCCGGAGCGAATGTAGACCTTTGCCTCGTCGAGAAATTTCATCTTTTTTGCCGTCTGTTCTTGTGTTCGTGGGACGGGTGAGGCGCCATGCCTGCCATCCGGATGGGTTTTCGATATCGTCGCTTTGGCCGAAGGTCAAAGACAATCATGATAGGCGCATGAAAGGCACATGAAACGCGCCGATTTGACGGCGCTTCATCCGTCTGGCGTTTCTGCCCTCCTATGTCGTCTCGCCGCCCCGGCAGACAAGGCTGCGGGGCGGTTTATTGCGTCTGTGAGCGGCCGGAACTAGCGGCCCGTCGGGCGCAGATCTGCCGGCGCAAGCGCCGTATCGATATGCGGGACCATGGCATTGCGGGACCGGCTGAAAGTCTGGCTTGCATCGATGATGCGGAAGCCGAGCTTGCGCTGGACATTGAGCGAGGCGAGGTTATCGGCAAAGGCGCCCGAATGGACGACCGTTTCCGGCGAGCGCCGCTGGAAACGTTCCAGAACGGCGCCGACAGCCTCCGTCATATAGCCCTGTTCCCAGAACATCCGGTTCAGCCAGTAGGCGAGATGCCAGCGGCCGTGGCGCATTTCCAGATTGACGACACCGATATGGACATCGTCTCCCGTGGTGACGGCCAGCGTCCAGCCCGGCAGGATGCCCGCGGTCTTCAGCATCAGCCAATCGAGCGCATCCTGGTTATGGTAGGGCTGCGGTACGCGGGCCAGCATGCGGGCGACCTTGAAATCCGACAGCGTTTCGGCAATTGCCGGCGCATCCGACACTTTGTGCGGCCGCAGGACGAGCCTTTGCGTGGCGATGATCGGGGCAGGACCGGGCGACAGGACGACCCTCGGGGCGCCTCTTGCTGCCTTGGGCAGGATTGCGGCGTTCATCTCAAGTCTCCCCAGCTTCTCAACGACATCCAGGTCTTGCGGTCGAGCCGGAACCATTCGACGGCGATCATGCCGCCGAGTGCCAGGCTTTCGACCATGCCAGACCCCTGAAACTGGAAGCCGCATTTCTGCACGACGCGCTTGGACGCGACATTCGTGACCCGGCAACGGGCATCGATGTGATCGATATTGGTGCGGGTGCGAAAGGCCATGTCGACCAGGGCGTGGGCCGCCTCGGTGGCATAGCCCTGGTTCCAGTAGGGTTCGCCCAGCCAGTAGCCGATTTCGAGCGTGCGGCCATCTGCATGGGGTTCCAGTGCGCAGCAGCCGAGAAAGGCGCCGTTTTCACCATTTGTAATGGCATAAACGCACTTGCCAATCCCGCCGTCTTTCGTACGTCGTACGAAATCGGCCGCATCTTTTGCCGTATAGGGATGCGGCATGCGCGACACCATTGTCGCAATGTTCGCATTGTTGGCGAGATGGGAAAGGGCGTCGATGTCTTCTTCGTGGGGCGCGCGCAGAACCAATCTCTGCGACAACAAGACAGGGCAATCGCCTCTTAACCGCTCTCTTAACCGATCCGGCCTCAGCCGTTCTTCCGGCGGCCGCGATTGGCCCGCCCTTAATAATTCGCCTTGCATGTTCAGTCTCCTTTTCGAGGACAAGAAAAAAGGGGAGGTGGGTGGCGCCCCATCTCCCCTTTTTCTGACTGAACCTTACGCTTCAGCCGGGTCGATGAGACGCCGGCTGTTTTAAAGCGCTGCCGGCTTATTCCGCTGCTTCTGCTTTCGGCATTACGGATACGAATACGCGGCCGTTGGCCTTCGTACGGTAGTTCACGTTGCCGGCCGTAAGTGCGAAAATCGTGTGGTCCTTGCCGAGGCCAACATTGCGCCCGGATGCCACTGCGTACCGCGCTGGCGCACGATAATGTTGCCTGCTACGACGGTTTCGCCGCCGAACTTCTTCACGCCGAGGCGCTTGGAATTGGAATCGCGACCGTTGCGCGACGAACCGCCAGCTTTTTATGTGCCATGGGAGTTCTCCTTTAAACCGAAATCCTGGGATTAAGCCGTGATGTCCGTGATGCGGACGACCGTGTGATGCTGGCGATGGCCACGAATACGCTTGGAATTCTGGCGACGACGCTTCTTGAAGGAGAGAACCTTCTTGCCACGGTTGTGTTCGACAACTTCGGCCTTGACGAGGGCGCCCGCGACGAACGGTGCACCGATCTTGGCATCGGCACCAACGCCGACAACCAGGACTTCGTTGAATTCGATGACGGAACCAGCGTCGGCTTCCAGCTTTTCGATGGTGAGCACGTCGTTGGCCGCTACGCGGTACTGCTTACCGCCGGTCTTGATGACTGCGAACATTTGTTATCCTTTCATGTTCGTTCCGGCTCTTCCTCTTTCCTCTCATATCGAGAAAAGCGGCGGCCGTCTTTTTGCCAGTCGGGATGAAAGAAATGGGGGAGGGAAAACCCCACCCATCTTCCGGTGAAACCACCCTGTCGCAACAGATTGCGCCGGGCAGGCCAGGAGCGTGAACCTAATACGCCCTTGTCGCGTGCGGCATTACGCGAGGGACAAAAAGCTGTCAAGAAAAAAGGATAGGAAGAGTTTCATTTCACCCCTTGCCAGCCCGATTTTTCATCGTTATGAGACACCCCGCGCTGACCAACGCGTCATCATGCTCAAGCGGAGAGGTGGCTGAGTGGTCGAAAGCACCGCACTCGAAATGCGGCATACGGGCAACCGTATCGTGGGTTCGAATCCCACCCTCTCCGCCATAATCTCTCTGAGATCTGAACCCTTCCTACATCTGTTGAGCATTCCCGCTCCAGGCCTCTAGCGCCCATCTGGCGCGCGCGGCCTAGCTTCCGATGTCTGCCGCAGGCGGTGATTGCGTCTTTTCTATTTCGTCCGATCGGCGGGCAGCGTTTTTCCTAGGCAGGCTCTGATTCGTTGGTTATCGGAGGCGCGGGCGTCTTTGCCGACATAGATTATCGATCCCGGACGAACATCGTCAAAGGTCCATGCGGGATCGACGCGGTTCCGGCTTTATGCCTTGGCGACGAGCTCGATGCCCAATGGGGCGGCGCCGTTGATGATGTCCAGCAGGCGGTCGATATTCGGATGGGCGCCGGGGCGGTTTTTCGCGTCGGCGGTGTGCTCGGCGAAGACCTCGAGGGCGTGGGTCGCGGCTTTGCTGTCGAGCAGGCCGAAACTCTGCTGAAGATACTGATAGACGGCGAGCGAACCCTGCTTGCCGGGCTGATTTTCGATCGTCGCGACGATCTCATCGGCCAGGCCGATCAGGTTTATGCGGGCAAGTCCTTCGACTGACGGCAGGAGTTGCAGATTGTCCTTGAACGAAGCCGTAGTGGATCATTGCCGGTTCCTTTTTTGTGGCGGTCTGGCGGTGGGCTTATCAGTTCCGGCTTGCTGTCGCCATGCCGCATCCGCCATCTTCCAGAAGGTTCATGCCGCCAAGAGCTTTTCCGCCCAGCTCTTCGGTTCGTCGCCGCTGCTCATATCTGCCTGTACAAGGCCGTTCACCATGAAGGTCGGCGAGACATGGATACCGTTCTGGCGGGCGTAGCGGCAGTGTTTCTTGATCTCGCGATCGAGCGTCGGCAGGGCGAAGGCCGCCTTGAGCGGGATGCCGCTATAGGCCTCGAGGCGCTCAATGATATCGTTTGGCGTCGCATCCATGTTGGGGCCGCCCGCGTGATGCTCGAACTCGAATTCCTCGCGATGGGCCGCGACTGCTTCAAGCACGGTCTTTGCCGCAGCCCTGCCGTTCTCAAGCGTCGAGGCGGCGATCACGCAGCGGGTGATGACGCCGGAAAACATGTGCCAGGGCTGGGATTGCAGCCAGATGCGGATGGTGATCCGCTCCTCTCCCGCGATTGCCAGCAAATCATCCAGCTTGCGGAAAGCCTTGACCGAATAAGGGCAGGTCGGCTCCAGAAAGACTTCGAAAAGCGCCGGTCCCGAACCCCAGATCAGCGGTTCGGCATGCCATTGCGCAGAAGCGGTGTTTGTAGTCGTCATCGTCAATCCTCCGAATCAGCCGGTCGTCTTGTCCCATCCCAAACCCGACAGGGGCGATTGTCCATGTCGGGTGGGTGATTAAACGCCAGGCAAGCGGCTGATCACGCCTTTGCGATCTTGCGACGACCCATGGCGCGGAAGACGAGGAAGCCGGCGACAAGGCCCGTCATGGCCCATTTGACCGGCAAAGCATCTGCCGTTTCGCGGCGGATCGGCAGGACGGTCAGCGTGCCGGGGCTCGATTCGACGCCGGATTTTCCTTCCGCCTTGGCCTGTGCAATCTGTTGCGGCGAAACCAGCCATTCGGCGCCGCGCATCTTGTCGATCGTCATGAAACCGAAGCCGACAACCAGTGCGACGAGAGCGGAAAGCAGTACGCGCTTTGCCATGATATTGTAATTCCTTTCAATTTAGACTGTACGCAAGCGGCCTAAAGGATGGGGTCGATGGCTGCAAGCCCATTTGCCCGGCCGGCATTCGCCACGGCGGCAAGCGAGGATGACGGGCAAGGCGTAGAGCCGTGCTCAAGGCCTTCTCCCTCTTGTGCTCGGGAGTGACCGGCTCTTGCCGGTTGACAGCTCATCTCCATCGGGCTTTCACCATGGTCGTGACTTGGACCATGGCTTGGGCACTGAAGGGGTTTTGATGGATCGGCTTGATTGCGACAGGATGTTCGTGGCGGTCATCGACGGCGGCAGTTTTGCGTCGGCCGCGGCCCGGCTCGGCACCAGCAGCGGGCAGGCGTCGAAGCTCATCTCGCGGCTTGAGGCAGAACTCGGCGTACAGCTTCTGACACGCACGACGCGGGCGCTTTCGCTGACGGAGGCGGGGCGCGCCTATCTGGCCGGTATCCGTCCATTGCTTGATGATTTCGATGCGCTCGATGCGGCGGTGCGCAATGCCTCGGGCGCACCCTCCGGCCGGTTGCGCATCAGCGCGCCGGTATCCTTTGGCACGACACGGCTTGCGCCCGTGCTTCTCGATTCGCCCGCGCCTATGGGGATATCGAGCTCGATGTTCATTTCTCCGATCGGGTCGTCAACCTGATCGACGAGGGCTATGATGCGGCGGTTCGTATCGGCAGGCCCTATGACAGTTCTCTCGTGGCGCGAAAGCTCTGCGATTCGCGGGTGATCGTTGCGGCGGCGCCGGATTATCTTGCGCAGCGCGGTGCACCCGCATCGCCGCTCGATCTTGCAGCGCATGACTGCATCATCGACACGAATTTTCGCGAAGCGCTGCGCTGGCGTTTTCGTCAGGCCAATGGCGAGGATCTCGTCGTGCCCGTCAGCGGGCGATTGCAGTTTTCCAACGCGGAGGCCTGTCTTTCGGCGGCGCTGGCCGGGCTCGGGATTGCTCGCCTGCCGTCGTTCATTGCCGGGCCATTGCTGAAAGAAGGGCGGCTTCAACCGCTGTTTTCCTCGATGGAGGAAGACCGTTTCGGTATTTTCGTACTCTACCCGCCGGCGCGGCATCTGGCGCTCAAGGTGCGCGTGCTTGTCGATTTTCTTGCTGACGCCTTCAAGGGGAAGCCTGCCTGGGATCCATGAGATGCGCATTGAAACGGGCGATAACGTCAAGGAGCGGCTACTGCCTTGTTGCGGATAATTGATTCCGAAATGGAAACTATCCTCCTTTCTTGGTGCCGATAATATCCTCTGCGGAATTGATGCATGATTGCCTCAGTCATTCTCAAATCCGGAAACGATATCCATGACCGATAGCCGCACAGCGCCTTACGCCGCTCTTCTTCTTCGCCTCAGCCTGGGCATTCTCTTTCTTGCTCATGCCGGCCTGAAGATCTTCGTCTTCACACCGGCCGGCACGGCCGGCTTTTTCGCCTCGCTCGGCCTGCCGGGCTGGCTTGCCTATGTCACCATGGCCTGGGAAGTCATCGGCGCGGTCGCACTCATCCTCGGTGTCTTCCCGCGGCTCGTGGCGATCGTCATGATCCCGGTTCTGCTCGGCGCGATCTTCACCGTGCATGGCCATGCCGGCTTCTTCTTCAACAATCCGAATGGCGGCTGGGAATTTCCGGCTTTCTGGATCATCGGCCTGATCGCCCTGGCGCTGATCGGTGATGGCGCCTATGCGGTGAAGCCGACGACTTCGGCACGCGCCTGATCGTCGACAGACGACTTCGCTGCCTCGCGACGCCCGATGATGGTGTCATCATCGGGCGACTGCATAAAGAGTGAGATCAGACATGCTTGTAGATGGAAAATGGACGGCGGACTGGCACCCGGTTCAGGCAACAGATGCCAAGGGTGGTTTCGTTCGGCAGATTTCGGGTTTTCGCAACTGGGTGACACCGGATGGCGAGGCGGGGCCGACGGGTGAAGCCGGGTTCAAGGCCGAGGCCGGGCGCTATCATCTCTATGTCGCGCTGATCTGTCCCTGGGCATCGCGTACGCTGATCGGCCGCAAGCTGAAGAAACTCGAAGATGTCATCTCGGTTTCCGTGGTCGAGCCGCAGCTTGGTGCCGAGGGCTGGCGCTTCGGCGATTATCCGGGTGCCGATCGCGACACGCTCAACGATGCCACCTACATGCACCAGATCTATACGATGGCCGATCCGCATTATACCGGCCGCGCCACAGTGCCGGTGCTTTGGGACAAGCATCGCCGGACGATCGTCAACAACGAGTCCGCCGATATCCTGCGCATGCTCAACAGCGGCTTTGGCGCCCTTGCGGATGATACGTTCGATCTCTATCCGGCCGATCTTGCAGCCGGCATCGATGCGCTCAATGCCGAGATCTATCCGAAGCTCAACAACGGCGTCTATCGCACCGGCTTTGCCACGACGCAGGTGGCCTATGAAGAAGCTTTCGCCGATGTCTTCTCCATGCTGGAGGCGCTTGAAGCCCGGCTTGCAAATGGCGGGCCCTATCTCTTCGGCGATCGTCTGACGGAGGCCGATGTCCGGCTGTTCGTTACGCTCGTGCGTTTCGATGCGGCCTATCACGGGCTCTTCAAGTGCAATCTGCGTCGCCTCGTCGATTATCCGGCGCTGAACAGCTACCTCAAGCGGGTGCTTGCGCTGCCCGGCGTGCGCGAGACGGTCAGCATCGATCACATCAAGCAGGGCTATTATTCGATCAAGGCACTCAACCCGAATGGTATCGTGCCGGTGGGCCCGTTCCTTGAAGAGCTGGACGAGGTTTTCGTCGCAAAGGCGTGACTTCGATAGGAGCGGCCGCAATTGCGGTTGAAAATATCCCGGTTCTGCCCGACATATCGCCGGGGAAGGCCGGGATGGCCCTGGCACCTTTCCCATGCGATCGGGACACGCGGCACGAAGCCGCCTGCCGGCCGCCGGTTGCAGGGAGCGGTTGATGCAGGTTGTGAGATTGACGGAGGCCGAGTGGCAGCGGGTGCTGGCTTGCAGGCTGACCGGCACATTGCCGCACACATCACCCGACACATTATCCCCGGGGGCTGATCGCGCCGATAGCCCATCCCCTATAGCCACGGCCATACCGACCGCCGCGTCCGATCTCTATGGCCGGATGGCGGCGGCGCGAGCTCCTTTCGTGCTTGCCCAGGTGGGCCAATCGCTTGATGGGCGTGTTGCGACGCCGACCGGCGATGCGCAGGATGTTTCCGGTGCCGATGGAATTGCGCATCTGCATCGATGTCGCGCTTTGGTCGATGCCGTGATTGTCGGTGTCGGCACTGTGGTTGCCGATAATCCGAGCCTCTCCGTGCGTGCCGTCGATGGCCCGAACCCTGTCCGGGTGGTCATCGACTGCAATGGCCGCATGCCGCGCGATGCCAAGATGCTGGGCGATGGCGGGGCGCCCGTCATCGTCATGCAGGCCGGGGACGTGACGCCTGATGGCGATTTCGAGAGATGTATCCTGCCGCGTCGCGCCGATGGCGGCGGCTTTCACCCGTCCGATATCATTGCCGCTCTTCATGCCCGCGGGCTGACACGCCTTCTCGTCGAAGGCGGCGCCACCACGATTTCCCGCTTCATGGAAGAGGGTGTCGTCGACCGTCTGCATGTGTCGATCGCGCCGATCATCATCGGTTCGGGGCCAAGCGGCATCCGCCTGCCGCCGATCGACAAGTTGTCTGAGGCGCGTCGGCCCAATGTGACCGTCTACAATATCGGCAGCGATATCGTCTTCGACTGCGATCTGCGCGGTGAAGCGTCGGCTCCGGTTGCCACGCGCTGCAACGAGCGGCCCGTGGAGCTGGCCGGGTCGGACTGAGCGTCTTACAGGCCGCAGGAAACCCACTGGTCAGGAGAGGTTGGTCAGACGACTTTGGTCGGGGCCGTCGTCTCAAGTCCTCCTGGTCGAAGCCATCTGGTCAAGCCCACTCGTCAAGACAGCGCAATGGCGTGGAAAAACGCGCCCGTCACCCTTCCACGCGGCCGCCGGTCATGGCTGCACGGCCTTCCAGCGGCTTGCCTGTACCATCCGCCATTGTCGCATAGGCATCGTCGCTGCCGGGGTCCGTGACGCTGGCATAGTGAAACTCATGGCCGCGGATTTCCGTGCCGACGTGCCCCATAGCACCATCCGCCAGCAGGGTCGCCCGGCGATAGCCGAGGTTCATCTTCCGCTTGGCAAAGCTCGTCTTGTGCGAAAGAAGCCCGGTCATGGCATGGGTCACGCCATCGGCATCCTCCAGCGCCTCGCCGAGCACCATGTAGCCGCCGCATTCGCCATGGACCAGTCTGGTTTCGGCAAAGTCTTTCAGGCCGGCGCGGAATTTTGACGCTGCTGCCAGCTTGCCCGCATGCAGTTCCGGGTAGCCGCCGGGCAGCCAGCAGAGATCGCAATCGGCAGGCGGCGCCTCGTCGGCAAGCGGCGAGAAGGGGATGATCTCGGCGCCCATCTTGCGCCATTCGCGCTTCAGATGCGGGTAGAGGAAGGTGAAAGCGGCATCCTCGGCCAGTGCGATGCGCTGGCCGGGCGGGGGCAGGGCCTTATCGGTCGTGCCATGCGGCATGTCGAGCGGCCGGGCTGCGGCGAAAATCGCATCGAGATCGAGCGAGCGCTCCATCGCGTCGGCCAGCCGGTCGATATGGGCATCCATTTCCGGATGCTCGCTTGCCTGTACGAGACCAAGATGGCGTTCTGGCAGGGTGAGTGTCGGGTCACGCAGCACGGTGCCGGCAACCGTCAGGCCGATCGCCTCGATCGCGTCGCCGGACAGTTTTCGATGGCGTTCGCTGCCGGCGCGATTGAGGATGCAGGCGGCGATCTTCACGCCCGGATCGTAATGGGCAAAGCCGTAAGCGATCGCTGCTGCCGTCTGCGACTGGCCGGAGACGTCGAGGACCAGAAGAACCGGAATGCCGAAGAGGCGGGCAAGATCGGAGGCGGCGCCGGAACGGTTGGGCTCGCCGAGAATGCCGTCGAACAGGCCCATCGCGCTCTCGATCAGCACGAGTTCGGCACCATCCGCCTGCTCATTGGCGAGATGGCGCAGGAGATCCGGCGCCATGGCCCAGCTGTCGAGGTTGAGGCCCGGTTCGCCCGTCGCTGCCGCATGGAAGCCGGGGTCGATATAGTCCGGTCCGGTCTTGATGCCGCGCACTTTTATGCCGCGCCGCTGGAAGGCGCGCAGGAGGCCGATCGTGACGCTGGTCTTGCCGGAGCCGGAGCGCGGCGCGCCGATGATGATCGCCCGGGCGCTCATGGGGTCTCGCCCGAAAGCACGGCCTGCATGGAAACGATTTTACCGATGACGATCAGGGCAGGGGCCTTGAAGCCCTGCCCCGCTACCTCGGCCTCGACGGTCGAGAGCGTGGCCGTCAGCGTGCGCTCGTCCGGCGTCGTGGCGGCCTGGATGACGGCAACCGGCGTATCGGGTTGAAGTCCGCCCTCCATCAGGAGCCTTGCGATGGCGCCGATGGTGGAGAGGCCCATATAGACGACGATCGGCTCGCCGGTCTTTGCGAGCGCCTTCCAGTCGAGATCATCGGTACTGCCGGCGGCGTGGCCTGTGGCAAGCGTGACGGCCCGGCTCATGCCGCGCATGGTCGCCGGAATATTGACGGAGGCAAGCGCTGCCAGCGCCGAGGTCATGCCGGGCAGCACGCGGAAGGGGATGCCGTTCTTCACCAGCGCTTCCGCCTCTTCGCCGCCGCGTCCGAAGACGAAGGGATCGCCGCCCTTCAGCCGCAGCACGCGCTTTCCCTGTCTTGCGAGTGCAATCAGCGTGTCGATGATCTGTGACTGGGCGATGGAGGGCAGGCCGCCGCGTTTTCCAACATAGACGCGTTCCGCCTGTGGCGAGAGCGACAGGACCTGATCGGAAACGAGCGCGTCATGCACGACGACATCCGCCTTTGAGAGCGCGTCGGCCACTTCCAGTGTGAGATAGCGCGGATGGCCGGGGCCGGCGCGGCCAGCCAGACATGGCCGGGCGAAAAGTCCGGGGCGTCGATCATCGTTGCGAGCGTATCATTCATCGGCATTTGCAAACCTTTTGCCGGCTGCCGCCGGTCGGGATATAGAAGCGGCCATGGAAGCGGATGGCAAGAACCTGCGTCGTGGATGGACCACGGGAACCTGTGCTGCGGCGGCGGCCAAGGCGCGTGCCTTGCGCTCGTCTCCG
Organism: Shinella sp. UYSO24; assembly: GCA_902167985.1. Classification (GTDB taxonomy): domain Bacteria; phylum Pseudomonadota; class Alphaproteobacteria; order Rhizobiales; family Rhizobiaceae; genus Neorhizobium. Next base: position 205,173 of record CABHNZ010000011.1, read on the forward strand.
GCCGCTTTCCGGCATTGGTGGAAGTGAGCCTGCCCGGCGGGCAGCGGCCGGGCTTTGCGCTGGCGCTGGAAGAGCTGGGCGATGGTTTCGCCAAGGCCGGTATCATCAAGGATGCCGGTGACGATCCCGATGTTACCCATGGTGCGCTGATCATGAGCACGGTGCGGCGCGGTGTCGAAGGAAGCGGCATCACCTTCAAGGCCGGCCCAGGTGTCGGCACGGTGACGCGGCCGGGCCTGCCTTTGCCGCCCGGCGAACCATCGATCAATCCCGTGCCGCGCAGGATGATTGCGGCGGCGATTGCCGAGGTTGTCGGTGTCGGTGAAGATATCGAGGTCGAGGTCTCGGTTGCCGATGGCGAGAAGATCGCGGAAAAGACGCTGAACGGCCGGCTCGGCATTATCGGCGGCATTTCCATTCTCGGCACGACAGGCGTCGTCATCCCGTTTTCCTGCTCGTCGTGGATCCATTCCATCTGGCGCGGTATCGACGTGGCGCGGGCGGCTGGCCTTAATCACGTTGCCGGTTCCACCGGTGCGGTATCCGAAAAGGCGGTGCAGGCGCATCATGGCCTGCCCGAGATCGCGCTTCTCGACATGGGCGATTTCGTCGGCGGCATGCTGAAATATCTGCGGGATCACCCCGTCGCCAAGGTGACGATCGCCGGCGGTGTCGCCAAAATGACAAAGCTGTCGCAGGGCATGCTCGACGTGCATTCCAGAGAAGGGCTTGCCGATCTCGATGCCTTGGCGGGCGTTGCGGCCAAGCGGCGCGGGTGCCGCTCTCGTTGCGGCGATTGCCGGCGCCAATACCGTGTCGCAGGCTTTCGGGCTTGCTGCCGATGCCGGACTGCCGCTCGGCGACCGTATTGCCGCACTTGCCTGGCAGACGGCCGCCAAGGCGCTCGGCGATCCTGAAATCGCGCTCGAAATCCTCGTCTTCGATCGTGAGGGGCGGCTTGCCGGCCGCACGCCCTTTACGCCGTCCGATCATTCGGCGCCTTTCGACGGCGCCTGAGCGGGCGTGGAAGCGTCAGCAGGAGCGCCCGTTTCATTGTCCCAACCGGGGCGGAAACGCCTGACATAGTCGGCGTTATAGAGCTGGCTTTCGACGAAGTCCGTTGCGCCGAGGCCCTTGCCGACGAAGATCAGCGCCGTACGCTCTGCCGGTTCTTCGGCCAGTTTCGCCTCGATATCGGAAAGCGTGCCGCGGATGATGCGCTCTTCCGGCCATGAAGCGCGCACGACGATCGCCACCGGGCAAGCGGCGCCATAGAGCGGCGTCAATTCCTCGACGATCTTGCCGAGCGCATGGATGGCGAGATGGATCGCCAGCGTTGCACCCGTTGCGCCGAAGGCCTTCAGCGTCTCGCCTTCCGGCATTTTCGAAGCGCGGCCGGAGACGCGGGTGAGCACGAGGCTCTGGGCGACTTCCGGGATGGTAAGTTCGCGCTTCAGGGCTGCGGCAGCGGCGGCAAAGGAGGGGACGCCGGGTGTCAGCGTATAATCGATACCGTGCTTTTCCAGCCGGCGGATCTGTTCGGCGACGGCGCTCCAGACCGAGAGATCGCCGGAATGCAGGCGCGCCACATCCTTGCCGGCCTTGTGGGCGGCCAGATATTCGGCCTCGATATCATCCAGCGACAGCGAGCCGGTATCGACGATGCGGGCATCTTTCGGGCACCAGTCGAGAAGCTCCTTCGGCATGATCGAGCCGGCATAGAGGCAGACGGGCGAGCGGGCGAGGATATCGCGGCCGCGCACAGTGATGAGGTCTGCCGCACCGGGGCCGGCGCCGATGAAATGTACGGTCATGCTGTATCTCTTGTTGCGGCCAGCGCGCAGGTGGCGCCGTTGGAGATGAGGCGCGGCACGATGATTTCCGATCGCTCGCCGGCAACCGCCAGGGCCGCCGCCTCCGAGAGGCTGGAGGAGAGCGTCTTTGCAAGGCTGTGGCGGGAGACGGTTTTCGTGCGGTCCTCGACGCGCAACAGCGCGTCGTCATCGACGATGTGGAGATCGAGCTGCAGTTTTGCGGCAAGCTCCAGCATTCCCGGCTCTTCGCGCTTGATTTCGCCGGTTGCGAGTGCCGTGACCGTGTCACGTGAAACATTGGCGGCGGCGCAGGCGGCATCCAGCGCGGAGAGGAGATCATCCGCGGAGCTTCCCTTGCGGCATCCGAGGCCGGCGATAATCATGTGGTGGGCTCCTCTTTCGTCCAGACCCATTGCGTGACCGGCATGGCCGGCTTCCAGCCCTGCATGGCGCCGATCGGTGCGGCGCGGGCGATATCGATCCTCAACAGGTTGCCGCCGAGACGTGCCTGTGCGGCGAGAAGCACCGCTTCCATTTCCAGCGTTACCGCATTGGCAACCAGCCTCCCGCCGGGTTTCAGCGCGGCAAGAGCGGCATCGAAGACACCCGGTTCGCTGCCGCCGCCGCCGATGAAGACGGCATCGGCGAGCGGCAGGCCTTCCAGCGCGCTCGGGGCCGTGCCTTCGACCAGAGTGAGGCCGGGAACGCCGAAGGATGCGGCATTGCGGCGAATGCGGGCGGCGCGTTCGGGATGGGCTTCGACGGCAATCGCCTTCATCGAAGGGTCGGCGAGCAGCCATTCGATGGCGATCGAACCGGAACCGGCGCCGATATCGAGCAGCAGTTCGCCGCGTCGCGGGGCAAGGGCGGAAAGGGTGAGGGCACGGATCTCGCGCTTGGTGATCTGACCGTCATGCTCGAACAGCGCATCGTCGAGGCCAAAACCGCGTGGCAGGATGCGGGCGCCGTGCCCGCCCGAGACTTCGATGGCGAGCACGTTCAGGGTATTGATAGCAGACAATGCAAATTCTGCGGCGGTCGTGGAGCGGATGCGCTCGGCATTGCCGCCCAAGGCTTCCAGCAGCGTCAGGCGGGAGGCGCCAAAGCCTGTTGCGGCCAGAAGCGCGGCGATTTCCGCCGGCGCCTTTTCATCCGAGGTAAGCGCAATCACGCGGCGGCCGGGGTGAAGCAGCGGGCGGATGAGATCGATCGGGCGACCATGCAGCGAGACCGTCTCGATCTCCTGCAGCGGCCAGCCGAGCCGCGAGGCGGCAAGCGAAAAGGCCGAGGGCGCGGGATAGGCCCTGAACTCGTCGCTATCCACATGGCGCGACAGGGTGGCGCCGACGCCGAAGAAGAAGGGGTCGCCCGAGGCGAGCACGCAGATCGTCTGACCACGCAGCGCCACGACATCGCGCATGGCAGCATCGAAAGGTGTGGCCCAGGGGCGGGCTTCGCCTGAAATCAGCGATGCGGCGAGTTCCAGATGCCGTTTTCCGCCGAAGACGATTTTGGCGTCGGCGATTGCCTTGCGGGCATTGTCGCCAAGCCCGTCAATGCCGTCCTCGCCGATGCGACAATGGACAGCCAGCGGCGTTCGTTTAAAGGTGCTGCGATGATTTCGGAAGGCGTTTCAGGCAGCATGGTGCAACACTCCATTTCCCAACCGGCGAAGGTGCTCATCCTTGGCGGCACTGCCGAGGCCAAGCTGCTTGCCGGAAAAATGGCCGGCGATGGCCGGTTCGTGACGGAACTGTCGCTTGCCGGCCGCACAAAGAGCCCGCTCCGCAGCCGGTGCCGTTCCGCACCGGCGGTTTCGGCGGCAGCGAGGGGCTTGCGGGCTATCTGCGTGAGAACGGCATTTCGCTGCTGATCGATGCGACGCATCCCTATGCTGCCCGCATTTCCAAGAACGCGGCCGAGGCGGCCCTCATCAGCGGCGTGCCGCTTGTGGCACTTCGGCGTTCGCCCTGGGAAAAGCAGGCCGGCGATCGCTGGATCGAGGTCGAGACGATCGAGATGGCCGTTGCCGCGCTGGGTGAGGCGCCGCGCCGGGTGTTCCTGACGCTTGGCCGGCAGGAGCTTCTGCCCTTCGAGCGGGCGCCGCTGCACCATTATCTCATCCGCAGTGTCGATCCGGTGGAGCCGCCGCTTTCCGTTGCCGATGCGACCTATCTCACCTCGCGCGGGCCATTTCGCGAGGTGGACGAGGCGGTTCTCCTGAAGGAGCACAAGATCGAGGCGATCGTGGCGAAGAATAGTGGCGGGCCGGCGAGCTATGGCAAGATAGCCGCCGCACGGGCACTCGGCATCGAGGTCGTGGTGATTCGTCGCCCCGATCTGCCCCTCGTGACGTCGGTCGAAACCGTCGAGGATATGCTCGCCTTTCTCGATCACTTTGCCTCTTTCCCGACCGCTGACGCGTTTGCGCCGCGCCAGGTGCGCGGCGAATAGACGAGCGGGCGCTCGCTTGGGCGTTCGATCAGCCGGGTCTCTTCCGTGCCGACGATGACGCAGGTTGCCATATCGGCCATGCCGCCTTCAGCTTCCGACAGATTGACGATGCGGATCGCCTCGTCCGGCCGCCCGGCGGCGCGGCCGAAAATCACGGGCACGGTGCCCGGCAGGTGGCGGCGCAGAATATCGAATGCCTCGCCCAGCTGGTGCGGACGCGCCTTGCTGATCGGATTGTAGAAGGCCATGACGAAGCCTGCCTCGGCGGCGGCGATGAGCCGCTTCTCGATGATGCTCCAGGGTTTTAGGTTGTTGGAAAGCGAGATGGCGCAGAAATCATGGCCGAGGGGCGCGCCGGCCTTGGCGGCAACGGCCAGCATGGCGGTGACGCCGGGCACGACCGAAAGCTCGATCTCGCGCCATTCCTTGGGGCCATCGTCGATCGCTTCGCAGATCGCAGCCGCCATGGCGAAGACGCCCGGATCGCCACCCGAGACGACGCAGACCTTGCCGCCGCCTGCCGCCATCGCCAGTGCCGCCTTGGCGCGGTCGAGTTCCTCGCGGTTATCGGAGGCGTGGCGACGCTGATCGGGCCGCAGGTTGAGGCGGTCGATATAGGGGAAATAGCCGAAGAAATCCTCGGCTTGAGCCACGGCATCCAGCGCTTCCGGCGTCAGCTGCTGCGGATTACCGGGGCCGAGGCCGACGACGCTGAGCGAGCCGCTCATGCGGTTTCTCCGGCTTTCTCCGCCGCTTTCTCCCCCGTGAGGAGACCTTCCGGGCGGGTGGACCAGCCGGGCACGAGGACGATGGAGAAGTAGGGGGCGGGGCTCTCGTCACGCTCTTCCAGCTTCTGGGCAGCACCATTGGCCATCGTGCCGCGCTCGACATAGAGCGCGCCGGACAGTTTGCCGACCGAGGCCAGGGCGCGGCGGATCTTCGGCAGGTTGCGGCCGACCTTCATGATGACGGCGCCATCGGTATCCGACAGCCGCTCGATGAGCTTTTCTTCGGACAGTGTGCCGGGGAGTACGCTCAGGATATCGTCACCCTGCACGAGCGGCAGGCCGGTCATCGACCAGCAGCCGGACATGGCGGTGACGCCGGCAATGACATCCGCCTGATAGCGGTTTGCGAGGCGCACATGCAGGTGCATGTAGGAGCCGTAGAACAGCGGGTCACCTTCGCTCAAAACTGCGACATTGCGGCCGGCATCGAGATGGGCGGCAATCTCTTCGGCCGAGCGATCGAAGAAATCGGCGATCGGGGCCTTGTAGGCGGTCTCGTCCTTATGGGTCTCGACCGTGACGGGATAGACGAGCGGCAGTTCGGTCGTGCCGGGGCGGATATGAGATTCCACGATGGCGCGGCCATTGCCCTTCGAGCCCTTCTTGCAGAAGAAGGCGATGACATCGGCATTCTCGATGGCGCGCACGGCCTTCAGCGTCAGGAGTTCGGGATCGCCGGGGCCGGTGCCGACGCCGGTGAGGCGGCCTTTTTCCAACGCGGCGCTCACAGGCCTGCCCTCGCGAGAGCATTGATCGCGGCAGCCGTCATGGCCGAGCCGCCGAGGCGGCCGCGAACGACGGCATAGGGAATGCCGAGCGGGCTTTCCATCAGGCTTCCTTCGATTCTGCCGCACCGACAAAGCCGACCGGCATGCCGATGATGGCGGCCGGGCGCGGCGCGCCGGCTTCAAGCATTTCAAGCAGGCGGAAAAGCGCAGTCGGCGCATTGCCGATAGCGACAAGGGCGCCTTCCATCTGGTCCCAAAGGTCCATGGCCGCTGCCGAGCGGGTGTTGCCGATCGTTTTGGCGATCTCGGCCGTGCGCGGATCGCGCAGCGTGCAGAGGACGGCGTTTTCCGCCGGAAGGCGGGCCTGGGTGACGCCGCGGGCGACCATTTCGGCGTCGCAATAGATCGGCTTTCCGGCGATGAGCGCGCTGCGGGCGGCGGCAACGAAATCGTCGGAGAAGCGGAAATGTTCGGCGGCCTCGACCAGCCCGCAGGCATGGATCATCCGGACGGCGATATCCGCCTGGTCTTCACTGAAGGCGGAAAGATCGGCCTCCTCGCGAATGATCGCGAAGGATTTCACATAGATCGCATCGCCTTCGCGGATGTAGTCGTAGCTCGTCATGGTCGTCCTGATGTGGCTGCTGCCCTAAGCCGGTCCTGGCCGAGCCGGGTGATGCAGGCAGCGGATGTCTCGTTCGGCCGCCGTTCGGCGATGATCAGATCGGCAAGGCGGCGAAGCGTGGCGTTGGTATCGGCAAAATCGGCGGTCGCAAAGGGCAAATCGCCCGGCCGGCCGCCGCTTACGAGTGAAAATTGTGTCGAGGCGCCGGCCAGAACCAGCGCCGACGGCTGCGGATGGGCGCAGCCCTTGGCGCAGCCGGACACATGCAGCTTGAACGAGCCATCGAGAAGACCGGCAAAGCTCTCTGCCGCCGTGTCGGCAAGGCCATGCGTATCGGCGAGCGCCGAGGCGCAGGCCGGGCTGCCGGTGCAGGCTGCGATATGGCGCGCGGATCGGTTTTCGAGGTGATGAAGCCGTTGAGGGCGACGAAGGCGGCAAGCGACCGGCAGGCCGGCTCTTCGCCAAAGGCGAGGATGCTGTGATCGAGGGCCGGTTTGAGTGCCGTGATGCCGAGGCGGTTCGCTTCAACGGACAGGGCGATCAGCTGGTCGGCATGGATCTGGCCGTAGGGCAGGCCGATGCCGATGGCGCAGGTGTCGATGTTGCGGGCGCTAGAGATGTGGTTGACGACCCCGGCTTCGGCTTCGGCTTCGGCTTCGGCTTCGGCTTCGGCTTCGGCTTCGGCTTCGGCTTCGGCTTGCCTGTCCCTGTCCCTGTCCCTGTTCTGGTGGGGGGGCTGATAGTGCTGATGCCAGTGTCAGCGCTGATGCTGGCGCCGCTGCCGGCGCGGATGGTGATTGTGGCGGTGCCAATGGCGTCTGCCGAATTGGGCATCGGCTTTTCGGTGCAGGTCCTGGCCGTCAGGTGATGGAGACCGAGCGGCGAGGGGGCTGCAGGAACTTCACCGGCGTTGCGGGGATGAGATTTTGCCAAATCCCTGCCGCGGGCCTCGGGCCGAGGTTTGCCAGTTCTTCGAGCAGGCGAGTGGTCGCGGCGACAGCTTCTGCGGCCGGCAAGGTGGCGAAGACATGCCCTGAGGATTCGATACCGCCGAGGAGGATTTTCCAGCGGATTGGGGCGGTAGCGGCACCGCTTTCGCCGGAGCGTATCGCGACGAGGCGGATATCGGCGATCAGCGCCGAGAGGGTCAGCTGGCCATGGCCATCCACGACGACAGACATTTTCGGGGCAAGGGTGACAAGATTGCGGGCTGCCCCTGCGATCTCTGCGGCAAGTGGTCGGGGATCGGCGATTTCTTCCGGATCGAGGCCGGCGAGCGGCGGGGTCTCGACGGCAAGGCCGTCGCGCAGCGGAAGGGTGAGCGCGCGCACGTCTGCATCCAGACGCGGGGCGGATTGTTCGCTCAAGCCGCGGATCTGGAGGTTGCCGCGGGCGGAAATGTCCAGCATGCCGTTGCCGTGTTGCAGGGCAAGCCTTGCGAGGGAGGCGAGTGAAGCGGGGGCGATGGCATCGGTGAGGGCGATGCGGGCCAGCAGGCCATCTCCGGTCTGCATCGGGGCGGAGAGTGCCGGGCAGGCGCCGCGGCGGAGGTCATCGGCCGTGGGAGTGCTGCTCGGGTCCGGAGCCAGGCCCGGGGTCTGATACATGGCCTGATCCATGGCCGGGCGCTGGATCGGGTCTTGGGCCGCATACTTGGCTGCGTACTGGCCCGAGCCGGGATCGGGTCTGGATCGGGCACGGCGTCTCACCTGCGGGCGGGGTGAGCGCCGAGGAGGGGGAAGGGCCGGGGGACGGACCAGGGGACGGGCCGGGGGGCGAGCCGGGCGAGAACCGGGGGACGGGCGCGTCATGCGGCGGTCTCCCTGCTTCGCGGGTGAGCATTTCCAGTTCGGCATCCACCGCATTGCGGCGCGGGTGCAGAGGCCGCGGTCAAGTGCTGCGCGGAAGCGTTCACCCATATAGCGGGCGCTTGCGGGTTTTCGGCGATCAGGAAGTCGCGCACGGTGTCGTCGCCGAGATAGGCGTCGTAGACGGCATCGATCAGGGTCTGCGGGATGGCGTGGGTGGTCTCGGCAAAGCCGATCAGCCGGTCGACGGTTTCGATCAGTTCGGCAGCGCCGCGGGGGCCATGGCGCATCTGGCCGGCGATGAAGCGCGGGTTGACGGCGCGGGCACGCACGACGCGGGTGACAGCCTCGGAGATCGAGCGGGCCTTCGGCCTCTCGGGGTCGGTTGTGTCGAGGGCGATCACATCCGCCTTGCCGCCAAGGGCTGCAATCGCTGCCGTGAAGCCGCCGATGAAGGCGACGTCGGCCGAGCCGTCGAGGAGGTCGCGGCCGGGGTCGTCGCCGGTATGGACGAGGAGGTCGGCGCCTGCCAGTTGTTCGGCGAAGCGGCCGGGAACGGCTGCGGCTGTGCCTTCCGCGCCGCTGAAGGCGTGGCTAGTGGCGTCAAGATAGAGGCGGCCAAGCTCTTCGCGCTCTGACCATGTGCCGTCGGCGAGCTTTTCCTCGATACCGGAGCCATAGGTGCCGGGGGCCGAGCCGAAGATGCGCGGCGGCATCGTGCCGGTGCGGCGGGTTTCTTCTGCGAGAAGATTGTCGCCCGGCGCCTCGTCCCTTGCGGCGATCGCCCGCATGGCGGCATCGAGAAGCGCGATCAGTGCCGGGAACATATCGCGGAACAGGCCGGAAATGCGCAGCGTCACATCCACCCGCGGCCGGCCGAGCTTTGCGGGCGGCAGGATGTCGATGCCGGTGATGCGGCCCGTCGTTGCGTCCTGCACCGGTCTGGCGCCGATCAGGGCCAGAACCTGCGCCACTTCCTCGCCGCCGCTTCGAAGCGAGGCGCTGCCCCAGAGATCGAAGACAAGGCTTTTCGGCCAGTCGCCGTGATCCTGCAGGTAACGGCGCAGAACCTCGTCTGCGGCGCGTTTGCCGAGTTCGAAGGCGGTCGGGGTGGGCAGGGTGCGCGGATCGCTGGCAAAGAGATTGCGGCCGGTCGGCATGACATCGCGACGGCCGCGCGCGGCGCGCCGGAGGGGCCGGGGCGGATATGGTTGCCATCGAGCGCATCGAGGAAGGCGCGGCGTTCGGCCGTGGCGCTTGCAAGGCGCAGGGGATCATCCTCGCCCTCAGCTATCTCGCCGAAGACATGCTGGCCGTCCTTGATGGCGAAATCCTTGAGGTCGCAGAGGAAGGCATCGATGCGGGCAAGTGCCGTGTCGGGATCGTCGTTGCGGGAAATGCCGGCTTCGGTGGCGAGCGGCGTGTCACGGGCCGTCTCGACGATCAACTTGGCCAGCCGGTCGCGGCGGCGGCGATCGAGGCCGTCTGCCTGGGCATATTCATCGACCAGCAGTTCGAGCTTCTTCTGCTCGTCGCTGAGACCTGCCCCTGTGAGCACCGGCGGCAGGTGGCCGATGGTGATTGCGGCGATGCGTCGCTTGGCGACCGCCGCCTCGCCGGGGTTCGACACGATGAAGGGATAGATGACCGGAAGCGCGCCGGTGACGCGCTCGGGAAAGCAATCCTTCGACAGTGCCACCGTCTTGCCCGGCAGCCATTCCAGCGTGCCGTGGGCGCCGACATGGACGATGGCATGGGCGTCGAGTTCCTCGCGCATCCATTGGCCGAAGGCGACGAGAGCGTGGCGCGGCGGCAGGTCGGGGCTGTGGTAATCGGCGCGGCGATCGGCATTGCGGCCGCGATCCGGTGCCAGCGCCACGGTGATATTGCCGAAATGCGCGGCGCGGAAGCGGAAGGCGCCGTTTTCGATGTCTTCGCCCGTCTCCGGCTCGCCCCAGGCGGCGGTGATATCATTCGCCGATCGGTAGCGGGTGAGCGGCAGGGCTTCGGATTTATGGAGCAGCCGGTTGAGGAGATCGCGGGGCGTGGCAGGAATATCGGAAACCCCATAGCCGGCGATGGATAGCGCCTGCAGCATGGATAGCACGCTTTGCGGCACGTCGAGGCCGACGGCATAGCCGGTGCGGCCGGGAGCGCGGGATAATCCGGCATGAGGATGACGATTTTTCGCTCGGCAGCCGGAGATGATTTCAGCCGCAGGTGGGCGGTGATCCGGTCTGCCACGCTGTCGATCCGGTCGGGTTCCGGCCGGTTGACGAGATCGGCGGAATTTTCGCCCGTCTTGAAGGCGATGACGCCGGCGAGAATGCGGCCGTCGAGTTCGGGCAGGACCACATGCATGGCCAGGTCGGCCGGGTTGAGGCCGCGGGTTCCGTCTGCCCAGCCTTCGCGCCGCGTGGTGGCAACGACGGCCTGAAACACCGGCACGCCGGCGCGGTCGAACAGGGTTTTGCCCTCGGCATCGGCGCCGCTGGCAAAGGCCGTGGTGGTGACGATGGCGGCGGGGCGCGTTTCTTCGAGCGCCTTGTCGACGAAGGCGAGAGCCTCTCTATCCTTCAGGCCGCTGACGAAGATCGGCAGGGGGGCGAGACCGCGGGTGCGGAGCGCTTCGTAAAGCGCGTCGATCGGGGCGGCGTCGCTGGCGAGCAGCATGGAACGGTAGAAGAGGATCGGGACGCGAGCCGGCTCTGTGCCGGTTCGGGGCGTGGTGTCTTCCAAAAGGGATGCGGCGTCGGTGATGCCGGTGCCGGGCTTGTAGAAGCCCGCTTTGGGGATCACGGCTGCTGCGGGAAGATCGGTATTCGTGTCTTGTGTCGTGGGGTGGGCGAGATGGGCCAGATGGCGGGCGAGAAGCCGCATATTGTCCGGCCCGCCCTCGCGAAAGCAGGCGAGAATGGCACTGAGCGCCTTGTCGGGCACGGTCGAGGCGGCGGCAAGGCGGTCGTCGCGCATGCTGCATTCGCCGGGCAGCATGGCAAGCGCGATGTTCTTTCGCTTCGCCATCGATGCCAGTTGTTCGACGCCATAGGCCCAGCGGTCGTAGCCGCCGAGGATGCGAACGAGAATGAGCCTGGCTTTGGCGGCCGTCTTGTCGATCCAGAGATCGATCGACATCGGGTGGCGCAGGTCGGAGAGGTTGGCGAGTTGCAGGCTGGTTTCGCCCAGATCACCTAGATCACCTAGGCCGCCTAGATGGCCGGGATCGCCATTGGCACGCTTCTTCCAGGCGGCAGCAATGCCGTTCAGGTCACTGCCGGAAAAGGACAGCACCACCACATCGGCCGGCGGCTGATTGAGATCAACCGGCTCGATCAGGTCGTCCAGCGAGGACGATGTGGTGGTGAGAATATGCATCCTTTTCGTCTACCGTTCCCGAGATGGCCGCTTATGCGGCCAGCATCTTCTCGATGGCTGCGCGGTCGATGCCCTTTTCACCGATGACGACGAGGCGGCTGCTGCGGACCTCCCCCGGCGCCCAGACACGATCGAAATAGTGGTTGACGCGCGGGCCGACCGCCTGAACCTGCAGGCGCATCGGCTTGTTTTCGACCTCGACGAAGCCCTTGATGCGCAGAACGTTTTCCGCTTCGGCCGTGGCCGAGATGCGGGCTGCGAGCGCCTCAGGATCGGTCACTGCGGCCAGATCGATGACAAAACTGTCGAAATCGTCGTGATCGTGGTCGAGTTCGTCGTCGTGATGGGTCTTGCGGTTGTCGATATCGTCCTCGACCGCCAGGCCGAGGCCGAGGAGCACGCCGGGATCGACACTGCCATTGGCGGCGGGCACGATTTTCACGGCGCGAGGCAGGTGGGCCTGAACCCGGCCCTTGGCGGCGGCAAGGCTTGCCTGATCGAGCAGATCGGTCTTGGTCAGCACGATCATGTCGGCGCAGGCGACCTGATCCTCGAAAACTTCTTCCACCGGATCGTCATGATCGATCGAGCCGTCGGCTGCGCGCTGGGCTTCCAGCGCATCGTGATCGTCGGCAACCCGGCCTTCGGCGAGCGCCACGCCGTCAACGACGGCGATGACGCCATCCACGGTGACGCGCGCCTTCACATCCGGCCACTGGAAGGCCTGGACGAGCGGCTTCGGCAGAGCAAGGCCGGAGGTTTCGATCAGGATGTGCTCGACCTTCGGTTCAAGGGCGAGGATCTGGTTGATTGCCGGCACGAAATCGTCGGCGACGGTGCAGCAGATGCAGCCATTGGCCAGTTCGATGATGTTGTCGTCTGGGCATGTGTCGATGCCGCAGCCTTTGAGGACTTCGCCGTCGATGCCGACATCGCCGAACTCGTTGACGATGATCGCCAGACGCTTGCCGTCGAGCTTTTCGATCAAGTTGCGGATCAGCGTCGTCTTGCCCGCACCGAGAAAGCCGGTGACGACGGTGCAGGGAACGCGATCGAAATTAACGCTCATTGGGGCATGTCCTCGTGATGATGGAAGGGGGGGATACGGCCGGTCATGCCCTTGCCACGCAGGCAGGCGGGACGGCCACGAAGGGGAAGGAGGCCGCGCTCGTCTTCGGCCAGCATCATGGCGCCGGCCACGATGTCATCGACCTTTTCGAGCGACAGATGGGCGAAAACATAGGACCAGCCGCTGCGGTGATTGAAGGCGGCGCTCGGGCCCTTCTCGCAATTGGCAAGGCAGCTGACGGGCTTGACCTTGAGCGGCTTGCCACCCACAGCCTCGCGCAGTGCCGCAATCAGCGGAACGCCGGGCCGGACCGATGCGTCGCCCTCGGCACGGCAATTGATGCAGACGAAGATGGTGACATCCGTCTCCGCTTCCACTGTATCCGTCTCAAGGTCTGGCGTCTCAACGTTTGGCACTGTCATCCGCATGGCCGCTCATGTTTGCGTTTGAAAGAAAAACGCTGGTCAAAATCGCGGGGTGCGGAACAGCCGGCGGCAAAGCCTGCCGGCCATCGATCATCAACCCTTGCCCGGAGCACCCCGCCCGGAAAGGCTTTTTCATAAACGGCAGGTCTCCTGGCTCACGGGTCGTCACCATCTGCCAGCCTTCCCGGATCACTCCAGTGGCGTTGTGGCCGTGATCGGCCGTTCGGCAGGTGGCTCGCCGCCTACAGTTGCGGGGGCAGCCGCGGCATTGATCTTCAAAATTCAAGATCGCACCGCATTCTCTCTTAGCCCCACCCGTTGCCGGACAAGGACCGTCAGGCCTTCACTATGCCCGCGGCCCCGTTCCTGTCAATGCGGCTTGCCCGGGTGGCAATGCCGCAGATCGGCGTAGAGGCGACGATCGGTGATTGCAGGGGCCGGCGTTCGGCTATATAGTTTTGTCGTCGTCGGTGCCCGCAAGGGCCTTCGAGGGAATGCGGTAAAGACGAGATTGCTCGTCCAATCCGCGGCTGCCCCCGCAACTGTAGGCGGAAAGCTTCGATCCATAAGCCACTGGGATTTCCCGGGAAGGCGGAAAGAAGCGCCTGATCCGCAAGCCAGGAGACCTGCTGACGGCGAAACGCAACCGCATGCCCTCGGGTGGAGGGCGAAAGGACTTGGCAATGATCAGCAATTCCGCATCGACCGCAGCAAGCCTGTCGGTCTCGAAAATCATCCCGCTTTGCATGAGCGGCTTTATCGGCCTGTTCGTCGTGGGCTTTGTCGGCTTCTCGCATATGGAAGTCGTCCATAACGCGTCGCATGACACGCGCCACTCGCTGGCCTTCCCCTGCCACTAAGAGGGGCTTTCACATGTCGTTGTTTCGCAACATCGTCCTTGCGGCGGTGATCGCCGGACTGTTGTCCGGTCTTCTTCTCACGCTGATGCAGAGCGTCACCACCGTGCCGCTGATCCTGCAGGCTGAAGTCTATGAAAAGGCAGAGGAAGCGCCGGCCGCGCCTCAGCATGACCATGGCGCACCCGCTGCCGCCGGCACATCTGCCGCCATGGCCGCGCCTGAAGCGTCCGCACATGAGCATGAGCATGGCGCAGAGGCCTGGGAGCCCGCCGACGGGCTGGAGCGCGCGCTCTATACCGCCGCTGCCGATATTCTGGCCGCGATCGGTTTTGCGCTGCTGCTGATAACCGTTTCGGAAGCGCTCGGCACGCTTTCCGGCTGGCGGCAGGGCTTTTTCTTCGGGCTTTCAGGCTTTGCCGTGTTCAGCCTTGCGCCGGGCCTCGGCCTGCCGCCGGAACTGCCGGGCATGCCGGCCGCAGCGCTCGATCCGCGGCAGGTCTGGTGGGTGGCGACGGCCATCTGCACGGCGGTCGGCCTCGGGCTCATCGCCTATGGCCGTTCGGCTGCGATGGCGGCCCTTGCGGTCATCATCATGGTTGCGCCGCATCTCTATGGCGCGCCGGTTGCGCCCTCGCATGAGACGGCGGTTCCGGGCGAGCTTTATGCGCGCTTCGTTTCAGCCGTCTTTGCCAGCAATTTCGTCTTCTGGGCGGTGCTTGGCACGCTTTGCGGCGTCGTGCGTGCCCGGCTTCGGACGGGCGAGCCGATGCTGATCGCCAAGCCGGCGGAGGTGGCAGCCCGGTGAAGGATCTGAATGAAGCAGAGGCCAAGCGCCACCGCGCCAAAATGGCGAACCGCAAGGCCGTGCAGGATGCCGAAGTCGCCGAGAAGACCCTGGAGAAGGGTCTTCTCATCGTCCATACCGGCCCTGGCAAGGGCAAATCCACGGCCGCTTTCGGGCTGGCGCTCAGGATGCTCGGCAATAATCGCCGCGTCGGCATCGTGCAGTTCATCAAGGGCGCATGGTCGACCGGCGAACAGCCGGCGCTTGCCGTCTTCGGCGATCGGGTCGTCTGGCACACGATGGGCGAGGGTTTTACCTGGGAAACGCAGGATCTTGCCCGCGATATCGCAGCAGCCGGTCGTGCCTGGGAAAAGGCGCTGGAACTGATGGCCGACGAGACGATCGGCCTCGTCATTCTCGATGAGCTGAATATCGCGCTGCGCTACGATTATCTCGATCTCGAAGCTGTCGTTGCGGCGTTTCAGGCGCGGCGGCCGGATCTGCATGTCGTCGTTACCGGGCGCAATGCCAAGCCGGCGCTGATCGAGGCGGCGGATCTGGTGACGGAAATGACGCTGGTCAAGCATCACTTCAAGGCAGGCGTGAAGGCGCAGGCCGGGATCGAGTTCTGACGGATGGCAGCCCGGTCTCTCATGTTTCAGGGTACGGGCTCGGATGTGGGCAAGTCGCTCATCGTTGCGGGACTGGCGCGGGCTTTTGCCTTGCGCGGCCTTCGCGTCAGGCCATTCAAGCCGCAGAACATGTCGAACAATGCCGCCGTCACGGCCGATGGCGGCGAGATCGGCCGGGCGCAGGCGCTGCAGGCGCGCGCGGCCGGGGTGCCCCTCAGCGTCCACATGAACCCGGTTCTCTTGAAGCCGCAAAGCGATGTCGGTTCTCAGGTCGTGGTGCAGGGCAAGGTCGAGGGCAATGCCAAGGCCGCCGAATACCAGACGTGGAAGCCAAGACTTCTCGCCCGCGTGCTCGACAGTTTCGAGAGGCTGCGCGGCGAGGCCGATCTGGTTCTCGTCGAAGGCGCCGGGAGTGCCTCCGAGGTGAACCTTAGGGCCAATGACATTGCCAATATGGGTTTTTCGCGCGCGGCCAATGTGCCTGTCGTGCTGATCGGCGATATCGATCGCGGCGGGGTGATCGCAAGCCTTGCCGGGACGAAGCTGGTGCTCGACCCGGCGGATGCGGCGATGATCGAAGGTTTCATCGTCAATCGGTTTCGCGGTGATCCGGCGCTGTTTGCCGATGGCATGACGATGATCGCGGGCCATACGGGCTGGCGCTCGATCGGGCTGTTACCGCATTTTGCCGAAGCGCGGCGCCTGCCGGCCGAGGATGCGCTGGCGCTCGATGGGGCGCGGCTTGCAAAGCCGGGAGCGAAAATCCGCATCGCGGTGCCGATCCTGCCGCATATTTCCAATTTCGACGATCTCGATCCGCTAGATCAGGAGCCGGATGTAGACCTCATACGCGTGCGGCCCGGCGAGGTTATTCCGGCCGATTGCCGGCTGGTGCTGCTCGTCGGCTCGAAGGCGACGCTGGCGGATCTTGCCGTCCTGAAACAGTCGGGGCTCGATATCGATATCGTCGCGCATCACCGGCGCGGCGGGCATGTGCTCGGGCTTTGCGGCGGCTATCAGATGCTGGGGCGGATGGTTTCAGACCCGCAGGGGATCGAGGGCTCGCCGGGCTCGCTTGCGGGGCTAGGGCTTCTTAATGTCGAGACGGTGCTTTCCGACGACAAGCGGCTCAAGGCCGTGTCAGGCACGAGTTTCGAGGGCGTGCCGTTTTCCGGCTATGAAATGCATGTGGGGCACAGCGAAGGTGGCGATTGCAGCCGCTCGTTCGGCACGATCGATGGCCGGGCGGAGGGCGCGCGTTCAGCGGATGGACGTGTCCATGGCACCTATGTCCATGGGCTGTTTTCCGATGACCGGCAGCGTTCGGCCTGGCTGACCCGGCTTGGCGGCGCGGCATCGGATCTTGATTACGAGGCGGGCGTCGATGCGGTTCTCGACCGGCTGGCCGCCCATATGGAGCGGCATCTCGATCTCGATGCCTTGCTCAAACTAGCCAGATAACCAGCGCGAGGAAGCCGAAGAGGCCGATCAGCATGGCATCGGCGATCTGCATGAGCTTTACCGCGACATGGATGTGCCAGACATTCAGATAGGGCGTGCCGCCCTCGCCCATGTAGCGGGCATCGATCATCTTGCCGCCATAGCTGCGCGGGCCGGCGAGTGCGATGCCGAGTGCGCCTGCCATGGCTGCCTCCGGCCAGCCGGCATTCGGCGAGCGGTGATATTTTGCATCACGCCTGACGGCACGCCATGCATCGCCCGGCGAGGCACCTTCGATGAAGAAGCGGCGAGGATGAAGAGGAGGGCGCTCAGGCGCGAGGCCGGCAGGTTGATGAGGTCGTCGAAGCGCGCGGCGGCCCAGCCGAAAGCTTCATGGCGCGGCGAGCGATGGCCGATCATGCTGTCGGCCGTATTGGCCGCCTTGTAGGCGACACCGCCGGCAAGGCCGAAAATGCCGGTCCAGAAGGCCGGGGCCACGACGCCATCGGAAAAGTTTTCGGCAAGGCTTTCGATGGCGGCGCGGCAGATGGCAGCTTCGTCGAGCTGTTCCGGATCACGGCCGACGATCATCGAGACGGCCTTGCGGCCGGCTTCTAGGCCCTCATGCTCCAGCGCGTCGGCGACGGCATTCACATGGGTTTCGAGGCTTTTTTGGGCAGGCAGGGAGGCAGCGAGGATGACGAGCAGGAAAAAGCCTGCCGGGATCTTCCAGGAGATGACCTGCAGGGCGAGCGAGACTGCGATGGCGAGGATCAGCAGGACGATGAGCGTGACGACGCCCATGCGCTTGCGGGTGGCATAATCCTGGGCCTCGTGGTTCCATTCCCGGTCGAGCCGCGATATCACACGGCCGATCCATGTGACCGGGTGGCCGATGGCGCGATAGAGCCAGTCGGGATATCCGACGAGGCGCTCGACGATCAGGCTGAAGAAGGCGAGAAGGAACATTTCGTGGCAGGCTCTGCGTTTGGCGGTCCGATCCAGCACGGCGGCAATCTTGCCAGGGCGCGTGCGCTGTTTCCTGAAGCGCGCGAGCCGTGGATCGACCTTTCGACCGGTATCAACCCGCATTCCTACCCGTATTCACCGATACCGGCCAACGCTTTCTCCCGTCTTCCAGAACCTGATGCGCTTTCAAGGCTCTGCGCGCTTGCCGCAGAAAGCTATGGTGCGCCGGCACCCGAGATGATCGTGGCCGCGCCGGGAACGCAGATCCTGCTGCCGATCATTGCCGGGCTGGCAAGGCAGGCGGGCGGCGGCAACAGGGCGGTCGTGCTGTCTCCGACTTATGCCGAGCATGCGCGTGCGGCTGCGATGGCGGGCTTCGAGGTGTCGGAAACCGATGATCTCGATCGTCTGGCCGAGGGACAGCTGGCGATCGTCGTCAACCCGAACAATCCGACCGGGCGGAAGGTCGCGAAGGCGGATCTGCTTACGCTTGCCCGCCTGATGTGGGCGAAGGGTGGTCTGCTGGTGGTGGACGAGGCGTTTATCGATGTTTCCGAGGCCGAGAGCGTCGCCGGTCATGTGGGCGAGGGCGGGCTCGTGGTGCTGAAATCCTTCGGCAAGTTCTATGGGCTTGCCGGGGTACGGCTCGGCTTTGCGATGTCGCAGCGGGAGATCGTTTCGCGGGTGGATGAGAGGCTCGGGCCCTGGGCCGTCTCCGGACCGGCGCTGCATATTGCCGGCGAGGCACTGGCCGATGGACCGTGGCAGGCGACTATGCGCGAGAGGCTGCAACGAGATACAGCACGGCTCGATGCTTTGCTGGAGCGGGCCTCGGTTCGGGTGGCCGGTGGGACTTCGTTGTTCCGGTTCGTTCGGGATGGGCAGGCGCAGGCGCTCTACCGGCGGCTGGGCGAGGCGGGGATCATGACGCGACGTTTGAGGAGCGGCGGGATGATTTGAGGATCGGGCTTCCGGGCGAGGGGGAATGGGAGCGGCTCGCGGCTGCGCTCGGGGTCTGAACGCACGGCTTGTTTAGACGTGTAGCGCTGCATTGTAATGGGCAAGGCTTGATGCGTTTTCTGGCGCGGGCCTCAGCCGCAGTTGCCGTGAGCATGTGTCTGTTTCGCCTCGTTCGTGACAGCCAGGCACAGCGGCTCTATCAGCAGCTGGAACTCGGCTGGTATGATGGTAAGTCGTTTCGAGGAACGGCCGGACGATCTCAGAATTGGCATGCTGCGTGAGTGCGAATGGCAGTGGCCTCCAGTCGCGCTGGGGTCTGACGGCACGTCTCGTGCAGAGGCAGCAGGGCCACACTGTCATACGGCAAGGCTTGATGCCGCCTTTGACGCGGGCCGCGGTTGCCGCGGGGACGTCCATGTTGCGCTTCATTCGGGATGGTCAGGTGCCGACGCTCTGACAGCGGCTTGCGGCGTTCTCGGTCCGTGATGGTGTTCCCCAGAACGTGCTCGGGCTTCGCGGCAAGGCATATGGCGTAGCTCGGTGTCAGGTAGCGATGCGGCCGCCCCGAAGACGGCCGACCAAATTAGCCGGCTAAATCACTTTGAAAACCTATCGCGCCACGCCGGTTGGGCGTTTTCCACCGGGAGTGCCGTGGCCTCATAGACGCCGCGTGCGACGGCGCGGGCCGTGACGAGCGTAGCCAGATGGCAGAGTTCGGCAAAGGCGGTCATGTCGTCGAGGGGCTTTTTGCCGGTTGCGGCGGAGAAGATCGTGTCGCCATCGCCCGGCAGATGTGCCGGCAGAACGGCGCGCGCAAGCCCATCATGCGCCATGATCGACAGGCGATGCGCCTCAGCCTTCGTCAGCACGGCATCGGTGACGATCACGCCGATCGTGGTTGCCTTGAGCTTGACGCCCTTCATGCGCAGCGCGTTGTCATCGGGCGTGAACCGCTCTGGGAGGCCGAGATTGCCGAATTCGCCATTCTCTTCGAAAGGCGCAGACCAGAAATGCGGGCCGTCGCCAACCGTGGCCGTGCCCATGGCGTTGACGGCCAGGAGGGCGGCGATCCGGTGCCCCGACGAGGTCACGGCACTGGCAGAGCCGAGGCCCCCCTTGACGGTGGCGGTGGAGGCGCCGGTGCCGGCGCGATGGTGCCGAGGGAAAACTCCCCTTTCTTCGCCGCCTTGAAGGCCTCGTAGCCCATCTCGCGATAGGGCGAATAGAGACCCCAGTCCTTGTTGCCGCCATTCAGGAGATCCATAAGGATCGCCTGCGGCACGATCGGTACTTTGGCCGAGCCGACCGGATAGCCACGGCCGATTTCGCGCAGGCCCGCCTGCACGCCGCCGGCCGCATCAAGGCCGAGCGCCGAACCGCCCGAGAGCACGAAGGCATCGACCGTCTGGACCGTCATGGCCGGATCAAGCAGCGCCGTATCGCGCCCGCCCGGCGCACCGCCAAGGGCCGAGCCGGAGGCGATCGCCGGTTCGTCGAAGACGATCGCGGTGACGCCCGAGCCGAGCGTGAGATCGGTGGCATGGCCAACGGCCACGCCCTCGATATCGGTGAGCAGGTTGAGACGGTCCATTCCGGTCATCGCCATGGCCATTGTCACAAGGGTCAGGCGATGTCGAACTTGACGCCCTGGGCGAGCGGCAGCGTGCGGCCGTAGTTCAGCGTGTTGGTGGCGCGGCGCATATAGGCGCGCCATGCATCCGAACCCGATTCGCGGCCGCCGCCGGTTTCCTTCTCGCCGCCGAATGCGCCGCCGATTTCAGCACCCGAAGGGCCGATATTGACGTTGGCGATGCCGCAATCCGAGCCGCGGGCCGAGACGAAGGTTTCCGCTTCGCGCATGTCATTGGTGAAGATCGAGGAGGAGAGACCCTGCGGCACGTCGTTGTGCAGGGCGAGCGCCTCGTCGAAGCTCGAATATTTCATCACGTAGAGGATCGGCGCAAAGGTTTCGTCCTTCACCGGGCCGGTCTGGGCCGGCATTTCGACGATGGCCGGGCGGACGTAATAGGCATCCGTCGCGTCGCCTTCGTTGACGCGCTCGCCACCCGTCACCTTGCCGCCGGCTGCCTTTGCTGCCTCGAGGGCGGCCTGCATCTTGTCGAAGGCCTGCTTGTCGATGAGCGGGCCGACCAGTGTGCCGGTTTCGAGTGGCGAACCGATCGAGACGGACTGGTAGCCTTGGTGAGGCGCGGCACGAGCGTCTCATAGACGCTGTCATGGACGAAGAGGCGGCGAAGCGTGGTGCAGCGCTGGCCGGCCGTGCCCATGGCGGCGAAGGCGACGCCGCGCAGCGTCAGGTCGAGATCGGCCGTCGGGGCGACGATCGCGGCATTGTTGCCGCCGAGTTCGAGGATCGAGCGGGCAAAGCGCTGTGCAAGACGCGGGCCGACCGCGCGGCCCATGGCCGTCGAGCCGGTGGCCGAGACGAGCGGTACCTTTTCGTGGTCGACGAGAAGCTCGCCGATATCGCGGCCGCCGATCAGAAGCGTCGAAAGGTTCTTCGGTGCCGTTCCGCCATCGGCGACGAAGCGGGCAAGCGCCTTTTCGAAGATTGCCTGGGTGGCAAGGGCGGTGAGCGGCGTCTTTTCAGACGGCTTCCAGACGGTGGAATTGCCGCAGACGAGCGCGAGTGCCGCATTCCACGACCAGACGGCGACGGGGAAGTTGAAGGCCGAGATGATGCCGACGACGCCGAGCGGGTGCCAGGTTTCCATCATCCGGTGGTCGGCGCGCTCGGTGGCGATCGTCAGGCCGTAGAGCTGGCGTGACAGGCCGACTGCGAAATCGCAGATGTCGATCATTTCCTGTACTTCGCCGAGGCCTTCCGACGTGACCTTGCCGACTTCGATCGAGACGAGACGGCCAAGCGAAGCCTTGGCGGCGCGCAATTCCTCGCCGAGAAGGCGGATCAGTTCGCCGCGCTTGGGGCCGGGCACGAGGCGCCATTCAAGGAAGGCATCATGGGCGGCGTCGATCGCCTGCTTTGCGCCGGCGGCGTCGACTTCCGGCAGCTTGCCGATTTCGGTGCCGGTGATCGGCGAGCGGACGGTGAGCGTGCCGCCCTGGTAGCGGTCGGCGGATACGCCGAGATCGGCAAAGATCTTGGCCACTTCGGCGGCGAGGTCGAGTTTGGCGAGGGTCATGTCGGTCTCCGGATTTCGAATAGGGTGACAATCTACAAATCGGCAGGTTTTTCGCAACACACCTGCCGACGGGTTATGGGTCGTTTCGGCTCAGAAGCGTTCGCCGGCAAAATGGGCGATCTGCGCGCCGAGCTCGTAATAGGCTTCCTTCATCGGCCGCATGCCCGGCTCCTTGGGGTCGGTCAGCGGCAGCGGCAGGTCTGCCTCGGATACTTCGCCCAGAACATGGCGGGCGAGCATGTGGCCGAAATTCGTGCCCGGCGAGATGCCGCGGCCATTATAGCCGGAAAAGCCGACGACGTTTCTGCCGAATTTGTGGAAGCGCGGCAGGGCATTGTCGGTCATGCCGATCTTGCCGTGCCATTCGGCATCGAACTCGATCTCGCCTAGCTGCGGGAAGATGCGGTGCAGCGAACGGCGCGTCCAGTTGCGGTGGATGGAAAGGCCCATGCCGCTCAAGGCACCGACGGAACCGAAGACGAGCCGGCCGGCCTTGTCCATGCGGAAGGAGGAGAGGATTTCCTTCGTATCCCAGCATCCTTCGCTGTTCGGCAGGACTGTCTGGCGCAGGTTCGCGCCAAGCGGCTTGGTGGCGATGTTGAAATAGGGGAGATGCACCTGTTCGCGGCGCAGCACAGCCCAGGGGCCGGTGCTATAGGCGTCGGTCGCAACGATCACCCAATTTGCCGTCACGCGGCCGGTTGCCGTCTCGACCACATGGCGGCCGTTCGTTTCGCTGGTCGCGGTGACGGCGCTTTTCGTGTGGAGTTTGGCACCTGCCTTCACGGCGGCATGGGCGAGGCCGCGGGCATAGGCGAGCGGTTGCAGCGTGCCGGCACGCATGTCGAGAAGCGCACCCGAATAGGCTTTCGTGCCGATGCGGCGCTCGGTTTCGGCCGCGTCGAGCATGGAGACGTCGGCACCGCGCTTCTGCCACTGGCGGGCGCGCTCTTCGAGTTCCTTCATGCCTTCAGCACCAACGGCGCAATGCAGGGTGCCGTTGGTTTCGAGCTCGCAATCTATATTGTGCTTGCGGATGAGGTCGCGGACGACAAGCGGGCCGTTGCCGAGGAAATCGAGGGCGCGCTCGCCGTAGCGGTCGCCGAGTTCCTTCGGAAAATCATCGGGCATGACCCACATGCCGGCATTGATGAGGCCGACATTGCGGCCGGCGCCGCCAAAGCCGATCTCGGTTGCCTCCAGAAGCCGGACATCGACGCCGGCTTCGGCGAGATGAAGTGCCGCGGAAAGGCCGGTATAGCCACCGCCGACAATCACGACATCGGCCGTCACATCACCTTCCAGCTTCGGGGTGACGGGCGGCTGCGGCGCGGTCATTTCCCACAGACCATGCGAGCGTGGATCGTTGAGCATCGAAAGTTCCCGATTTTTATGATTGGGGCGACTTTACAGGCGGCGATTCGCGATGAATATCGACATGTTCTCAACAGGTCATTCGCTGGAGGAATGACATGCTGCCGCCACGGCGCTTTCTGCCTTCCTTCTCCCTGCTTGCCGCTTTCGAGGCTGCCGCACGTACCGGCAGCGTCACGGCCGCGGCCAATGAACTCGGCCTGACGCAGAGTGCCGTCAGCCGGCAGATTTCGGCCTTGGAAAAGCAGCTGGGCGTCGCGCTGTTTTTACGCGAGCGGCAGACGATCCGGCTGACGCTTGCCGGCGACAGCTATGCGCGCGAGGTGCGCGAGGCTTTGCGGCGCATTTCCAATGCGTCGCTCAACCTGCGCGCCAATCCGCTCGGCGGCACGCTCAATCTCGCCATCCTGCCGTTTTTCGGCACCCGCTGGCTGACGCCGCGGATCGGCGCCTTTCTCGACCTGCATCCCGGCGTCGTCGTCAATCTCGTGACCCGGCTCGAACCGTTCGACCTGCGTTTCGATACGCTCGATGCGGCCATTCATTTCGGGCCGCCGCGCTGGCCGGGGGCGGCGCTGACATTTCTTATGGATGAGGTCGTGGTTCCCGTCTGCAGCCCGGCGTTTCGCGTGAAACATGCGATCGAGGGGCCGCAGGATCTTTTGTCTCTCCCGCTTCTGCATCTCAACACGCGGCCCGATGCTTGGGAGAACTGGTTCCGGGAAAACGGCACCGGCTTCGACAGCCTGCACGGCATGCTGTTCGACCAGTTCCTGCCGATGGTCGAAGCGGCGATTTCGGGGCTGGGGGCGGCGCTTCTGCCGCAATTCCTGATCCGGCGCGAGATCGAGCAGGGGCTTCTCGTTCCGGCCGTCGAAAACCGCACAATGGCGACGGCGCAATATCACCTTGCCTATCTGCCGGACCGGGCAACCTATCCGCCGCTTGCCGCATTTCGTGACTGGATCCTGGGCGAGATCGGGAAAGAGATGCTTGCGCAGCCGTGACGCATCGGCCAATAGTCGCCCATCAACCATGACCGCGGATGCGCAACCAGCGTCAGGACAGTGCCCATGAAGCCCATTTTCGTGCAGCTTCGCTGCAAGCCCGGCAAGACCTACGAGGTTGCCGATGCCATCTACAAGACCGAACTCGTGTCTGAACTCTATTCCACCAGTGGCGACTGGGACCTTCTGCTCAAGGTCTATGTCGCGGAAGGCGAGGAAATCGGGCATTTCGTCAATGAGAAGATCGCTTCCATCGAAGGGATCGAGCGGTCGCTGACGACGATGACATTCACTGCGTTCTGAACCGATCCGCCTCATGACTGCAAACGAAAAGGCCGCCTGATGGGCGGCCTTTTCGCATCGGCTTGTGCCGGAAGATCAGCGGCGTGTCACACATGCGCAGACGGCGCGAGATGGCGGGCACGCACGAGATCGCGGATGGCGACGCGGACATCGTCCGGCGTGTCGAAACGCTGCTCATCCAGGTCGATGACGTGGAACTTCACGGCAATGAACTTCAACCGGTTTTCATCCGGAATGACAATTCCGACGGGCTCGCCGCCGAATTCAATAACTTGCTTCTGCATAGCAGACTCCCGCATTGGCTGCACGGCATGCAGCTCTGGCGAATGAATTTTCAGGAACGATTGAACCGAAAGCGTTACATTCGACAGCACGGAAGGGAGCGGCGATCCGTGCCAATCATTTTCGACGCATATCGACCACAGGCGGCGACGATAGCGAATTCAGTCATGTCACTCTCCCTCATGGCGTTGCGTTACTATGGTCCGGGCAGCCCGAACCAGCCGAAATCAGACCCTACGTGGTCCCGACTTTTCGATCAATGAAAATCGTTATACGTAGAATTTCTTTCCGTGTGATGACAAGACAAAGGCAGAATTGTGAAATTTTGTTCGCCTGCTGCCGGCCATCGACCGGGACAGGAGATAGGCGGCGCTTGTGGCATCCACAAGGCCGGCATTGCGAAATTTTCGTGAAGGCAGCGTGAGGCCGGTCTATCCGCCGGCCTCGTTCATCGCGTCATATCGGCAGTTTGAGCGTGGTGGCGTCAGCCCATGCGCTCGGAGGCGTAGGAGCCCGGCGACGGCGGGAAGACGACCGTGCGGTTGCCGTTGATGAAGGTGCGGTGGTGGATATGCGCGTGGATGGCGCGTGCCAGAACCTGGCTTTCCACATCGCGGCCAAGCGAAACATAGTCATCCGCCGACTGGGCGTGGGTGATGCGCACCGTGTCCTGCTCGATGATCGGGCCTTCGTCGAGATCGGCCGTGACGTAATGGGCCGTCGCGCCAATCAGCTTCACGCCGCGCTGATAGGCCTGCTTGTAAGGGTTTGCGCCCTTGAAAGACGGCAGGAAGGAGTGGTGGATGTTGATGATGCGGCCGGACATCTTCTGGCAGAGCTGGTCCGACAGGACCTGCATGTAACGGGCGAGAACGACGAGTTCGGTGCCGCTCGTCTCGACCAGTTCCAGAAGCTGGGCTTCGGCCTGCGGCTTGTTTTCCTTCGTCACCTTGATGTGGTGGAAGGGGATGTCATTGTTGACCACGACCTTCTGGTAGTCGAAGTGGTTGGAGACGACGCCGACGATATCGATCGGCAGGGCGCCGATCTTCCAGCGGTAGAGAAGGTCGTTGAGGCAATGGCCGAAACGCGAGACCATGAGGAGAACCTTCATGCGCTCTTCGTTGTCGAACACGTCCCATTCCATGGCGAATTTCTCGGCAACCGGCTTGAAGCCCTCGGTCAGCACAGACTTGGTTGCACCTTCTTCGGAGATGAAGGAAACGCGCATGAAGAACTTGCCGGTATCGAGATCGTCGAACTGCGACGAATCGACGATATTGCAGCCGCGCTCGGCCAGAAAGCCGGAGATGGCGGCAACGATGCCGCGCGTGGACTTGCAGGTGACGGTCAGCACATAGCTCTTCATTTTCGGTCTCCGATCCGGTCCACGTCTGTTCTTCTGGCGCGACTGGAATGTGTCGCCCGGAACCGCCGATCCCTTACAGGAAGGCCGGTTCTCAATTCTCGGTCAACTTACGGAAGTCCGGTAGAAATTCCGTTCCCTTTGCGCCGTCGAAGCGTGTAACACCGCCGAAAGCGGTTGTCGTCGCCTGCGTCATTTTTCCCTTCGAATTTGGCGAGGCCGGCTCTAAGTGATGGGTAGGGCAAAAATCGGAGGCAGATTTGGTTCGGCGTTCAATAGAAGGATCCAGGCTTGGTGCGCGATCCGGATTTGGCCTGCGGCTTGCGGCAGCCATGACGGGAGCCTGCCTTCTGGCACAGAATGCCATGGCGGCGGAAACCTGCATGCGGGGCGTCAATCTCGCCGGTGCCGAATTCGGCAATCTTGGCGATGAATACGGCAAGGGCTATATCTATCCGTCTGTCCAGACGATCGAATATTTCGCGGATAAGGGCTTTACCGCCGTTCGACTGCCCTTCCTGTGGGAGCGCCTGCAGCCGGTTCCCTACAAGGGGTTCAGCGGCCCGGAAGCGCGCCGGCTTGCCCGCACGGTGGCGCTCATCCGGTCCAAAGGCATGGCCGTCGTTCTCGATCCGCATAATTACGGCCGTTACCGCGGCCATCTGATCGGCTCCGACGAGACGCCGCAGAGCGCGTTTGCGGATTTCTGGCGCAGGCTCTCTGCCGTCTATGCCAATCAGGACGGCGTGATTTTCGGGCTGATGAACGAGCCTTACGACATTTCGGCCGAGAACTGGCTGTCGGCCGCCAACGGCGCGATTGCGGCGATCCGGGCGACGGGCGCGCAGAACCTCGTCTTCGTGCCGGGTACGGCATGGACCGGCGCGCATAGCTGGATGGCGGGTGATTACGGCACGCCGAATGCCAGCGTGATGCTCGGCGTGGTCGATCCGAAGAACAACTATGCCTATGAGGTGCATCAGTATCTCGACAAGGATTTTTCCGGGAAGAATGCCGAATGTTCACGCTCGGCCGATGCGGTGAAGGCGATCGGCGATTTCACCACATGGCTTCGAAGCAACGGCAAGCATGCCTTTCTCGGCGAGTTTGCGGTTCCGGCAAGCGGTGAATGCCAGTCGGCACTTGCCGATATGGTCTCCGGCGTCGAGCGGAATACGGATGTCTGGCTCGGCTGGTCCTATTGGGCCGGCGGCGACTGGTGGCCGGCAGACGAACCATTGAGCATACAGCCGCAAAACGGCGCCGACCGCCCGCAGATGGCGACGCTGTCGCGGATGTTCGCAACGCATCCGGTCTGCGGCCAATAGCTGTGACGAGACAGTGACAAGAGCGGTGTTAAGCCTTCTGAACCGGGGTGGCGCTTAGAAAGAACGCATAATGAAGAGGGTGATTCGCGGGGGCGGATCATTGATCCATGGACCAGAAGAGCATTTCCTCCGACAAGAGCGTGACCGCGCATGGTCCGCGGCCTGCTGCCGTGCCTGTGACGTTTTCCGGCACGGTCGGCCTCCATATGCCCGCCAGCCGCACGGCTGCGCCCGGCGATCTCGCGGTGCTGTTTGCAAGCCCCTGGGGGCTTGAGGAAATCTCGGGCCGGAAATTCTTCCGGCAGATGGCCGATACGCTTGCCGATCGCGGCATCTCAAGTCTGCGCTTCGATTATCCGGGCACTGGTGATGCGCTTTCCGATCCGGGCGACGTGACGGGCCTCGACGTCTGGTCAGAAAGCCTGATCGAGGCCGGGCGCAGCTTTCCAGCATCTCCGGCTGCAAGCGCATCGTCGTCGTGGCACAGGGGATTGGCGCCATCGTTGCCCAGAGGGCGGCGGCCGAGATTGCCGGGCTTCATGCGGTGGCTTTTCTGGCGCCGGTCGTCTCCGGTCGCATGTATATCCGCGAGCTTGCCGTCTGGTCGAAGGTCGTCGACGACAATCTCGGTCTGCGCGACGAACAGCGGAACGGCGAGAGTGGTACGATTGCCTCGCTCGTCATGCCGCGGGCGGTGGTCGAGGAGGTGCGCAAGACCGATTTGCGGACGATCGAGACGGCCGCCGCATCACAGCTGCTGGTGATTGCCCGACCGGATCGGCCGGCGGATGCGGAATTTGCCGAGAAGCTGCGGGCGCTTGGCGCGGCGGTCGAGACGGCTCCCTTCGAGGGATATGACCAGCTCGTCGCCAATCCTACCGTGTCACGCATGCCGGTCGCCGTCATCGACCGGCTGGCCGACTGGGTTTGCGGGCTCGCAGCGACTACATTGCAGCCCTCGCAGGCCGATGTGCCGGCCGCAACCTCCGTTGCTCCGCTTCAGGGCGCGGGCTTTAGCGATCTGCCGGTTCGTTTGGCGAAAACGATCACCTCTCCGGCATGTTCTGCCGGCCGACGGGGCTCGGGGTCGGTCGTGCGGCCGGGGCAACGGTGATCTTCCTGACATCGGCTTATGACCGGCATGCCGGCTGGGGGCGTAGCACGGTGAAGATGGCGCGTGCACTGGCGGCAGAAGGCATTGCCTCGCTGCGGTTCGATACCGCCAATGTCGGCGACAGCCAGCGTGTTCCGGGCCGGCCGGAACAGGTGCTCTATCATGATACGCAGACGGCCGACGTTCTGGCTGCCATCGATTTTCTGGAAAGTGTCAAATCCGGGCCGGTGATGACCGCCGGGCGATGCAGTGGCGCCTATCTCGGCTTTCAGGCCAGCCTTGTCGATCCGCGCATCCGCGGCAATGTCTCGGTCAACCCGGCAGTCTTTCACTGGCAGGAGGGCCGTTCGGTCGAGGAGGCCGTCGTCAAGGGAACGCGTAGTCTCGATGATTACGGGCGTCGCATGCTCAACAGGGATACGTTTGCCCGTGTGCTGAAAGGCGAGATCGATGTCCGGGCGGCCTTGCGCAATATCGCCAAGGGTATCGGCGGGCGTATCCGCAATCGCGCCTGCATGCCTTCCGCCATGTGCTGCCGGAAGGGCGGAAGGTCCATGGCTCTTTCCGCACGCTTTCGGAGCGCGGCATGCCGCTGGCGCTCATCTACAGCGAGGGCGATATCGGGCTCGACTCTTTCGAGTTCTTCTTTGGCCACAAGGGCGAGGGGCTGCGGCCCTTCCGCAATGTCTCGGTGACGATGATCCCCGATGCGGATCATAACCTGACGCCGCCTGCCGCAAGCGCCATCTATCTCGACACGGTGCGCAAAATGGCGATCGCTCTTGATGAAAAGCCGTAAGGCCGCTCAGAAATGCAGGATGAGGCTGCTGCCCAGAGCGCGGATGGTGCCGGAGGGGCGGGCTCCTGCTGCGGCGGAAAGCCTGATGCGGCGTGATATGCCTGGGCCAAGATGAAACCAGTTGTCCTCGGGGATTATCTCGCCCGCGTCGATGACGATCGACTGGGCAAGGCAATCCGTGGCGAGTTCCAGATGATAGCCGCCGTCCGCCTCGACCAGTTCGGCGCTGATCGCAGCCTCGCGGATCGCCTCGCTACGGCCAAGCGGGAAATGGAAGGCTTCGGCGATGAGCGTGCCGCTCGCAGCATCGCGCAGGCGCGCGATCGTGACATCATGGGAGGGTGGCCCGAAGCGGTAGGCATAGGTTGTGTCGAAGAAGGCGCCGATCAGATCCGTCGCGGCGATTTTGGCGGTGCCGCGTGCCGGCAGGTCGATCTCGGTGCGGCCGGAGACGACCGGCGTTCTTCCATCGCGCAGGCAGGTGAATTCGACGATGGCCTGCAGGCTCTCGGGCCGTTCGTTCAACAGGTGGATATCGAGCCCGTTGGTGCCTTCATCCGAGAGCAGGATCTGCTGCGAGCGAAAACTTCTCCTCAGCGCATGCCATGCCGGCTTGGGCTTTCCTTCAGCGGTGATGACGCCCCAGCCGGGGCCGCGCATCACATCCTGCAGCGTGAAGACCAGCGCGCCGTGGCAGGACGAGCCGGGCCTGCGCCATTCTGCAAAGGCTTCCGCCATCACCTCGCCGGTGACGGCACGGGAAAGCGCGAGATAGGCGGGCATGTCACTGCTGCGCAGCTTTGCCGGGTCCATGCCATAGAGGACACCGAGATAGTGGTCGCGGATATCCTCGAAATCCCAGTCGGCGCCGGCATCTCGCGGGATGCCTGTCTTGCCATTCTCCAGCGTCTCGTCTGCCGAGAGGTTGGAAAAGGCGAGGCATTCTGCGGCGAAACGGATATTGGCGCGGCGGGCGTCTTCCAGCGGGCGGCGATAGGCGCCGACACCGTAATAATGGGCGATGCCCTCGCCAGGAAAGAAGGGCTGGGCACCACCCGAGGGCGAATTGACCACATAGGGCAGGTCCGGCCGCAGGTCGGTCGCAAGATCTGCAAGGAGAGTGTTGCAGAGCGGGCCATTCCAGATCCGTTCCGGCAGGCCGAGCATGGCGCCCTGCTGGTGGATCTCGCTGCCGCCGCACAGCACGGTGAGCGATGGCGAGGCGGCGGTATCGGTGAGGAAGCGGTCGATCTCCGATTTCACGTGAATCACGAAGTCCGGGTCATCGACCGGATAGTCGAAATTGGCGAAGATGAAATCCTGCCAGACCATCAGGCCGAGTTCGTCGCAAAGCGCAAAGAAGGCCGGGCTTTCATAGAGCGTGATGCCGGGCACCCGGATCATGTTCATGCCGGCATCGCGGGCAAGCCTCAGCCATGGCTCGTAGGTTTCACGCGTGCCGGAATGCGAGACCGGATCGGCAGAGGTCCAGACGGCGCCGCGGCAAAAGATGTTTGCTCCATTGACGTTCAGGCCAAAATCCTTGCCGTCAGGGCCGCGGTCGGCCCTCACCCGGCGAAAGCCGGTGCGGGCGATCGGGTTCGAGGTGCCGTCAATCGTGACGGTCACGTCGTAGAGCGAAGGCTCGCCATGGGTATGCGGCCACCAGGGCTTTGCGTTCGGGATCGACAAGGCGGCGCTGTATTGATCGCCGTTCCACGTGAATCCTGCCTCTTGGCCGTCGCAGCCAAGGATGAAGTCCGCCATGTCGGTGCCGGATGGATGGCCCTTGACGGTCGCGAGGAGGTGGCCGGTGCCGTCCGTATCGAGCGTTGCCGTCAGGATGATATCGGCGGGAGACGGTTTGTGCGGCTTGTCGGCCGGCTGTCCCGGCAGGAGAAGAATCGGGCGCCACGGGCCGGTGGCGTGGATTTCAGGCGACCAGCCGGGCATGAAGCCGAGCGGTGTGGTGCGCAGGAGCCGCAGGCCCTGATTGTTCATCAGCCTCGGGCGCCAGCGGGCGCGCGGGCCCTTCTTTTCCAGATGCTGCTTCAGGGCACGAAAGCAGATCGACAGGGTTTCGCCGCCGGTGATCTCGACCTCGGCGTGATGGCGTTCGAACATGCTTTGCGCCGACAGGATCAGCCGGTCGTCCAGATAGATATCGGCAATGGTGGCGAGACCTTCAAAGCGCAGGGTGGCCGGGCCGGCCTCATCTGCGGTGAAGGCGCGGCGATACCAGGCGTCCTGATCGATCAGCGGCTGCGGGGCATGGCGGCTGAAGCGGCCCATTTTTTCGAGTGCCGCGGCAACCGTGCCGGGCACGACGGCCGGCACGGCTTCTACGTCAGCGGGAATGGCTGATGGGCAGGCCGCGGCGTTCGGCCCGGTCAGGAACAGGGTCCAGCGGTCATGAAGGTCGATCCTGGCCAAGCCGGAGGGCATCTGCGGTTCAGGCCGCGTCGCGGGCACGGCCAAGGGTACGGCCGAGATCTGCCATCAGGTTGTCCCAGGCTTCCGATGCCGGTTCGAGAACGCCCATCAGCGGCTCGAACTTCTTGCGGGTGACGGCGCGGGCCAGCTGGAACTGGGTGGATTTTGCCACTTCCGAGATGCGCAGCGCATGTTTGCGCGGGGCTTCGAAGGCCGAATGGTTCAGCCATTCGAGATGGCTTGCCAGAAGTTCGAAATTGGCTCCCAGCTGGCGCAGCGTGTTGAAGGCGTATTTGTGGAAGAAGGCGAAATCGCGCTCGGCCACCTGCTGGACCTGATGGGGAAAGACTGCCGAAAACGCGCGGACCGGATTGGCCGCCGGCCGGCGATTGTAATGCCGGCGCAGCAGGCGCCAGGCCTCCTCGCGCATGGCCGGGTTTTCGCGGCGGCCGGGCTCGAATTTGACGAACTCGGTATATGGCAGGAATGGCAGGGCATCGGCTGCCGCATGGCGCTGGAATATGCCGTCGAAATCCTCGCCCGAAAGGGTGAAGAAGCCGCCATTGTGGAAATAGTCCATTTCGCGGGCCTCGATATCGAGCCGGTTCGGTGCGACGGTCGTCTTGCCGTGTTCGTGGCGGTAGGTCAGGCCGCGCGTATCGGGCAGGTAGTAGCTGTCGAGCTCGACCAGCGAGAGGCGGCCACGGGCAATCTGTTCCACGATATGCAGTTCGGGCTGATCGAAGATCGCCAGTTCCGTCACGCGGATGCCGTAGAGGCTTTCGAGATCTTCCAGCGGCACCTTGAAGAAGGTGAACTGATCGCCCTCGAAATCCTGGCTGAGAGTGAAACCCAGCATGGCCGCCGGCGGCAGGCCCAGCGACGACAGAACCTCGATCCACAGATCGACATAGCAATTCGTTTCCGGCCAGATGCGTTCTGCGGAATGCAGGGCATGCGGCTGGTATTGCGCGGGATCGAGGTCGACGAAGACCTTGCTGTTGCCTTTGGTCATGCTGGTGCTCATGCTCTTATTCGTGGGTCAGCCCCAGAGGGTCGTGCGAACACTTTCCGGCCATTCCTCAACCTTCAGGCCGTGCGTGTGCAGCAGAGCGAGCGCAATGCGCTCCAGACCGAAGCCGACGCAAGCCGTGTGTGCGACGGAACCGTCTTCCAGATTGAGACCCCATTTCGTGCCGAAGGAATCCTGATGATAGTTGAAGCTCATGCAGGCCGTCGGATTGGCGGCGGAGGTGATCGGGATCAGAAGTTCGAACTTCAGGTTCTGGTCGCGCTGATTGTTGACCATCATCTTGCCGGCGCGGCCGAAGAACGGGTCGTTGGCAATGTCGATCGTCACGTCGAGGCCAACCGACTGCATCATCTCGACGCCGCGATCCATCCAGAGCTGGCGGAATTCGGTCACATGGTCCTGCGTGCCCATGCAGACATATTCGCGCATGCGGAACAGCTGCTGGCGGGCCGGATCCTTGGAAGGCTCGTGGCGGAAGCAATAGCTCTGCAGATCGTAAAGCGCACCCTTGGCTGAAATCTTGCCGCGGCGAGCGACCGTCGGATAGAGCGGATAGCAGGCCGCCGGCGTCAGCACGATATCGGTCGCTTCCTGGCCCTTGGTCCATTCCTCGCCGACTTCCATGCATTTCAGCAGGCTCATGTGGTCAAGTTCGCTGCCGCAGAAGGAGTGAACCGTGCCTGCGAGCTGCGGGAAGCTCTTCATGTAACCGCTCTTTTCAAAGAAATCGCGGTTCATGCCGGGCGGGAAACGCATGGCTTCGGCGCCATCTGCGCCGCCGACGCGGTCGATCAGGCGCTCGAAGGCGGCGATGATTTCCTCGAACTGGCCGCTTCGGCCATAAAGGCCATCAACGCCGGTTTCGATGAGCAGACCTTCTTCAAAAAGCCGGTCGAGAAAAGAAACTTGCATATCCATAGGCGTCACCTCAGTCCTTCAACAGTGTGCCGTAATTGACGGATGGGCGTCAGCCGAGAAGGCTGGTGTCCGGTTTTTGCATCAAGAGCATGGTCGACGTGTTGCCGAGGATGCGATCGTTGGAAATCATCAGGCGGGCCGAATGCGCGTCACGCAGATGGCGCCCGAGGCTGTAGGGCGTGCCGTTCTTGTAACCCATGATGCCGCAGATGATCATCGCCTGATCGATAATGCCAAGGATGGCTTCCGAAGAGGCGAGCTTGACGTTGTTCATGGCAATCGAGAAGGCCATGGACGAGAGGCGATCAGGATCGGACTTCGCCTCTTCATAGGCGGCGATGCCCGAGAGAATGCCGGCTTTAAGAACCTGCAGGCTGGTGGTGATTTCGGCAAGACGCGTTGCGCCGGGCGCATGGTGCCGGCCGACTTGCGGGCGGCGGCGCGAACGAAGGCTTGCGCGCGCAGAACCGCATCGGCGGCAATGCCGTACCAGACACCGCTCCACAGAAGATGCGACGAGGCCAGCATCGATTGCGCGGCGATTTCGGCAAAGGGTTTCGGGAAGATCTGCACTGCAGGCGCCTCGCCCTTGAACAGAAAACCGTCCGAGCAGGTGCCGCGCATGCCGAGCGTGTCCCAGGTGACGGTGCGCTCCAGCACATACTGGTCCTTGCGGAAGACCGTCATGACCTGATCGCCCGGTGCCGCATCCTTATGGGCGCGCGAGGTGATCATGATGACATCCGCATGGGCGCCATAGGAAATGACCGTGGCGTCCTTGGTGAGGCGGCAGGTATCGCCTTCGATCTCGATGGCGCAGATGGAATTGCGCAGGTTGCCGCCGATGCCGCCTTCGGTCGTTGCCGAGGCAACGAGAAGCTGGCGGGCAGCAAGTTCACGCATGAAGGCGGCGTGCCATTCGCTTTCGCCACCATGTTCGACAAGGCTCGTCACCTTGATCTGGTGCATGGCGAAGACCATGGCAGCTGCCGAGCAGGACTGGCCGAGGATGGCGCAGATATCCGCCATTTCCTGCAGCGATACGCCTTCGCCACCGAAGGCGGAGGGGATCTGGATGCCGAGCAGGCGCTCTGCCCGCATGGCACTGACCGCTTCTTCGGGGAAGCGGCCTTCACGATCGACCGTATCGGCAAATCGCCCGGCGATGGCGGCAACGCGCTGTGCACGTGCGGTGAGCGACATGTCCTCTGCGGCGGCAGCGGCGACGGTCATCACGCGGCCTCTTTGCTATCCAGGATGTGCTTCACGGTCTTTTCGATCGCCTCGATGCTGGCGAAGGACTTGCGGTTCAGAAGGCTGTCGGGAAACTCGATGTCGAAGGCTTCTTCCAGCGCCAGCATCACCTGAACGGATGCGAAAGACGAGAGGCCCGCTGCGTAAAGATCTGCATCGTCGGCGATTTCACTCACAGCGACCGGCAGTCCGCCAACCTTGCCCAAAATTTCGCGAATCGTATCGTTCATCTTGTTATCCCAATGCTGTTCGGCTCTTTATCTGCGGCCATGATTAGGCCCGAAAGCATAAATTTCGGATAAACAATGTCGTGAAAATCGGGATGCGGGATTCGTTCAAGTTTTAAGTGTCGGCTTTACTGACAGTATCGTCCGCGGGACTGCATCCGCCGCTCAGGCCGGCGGATACTTGTGGATCTCGCCGCGGAAATCGCTGACCGAATAGCAGCCATTTTCTGCCCGGACAGCACTTTCACCGATCGGCGCCTTGCCATGGCCGCCCGGAATATCGAGGACGTAGGTCGGCTGGCAGAGGCCGGAAATCGTGCCGCGCAGGGCGCCGACTATTTTCTGGCCTTCGGCGATCTCAAGGCGGAAGTGGCTGGTGCCGGGCGCAGATCGGGATGGTGCAGATAGTAAGGTTTTACCCGTGCCTCGACGAAGGCGCGCATCAGATCGCCCAGCACCGCCGGGTCGTCATTCACGCCCTTCAGAAGAACGGTCTGGCTAACCATGGCCATGCCGGCATCGACCAGCCGGGCACAGGCCAGGCGCGCCTCCGCCGTCATTTCACGCGGATGGTTGGCATGGAGCGCGATATAGGTCGTCTTGCCGCTTTCCTTCAGCGCGTCGATCAGGGCCGCATTCACCGCATCCGGATCGACGACTGGAATGCGGGTATGAAAGCGGACGATTCTGACATGCTCGATATCCCGCAATCCGCGCATGACCGCAGCGAGCCGCCGGGGCGACAGGACGAGCGGATCACCGCCGGTGAGGATCACTTCCCAGATCTCGTCATGCGCGCGGATATAGGAAAGTGCGGCTTCCAGCTCGTCGCCGGCAAGTGTTCCATCTCCCTGCGGGCCGACCATTTCGCGCCGGAAGCAGAAGCGGCAATAGACCGGGCAGACATGCACGGCCTTCAACAGAACGCGGTCCGGGTAGCGGTGGACGATGCCCTTGACGGGACTGTGGGCCGCATCACCGATCGGGTCTTCCCGCTCTTCCGGCAAAAGCGTCAGTTCCTGCATGTCGGGCACGAATTGCCGGGCAATCGGGTCTGCCGGATCGTTGCGATCGATGAGGGACAGCACGGTCGGCGTCAGCGCGATCGCGTATTTTTCCGACACCGCCTGAACGGGTGCTGCGTCTTCCGCGGCAACAAGGCCGGCCTCGATCAGATCTGCCGTCGTCTTCAGGGTTCGTGCGGCGCTCATGGCAGAACCTCCGCAACCGGCGCCCAGAGAACCTGCTCGATACGTGTTGCGCCGGTTGCCAGCATGGCCAGACGGTCGAACCCGAGGCTGCGCCGCTTGCCTGCGGCATGGTCGCAAGCGCTGCGAGGAAATCCTCGTCGATCGGATAGGTCTCGCCGTAGATGCGGGCCTTTTCAGCCATGTCACATTCGAAACGGCGCCGCTGTTCGGCAACGTCGGTCAGTTCGCCGAAGGCGTTGGCAAGTTCCACACCGCAGGCGTAAAGCTCGAAACGTTCCGCAACGCGCGGATCCCGCGGCGACGGGCGTGCAAGTGCGGCTTCAGATATCGGGTATTCACAGAGGATCGTTGCCCTGTCACGCCCAAGGTTCGGCTCCACCTTGTCGACCAGAACCTTGCTGAAGAGATCGGACCAGCTGTCATCCGGCGCATGGCGCATGCCGGTGCGGGTCAGTTCGGCGGCAAGGCGATCCCGGTCGGTGTCGCCGTTTTCCGCCATCGAGGACAACAGGTCGATACCGGCGTAGCGCTCGAAGGCTTGCGCCAGCGTCAGCCGTTCCGGTTCGGCGAAGGGATCGACAACCATGTCGCGGAAGGAAAACTGCTTCGTGCCCGTCGTCTCGGCGGCGAGCGCCAGAAAGGCGGCGCAATCATCCATCAGCCGGTCATAGGTTTCTGCCGTCCGGTACCATTCCAGCATGGTGAATTCCGGATGATGCAGCGGTCCGCGCTCGCGGTTGCGATAGACATGGGCGAAGGTGAAGATCCGCTCTTCGCCGGCGGAAAGCAGTTTCTTGGCGGCAAATTCCGGCGACGTGTGCAGGTAAAGCGGGGCCTTGGCACCATCCATGCCGACCGCTTCCGTCGCAAAGGCATGCAGGTGCGTCTCGTTACCGGGCGAAACCTGCAGCGTTGCCGTATCCACCTCGATGAAATCGCGCGTCTCGAACCATTGGCGAAGTGCGGCCTGCACCCGGTTGCGACCGATCAGGAACGGCCGGCGGTCCTGATGGCTCGATCGGCTCCACCATGGGGAGCGGGGGGAGGAAGGGCTCTGCGTGGTCATTTGCGGCTTTCTTCGCGGGTTCTCTCCCGGCAAGGCTTCCACTCGGCGCGATTTTAGGGTACGTGCGCCCGGAAAACAGACAATCCGTGTCTCAGGCCGTGCCGCGGGCCGCGCTTGGGGCCAAGCCTCGGGCCGGTTATTGCACCGTCCTCTACGACGCATTTCCGGCTGACACAAGCCGTCACGCACAGAAGGAATACCATGGTCAAGATCATCGCCTCGTCCGTTCGCAAGGGCAACGTGCTGGACGTGGACGGCAAGCTCTACGTCGTCCTCACTGCGCAGAACTTCCACCCGGGCAAGGGTACGCCCGTGACCCAGGTCGACATGCGCCGCATCGTTGATGGCGTGAAGGTGTCGGAACGCTGGCGCACGACCGAGCAGGTCGAGCGCGCTTTCGTCGAAGACGTCAACTTCCAGTTCCTCTATGAGGACGGCGAAGGCTTCCACTTCATGAACCCGGCCACCTATGACCAGGTCGTCGTCGATGTCGATACGATGGGCGACATGAAGGCCTATCTGCAGGAAGGCATGACCTGCATCCTGTCCCTGCATGAAGGCGTTCCGCTTTCGGTCGAACTGCCGCGTCACGTCACGCTGGAGATTGCCGAAACCGAGCCGGTCGTGAAGGGCCAGACGGCTTCGTCCTCCTACAAGCCGGCAATCCTGTCGAACGGCATCCGTACTGCCGTTCCGCCGCATGTTTCGGCCGGTACGCGCGTCGTCATCGCGACGGAAGACAATTCCTACGTCGAGCGCGCCAAGGACTGATCTTTTACGCCCAGGGCTTTCCGCAGTGCCGGGAAGCCCGATCCGCGCAAACGCTTGATCGTTTGCAGTACGGATCTCAATGCGAAGACATTAAAAAACCCTCCAA
This sequence comes from Shinella sp. UYSO24, assembly GCA_902167985.1. GTDB lineage: Bacteria > Pseudomonadota > Alphaproteobacteria > Rhizobiales > Rhizobiaceae > Neorhizobium. The sequence goes on from CABHNZ010000011.1 coordinate 243,660, forward strand.
AGCGCCGCTTTGGAGGGTTTTTGTTGGACCGTGATCCGGATCGCCGGGCCGCAGGGCGACCCGGCAGATATGATTACTTCTTGCTGATCGAAGCCATGCGGGTCGGCTTGGCCTGATCGCCGACGGCATAGCCGCCGCCCATGGCAACGTTGAGGGCCACATAGTCCTCTGCCATCTGCTGGACAGCCGCGGCCAGGCTTTCCTGGGCGCTGGAGACCTGACGCTGTGCATCGAGGACGTCGAGCAGCGAGGAGGCGCCATCGCGGTAGCTGGCGGTCGAGAGTTCGAGCGCTTCCTGGTAGGACTTGACCGTCTGGCGGTAGGCAGCAACCGTGCGGCCGTCACGCGAGAGAGCGGCCAGCGCGTTCTCGACTTCTTCCACAGCACCGAGAACGGTCTGCTTCCAGGCGAGGTAGGCTTCGCGAGCCGAGGATTCCTGCGAGGAAAGGTTGGCGCGCAGCGTGCCGCCATCGAAGATCGGCAGGCTAAGCGACGGGCCGAAGGACCAGCCGAGAAGGCCGGCTTCGGCGCGGCTCGACTTGGTGTAGGACGGCGTGATCGAACCACCGAGCGTGATCGACGGATAAAGCCGAGCTTCTGCCACGCCGATATTGGCGACGGCTGCTGCAAGGGAGCGTTCCGATGCGCGGATATCCGGACGATTGCGGATCAGATCCGCCGGGACGCCGGCCTGCGGGTTGAAGCGGGCAACCGGCTGATTGCCACCACGCAGCAGCTCCGTGACGAGCGAGCCCGCCGGAAGCGCCAGAAGCGTTGCAATGCGATGTGCCTGGGTGCGGAACTGGGCTTCGAGGCCCGGAATGCCGGCCAGCGTAGAATTGACCAGACCTTCGGCCTGAACGACGTCGAGGCGCGAGGCCGCACCGGCTTCGAGCTGAAGCTTGGTGAGGTTCAGCGTCTCGCGGCGGGACTTCAGGTTGTCCTGCGAGATCTTGATCAGTTCCTGATAGTAGCGGGCCGAGATATAGGCATCGGTGACGTCCGACAGAAGCGTCAGGCGCGCCGTGTCGACGCTGGCATAGGCCGAGTCGAGGTTGGCGAGCGCTGCTTCCTTCGAACGGCGGTAGAGGCCGAAGAGATCGAGGAACCAGGAGGCCTGAAGACCGCCGCTAACCGAGGTGCGCGGCGTCGTCGAGGAGGATGCACCGGCATTGCCGCCGATATCCTGCTGCCGCTGCGCTCTGCCGAGCTGGAGAGATCGAGCGAGGGAAGGCCACCGGCGCCGGCCGAAACGACGCTCGCCTGTGCCTGATTGATGCGCTCGAGTGCCTGCAGGATATCGAGGTTCTGCTGCAGGCCGTTGCTGGCATATCCGTTCAGGCGCGTATCATTGAATGCCGTCCACCAGGCCGTCTTGGCGATATCGCCATTGGAAGCCTTGCTGCCGCCCTCGGTGAATTTCGCCGGAAGCGAAATCTGAGGGGCCTTGTGATCCGGTCCCAGGACGCAGCTGGACAGGAGAAGCAATACGAGGGGCGCCGCGGCTACGCGAATTGATGTCATCTTTTGTCCCAACGCTCTTAAAACTAGCGGCCCGGATCACGGGCCGAATCATTTCCAAATTGGCTAATGCCTGATTGAGTGGTGAAGCCGTAGCTAAACCGTTAACGGATCCGTCTTACATCACCCGTTTTTCATCTTTTGATAACCTCACCCTGACGACAAACCGGCTCGGTGCCTGCAGAATCTTGGGGAGTGTTGCATAAAGCATACCAAGTGTGCGGGTTCGGGCGCTTGCATGGCGAGCGCTGGTTGCAGCCGCCTTGCGGGCGCAACGGCGCGGCATGGTGATTGCCTGTCGCGCGGGAAAACCATCGTCCGTCGCATGCCTGCTGCTTCGTTCCGGGTAAGATGTGGAGGCAACGAAAAAGCCCGCCGGCGATTTTGTCGCCTGCGGGCCATCAAGGGTGCCGGTCCGGTCCGGTCCGGTCTGGTCTGGTCTGGTTAGCCGAAATAGGGTGCCAGATTGGTGCGGACGCGGTCGAGAACCGTTGCGCCGCTATTGTCCGGCTCGAATGTCTTGCCGGTGATCTTTTCATAGGCTCCCGGTAGACTGCGGCTGTCGCCTCGATCAGCTCGTCGGGAATGGTCGGGATCTCGTCCTTATAGGGATCGCAACGCTCGACGACCCAGGCGCGGATGAAATCCTTGTCGAAGCTTGCAGGCCGCGTGCCCTTGTCGAACGCGTCCTGATAGCTTTCGGCGATCCAGTAGCGGCTGCTGTCCGGCGTGTGGATCTCGTCGGCGAGAATGATGTTGCCGTCGGCGTCGGTGCCGAATTCGTATTTCGTGTCGACAAGAATGAGGCGCGCTCGGCTGCCAGTTTCTGTCCGCGGGCAAAGAGGGCCAGCGCATAGCGCGACACCGTTTCCCACTGTTCGGCAGTCAGCAGGCCGTGACCGATAATGTCCGCCGGGGTCAGTGGCTCGTCGTGGCCGCCGTCGAAAGCCTTGCTGGTCGGCGTGATGACCGGTTCGGGCAGAACCTGATTGTCCTTCATGCCGTCAGGCAGGTCGAGCCCGTACATGCGGCGCTCACCTTTCTTATAGAGTGTGAGCAGCGAGGTGCCCGTCGTGCCGGCGAGATAGCCGCGCACCACGATCTCTACGGGGAGAATGTCCAGCCGCTTGCCGATCACGACATTGGGGTCCGGATAGGCGATCACATGGTTGGGGCAGATGTCGGCGGTCTTTTCGAACCAGTAGCGCGCGGTCTGGGTCAGGACATGGCCCTTGTCCGGAATGGCCGCGAGGATGCGGTCGAAGGCGCTGATGCGGTCCGTTGCTATAATGATGCGGCTGCCATCCGGCAGATCGTAATTCTCACGTACCTTGCCTTTATAATAGTTCGGCAGTTCGGGGATGAAGGCTTCGCTGAGAACGCGCACGGCAACACTTTCCATGAGGTTTATAAGAGAGGCCCGGTATCGCATGTTTTGCCGGCGAAGCACAAGATTTGCCGACCGGTGCCCGTGAGGGGCTTCCGACGCGCTGATTTGCGGGGTGATTCCCGCGGGACAGGCTGGCGTGCCGGTGCCGCTGATGTCATTTTTCCGCAAAAACGCTTCAATTCCAACACCTTGTCTGTTTGTTTGAAAAACTTCCTTTTGCGCTGTTGACGGTTTGGAAAGTGGGATCTATAACCCCGCTCACTGACGAGGGCGGCGGCGCTGCAAGCGACGACGATGTTCGTTTTAAAACTCTCTGAGAAGTTGGCTGCGATGCTGATGAGCCGGATTTAACGGTTTGGCTCCTGGGGTTTTGACGTTTGGGTCTTTTGTGGATCTGGGTGTCGGTTTTT